>JAEULA010000040.1 GCA_016793165.1 Alphaproteobacteria bacterium | reverse complement strand
CCCCCCGCGGCGGCTCGTCCGCGCATTCCCGTGACCAGCGAGCCTGCGCCGCCCGTGCCGGCACCGGCCCCGCCGCCGACGCCGTCGGCCTCGCCGCCGCCGCCGCGCGCGCCGCAGCCGGCAATGCAGGGCGGCAGCGGCGGCGACGCGCCGTTGCGGCCGCCGGTACGTCCCGACATCGACCCCGCCGGTCTCGTCGGCCGCAACGAGGCGCAGCTCGAACAGACGCTGGGCAAGCCGCAGCGCCAGGAGCGCATCGCGTCCGGCGTGAGCTGGATCTACGACCGGCCCGATTGCCACGCGAGCTTCCTGATGCTGCCCGAAGTGACGTCGGGCGAGCGGCGAGTCTTCGCCTACGAGATCACGCCGCGTGGCAGCGAACCGCCGAGCGCCGCCGCCTGCCTCGGCCGCATCGCAGCCGACAGCCAGCCGAGGCGATCCTGACGTGACGCAGTCCACCGTGACGGTCGCCGCGGGGTCCGGATCGGGACGCCGGCGCGTCTGGCCGCTTTTCATCGTCGTTCTCGCGGCCTGCGTCGGGGCGATGGCGCTGCTCTACGAGACGCTCCGCCGCGCCGACGACGATCTCAACCTCGCCATCCTCGGCGCCGCCCAGGACGAGGCGCGACTCATCGCGTCGTCGCTGACCCCGCTGCTGATGCGCGACGACCTGCGGACGGTCGGGGCCATCGACGTGGCGACCCGGGAGATGGCCGGCCACGGGCGGACGCTGCGCGTCATCCGCGGCGCCCGGCCCGAGCGCGGCGATCCGGCCTATCTCGTCGCGGCGCATCCCAGCGTCACCGACGGCGACTTCGCGGCGATCCGCGCGAAGCTCGAGGCCAGCGAGAGCGCCGGCCTCGACCGGACCCGCTGCGCGGGCAGTGCGCGCCTTGCGGAGCGCCTCGAGGCGCATCTCGGCACGCCCGAGATCCTCGCCGCGGCGACCCTCGTTCCCGCCGGCGGCTATTGCTGGACGATCCTGGTCGGCTGGACCGCCGCGCCGCTGATCGCCAGTTCGATCGGCCGACCTTACTGGCAGACGCCCGAGGCGCGACGGGGCGCGATGATCCTCGGCGCGCTCGTCGCCGTCGTGCTCGGCGCGCTGCTCGTGCTGTGGCGCGCGGTACGGTTGGCCCAGCGCGGTCCAATGCTCTCGGTGCGACGCAGCGAGCCCGATCTCGCGGCACCTCCCGGAGCCCCCCCGACCGCCGATCCCGCGCCCACGGCACCCGCCGCGATCGATCCCGCGCTCGCGCGGCTCCGCGAGGCCGCGCAAGCGAGCCTCAGCGACGCCCGTGCGCCGCTCGCCTCGCTCGACGCCGCGCTGGAATCGCTGCGGACGGGCTTCGCCGCCGGCGACTCCCGCGCCGGCACCGCGATCGACGCCGCCGATCGCGCCCTGGCGCGACTGCGGCGCCGGCTCGACGAATCCGACGCCCTCGACGGCTATTGCGCCGACCTCGCCCATCCGCGGCGCGACGTCGTCGACCTGCGCAAGCACGTCGCCGACATCGTGTTCGACTTCCACGCCGAGAGCACCGGCCGGGGGCTCAGCCTTTCCTACGAGGCCCTCACCACCGCCCCCGTGCTGGGCACGGCGCGCCTGATCGACGGCGTCGTGACGACGCTGATCGAGGAGGCGTTGCGCGCATGCCGTGCCGGCGACGTCCTGCGCATCGTCGTGCGGGTCAACGACGACGCCGGCGAGGCGCAGCTGGCGATCGACGTGCCGGACCACCGCCCCGGCAGCGACCCCGGCGTCGGCGCCGCATCGACGGCAGGCGAAGCGATCGCGCCGAACCATGCGGCGCTCGCGCTCGCCGCGCGGCACGTGGCCGCGATGGGTGGTCGCCTCGTCATCGACCGCGGCGAGGACCGCCTGGTCGTCACGACGGCGCATTGGCCTCTTGCCCTCTCGGGCCCGCTCGCCACGGCCGACGCCATCATCCCGACGTCCTGAGACGCGCTCGCCGTGCGGCCACGCGCCGCTGGCGCGGGACCGGCGACGCGTTATGGTCCGGCGGGGGATTCGTCGCGACGCACGGTCGCGATGCTCGGGGGAACGCAGAGACATGGAACAGGTCGACACGATCATCGTCGGCGCGGGCTCGGCGGGGGCGGTGCTCGCGCATCGCCTGACCGCGGATGGGCGTCGCCGCGTGCTGCTGCTCGAGGCCGGCCGACCGAGCCACCCCTACTCGCGCCTGCCCGTCTCCTACGGACTGCTGATCGACGAGCCCACGGCGAACTGGCGCTTCCGGTCGACGCCCGAGCCCGGCACGGCCAATCGCGAGATCCCCGTGCCGCGCGGCAAGCTCCTCGGCGGATCGAGCGCCATCAACGGCCTCGTCTACGTGCGCGGTCAGCCGCTGGACTTCGACACCTGGGCGCAGTTCGGCAATCGCGGCTGGAGCTGGGACGACGTCCTGCCGGTGTTCCGCCGCATGGAGGCCTTCGCGCAGGGCGATCCGGCGGTGCGCGGGCGCGGCGGCCCGCTGCATGTGACCGAGGTCGCCGACCGCAATCCCCTCTACGACGCGATCGTTGCCGCGGCCGAGCAGGCCGGCCAGCGGCGCAATCCCGACTACAACGGCCTCGACCAGGAAGGCATCGGACGAACGCAGGCGACGATCGCGCGCGGCCGAAGGATGAGCACGGCGGTCTGCTACCTCGACGAGGCGATGCGACGCCCGAACCTGCGCGTCGTCACCGAGGCCCTCACCCACCGCGTCCTCCTCGAAGGCACGCGCTGCGTCGGCGTCGCGTACGAGTCCGGCGGAGGCGTGGTCGAGGTGCGGGCGCGCGAGGTGATCCTTTGCGCCGGCGCCATCTGCACCCCGCAGATCCTCGAGCTGTCGGGCATCGGCGATCCGGACGTCCTGCGCGCGCAGGGTGTCGCGGTGCGGCATGCGTTGCCGGCGGTCGGCCGCAACCTGCGCGACCACATCGCCGCCCGGCTCATCTGGCGGATCAAGGTGCCCGGCGTCTCCTACAACGATCGCGCCCGCGGCCTCGGCCTGATGCGCGAGATCGCCAGGTACCTCGCATCGGGCAGCGGCTTCCTCAGCCTGCCCTCCGCGCCGCTGCTCGGCTTCTTCAAGACCAGGCCCGAGCTCGCGACGCCCGACATCCAGATCCACTTCGTGCCGTATTCGGTGAAGGATCCGAAGCGGCGCAAGCTGCAGACCTTCCCCAGCATGACGACCGCCGTGTACCAGCTGCGGCCGGAAAGCCTGGGCTCGGTGCATATCCGCTCCGCGGATCCGCGCGAGCCGCCGGCGATCCGCTTCAATTTCCTCTCCGACGAGATCGACCGCCGCACCATCGTCGACGGCATCCGCATCGCGCGGCGGATCATCGAGTCGCCGGCGATGGATACCTATCGCGGCGACGAGTTCCAGCCGGGCCGCCAGGTCGAGCGGGACGACGAGCTGATCGATTGGATGCGGCGCACCTCCGAGACGACGTACCACCCGATCGGCACATGCCGCATGGGACCGGGCCCGGACTCGGTCGTCGATGCGACGCTGAAGGTGCACGGCCTGCAGGGCCTGCGCATCGCCGACGCCTCGATCATGCCGACGATGCCGTCCGGCAACACCAACGCGCCCGCGGTGATGATCGGCGAGAAGGCCGCGGACCTCATCGGCGCCGAGTCCTCGGCGGCGTAGCGCACGACCCGTCGACCGGCCGCTCGGCGCCGGTCATCGGCCCCGGTTTGCACCGCGTGCCCGGATCGCGATGACCGCGCCGGACGCGCAGACCAGCGCGATCCCGGCGAGGCTCCAGCGATCGGGCACATGCGCGAAGAGCAGCCAGCCGAAACCGCCGGCCCAGAACAGATGGAGGTAGTTGACCGGTGCGAGAAGCGAGGCGGGCGCCTCGCGATAGGCTGCGGTGAAGAAGTAATGGCCGAGTGTCGCGATCACGCCCAGCAGCCCCATCATGGCGAGGTCACCCGCGCCGAGCGCGATCTCGCCGATAGACCCCGCGGCCAGCGCGCAGAAGACGACGCTGCCGACCAGGGCGGAATGGTAGAGCAGCGCGATCGTGCTCTCCGACTTCGACAGGTGTCGCGTCAGGAGGTGGTAGGCCGCCGAGCATCCCGCGTTCGCGAAGGCATAGGCCACGCCCGTCGGATCGAGGCCGCCGCCCGGGCGTGCGATGAGGAGGACGCCGAGGAAGCCGGTCGCCGCGCAGATCCATCCGGTCGCCGCGATGCGCTCGCCGAGCAGCGGGATTGCCAGCAGCATCACGAGGAACGGCGCGAGATAGCCGATCGCGACCGCCTCGCCCACCGGCATTCGCCGCAACGCCAATCCCATCGACAGCACCGCGAGCGCAAGGAAGAGGCCGCGAAGCATCACGAGCCATGGCCGGTCGGTCCGCCACAGGCGGGTACCGACACGCGGACCGAGGACCAGCGACAGCAGGCCGAGGGTCGCCAGGTAGCGGACCGCGATGACGACCGGCACCGGGTGACTCACGGTCAGCAGCTTCGTCAGGGCGTCGGTCATCGCGAAGCCCAGTGTCGCCAACACGACGAGCAGCACCCCCTTCAGCGGTCGCGATCGCGGCGCCGCGGGCGGGCCGGTGTCGGTCACCGGTCGTCACGCGCGCGCGGCGACACCCTGCCGCGCAACCCGGTCTCAGACATCGCGGCGCGCCGTCGGCGGCGCCGGCGACATGCGGCGCCGCGTGCGCCGCGTCACCTGCGTCGCTCCGCCAGCGGCAGGACGACCGAAGAGGCGAGGCCGGGGCCACGAAGGATCGTCAGTTCCGGCGATCCGCCCCAGGGCACACGCGCGAGATGGTCGCGGTCGGCGGCAGCAATGGCGACGCGGATGCGGTGCCCGGCGCGGAAGAGCCACGAGGTCGGCATGAGCTGGATCTGCAGGAGCGCGGCCTCGCCCGGAACCAGCGGCTGCGCATCGCCGACCCCGCTTGGGTGCCAGGGTCCCGCATGCGGGTAGTCGCCCGGCGCCGGCGCGGTACCGCGGTAGAGCGCGCGGAGCATTCCCTCGGTCACGTAGCGCGTGCCGCCGTCGGGCGCGACGTCCTCGAGATAGACGATGATCGCCGCGTCCTTCGCCTCGGACGCGAGCCAGAGTTCGGCGACCGCGTGGCCCGTCATCTCCGTCGCCTCGGCAAGCGGATCGCCGGTCCAGGTCGCCATCCGCGCGTCGCGGCCGCTCCAGTCCTCATAATAGGCCTCCACCGGCTGCCCGGCGATGCGTTCGTAGCGCGTGTTGCGGCCGGTGCCGATGCCGTGGTCGGTGCGATAGCGGTCGGCGCCCGGCTCGATCGGCGCGTGTGCCGACAACGCGCCGCCTGCCGCAAGATGCAGCCGCCGCGGTGCGAACCCGGCCGGCGGCCAGGCATCGGCCGCCTTCCAGCGCTCCTCGACCATCGTGAAGTAGTGGACCGGGCTCTCGGCGCCGAGACCGGTCTCGCGCCCGGCAACGTGCTGGTCGAAGAAGCGCAGGATCTCGGCATGCATCTCGAAGAATGGCCGCGGTCCGTCGCGGTCGGGGCTCACATTCGTGCGCGCGCCGTGGTCCCAGGGACCGAGCAGGAGCCGCTTGTCGCGGCATGGCAGCGCATTGAAGCGGCCGACGCAGCCGTTGGTGTAGGCGGCGCCGTCCATCCAGCCCGAAACGCCGTAATGCGGCATGTCGGCGCGGATTCCGTCGACATAGCTGCGCGGCGCGACGGTCGTCGCGCGGAACGCGGGATCGTGCGCCAGCGCCTTGTCGCGCGCGTCGAGTTGGGTCACGAACGCCGTCGTGTCGAAATTGGCGGCGTGCTCGGCGATCGCCTGCCTTACGGCGCGTCCCTCGGGATCGTCGTCGACCGGCGCGGGCCCGGCATAGTGCGGGCCCGCGAAATAGGGAAACTCCTGCAACACGTCACGGCGATCGAGATCGAGCGCCTCGATCATGCGGCCGTAGCCGCCGATCATGCCGATGAAGAGCAGACCGCCCGGATAGAACATGTCGCCCCAGGTGTCCCAGACCGAGAAGGTCGGCATCACCGCCTTGATCGCGGGATGGCCGGTCGAGGCGGCGAAGTCGGCGGCCGCACCGACATAGGAGATGCCAGTGATGCCGACATTGCCGTCGCTCCAGGGCTGGCGCGCGATCCAATCGACGACGTCGTGGTAGTCGAGGCGCTCGGTCGGCGAGCGGAAGCCCTCGCGCGCACCGAACGAGGCACCGGTGCCGCGCACGTCGACGATCACCACCGCGTAGCCGTAGGGCACGAAGAAGTCTCGGTACACGGCGTAGCTCGGGCTCGCCTCGATGCTCGCGGGCGCGCCGTCCTTGAGACGAAAGCGGCGGTAGTACGGCGTGAACAGCAGCACCGTCGGCCAGCGTCGGCCGCCGCCCGCCGGCAGATGCACGTCGAGCGCGAGGCGCACGCCGTCGCGCATCGCGACGTAGAGCGATCGGCGCTCCATACCGGCATCGGCGTGCTTCTCGCGCGCGGCCAGATAGGCCGCCGGGCTCGTCCGCCAGGCCTTCGCACCCACGCTGCTGTCCGTCATCTGCGCGCTCCCCGTCCCCGATGTACACTTCCGCCCCAGCGGCCGCGGTGCGAGAGTAGACGCATGCGACGCCGTCGCCAACGCGACGGTCGACGCGACGACGCGGCGCCGAGCGCTGCGTGGCGTCGCCGTCGATGCACTCGGGGGAGCGGACGATGAAGAAGATGTTGCTTGCGGCCGCGGCCGCGCTGGTCCTGTCGATGACGGCGCGTGCGGCCGACCTCACCGTCGGCGCGCGGTTCGACCCGTCGATCGATCCGCACTTCCTCTACCTGTCGACCAACATGGCCTACGCGCAGCACATCTACGAGCCGTTGGTG
>JAEULA010000076.1 GCA_016793165.1 Alphaproteobacteria bacterium | reverse complement strand
TCCCACTGCTTCTCGGTCGACGGGTTCGAGCGCACGAAGCCCGGCGCGACGCTGTTGACCGTGATCCCGTGCGGCCCGAGTTCGAGGGCGAGCTGCTTGGTGAGCCCGACCACGGCGTGCTTCGCCATGGTGTAGGCCTGGATGCCGGTGAGGCTCGGGCGCAGGCCCGCGCCCGAGGAGATGTTGACGATGCGGCCGGCCTTGCGCGCCTTCATGCCCGGCGCCACGGCCTGGCACATGTTGAAGGTGCCGACGGCGTTGACGTTGATGATCGCCTGCCACTGCGCCGGCATCACGTTCTCGATCGGCTGGTTCACCTGGCCGGCGACGCCGCCCGCATTGTTGACGAGGATGTCGACGGCCCCGACCTCGGCGATGAAGCGTTGCACGGCGTCGCGATCGCCGACGTCGACGACGCGATGCTGCATGCGGCCGCCGGCGGTCTCGGCGAGCTTCGCCGCGTCGATGCCGCAGATCCAGGTCGCGGCCCCGAGATCGGCGAAGGTGCGGGCGATCGCGCGCCCGAGGCCGTGATCCGCGCCCGTGACGACGACGGTGCGGCCCTTGAAGTCGATGATCATCTCCGATCCCCCCGATTCAGCGTATTTCCGCGGCCAGCGCGTCGAGCGTCTCCCAGGCCAGCGGCCGGCGCCCCTCCTCGATGTCGTGGATCAGCGCCACCAGGCGGCGGACGAGCGGCGTGTCGACGCCGACCTCGCGGCCGATCTCGGCGATGATCGCGATCTGGGCGTCGACCTCGGTCCGGCGCTTGCGCACCGCGAGATCGCGCCAGATCCCCGAATGCGACTTCGCCGAGCCGCGGTTGAAGCCGACCATGACTTCGATCGCGCGCCGGATCGCCGCCACGTCGCCTGCGGCGAAGGCCGCGGGGTCGAACCCGTTGAAACCCTCGCAGGCGACGCCCTTGGCGCGCGCCACGGCCATCACCTCGCCGCCGAGCCGCTTCCAGAGATCGAAGTGGCGCGGGCTGGCCAGCGCATCGGCGATGGATTCGTTGGTCAGCGCGGTGCCGAACAGCAGCGCGCCGTAGCCGAGCTTGCCCCAGAGATAGCCCCAGATGTTCGTGGTCAGCACGGCGTCCGGCTCGAACAGCTTGAGCGTCTCGTGCATCGCGCGCGTGCGCGCGCGCACCGACCCGTCGATCTCGCCGACGACGACGGCGCCGCGGTTGCCGCGCATGATCCGCCCGGGCGCGAGCCAGTCGGCGCCGTAGTTGACGAAACAGCCCATCGTGCGCTCGGCACCGACGATGCGCGCGATCGTCAGCTCGTTGAGGCCGTTCTGCGCCGAGAGCACGAAGCCGTCCGGCGCGAGATGCGGCGCCAGCGCCGTCGCCGCCGCCTCGGTGTGGTGCGCCTTCACCGCGAGGACGATGCGCCCGAAGCTGCCGCGGAGGTCCTGCGGCAGGAAGGCCTTGAGCGGCGGGGTCGCGAACTGCTCGACCGGGCCCTCGATCGCGAGGCCGCGCGCGCGCATCGCCGCGACGTGCTCGGGGACGTTGTCGACGAGCACGACGTCGAGGCCGGCGCGCACCCAGGCCGCGCCCAAGGTGCCGCCGATCGCGCCGGCGCCCCAGATCAGGATCGGATCGCTCATTGCGGCCACGGCCCCTCGATCAGACCGCGGGTCTCGTCGACCGCGACCGACCAGATCGCCAGCATCTCCTCGTCGGGACGCTGATAGTAGCCGCCGTAGTTGCCGTCGCCGATGAACCCGCGCACTTGCGCCGGGTTCATCATGCGCATCATGTCGAGGTCGATCATCTTCTTGCGCTCCTGCGGCATCGCCACGTTGGGCAGCCGGGTCCACGGGAAGTTCTCCATCCACGACGCGTGGCTCGCGATCGGATCGATGGCCTTCACCTTCGCCCAGGTCTTCGGCGCGTTGTACCAATTGTGGAACCGCACGCAGGCGCCGGGATTGGTCGACATCCACTCCTGCGCGAAGGCGCCGACGGGATTGTTGCCGCCGTGCCCGTTGACGATCAGCACGCGCCGAAACCCCGCGCGCCGGATCGAGTCCAGCACGTCGCGCATCATCGCCGTCGCCGTCTCCTGGCGCAGGCAGACGGTGCCCGGGAAGTCCTTGTAGTAGGGCGTGATGCCGTAGCTCAGCACCGGAAAGACCGGGACGCCGAGCGGCTCGGCCGCCTCGATGCTGACGCGCTCGGCCAGGATCATGTCGACGCCGAGGCTGAGATAGCCGTGCTGCTCGACGGAGCCGATCGGCACCACGCAGCGATCGTCGCCCTTCAGGTACGTCTCGACCTGCATCCAGTTCATGTCGACGATGCGCATGGACCTCTACTTCTCTCCCCGCGACCCCGCAACGCCTCAGCCGCGGAAGGGTTCGCCGTCAAAGACCTGAAATGATCCGCGCCCCGCGCAAGACAGCGCGGGGCGCGGGCGATGGTGCCGGATGCGTCCGCCGTCAGCGCGCGACCGGGCTGACGTCCCAGGCGTAGGTCTCCTCGTCGCTGCGGCCGACGCGCAGCGTGACGCGGTCCTTGCGCACCGCCCAGGCCGAGCCGACCGCCGCCAGCGGGATCACCACGCGCTTCTCGTTCCACAGCGCGCCGATGCGCTGGAGCACGGCCTCGCGCTTCTTGTCGTCGAGTTCGACGTTGGCGTCCTGGACCAGCTTGTCGATCTCGGCATCCGAATAGCCGGTCCAGTTGAACGCGCCGAGGCGGAGCGTCGCGTTGTTCGTATGCGCATTGGCCGAGTAGTAGTAGTTCGCCTCGCCGGTCAGCGTGCCCCATCCCGCCATGATGTTGGATAGTTCGCCGCGCTGCCGTGCCGGGAAGATGACGGCGGCGGGCTGGCCCGCGGCCTGCACGTCGAGGCCGATGCGCGCGAGCATCTGGGTGAGCGCCGCGCCGACGCCCGCGTCGCCCGGCAGGCGGTTGTTGGTGAAGTTGAGCACCATCTTGAAGCCGTTGGGGAAGCCGGCCTCGGCGAGCAGCTGGCGCGCGCGGTTCAGGTTCGGCGTCGGTACGGCGAGCGCCGGATTGAAGCCGAAGATGCCCTTGGTCACCATCTGGCTGGCTGGCGTTCCGAGGCCTTCCATCGCGATCTCGGCCAGCGCGCGCCGGTCGATGGCGAGGTCGATCGCTTCGCGCACGCGCGCGTCGCGATAGGGATTGGAGGCGAGCTTCGAGCCGTCGCGGGCGGTCACCTGCGGGGTCGGCTCGCGTTGATCGAGGGCGAGATTGAAGACGTAGACCGTCTCGGCCTTGGTCACGGTGATCGTGTTGTCGCGCTCGAGCGTGGGCACGTCGGCCGCGGGAACGCGGACGATCATGTCCAGCTGACCGGTCTTGAGCTGGGCGACGCGCGCCGCCGGGTTCGCGATCTCGCGGCGCACGACCTTGGCCCAGGCCGGCTTGCCGCCCCAGTAGTTGTCGTTGCGATCGACAGTGAACTGCTCGCGCGGCGTCCAGGATCCGAACTTGTACGGCCCCGTGCCGATCGCCGCCTTCCCGGAATTGAACGCCTCGTTCGAATTCTCCGGGGTGAGCCCGGCGGTGGCGCGGGCCGAGGTGACGAAGACGCGGATGAAGTCGTTCGGGAGCGTCGGCGCCGGGCCGTCGGTGACGATCTGGATCGTGTGCGGATCGACGATCTTCATGTCCTGCACGCGGCGGACGTAGATCTTCGTCGGATTGGGGCCCGAAAGCTGCTGCATGCGCCGGATGGAAGCCGCGACGTCCTCGGCGGTCATGTCCGAGCCGTCGTGGAACTTCACGCCCCTGCGGAGCTTGAACTCCCACGTCGTGGCGTCGACGACGCGCCAGGATTCCGCGAGGCCGGGCTCGATCTGAAGGCGATCGCCGAGCTGCGTCAGCGAGTCGAAGACATGCTTGAGCGCCTCGGAATGCGTCCCGGTCGCCGTGAAATGCGGATCGATGCTTTCGGGACCCGCCACGACTCCCATGGTCAGGGTTTGCGCCGGCGCGGCGCTCGCAAGAAGGCTGATGGCTGCGGTCGCGATTGCAACCCTTCGGCACATGTCGAGCATCGCGGCGTCTCCTCAAGAAAAGCGTGTATTTTCAGCGTATTGCATGTTGCGAGACGTTGTCAATTCGTCCAGACTCAAAGTTCGATGCTCGGCTTTGTCATACAGCGCCTGATCCAGGCGACGCTCGTGATGCTCGCGATGTCGGCGCTGGTCTTCGCCGGCGTCTATGCCATAGGGAACCCGATCGACGTCCTGATCTCGCCGGATGCCACGCAGGACATCCGCCAGGCCGCAATCCGGCATTACGGTCTCGATCAGCCGCTGTGGATCCAATACTTCGCGTTCCTCGGTCGCCTCGTGCAGGGGGACCTGGGCCGCAGCTTCGTCCTGAACATCCCGGTCCTCGACCTGGTCCTCAGCAGGTTGCCCGCGACTCTGGAACTCGCCCTGGCGGCCGTGCTCGCCGGCGCCTTCATCGGCATTCCGCTCGGCATCTATGCCGGATACCGGCCCGAATCGCCGATCTCGAAGCTGGTCATGGCGGCCTCGGTTCTCGGGTTCTCCGTGCCGACGTTCTGGATCGGCCTCATCCTCATCCTGACCTTCGCGGTGAATCTCGACTGGCTGCCCGCCGGCAATCGCGGGCCGACGATCGAGGTCTTCGGCGTGGGCTGGTCGTTCCTCACGCTCGAGGGCCTTAAGTTCCTCGCCCTGCCGGCGATCAACCTCAGCCTCTTCAAGCTCGCGATGATGATCCGCCTCGCGCGCGCCGGCACGCGCGAGGTCATGCTGACCGACATGATCAAGTTCGCGCGCGCCGCGGGCATATCGGAGTTCACGATCCTTCGCCGCCACGTGCTGAGGCTGATCTCCATCCCGCTCGTCACCGTGTTCGGTCTCGAGTTCGGCTCCACCCTCGCATTCGCGGTCGTCACCGAGACGATCTTCTCCTGGCCGGGCGTCGGCAAGCTGATCATCGATTCCATCACCTCGCTCGACCGCCCGGTGATGGTCGGCTACCTCGTGCTCGTCGCCTTCCTCTTCGTGACCATCAACCTCGTCGTCGACCTGACCTACGCGGCGCTGGACCCGCGCCTGCGGCGCGCGGGGCGGGCCTGATGATGGAATTCTGGAAGGAGTACCGGGAGAACCGGTTCGCGGTCGTGGCGCTGGCGATCGTGGTGCTGGTCATCGCCGCGGCGCTCGCGGCGCCGCTGATCACGCCTCAGGATCCCTACGACCTCGCCAACCTCAACCTCATGGACGCGCGGCGGCCGCCGGGCCACGTCGGTTCCGAGGGTTATGTCCACTGGCTCGGCACTGATGCACAGGGGCGCGATCTCTATTCGGCGATCCTGTACGGGCTGCGCATCTCCCTCCAGATGGGGATCGCCGCGGGGGCCATTTCCCTCGCCATCGGCACCGCGCTCGGGATCGTCTCCTCGATCTCCTCCAGCAGGGTCGAACAGGCGATCATGCGCGTCGTCGATCTGCAGCTGTCCTTCCCGGCAATCCTGCTGGCGCTGGTCCTCGTCGCCGTGCTCGGCCAGGGCCGGGTGCCGCTCATCATCGCGCTGGTGGCGGCCCAGTACGCCTATTTCGCGCGCACGGCCTACGGTGCCGCGTCTGCCGAGCGTCAGAAGGACTATGTCGAGGCGGCGCGCGCCACGCCGCTGTCCGCAGCCAGCGTCGTGCTGCGCCACCTGCTGCCCAACTGCCTTCCGCCGCTGATCGTCGTCGGCACGGTCCAGATCGCAAACGCGATCGCCCTCGAGGCGACGCTGTCGTTCCTCGGCCTCGGACTGCCGCCCACCGAGCCGTCGCTGGGCATGCTCATCGCCAACGGCTTCCAGTACATGATGAGCGGGCGCACCTGGATCTCCGTCTATCCCGGCATCGCCCTCATCGTGCTGATCGTCGCGATCAACGTGGTCGGCGACCAGTTCCGCGACCAGCTCAACCCGAGGCTCCGCCGGTGAGCGATCGACAGTCGCTCCTCGAGGTGCGCGACCTCGCCACGCATTTCTTCACCCGTGCCGGCACGCTCAAGGCCGTCGACGGCGTCAGCCTCGCCGTCGCGCGCGGCGAGATCCTGGGGCTGGTCGGCGAGTCCGGATCCGGAAAGACGGTGACCGGCTTCTCGATCCTCGGGCTCGTCGATCCGCCGGGACGCATCGTCTCGGGCTCGATCCGCTTCGACGGCCAGGAGCTCGTCGGCATGGATCGCGAGGCGATGCGCCGGCTGCGCGGCCGGCGCATCGCGATGGTCTTCCAGGATCCCACGATGACGCTCAACCCCGTGCTGAGCGTCGGCGACCAGATGACGCTCGCCGTGCACGCGCATGAGCGCGTCCCGCGCGCCGCGGCTCTGGCCCGCGCCGAGGAGCTGCTGACGCTGGTGGGGATCCCCAGCGCGCGCGAGCGGCTGCGCGCCTTCCCGCACCAGCTCTCCGGCGGCATGCGCCAGCGCGTGGCGATCGCCATCGCGCTCCTCCACCGACCCGATCTGATCATCGCCGACGAGCCGACGACGGCCCTCGACGTGTCGATCCAGGGCCAGATCCTGTACGAGGTCCGGCGCCTCGCGCGCGAGACCGGCGTGGCGCTGATATGGATCACCCACGACCTCGCCGTCGTCTCGAGCCTCGCCGACCGGATCGCGGTGATGTACGCGGGTCGCATCGTCGAGGACGGCGGCGCCTACGACGTCCTGTCGACGCCGCTGCATCCCTATACGAGCGGGCTGCTCTCGTCGGTGCCGGGCGACGCGCCGCCCGGCACGCTGCTGCCGCAGATCCCGGGCACGACGCCCTCGCTGCTCAAGCTGCCCGCCGGCTGCAGCTTCCGCGAGCGGTGCGCGCGCGCAAGCGAAGCCTGCGCGGCGATGCCCGAGCTCGCCGCCGGTGCCGCGCCGGCGCGTCGCGTGCGCTGCCACCACCCGATCGCGGCGTCGCCATGACGACACCGATGCTGCGGCTCGACGCCGTCTCGAAGCGGTTCACGCGGCTGCCGAATCTCGGCGAGCGCATCGCCGGCTGGCTCGGCGCCGGCGACGGGAGCCAGACGGTGCACGCCGTCGACGACGTCAGCCTCGAGATCGCGCCGCGCGAGACCTTGGCGCTCGTCGGCGAGTCCGGCTGCGGCAAGTCCACGCTCGGACGGCTGGCCGCCGGCATCTACACGCCCGACCACGGCAGCGTGCGACTGCGCGGGCAGCCCGTCATGGCGACCACCGGCCGGCCGCGCAAGATCACGACCAAGGTCCAGACGATCTTCCAGGACCCGTTCGCCTCGCTCAATCCGCGCATGCGCATCGCCGACATCCTCGCCGAGGGCCCGCTCGCCCACGGGCTGGTGAAGCGCGGCGACGCGGACGGCTATGTCGCGCGCTGGCTCACGCAGGTGGGCCTCGACCCGGGCTTCGCCGGCCGCTACCCGCATCAGTTCTCGGGCGGGCAGCGGCAGCGCATCGCCATCGCCCGCGCGCTCGCCATGCAGCCCGACCTGCTCGTCTGCGACGAGCCGGTCGCCTCGCTCGACGTTTCGATCCAGGCCCAGATCCTGAACCTGCTCGTCGAGCTGCGCCGCGAGCTCGGCCTGACCTGCCTGTTCATCAGCCACGACCTCGGCGTCGTGCGCCACGTCAGCGACCGCGTCGCGATCATGTATCTCGGCCGCGTCGTGGAGCTCGGACCGACCGCCGAGATCCTGGCGCGGCCGCGCCATCCCTACACGCAGGCGCTGCTGGCGAGCGTGCCGCGACTGCGCCGCTCCGCGGCGG
This sequence comes from Alphaproteobacteria bacterium, assembly GCA_016793165.1. GTDB lineage: Bacteria > Pseudomonadota > Alphaproteobacteria > CACIAM-22H2 > CACIAM-22H2 > CAIOSQ01. Next base: position 4,535 of record JAEULA010000076.1, on the reverse strand, counting down.
AAGCGGAGAGCTTCAGGCCGATCCGCGGCGAGATCCCTTCGCCGTTGGCGCCGCCGCCGGGCTGCCACTTCAACCCGCGATGCCCGATGGCGATCGAGCGCTGTCGGCGCGAGGCCCCGGTCCTGACGGCGGCGCCGGACGGGCGCGCCGTGTCCTGTCATCTGGCGCCAACTGGCTGAAAGAATTCAGGTCTGTACAAGGCCCGAGTCGCGGCGCTACTCCTTTTGGAATCATCCAAAAGTGGTAGGAAGGCGTGGTGGCGGAACCTGAGGTTGGCGCCGGTCTGGACATCCAGATCAGCAGATTGGCGGTTCAGTTGGCGGAGGACGACCTCCGCGAGCTGGCGGCCCTGTTTGCCGCGACCAAGGCCGCCCAGCCGCAGCTGATCTGGAACCCGCAGCCGCACCAGTTGCCGACGCCGCCGATGCGCGCGCTGCTCGCGTTGTGGGAAGAGGCCGGCGGACGCCGCCGCGGCGCCATCGGGCCGCCGGACGTCGACGGCGCCCTCGCCCCCATTCGCGAAGCCCTTGTCTGCCTCGCCGCCGATCCCGCCGACGGGCTCGTGTACACCCATGTCGGCGCGCAGGCCCGGGCGCTTTTCGACGAAGACATCCTCGGCGTCCCGATGTCGACCGTGCTCGGCACGAACGACACGGCCGACATCATCCTCTATGCGGCGGGCTATCTCGCCTGCCGGATCCGCGAGGTTCCGCTGCTCACGTTCAACGAGTCGCGTCGCGGCCCGTTGCGGGCGATCACCCGGCTCGTCGTCCCGTTCTGGAATGCCGCGGGCAGCGTGAGCGGCTTCGCAACGGCGCTCGCCGCGCTCGAACGCAACACGCCGGGTTGAGGCGGCCGGCCTCAGCCGGCCAGCACGCGGCGAAGATGCGCCGCCGCGCGGTCGATCGCGGCGTCGGCGAGCGGCACGTCGCCGACCAGATGCAGGAAGCCGTGATTGGCGCCCGCGAGCTCGACGAACTCGTGGTCGACGCCCGAGCTCGCAAGCCGGCCGGCGAGGTTGCGGCTGTCGTCGCGCAGCGGATCGAGCCCGGCGCCGAGGATGAACACGTCGCGCAGGCGCGCGAGAACCCCGTGCAGCGGCGCCGCGCGCGGATCGCGACGCATCGTCGCCGACGGCAGGTACCAGTCGAGGAACAGCGCCATGTCGGCGCGCGACAGGCCGAAGGAGCCGTCGCCGAACGGGGCGCGATACGAGCCGGTCTCGAGCTCGGTGTCGAAGGCCCCATAGAGCAGCAGCAGCGTCGAAGGAACGGGCTCGGCAGCGAGGCCGCAGGCGAGCGCGAGATTGCCGCCGGCGGAATCGCCGCCGAAAGCGATGCGCGACGGATCGATGCCGAACGACCCGGCGCGCGCCAGCACGGCCCGCACGCCGTCGAGGCAGTCCTCGAACGGCGCGGGAAACGGCGCCTCGGGTGCCTTGCGGTAGTCGACGCCGACGACGCGGCAGCCGCTGCGCCCGGAAAGCTCGCGCATGATGCGGTCGTGGCTGTCGATGCTGCCCCAGACCCAGCCGCCGCCGTTGAAGTAGAACAGCGCGGGGCCGGTCGCCGGCGCGTCCGCCGGTACATGCAGTCGCACGCGAATCTCCCGCCCCGGGGCGGTCAGGGTCTCGGTGCGGCTTTCGCGCATCGCCGGCCCGCCCGCGGCCCGCGGCATGCGGCGACGCAGATAGTCGGCGCGCTGCGCCTCGAGATTGGCGCGCGACAGCGGCTCGCGTGGCCCGAACGTCCGCAGATCGGCGGCCAGCACGGCGGCGAGGACGGGATCGAGTGTCGGAACCTGGTTCATGGCGACCTTCAGCGTCGGAGGGCGGTCAGCTCGGAAAGCGCGCTTCCAGGTCGACGATCTGGGCGCGATCGAGGAAGCGCGTCGAACGGCCATTGAGCAGCAGGAAGAGCTTCGCCGTCTCCTCCAGCTCCTCGGCGTTGTACACGGCGTCGTCGAGCGACTTGCCGGCGACGACCGGCCCGTGATTGGCGAGAAGCACGGCGTTGTGCGCCTTCGCCTTCGCGCGAACGGCCTCGGCCAGCGCCCGGTCTCCCGGCGCGTAGTACTCGATCAGCGGCAGCTTGCGGATACGCATGACGTAATAGGCCGTGATCGGCGGCAGCACATCGTCGACGTCGGCGTGGCACAAGCACGAGACGGCGACGCAGTGCGTCGAGTGGAGATGGACGATCGCCCGTGCCGAGGCGCGCTCGCCGTACATGGCGAGGTGCAGGAAGGCCTCCTTCGACGGCGGATCGCCCGCCAGAACGCGTCCGTCATGCGCGACCTTGGAGATGCGCGCGGGGTCGAGTCGGCCGAGGCAGGAATTGGTCGGGGTGATCAGGATGCCGTCGTCCAGCCGGGCGCTGATATTGCCCGAGCTGCCATGGGCGAGGCCCCTGGCGTAGAGGGATTCGCCGTGGCGGCAAATCCAGTCCCGCAGCTCGTTCTCGGTCATCGCGTCGGCCTCCGTCAGGTCGCGACGCCGAAGCGCCGGACCGTGTCGTCACGTAGCGTCACGCCCAGACCCGGCCCCTCGGGCATCACGAGATCGCCGTCCTCGATCCGGATCGCCGGCGTGAAGACCTCGTCGTAGAGCGGATTGGCATTGGCGTCAGTCTCGAGCCAATGCGCGCCGTCGACCGCCGCGGTGAGATGGGCGCTCGCGATCACGCCGAGCCCGCCGCCGTACATGTGCAGGCAGAGCTTGCGCCCAGCCGCCACGACGCGCCGGCCGATGGCGAGGCCCTCGCTGATGCCGGCGGTCTTCGTGATGTCCGGCTGCACCACGTCGGCGCCGAGAGCGATCACCTGTTCGAGCTCCGCAAGCCCGCGCGCGTTCTCGCCGAATGCCAGCGGCAGGCCGAGCTCGCGCGGCCAGCCGCGATAGGCGGCGATGTCGTCGACGGGAAACGGCTCCTCGACCCAGAGCAGGCGCGCGGCGACGAGGTCGTCGCGCAGCGCCGCGAAGCTCTCCGCATCGAAGGTCTGGTTGGCGTCCGTCATCAGCGGATCGTCGCCGGCGGCCGCGCGGCCCTCGCGCAGCAGCCGCCGATTGGTCTCGCGATCGAAGGCGGTCTGGAGCTTGAAGCGGCGGTGGCCGCGCCCGCGCGCGCCGGCGATCGTGCCCGCCGCGTCGGCGCGGATTCCGCTCGCGTAGACGGGCAGCCGGGGCGGCATGCGGCCGTCGGCGCGCAGCACGGCCGCGAGGGGCCGCCCCTGTGCGCGCGCGAAGGCGTCCCACAGCGCGATGTCGGCGCCGGCGACGGTCTGGTGGACCGGGCCCGGCGCGCCCCATTGATTGGCGAGCAGCCGCAGACGGCGATGCATCGATGCATAGAGGCGCGACGGATCGTCGAGCGTCTCGCCGACGAGCAGCGGCGCCACGGCATCGCGAAGGATGGCGACGCGATCATGCGGGCCCCAGGGCGGGAAATTCGCCCAGATCTCGCCGATGCCGCGATGCCCGGAATCGGTCTCGACCACGGCGATCAGGTTGGGACGGGCATCGAGCCGGCCGAACGGCCCGTTGATCGGACGCTCGAGCGGCAGGCGCAGCAGAATGCAGCGAACGGCCGTGATTCGCCCGGCCGATCGCCCCGTTCCTCCCGTCGTCGTCATGTCGCGCCATCCCTGATTCGAACACGGGCAGACTGGCGAGAAGCGGCGCGCATGGTCAACCGCGCACCGCGCCGCCCGGCCCTGCGGCCCATCGCCCCGGCGCCGCGCCGCTTAACCGTTGCTGAACCCGTGCCGGCCTATCACCGCGGGCGATGTCTCGTGTCCTCACGCGCCGTGCCGCACTCGCCACGGCGCTCGCCGGCGCCCTGCCGTTCGTCGCCGCGCCTGCCACCGCCGCCGGTCCGGCACGCGATCCGGCGAGTCATCCCGCGATCGCCGAGGCGATCGCCGTCGCGCGACGGACGCTGCCCCAGTTCATGGAGCGCTGGGACGCCAACGAGCCGCAGGACACCGGCTATGCCCTGAAGATCGCGATCGGCGATCAGAACGGCATCGAACACCTGTGGATCTCCAGCCTGGAGCGCCGCAACGGCCGCATCTACGGCAGGATCGACACGCGACCTCTGCGGGTGCGTTCGCATGCGGCTGGGCAGCGCATCGAGGTCAGGCCCGACTTCATCGTCGACTGGATGTATTTCCGCCGCGGCCGAATGGTCGGCAATCACACGGGCCGGGCGATGCTGCCGTTCATGGCGCCCGCCGAGGCGGAAAAACTCCGACTCCTCTTCGAGTAGGGCGTCGTCACGAAAAGATCGCGGCCCTCGCCGTCCTTCCGGCGGTGGGGATGAGTGGGCTAGCGTCTTAACCATGATTCGGTCTGCCTGATTCGTGGCCCCCGCGCGAGCCCTGCCCGCCTCGACGGCCTGCCGCGCCCTCGTCCGCGCGACGACGGTGGCGGCGGCGTGCGCGATGCTCGGCGGCTGCGAATTGCTCGCCTATCTCGATCAGCTGACGACCGCGCCGCCCCCGATCGCGGCCGCGCCGGTGGCGGCGCCGCCGTACCC
>JAEULA010000027.1 GCA_016793165.1 Alphaproteobacteria bacterium | reverse complement strand
GCTCGTGGACTCCAACCTGATGGGCCACGACTCCCACGGCGTCGTGCGCGTCACGTCGTATATCGGCTGGCTCAAGGAGGGAAAGATCCACCCCAACCGGCACGTGAAGGTCGTCACCGAGGCCGACGCCTTCGCGATCCTGGACGGCCAGGGCGGCTACGGCCAGGTGCTGGGCGGCGAGGCGATGGCGATCGGCATCGCCAAGGCGCGGAGGACGGGCGTGGCGCTGGTGGCGCTCAAGCACGCGCACCACCTCGGCCGCATCGGCGACTGGGCGGAGACCTGCGCCGCCGAAGGCTGCGCGTCGATCCACTTCGTCAACGTCGTGCATGTCGGCGGCCTCGTGGCGCCGTGGGGCGGCGTCGAGCGCCGCATGTCGACCAACCCGTTCTGCTGCGGCATGCCGCTCGCGGGCAAGGAGCCGATCATCCTCGACTTCGCGACGTCGAAGGTCGCCGAAGGCAAGGTGCAGGTCGCGCGCAACAAGCAGGTCGACCTGCCGCCCGGCTGCGTCATCGACGGCAACGGCAATCCGTCGCTGAACCCCAACGACCTCTACGGCCCGCCGCCCGGCGCGCTGTCGCCGTTCGGCGACCACAAGGGCTACGGCCTCGCGTTCTTCTGCGACCTGCTCGCGGGCGCCCTTTCGGGCGGCGGCTGCAACCACGACGGCCATCCGAATCTCGGCACCGTCCACAACAACATGATGTCGATCATCATCGACATGTCCCGCATCGGCGATGCGGGTGCGATGAACGCCGAGGTCCAGCAGTTCGTCGACTGGATGCGCAAGTGCAGGCCGTCGAGCCCGAACGGTCAGGTCATGGCGCCGGGCGAGCCGGAGCGCCAGACCCGTGCCGAGCGCCTCGCGCGCGGGGTCCCGCTCGACGACAACACGATCGCGCAGATGAAGGACGCGGCGCGAACGGTCGGAGTCGCGCCGGCCGAGATCGACGCCCTCACCGCCTGAGGCGCGCGCGATGACCCACGGCATCGGGCTGATCGGCCTCGGCATCATGGGCCGGCGCATGATCGGCCGCCTGAACCAGCATGCGGGCTTCCGGATCACGGCGCTGTGGGATCCGTCGCCCGACGCCGTCGCCGCGGCGCGGCGCGAGGCGCCCGGCGCGACGGTCGCGCCCGATGCGGCCGCGGTGGCCCGCCGCGCCGACACCGCATGCCTCTACATCGCCTCGCCGCCGGCGAGCCATCCGGCGCTCAGCCACCTCGGCTTCGACCACGGCAAGGCGGTTTTCTGCGAGAAGCCGCTCACGCACGACGATGCGGCGGGCGCAGCCCTGGCCGAGCGCGCCCGCCGCGAGCGCCGGCCGAGCGCGGTCAACTTCTCCTTCGCCTCGTCGCCCTCGTTCCAGCGCATCGAGGCGCTCGCGAGGAACGGCGAACTCGGCCCGATCGAGCGCATCACGATCGAGGCGAGCTTCGCGCGATGGCCGCGCGATTGGCAGCCGGCCGGGCGCTGGCTCTCCGAGCGCGTCGAGGGCGGCTTCACGCGCGAGGTGATCTCGCATTTCGTCTTTGCGACGCAGCGCATCACCGGGCCGCTGACGGTCGAGTCCGCGCGACCGAGCTATCCCGCCGGCGGCGTCGCCGCCGAGACGGCGCTGCACGCGCGCCTGACCGGCAACGGCATCGCGGTCGAAATCGACGCGGCGGTGCGCGGCACGGTCGGCGACACGAACCTCTGGACGGTCGTCGGCAGCAAGGGCGCGATCCGCATGCGCGACTGGTACGCGCTGGAGCGCCGCGACGGCGCGGACTGGGCGCCGGCGATCGAGGGCGATGTCGAGGCGCTGCGCGCGGCCGCAGGGCTGCGTCAGCTCGACCAGCTCGCGGCCCTTCTCGAGGGCCGGTCGCACACGCTGGCCAGCTTCGACGAGGCCCTGGCCGTGCAGCGCACGATCGAGCGGATGCTCGCCGGCGCCTGACGCGAGATCGGCCCGCGGCACGGCCGGCAACCGCTGCCGCAGCTGCGGCACACGGGGCGTCGGTCGAAGCGAGGAGGGCATTGACCGCTCCGCATCCTCGCGGCCCGCCGCGTGCGTGCGCGATGACGCTCGCCGCTTTCGATACGCTCAAGAAAAGCCAAGCGCCTGGAGGCGGCCGGGATGCCGCCGTCTCAGGCGGCCGGCCTCGCGGAGGCGTGGTCCGAGACCTTGACGATCGAGCTCGCGACCAAGAGCGACCTGCGGGAGCTGCGCGGCTGGGCCAGCGCCGAGTTCGCCG
>JAEULA010000043.1 GCA_016793165.1 Alphaproteobacteria bacterium | reverse complement strand
GTCACCCCTTCACCGCGCCGGCGCTGAGGCCGGAGACGAAGTGACGCTGCACGAACATGAAGAGAATGATCGGCGGCAGGCTGAACAGCGCGGCCGAGGCCATCAGCGAGGTGTAGTCGACGCCGTAGTTGCCGATGAAGGACGCGATGCCGACGGAGCCCGGCCACTTGTCCTCCGAGGAGAGGATCGTGCGGGCGAGGAGATATTCGTCCCAGCCTTCGATGAAGGCGTAGATCCCGGTGGCGACGAGGCCCGGAAGTGCAAGCGGTCCGGTGATGCGGGTGAAGATCTGGAACCAGCTCGCGCCGTCGATCAGCGCCGCCTCCTCGATCTCCTGCGGGATCGACTCGAACACCGAGCGCATCATCCAGACCACGATCGGCAGCGTGAAAGCGACGTTGCCGAAGATGAGCGCGGCGTGGCTGTCGAGCATCCGCGCGAATACGAAGGCCTTGAACAGCGGGACGATGATCACGACCGTGGGGATCATCTTCGTCGACAGGATCAGCACCGCGAAGGTCTGCTTGCCGCGGTACTTGAAGCGCGACAGCGCGAACCCCGCCGAGACGCCGATGACCAGCGACAGGAGCGCCGTGCAGCTCGCGATCTTCAGGCTGTTGACGATCCAGACCATGAAGCGCGGATCGGCGAACAGGGCGACGTAGTTGTCGAGCACCGCCGGCGACGGGAAGAGACGCGGCGGGTAGTCGAACAGCGCCTCGCGCCGGAACAAGCCGACCGCCGCCATCCAGTAGATCGGGAATGCCGCGAAGCCGCAGATCGCGACGATGCCGACCGCGAGCGCGCCCTTGCGCAGCCAGCCCCCGCGCCGCATCACGTCCCGTCCTTCCGCCGAAACAGCAGCAGCAGATACAAGGCGGTGATGGCGAGGGCGATGGTGAGGACGATCAGGCCGAAGGCCGAGGCCGATCCCATCCGGAAGTTCTGGAACGCCTCGTGGTAGGTGTGCAGCGCCAGCACCTCGGTGGCGCCGGCCGGCCCGCCGCCGGTCATCAGCAGGATGATCGTGAAGGCGCGACCGAAGATCGTGACGGTCAGGAACAGCACCACGAACAGGCTCACCGAGCGCAGCCCCGGAAGCGTCACATTCCGGAACTGCTGCACCTCGCCAGCACCGTCCATCTCGGCGGCTTCGTAGAGCTCGAGCGGGATCGACTGCAGCGCCGCCAGGAACATGACGGCGGCCAGCGGGAACAGCTTCCAGCTCGTCACCAGGATCACCGCGATCATCGCCTCGGGCGAGGCGCCGAGCATGTCATGGCGGCCGAGGCCGATCGACTGCGCCCCGGCATTGAACAGGCCGAACTCGTAGTTCAAGAGCCACTGCCACGACACGACCACCGGAACGGCGGGAACCGCCCAGGGCAGGATCACCACGCCGCGCGCCAGGAAGCGCCCGGGAAAGGCCTGCGACAATAGGAGCGCGGTACCGACTCCCAGCACCCACACGATCATCACGACGCCCGCGGTGTAGACGACGGTATTCGCGAGCAGCGCGAGGAACGCCGGATCGGCGAACGCCTGGACGTAATTGCCAAGCCCGACGAACTCGCCGACCAGCGCCCCGGCGCCGTCGCGATGCAGGCTCGTCACCAGCGCCTGGACGATCGGGTAGGCGTACAACGCTGCAAGCACCGCAAGCGTCGGCGCGATGAATGCGTAGGGCATCCATGTCGCGCGCGCCGGCGCCGCGCCCTCGGCCGCCTTCATCGTGCACGCGGCGTCGTGCCGCGGCGTCGATACGCGCGCTGCGAGGGGCCGGACCGAAGTGCCGGCGCGCCGCCGCGACCGTCAACGCGGCGTGGCGACCAGCTTCTCGAGGTCCGCTTGCAAGGCATTGAGCGCCACTCTTACCTGGACGTTGCCGTAGACGAAGGACTCGAAGTGACGCTTGATCGCAGCGTTGATCTGCGGCGCAACGTGCTCGGCCCCCTGTGGCGCGGACGAAGGCGACATCGCCCCTGCCTCCATGAAGCCGACGAAGTCGGGATACTTCTCGGCGATCTCGGCCGCGGTCAGAACGGGCCGGATCGGGAGCGAGGCATACTTCTCTACGAGCCGGCGCTGGTTCGCGTCGGTCAGGAACTCCATCAGCAGCTGCGCGGCCTCGTCCTTGTTGGGCAGCGACTTCGGCACCGACAACAGCGTCATGATCGTGAAGGACCTGCCGCCGGCGGGGAACGGCAGGACGCGCGTCTTGAGCGACTTCGCCGTCTCCGGATTGACCGTCTTCGCGCGCACGAAGGCGAAGGGCGCCGAGGCGAGCATCGCGATCTTGCCGCTGTAGAGCAGTTCGCGATGCGTCATGAAGTCGATTCCGCGGGGGATCAGGCCCTCGTCGTAGATGCGCTTATAGAAGGTCATCGCCTCGAGCATCGTCGACGAGTTCGCCGTCGGCTTGCCCTCGGTGATGAACGCCGCGCCGAAGCCGAGCACGACATTGAGGATCTCGTAGGCCGTCGGGTCCGCGGCCACCGGCGCGCCGAGAAGCGCGAAGCCGAACTGCCCCTTGGCCGGATCGCGCAGCGCCTTGAGGGCGTCGTAGAATTCGTCGACGTTGGTCGGCACCTTGACCTTTGCCGCGTCGAACATGGCCTGGTTGTAGATCAGCGCGCGCGGATTGATCTGCAGCGGTACGCCGTAGACCTCGCCGTCCTTGATCGCGGCGTGCATCCCGCGCGGGAAGGTGTTTGGATCGATCCCCGCCGCACGGTAGTAGCGCGTCAGCGGCTCGAGCAGATTGGCAGCGATGTAACGGCCGATCTGCGGATCCTGGAAGGTGAGGATCGCGGGTGGATTGCCCGAGGTGACCTCGATGAACTGCTTGTCGAAGAAGCCGGCGAAGTTCGTGTTCGTCGGCCTGACCGTCACGCCCGGATTACGCGCGACGAAGCCGTCCGAGACTTCCTTCATGTAGTCCTTGAGCGGGCCGCCCCATTCGTAGGACGGCCAGACGATCTCTCCGGCGATCGCGGTGGATGCGAGCATCAGCGCGCCGAGCGCGCCGGAAGCCATTTTCGACAGCAGCATCGTCGTCCTCCCACGGAATCCGCGATCGCTGGGACGGTCCGCCGTCCCGCACGCAGCATCGAACCTGCACCCGCACGAGATGATGACGGCGCCGCCGCTTGCCGGAAAATATCAGTTTTTCCGGAACTCATTCACGGCCGATATGCCTCACACCAGGCACATCGGCTCGGGCGAACCTCGGGCCTCGAGGCCGCGGATGGCGAACAGCGCGCCGGCGAGCGGCTGGGCACGCCGCCGCGCCTCGTCCTTCAGAAGAAAGTCGCCGCTGGTGACGTAGAGCACGTCGTAGTCGTCGCCGCCGAATATGCACATCAGCGGATGCTCGACCGGCAGCCGTATCCGCCGGCGCAGATTACCGGCCGGGCCGTAGCAGGCGACGTGCCAGTCGCGCACGTGCGCGCACCAATAGTTGCCGTCGCAGTCGACCGTGGCGCCGTCAACTCGCGCCGGCGTGCCAGCCGTCGACGCGAACACTCGGCGGTTGGCGGCGACGCCCTCGGTCACGTCGAAGTCGTAGGCGTAGACGACCTCACGCCGCGAGTCGGCGAGGTACATGGTTCGGTCGTCGGGACTGAACGCCATGCCGTTGGGCGTGACGAGGTCGTTGCCGCAGCGATGCGTGGACCCGTCCGGGTCGATGCGGAAGAGTTCGCCGACCGGCGCGTAGTCGCGCGTATCGACGGTCCCCGCCCAGAAACGCCCGGCACGGTCGCACTTTCCATCGTTGAAGCGATACCGAGGCACGTCCGGCCGATGCTGCGGAACGGCCGTCAGGATGCCGCTCTCGGGATCGAGGATGGCGAAACCCTCGGAGGTCGCCGCGATCAAACCGCCCTTTGCCCTCAGGCCGATCGAACCGACCAGCCGCGCAAGCGGTCGCGACGACACGCCGCCGGTCGCGGCGTCGTAACGCCAGAGCGACGGACGATAGACGTCGACCCAGAAAAGGGCGCGTTCCCGCGGATCCCACACCGGCGACTCGCCGCACGCATTGCCGACGGTCGCGACCACCTCGATGGTCACGCTCACGGCGCCGCTCCCGTGACCACACCGAACAGCGCAGTCCCGCCGATGAATGCGCGCACATTCGCCAGCATCAACTCGCGCATCCGGCGCAACGAGGACGGTGACGCGCCCGCGACATGCGGTGTCAGCACCACGTTCGGCAGATCCCGCAGCGCATCCGGCGTGGCCGGCTCGCCTTCCACGACGTCGAGCCCCGCACCGGCGATCCGTCCGCTGCGCAGCGCGTCGATCAGAGCGGCGGTGTCCACGATCCGGCCGCGCCCGACATTCACGACCAGCCCCGTCGGTCCCAGCGCCTCGAGGACCCGCGCATCGACGAGATGGAAGGTCTGCGGGGTGTCCGGGCACGCGATCGCAAGAACGTCCGACTCCGAGGCAAGCGCCAGGGCAGACTCGACATAGGCATGCGCCACGTCGCTGGCCGGCCTGCGGGCGGTATACGCGATCGCCGCGCCGAACGCCGCAGCGCGCTGTGCGATCGCTCGCCCCACCGGCCCCATTCCGACGATGCCGATGCGGCGGTCGGCGATCTCGTCCGGCGCAGCGGACGAGCTCCAGCCATCGTGTCGCGTCCGCCGATCGAGTTCGGGGATTCGGCGGACGAGCGACAGCAGCAGGGCCATCGCATGGTCCGCCACGGTTGCGGCGTTGACGCCGCTACCGCGCGTGATCGTGATGCCGCGCCGTGCCGCGGCATCCACGTCGATCTGATCGACGCCCGCGCCGACGCAGTGGATCAGTCCGAGACTGGGCAGGGGCGCGAACTCCGCTTCGCCCATCCGCCGCTGACCCGACGTGATCACGATCGAGATCGCGCGCAGCTGGTCCGCGGCGGGAGCCACGTCACCGGTGCCGTCGATCACCGTCGCCATCGTCCGAAGGACGTCGTCGAGTCCCAGACGATGCAACACCAGGACGGAAGGCTTGGGTGGTCGCGGCGTCATCCGCGCGCCTTCTGGGCTCGCACGCCAGCACTCGACCTCCTGGACATGGCCTCGGGCTTTCGTCGACGCGGCGCCCTCGGCAACCCCTCGCGAATGAAAGGAGACGTCGCCGCCATGCCGCGCACCGTCGTGCGGATCGCCTCGATCAGGGCGCCGACCAGTCGACCGCCCGCGTCGCTGCGCGACATCATCGCGCTGTACCTGAACACCACCGTCGGCCGCAATGGCCGCACGGTCAATCGGGGGTCGATCGCAGCAGCGACGGTGAGGGCGTCGAGCACGGCGATGCCGAGGCCCTCCGCGACCATGGCGCAGGCGATCACGCCGGACTGCACTTCGAGCCGGGTCTCGCAACGAAGGCCGCTGCTCGCGAACAGGTCGTCCACCTGCCTACGTGACGGCACATGCTGGCCCACGAAGATCAGCGTGCTACGAGCGAGATCCTCCGGCGTCACCGCCGACCTCGCCGCGAGCGCGTGATCGGAAGGCAACACGCACACCGCCTGCACGTCGGCGAAGGGCTCGACGTGGATCTCGACCTCGCCGTCCGGCACCAGGGCGAGTCCGATGTCGCATTGCCGGCTCGACACGCGGGACAGGATGCTGTCGTAGCGCCCGGCCTCGACGACGAGGCCGACGTCGGGGAACGACCTGCGCAGCGCCGCCAGAGCCTTCGGCAGCACGCCGAGGCAGACGCTGGTGACGGCAGCAATGCGCAGCCGCTCGCCACCGGTCTTGCGGATGCTCTGCGCCGCATCGGCGATGCGCTGCAGACCCTGGTAGCTGCTCTCGACTTCGTTGAAGAGCACGAGCGCCTCGCGCGTCGGCACCACCCGTCGCCCCTGGCGCTGGAATAGCTTGAACCCGACCTCGGTGCCGAGCGACTGCAGCACGCGCGAAATCGTCGGTTGCGATGTGCGCAGCGCCTCGGCAGCGCGCGTGAGCGATCCCGTGAGGATCACGGCGCGAAACGCTTCGATGTGCCGGTGCGACAGCGCCATGGCCACTCATATCCCGCGTGAATGCCGTTCGCTCAAACTGATATTTGTCGGTGGCGACGCGGCTACGCAAGTCTTCGCAGGGATCGAGGACGGGATGCAATCGTGGCGGTAAGCGAAATTCTCCTGGTCGTGACCATGGACTGCGAGCGAGCGCGCACGGAGACGCGCGACGATGCGAGCGGACCGCCTGACTACGCCTCGAGCGCGCGTTGGATCGCGGCCTATGACCGGCTGAACCGGGATCGGGGACTTCCCGTCAGCTACTTCATCCATCCCGAGGCCGCCGTCGCGCACCCCGCGCTGTTCCACGATCTTGCTCGGGACGGCGCCTGTCTCGGCCTGCATCTGCATCCCTGGAAATTCGGCGATGGTCGCTGGAAGGCACATTTCGGCGGAATGACCGCCGCGGAGCAGAGAGAGATCCTGATCGCCGCCACGCGCATCCACGAGTCGGCGCTGCAACAAAAGCCGCTCTACTTCCGGCCCGGTACCTTCTCCGCCAACGACATGACCTACTCGGTGCTCGCGGAGCTCGGCTTTCGCGGCGGTTCGATCTCGGCGCCGGAGCGCTTCTACCGCGAGCTCTGCGCGATCTGGATCGGCGCGCCGGCCGATCCTCATCGCGGCCACGCCGCGTTCCGCCAGCTCGCCGGCACGCTGGACTTCGCCGACATGCCGCTCACGGTCGACCTTTCCGAGATCCTCGAGAAGAACGGCCGCCGCTTCTGCCGCGACCTGCGGCCCGACTACCAGGAGGCCGACTACGAAGCGATAGCCGGCAACATCGTCGACCAGATCGCTGCCCGCGCACCTGCAGTCCCGGTGATCAACATCGTCACCCACAACGACAACGACTATTCGAATCTCGATGAACGCGTGCCGCGAAACTTCGTGCGCGCGCTCGACGCCGTGTTCAAGGCCTGCGATCGTCGCAGCATCCGAGTGAGGGGTGCGACGATGGCGACGGTCGCGGACCGGGTCCTGGAGGCGCCGGCCGAGGCGGCAGGGCTGCAGACGGTCGGCATCATCCACGGCACGCGCACGGCGAGCCAGAGAAGCCGATGACCGAAGACACGCGGCCATCGGCGCTCGTCACCGGCGCATCCGATCCCGAACGCGTCGGAAACATCGGCGCCGCCATTGCCCGACGACTCGCGCACGATCACCGAGTGGTGATCGCGGATGTCCGGGATCCGTCCTCGACCGCAAGCGACATCGGACACGACGTCGTGGGCCTCTCGGCGGACGCGACCGATCCCAAGGCCTGCGCCGACATGGTGGCGCGGGCGGAAGCGCTCGGACCGCTGCGCGTCGTCGTGCACGCCGTAGGAATCACGTTTCCCGCGCGGCCGGTGGAGCAGCTGCCGCTCGCGGAATGGGACCTGGTCCTTCGCACCAATCTCACCTCGGCGTTCAGTCTCGCGCAGGCTGCCATTCCAGCCCTCCGCCGCTCCGGCGGCGGCAGCATCGTGCTGATCTCCTCGCGCGCGGGCCGTGCACCCTTCGCCAGCCGCGGGGTCACGCCCGTCGCCACCAAGGCACACTACGCCGTCTCGAAGGCTGGGATCATCTCGCTCACGCGATCGCTGGCGCTCGAGCTCGCCGCCGACGGCATCCGTGTGAACTGCGTTGCCCCCGGCCCGGTGAAGACGCGCGTGATACCGGCGACGGCCCATGCCTCCGCCGCCGCATCCGTACCGCTCGGGAGGATGGCCGAGCCCGACGAGGTCGCCACGGTCGTACGCTTTCTGTGCTCGAGCGAGTCGAGCTACATGACCGGCGCCATCGTCGATGTGAACGGCGCGCAAGTCCTCTACTGATGTCGGCTCCCCTGGATGAAGCGCCATCTGGTTTCCGTTGGACGCCGCGACCGCGACGTGCCTCGGCAGGAGCAACTCTGCCACGCCATCGCCTGCGTGGCCGCGGATCCCGTCGCCGTCGATGCCGATGTCGCCGAGATGGCTGCCTGCCGCATCCTCGACTCGATCGGCGTGTCCATTCACGGCCTTCGGGAACCGCTCGTTCGCCATGCGGTTGAACTCGCCGCCCGCCGTCCGCGCCGTGACGGCGCGCGCATTCTCGGGATAGCGCCAGAGCGGCGCTTCGATGCCGAGCGGGCCGGATGGGCAAACCAGGTGGCCCTGCGCGCGCGCGACCTCAACGACATGTTCGTCGGCGCCGAATACGCGCATCCGAGCGACAGCATCCCGGCGCTGATCGCCGTTGCGCAGCAGACGCAGGCCAGCACCGCTGCGCTGGTCCGCGCAATCGTCACCGCGTACGAGGTGCATGTCGCGCTCGCACGCGCGATCCCGCTCAGCCGTCACGGCTTCGATCCGTCGGGCCATCTCGGGCCGGCGCTGGTCGCCGGTCTCGGCACGCTGCGCGGTCTGCCGCTCGACACGATCCGTGCAGCGCTCGATCACATCGTCCATCTCGGCCTGATGCCGCGACGCGCCCCGGACACGCCCCCATCGCACTGGCGCATCCTCGGTGCGGCGCACATCGCGAGGCTCGCGATCGAAGTTGTCGAGGAGAGCGTTGCCGGCCTGCGCGCGCCGACCCCCGCCTACGAGAGCCCGGAAGGAATGGTCGGACGCTGGATGGGCGCGACAGGCGTCGCGTTCGAGCTGCAACTCCCGGAGCCCGGCGAGCCGAGGCGCGCCATTCTGGCGACCTACCCCAAGGCGCACGAAGCGCAGTTCCAGGCGCAGGCCTTCATCGATCTCGCCATCGACCTGCATGCAACGATCGACCGACGCGCCATCGATACCGTGGAGATCCGCACGAGCAGGCGCATCCATGGCCAGATCGGCACCGCGTGGCGGGCGGGGGCGCACGGCACCGCAATGCCCGCGCCGGCCCACGATCTCCGAATGATCTTCGCGACCGCGCTCGAAGACGGCGCGTGGAGCATGGCACCCGCGTCGACGCGCGCGAGCACCGCCGCGCTCGTCGATCGGATCACGACCGCCGCCGCGCCCGAATGGACGGTACGGGCCGAGTCGACCGACCCGCACCAGCAGGGCTTCGGTGGTGAGGCGATCATCGAGTTCCTCGACGGCCGCCGGTTCTCGCGTTCGATCAACCGACCGCGCTGCCACGCCCTCGAGCAGCCCTGGACATGGCACGACTACGATCGGCGCTTCCACCGACTCTGCGCACCGCTCGCCACGCCCGACGAGATCGAGCGCCTGTCCCGCACATGTCGCGACTTGGCCGGCCTCCAACAGGACACGGCGCGGACGCCGGTTTCAGCCGCGGAGCTCTGCCTGTCGCTTCGCTGAGGGCGCCTGGCCCAAGGGTCGCGCGCGGCGGCTCACGGATGAGAATCGAAAGTTCGGCTCGAAGGCGAGCTGGCGCTTGATCATCTCGATCACTTTGCGCACCGGCGCCTCCAGCGGCGACGACGGGTAGGCGAGGACGTGCTCGAGGTCCGGTAGCGCGGGCTCGACGTCCACGCGCCGCAGGCGCCCGTCGTCGAGTTCGTCGCTCAGCGCGGTCAGCGGAATGAGTGCGATGCCGAGCCCTGCCTCAGCCAGTTGGATGCGCGTCGCCAGGCTGCTGCAGGCGTGGTTGCGTGCCGGCCGCACGCCGGCCTTTTCGAACCAGCCGGCGCTGAGACGATGGAACGACGTCCCCGGCACGTCGGTGATCAGCGGCCACGCGGCGAGCTCGGACGCCTGCAGCACCTTGGCCGGAACGTTCAGGCGCGGGCTGCAGAACCAGGCCAGCGGCACACGGCCGACGATCTCGCCCACGAAGCCGGATTGCGGCGGCGCGCCGGCGAAGAACGCGAGATCGAGGCGACCCCCCGCCAGCAGTCGGCTCAGATTGGCGCTGAGATCGGCGACGAACTCGATCTCGACGCCTGCGGCGTCCTGCGCGAGCGCATCAATCAGCTTCGGCAGCCAGTTGACCGCGATCGTTCCCGTCACGCCCAGGCGCACGATCCCGCGCAGCGCCTTGACCGAGGAAAAGCGCCTTCGCAGCTCGGCACCGGCGAGAAGGAAACGCTCGGCGTCGGGCACCAGCGCGCGCCCGCGCGCGGTAAGGCGGACCTGACGGCGACTGCTGCGATCGAAAAGCTCCGAACCCAGCGAGGTCTCCAGCTCGCGCACGCGCTGCGAGATGCAGGGCTGTGTTGTGCCCAGCCGCTGCGCCGCCGCGCGGAAGCTGCCGAGCCGCGCGACGCAGAGGAAGGTCTCGATCTGCACCAGGTTCATCGTCACATAAACTCATCTTATCATTGAGCGCAGATCAGCGTTATCACGATAAGGATTCTTTTGACAACGCGACGGCTTCTTGCCTGAGTCTCGCAACGGCGCACGACCTCGCGTCGACAGAAGAGCCGGACACACCGGCCCCTCCGTCCATCCACGCGCGATGAAGTGAGGAGAAGCCCATGTCGATCGCCTCCCGTCTCTTCTCTGCCGCCCTGGCGCTCGCGGCTGCCGCCGTCAGCCCTCTCGCGTCGGCGACGGATCCGGCCGTGCTCGCCGCCGGGAAGGCGGAAGGCAAGGTCGTGATCTACGGCAGCTGGCCCTCGGCGCCGATGAACGATCTCGGCAAGACCTTCACGGCGAAGACGGGCATCGCCGTGGAGTTCAGCAACATGGCGACGTCGCAGATCATCCAGCGCTTCCTGACGGAGATCGAGGCCAACCAGCCGCAGGTCGACATCGTCCAGATCTCCGACCTCGCGCCCTATCTCGACTTCACCAAGCGCGACCTGCTGCTGCCCTACGCGTCGGCCGAGTACGCGGCCTATCCCGTGCAGTTCAGGGACGACCAGGGCCGCTGGGTCGTGCTGGCCCTCAACGCCGAGATCCTTCTCTACAACACCGAGCGGATCGCGAAGGACAAGGCGCCAAAGGCCTGGACCGACATCCTGCGGCCGGAGTTCGCCGGCGCGATCTCGGCGCCGGATATTAAGGGCGGGGGCACCGGCTACCTCTACTACTACGCGATGCGGAAATTCCACGGCGTCGACTTCCACCAGAAGCTCGGCGCGTTGAAGCCGCAGCTTCACGTCGCGACCGCCGCACAGGGCCAGGCGGTAATCTCGGGCGAGGCGGCCATCGCCGTCGGGCTCCTGCACTACACCGGCACGAACACGCTGCAGTCGGATCCCAAGGCACCGATCGCCGTCGTCTGGGCGGAGCCGATTCCGCTCGCGGTCCGCGCCGCCGGCATCTCAAAGCGCTCGCCTCGGCCCAACGCCGCGAAGGCGTTCATGGACTTCTTCGCCTCGAAGGAAGGGCAGACGATCTCGGTCGCCAAGGTCGGCAGCATCTCCCCGCGCGCCGACGTCGAAACGGTCGGCGTGCCGAACCTGACGGGGCGGCAGACCTACATCGTCGGCCCCGCGGAAATGGACGCCTACAACGCCGCCGTGAAGCCGTACAACGACGAGTTCGCCCGTCTCTACACCAAATAGGTCGCGGACCACGGGCGAGTCGGCCAACGGCTAGGCGCTTCGACATGACGGCCGGCGGACGATCGGCACGCGCTTCGACGCGCGGATGGGACAGGGAGTCGGTCACGCAGGCGGCAATCGCCGTCTTCGTGATCGCCCTCGTCCTGCATCCCGTGTTCTGGATCTTCGAGGCGAGCATCCGGACCTCGATCTTCGAGCGCAGCTACACGCTCGGCTGGTACCACGAGGCCTACATCGCGCGAGCCGACGCGACCGCGCTGCTGCTCGGGAACACGCTCGTCTTCGCCGTCGGCGGGACGCTGCTCGCGCTGGCGATCGGGATCGCCGCGGCCCTGCTCGTCGCACGCTCGGACCTGCCGGGGCGATCGGCGTTCAGCGTCCTGTTCATGGGCTCGTTCTTCCTGTCGCCCATGATAATCGCGGTGAGCTGGTCGCTGCTCGCCTCGCCGCGCATCGGCTTCTATAACGCGCTGCTGCGCATGCTCTTCGACATCGAGGCGCTGACCGGTCCTCTCAACATCTTTTCGCTCGGCGGCATGGTGTGGACGGCCGGGCTCTACTTCTCGCCCTACGTGTTCCTGCTCGTCTCGGCGGCGCTGCGCTCGGTCGATCCGAGCCTCGAGGAGGCCGCGCGCATGTCGGGTGCGGGGACCGCACGCGTGCTGATGACGGTGACGCTGCCGCTCGTGCGCCCGGCCATCCTGGCGGCCGCCATCCTCGCGCTCGTCCTCGCCTTCGGCCAGTTCGGCATTCCTGCGATCCTCGGAATCCCGGCGCGGCTCTACGTCCTGACGACCTCGATCTTCGCCAGCATGTCCGCGTATCCGACGGAGCGCGAGTTCGCCGCGGTGCTCTCGGTCCTCCTGCTCGGGGTCGCCTTCGTCGCCATCGGCGCGCAGCGCCGGCTGCTCGGCGGGCGCCGGTTCACCACCGTCACCGCGCGCGGGTTCCGCCAGCCCTTCGCGCCGCTCGGGCCATGGCGCTGGCCGATCGCCATCCTCGCCTGGGGCTTCATGCTGCTGACAGCGGTCATGCCGGTGGTCGCGCTCGCCTACGCATCCTTCACCTCGCGCTGGACGACGCGCCTCGATTCGAGCCTGCTCACGCTGCGCAATTACGTGAACCTCGCGGAGCGCGAGCCCGCCGCTTGGGCGGCGATCCAGAACTCGGTGCTGCTGTCGCTGCTCGGTGCGACGCTGGCGATCGCGGTCGCCGTCTTCGTCAGCGTGATCGTGATGAAGCGCAAGGACTGGCTCGGGCGGACGCTCGAATATGTTGCGATGCTCCCGATCAGCATGCCCGGCATGGTGTTCGCGGTGGGCCTCCTGGCCGCCTATATCCGGCCGCCGCTCGTTCTCTACGGCACGCCCTACATCATTCTGATCGCCTACGTGACGCTGTTCATTCCCGTGGGTATGCGCTCTGCAAGTGCCGCGCTGTCGCAGCTCGATCCCGCGCTCGAGGAGGCGGCGCAAATCAGCGGCGCGGGTTGGCTGCGGCGGCTTGCGGGAATCCTGGTGCCGCTGATCAAGGCGAGCCTGGTCGCGGGCTGGGTGCTGATCTTCGTGACGCTGATGAAGGAGTTCAGCGCCTCGGTGCTGCTGGGCTCGCCGACCGTGCCGGTCAACGCCACCGTGCTGTGGAACCTCTGGAATCTCGGCCAGTACGGGACGCTCACCGCCTTCGAGGTGATCAACACGCTGATGATGGGCGGCACGGCGGCACTCGCTTTGTGGTACGGCCGCCGCACGGAGCGATCGGGGCGGCCGGCATGAGCATCCGGATCTCGGGCCTGACCCTCCACTACGCGGGCGTGGCGACGCCCGCCGTCGTCGATGTCGACCTCGAGGTCGCGACCGGCGAGCTCGTCACGCTGCTCGGGCCGTCGGGTTCCGGCAAGTCGACGACGCTGCGCTGCGTCGCCGGTCTCGAGCGACCGACGCGCGGCACCATCGCCATCCAGGGCGACGTGGTCTGCGACATGTCGAGGCGCGGCTGGGTCAAGCCGGAGCACCGCCAGCTCGGCATGGTGTTCCAGTCGTACGCCGTATGGCCGCACCTCTCTGTGTTCGACAACATCGCCTACCCGCTGCGAATCCGGCGCCTCGACAAGTCCCGCATGCGCGAGAAGGTCGAGGCGGTCGCCGAGCTCGTCGCGCTCTCGGCCTTCCTCGGCCGCTCCGCCACGCAACTCTCGGGCGGCCAGCAGCAGCGCGTGGCGCTCGCCCGCGCGCTGGTCGCCGAGCCGCGCGCCATCCTGTTCGACGAACCGCTCAGCAACCTCGACGCGAAGCTGCGTGAACGCATGCGTCGCGAGATCAAGGCGCTGGTGCGCAAGACGGGGCTGACGGCGCTCTATGTCACGCACGACCAAGCGGAAGCCTTCGCGATTTCCGACCGCATCGCCGTGATGGACACCGGACGCATCAGCCAAGTCGGCGCGCCGCGCGAGATCTACCGCCAGCCGAGCAGCCGCTACGTCGCGGACTTCGTCGGCGCGGCCAATATCGTCGCCGGCATCGTGACCAGCGGGCTCTTCCGCGCAGGCGATCTCGGGCTCGAGCTGCCGGTGACCGCCGGCGACGGCGCGGCCGAGGCGGCGATAAGGCCCGAGCAGATCACTCTCTCCACCGCGCCGGCACCGGGAAGCCGTGCGGCCCAGGAGATCGATCGCGAATATCTCGGCGGCTACGCGATGCTGAATCTGCGCCTCGGCGAGACGGAGCTTCGCGTCCATGTCGCCGCCGACGACGTCCCCGATGCCGGCACGCCGATCTGGATCACGATTCCCGCGAGCGCACCGGTGTTCCTGGGACCGGCGACATCACCCGCCTCACAAGCCTGAAGGACCCAAGCGGATGACATCTGAGATTCTGCGTTGCCTTTGTGCCTCCGGCCAGCTCGGCCACGGCATCCCGCGCCCCGCCTTCGAGCGTGGGATCGCGCTCAACCCGCACTTTATCGGCGCGGATTGCGGCTCGACCGACATCGGCCCCTATTACCTCGGCGCCGGCAAGTGCGACGGCCATGCCGACGTCATTCGGCGCGACCTCGAGATGGTGCTGCTGGCGGGACGCAAGCTGAACGTGCCGGTGATCCTCGGCTCGGCGGGCTCGGCCGGCGGCGAGCCGCATCTGCAGCTCACCCTCGACGTGCTCTACGAGATCGCCGCGCGGCATCGGCTCTCGTTCCGGCTCGCCGTGATCCATGCGGAGGTCGACAAGGGCTACGTGCTCGAGAAGATCGCGGCCGGAAAGAGCCGCCCCTGCGGGCCGCTGCACGAACTCACGCCCGACGGCGTGGAGCGCGCGACCCGGATCGTCGGGCAGATGGGCATGGAGCCGTTCCTTCGCGCGCTCGATGCCGGTGCCGACGTGATCGTCGCAGGGCGCGCGTGCGACGCCGCGGTATTCGCCGCCTACCCGGTGTGGAAGGGTCGCGACAAGGGCCTCGCGATGCATATGGGCAAGATCATCGAGTGCTCGTCGTTGAGCGCGGAGCCCGGCGGGCGTGACGCGATCATGGCGAGCCTCGATGCGACCGGCTTCACGCTGGAGTCGATGAACCCGGCGCGGCGCTGCACGCCCTATTCGGTCGCCGCGCACAGCCTCTACGAACAGCCCGATCCCTTCGAGGTCGTCGAGCCGGGCGGCCGCCTCGACATGACGCGCTCCGTGTATACGCCGGTCGACGAGCGGCGCACGCGCGTCACCGGCAGCGTTTGGGAGACGAATCCCGTCTACACGATCAAGCTCGAGGGCGTGGAGCGGGTCGGCTATCGTTATTTCTCGCTCGGCGCGATGCGCTGTCCGGTCGCGACGCGCCAGACGCGCGCCATCCTCGATCATGTCGAGAAGATGGTCGGCGAGCTGCTGGTCAGCGACTTCGACCCGAAGGACTATCGGCTGAAGTTTCGCGCCTACGGCGTCGACGGTGCAATGGGCGCCGGCGAGACCGAGGCCGCCAATCCGCTCGAGGTGATGGTCGTCACCGATGTGATCGGCCGCACGCCCGAGATCGCGCAAGCCGTCTGCTCGGTCGCCCGCTACAACCTGCTCCACTATTTCTACGACGGCATCAAGGCGACGGGCGGCAATCTCGCAGTGCCGTTCGTGCCTGCCGATGTCTCCGGCGGCGAAGCCTACGAGTTCAGCATCTATCACCTCGTCGAGGTGGACGATCCCTGCGAGCTCTTCCCCATGGACGTCATCCAGATCAAGGAGGGCCGGCCCCATGACTAAGCTCAAGGACCTCTGCCACACGCTGCGCAGCAAGAATGCCGGACCGTTCCAGATCACCTTCGACGCGATCTTCCGCACCGAGGAGGATTTCCGCCGCGCCTGCGCCTCGGGCGTCTTCACGCCGGCCAATCTGAGCAAGGTGCTGCGCTATCCGGGCCAGCAGATCCGGGTCGTCGAATACGCTGCCGGAAAGGCGATCAAGATCGCCGTGCCGCGCCGCGCCTCCTCCGGCTCCTTCGACGACACCGACGTCTTCGGCTGCCAGCAGCATGCGCCGCTGCTGGATCTCGAGATTCCCTGACGCGGGCCGCGGCAATGGCCTGGGACGATCGCCTCGACGACTGGCCGCGGGCTCTCGCGGCGTTCCGCCTGACGCCGGGCCGCACGGCACTCCTGGTGATCGACGTGCAGCGCTACTGCGCCGATCCGACGATCGGACTCGCCGCCGAGGTCGCTGCACAGCACTCGGACTACGCGACCTACGCCTTCCCGCGCCTGCGCGACACGGTGCTGCCGAACATCGACGCGCTGCTCGAGCATTTCCGCGCGCGCGGCGAGCGCGTGATCTTCTTCACCGTCGGCCCGCAATGCGCCGACGGCGCCGACTATCGCCTGAGCCGGCGCATGGCGGATCTCGACCGCCAGGCCGCGCGCGGCATACCGACCATCTTCCCGGTCGGCTCGCCGGGCCACGCGATCATGGCCGATGTCGCGCCGAGATCCGGTGAACTCGTCATCAACAAGCGCACCGCGAGTGCCTTCGCGAGCACCGGCATCGACCACCTCCTGCGCGGCCTCGGCATCACGGATCTCGTCTGCACCGGCATGACGACCGAGGCCTGCGTCGAGTCCACGGCACGCAGCGCTGCCGATCGCGGCTACAACGTCCTGCTGGTTGACGACGCTTGCCAGACCTGGGAGCGCAGCGCCCACGAGGCGACGCTGCGCACCTTCGCCCGCAACTTCGGCCGCGTGTCCACCGCCGCAAGCGTCATCTCCGAGCTGATCAGGGCGCCATCCGCCTGAGATCCTGTGGCTTTGGCGGCAAAGCATCGATCCTCGGCAGGATTGCCGCAATGCCCTGCGCCGAGGGAGGATCGTCGTGGGCGCGCGTGCCGACTGAATCGACCGCATTGGGAGGAGGCAAGATGACGATGCTCAGAATTGGGCTTGCGCAGGCGCGTCAGACCGACTCCCTCTCGCACAATGCCGAGACGATCATGCGTTTCGTCGACCAAGCGGGCGCGCGCGGCGTGCAGATCCTCTGTTTTCCCGAAGGCCAGACGGCCGGATACCGGGTCGACATCACGCGGGCCGACGCACCGGTCGAGGCGGCGAAGCTCGACGCGCTGCACGCGCGCGTGGCGCGGCGGTGCGGCGAGCTCGGCATGGCCTGCATCCTCGGCACCGAGACACCGGTACCCGGCGGCAAGCCCTACAACTCGGCGCTCGTCATCTCGCCGCGCGGCGAGATCTTCGGCTCGCATCACAAGACCAAGCTGACGCCGATGGACGCCCTCGCCTATTCGCCCGGCAGCGGCTTCGCCGTCCACGAGCTGTTCGGCGTAAAGGTCGGAATCGTGATCTGCTACGAGGGCTTCCGCTTCGCGCACAGCACGCGCGAATGCGTACGCCAGGGCGCGCAACTCGTGTTCCATCCGCAGAACAACACCACGCGGCCCAACGACTGGAAGATCCCGATCCATCACGCCATGGCGGTGACGCGCGCGGCGGAGAACACGATCTGGTTCGCCTCGTGCAACGTCGCCCACGACCCGCACCAGAACTGCCGCTCGCTCGTGATCGCGCCGGATGGTCGAATCCACGCGCAGTCGGAACTCAAGCGCGAGGAGCTCGTCGTCGCCGACATCGACATTTCGCTGGCGACACGGGCGATGTACCGCTTCGACATCGGCGACGCCGCCGACGACGACTGCGCGCCGCTCCTCTTCGCTGCAACCGTGACGAAGGCGGAGTACCAGCCGGGCTGATCGTGCGCCCGCAAGCATCCTCGGCGATTGCGCCTTTACGCGACCTAATGCGACACCGGCTGTACGCGCGTCCGTTCGGCCCGTCCGCGCCCAGCGCACATCCGAATCGCCACCGGCATGAGACGTGTCGTTTCGTGCAGTCCTGCCGGTGAATTGCGTGTCCTACCGGAGCCTGCGGGTTGCTACCCCATTGAGGGAATGGTGGCGCCGATCGCGATCGAACCGACGCCCCCTTCATTGCGAAGCCGAAGAAGTCGGTTTGCTGACATCCGCCGCTTAGAGGGCAGACACCCGCAGACCCCGGCACGGAAGATCAACGACTTAACGACCCGTGCGGCAAATTGCGGGCAACGATTCCGGCGCTCCGATCACACCCGACACGCGTTGGCGCCTGCTGCTCGCGCTGAGCCGAGAGGCCGGCCTCGAACCACTGGACGTGCGCGTCGCGATCGAACTCATCGACGAGCTCGCGGCCGGCACCCGAACGCGCCTCGACATCGACACGCTCAGGACGAACGTCAGCGCCTCGCCCGTCGGCGAGCGCAACGCCCTCGAGCGCCTCTGCGCCGCCGGCCACCTCATTCCCTCAGGGGGCAGGCGCGGCTTACGTCGGCGTCATACTGGAGAAAACGCTTGGCGCGACAGCGATCGCTCCGAATGCCGATGATCGATGACCGGTGACCGCGCCGCTCGTCGAACAACTGCCGCCGATCTCCGCGCGCCATGGCCGGAATTGCCATCGTCGAAGCGCAGCGGACGCCAAGCCGCCTTGCTCCGGCTCAGGCGAGGCCGATGCGAGTTGCGATCGACCGCACCGAGGCATGGGCGCGATCGACGATGTCATGCGAGACGACTCTGCCGCACGCGCCGTCACGCACCACGACAGCTCCATTGACGACCACCAAGTGCACACCAGCTCGGGTACCGAGGGCCGCCGTCTCGAGAGAGACATCCTGGCCCAACGCTTCGGAGGCAGCAGGGCGGCGGAGCACGATATCCGCACGTTTGCCCACCTCGAGACTTCCAACGTCGGCGGTCGCGCCGACAGTCGCGGCCCCGCCGATCGTGCGCATTCGCATCATCAGGCGTGGCGACAGCGGCGTTCCGAGCGCAGCACCGGCTGCCATGGCGAGCGAGCCGATTGCGCCGACGTCAATGACGCGGGGAATGTCGGTGGCGAGGCCGAGCACGACACCTGCGTTCGCGAGCTCGCCTTGGCGACATTGCGCGCCCGGCTGCGCCAGCATCTGGAGCTGTCCGTAGGGACACCACACGACCCGGACCTGCGCGCTCGCGAGGCGCAAGACGTCGTCCCGCGTGACGACGTTCATGTGGATGAACGAAACCGCGCGGTCGATGCCGTGTCGGTCGATGTAGTCGGCCAGCAACGGCCGGCCGAGCTCGCGTTCCTGCGTCAGGAAGCTCGCAGGCGAATAGCCAAGGTGCTGCTGAAGCTGCACGCCCGACCGGCGGGCCGTCGCGAGCGCCGCGGCGAAGAGCGCGTCCGATCCGGTCGCTTCGCCATAGAGGCCGATGAAGGCATGGACGAGTCCGTCGGACGAGCGGTTGCGATGCAGCTGCGACCCGACACGACTCAGCGCATCGTCGAGATCGCGCGGCCACCGCGCCAGGAAGGTCGGGCTGACCAGCTCGGCGAGGTGCTCCTTCAGGGCGTGGCCGCGATCGGCGACGTAGGGATCGGTGAGCCAGATCCGGATGCCGGTCTCGGAGGCGACCGCAGCGACCGCATCCGGCTCGAAGATAGTGCCGGGATCCACGAAGCCGGTCGTGCCGCCGGCGAGATAGTCGATCGCCGCGAGCGCAGCACTCGCATGCTCGTCCTCGGGACGCAACGCGCCCTTCCAGTCGCCCATGGTGATCGACGTGCCCGCCATCCGCGGCAGCACGCTGCGCGCGGTGTACTGCGAGACATGGATGTGGGCATCGATGAAGCCGGGATGGACGACGCCGCCGCGCGCATCGATCGTTTCGCGCGCCACGAAGCGCTTGCGCAGGGCGGTGGTCTCACCGACGCCGACGATGCGGCAGCCGCGCACGGCGACGGCGCCGTCGCGGATGATGGTGTCGGCCGCGTCGACGGTCAGCACTTGGGCGCCATGGATCAGGAGATCGCAATCCTCCGGTGCGTGATCGGTCATGGCGCCAGAAACTCCCCTCCGTTGACGTCGATCACCGCGCCATTGATGAAGTCCGCATCCTCGGCCACGAGCGTCTCGACGACGCGCGCCACGTCGTCGGGCGTGCCGAGACGCCCGATCGGGATGCGCTGTAGTGCGTCCTGGTTGGCTGGCGACCCCGCTGGGCCGGTCATGTCCGTGACGATGCGACCCGGGCAAATCGTGTTGGCGGTGACGCCGAACGCGGAGGCCTCGCTCACCACCGACCGCGCGAAACCGACGAGCGCGGACTTCGACGCGACATAGCTGGCCCCCGCGATGCGCGGCAAGGTGCGACCCGCCACCGAGCCGATGAACACGATGCGGCCGAAGCGCCGCTCGGTCATCGAGGGCAGCACAGCCTGGCAGCAATGGAAGGCGCCGGTCAGGTTGACGCGGAGCACGTCCTCCCATTCCGCTGCCGGGATCTCGGCGATCCGCGAGCGCCCACCCGGCCGTTTCGGCGACACGCCCGCGACGTTCACGAGAATCCCCGCCGGCTCCCAGATACGCGCGACGTCGGCGAAGAAGCCCGAGATCGCCAAGGGATCGCGAAGGTCGGCGACGTCCGCGTGCACGCGGCCGGGATGGCGCGCGCCCAGTTCCCGCGCCACCGCGCGGACGCGCTCCGCCTGCTGGCTGAAGAACGCCACGCGATGGCCGATCGCGAGAAGCCGCTTCACGCAGGCGAGACCGATCCCGCTCGATCCGCCGCTGACCACGGCGACGCGCGGGATGCGCTCAGACATGGCGGTCGAGCGTCCCGTCGTAGAGCGAGAGCGGCGGATGCGCCTCGGGATCGGTCACGACGTCGAGCAGCCAGGGACGGTTGCTGGCGAGCGCGCGGGCTAGCGCCGGTGCGATCTCGTCCGGCCGCTGGATCCGCGAGGCGTCGCAGCCACAGGCGGCGGCGATGCGCGCGTGGTCGACCGCGCCGAGTCGGCAGGCGCTGGTGAATCGTCCGAACTTCACCGTCTCCGCGTCCTTCTGGTAGCCGAGCACGCCGTTGTTCAGGACGATCACGGTCACCGGCACATCGAGACGCACCATCGTCTCGACCTCGGACCAGCAGTGGCCGAAGCCGCCATCGCCGACGAGCGCCACCGTGCGATCGCCGGGCCGTGCGAGCTTCGCGCCGATCGCCATCGGTAGTCCCCAGCCGAGGCCCGCGAGACCGCGCGGCGTAAGGAAGCGCATGCCCGCCGCGAGGCCGCGGAGCTGGCCGACGATCCACATCGACGCGTAGCTCGCATCGGCCACCACCGTCGTCTCGGGGGTCAGCAGCGGCTGCAATTCCTGCATCAGCCGTTCCGGGCGGATCGGCACGCCGTTGTGCGCCGCGCGCGCCCGGCGCTCGACGTCGAAGGCGGACCACGCGCCGGCGATGCGCGCCTCTACCGCTGCGCGCGCGCCGCGGCGAAATGCGAGATCCTCCCGGCCCAATGCGGCGACCAATGCGTCGACCGTGGCCGCGGCATCGCCGACGAGGCGGACCGCCTCGTAGTTGCGGCCGATCTCCTCGGGATCGACGTCGATCTGGATCACGCGCGCCTGTGGCGGGATGAGCCGCCAGCTGTCGGTGCCGTTCTGGTTCGTGCGAGTCCCGACCAGCAGGACGAGGTCGCTCTCGTCGAGAAGCGCCCGACTGTGTCGGCCGAGCGATCCCGGGCCGAGCAGCGCGCCGAGCGGACCCGCGGACAGCGGATGCCGCTCGTCGACCGCGCCCTTGCCCATGTTGGTGGTGAAGACCGGAAGCGATGCCGTCTCCTGCAGCGCCGCAAGCGCTTCGGCGGCGCCCGACGCAAGCACGCCGCCGCCGGCCATTACGACAGGCGCACGCGCCTCGGCGAGCTGACGCGCCGCCGCGGCGATCGTCGCGTCGTCCGGACGCGTGCGATCGAGCGGCCAGTAGCCCAGCGCCCTTTCCCGCCGGCGCGTCGCCGGCGGTGCGGCTTCGCGCAACAGATCGGCAGGCAGCAGCAGCACGGCCGGTCCCGGGCGCCCGCTGCCGGCCACGGTGAACGCCGCGTCGACATAGTCGTCGATGCGTTCCGCGGCGATCACGCGGCGCACCCATTTCGTGCAGGCCTGGAACAGGCCGAGATGGTCGAGCTCCTGGAAGGCGTTGCGGTCGAGCTGCGGCCGCTCGACGTCCTGCACCAGCGCGACGATCGGGATGCTCGCCTTGAGCGCCTCGGCAAGCGGCGCCACCAGCAAGGTCGCGGCGGGGCCGTTCTGCGCCGCCACGACGCCGATGCGGTTCGAGCGCCGCGCATAGCCGTCCGCCATCGCGCCGCCGGCATTCTCGGTGCGGTATGCGATCTGGCGGATGCCGATCTCCTCGCAGGCCAGGATCACCGCCGAGGGCAGGCTCTGGGCGAAGATGCAGCTCACGCCGTGCCGCCGCAGCGCCTGGGCGATGCGCTGCGCGACCGTCATGCCTTCGCCGCTCATCGTGCGATCTCCGCGAGCAGATCTCCATGGCGGTCGATGAAGCTCGCGAAGACCTGTGCGATCAGATCGATCTCGCTCGCCGTCATCGGCGTCGAGAGGCACGCGCATGCCGCCGCGGGCAGCACGATCCCGGCTTCCGCGAAGTGGCGGCTCAACGCGACGACGACCTTCGTTTCCGCCGGCGAGGTGAAGGACTCGCGGAAGTCGCGCGGCGCGACGCGCTTGGGATGGATGCGGAAGAGCGAGGCGGCGCCGGTGACGGTCAGCGGCGCACGCCGTCGCGCGATGATCTCGGTGAGGCGCGCGCGCAGGCGCGCGCCGAGATCGTCGAGGTGCGCGAAGGCTGGCCGGTCGAGCGCTTGCATCGACGCGAGCCCGGCGACCATCGACAGCGGATTGGCCGAGAACGTTCCGCCTTGCGGCAACGCGGGCCGTCCGCCGCTCGCATCGAAGACCTTCATCGTCACGGCGCTGCCGCCGATCGCGCCGATCGGCATGCCGCCGCCGATGATCTTGCCGAAGGTGAAGAGGTCCGGCGCGATGCCGTATCGCGCCGACGCGCCCTCATAGGCCTGACGGAAGTTCAGCACTTCGTCGCTGATCACGAGGATGCCGTGCGCGCGCGCCGTCTCCTGGAGCGCGGCGATGAAGCCGGGCTCCGGCGCCACCAGCCCGGCACGGCTGGGCATCGGGTCGATGATCACGCAGGCGAGCCGATCGGCATGCGCGGCGAGCAGGCGCCGCGCACCCTCGGCATCGTTGAACCGCAGAGCGACCACGTCGTCGAGCACCGCCTGCGGCATCCCGGCGTAGTAGCCGGTACTCGCGGGCGCATCGCCGGCACCCCAGGTCGCGGGCGTGCTCGCCTGGCTCACCTCCACCCAGTCATAGGCGCCGTGATAGGCGCCCTCGATCTTCGCGACTCCCGATCGACCGGTCAGCGCACGCGCGGCCTTGATCGCGAACATCACCGCCTCGGTGCCGGTGTTCACGAAGCGCACGCGCTCGAGGCCCGGAACGCGCGCGCAGAGCAGCTCGGCGAGCGCGATCTCCGGCTCGGTCGGATTGGCGAAGCAGCTGCCGCGGCGCAGCTGGCGCTCGAGGGTCGAGATCACCGGCCCGAAGGCATGTCCGTGGATCAGCGTCGTGAAGTTGGCGTTCAGGTCCAGGAAGCGGCGGCCGTCGACGTCGACGAGATAGGCACCCTCGCCGTGGCTCATGTAGCGCGGCGCCGGCGACCGCTCGATCGTCACGCGCGTCGTGCCGTCCGGGAAGACGGCACGCGCGCGCGCGAAGGCGGCCTCGGAGCGCGGCCCCAGCGAGGTGTCGTTCGCGGTCGCAGGCGTCGCCATCGTCAGCTCGCGATCCATGCCGCCCAGCGCGTCAGCGTCGCCGCCTGGTTGGCGGCGAGCCAGTCGCGATCCACCGGTACGATCTTCGACCAGTTGTCCGGATGTACCGCCTGGAGCCGCTGCTCGGCCGGCGCGAGGAGAGCCACCGCCTCGCGATGCGCGGTAGCGCCGAAGGAGGCCTTGATGAACGCCGCGTGCGCGTCAGGTCGGGTGTAGATGAAGTTCAACAAGGCACGCGCCGCGGCCTGGTGCGGCGCGCCGCGCGTCACGCCCCAGAAGGCGGCGTCGAGCGGCGCGCCATTCCACACCACGTTCAGGGGCAGCCCTTCCGAGACTAGGCGCAGCGCGCGGCCGGCGAACATCATCGCCATGACGACCTCGCGGCTGCGGAAGATCTGCTGGCTCTGATCGCCGCTGCGCCACCACACGGTCACGTGCGGCTTGATCTCGTCGAGCTTTCGGAAGGCGCGGTCGACGTCGAGCGGGAAGAGCTTGTCCGGCGCGACGCCGTCTGCGATCAGCGCGGCCATCATCGACCACCACGGCGTGCCGATATTGGGCAGCGCGCGCGGCCCCGGAAACGCACGGACGTTCCAGAAATCGGCCCAGTTCGCCGGCTGCGGGCGGCCGTCGGGGAAGGCGTCGCGGCTGTAGAGCAGCACGCCGCCGCCGACGTCGAAGAGCACGCCGTGGCGCACGCAACTGCCCGGCACGCCCGCCGTCCCGACATTGGGCAGTGCCGCGCAGTCGCCGAGATCGGTCAGCAGCGCGGTCGTCTCCGGCGTCAGCGTGTCGACCGAGAGCGAGACCACGTCCCATTCCATGCGGTTGATGCTGGTCATCGCCTTGAGGCGGGCGAGCTTCTCCCCGTAGGTGCCGCCCGTGGCCGTGACCTTGATCCCGGTTGCGGCGGTGAACGGATCGTAGAAATGCGTCTTCACGAGCTCGCCATAGGCGCCGGTGCCGCCGGCGACGACGACCTCGCGTTCGCCCGCATCGAGCGCGCGTCGCGCCAGCGTATCGACGGCTGCCTGCGCCGATGCGCGGCTCCACGGCGTCGCGCCTGCCAGCGTACCGACGGCCGTCGCGCCGAGTGCGGTCGTGAAGTTCCGACGATTGATGGTCATGTGAGCCTCCTGGACTCGGTGGGAAAGGATCGGCGCCGACGCTGCGTCATCCGCCTCAGGAACTCGGCGCCGGACATCAGCACCAGCGACACGACGACGAGGACCGTCGACGCCGCCGCGATGACCGGCGTCAGGTTGAAGTCGACGTCCTCGAAGAGCTTGCGCGTCAGCGTCTTGTTGCCGACGCCGGAGATGAAGAACGACACCGTCGCCTCGTCGAAGGAGGCGATGAAGGCGAACGCCGCGCCGGCGGCGACGCCGGGCGCGATCAACGGCAGCGTCACCTCGGTGAACGCGCGCAGCCGCGAGGCGCCGAGATTGAGCGCGGCGAGCTCGAGCGCGCCGTCGACGCGATGCAGCGCTGCCGAGACGGTGAGCACGACATACGGCACCGCGAGCACGGTATGGGCGAGAACGAAACCCGTCGTGCTGCCGGTGAGCCCGAGCGGCGCGAGCTCCAGGTACATCGCGATCGCGACGACGATGTGCGGGACGATCAGCGGGGCGAGCGCGAGCGCATTTATCACGCTCACCCCGGGCAGCGTTCCGCGGACGAAGGCGAGCGACGCCGCGGTGCCGATCGCCGTGGCCGCGATCGTCGTCAGCACCGCGATCTTGACGCTGAACCAGGTCGCGGCGCGCCACTCCGGATCGCTGAAGAAGGCGGAGAACCACCGCCAGGTCAGGCCACGCGGCGGGAAGGCGAGATGGTCCTGATCGCCGAATGCCATCGGCACGACCAGCACGGTCGGCAGCACGAGGAAGACCAGCAGCGCCGCGATCGCCAGCGTCGCGGCCGTGCCGACGAGCGTAATGCGCCCGCTAGCCATGGCCGACGATCCTCTCGACCCCCAGGAGTCTGCGAAAGACGAGGATGGCACCCAGCGTCAGGATGAGCAGCACGGTCGACAGAGCGCCGGCGAGTCCCCAGTTGAGCAGCTCGGTGACTTGCTGCGCGATCAGCGTGGCGATCATCAACGTGCGCGGCCCGCCAACGAGCGCCGGTGTCACGTAGAATCCCAGGGCCAGGATGAACACCATCAGCGCGCCCGCGGACACGCCGGGCAGGCTGAGCGGCAGGACGACGTGCCAGAAGCTGCGCAAACCGCCCGCGCCAAGATTGCGCGCCGCGCGGACGAGCTCTGGTGGAATGCCGCGCAGGCTGGCGTAGATCGGCAGCACCATGAACGGCAGCAACACGTGGGTCATCGCCACTAGCACCGCGCCCTCGGTGTAGATCAGTCGCAGTGGCGCATCGATCAGCCCCAGATTGGTCAGCCAGGTGTTCACCAGGCCATTGCGCTGGAGCAGCACGATCCACGCATAGGAGCGCACCAGCACCGACGTCCACAGCGGGACCATCACGCAGGCCGTGACGAGCGCCGCCTGCCAGCCCTTCAGGCGCGACATCGCGTAGGCGATCGGATATCCGAGCAGCAGCGCCAGCACCGTCACGACCAGCGCGATCCACGCGGTGCGCAGCAGGATGCGCGCGTAGAGCGGCTCGCTCGCCAGGGCCGCGTAGTGAGCGAGGCTCCAGTCCGGCGCGACGAAGCTGCCGAGCAGCAGGCGCCCGATCGGATAGAAGAAAATCACGCCCAGCAACAGGACGAGTGGTGCCAGCAGCAGCGCCGATCCGCCGCGCCCGATGCGGCCGGCGGTGCTCATGACGGCGCGTCCAGCGGCGGCAGCACGACGGTGTCGCCGGCTTGCCAGTCCAGGGCGACCTGCGCCCCGACCTGCAGCCCCGCGAGCGATGCGCCGGCCGGCAGGCGCGCAGTGAGCTCGTGGCCTGCTCGGGTCGCGATCAGGAGACTGGTGCCGGCGCCCAGGTAGACGTGTGCGCGCACCTCGCCGTTCACGGTACCGTCGTCGCCCGCGCGCACGCTCAGCCGCTCCGGCCGGATCGCCAGGAGCGCCGCACTGCCCACCCTAATGGAGTCGGCGCCTGCCGTCGCTCGGACGGTGGCCGCGCCGAGCCGGACCGCGCATTCCTCACGCCGCGCCTCCAGTACCGTCACCGGCAGTAGATTGGTGTCGCCGATGAAGTCCGCGACGAACGCATTTGTCGGCCGGTCGTAGAGCGCGGCAGGCGTGCCGACCTGCTCGAGGCGACCGTCGCGCAACACCGCGATGCGGTCCGACATCGCCAGTGCCTCTTCCTGGTCGTGCGTGACGTAGATCACGGTAGCGCCGAGCCGCGCCTGGAGCCGCTTGATCTCTAGCTGCATGTGCTGGCGCAGCTTCTTGTCGAGCGCGCCGAGGGGCTCGTCCATCAGCAGCACCGGCGGGTTGAACACGATGGCGCGCGCCAGGGCGACGCGTTGCTGCTGGCCGCCGGAGAGCTGCCCGGGCATGCGCGCGCCGTAGCCGTCGAGTCGCACCATCGCGAGTGCGGACTCGACCCGCGTTGCGATGTCGCGCCGGTCGATCCGCCGCATGCGCAATGGGAAGGCGATGTTCTCGGCGACCGTCATGTGCGGAAACAGCGCATATTTCTGGAACACCAACGCGACGTCGCGCCGGTTCGCCGGAACGTCGGTGACATCGCGATTGCCGATGCTGATGCGCCCGCTGTCGACGCCTTCGAAGCCGGCGATCGCCATCAGCAGGGTCGTCTTGCCCGAACCGCTCGGCCCGAGCAGCGACACGAACTCCCCGGCACCCACCTCGAGCGAGACGTCGTGCACGACGCGCAGCGCACCGAAGGACTTGCTCACGCCCTGGACTCTTACGGGAGCGCCGCGGACTGGCTGCTGCGCGCCCCCGTCCATTGCTCAGGCCCTCCCGACAGGGCGGCGATCGCGAACGAATCTCGGGGTCCTGCACATAAGGAATGAATCAAATGAATCATTATGCGACAGTCAAGCACCATTTGGTTCATCGCTTGCTCACCCCCCCCTTCTCGGTCTCGGAGCCCCTGTGAACAGCGACATCATCTCGGAACGCCTGCGCGACGTGCTGCCGAGCCTCGGCGCCCACGCAACGACCGCGGCGAAGCACCTGCTCGCGCACCCGCAGGACGCCGCCCTGCGCTCGATGCGCGAGCTCGCGCAACGCCTGGCCATTCCGCCCGCGACCCTTGTGCGGCTCGCGCAGCGCATCGGCCTGTCCGGGTTCGACGACCTGCGCCGGAGCTATGCCGACGCGATCCGCGACCGCGGCGTCGTCAACGCCGACCAGGCGGCGCGCATCGTCTCGGCTGCGCGGAGCAAAGGCGTCCTCGGCTTCGCCGCGCGCTTCGTGGCCGAGGAGCAGGCCCTGCTGCAGCGCACCGCCGGGTCGCTGTCGACAGACGTGCTGGAGCAGGCCGCGGCGGCGCTCGCGGCGGCAGGGCGCGTCTACGTGCTCGGGCGTCGCACGCTCTATCCGGTCGCCTGGTCGATGGCCTATTCGATGCGCAAGGCGCGGGCCGGGGTAATCCTCGCGGATACCGGCGGAATCCAACCCGGGACAGAGCTGGACGAAGCCGGTCGCGGAGATGTCGTCGTCGTATTCAGCTTCGGACGCTACAGCCGCATCACCTACGAGCACGCCAAGGCCGCGGCCGATCGTGGCGGCGTCATTATCGCCGTGACTGATTCGCCGCGCGCGCCGGTGGCGCGGATCGCGCGCCACGTCCTGATCACCGACACCAAGGCACAGGCGTTCCCCGACTCGATCATCGGTGCGACCGTGCTCGCCAACCTCCTCGTCGCCCTCGTCGTCGCGCGCCTCGGCCGCAAGGCGCTGACCCGCATCCAGGAGAACGATCGCCAGATCGCCAGCAGCGGCGAGTACTTCCCCCGCGTCCCGCCGGAAGTTTGAGGGTAGCGACGCAACTGGTCGACGCGCCTACCTGAGCGAGCATCGAGGCCCAAGTGTCTCGGCGGTCCCTGTCGCGCTGGTGGCGAAGCAGACACCGGTTACGGTAACCCGGCGCGAGCGAGGCCAATCCAAGTCCCGAGCAATTGCGCGGGGGATGCTTACGGCCGACGTCGTCCTCCGAACCGAGCCTCCGGACACCGCACGCGCGCGAAACGGCGCATTGATTGATGACGGCGGTGTCCGCGTCGGCCTCTGCGAATTGAACCGGGTGCCATTCGCGCGCAACAGGAGTAGACCGGTAGGGCTCGGCTGTCAGCGCTGCTGGTACTTCTCGCGGAACTCGCGCGGCGATATGCCGACATAGCGGCGGAACACGCGCGCGAAGTACTGCGAGCTTTCGAAGCCGTTGCTGAGTGCGATCTCGGTGATCGGCTCGACGGAGCGGGTCAGGCGTGCGCAGCTCTTGGTGATCCGCAGTCGCCGCAGATAGTCGATCGGCGACATGCCCATCTCGCTGCGGAAGACGGCGTGCAGATGGCCGCGACTGCAGCCCAGCCGCTCGGCGAGGTCGCCGATGCGAACGTCTTCCGAGGAATTCGAATTGAGGAACTTCTTCGCCTGCTCGACGATCCGGTTCGTCTCGGCGCGTTCGCCGCGCGTGCGGCAGGTCTTCCAGAATTCGAGCAGCACGTTGTGCAGCTTGGCGCGCAGGTCGGAAATGATCAGCCGTCCGCCCCCGAACACCGCGGGATCGGCAAGCAGGCGCGCGAGCTCGATGATCTGGACCTTGCAGCTCTCATTGATGTCCCACAGCAGCCGTCCGTTGTTCAGCAAGCCGCAGAACTCGGCATGGGCGTCCTTCATCAGCAGCGACGGCGCGTCGACCTCGTCGGCGCCCCGCATGAGGATCCACAGGGACTCCGACGGCGGATAGACCGAGTTGAGGATGCGATGGCGCGCGCCTGCCGGAAACACGACCGCCTGGCCGCCATTCGCCTGAACCAGGTCGTGCTCCCCGACTTCCCAGCACGCCTCCCCCTCCATCACGAAGACGATCTCGGGACCGGTATGGCTGTCCCAGGAATCGTTCGTGCGCACGGCGTCGCGAAAGCGACAGAAGCCGAACCAACGCGCCTCCGGCACGCCGAGGTCGAAGCCCGAGATCCGGGGATTGGTGTCGATCAGCTGCGATCCGAGCATCTGGGTCGATCTACTCTCGTTTCATCCTTTGAGGCCGGATTGCGTGACGCTCTCGATGATGAAGCGCTGGCCGATCAGGAACACGACGAAGAGCGGCGTCACGGCCATCGTGACGGCGGCCATCAGCGCCGCGAGCGAGAAGTCGCCATAGGCGTCGGCGAGCGAGAGCAGGCCGACCGGCAGCGTCATCGCTTCGGCCTTGCGCGTCAGCACCAGCGGCAGAACGAAATTGTTCCAGCTCTGCGTGAAGGTGATGATCGACAGCGCGGCGATCGGCGGCCCCATCTGCGGCAGCGACACCTTGAGGAAAACCTGAAGATAGCTGGCGCCGTCGATCAACGCCGCTTCTTCCAGCTCGCGCGGCTGGCTCAGCATGAACTGGCGCATCATGAACACGCCGAGCGACGAGGCAAGGCCGGGCAGGATGATCGCCCAGATCGAATCGAGGATTCCCGCCGCCGCGAAGCCGAAGAACAGCGGCACCAGCAACAGACTCGGCGGCACCATGAAGCCGACCAGGCACAGCGCGAACAAGGCGCCCTTGCCGCGGAATCTGAGCCGCGCGAAGGCGAAGCCGGCCGTGGCGCTGGTCACCACCACGCCCGCCGTCGTTATGGCCGCGACGAACAGGCTGTTCGCGTACATCCGCAGGAACGGGATCGGCGAATTCAGGACCTTCAGATAGGCGTCGGCCGACAGCCGGTCCGGCAGGAAGCTCGGCGGCAGCTGGTATGCCTCGCCCGTCGGGCGCATCGATGCGCTGAACATCCACAGGAAGGGCAGCAGCATCACGACCGCACCCGCCGTCAGCGCGATGCTGACCGGCAGGTTCCGCCAGTGCAGCGCCTGCGTCGCCGAGAACAGGCGGTTCCAGGTCTCCGGCGGACGGGGCGCCGATGTCATCAGCGTATCCATCGGCGGCTCAGCGACATCTGGATGGAGACGATCGCCGCGATGACGACCAGCAGCGTGAAGGCCGAGACCGCGCCGAAGGCCAGCTCGCCGGCGCCGAAGGCCTCGCTGAACATGTACATGACGACGCTGCGCGTCGCGTCGCCGGGACCGCCATTGGTCAGGATCCGCATCGAATCGTAGACCTGCAATCCGCCGATCGTCGCGTAGGCGACGCAGAACAGAAGCGCCGGCGCGATGCATGGGATCGTGACGCTCACGAAGATGCGGACCGGCCCCGCGCCGTCGACCTGTGCTGCTTCGCGCAATTCGCGCGGGACGGCCTGCAGCGCAGCGAGCAGGATCAGCATGAAGAAGCCGACATGCTTCCACACGTCCATGATCACGACCGAGACCATCGCGACCCGCGTGTCGGTCAGCCAGCCGACCGGCGGCAAACCCAGTAGGCGGATGTAGTAGTTGATCGCGCCGAGATCGAAGTCGAAGAGGAACTTCCAGATGTAGGAAACGAAGGCCGTGGCGATCAGCACGGGCAGGAAATAGGCGAGGCGCAGGAAGTAGCGCAGCGCGCTCGGCAGTGCGCGATCGAGCAGGCCTGCGAGGAGCAGGCCGAGGCCGACATTGCCCGCGACCGCCATCGCGATGAACAGGAACGTGTTGGCGAAGGTCTTCCAGAAGCGCTCGTCTTCGTAGACGTAGAGGAAGTTCTCAAGCCCGACGAACGTCATGCGGAAGGTGAAGCGATCGATCTCGACCACGCAGAAGACGGCCGTGGCGATGAGCGGCGCCACGAGGAAGGCAAGGAAGCAGATCAGCGCCGGCGTCAGGAACGCCAGCGCCGCGATCTGCTCGCGCCAGGCCGCCCGGGTCATCGCGCAGTCAGCCACTCGCGAGCGCCGCCTGCCCTGCGGGGCCGGCGGCGCATCGCTTGCGTCATGACCGCATTACTGGACCCGGCGCATCGCACGGGTCAGTTCGGCATCAAGATCGTTGATCGCCTTGTCGATCGCGACGTTGTTGGTCAGGTAGAGGTCGACATGGCGCATGAAGATCTCCTCGACCTGGGAGAAGTTTGGCGGCGCCGCGATCGGCAGGGCCGACTTGGCGCTACCGTAGAACAGGTCGGAGTTGTCGGGGAACTGGAGGAAATCGGCGGTCGTGGCGATCGAGCGCAACGCCGGGATCGAGCGCCTGGTCTCGGCGTACTGCACCTGCGCGGCCTGGCCGGTCAGTTCCTTGACCAGCTCCCAGGTCAGATCCGGGTTCTTCGATGCGCGGGTGATGCCGAGGCCGCCGACGCCGAACACCGTCACGTCCTTGCGCTGATAGGGCATCATCGTGACGCCGACGTTCTTGAGTCCGTTCTGCAGCAGCAGCGGCACCGGCCAATGCCCGGCCGAGATCATCGCGACCTGCTTCGCCACGAATTGCGGCTCGCCCGTGCCGCGCGCGAAATTCGGCGCGACCTTGTGCTTGTGGATGAGCTCGTTGAGGAACACCAGCGACTCCTTGAACTTCGGATCGCGGATGTTCGATTCCTTCCAGCCGGGCTTCAGCTTGTCGGTGTCGTTGGTCAGGAACCACGGCGTGATCCCGAAATTGAAGCCCGGCACGAAGTAGCCGTACTGCGTGACCTGGCCCGACGCATCGCGCTTCGTCAGCTTCTGCGCGGTGTCGAGGAACTCGGACCAGGTCCAGCTCTTCTTCGGATACGGAACGCCGGCCGCGTCGAACAGGTCCTTGTTGTAGAAGACGACGACGTTGTTCCAGTTGGTGGGAAAGAAATAGAGCTTGCCGCCGGTCGCGTCCGACATGCCCTTCAGCAGATTGGGCTCGATGTCGGCGAGCAGCTGCTTGGCGCTGTCGTCGCGCGCGATCACCTCGTCGAGCGGCAGGAACAGGTTCCGGCTCGCCACCGACGAGAATCCCTCGATCGCGACCTCGTAGATGTCGGGCACGTCGCCCGACGCGACCTGGTTCAGGAACCCGCTGATGTACTCGCCCCATTCGCCCAGGGGCTTCCACTGCACCTCGACCTTCACGTTGGGATAGCGGGCGTTGAAGCGCTTGATGCCCGCCTCGGTCACCGCGACGATCGACGGATTGGTGCGCTGATAGAGTTTGAGCGTTCCCGTCGTATCGGCCGGCGGTGCGGCGTCGGCCGTCCCGGCGAAGACAGACAGGGCGAAGGCTGCGGCCGTCAGCAGGTTCCTCATGGTTTCCTCCGGACTTGTTGTTCGTTTGCGCGATTACAGATCCGCGATGTCAGGGAGCGCGCCCAGGCCGATCGCCGCGCTGTCGACGCGCAAGGTCGATCCGGCACGCAACTCGGTCGGGGCGAAGGTGAGCATGGCGTTCGCCGTATCGTTGTTCGATGCGAGCGCCTTGCCGTCGAGCGTGGCGCGTGCGCTGCGCGGTCCGACGCCTTGCAGGCGCAGGGCACGCAAGCTCAGTGTCCCCTCGCTCACCGAAAGCTCGAAGCGATTCTCGCCGAAGCACGCGGTGCCCCAGGCGCCGCCCGCCGACCAGAAGGTTCGGAAAGCGCCCCCCGAGCGGACCTTCGGGGCGAACCCGATCAGCCCTGACGTTGCGTCGAACTCGAACCCGGACAACGCCAGCAGGCCCGCATAGGCCGCCATCGACCGCGCGTAGTTCGAGCCGCATTCCATCTCG
Source organism: Alphaproteobacteria bacterium (assembly GCA_016793165.1). Lineage (GTDB taxonomy): Bacteria > Pseudomonadota > Alphaproteobacteria > CACIAM-22H2 > CACIAM-22H2 > CAIOSQ01. The sequence continues at coordinate 173,144 of JAEULA010000043.1, read as the reverse complement.
TTCCACGGATTGCGGTTGTGGCCGCGATAACGGTCGCGCACGGCGGCGAAGACGCGCACGCCGTCGGCGATCCGGCCGATCTGCATCAGCATCGAGCCGAACTGGTATTCGCAGCCGTGGAACGTCTCCTGCGAGTACGGGACGGGGATCGTCGGGCGGCGTGCGCTTTGCGGCCATTCGCAGACCACCGTGCCGCTTTCGTCCTCGAGCCCGAAGACACGGCACGGATTGACCACGTCGCCGAGACGTTCCTTGAAGTTGTGGCGCATGATCGCGCCCATCGCCTTGTCGATCTTGGCGGGCTCGTAGATGTCGCCCAGCCCGTAGAGATTGGCGTGCCATTGCGCGAGCACCTGGTCGATCAGGCAACCTTCGCCGATCTGGTACTTCACCTCGCCGTGCTCGGCGCTCCAGTAGATGTCGGTCATCGACCCGACCAGCACCGGATTGACCGGCCCGTCGTTGAACGCCTTTACCTGCCCGAGATCGGTGAGATCGACGCGGTGGTAGAAGTACTCGCCGTTGAACAGATGCTCGTTCATCCACGCCTTGCCTCTGGCGAAGATGGACTCGTATTCGTCGGCGGTCGCCGCCTCGCCGAGATGGCGGGCCATCCTGGCGCCGGCGCGCAGCGCGCCGAGATAGAATCCCGTCAGCCAGGAATTCGGCCCGAACAGCTCCATGTCGAGCGTGTGGTGCTGGGCGCCCCACAACACGCCGGTCTTCTCAGGATCCCAGCGATCGTGGTTGCCGGGATGCCAGGCGAACTCGATTGCGCGCTTGACGGCGGGCCAGTGCTTGCGAAGCCACGCATCGTCGCCGGACAGCTTCCAGTCGCGATACGTCTTCATCACGTTCCCGAACTGGCCGTCGGCGCAGGGCCGCACGTCGAAACGGCCGACGCCGATCGGCAGGCACAACCGGAACGACATGCCGCCACTGGCGGGATCCATGTTGTGCGCGAAATCGGCGTCTCGCATCGAACGCTCCAGCGCACCGAACAGGTAGGGCAGGGTCTGCTGGTAGTTCCAGACATGCGTGCAACTGCCTTCGCAGCTGCCGTCGTTCGCGTCGGTGCCTTCGAAGCCGTAGAACGTGCCGTCCTCCAGGCGCAGCACGGTCGGCGACTTCAGGATGCTGACATTGGCGGACACGGCATCGAGCACGCTGTTCGGTATCGTCGTGGCGCGGAGCGCATCGCGATAGGCCAGCGTGCGCGACTTCAGCGATGCCCAGCGCGCGAAGGTCTCCTCGGCCACCGCGTCGGCGTCGGGCCACAGGGTCGCGTAGTGGTTCCTCCACACGCGGTTCAGGTTCTTGGGCTCGCCGACGTAGCCGAAGATGTTCAGCCAGTTCTTCTCGAAGTTCGGGAAGTGCCAGGCGATGGCGAAGCGGATCGTCGTGCGCTCGGCCGGGGCAACGGTGCGGTGCGCCGCAAGGCAGGAGTGGCCGCGATAGCGATAGCGCCCGTCCGGGCGCCGGTTGATGAAGTTGTCGGCGTAGCTCCGGTCCTTGAGAAGGCCCGGCGTGGTCATGTCCTTCCAGAACACTTCGAGCGAATCGAACCAGCTGCCGCGGTACCATTCGTGCTGCCAGCTCGTGCGCTTCTCGTCGGTTGCCATGATGAGTTGGCCGAAATCGGGCGAGCGCGGATCGGCGTCTCGCGCGGAATTGACCATCCCGGTGGCATGCGCCGTCTTGGCGACGCGGGCTGCATGGGGCCCCTTCACGAGGTTCCCCAGACTGCCGACGATCGAGTAGTCGATCGGCTTGTCGGTCGTGTTCTCGATCGCGAACTCGAACATCGCCACGGGCATGCTCGATCCGCGGTCCTCGTGCGGGATCAGCGGGCTGAAGGCGAGCATGTCGACCGTGCCCGGAAAGCCGGGATCCCGCAGCGCGATCTCGGCGGCCGGATAGAACCCGTCGAAGCGGCATTCGCGGAAATGCGGCAGGCCCGTCAAATACTCGCGCCGGACCCCGAAGCCGAACTCGCGGATCGCGCCCGCACCGCGATCACCGGCGAAATTGCCCTTGAAGGGGCCATTCAGCACACGCGCGTCGATCACCTTGCCGCCGGACTCGGCGCGGATGGTGAAGTTCGTGAAGCCGTTGCAGTTTCCCTTGTCGGGATGGTTCGCCACTTCCCAATCGATCAGGCGGCCCGCCGCCGAAAGGCCAATCGATCCGGTGCCGATGCCGCCGAGCGGAAACGAGACGTGCTGTGCGCGATCGTCGTCGTAACGGAAGTAGGAGCGGCCCGACATCGTTTCCCCTCTTGCCGTCTTACGCGCCGGCGCATTTCGTCGAGCCGGCTTTGTCGATATGCGCGAACCGTATTTCATGTCATTCCGCCCGGTCTTGAACGCAGGTCATAATGACATTTGTACACATGGTGTTCCGCCGGCTGGGACCGAAGTGGGGGTGGGACCGACCTGAGCCGGCCGGAGTCGTGGCAGCCGCCCGCGAAGTCCGGACGCGAAATTCGGCGAGTCTGCAACCCGTGCGGGCAGTTTGCAGGCAACGCTTCCGGCGAGGCGATCGCGCCCGAGACACGCCGGTGCTTGTTCCTAGCATTGAGCCAAGACGTCGCAATGGAACCACTCGACGTGCGCGTCGCGATCGAACTCAACGACAAGCTCGCAGTGGGACGCGAACGCACCTCGAATTCGCAGCGCACATGACGAACGTCAGCCCACTAGCGGTCGGCGTGCGCAACGCGCTCCAGCGCCCCGATTTCAGCGGATGCATCGCGGTCGATTGGTGCCGCGACGCATCGAGGAGGCCCGTTTGGGACCGATTCGGCCCCCCCCGGTCCAAACGCGGAGGACACGCGGAAGCCGGAATGAAGCTGAATCCTGTCGATCGCGGAGATCGCCTCAACTGATACGCTGGCGGTCTTGAACTCATCACGGTCAACGACGGTCTGCCGCTTCGAGCGAGCGCCGCCTTCCAACCTCTCCTGGCCCGCCCCGGAATTCCCCCTCGGCGGATGCCCCGATCGGTCTCTACCTTGACCAACGATTCGGTTGGGGCCCGATTCAGGCCAGACAGGTCCCCATCGTCCTGATTTTCCTGCTGGGCATATCGTCGCTTTGCGGATCATCCTGGCCGCCGAGGACCCGTTGGGATCCGAGGCGGGGAGCGCAGGCAAGCATGAGAATCAGCGATCTCAAATGTGCGGTCATCGGCAAGAACCCGATCGTACGCATCGTCACCGATGACGGTATCAGCGGCTATGGCGAGGTCGAGCAGTACAAGCCTTACCTCAAGCCGTTCGTGATGCAGTTCCGCGAGGCGCTGATCGGTGAGGATCCAACCGACGTCGAGCGGGTGATGCTCAAGATCCGCCAGCGCGGCGCGTTCAAGCCCTATGGCAGCGCGATCAGCGTCATCGAGATGGCGCTCTGGGACATCGCGGGAAAGGCCGCCGGCGTCCCCGTGTACAAGCTGCTGGGCGGAAAAGTCCGCGACAAGGTGCGCGTCTACAACGGCGCGCTGCGCGTGCCGATGACGCGCTTCCGGCCCGAGGACTACGCGGCCGAGGCGAAACGGATGATGGAGTTGCCCGAGGGCTTCACGATCGTGAAACAGGGCATTTCGTTCCACAGCCCGATGAAGCGAGAATTCAAGGACTACTACTACGGCGAGCCGAGCCCCAGCCCGTTCCACGGCGCGCTTGATCGCGGCCTCCTCACCGAGCGCGGCATGGCCTACACCCTGGACTGCGTCGCGGCGATGAAGGGGGTGCTGGGCGACCGGATCGGCTTCGCGCTCGATTGCGGCCCCGGATGGATGGTACCCGACGCGATCCGCTTCGCGCGCGCGGTCGAAAAGCACAACCTGCTCTGGCTCGAGGACATGATCACCGGCGACTACGTGCCGTTCGTCAACGCCGACGTCTATCGCGAGGTGACGCAGGCGACCTCGACACCGATCCATACCGGCGAGCAGATCTACCTGCGACAGAACTTCAAGGAGCTGATCGAAAAGAAGGCCGTGCGTGTCGTCGGGCCCGATCCCTGCGACGTCGGCGGCATCGCCGAACTCAAGTGGATCGCCGAGTATGCCGACTTGCACGGCATACTGATGGCGCCCCACGGTACCGGCAACGGCCTGCTGGGGCTCGCGGCGCTGGTGCAGGTCTCGGCGACGCTGCCGCACAACTTTATCGCCTTCGAGCTGCCGACCGGTGATCCGGCGTGGTGGTTCGACATCGTCGACGGCCTGCCCGCGCCGCTGGTGCGCGACGGCATGATCGAGGTCTGGGACCGGCCCGGCATGGGCGTCGAGATCAACCCGGAACGCGCGCGCCGCTACCTGTTGCCTGAAGATTCGGCGTTCTTCGACTGACGCCGGCTGCGATCGCGGTTTACTTTCCCGGCGCACCGGTCCTAGGGTCGAACGCAACGGGCGACAGGGGAGGGCGCGGCATGCCGAAAGGCAACAAGGGGCGAGGTCCGACTCCATCGCTCCATCGCTGCACCGGGCGCGGCCATGGTGCAGTTGCGAGCGCCCCAACGATCGCGCGCTGCGCTTCGGCCGAGCCCAGCGCCGCCGGCATCGATTGGTCCGCCTGGACACCTGATTCCGTCCTCAGCATCGCCGGCACGGCCACCGACGACAGGACCTCGCAATGCGCGCGGGCCGAGCCGAACAGGATGCAAGGCCCGCTGGCGCTGAAGTTCACGGTTCCCCGGCCGCCGACCGCGCCACAAAGCGTTTCCCCGGTTTGCTCGCGGACCTCTGAGGCGCGAGCGGCTTAGCTCAACCATGGAAGGAAGCTGCCTTGAAGATTTCAAAGCTCGTGCCTTGGCTGGTGAAGACCTCCGGTTCCGGCTGGGGTGAGTACTTCTTCGTCGAGGTTCGCACCGACGAGGGCATCACGGGGTGGGGTGAGATCACGACGACGACGCTCACCGCGAACCGGGCCGTCGCCGGCATCATCCGCCAGCTCAACGACCTGCTCGTCGGCGAGGATCCTGCGCGCATCGAGCACATCTGGCACAAGGTGTTCCGCTCATTCACCTACATGGGCACGCGCGGCGCGACGACCCACGTGATCAGCGGCATCGACATCGCGCTGTGGGACATCCGCGGCAAGGCGCTCGGCCTGCCCATTTACGAACTGCTCGGCGGCAAGTTGCGCGATGACATCCTGCTCTACACGCATCCCTTGCGCCGGCTGCTCGACAACGACGAGACGCTGGTGAAGGAGATCCGCGCCATCGTCGAGTCGGGTCATACGGCATTCAAGTTCGACCCCTTCCCCGCCGCCGCGGGGCGCTCCAAGCATTTCGACGACTATCTCGAAGGCGGCATGAGTCGCCAGGGCGAGAACTACGCAGCGAAGATGGCGGCGCGCATCCGCGAGGTCGCCGGCCCGGACATCGAGATCTTCATCGATGCCCATGGGCGGTTCAACGTGCCGACCGCGATCCGCCTCTGTCGGCGCCTCGAGGACGAGGCCCAGATCGACTGGTTCGAGGAACCGGTACCGCCCGAGAGTTATCACGCCCTGCAGCAGGTCCGCGAGAAGGTGAACTGCGCGATCACGATCGGCGAACGCCTGCACACGCGCTGGGAGTTCGTTCCGATCCTCGAAAACAGGCTTGCCGATCACATCATGCCGGATGTCACCTGGGCGGGCGGAATCACCGAGCTCAAGAAAATCGCGAACATGGCCGAGGCCTACTACATCCCGGTCTCGCCGCACGACGCCAGCGGGCCGATCAACGTCGTGGCCGGCGCACATGTCATGATGACGGTGCCGAACTTCTTCCGTCTCGAGACGTCGCGCTACGACCTCTCCAAGTACAACGACTTCATCACCAGGCCGCTCGACAACTCGGGCGGTCGCCTGCACCTGCCGGCCCTGCCCGGCCTCGGGCTGGAGATGAACATGGAGTACATGCGCGCCAACGCAGTCGACGGCTTCGGCGGGTGACGACCCCTCCAGGCGCGAAAAAGGAAAGTCAGAAGTCAGACGTCAGAAAACTGAAACCAGCTGGGAGGATCGACTCATGACCACGCGTGACGAAAACACCTCCGCGATCGGCCGCCGTACATTGCTGGCCGGCTCCGCCGCAGCAGCGACAGCCGCTGCACTTCCAGCGGCGGCGCAGGCGCCCTCGGGCGGGGTCGACGCCACCAAGTGGTCGCCGGACTATGTGCGCAGCATCGCCGGCACCCTCGAGGTCGACACCGCGGCGGACTGCGCGAAGATCGTGCCGCTCAATCACACCGGCAAGGTCACGTACTGGTATGTCGGCCCGAACGAGGCCGATCCGCGGCTGAACCACGAGATCGACGCGCAGTTCTTCGCCGCCTTCGCGCGTACCTACCCGAACATCACCATCGAGAAGCAGTCCTTCACCTACAACGACCTTCTGGACAAGATCCGCACGGCGGCGCTCGGCAAGTCCGCACCGATGGTCGCGCGGCTGACGCTGCTCTGGGCGCCCGAGCTGGCCGCGAAGGGCTTTCTCCAGGAGCTGCGCCCCGAGGATGTCGGCTACTCCACCAGCGAGTTCTGGCCCGGCGCCATGAAGTCGGTGACGTGGAAAGGCAAGACCTACGGCATCCCGACCAACAACGAGACGATGGCGCTGATCTGGAACGCCGATCTGTTCGAGAAGGCCGGCTTCGATCCCGACAAGCCGCCTGCCACCTGGGACGACCTGGTCACCTACTCGCGCACGATCCGCGAGAAGACCGGCAAGTTCGGCTACGGCATGGTCGCACGGCGCAACGCCGGCAACACGCCCTACCGCTTCATGCCGCAATGCTGGGCCTATGGCGGCGGCGCGCTCGACGAGGCGGAGGCGCGCCCGAACTACGACAAGGTCTATCTCGGCAATGCCGGGACCAAGGCCGCGCTCCAGGCCTCGATCGACATGTACATCCGCGACAAGTCGGTGCCGGTCTCCGCGCTCACCAACACCCAGGCCGAGAACGTCGATCCATTCATCGCCGGCAATCTGGCGATGATGATCAGCCACCCCAGCGAATACGCGGTGATGCTCGACCGCGCGCAGCGGCTCTCGGGCGAGGACCGCAAGACCGCCGACGCGGTGATCGCGAAGGTGCGCTACGGCCTCATCCCGCAGGGACCGGCACGGCGCGCCGTCGTGTTCGGCGGCTGGAACGCGCACATCTTCAAGCCGAGCGTCGTCGCCGGGAAGCACGACATGGATGCGGCGCGCGCCTTCGTCGCCTTCATGACCGGTCCCGAGTGGTCGACCAAGCTCGCCTGGACCACATCCAACCCCGGGCACACCCGCGGCTTCCGCACGCCGTGGATGAAGCAGCGCATCGAGCAGATCAAGTTCCTCGACGTCACCACCTCGATGCTGACCTCCGGCATCCCGTTCCCGGTGATCCCGGAATCCGCCGAGATCATGAACATCGTGGTGCCCGACATGATGCAGAACGCGCTCACCGGACGCATGACGGCGGCGCAGGCGGCCGACACAGCGGCCAAGCAGGTGAAGGACCTGTTGTCGCTCTGAGCCGCGGGTCACTCCCCGTGCGCGCAGGCGCAGGTCGCCGAGGCGCGCACGGGGAAGCCGGGGAATCGTGATGGGCATCGCTGCACAGACGCCGCAGGTCCGGCGCGATCCGGGCCTCCTGATCCGCCTGTTCCGACATCGCCACGACTACGCCTATGTCGCGCCGGCGCTCGTCGTGATGATGCTGGTGATCGCCTATCCGATCTACGACACGATCTATCTGTCGTTCTTCAACACGCCGCCCAACCTGGCCCTCGAGGACAAGATCTTCATCGGGACGGGGAACTACACGCGCGTCCTCGGGATGGACAGCTTCCGCGAGGCGACCTGGAACACGCTGGTCTGGACGGTCTTCTCGACCTTCTTCGCCTTCGTCCTCGGCTTCGCCGCGGCGATGGCGCTCAACGACGCCTTTCGCGGCCGCGGCCTGCTGCGCGGGATCCTGCTGGTGCCCTACGTGATCAGCGCCGTCGCGGCGTCCTACGTATGGCGCTGGCTCTACCACAGCGACTTCGGAGTCATCGGCGCAGTGGCCGTACAGCTGGGCCTGTCCGCCACGCCAATCAACTTCCTCGACAACACCGACCGCGTGATGGCCGCCCTGATCGCCGTCAATGTCTGGAAGGAATTCCCGTTCGCGATGATCATGATGCTGGCCGGGCTGCAGACCGTGCCAGATCAGCTGCTGCGCGCAGCGCGCGTCGACGGCGCCGGCGCCTGGAGCCGCTTCTGGCACATCACCTTCCCGCATGTGCGGCACGTCGCGCTCGTCACGACCCTGCTGCTGCTGGTCGCCAACCTGAACAGCTTCACGATCCCGTGGATCATGACCGGAGGCGGACCAGCCGGAGCGACGGAGATCTGGATCACCCACATCTACCAGCTCGCCTTCGGCCGCATCCGCTTCGGGCTCGCCTCCGCCTATTCCGTGATCCTGTTCATCGTGATGATGACGATGGGCTGGTTCTACGTCCGCGCGCTCACTCGCGGCGACGACAAGAGGCCGGGATGATGGCCGTGACCACGCCGCCCCCGGCGTCGCGGCGCCGGTTCGAACCCTGGTCGGCCGGCGGCTGGCTGCTGCTCGCGCTCCTCGTGTTCCTCGCAATGCTGCCGATGGCGTGGATGCTGCTGACCTCGCTCAAGTCGCAGTTCGCCGCCCTGCAATACCCGCCGGAATGGATCCCGCGCCAACCGACCATCGCGGAGTATGTGCGCCTGCTGTCGCCGGCGAGCGAGGTCGGTCGCGAGTTCCTCGGCTATCTCCTCAACAGCCTCTGGGTGTCGCTGGCAACGACGGTGCTTGGAGTGATCGTCGCCGTGCCCGCGGCCTATGCGTTCTCGCGCTTCCGCTTCCCCGGCCGCAACCTGCTCTTCTATGCGGTGCTCGTCCGCAACATGTTTCCCGCGGTCGTGTTCCTGATGCCGCTCTTCATCATGATGCGCTGGCTCGGCCTGGTGAACACGCAGTGGTCGCTGATCCTCACCTACCTCACCTTCGGCCTGCCGCTCTCGATCTGGCTGCTCAAGGGCTTCTACGACAACATCCCGGTGCAGCTCGAGCAGGCCGCGCGCATCGATGGCGCTTCGCGCTTCAAGGCGTTCCTGCTGATCGTGATGCCGCTGTCGTCGCCCGGGATCATCGCGACGGCGATCTACTCGTTCATCATGGCGTGGAACGAGTACGTCTACGCGCTGACCTTCCTCAACGACAAGTCCAAGCTGACCCTGCCCGTGGGGCTGCAGAAGTTCTTCACCGAGTACGCGACCAACTGGCCGGGGCTGATGGCGGCCTCGTTCATCATGAGCGTGCCGGTCGTCGTCCTCTTCCTGATCCTGCAGAAATACTTCGTGCGGGCGCTCACCGAAGGCGCGGTGAAGTCGTGAGCGCACCCCGGGAGCACGCATGGCACAGGTGACTCTTCGCGACGTGGTGAAGACCTATGGCGGCCACGTCGCCGTCGACCGCGTGTCGCTCACCATCGAGGACGGCGAGTTCGTGGCGCTGGTCGGGCCCTCGGGCTGCGGCAAGACCACGACGCTGAATCTGGTCGCCGGGCTGATCGAGATGACGTCGGGCGAGATCCGCATCGGCGACAAGCTGGTCAACGACCTCGACCCCAAGGACCGCGACGTCGCGATGGTGTTCCAGAACTACGCGCTCTATCCGAACAAGTCGGTCTACAAGAACCTCGCCTTCCCGCTGCAGATGCGAAAGACGCCGCGCACCGAGATCGACCAGAAGATCCGGGCCGCCGCCAAGGTCCTCGACATCGAGCATCTGCTCGAGCGCCGGCCGCGCGAGCTCTCCGGCGGTCAGCAGCAGCGCGTGGCGCTCGGCCGCGCCCTGGTGCGCGATCCCAAGGCGTTCCTGATGGACGAGCCGCTGTCGAATCTCGACGCGAAGCTGCGCGTGCAGATGCGCGCCGAGCTCAAGCGCTTCCACCAGGATCTCAACGCGACCGTCATCTACGTCACCCACGACCAGCTCGAGGCCGTGACGATGGCCGACAAGATGGCGGTGATGAGCGGCGGGCTCCTGCAGCAGTACGACTCGCCGAAGGTCGTGTTCGAGAATCCGGTGAACACCTTCGTCGCCGGATTTGTCGGCAGCCCGGCGATGAACCTGATGCCGGCGCGCGCCGTCGGCGCGGGCGCCGACATCGCGCTCGAGGGCGGCGGCGGGTGGCGCTTCGTCCTCTCGGCCGCGAATGCCCGCCGGGTCGCCGCGGCGACGGCGCCGGAGCTCGTCGTCGGCGCGCGGCACAGCACGATCCGGATCGCCGACGCGCCCTCGCCCGATGCCGTGGCCGGCCGGATCTACACGGTCGAGCCCACCGGCGACATCACCTACGCCCATGTGAATCTCGGCACCGAGACGATCATCGTCAGCACCGCGCCCGACGTCGCGCTGAGCGCCAATCAGCCGGTCTGGCTGAGCTTCGACCAGGACCGGCTGCACCTGTTCGATGCCGCGAGCGGCAGGGCGCTGCCGCCCGCTTCGTGAGCGACCCGGCGCCGTTCCCTGCGCCCAACGGAGGAAGAGGCATTCATGACCCATACGCCAGACATCAAGCGGCCGCCGCGCGCATGGAGCGATAAGCTCTGCGCGATCGGCACCGCGACAATCAGCGGAACCCTCAGCCGAATGGGCGTGCGCAGCGCGCACATGGTCGGACCGGTGTCGCGCACGCCCGGAAGCGCCGTCGCGGGCCCCGCGTTGACATTGCAGTTCATGCCCAAGCGCGAGGACCTGTACGACGAGGCCGAGTACGCGGATCCCGAGAAGCAACTGCACCGCCACGTCCTTTATCACGCGCAGCCGGGCGACATCGTGGTCGTCGACGCCCGCGGCGACATGCGCAGCGGCATCTTCGGCGAGATGATGCTGACCTACTTCAAGGGTCGCGGCGGCCTCGGCGTGGTGATCGACGGGTGCATCCGCGACTATCCGCAAGCCAAGGACCTCGGGCTCGGCATCTGGGTGCGCGGCCTCACGCCAAACTTCCACGCCCAGACCGAGCTGATCCCATTCGCGGTCAATGCGCCGGTCGCCTGCGGCGGTGTGCTGGTGATTCCTGGCGACATCGTGGTCGCCGATGACGATGGAGCGGTGATCGTGCCGATCGGGCTTGCCGAAAGGGTGATCGACGTGGCCTCGCAGCACCACGACTGGGAGGAGTTCTCCCGCGAGCGTCTCGCGGCCGGCGGCGACCTTCGCCGGTACTACCCGCTGACCGATGCGGCGCGGCCCGAGTACGAAGCCTGGAAGAAGGCGCGCAAATGATCCGTCACCGCCGATGGCGGGACCATGCGGCGGTTCGGCGGGAGTGCCGTGCGCTGATCACCTCGCGGACCGGAGCCGAGCATCCGGAGCCGCCGTGATCGCGCCGACGTCCTGGCTCGCGGCGGAGCGCCCGGCAGGACGCTCATGCGTGCAGGCTGCGTCCGACTTGCGGCGCCGTGTGCGCCGCCGCGCATCCATCTGGCTGCCGTCGACGCCAACCGCTAGAATTGAAGGGCGCGGCAGAAGAATAACAACGGCCCGCGAGATCGATAGGGGAGAAAGCGCATGAAGTCTCATCGTCAGCACTGGACGCGTCGGCGTGTCGTGAAGTCGGTGGCCTTGGCGAGCTTGTCGACGACGAGCGGACTGCCATGGGTCGATCTCGCAGCGGCGGCTGATGTCCCGCGCGCCGACACCTTCATCGTCACCGGCCAGCCGTCGGGCGGGTCTCCGACCTTCTCGCAGTACAACGACTTCAACGTTTTCCGCCCGAGCCTGGATCGGCGCTCGAGCATCACGCATGTGCTGGAAGCGCTCTACTACTACAACGTCCTCAAGGACGAGATGATCCCGTGGCTCGCCACGGGCTTCCGCTACAACGACGACTTCACCGCGGTCACGATCGATCTGCGCAAGGGCGTGACCTGGAGCGACGGCGAGGCGTTCGACGCCGACGACGTCATCTTCACGCTCGACATGCTCAAGAAGAACGGCCAGGGCAAGGGCGACATGTTCGAGGCGCCGGCCGTGGCGCGCGACGTCAAGGCGCTCGTCAAGGTCGACGACCACACCGTACGCGTCGAGCTCAACAAGCCCGATCCGCGCTGGTTCTTCACCATGCTCACGGTGCGGTTCTCGAACCAGGGACTGCACATCGTGCCGGAGCATGTCTGGCGCACCGCAGACCCGAACAAGCTCGACACGTTCACGGCTCTAGATGCGAGCAAGCCGACCTGGCCGGTGGGCTCGGGCGCCTTCCGCGTCGTCGAGATGACGCCGGAGCGCATCATCCTCGACCGCCGCGACGATTGGTGGGGAATCAAGACCGGCTTCCGCCCGGCACCGCAGATGAAGCGGGTGATCTTCGTGCCCTTCACCACACACGATCAGGCGGCACAGCTCATCGCCAAGGGCGAGGTCGACACGATCCTCGAGGCGCAGGTGCCGATGATGAAGAGCCTGCTGCGCAACGCCAACATCACGACCTTCTCGGGCAACAAGCCGCCCTTCGGGAACATCGACTGGTGGCCGACCTCGGTGTTCTTCAACCACGACGACCCGCAATGGCAGGACGTGCGGATCCGGCGCGCGGTGAGCCTCTACATCGATCGCGCCCAGGCGGTCGACTACGCCTACGAGGGCGCGGCCGAGATCAGCGGCCTTCCCTATCCGGCCTATCCGGCGCTGGTCCCCTACTACACGGCGATGGCGGACACGATAAAGAAGCTGCGGATCACCGACCATGACACGAAGGCCGCGGATGCGCTGATGCGCGAGGCGGGCGCGGTCAAGGACGGCCAGGGCTTCTGGACGCTGAAGGGCAAGCGGATGGGCGGCGACCTCTATCATCCCGGCTCGCTGAACGCGATCGGTCCGATCCTCGCCGAGCAGCTTCGTCGCGCCGGCTTCGAAGCCGCCTCGAACAGCCGTCCGGGATTCCGCGATGCGGTCTATCTCGGCCGCGCCGCATGGTGGGCCTGGGGCCATGGCGCGAGCGTCAACGATCCCTACCAGACGCTCCGGCTGTACCATAAGGTCTGGTACCGCCCGGCCGGCGAGGCGCCGCTGTGGCCCACGCGCTGGCGCAACGACGAGTTCAGCGCGATGGTCGACCAGCTCCAGAGCCTGGCGCCCAAGGATCCGCAGGTTCAGCCGCTGGTCGTGAAGGCGCTCACATTGTGGCTCGAGAACCAGGTCGCGGCGCCGATCTGCCAGTTCTACCACCGCATCCCGTTCAACACGACGTACTGGACCGGCCACCCGACCGTCGAGAACCCGTACATCACGCCGACCTTCTGGCACGACACCGGGTATCTCGTGCTCCACGGCATGAAGAAGAAGGCCTAGTCGCACGCGGCGCCCGGCGCGGGATCGATCGCCGCATGACACTCGCGATGATCCTGCGCCGGGTCGGCATGCTGCTGCTCGTGATCTGGGCGGCGAGCACGCTCATCTTTTTCGTGCCGCGGCTGTCGCCGACCAATCCCGTGCGCGACAAGCTGCTCGCCGCCACCGAGCAGGGCGCCTCCGCTGCCGACATGAAGCTGCTGGTCGAGGCCTACAACGCGAAGTTCGGTCTCGACCTGCCCCTCTGGAAGCAGTACGCCAACTTCCTCGCCGACACCGCGCGCTTCGATCTCGGCGTCTCGATCGCCTACTACCCGAGCCGCACGATCGAGATGATCGGCACCGCGCTGCCCTGGACGATCGGGCTCCTGACGACGACGACGCTGATCGGATTCCTGGTCGGCACGATCCTCGGCGCGCTCACCGTGTGGCAGGGCGCCTGGCGGATGTTCCGCCTGCTGGTGCCGCTGCTGATGATCTTCTCCGCCGTGCCGTTCTATCTGATCGGCCTGATGCTGATCTACGTGTTCTCCTACCAGCTCGGCTGGTTCCCGCTCGGCGGCGGCTCGGGGATCCGCAGCGCCTCGGCGATGAGCTGGACGCTCGCGGCGGAGATCTTCCACCACTCGATCCTGCCGGCGCTGTCGATCGTGCTCGCCACCGTCGGCGTCTGGGCGCTGTCGATGCGCGGCATGATGGTGACCGTTCAGGGCGAGGACTACATGACCTTCGCCGAAGCCGTCGGCCTCACCGACCGCCGCCGCTTCCTCCAGTACGGGCTGCGCAACGCGATCCTGCCGCAGCTCACGCTGCTGGCGCTGTCGCTCGGTCACGTGATCTCGGGATCGATCCTCGTCGAGCTGGTGTTCGGCTATCCGGGCGTGGGGCAGCAGCTCTACCGCGCCATCCAGCATCTCGACTACTTCGTGATCTACGGGATCGTGTTCATCCTGATCTGCACCATCGCGATCGCGATGCTGATCATGGATCTCGTCTATCCGCTGCTCGACCCGCGCATCCGCCGCGCCGCCGCGACAAGCTGATGGCCATCCGCTCGATCGCCACGCCCCGTCCCCTCCCCGCGCCGGTGCGACGCCGCCGCGGCCGCGCGGTCGAGCTCGGCCGCTACCTGACGCGCAATCCGAGCCTGCCGATCGGCCTCGCGATGCTCGGCCTCCTGGTCCTCTTCACGCTCGTCGGTCAGTTCTGGGTCGGCTGGGAGCAGGCCTTCCCGTTGTCGGGGCCGCCGTCGCGCGCGCCGTCCGCGCGCTTCCCGCTCGGCACCGACGCCAAGGGCCGCAACCTTCTCGCCGTGATGGTCTACGGCACGCTGCTCACGCTGAAGATCGGGCTGGTCGCCGGCGCGCTCGGCGTGCTGATCGGAACGACGGTCGCGTTCGTCGCCGCCTATCACGGCGGTTGGATCGACGCGGTGCTGCGCGTCGTCGTCGACGTGCTGATCACCGTGCCCGCCCTGCTCGTGCTCGTCGTCGTCGCCTCGGTGATCCAGAGCAGCATGACGACGACGCTGATGGCGATCACCATCGCGCTGCTGGCCTGGCGCGAACCCGCGCGCAAGATCCGCGCGCAGGTGCTGGTGATGCGCGAGGCGCCCTACGTGATGGTGGCCCGCCTCAACGGCGCGAGCGCCGCGCGCATCATCTTCCTCGAGATGATGCCGAACCTGCTGCCCTATCTCGGTGCGAGCCTGGTGATGGCCGTCGCCCAGGCGGTGCTCGCCTCGATCGGCCTCGAGGCGCTCGGCCTCGGCACGCCGTCCGAGCCGACGCTCGGCATGACGATCTACTGGCTGATGCGCGACTCGGCCTTCATGCTCGGGCTGTGGTGGTGGATCGTCGCCCCCGTCACGGTCCTCGTGATCCTGTTCGTCGGGCTCTACCTGGTGACCGCCGGACTCGACGAGCTCGCCAATCCGCGCCTGCGCCGCGCCGCGCCATGACGTCATCGGGCCTGCGCGTGCGCGATCTCACCGTCGTCTATCGCACCGACGACGGCGACGTGCACGCGGTCGACCGCGCGAGCTTCGATGTCGGCCCGGGCGAGCGGCTCGGCATCGTCGGCGAGTCCGGCTCCGGCAAGACGACGACGGCGCTGGCGCTGATCCAGATGCTCCGCCCGCCCGGCCGCGTGACTGGCGGCACCGCCACCATCGGCGACGTCGATCTCCTGCGGCTCGCGCCAGCGGAGATGCGCCGTCATCGCCTGCAGACGGCCAGCTACGTGCCGCAGGGCGCGATGAACTCCCTCAATCCCGTGCTGACGATCGGGCGCCAGTTCCGCAACGCGCTCGCCGACCACGGCGTGCGGCTGCCCGAGGACGAGCTCCGCGCCCGCGTGCACGCCGCGCTCGAGAGCGTGGAGCTGGACCCGCGCGTGGCGGGTCTCTATCCGCACGAGCTCTCCGGCGGCATGAAGCAGCGCGTATGCATCGCGATCGGCATGCTGCTCGGGCCGCGGCTGATCATCGCCGACGAGCCGACCAGCGCGCTCGACGTCGTCACCCAGCGCCAGGTCATGGAGACGCTCGGCCGCCAGCAGCAGGTGACCGGCGCGGCCCTGATCCTGATCGGCCACGACATGGGCCTGATGGCGCAGTTCGTCGACCGGCTGGCGGTGATGTATGCCGGACGGATCGTCGAGATCGGCACGATCCGCGAGGTGCTGGAGACTCCGCGTCACCCCTATTCCAGGGCGCTGGTCGCGAGCGTGCCGCGCCTCGCGCAGCGCGGCGAGCTCCATGGCATCGCCGGCGTGACCCCGTCCCTGCGGCGCCTTCCCGAGGGCTGCGCCTTCCATCCCCGCTGCGTCGACGCGATCGACCGTTGCCGGCGCGAGCGTCCCGCGCTCGACCGCGCGCCCGGCGAGCATCGCGCGGCCTGCCTCCTCGCCGCCGACGCGGCACGCGAGAGCGTGGCATGAGCGCGCCGCTCATCGAGCTCGACGCCGTCGCAAAGCGCTACGGCCGCACGGTGGCGCTGGACCGCCTCAGCCTCCGGCTCGACGACGACCGCGCGCCGATCGTCGCGGTCGCGGGCGAGAGCGGCAGCGGCAAGACGACGCTCGCCTCGCTGCTGCTCGGCTTCGTCGAGCCCAGCGAAGGCGCGATCCGCTATCGCGGCGAGCAGCTCGCGTCTCTCGACGGCGCGGCGCGGCGCGCGTACCGCCGCGAGGTGCAGGCGGTGTTCCAGGATCCGTTCGCGGTCTACAACCCGTTCTATCGCGTCGACCATGCCCTCACCGAACCGCTCAAGCTGTTCGGCATCGCCCGCTCGACCGCCGCGGCGCGGACGATGCTGGAAGAGGCGTGCCAGCGCGTCGGCCTGCATCCCGAGGACACGCTCGGCCGCTTTCCCCATCAGCTTTCCGGCGGGCAGCGCCAGCGTCTCATGGTCGCCCGCGCGATGCTGCTCAAGCCGCGGCTGCTGGTGGCCGACGAGCCGGTGTCGATGATCGATGCGTCGCTGCGGGCGCTGGTGCTGGGCAGCCTGCGCGCGCTGAACCGCGAGCAGGGCGTGCCGATCATCTACATCACCCACGACCTCACGACCGCCTATCACATCGCCGACATCGTGCTGATCCTGTATCGGGGCCGGCTCGTCGAGGCGGGCACCGCCGAGGCCGTGATCGAGTCGCCGCAGCATCCCTACACGCGCCTGCTGGTCGGCTCGATCCCGTGGCCCGATCTCGCGATCCGCTGGGGCCAGGACGAGCCGATCCTCAAGGAAGACACGGCCGCGCGCGACGGTTGCGCCTTTCGCGGACGATGCCCGCGTGCGGTCGAGGCGTGCCGCGCGGCGGAGCCGTCGCTCCACGTCGCCGATCGCGACCGGGTGGTGCGCTGCGTCCTTCATGCGGGTGAAGGGACCGAATTCGACATGGCCGGTCTCAGCAGGCGTCTCGGCTTCGCTGCAGACCAGAGGGAGAGCGAGGAAGCCCAGTGACCAAGACAGTCCTCATCACCGGCGCCACCGGCAACATCGGCAGGAAGCTGCGGGCGCATCTCAGGGCCGCCGGCCGCTACGAGCTGCGGCTGCTCTGCCTCAACCCGCAGAACGATCCCGAGGTGCAGACGGCCGACCTCTCGGTCTGGGACGAGAGCTGGGCCGCGCGCTTCGCGGGCGTCGATACGGTGCTGCACGTCGCCGCCGATCCCAGCCCATGGGCGAGCTGGGGCAGCGTCCAGCGGCTCAACTTCGACCTGCTGTTCAACGTGCTCGCGGCGGCCCAGCAGCACGGTGTGCGGCGCTTCGTCTTCGCGAGCTCGAACTACGTCGTCGCGGGGTACCGGTTCTCGAACGAAGCGCTGACGGCCGCGATGGAGCCGCGACCGATCAATCCCTACGGTGCCAGCAAGCTCGTGGGCGAGCGCATCGGCAAGATGTTCGCCGAGCGCTACGGCCTGTCCTTCATCGCGTTCCGCATCGGCGTCTGCCAGCGCAACCACGACAACCGGCATGGCCCGTGGATCCCGTTCGGGACATGGGGCCAGCACATGTGGGTGAGCGATCGCGATCTCTGCCGCGCCTTCGAGGCCGCGATCGAGAACACCAGCGTCGGCTTCGGGGTCTACAACCTGGTCTCCAGGAATCCGGGCATGCGCTGGGAGATGGACAGCATCCGTCGCGATCTCGGCTTCGAACCGGCGGACGGCGAGCCCGTCTCGGTGCCGTTCTCGCAGCGCCTGATGGCCGTCGGCGCCTGGCTGCGCGACGCCGGCCTGCCGGCACTCGCCAAGCGCGTCGCGGGTCGCCGATGGTAGCGCCGCGGGTCACCTGCCTCGTCGATGCGCGCGCTCAGGTCGGCGAGGGACCGGTCTGGGACCCGGCCGAAGGCGTGCTGTGGTGGACCGACATCAATGGCCGAGACATGCATCGCTTCGATCCGCGCACCGGCCGCGACGAGATCTTCGCCGTCGGCGTGCGTGTCGGCTGCTTCGCGCTGCGCGCAAGCGGCGGGATGATCCTCGCGGCGGAGCACGGCTTCTGGACATGGACTCCCGGCGACGGAAAGCCGACGCATCTGATCGATGTCGAAGCCGACCGCCCGCAGAACCGGATGAACGACGGCGGTTGCGATCGCGCCGGCAATTTCTTCGCGTCGAGCATGCATCTCGGCGATCCGCGGCGGCCGGAGGGCGCGTGCTGGCGCCTGACCCCCGATCTGCGCGTCGAGCGCGTTGCCGGAAGCGTCCACATCGGCAACGGCATCGCCTTCAGTCCCGATGGCGGCACCTTCTACTTCGCCGACACGACGGCGAAGACGGTCCTGGCGCACGACTACGACGCCCGCAGCGGGCGTGTCGGTCCTGCGCGCATCTTCGCCGACACTCGCGCCCTCGCCGGGCTGCCCGACGGCGCCACGGTGGATGACGAGGGCGGCTATTGGCTTGCCGGCGTCACCGGTGGCCAGCTCTATCGCTTCACGCCCGACGGGCGCCTTGATCGCACCATCGACGTGCCGATCTCGCGTCCGACGCGCCCGATGTTCGGCGGGCCCGCACGCGACCGGATCTTCCTCACCTCCATTCACGTCGCGGGCGAACCGCTCTCCGGGGGCCTCTTCGTCCTCGACGACGTCGGCGCCCGCGGGCTCGAAGAGCCTCGCTTCGCGGGGTAGCAGCGCCGCCGCTCAGCGGCGACCGGACGTCGCGGGCGAACACACCCGACAACCCAATCGTTTCGCTTCCTTCGGCAAGTCCATTCCGCGATACCAGGAACCGGATCGCGAAGAATGCGGTCAGACTCACCGGCCGATGGACCAGGCTCTCGTCGGTCGGCCGCTCAGCCATGCGTTTGCGCGCCGCGCCTAGAAGAGCCGGCCGGTGGAGCTCTGGCCCATGGCCTATGATCGCGATCCGCCCGAGCGCCTGGCGTGCGGACGGAATGGTCTTGAGACGGAACCCGTGCGCGGCATCGAGGCGTTTGTGGCGGATCACGTCCACGTTCCACTGGACGGTTCCGAACTGAAACTTGCCCAGGCGGCTCTGAGACATGAGCCGCGCGAGTGGCGTCGCCTCTGGCGCGTGGGCCAGCGCGTCCAAGCGCGCGCAGCGCGCGCCGATGCGCGGCGACGGGTCGGCCGGATCGCTGAGGTGTCGCCCTACGTGCTGCGGCATACCTTCGAGACGGAGCTGCTGACCCGCGGCGTGCCGCTCGACGAGATTGCGGCCTTTCTCGATCACACGTCGCGGCTGCGGATCACGGCGATGTACGCGAAGCGCGGGCCGAAGAATCCGGGCCGCGCGACGAAGGCGATCGACGACGACCTCGCCGATCTGCGCGCGCTTCCCTACGCACAGACGGCGGCGGAGCCGTTGCGGGCAACTAGCGGGCAAGAACGTTCCCGAACTGGCGCCCAAGTCCCTGGGCGGATTGGTGGAGCTGATCGGGATCGAACCGACGACCTCCTCATTGCGAACGAGGCGCTCTCCCAGCTGAGCTACAGCCCCACCGGTCCTGGAAGGGCGCGGATCATAGGGACGACGCCCTTCCTGTCAAGCGAAGGACCGTGTCCGCGGGACGATCGACCGGCGCGAGGAAAGTGTCGTCGGAACAATGCGTTGCAGGAAATCGCGGGGCTCGTGTACGGTCGCCCGGCTCGCGCGGGGCCCGGTCGGCACGGCCCTCGGCGCGCCAGCGCGGCCTTCCCCCTCACCGCCCCCATCCCGGAACCGCTCACATGCAGTCGATCATCCTGCTGCTGGTCAAGGTCATCGAGCTCTACAGCTACGTGCTGTTCGCCGCCGTGATCTTCAGCTGGCTGTACCAGTTCAACATCGTCAACGCGTCCAACCGCACCGTCCGGACGATCGGGGACATCCTCTACAAGGCGACCGAGCCGGCGCTGCGGCCGCTGCGCCGCTTCGTCCCGTATATCGGCGGCATGGACATCTCGCCGATCGTGCTTCTCCTGCTGCTTTGGCTCGCGAGCGACATGCTGCTGCGCTACGTGCTCCCGAACGTTCCCTGAGCCGCTGAGGCGATGGCCGGGTCCCCGCTCGCGATCGTCGCCGACGGCGTCATCCTCAACGTGCGCCTGACGCCGCGCGGCGGCCGCGACGCGATCGACGGCGTCGACGCGGACGACGCCGGCCGCAGCCTCCTGCGCGCGCGGGTCTCGGCCGCGCCCAGCGACGGTGCGGCCAACGACGCGCTGCTGCGTCTGCTTGCCGACGGGCTCGAGCTGCCACGGCGCAGCCTGACGCTGGCGAGCGGCGCCGGCGCGCGCGTGAAGCGCATCCACGTCGCGGGCGATCCGGCCGCGCTCGCCCGCCACATCGAGACGCGGCTCGCGCCGCGGCCCCGGCCAGGACAAGGATCAGGACAATCGCGATGACAGCTCGACCGATCGACGGCAAGGCCACGGCCGCGCGCCTGCGCGGCGAGATCGCGCGCGCGGTGGCGCAGGCGCCCGCGGCACCGGGGCTCGCCGTGGTGCTCGTCGGCGAGGATCCCGCCAGCGCCGTCTACGTCCGCAACAAGGGTGCCGCCACGCGCGAGGTCGGCATGCGCTCGATCGAGCACAAGCTGCCGGCCACGGCGACTCAGGACGAGCTGCTCGCGCTGGTGGCCAGGCTCAATGGCGATCCCGAGGTCGACGGCATCCTCGTCCAGCTCCCGCTGCCCCGGCAGATCGACGCGCAGGCGGTCATCGCCGCGATCGACCCGGCCAAGGACGTCGACGGCTTCCACG
The DNA here is from genome assembly GCA_016793165.1 of Alphaproteobacteria bacterium. Taxonomy (GTDB): domain Bacteria; phylum Pseudomonadota; class Alphaproteobacteria; order CACIAM-22H2; family CACIAM-22H2; genus CAIOSQ01. Next base: position 152,066 of record JAEULA010000043.1, on the reverse strand, counting down.
TCGTCAATGCCGGCCGCCTGGCGACCGGCGCCGAAGCGCTCGTTCCCTGCACGCCGCGCGGCTGCATGATCCTGCTGCGCGAGGCGGGGGCGACGCTGAGCGGAGCCGAGGCGGTCGTGCTCGGCCGCTCCAACATCGTCGGCAAGCCGATCGCACAGCTGCTGCTCCAGGCGGACTGCACCGTGACGATCGCGCATTCGCGCACCCGCGACCTGCCCGGCGTCTGCCGCCGCGCCGACATCCTCGTCGCGGCCGTGGGCCGCGCGGAGATGGTGCGCGGCGACTGGATCAAGCCGGGGGCGATCGTGATCGACGTCGGCATCAATCGCGTGCCGACGCCCGACGGCAAGGGAAGGCTCGTCGGCGACGTGGCCTATGCCGAGGCGGCCGCGGTGGCGGGCGCGATCACGCCGGTGCCCGGCGGCGTCGGCCCGATGACGATCGCCTGCCTGCTCGAGAACACCTTGACGGCGGCGCGCCGCCGCCGCGGATGGAAGTGAAACCGATGAAGTTCGACGTCGCGATCGCCGACATCTGGGCCGCCCGCGCCCGCATCGCGGGCCAGGTCCGCGCCACGCCCACCTATCGCAGCGAGGCGCTGACCCGACGCCTCGGGGCGCCGACCTTCCTGAAGCTCGAGTGCCTGCAGCTCGCCGGCTCGTTCAAGGTCCGCGGCGTCCTCAACAAGCTCGCCCTGATGGGCGAGGCCGAGCGCCGCCGCGGCGTCGTCACCGTGTCGGGCGGCAACCACGCGATCGCGGTGGCGCAAGCCGCGGCGGCGAGCGGCATCGACGCCCTGGTACTGATGCCCAAGGTGACGCCGGCCTACAACCTCGCGCAGACGCGCGCGCACGGCGCGACGATCGAGCTGTGCGAGAGCTCGGCCGAGGCCTTCGAGAGGGCGAAGGCGCATGCCGCCGCCGGCCGCGTCTTCGTCCACCCCTACGACGATCCGGCGGGCATCGCCGGCCACGGCACGCTCGGCGTCGAGCTCGTCGAGGCCGTTCCCGATCTCAGCCACGTATTCGTGAGCATCGGCGGTGGCGGCTTCATCGCCGGCGTCGGCGCCGCGCTGCGCGCGCTGAAGCCGGATGCTCAGCTCGTCGGCGTCGAGACCGAGGGCGCAGAGACGATGACCCAGGCGCTGGCCGCCGGCGCGCCGGTGACGATCCAGCCCCGCTCGATCGCCCGTACTCTGGGCGCACCCTTCGCGACCGATCGAACGTTGGCCGCCGCGCGCGAGTTCGTGCGCGAGATCGCGGTGGTCTCCGACGAGGCGGCCGTTCGCGAGCTCGACTGGCTGCTCGTCAACGAGCGGCTCCTCGCCGAGCCCGCCGCGACGGCCACGATCGCCGCGGCGGAACGCCGGGCTGGCGGCTTCAAGCCCGCGGACCGCGTCGTTCTGGTGATCTGCGGCAGCAACGTCGCCATCGACGACATCGTGGCCTGGCGCAAGCAGTTCGGCGTCGGCTGACGCCGCCGACCGGTAGCCGGACTCGCGGCCGCGCCGCGCGGGCTAGCGGATCCGCAGGCGGATGACGCCGCGCAGGTCGTCGAGATCCGCGACCGGCTTGCCCTTGCGCAGGATGTCGATCGCGCCGCCGCGCGCGAGGACGATCGCGCGCTGCCGGACGCGGCCCATGAGGTGCTGCCAGTGGCGGCCCTCGGGTACCAGCGCCTTCGCGACGTCGCTGGGGCAGATCGACTTGCCGGCGCCGCGCTCCTGGCACAGCGCGAGGATCTTCGTGTCGACGGGATCGTCCATGACGCGCGCACCATAGCTCGGATAGGCTGACGCGCCATGACATCCCTCGCCCTCGCTATGCTTGCCTTCCTCGGCAGCCACTACGTGCTGAGTCATCCGGCCGTCCGGCCGCGCCTCGCGGGCGCGCTCGGCGAGCAGGGCTTTGCCGCCGCCTATTCCGCGATCGCCGGCCTCGGGCTCGCCGCCGCGATCTGGACCTTTGCCAGGTCGCCGGTCGTGCCGCTGTGGACCCTCGGGCCGCTGCGGAACTGGGTCGCGCTTGCCGCGATGGTCTCGGCCTGCGTGCTCTTCGTCGCGGGGCTGACGCAGCGCAATCCGACGATGGTGATGTCGAGCATCGAGCCCGCGGGAAGCGACCCCGCGCCGGGCGTCCTGAAGGTCACGCGGCATCCGATGATGTGGGCCTTCGGGCTCTGGGGCCTCGGCCACGTCGCCGCGAACGGGCATGTGGCGGCGGTGCTGTTCTTCGGCGGAGTGGCCTGGCTCGCGCTCGGCGGCATGCGCCGCATCGACGCCAAGCGCGCTCTCAAGGACCCCGAGGGCTTCGCCCGCTTGGCCGCGGCGACCTCCAACGTGCCCTTCGCCGCGATTCTCGGCGGCCGGCAGTCGATCGTGAAGACGGTGCTGGAAGTCGGCCCGCTGCGCATCGGCGCGGGCCTGCTGCTCTACGCGCTGCTGGTGCTGGCGCATCCCTGGATCGCCGGCCGCGCGATCGGCCCGGGCTGACGCCTCGGTTTTGCGACGGCCCGAAGCGCACCACCGGCGCAGGTCCTCCGAGAGCATGCGGCGCGCGAGCGCCCGGTCGACCTGCGGCCGGCGGAGCCGTCGCCCGGCATAGGCGACCTGCCCGAATCGGCGTTTGGAGTCCGCCGACCCGCTATCGGGCAGCACGCCGCGCCGGCATCGTCCGCAGTCTTGTCTTGAGCCAGCGGCGCTCGGGCGACCCCGGTCGCGCTACGCCAAAGGGCGCGTGACGGTGATCGACGGCGTCGCGACGCTCGCCGAGTTCAGGGTCCGCAAGCCGGCGTGCGATGCCCGACGCTCCGGCGTCACTTGCCCCAGCGCAGGACGACGGGGTCGAGCGGGCGCAGCTGCTCGAGCAGCCCGGCGCGGGTGGCGGGATGCAGCGCCTCCTGCGGATGGCGCACGGCGTCGGAGCGGATGACGCCGCCTTCCATCATCGCCGCCTTGGTGGCGCGCAGGCCGCACTGGCGGTTCTCGTAGTTGATCAGCGGCACGATGCGGTTGTACTGGGCCATCGCCTCGGCACGGCGGCCGGCGGCGAAATGCGTCAGCACCGGCTTGATCAGGTCGGGGATCAGCGCGCTCGGCATCGTGCCCGTGGCGCCGGCGTCGAGATCGGCCATCAGCGTGATCGACTCCTCGCCATCGAACGGCCCGGTGATCGCCTGGCCGCCGGCCTCGACCAGTGCCCGCAGCTTCGCGGCGGTGCCCGGCGTCTCGATCTTGAACCAGCGCACGAGCGGCAGGTCGCGCGCCATCTGCGCCAGCAGCGGCACCGAGAGGGCGACGCCGCTCAACGGCGCGTCCTGCACCATGATCGGGATCTTCGCCGCCTCGGCGACGCGCGAGAAATGCTCGACGATCAGCTTGTCGCCGGCGCGCAGGGTCGCGCCGTGATAGGGCGGCATCATCATCAGCATCGCGGCACCGGCCTTGGCGGCACGCGCCCCGCGAGCCGAGGCGATCTGCGTCGAGTAGTGGCTCGTCGTCACGATGACCGGCACGCGGCCGGCCACGTGCTTCATCGAGAGGTCGAGCAGCGTCTCGCGCTCGGCGTCGCTCAGCACGAACTGCTCGGAATAGTTGGCGAGGATGCAAATGCCGTCGACGCCCTGGTCGATCATGCAGTCGAGGACGCGCTTCATGCCCTCGAGATCGAGCTCGCCCGACGGGGTGAACGGCGTGGGGGCGATCGGATAGACGCCGCGAGAGAGATCAGTGGCCATGGGAACGCTTCCTCCTTGAGTTCGGTCGGCGCGGCGGGTTGGCCCCGCTTCGCGCCGAGTGGTCGATCGCCGCCGGCGACGCGTGGGACGCGCCGCCGGAGAGGCTGCTACTTCTTGCGCGCGCGCGCGCCGAGCCTGAGACGCAGCGCGTTGAGCTTGATGAAGCCTTCCGCGTCGCGCTGGTTGTAGGCGCCCTGGTCGGCCTCGAATGTCACCATGCGCAGGTCGTAGAGCGAGTTCGGGCTCTTGCGGCCGACGACGCGCGCGTGGCCCTTGTAGAGCTTCACGCGCACCGTGCCGTTGACCTTCTCCTGGCTCTTGTCGATCAGCGCCTGGAGCATCTCGCGCTCCGGCGCGAACCAGAAGCCGTTGTAGATGAGCTCGGCGTAGCGCGGCATGACCTCGTCCTTGAGGTGCGAGGCGCCGCGATCGAGCGTGATCGACTCGATGCCGCGATGGGCGACGTGCCAGATCGTGCCGCCCGGCGTCTCGTAGACGCCGCGCGACTTCATGCCGACGAAGCGGTTCTCGACCAGATCCAGGCGGCCGATGCCGTGCTTGCCGCCGAGCGCGTTGAGCTCCGTGAGCATCGCCGCGGGCGAAAGGCGCTTGCCGTTGACGGCGACCGGGTCGCCCTTCTCGAACTCGATCTCGACGTACTCGGGCTTGTCGGGCGCCTGCTCGGGCGCCACCGAGCGCGAGTAGACGTACTCGCCCGGCTCCTCCCAGGGATCCTCGAGCGCCTTGCCCTCGGCGGAGATGTGCAGGAGGTTCGAGTCGACGGAGAACGGCGCCTCGCCGCGCTTGTCCTTGGCGATGGGGATCTGGTTCTTCTCGGCGAAGTCGATCAGCGCGGTGCGGCTGTCGAGATCCCACTCGCGCCACGGCGCGATGACGCGGATATCCGGCTGCAGCGCGTAGTAGCTGAGCTCGAAGCGGACCTGGTCGTTGCCCTTGCCGGTGGCGCCGTGGCAGACCGCGTCCGCGCCGACCTGGCGCGCGATCTCGATCTGGCGCTTGGCGATCAGCGGCCGCGCGATCGAGGTGCCGAGCAGATACTGGCCCTCGTACAGCGCGTTGGCGCGGAACATCGGCATGACGAAGTCGCGGACGAACTCCTCGCGGAGGTCGTCCATGAAGATCTCCTTCACGCCGAGCATCTGAGCCTTCTTGCGCGCCGGCTCGAGCTCCTCGCCCTGACCGAGATCGGCCGTGAACGTCACGACCTCGCAGCCATAGGTGGTCTGCAGCCACTTGAGGATGATCGAGGTGTCGAGCCCGCCCGAATAGGCGAGCACGACCTTCTTCACGGCCTTGCCGGGGGTCGACTGGGTCATCGCGAACGGTCCTTGGAAAACGATGCGGGCGACCGTCGCCGGCCGCCCCGAAAGCGGCGCGGAGTATAGGGATCGGCAACCCGCCCGCAAGGCGGCGCCGGCCCGCGAACGACGCGGGTCACGCTCACGCCAATGGCATCTGCCGCGGTGGCGGGCATCGTGCGACAGTCCGCCGCGTTCGCACGCCCCACGAGAAGGAGACCGACCGTGTACGACCTCTACGCTTGGCCCACGCCCAACGGCTACAAGATCTCGATCCTGCTCGAGGAGCTCGGCCAGCCCTACAACGTGGTGGCGGTCGATATCGGCGCCGGCGACCAGTTCAAGCCCGAGTTCCTCGCGATCTCGCCCAACAACAAGATGCCGGCACTCGTCGACAGCGAGGGCCCGGGCGGCAAGCCGCTGGCGATCTTTGAGTCCGGCGCGATCATGATGTATCTCGCCGAAAAGCACGGCCGCTTCTGGCCGCAGGACGTCCGCGGCAAGTACGACGTGGCACAGTGGCTGATGTTCCAGATGGCGAGCGTCGGCCCGATGCTCGGCCAGGCCGGCCACTTCCACAACTACGCGCCGGAGCCGATTCCCTACGCGCTCGACCGGTACACGAACGAGGGCAAGCGCATCTACGGCGTGCTCGACAGGAAGCTCGCCACGTCGAGCTGCCTCGCCGGCGCGTATTCGATCGCGGACATGGCGGTCTTTCCCTGGCTTCGCTTCCCGGAGCGCCAGGGCCTGTCGATGGACGACTTTCCGCACCTGCATCGCTGGCGCGAGGAGATCGCCGCACGGCCGGCGGTGAAGAAGGGTCTGGAGCTGCTGGCCGAGCGCCGCCGCGTCGGCCCGCCCGACGCCAAGCAGAAGGAAGTGCTGTTCGGCGCGACGCAGTATCAGCGGCGATAGGCGACTCCGACGCCCGTCCTTGTGCGCCGCAAAACGTCGGCCCGCCTTACACCGAGTCCGGGAAATCCCGCGCCGCCATTGAGAACATTGGCCGAAATAGGTTCGGCAGGGCGGCACGGGCCTTGCGTGCACAGCACGGGAACACTCGCTCGGAGAGGCTCATCATGCGTCGGATCCTGCTTTGTGCCGCTGCCATCGGCGCGCTGAACGTCGGTGCCGCACGGGCGGAGGTCATCACCGGCGGCGTCACGGTCAAGAACGTCACCGGGTCCGACGTCACTTACGCGTTCACGTTCACCAAGGCGATCACACCGATCTTCGGTCTCGCGTCGACCCGGATGGACGGGGCGTTCGCGATCGGCGACGGGGCACGTGACGGCGCGACGATCGGGCTCGGCGACAGCTCCGGCGGCCTCCTGGTCGGAACCACAGGGATCCTGTCCGGGACACAGAGCGTCGCCATCGAGAGCGGCGCCCCCCAGGCTTTCGCCGGGGCCGGCGGCGACAGCGGGACCGTCTTTCTCCAGAGCGTCACGCTATCCCCGTCTGATCTGGTGACGAATTGGAGCTTCTTCTTCCCGAATCAGGGCACGACGTCGGGCGAAGCACGCGCGCTCAGCGTCTCGGTCGTTGGCGCCACCACGGACGGCGAAGTGGCGAATGGCGGCAGCATCGCGCCCTTTTCCCAGCCGGACGTGGCGACCGCGAGGTTGACCGTCGGCCCGGCGCTGGCCGGCACCGCCGGGGCAGGGGCGGCTACCGCCTTCGCGCCCTATGCCGACATCTACCCGAGCGCGAGCGGCGCCACGACCGGCATTGACTGCGCAAGCGGCTGCGACATCAGCACCGACGTCCGCTTCACCAAGACGCCCGATACCAACTTTACACTGATCGCGCGTACCGAGGCCGGACGCACCGCGCCCGCCGGCCCCGTCACCTGGACGTACCTGCCGGGGCCGGCCGTGGGCAGCTTCGACTGCGGCATCACGGGATGCGATTTCGTGGCGACGACGATCACCTTCTCGCTGTCCCCGGGCGACGCCGCGGGAGTCGTCGCGCGTTTCGAGCTGACGGCCGCGGACGACGTGCCGGTCCCGGCCCCGGCGAGCCTGGTGCTGCTCGGCGCGGGCCTCGCGGGCCTCGGCGCGCTGCGTCGGCACGGCTGAGCAGGAGAACGAGGGCCGGTGCCGAAGCACCGCCCCCTCGCCCTCACGTCCCGTGCGTGCGGCGCGCGCGCTCGGTGTCGCTCTTGAGCTGGCCGCAGGCCGCGAGGATGTCGCGGCCGCGCGGCCGGCGCACCGGGCTCGTGTAGCCCGCCTCGGCGACGACGTCGGAGAACTTCTCGATCTGATCCCAGCTCGAGCACTCGAAGCTCGAGCCCGGCCACGGGTTGAACGGGATCAGGTTCACCTTGGCCGGGATGCCGTCGATCAGCTTCACCAGCGCCTTCGCGTCGGCGAGCGAGTCGTTCACGCCCTTGAGCATCACGTACTCGAAGGTGATGCGCCGCGCGTTCGACAGGCCGGGATAGTCGCGGCACGCCGCCATGAGCTCGGCGAGCGGCCACTTCTTGTTGATCGGCACGAGGTGGTCGCGCAGCTCGTCGGTCACCGCGTGCAGGCTGATCGCCAGCATGATGCCGATCTCCGCGCCGCAGCGCCGGATCATCGGAACGACGCCCGAGGTCGAGAGCGTGATCTTGCGTCGCGACAGCCCGAAGCCCTCGGGATCACGAGCGATGCTCATCGCGCGCGCGACGTTGTCGTAGTTGAACAGCGGCTCGCCCATGCCCATGAGCACGATGTTCGTCAGCTTGCGCCCGCTCTCGGGCGGCGGCCACTCGCCGAGCGCGTCGCGCGCCGACAGCAGCTGGGCGACGATCTCGTCGGCCTCGAGGTTCCGCACGAGGCGCTGCGTGCCGGTGTGGCAGAACTTGCAGGTCAGCGTGCAGCCGACCTGGCTGGAGACGCACAACGTGCCGCGATCGCTCTCCGGGATGTGCACGCATTCGATCTCGGCGCCGTCGGCCATCTGCAGCAGCCATTTCTGCGTGCCGTCGACGGATTTCTGGTGGCGCGTGACCGCCGGCCTGAAGACGTAGAACCTCTCCTCGAGCCGCGCGCGCAGCGGCTTGGAGATGTCGGTCATGCCGTCGAAGGAGGTGGCGCCGCGCACGTAGATCCAGCGCCAGATCTGCTGCGCACGGAAGCTCTTCTCGCCGAGCTCGGTCATCGCGGCCGCGATCTCGGCCCGCGTCAGTCCCACGAGATTGCGCCGGCCGTCGCCGCGCGCGGCGAGCGGCGCCTGCGGCGTGTCGATCTCGGGCTTGTTCGGGTCGGCCGGCGGATCGCCCGCGGCCGCGATGGTCGTCATGCCTGCCGATCCCGCCCGGAGCCCGCGCGTCAGCGCAGGCCGCAGGCCTTGTTGGCGGCGTCGAGGGCCTTGCCGAAGCCTTCCAGCGCGAAGCTGTCGGTGGTCGTGGTGCCGCGCTGCGACGTGCCGTTGAGCACGAGCTCCTTGCCGGTCCGCATCGCGGCGACCATCGCCTTGTCGGTCTCGGGATCCTTGGTCCAGATCATCTCCGCGGCGTTGGGCGCGCGGCGCGAGAACTCGAAGGTCTTGGCCTTGTCCACCGCCGCGGCGACGGCCTTGTCGGCCTTCAGCGGATAGCCGGCGACGAAGCTGATCTCGTCGCGCGCCTTGGTCGCGGGCCGATGGCTGACGGTCACCCGGATGTCGCCCCGCTTGGCGTTGGGATTGCTCGCCTGCGACTTCGCCGGCACGGCCGTGACGTAGCAGACCTTGCCGTTGCCCTCGCCGAACTCCCAGGCCGACCAGGCGCCGAACTCGCCGCCCGCACCGAGGGATTTCGGCTGCGCCTGGGCCCAGGCGACCGATGCAACCGTCATGAACAGGAGCGAAACCGTCGAGGCGCGGAGCACGGCAGCGATATCCTCATTCCTGCGGGCCTAGAGCCCTGATCGACATGGCGAAACCCGCCGGGCGCGACGACCGATGATCCGCGCGACCCCGGTCGGCGTATGACATGGTCGATGTGGAGCGTCAATCGCCTGTCCGCCGCCGAGCCGCCGCCGCGCGGCGACCGCCACCTGCGGTCGCGACCGATGCTTGAGCCCGGTCGCCACCCGCCTTACCAAGGCGCCATGGAGGACCGCAGCGACACGCCCGATCCGGCACTTCTCAGGACCGGCGACCAGAACGAGCACGTCGCGCTGATCCTGCGCGTAGCCCGGCACCAGGACCGGGGCGCCTTCGCGAGCCTGTTCGGCCATTACGGCCCGCGGGTGAAGAGCTATCTGGTCCGGCTCGGCGCGCCCCGCGCAACCGCCGAGGACCTGCTGCAGGACGTGATGCTCGCGGTCTGGCGCCGGGCGGAAACCTACGATCCGCGCCAGGCGACGGTCGGGACCTGGATCTTCACCATCGCCCGCAACAAGCGCATCGACGCGCTGCGCCGCGAGCGGCGGCCCGACTTCGATCCGATGGATCCGGCCTTCGCACCCGAGCCCGCCCCGGAGCCCGACCGCGAGGTCGACGCCGCCCAGTGGGAGGTCCACATCGCGACCGCGATCGCCGAGATGCCGCGCGAGCAGGCCGAGATGGTCCGGCTCGCCTATTTCGACGACCTCTCGCACAGCGACATCGCCGGCCGGCTCGGACTGCCGCTCGGCACGGTGAAGTCCCGCCTGCGCCTTGCCCTCGCCCGCCTGCGCACCAAGTTCGCCGACAGAGTCTGATCCCATGAGCCACGAGATCGCCGACGAATTCCTCCTCGACTACGCGTCCGGCGCCGCTCCGGCGCCGGTCGGCCTGCTGGTCGCCAGCCACCTGGCCCTCAACGCCGAGGCGCGTCGCAACTATCGCCGCCTCGAGGCGGTGGGCGGCGCGCTGCTCGAGGCGATCGAGCCGGTGGCACCGGCGCCGGACTCCCTCGCCCGGATCCTGGCGCGCATCGATGCCGGAGACGGCATCGAGACCCGCACGCGCCCCGCCGTCGCGCGACGCGCCGGCGGACTGCCGGCGCCGATCGCCGCGCTGGTCCCGAACGGCCTCGACGCGCTGGCCTGGCGCCGGCTCGCGAGAGGCGTCGAGGAGGCCGCCCTGGACGTCGAGGGCGACCCGCAGCGCAAGACCAAGCTGCTGCGCATCGCGGCGGGCCGCGCGATCCCGAAGCACACGCATCGCGGCCTGGAGATGACCCTCGTCCTCGAAGGCGGGTTCGCCGACGAGGCGGGCCACTACGACCGTGGCGACGTCTGCGTCACCGACGAGTCGATCGAGCACCAGCCGACGGCCGACCGCGCGCGCGACTGCCTGTGCCTGGCCGTGTTCGACGCCCCGATCCGCCTGACCGGCCCGTTCCTGCGCCTGCTCAATCCCTTCCTGCCGCGGTGAGCGACGGCCGTCAGCCCCCGAGGAAGCGATATCCGACGCCGGGCTCGGTGGCGATGAAGCGCGGCTCGGCCGGATCGTCGCGCAGCTTGTCGCGGAGCTGGCCGACATAAACCCGCAGGTACTGGGTGTCGGCGACGTGCGCCGGTCCCCAGACGGCCTCGAGCAGCATGCGATGTGTCAGCACCTTGCCGCGCGACGTCGCCAGCAGACGGAGCAGCTCGTATTCCTTGGGCGACATCTTCACTTCCACGCCGTCGAGCGTCACAACCCGCCGCGGCAGGTCGATGACGAGATCACCCTGGCGGATCACGGGCTCGCCCGCCTCGCCCTGCCATCGATGGCGAAGGGCGGCGCGCAGCCGCGCGAGCAGTTCGGGAATCCCGAACGGCTTCGTCACGTAGTCGTCGGCGCCGGCGTCGAGCGCGGCGACCTTCTGGTCCTCGGCGGCCCGCACGGAGAGCACGACGACGGGAACCGCGGAGAACTCGCGGATCCGCCGCAGCACCGCATGGCCGTCGACATCGGGCAAACCGAGATCGAGCAGCACCGCATCGGGCCTGTCGTGCGCGACCGCGGCAATGCCTTCGCGCGCGGTCGCGGCTTCGAGCACCTGATCGCCCTCGGCCTCGAGGGCGACGCGCAACAGACGCCGCAGCTGCGGCTCGTCGTCGATGACCAGGATGCGTCGGCGGCCGCTGCTCACGTCGAACCGGTCCTGCCCGGGGAGGATGCACGCTCATCCTGGGCGGGCTGGGCGAGGTCCGGAAGCGTCATCTCGATGCAGGTGCCATGTCCGTCGGCGACCGGGCTGACGGCGCGGATGGTGCCGCCATGCGCCTCGACGACGCCGCGGCAGATCGCGAGCCCGAGTCCGGTGCCGGGTGCCTGACGATCGCCCCATCGCGGGTCGCTGTCCGCGCGGACCCGATAGAACTTCTCGAAGACCCGCTCGAGATCGGCCGGCGGGATGCCCGGACCCGCATCGGCGACCTCGATGCGGATGCGATCGCCGACACGTCGTCCGCGCACGACGACCGGCTGCTGCGCCGCACCGTACTTGATCGCGTTGTCCATCAGATTGAACAGCAGCTGCTCGAACAGCACGTAGTCCACGTGCAGGAGCGGCAGGCCCGGCGCGATGTCGGCCTCGACCCTGCAACCCGGGAACTGGCGCCGCACGCGGACGATCGCGGAGCCGACGAGCTCGCGCAGATCGACCCAGTCCCGCCGCAGCGTCAGCGCATGGCCCTCGAGCCGCGTCATGTCGAGCAGGTTGTTGACGAAGCGTCCGAGCCGCTCGGCTTCGCCGTGGATCGTGTCGATCAGCTCGGCGCGCCGCTCCGGCCCGAAGCCCGCCGCGTGCGTACGCAGCGCGCTCGCCGCCGCGGTGATCGTCGCCAGCGGCGTCCCGAGATCATGGCTGATCGACGAGAGCAGCGCACTGCGGAGACGCTCGCTCTCGGCAAGGACACGTGTCTCCTGCACGCGCTGGTCGAGCTGATGGCGCTCGATCGCGACGGCTGCCTGGTCGATCAGCGCCTCGAGCAGCCGGCGGTTCTCGGGATCGAGCCCGGTCGGCGACGCGAGACGCAGGCCGAGCACCCCGATGGAGCCGCGCGCGCTGCGCATCGCGCGGTAATGCCGGCTCGCCGTCGGCAAGGTATCCGACCCCCGCCCCGTCGCCTCGCCGTGCGTCCACGCACGGTTCGCCGCCGCCCAGTCGCCGGGCTCGAGGCTGTCCTCTGGCGGATAGCCGGCGACGACCGCGAGCCGCTCGTCCTGCGGCAACAGCAGCACGGTCTGCCCGTTCAGCATCGTTGCGATCTGGTGCACGACGACCCAAAGCAGGTCGTCGAGGTCGCGTGCCGCGGCAAGCTTGCGCGAGAAATCGTTGAGGCGCGCGGTCGTCTTGTAGCGCCGGCGCGCCTCCTGCGCTTGCGCACGCGAGCGCGCCGTGAGGTTCGACGTCACGATCGCCGCCACCAGGAAGGCGAGCAACGCCAGCGCCTCCTCGGGATCGGACACGGTGAGCGTCAGCCGCGGCTCGATGAACAGGAAGTCGTACGCGAGCACCGACAGCACCGAGACGAAGATCGACGGCAGCAGGCCTTCGCGCAGCGCAGTGACGAGCACCGCCATCAGGAACACAAGCGGAAGCGCCTTGCCCAGCTCCAGGGCCGTTTCGAGGGCGAAGGCCGCCAGCGCGGCGATGGCGACGGCGACGACGCCCGCGGCGTACGGCACCGCCCCGGGGCGCGAGGCGCCCGCGAAACGGCCGCGGATCGCCGCCGTCAGACGCTCGCGCGACGGCGGCCCATGCTCGGCCGACAGCACATGGATGGCGACGGCATCGCTTGCGCGCATCAGCTCGTGGACGAGCGACGGGCTCAGCCGCTCGCGCCATCGCGGCCGAACCGACTTGGCCAGCACGATCTGCGTGACGTTGTGGTTGCGCGCAAAGCGCAGGATGTCGGTGACGAGATCCGAGGCGGGCAGCGTCCGCGCCTCGGCCCCGAGTTCCTCGGCGAGCCGCAATGCGGCCGCGACCCGGTCCGTCGCAGCCGGATCCCGCTCCGCGTCGCGACCCAGCTCGAAATGGACGGCGATCCACGGCGCGTCGAGCTGCGCGGCGAGCCGGCATGCGCCGCGGACCAGCGGCGCGGGATCGGGGTGCGCGGCGACGCATACCAGGATGCGCTCGCCGGCCGCCCAGGGGCCGCCGATCGCCTGCCGGCGCATCAGCCCCACCATCTGGTCGTCGACCCGCGCGGCCGTGTGCCGCAGCGCCAGCTCGCGCAGCGCCGTCAGGTTGCCGGGCCGGAAGAAATTCTGCGCCGCGCGCATCGCCGTCTCGGGCGCGTAGACCTTGCCGACCTTGAGTCGCTCGAGCAGATCCTCGACCGTCAGGTCGACGAGCTCGACCTCGTCGGCGCGCTCGACGATCGCATCCGGCAGCGTCTCGCGCACCCGGACGCCGGTGATCCGGGCGACCACGTCGTTGAGGCTTTCGAGATGCTGGATGTTCAGCGTCGTCCAGACGTCGATACCCGCCTCGAGCAGCTCCTCGACATCCTGGTGCCGCTTGGGATGCCGACTGCCGATCGCGTTGCTGTGCGCGAGTTCGTCCACCAGCAGCAGACCAGGCCGCCGCCTGAGGGCCGCGTCGATATCGAACTCCGCGACACCCGGCTCGCGTGCCGTCGAGAGCCGGCGGGGCAGGACCGCCATTCCCTCCAGCAACGCCTCGGTCTCGCGACGACCGTGGGTCTCGGCGATGCCGACCACGACATCGACGCCCTCGGCCGCCTTGCGCCGCGCGGACTCCAGCATCGCATATGTCTTGCCGACCCCCGGCGCGGCGCCGAGGAAGATCTTCAGGCGACCTCGGCCCTCGCGGCGCGCGGCCTCGAGCAGGGCATTGGGATCGGGCCGTTCGGGATCGCCCGCCATCGGGATGTCGGCCTAGCGCGCTCGGGCAGCGTCGAGCTCGAGATTGAGCCGCAGGACGTTCACCCGCCGTTCGCCGAGTATGCCGAGTTCGCGCCCCAGCGTGAACCGTTCGACGAGCGCGCGGATCTCGCTCTCGGGGCGACCGCGCGCGGCTGCCACCCGCGCCGCCTGGGCGAGCGCGTTCGCCGGCGAGATCTCCGGATCCAGCCCCGAGCCCGACGTCGTCACCGCATCGGCGGGGACCGGCCTGCCGGCCCCGTGCGCCTCGACGGCGGCGCGGACGCGATCGACCAGCTTCGCCGAGATGGCGCCGAGATTCGAACCGCCCGAGGACGTCGCATCGAATCCGTCGGTGCCAGCGGCCGAGGGTCGGGGATGAAAGTAGCGGGCCGCGGCGAAGCCCTGGGCGACGAACTCGGAACCGACGACCACGTCGCCGATCCGCACAGCGCTGCCATTGGCGCTGCCGGGAACGACGAGTTGCGCGAACCCGAGCACGACGAGCGGATAGGCGCCGCCGCACAGCAGCGTGAAGGCGATCAGCAGGGCAGCGGCGGCACGCAGTTGAGCGAGCATGGCGTCCTCACGACAGGTGGAGCGCGACGACGATCGCATCGATCGCCTTGATGCCGATGAACGGGACGCCGAGCCCGCCCAATCCGTAGATCAACAGGTTCCGGCGCAGCAGGACCACGGCGGGCGCCGGCCTGTAGGCGACGCCGCGCAGGGCAAGCGGGATCAGGGCGACGATGATCAGCGCGTTGAAGATCACCGCCGAGAGCACCGCGCTCTGCGGCGTGGCTAGACCCATTACGTTGAGCGCGCCGAGCTCGGGGTACGTCGCCAGGAACAGCGCCGGGATGATCGCGAAGTACTTCGCGACGTCGTTGGCTATCGAGAACGTGGTCAGGGCGCCGCGAGTCATCAGGAGCTGCTTGCCGATGCCGACGACCTCGATGAGCTTTGTCGGGTTGGAATCGAGATCGACCATGTTGCCGGCTTCCCGCGCGGCCTGCGTGCCGGTCTGCATCGCCATGCCGACATCCGCCTGGGCGAGGGCCGGCGCGTCGTTGGTGCCGTCGCCGCACATCGCGACCAGACGGCCCTTCGCCTGCTCGCGACGGATGTAGTCGAGCTTGTCCTCGGGGGTCGCCTCGGCGATGAAGTCGTCCACGCCGGCTTCCGCGGCGATCGCCGCAGCCGTCAGGCGATTGTCTCCGGTGACCATGACCGTGCGAACGCCCATGCGTCGCAGCTCCGCGAAGCGCTCGCGGATGCCGGCCTTGACCACGTCCTTGAGGTGGATGATCCCGAGCAACCGGCCGCCCGCGGGGCCGAGTTCCCCGACGGCGAGCGGCGTGCCGCCCGAGCTTGCGATCCTCTCGACGACCTGCAGCACTGCCGCCGGAAGAACCTTATTGCCGAGGAACCCGCACAGCGAATCGACCGCGCCCTTGCGCACGCGCACCGCGCCGGCATCGACACCCGACAGTCGGGTCTGCGCCGAGAACGCCACGAAGCGCGCGTCGCCGGGCAGCTTCGGCAGGTCTTCGGCCTCCCCCTGCGCGAGCCTGACGATCGAGCGGCCTTCGGGAGTCTCGTCGGCCAGCGACGCCTGCAGAGCGGCCCTGGTGAGCTCGGCCTGCGCCACGCCCGGCGCCGCGACGAAGCCCACTGCCATCCGGTCGCCGACCGTGATCGTGCCGGTCTTGTCGAGCAGCAGCACGTCGACGTCGCCCGCCGCCTCGACCGCGCGGCCCGATCGCGCCAGCACGTTGAACTTCACGAGCCGGTCCATTCCCGAGATTCCGATCGCGGACAGCAATCCGCCGATCGTCGTCGGGATCAGCGTGACGAACAGCGCCGCGAGGGTCGTCACCGGCACGACCGAGCCGGCATATGAGGCGAAGGCCGGCAGCGTCACCACGACCATGACGAAGATCAGCGACATGCCCGCCAGAAGGATTGCCAGCGCGATCTCGTTGGGCGTCTTCTGACGCGAGGCACCCTCGACGAGCGCGATCATGCGGTCGAGGAAACTCCCGCCCTGGGCGGCCGTGATCTTCACCTTGATCGAATCCGACAGCACGACCGTACCGCCGGTCACCGCGGAACGGTCGCCGCCGGCCTCGCGGATGACCGGTGCCGACTCGCCCGTGATCGCACTCTCGTTCACCGATGCGATGCCGGCGATGACCGTACCATCGCCGGGAATCACGTCGCCGACCTCGCACACGACGACATCGCCGACGGCGAGCTGCGTCGCCGGCACCTTCTCGAACAGGTCGCCGTCCACCGGCAGCAGGCGCTTCGCATAGGTCTGCGTGCGCAGGCGACGGAGCGACTCCGCCTGAGCCTTGCCGCGGCCCTCGGCCACCGCCTCCGCGAGATTCGCAAAGAGCACCGTGATCCAGAGCCAGGCGGCGATCTGGCCGGTGAAGCCGGGCGTGCCGCCCAGGACGACGTCGCGCACGAGCAGCAAGCTGGCCAGCAGCGCGACGACGGCGGTCGCGAAGATCACCGGATTGCGAACGAGCACGCGCGGATCGAGCTTGGCGAGGGCATCGACGGCCGCGGCGCGCAGGATCACGCCGTCGAACAGGGAAATGTCGCGGACACGCGAGGACATGACGGTCTCCGGCTTCAGAAGTTGCGGCCGGCGAGCAGCAGCAGGTGCTCGACGATCGGGCCGAGGGAGAGGGCCGGAAGGAAAGTGAGGCCGCCGACCACCAGGATCGTGCCGACCAGGAGCACCACGAACAGCGGCCCGTCGGTCGGAAAGGTCCCGTCGGAGGCTGGCACGCGCTTCTTGCCGCCGAGCGACCCGGCAATCGCCATGACAGGCACGATCATCGCGTAGCGTCCGACCAGCATCGCCAGGCCGAGCACGTCGTTCCAGAACGGCGTATTGGCGTTCAGGCCGGCGAAGGCCGAGCCGTTGTTCCCGACCGCCGAGCTCGCCGCATAGAGCAGCTCCGAGAACCCGTGCGGGCCGGCGTTGTTCAGGCTCGCCAACGCCGAGGGCAGCACGGCAGAGGCGGCAGTGACGCCGAGGATGAAGATCGGCGGCACGAGGATGAACAGGCTCGCGAGCTTGACCTCGCGAGACTCGATCTTCTTGCCGAGATACTCCGGCGTGCGTCCGACCATCAGCCCGGCGAGGAAGACGGCGAGCAGCGCGTAGACGAGCATGCCGTAGAGTCCCGAGCCCACGCCTCCGAACACGATCTCGCCGAGCTGGATCATGATCATCGGAACCATGCCCCCGAGCGGCGTGAAGCTGTCGTGCATCGCATTCACGGAGCCGTTCGAGGCGGCCGTCGTGGCCACGGCCCACAGCGCCGAGAGCGACACCCCAAATCGCGATTCCTTGCCCTCGAGGTTGCCCGGAGCCGCATCGACACCGAGCGCGGCCAGGATCGGATTGCCTGCAGCCTCGGCCGCGTAGCAGGCAATGACGCCGCCCAGGAAGATGACGCCCATCGCCGCGAACAACGTCCATCCCTGGCGGGTGGAGCCGACCAAGCGCCCGAAGGTGAAGGTGAGCGCCGCGGGGATCGCGAGGATCGCCCAGAGCTGGGCGATGTTGCTCCAGCCGTTCGGATTCTCGAGAGGATGCGCCGAGTTCGCGTTGAAGAAGCCGCCGCCATTCGTCCCGAGCTGCTTGATCGCGAGCTGCGAAGCGACCGGCCCGAGCGGGATCGTCTGGTTCGCACCTTCAAGGGTCTTCGCAGCGAGCGCGCCTTCCAGGGTCTGCGGGACGCCGGTCGCGGCCAGCACGGCCGCGACGAGGAGGGACAGCGGCAGCAGGACATAGAGCGTGCCGCGCACGAGATCGACCCAGAAGTTCCCGAGCGTCTTCGACTCCGCGCGCACGAAGCCGCGCACCATCGCCAACAGGACGGCGATGCCCGTCGCCGCGGAGACGAAGTTCTGCACCGCCAAGCCGGCCATCTGGGAGAGATGGCTCATGGTCGATTCGCCGCCATAGGATTGCCAGTTGGTGTTGGTGACGAAGCTCATCGCCGCGTTGAAGGCGAGGTCCGGACCGACCGCAGCGAGGCTCTGCGGGTTCAAGGGCAGCATCCCCTGCAGGCGCAGCAGGGCGTACAACGCGAGGAACCCGACCGCATTGAAGATCAGCAGCGCGATCGCATAGGCGGTCCAGCTCTGCTCGCGTGCCGGGTCGATGCCGGCGAGGCGATAAATGCCCCGTTCGACGCGGCCGAGCGCGGCCAATCCGGCGACGCGATCCCCCTCGAAGACCCGGTGCATCAGCGCGCCGAGCGGCTTCACGGAGGCGACAATCAGCGCGCAGTAGAGCGCGATCTGCGCCCATCCGACGAAGTTCATGACGAGGCTCCGGTACAGGCGTGGGCAGGGTCGGCTCAAAACCGTTCGGGACGGAGCAAGGCGGCGACCAGATAGGCGAACAATCCGACGGCGGCCGCGGCGCCGAGCACGAGATCCAGGTTCATCGGCTATATCCGTCCGCACAAACGGATCAGCAGGGCCATCGCTGCAAAGCCGCAGAGCGCGAGCGCGACCTGGAATACGTCAGCCATGGGTCCTCCGGGAGAGATCGTCGAAGGACGATCTGCTCGCCGCGCGTAAGGAATCCATTCGGAAAGCCGGCGCCCCGGATAAAGGGGCCGTAAAGACGCCGTCGCGACGGCGCGCCCGCGGGTCAGCCCTCGCGGCGGCCCCGGCGGATTTTCGGCGGCGCGAAGCTATGGCGCTCGAGCGGTACGATCGGGCCGCCCGGCGCCACGGGACGGTCCGCGAAACGCCCGAGGCTGATCATCCGGTCGTACATCACCAGCGCGCCGGCGAGCGCGAGGTTGATCGAGAAGCGCGTCGGGATCTTCACGATATGCGTACAGCGCGCCACGACCGCCGGCGACAGCGACCCGCGCTCGGGGCCGAGGATGTAGGCGGCGGCGCGCGGATGGCGGAAGGACGGCAGATCGACGGCCTCGGCCATCAGCTCGATGCCCACGAGCACGCAGTCGCGCGGCAGCGCGAAGTCGGCGATGGATGCGAACTCGTAGAACGGCAGGTTGCCCGCCGCGTCCGACGTGTCGGCGAGATTGGCCTCCTCGCGCGCATAGGTCGCGCCGAGGGTGAAGGCGAAGGCGGCGCCGAAGGCATGCCCGGTGCGGATCACCGCGCCGACATTCATCGGCTTGTTGACCCCCTCGATCCCGATCCCGAAATAGCCGCGCATCGCTCGCTTCCCATCGTCCTGCCGCCGCGAAGGCGCGGCGGCGTGCGGCCGGCGACGCCGCCGGGCGAGGGGACCAGAACCACAATTCGCGCCATGCGCCAATGGGCAAGGCGGCCCTGCCCGGCCACCGGGTCGTCGCCGGGCCTTGCCTCCGCGCGCGGCGCGGGGGCATGGTCCCCGCCCCATGACCGAGAACCCCTTCCTTGTCGACGTCTCGCGCGGCGACATCGTCGAGAGCCGCCATCGCGGCCGCTACGTCGTCGCCGATGCCGATGGCGGCATCGTCGCGCAGGGCGGCGACATCGAGGCGGCGGTCTTCCCGCGCTCCGCGATCAAGTTCCTGCAGGGCCTGCCGCTGGTAGAAAGCGGCGCCGCCGACAAGCTGGCGCTGGGCCCGGCCGAGCTCGCCATCGCCTGCGCGAGCCACGGCGGGGAGCCGCGCCACGTCGAGACCGTCCGCGCCTGGCTCGCGCGCGCCGGCCTGTCCGAGGCGGACCTCGAATGCGGCGCGCACATGCCCTCGACGGCAAGCGCGGCGGAGGCGCTGATCCGTGCGGGCGCGCAGCCGACGGCGCTCCACAACAACTGCTCGGGCAAGCACACGGGCATGGTGTCCACCTGCAGGCATCTCGGCGATCCCGTGCGCGGGTACATCGCGCCGGAGCACCCGCAGCAGAAGCGCATCGTCGCCGTCTTCGAGGCGATGCTCGATCTCGACCTGGGCCGCGCGCCGCGCGGCACCGACGGCTGCAGCCTGCCTCAGATCGCGATCCCGCTGCGCGCGCTCGCCCTGGGCATCGCGCGCTTCGGCGCGCCGGACCGGCAGCCCGCCGCGCGCGCGGCCGCTTGCCGGCGGCTCGCCGCCGCGATCCTCGCCGCGCCGTTCATGCTGGCCGGCACCGGCCGATTCTGCACCCGCGCCATCGAAGCCTGCGGCGGCAAGGCCGTGATCAAGACCGGCGCCGAGGGCGTCTATGTCGCGGCGATCCCGGCCAAGGGGCTCGGCATCGCGCTGAAGATCGACGACGGCGCGGCCCGCGCGGCGGAGGTCGCGATGGGGCGGCTGCTGCTCGCGCATGGCGGCCTGGACGATGCCGCCCGCAACGCGATCGAAGCCATGATCGCCCCGACGATCGCCAACGCCGCCGGCCGCATCGTCGGCGGCATCGCGCCCGCGCCGGGCTGGTGAGCCTCGACGTGGCCAGCGACGATCCCGTCCACGCGCAGTACGAGGCCTACCCCTATCCGCCGCGGGATCCGCGCGACGAGGCAAAGCGCCTGGTCACGGGCAGCCCGAGCCATCTCGCGGAGGTCGTCCATTTCGTGTTCGGCGGCCGTTTCGATCCGACGCGGCGCCTGCGCGCGCTCGTCGCCGGCGGCGGCACGGGCGATGCCGCGATCATGCTGGCCCAGCAGCTCGCGGATGCCGGCTGCGCGGACGCCGAGGTCACGTATGTCGATTGGTCGCGCGCCTCGCGCGCCATCGCCGAGGCGCGCGCCGCCGCGCGGGGCCTCGCGAATCTGCGCTTCGCCACCGGCTCGCTGCTTGCGCTCGACGCGCTCGGCCTCGAGGCGCTCGCGACGGGCGGCTTCGACTACATCGACTGCTGCGGCGTCCTGCACCATCTCGAGGATCCCGATGCGGGTCTCGCGTCGCTCGCCGCGGCGCTGGCGCCCGAGGGCGGCATGGGGCTGATGGTCTATGCGCCGCTCGGCCGCGTCGGCGTCTATCCGGTGCAGGCGCTGCTGCGCGGCCTCGGCACCGACGGCACGCCCGCGGAGCGCGTCGCGCTGGCGCGCCGCCTGCTCAACCAGCTGCCGCCGACGAACTGGCTCAAGCGCAACCCGTTCATGACCGATCACCTCGTCGAGGGCGATCCCGGGCTCTACGACCTGCTGCTGCATGCGCGCGACCGCGCCTACAGCGTCGACGAGGTCCATGATTTCGTCGCGCGCGCCGGCCTGCGCCTGCTCGGCTTCACGCCGCCGGCGCGCTACGAGCCGCGCCATTACATCACCGATCCGGCGCTGCTGAAGCGGCTCGACGGCCTCGATGCCCGCGCCGCGGCCGCCTTCGCCGAGAACCTGGCCGGCAACATCAAGAGCCACGCCTTCTACGTGGTGAGGTCCGGCAATGCCGTCGCGCCGCCCGCGGCCGACTCGCTCGATCTCGTGCCCGTGCCGGCCAATGTCGAGCTCGCGCAGCTCGCGCGGAGCATCGGCGGCAACGGCGTCGTCACCGCGACGGTCGACGGCCTGCCCTTCCGCATGCCCGTTCCGCGCCTGACCGGGGCACTCCTCGCGCGCATCGACGGGCGGCGCAGCCTGCGCGAGATCCATGCCGACCTCGCGGCGCGCGACCCGAAGCTCACCGAGGCCGCATTCCTGCAGCAGTTCCAGCAGCTCTTCGCGAACCTGCACGCGCTGGGCAAGCTGATGCTGCGCCGGCCGGCCTGAGCCGCGCGCTCACGTCGCGTCGGGGAAGTACCGGCGCCAGACCTCGTCGACGACCCGATCCGTCCGCAGCCGCGCGCGATGCGCCTCCAGGGCCGCGCGCCCGGCATCGCCGCCGTACCATTTGGCCAGCATCGCGAAATAGGCGTCGATGATGCCCGCCCGGTCGCCGAGCAGGAAGGGCTTGTCGCCGAGTTCGGCCGCGAGGAGCGCGAACAGCTGATCCTGGCGCGCACGCGCCGCGCGCAGCACCCCGTCGGCCCCGGCCGCATCGGCGGTGTAGCGCGCCGGATACGAGACGTGGAGCTCGGTCTCGTAGACCGGCACGGCGAGCAGGAGGAGCAGGCGCAGGAACTGCCCGCGCGCCGGGTCCGCCGGCGTCGGCGCGAGAGCGGCGGCGGGAAACCGCTCCGCGACCAGCAGCAGCATCGCGGCGGATTCCGTCATCACCGTTCCGTCCGGCAGCTCCAGGGTCGGGACCTGTCCCAGCGGATTGAGCGCAAGGAATCGGGGCGTGCGGTTCTCGCCGCTCTTCGTGTCGACGTGGATGCGCGTCGCCGGGGCCTTCGCCAGCGACAGGGCGACGTCGACGGCGAAAGCCCCGGTATTCTCGCGCCAGTAGAGCCTGTACATGGGCTCAGAATGCCCGCCAGAAGGGCTTCTGGGACTCCTCGTAGGCGGTGGCGCGATCGATGCCGATGTCCTGCAGCGCCCGGTCGTCGAGCGACGCCAGGTCGCGGCGCGACCGCGCGAGGGTGAGCCACAGCAGCACGGTCGCCAGAACGCCGTGGAAGAGACCGGGCGCCGTTGCGGGCGCGCAGACGGGGACCGCCGGTCCCGCCGTCGTCATGCAGCTGGTCATGGTTCAATTCTCCTCAGTTATCGGCCGTGGAAGCGGCCTGGATTGGGCGCATCATTCCGCTAGATTTCAGCCCCGACAAACGACGTTTCCTCGCCGGACGCATTAGGGGAGTTCATCCATGCGGCGCCTCCCGCCCCTGCACGCGCTGCGCGCCTTCGAGGCCGCCGCCCGGCATCTTTCGTTCAAGGCGGCGGCCGCGGAACTGCACGTCACGCCGGCGGCGATCAGCCATCAGATCAAGGCGCTGGAGTCCGAGCTCGGCGTCAAGCTGTTCCGCCGCCTGACGCGCGAGATCCGCCTGACCGAGGAGGGCCATGCCCTGGCGCCGAGCCTGCGCGACGGCTTCGACCGTCTCGCCGCCGCCGTCGAGCGGGTGACGCAGTCGCCCGGCCGCGCGGTGCTCACGCTCTCCACGCTCACGACCGTGGCGATGTCCTGGCTGGTGCCGCGGCTGCCCCGATTCCAGGCGCTGCATCCGGAGATCGACGTGCGCGTGTCGACCGCGCAGAAGATCATCGACTTCACGCGCGAGGAGTTCGACGGCGCGCTGCGCCACGGCGTCGGGCCGTGGCCCGGCCTCGCGCGGCACAAGCTGTTCGACGACCGGCTCACGCCGCTCGCGAGCCCGGCCATCGCACGCCGGCTGAAGCGGCCCGCGGATGTCGCCGGCTTCCCGCTGCTCGACACCGAGCCCTTCCCGGAATGGCCGATCTGGTTGGCCGCGGCCGGGCTCGAGAAGCTCGCGGTGACGCGCGGCCCCAGCTTCGACTCCACCCGCATCTGCCTCGAGGCCGCGGCGAACGGGATCGGCATCGCGCTGTCCGATCCGATCCTGGCCGCGGATCAGATCGCGAGCGGGCGCCTCGCGCAGCCCTTCGACATCTGCGTCTCGACCGGCAAGGCCTACTGGTTCGTCTACCCGCAGCCCTTCGCCGGCCGCGCCAAGATCATCGCCTTCCGCGACTGGCTGAGCGCCGAGGCGTCCGCGATCGTCACGCCGCGGGCGTCGCCTCGCGGATCCACAGGAGCAGGTCGAGCGGCGGCGGCGGCACGTCGGTCTGCGAGAGAAGTCCGTGGACCTGCCCGCGGTGGTGGGTCTGGTGGTTGAAGAAGTGGCCGAGCGTCAGGCGCAGCGGCGTCGCCATGCTGTCGCGCGGCTCGGTCAGCCGCTTGTAGCGCAGCGTCGAATTCAATGTCGGCAGGTCGAGCGCGTCGACGAAGTTGATGATCTGCGCATCCTCGGCCTGGCGCGCGACCTGGAGGCCGGCGAACTCCGGATAGAGGATCTGGTCGAGCGCGCGGATGCCGGACTCGTGGCCGGTGAAGCGCCCCATCCAGATGCGGTCGCCGACGAGGATGTGGTTCAGCGTCGCGTGGATCGATCCGAAGAAGGACGGCCGCGGCTGAAGATAGGCGCGCTCCGGCAGCCGCGCGCAGGCCGCGTAGAGCCGCCGGTTGGCCCATTGGTTGTAGCGCGCGAGCTGGCGGAAATACTCGAGTTCCATCGCGGCCCTCCGATCGTTGATCGCCGGCCAGCGTGACGGTTCCGAGCCGGCACGGTCAATGTCGCGCGGACACGGAGCGCCGCGACGCCCCGCCGCGGGCGGCGCTCACGAAGGGGACGTGGCGCCGGCGCCGGTTCCCGCCGGGCGGCGGGCCGCACGCGCCGGCACCTGCTATGAGTCGACCGCCACCACAGGACAGCCCCCGCCATGGACGACACGACGCTGCGACGCGAGCTGCTGCTCGCCTTCCACATCCTCGACCTCAACGGCCAGAACAGCGGCATCGCGGGGCACCTCACCGCGCGGCATCCGGGCGCCGGCAGCTTCTGGTGCCACGGCTACGGCCAGGGCTTCGACGAGGTCCGCGCCGAGGACCTCCACCATGCCGATCTGGATCTGAAGCTGATCACCGGCCGCGATCGGATCAGCCCGTCGCTGTCGATCCACGGAGCCATCTACCGCGCGCGGCCGGACGTCGCCTGCGTCGTCCACACCCACGACCTCGACGCGGTGGCGCTGACCGCCACCGGCGCCGAGCTCCAGCCGCTCTACCAGAGCGCCCTGATGTTCGCGGGCGCCGTCGCGACCCATGTCGACTACGGCGGCATCGTCGAGACCGCTGAGAGCGGGCGCGCCCTTGCAGTCGCGCTCGGTCCGCGCCGCGCGCTGCTGCTCGGCAATCACGGAACGCTCGTCGTCGGCGCGTCGATCCGGGAGGCGGTGCACGCGACGATCATGCTCGCGGCCGCGTGCCGCGTGCAGCTCAGGGCGATGGCCGCGGCCGCGGGCCGGCCGCTGCAGACCGTCGACGCGACGACGGCTTCGGAAGCGACGCGCTTCCTGCTGTCGCCCAAGGTGCTGGCACTGCGCTGGGACTACTACGTCCGCCAGGCCGTCGCCGCGCGGCCCTGGCTCGCCGGCGACGCGATCGCGCCCGCGCGCTGATCGTCGCCGCCCGGGCGACGCGGCGCGGGCGCGCAGCGGTCAGTTGGCCAGCCAGACGTCCGCCAGCTCCTGGTTGAGGTAGTGGCTGGGCAGGATCCGCCAGCCCCGCACCGCCGAGGAATGCGCGACGATGCGCTGCCACCACACCACCGGCGCCGTCATCACGTTGCCGAGCAGCCGCGACTCGAAGGCCCGCACCGCGGCGATCTGGTCGGCGTCGCTCGACGCGCGCTTCTGGCGCTCGTACAGCGCGTCGAGGTCGCGGTCGGTGTAGAGCGAGAAGTTCACCGGCGACTTGTCGTGGCTGATGTAGAGCGCGAGCTGCGGATCGGGCTCGTCGACGTCGTAGCAGTTCGAGTCGAGGCCGACCTCGAAATTGCCGCCCAGATAAGAGGCCTTCTGCTGCGCGACGCCGAGCGGGCCGTTCTCGACCGTCACGCCGATCTGGCGCCATTGGTCGATGAGGAAGACCGCGACCGGCTGATAGGGCATCGGCACGTCGCGCGTCACCATGCGGAACTTGAGGTTCTCCTGGCCCGCCTCCTTGAGCAGGGCGCGGGCCTCGGCGCGCGCCGCCGCCATGTCGCGACCGTAACCCGGGAACTTCTCGAGCTCAGCCGGCGGAATCGCCAGGGGGTGGCCGGGACGGATCGGTCCGCCGACCTCCTTGACGAAGGCGACCCGCGAGAGGTTGCGCGCGCCGCCCCAGCGGTCGATCGCCAGCGTCAGCGCCTTGCGCACCCGCGGATCGTCATAGGGCGGTTTGCGGTGGTTGAAGAAGATGTCGAACTTGCACAGCCACGGCGCCTCGGTGACCGTGATCCGGTCGCCCAACGCCGTCTTCAGCCGGTCGCGCTCGGCCGGGCTGATGCCGCGGAACTCGGCCATGATCTGCCCGCCCTGCAGCGCGTTGATCATTGCGGAGCCGCTCATGAACTGGGCGCGGAAGCCGTCCAGGTAGGGTTTGCCCGGCTCGTGGTAGGTGTCCGAGCGGGCGCCGACCCAGTGCGATCCGCGCACATGCTCGACGAACCTGAAGGGCCCGGAGCCCAGGATGTTCTTCTCCGGGAAGCGCGGATCCTGCGCCAGCTTGGCGGCGCTGTAGAGGCAGTTCCACGGACTGGCGAAGTTCAGGAGCATCGTCGCATCGGGCTGCTTGAGCCGGAACACGACCGTGAGGGGATCCGGCGTCTCGATCGCCTCGATGTCCTCGTAGCGCGCCATGCGCACCGAGACGATGCCCTCCGGCGGCTTGCGAATGCGGTCGTACGTCGCCTTCACGTCCGCCGAGGTGAGCGGCGTCCCGTCGTGGAAGCGAAGGCCGGGCTTCAGCTTGAACGTGTAGCTCAGCTTGTCGGGCGCGACGCTCCAGGACTGCGCCGCATCGCCGGTGATCTCCGGATATCTCTCGGCGTCGAATTTCAGCAGCCGCGAGTAGTGCGGCCCGACGGTCTGCATCATCACGAAGGTCGTCGTCGTCTGGCAGTCGTAGTTGGGCGGCTCGGAATTGACCGCGTAGATCAGCGTGCCGCCGCGACGCGGGGCGTCCTGCGCCAACACGGGACCGGCGGCGAGGCCGGCGGCAAGCGCGAGCGTCATCGCGAGCTTCATGATGTCCTCCCATCAACGTCGCGCCAGCGTAGCAAGCGACCCGCTATCCTGTCCGCGCCCTCGATCCCGGGAGTCCCGCATGCGCCGTCGCCTCGCCCTGGTCGCCGCCCTGGCCTCGCTCGCCGGGACCGCGGCGGGCTTCGACCTCCAGGGCCATCGCGGCGCCCGAGGCCTCGCGCCGGAGAACACGCTGCCCGCCTTCGCCCGCGCGCTCGCGATCGGCGTCACGACGCTCGAGCTCGACATCGGCATCACCGCGGACGGGCACGTGATCGTCACGCACGACCGGCGTCTCAATCCCGAGATCACCCGCGGGGCCGATGGCGCCTGGATCGGCGATCCGGGGCCGACCGTGAACGGCCTGACGCTGTCGGAGCTGCGACGCTTCGACGTCGGCGCGATCCGCCCGGACACCGCCTACGCGAAGACCTTCGCGACGCAGATCGCAGCGCCGGGCACGCCGATGCCGACGCTGCGCGAGGTGGTCGAGCTCGCCGCGCGCCAGGGGCTGCCGACGACGCGCTTCAACATCGAGACGAAGTCCTCGCCGCTGGCGCCCGCCGAGACGCTCGACCCGGAGCGGTTCGCGCGCGCGCTGATCGCCGAGATCCGGGCCCTCGGGATCGCGTCGCGCAGCTCGATCCAGTCCTTCGACTGGCGAACGCTCGCGGTCGCAGCGCGCGAGGCGCCGGAGATCGCGCGCGTCCACCTGACCATCGAGCGCGGACGCGGCGAGACCGTCTACCGGGGCAAGGGAACGAGTCCCTGGACCGGACTCGACATCGCCGAGCACGGCGGCTCCACGCCGCGGCTGGTCCGGGCTGCCGGCGGGGCGCACTGGTCGCCCTTTTTCCGCGACCTCACGCCGGCAGCCGTCGCCGAGGCGAAGTCGCTCGGCCTCACGGTCGTGCCCTGGACGGTGAACCAGGCCGAAGATCTTCGCGCGGTGATTGCACTGGGTGTCGACGGCGTCATCACCGACTACCCGGACCGCGCCCGCGAGATCCTCGCGGAGCTCGGGCGCGCGCCCGGGCGCTGACGCCGCAATCGCGGCCGCCGTGACCGTCGTGGGATCGGTGAATTTTCCCCTGCCGTCGGGCGTTCTTCTGTTCGAGCACCGAAGGAGGCTCGTCCATGAAATTCGTCGCCCTGGCCGCTGCGTTGTTCGCGCTCTCCGGCTGCATCGCGACCGAAGGCGTCGTGGTCGGGGTAGGCGTGTCCGACGGGCCCCGCCATCATCACCATCATCGCGGCTACGGGCGCCCCTACTACGGCCCCGGTTACTGGGCGCCGCCCCCGCCGCCCTATTACGGTTACCCGCCGCGCTACCGCCGTTGGTGAGCGCAGCCCGCGCAGGCCCCGACCCCCGGGACGATCGAACGCGCGCACGGCGGGGCCGCGGTCGCGCCGGGCGCGATCGCGGCCCCGCCGCTCATGCCTTGAGCTGCGGCAGGTCGCGATAAAGCTCGAGGGCCTCGGGATTGGCGAGCGCCTCCTTGTTCTTCACCGCGCGGCCATGGACGACGTCGCGGACGGCGAGCTCGGTGATCTTGCCGGACTTGGTCCGCGGGATGTCCGTAATCTGGATGATCTTCGCCGGCACGTGGCGCGGGGTGGTGTTCCTGCGGATCTGATCCTTGATCTTCTTCTCGATCGCCGCATCGAGCGCGACGCCCTCGCGCAGCTTGACGAACAGGACGACGCGCACGTCGCGATCCCAGTCCTGACCGATGACGATCGACTCCAGAACTTCAGGCACCTGCTCGACCTGGCGGTAGATCTCCGCCGTGCCGATGCGAACGCCGCCGGGGTTCAGGACCGCGTCGGAACGGCCGTAGATGATCACGCCGCCGCGGGGCGTGATCTCGGTCCAGTCGCCGTGGGTCCAGACGTTGGCGAAGCGCTCGAAATACGCGGCCCGGTACTTCTTCCCGTCGGGATCGTTCCAGAAGCCGACCGGCATCGACGGGAAGGGCCGGGTGCAGACGAGTTCGCCCTTGGCCCCCGTCGCCGAGCGCGCGTTCTCGTCGAACACGTCGACCGCCATGCCGAGGCCGCGCGCCTGGATCTCGCCGCGATAGACCGGCTCCGTCGGCACGCCGAGCACGAAGCAGGACACGATGTCGGTGCCCCCCGAGATCGAGGCGAGGTGCACGTCCTTCTTGATCTTCTCGTAGACGTAGTCGAACGACTCGGCGACCAGGGGCGAGCCCGTCGAAGTGATCGCGCGCACGGTCTTCAGCGAATGGGTGCGCATCGGCTCGACGCCGGCCTTGGCACAGGCGTCGATGTACTTCGCCGAGGTGCCGAACAGCGTGAAACCCGCCGCATCGGCGAAATCGTAGAGCACGTTGCCGTCGGGATGGAACGGCGAGCCGTCGTAGAGGCAGACCGTCGCCTCGCAGGCCAGGGCCGAGACGAGCCAGTTCCACATCATCCAGGAGCAGGTGGTGAAGTAGAAGACGCGGTCCCCCGGCTTCACGTCGCAATGCAGCTTCAGCTCCTTGATGTGCTGCAGCAGCGTGCCGCCGGCGCCGTGCACGATGCACTTGGGCACGCCCGTCGTCCCGGAGGAGTAGAGGATGTAGAGCGGGTGGTCGAAGGGAAGCGCGACGAATTCGGGCGTCTCGGGCTTGCCCGCGACGAACTCGTCGTAGCGCACGCCGTCGGCGATCCCCGCGAGATCCGGCTTCGGATCCGCGTAGCCGACGACGACGACTTGCTTGACGCTCGGCAGCTGCGGGCGCACGGCCCGCAGCTTGGCGAGGCAGTCATGCGTCTTGCCGCCGTAGTGGTAGCCGTCGACGCCGATCAGCACCTTCGGCTCGATCTGGCCGAAGCGGTCGAGCACGCCCTGCACGCCGAAATCTGGCGAGCAGGACGACCACGTCGCCCCGAGGCTCGCGGTCGCAAGCATGCCTATGATCGCTTCCGGCATGTTCGGCATCTGGGCGGCGACGCGGTCGCCGACGCCCACGCCGACCGCCTTGAGCGCGTGCTGCAGCCGTCCCACCGCGGCGACGAGCTCGCGCCAGCTCATCGTGCGGCGGACCTTGTCCTCGCCCCAGAAGATCAGC
This sequence comes from Alphaproteobacteria bacterium, assembly GCA_016793165.1. Taxonomy (GTDB): domain Bacteria; phylum Pseudomonadota; class Alphaproteobacteria; order CACIAM-22H2; family CACIAM-22H2; genus CAIOSQ01. The sequence continues at coordinate 122,547 of JAEULA010000043.1, read as the reverse complement.
GCCGGCGTGTCGTCGTTCCGGCGCAGCAGGTTGCGCGCGAAGTTGAGTCGCGCGTCGGGGAAGAATCGCGCGCCCGGCATCCGGCCAGGATCGACGAGCCCCCGCGCCCCCGGGCCGTCGCCGATCACGCCGCCGAACTCCCAGACCGCCCGCCAGAACGCCTCGCTGTTCTCGGTCGACCAGCGCCAGAGCTGATCGTAGTCGGCGAAGGCGCGGCCATGCCGGCCGCCGGCCTCGCGGGCGAAGAGCGCCAGGTTCGACGCCGCGCGGCGCTCGGCCGACGGCGTCCAGAGCGGGGCCGGTTCTGCGTTCATGGGCGGGGACCTTCACGGGTTCAGTCGCGGGCGGGCCCGATGACGAGGCCCTTCGAATCGCGCTGCATGATGGCCCAGCGGCACCGCCAGCGGGAAGAGATCCCGGGCTCACCGCCGTCCGGATGCGCACGCCGCCAGCCGGCCCTGGCCTTGGGCACCGGAAGGGGGGAAGCTCCGGCCCGATGACTCAGGACGAGAAGCCGGCGCGCCGGGACTGGCGAAACCCGTCGCCGACGCTGCGCGGCGTGCTCTGGATGCTCTTCGGCTGCGTCGCCTTCGCCGGGATGGGCGCCACGGTGCGCTACCTCACCCGCCTCATGCCGCCGCAGGAGCTGATCTTCTTCCGCAACGCGCTGGCGCTGGTCTGGATGTTCCCGTGGATCGCGCGGGTCGGATTCGCGGCGCTGCGGACCTCGCATTTCGGCATGTATGCCGGCCGCTCGCTGCTCGCCTTCATCTCCATGCTGTGCTGGTTCACGGCGCTGGTGACCCTGCCGTTGGCCGAGGCGATCGCGCTCGGCTTCACCCAGCCGCTGTTCTCCACCGTCCTGGCCGTTCTGATCCTGGGCGAGGTCGTGCGCGTCCGGCGCTGGACCGCCACGATCATCGGCTTCCTGGGCGCGATGGTGATCCTGCGTCCGGGGATCGAGAGCGTCACCTTCGCGCATCTCCTCGTCCTCGGCTCGTCGCTGACCGGGGCGATCACGTCGGTCGTGGTCAAGCAGCTCACCCGCACCGAGGATCCCAACACGATCGTGACCTACATGACGCTGCTGACGACGCCGTTCGCGCTGCTGATCGCGCTGCCGGTCTGGGAGTGGCCGGACGCAACGACCTGGATCTGGCTGTTCGTCCTCGGCCTGCTCGCCACGCTCGGCCACCAGGCCTCGACGCGGGCGTTCAAGTACCTCGACGCCTCGCTCGCGGTATCGCTCGACTTCATCCGGCTGCCGCTCGCGGCGCTGGTCGCCTGGATCGCATTCGCCGAGACGCCGGACATCTGGACCTGGATCGGCGGCGCGATCATCGCCGCCTCCTCGGTCTACATCGCGCGCCGCGAGGCGCAGCTCGCGCGCGAGCGGCAGGCGGCGAGGATCGCCGCAGCGCAGGCTGCCGGAGGAGCGGACGCGCATGCCGAGCGCCGCTAGAAGCCCGGCCTCGTCGACGCGCCGATGCCGGATCGGACGCCGCAACCCGGCGCCCGCGACGTGCCATGCCGGGACCGGCGACGTCGCCGACGTCGCCGGCGCGATCACCGCGCGCGCCGCCGGCAGCGGCGCGACATGGATTTCCGCAGGAGGAGCACGCCCATGGATCTCAACGGACAGGTCGTCGCGATCACCGGCGGCGGCTCGGGGCTCGGCGCAGGCGCCGCGCGCGTTCTGGCGAAGGCCGGCGCCCGGGTCGCCCTGCTCGACGTCAACACGGCCGGCGCCGAGGCGGTCGCGCGGGAGACCGGCGGCCTTGCGGTGCGCTGCGATGTCGCCAGCGAGGCGAGCGCCGTCGCCGCGCTGCAGGCCGTGACCGCGGCGCTCGGCGCCCCGCGCATCCTCGTCAATTGCGCCGGGATCGGTCCCTCGGCGCGCATCGTCGGTCGCGACGGCCCGCACCCGCTCGATCTCTACCGCAAGGTCATCGAGATCAACCTGGTCGGCACGTTCAACATGCTGCGGCTCGCGGCGGCGGCGATGCAGGCGCTCGAGCCGATGGCCGACGGCGAGCGCGGCGTGATCGTGAACACGGCCTCGGTCGCGGGCTTCGAGGGCCAGATCGGCCAGGCCGCCTATGCCTCGTCCAAGGGCGGCGTGATCGCGCTGACCCTGCCGGCCGCGCGCGAGCTCGCGCGCTTCGGCATCCGCGTGATGACCATCGCGCCGGGCACCTTCGAGACCCCGATGCTCGCGACGATCTCCGAGGAGTTCCGCAAGAGCCTGGCCGCGCAGGTGCCCTTCCCGCCGCGCCTGGGCCGGCCCGAGGAGTACGGCGCGCTCGTGCGGCACATCTGCGAGAGCCCGATGCTCAACGGCGAGACCATCCGGCTCGACGGCGCGATCCGGATGGGGCCCAAGTAGGCGGGCGGCGGCGGACGTCGGGCCAGGCGGCCGCCGCGCACCGCGTCATCGGATGGGCACGAGGATCTGCGGGATCAGGAACGGGCGCGCAGCGACAAAGGCGCCGAGCAGCTGGCGTTCGGCGCGCCGGGCGCGCGCCGGCGCCTCGCCGGCGGCGTGGATGTCGCTCGATTGCCGCTCCGGCGGCTCGGCCGTCACGGCAGCGCGACGATCGGGGTCCATCCCGGCGCGAAGCACGGCCCCGACGCGAAACACGGCGGCGGCGCCAAGCATGGCCTCGGACCCGCGTTAACCCTACGCCCGGCCGGCGCGGCATCGATCCGGGCGGAGCTTCGGCGCCTGCGGTGATCGGCGCCCGCCGGCGACGGCGCGCCGATCCGGCCCCGCGCGCGGCCGCGATCGGCGTCGCATTGAAGCAATGCGCGCCGCGCGGGGCTCAGCCATAGGCGTGGTCCGGGCCCGCGGATATCGTCCGCCGGCTTCCGTCGCGCCCGGTGCGCGAGTCTCCATCCCACGCAACAGGTTCCCGCCGATGTCCTCGTCCAGCCCCGCAGCCCCGCGTCTCCACTACGCCTGGGTCGTCGCGGCGATCGCGTTCTTCCTGCTGCTCGTCGCGGCGGGCGTGCGCGCGGCATCGGGCGTGCTGATCCTGCCGCTTGAGAAGGAGTTCGGCTGGAGCCGCGCGTCGATCTCCGCGGCCGCCGCCCTGTCGATCTTCCTCTACGGCTTCACGGGACCGTTCGCGGCGGCGCTGACCCAGAACTACGGGATCCGTCGCGTGCTGTTCGGCGCGATGGTGCTGCTCGCCTCGGCCACCTTCGCGAGCCTGTTCATGACCCAGTGGTGGCAGCTGATGCTGACCTGGGGCGTGATGGTCGGGATGGGCGCAGGAACGGCCGCGCTGCCGCTCGGCACGGCCATCGTCAATCGCTGGTTCATCGCCCATCGCGGCCTCGTCATCGGCATCCTCACCGCGTCGATGGCCGCGGGGCAGCTGGTCTTCCTGCCCTCGCTCGCCTATCTCGCCGAGACCGGCGGCTGGCATCCGGTGGTCTGGGCCGTGACGATCTGCGCCGCCGTCATCGCCGTCGCCACGCTGCTGCTGCGCGAGCACCCGGCCGACATGGGGCTGGCGCCCCTCGGCGGCGCGCGGGTCGAGCCCGCGCCTGCGGCGAGCACGGCCAACCCGCTCCTCGCGGCGGTGAACATCCTCGTCGAGGTGCGCCACTCCCGGGACTTCTGGCTGATCGCCGGCACCTTCTTCGTCTGCGGCCTGTCGACCAGCGGGCTCGTGGCGACCCACTTCATCGCCTATTGCTTCGACAACGGCATCCCCGAGACCCGCGGCGCGGGGCTGCTCGCCTTCATCGGCGTCTTCAACGTCATCGGCACGACGCTGTCGGGCTGGTTCACCGACCGCTACGACTCGCGCTGGCTGCTGTTCTGGTACTACGGGCTGCGCGGGATCTCGCTGCTCTGCCTGCCGTTCACCAGCTTCGACACCATGAGCCTGACGATCTTCGCGGTGTTCTACGGCCTCGACTGGATCGCGACCGTGCCGCCGACCGTGCGCCTCGCCAACGACAGCTTCGGCAAGCAGAAGGCGCCGGTGATCTTCGGCTGGCTGCTCGCGATCCACCAGATCGGCGGCGCGCTGGCGGCCTTCGGCGCCGGCTTCCTGCGGACCGCGCTCGAGACCTACCTGCAGGCCTTCATGATCTCGGGCTTCGCGTGCCTCGTCGCGGCGGTGCTGGCCCTCGTGATCAGCAGCGCCGGACGCACCCCGGCGCGCCCGGCGCCCGCGGCCGCGTGAGGCTCAGACCAGCGAATCGATGAAGCGGGCGAGCGTCACGTCGCGTGCGCTCACCCCGCCGGCATCGTGGGTCGACAGCGTGATCTCGACGCGGTCGTAGACGTTCGACCATTCGGGGTGGTGATCCATCCGCTCGGCCATCAGCGCCACGCGCGTCATGAAGCCGAAGGCGGCATTGAAGTCCGCGAAGCGGAACGATCGGGCGATCGCGTCGCGGCCCGGCACGTCGCGCCATGCGGCGAGGCCGGCGAGCGCCGCGGCGCGCGCGGCAGGATCGAGTTTGGTGACCATGGGTCCTCCTGATCGCCCCAAGCTGGCGCGGAAGGCCGCCGCGACAAGGCGTCGGGCGGGACGCGCGGCGCGGGTCGACGCCGCCCGGCGTTTTCGCGACACTCCGGCCATGATCCGCTCCGAATACACGACGCCGCCCTCGCTCGCCGACCTCGAGGCCATCGCGCTGGAGGAGCGCGACCGGCTGCCGGAGCCCGTCCGCGCGATGGTGCGCGACGTTCCCGTGATGATCGAGGATTTCTGCGACGACGAGGTCGCCGACGAGCTCGGCCTCGAGAGCCCGTGGGACCTCTCGGGCCTCTACAGCGGCACGGCGGAGCCGGACAAGGGCTCGGGCCATGTCGCCCACGACCACGACCGCATCTTCCTCTATCGCCGGCCGCTGCTCGACGAATGGGTCGAGACCGGCGTCGAGCTGCGGGTCCTGATCCGCCACGTGCTGATCCACGAGATCGGCCACCACTTCGGCTTCTCCGACGCCGACATGGCCGAGATCGAGCGGCGCAGCGGCTAGCGCCCCGCCGCCGCTCAGCCGAGCAGGAGCCGCGCCGCGAGCAACGCCGCGCTCGCGACCAGCACGATCGCGATCAGGCGCGTGACCTGCGCCGCCGGGACATGCCGCTTCGCGCGGATGCCGAGCACGATGCCGACCGTGCATCCGGCCGCGAGCACGAGCGTGAGCCGCGGCTCGACGCTGCCGCGCGTCCAGTAGCCGAGGCTCGCGAGCCCGGTGATCGGGATCGTGATCGCCTGGGCGAGGGGCACGATGATCGCCGGCGTCACTCCGCGCAGCATCATGATCGGGACCAGCGTCACGGGACCGCCGGTCCCGGTCAGCGCCGAGACGATGCCGACGCCGAAGCCCGTCGCGGCAAGCTCGCCGCGCCCCGGCAATGCGGCCGCACCGGAGCCCCGCGGGCCGAGGCCGAGAGCCCGCAGCCCGCTCACCGCCATGATCACGACCATCAGCCAGTAGAGCGCGCCGACGGCGACATAAGGCAGCGCAAGGGCGCCGAGCAGCGCGCCGGGGATCGCGCCGATCCATAGCGCGGTGTTCGCCGGGCGGTCGAGGGATCCCATCTGCAGGATCATCACCAGCCCGATGACGGCGGCCGGCAGGAAGGCGAGCATCGTCGCCGGGATCGCGTTCGCGACGTCGAACCCGAGCACGAACACGAGACCCGGCACGATGAGCATGCCGCCGATGCTCGTGAGCCCGATGACGACCGAGGTCGCCAGGCCGAGCGCGAAGACGAGGAGGTCGACGCTCACGCCGGTGCGCGGAACCGGTCGACCAGGAAGCCGTCGGCCAGCGGATCGTCCGGCTCGACGCGGAACACCGACTCACCGCTGTAGTGCGCGCGGCCGCCCACCCGAGCGGTGATCGTGTCGAGGGCCGCGAGCCGGCCCGTGGCCACGATCTCGCCGGAGAACGGCAGGCCGGTCGCGCCGGTGAAGAGGCAGCGCTGGCCCGGCCGCACGCGGCCGCGCGCGTGCTCGACGGCGAGCCGCGCCGTGACGCCGCTGCCCGTCGGGCTGCGGTCGATCTGGCCGTCGCCGAAGACGCAGATGTTGGCGCTCGGCGCGCCGGAGGCCGGCGCGACGTCGTCCGTCAGGATCGTGCCGTAGAGGAAGCCGAGATCCGGCTCTGTCGGATGCGCGATCGTGATCGCGGCGCGGATGGCGTCGGTGATCGCGCGGCCCGCGGCAAGCGGCGCCTCGATCGGCGCATCGCGCAGCGGCACGCCGATGCGGCTCGCCGGCAGGATGGCGTAGAAGGCGCCGCCGTAGCCGATGTCGAAGCGCACGCGGCCGAAACCCGGCACGTCGAGCTCGGCATCGCGCGCGAGGACGAAGGCCGGGACCGAGTCGAAGCTCACCTCGCCGGGCCGGCCGTCCGCGCCGATGGCGACCGAGACCTGGACGACGCCGCAGGGACATTCCAGGCCGAAGCGCGTCACCGGGCGCGTCACCGGCACCAGGCCGCGATCGACGGCGAAGCGCCCCATCGCGATCGTCGCGTGGCCGCACATCGTCGAGTAGCCCTCGTGGTGGCAGAACAGCACCGCGAGATCCGCGCCCGGCGCCGAGGGCGCCACCGGGATCACGCCGTACATCTCGGCGTGGCCGCGCGGCTCCAGCATCAGGCGCTGGCGGATGACGTCGTGGCGCTCGCGCGCCTGGCGGCGCTTGTCCAGGATCGTCGCGCCCGCGAGCGCGGGATAGCCCTCGACGACGATGCGCACCGGCTCGCCGGCCGTGTGCATGTCGATCACGCGATAGGTGGCGGCGTCGCTCATTCGATCACCTCGTCGGCGCGGGCGAGCAGCAGCGGCGGAATTCCGATTCCAAGCCGGCGCGCAGCACCCAGATTGATGACCAGCTCGAACACGGTCGGCTGCAGCACCGGCAGACCCGCGGGATTGGCGCCCCTGAGGATGCGGTCGACATAGGCCGCCGCCTGGCGGTTCATCACCGCGAAGCTGGCGCCGTAGGAGATCAGCCCCCCCGAATCGACGAACTCGCGGCGAAAGAACAGCGACGGGATGCGAAGGCCGGCGGTCGCGACCAGCAGGCGGGCGCGATCGTCGGCACGGTCGCTGTAGCCGCCGGGTGCGAAGATCGCGGCCTGCGCGCCCGAGGCGATCACCTTCGAGACGCTCGACTCGAACTCCTCCGGCCGGCGGGTGTCGATGAACTCGATCGCGATCGCGGAGCGCGAGGCCGCCTCCTGCATCTGCCCGAAGAAGATCGGCTCGGGCGGCATCGCGGCATTGGCCACGAAGGCGGCGCGCCCGATCCCCGGCACGAGCTCGCGCACCAGCTCGATCTGCTTCACGGCGAGCTCGGGGCCGAGGAAGGAGTTGCCGGTCACGTTTCCACCGGGGCGCGCAAGGCTCTCGACCAGTCCGCTGCCGACCGCATCGCCGCTCGACAGCACGACGATGGGGATGGAGCTTGTCGCCCGCTTGAGCGCGAGCGCGGACGCCGTCGTGCTGGCGATGATGACGTCGCAGCGCAGGCGCACCAGCTCCTCGGCAAGCGCCGGCATGCGCTCGAAGCGCCCGTCCGCCCAGCGCCGCTCGAAGACGGCGCTGCGCCCTTCGATGTAGCCGAGGGCCGCGAGCTCGGCCTCGACCGGATGCCGGCCGCCGGAGGCGGCCTGCGGGAACAGCATTCCGATGCGCGGCAGCGGCGTCTGCGCCGCGCCCGGCGCGGAGGCCAGCAATGCCGCGATGACGATGGTGCGCCGCCTCATCCCAGCTCGGCCTCGGCCTCGATCTCGATCTCGTAGTCGCCGACCAGATCGGCGATCTCGATCAGCGTGTTGGCGGGGCGCACGTCGGCGAAGTAGCGGCCGTGCACGCGCGCAGCCTCCTCCCACCGCGCCGCATCGCGCATGTAGATGCGCGTGCGCACGATGTCCTCGCGCCTGCCGCCGAGCGAGGTCACGCTGGCGACGATCTTGTCGAGGATGTAGGTCGTCTGCCCCGCGACGTCGCCGGGACAGACGACCTCGCCGGCGCCGTGCGTCGCCGTGGTGCCGCAGACGAGGATGCGGTCGCGCACGCGCACGGCGCGCGAATAACCGCAGGCCTTCTCCCACACGCTGCCGGTGTCGATGCGCAGGCGGTCGGGTCGCGCATCGATCGCCGTCGCCGCGTAGACCTTGGGCAGCGCCTCGAGATGATGGCTGAGATCGCCGGAGGCCGTGAGGAAGGGCGGCCGCCGGTATTCGTCGCCGCAATCGCCGGGAATTCGCGTCGTGGCGCTCAGGGCCGCCTCCAGCGCGGCCTTGTCCCGGCCGTCGAGCGCGAAGTCGAACAGGCGCAGGTTGTCCGCGCGGTGCTCGCGCTCGGTGAGCCGCGCGCCGACGATGACGGCACCGACGGCCGGCTGCTCGAGGACCCAGCGCGTCGCGACATTGGCGATCGAGACGCCGTGGCGCGCCGCGATCTCGGCGAGCGTCGCCAGCACCTGCTGCACCGCGTCCCAGCCGCCGACCGCGTCGATGAAGCGCTTGTACTTCATCTTGCTCCAGTCGCCGATCGACGAGGGCTCCGGCGCGCCGAGCCAGCGCTCGGCCAGGAAGCCGCCGCCCAGCGTGCCGTAGGCAAGCAGCCGGATGCCGTGGGCGAGGCAGAAGCCGGACATGTCCTCCGCCGCGCGCCGGTCGAGCAGCGAGAAGCAGACCTGGTTCGAGACGACCGGGATGCCGTGCTTCACCAGCACGCGCAGATGGTCGGTATCGAAGTTGGTGACGCCGAGCTGGCCGATCACGCCTTCCTCGCGCAGCGCCGACAGCTCCTTCATCGCGTCGAGATAGCCGGGATGCTCGAAGCTCCACCAGTGGAACTGCAGCAGGTCGATGCGCGGCGACTCGAGGCGGTCGAGCCGCTCCTCGATGCCGCGGCGCACGACCTCGCGCGTCATCGGGCCCGGCTTCGGGCACCATTTCGTGAAGACCCGGGCGGCCGGCGGCGCGGACTTCAGGAACCGCCCGGCGATCAGCTCGGCGGTGCCGTAGTGGTCGGCCATGTCGAAGGAGTCGAAGCCGGCCTCGGCATAGCTCCGCATGTCGGCGGCCGCCGCGGCGCGATCGAGATCGCGCCCGCCCCGCTCCTGATCGGCGACTTGCCAGAGGCCGGTGACGACGCGGCTGATCTCGAGCCCGGGGGCCAGGCTGATGCGGTCGGGTCGGCGCGGGGACGTCATCGGGTCACGGGTCTCCGGGGATGCACGCGGGCGAGGCCTGGCGCGCGACGCTGGATGCGCAGCGGCGTCGGGCGCGGCGCCCGGGAAGGCGCGGCGCCGGACGCGTGCGGCGGCCTATTTCGGCAGCTTCGCCTTCACCTCGTTGACCTCCTCGACGCTCATCTGGCCCACGGTGGTGATCTGGCCGTTCTGGATCCGCCACTTGCGGAACGGCCCGGTGATGTCGCCATTGGCGTCGAAGGACACGGCGCCGATGACGCCGACATAACTGATCTTGCGGCCGGCCTTGATCGCCTCGAGCGCCTTGCGGAACCCCTCGGGTCCCGCGTGCACGACCTCGCCCTCGGGGCCGGTGACTTTGCGGATCGCGTCGCGGATCGCCGCGGACTCCGCCTTGCCCGCCTGTGCGATCGCCAGGCCGAGGATCGCGGCCGCGTCATAGGCGCGGTCCGCCGCCGGCGCCGCCGCATCGAAGCCGCCAGACATCGCCGGGTAGGCCTTGGCGAAATACTCGGTCGACGGCGTCGTCGTCGTCCCCGAGGACGTGCCGAAGGCGTTGTCGAGGAAGCGCGGCCCGACGTCGCGGATGAAATCCGCGCTGTTCATGCCGTCGTTGAGGAGGAAGATCTGCGCGCCGCCCTGCGAGATCCAGGTCCGCGCGATCGTCGTCCCGTCGCCGGGATAGGCGACCAGATACAGCGCCGGCGGATCGCCCTGCATCGCCTTCGTCACCTCCGGCGCGTAGTTGCCCGCACCCTGGTTGTACGGCGTCGTCGAGGTGATCTGCCCGCCGAGCGCGACATAGGCCTTGCGGAACTCGGCGACCATGTTGACGCCGAAATCATTGTTCACGTGGATGATCGCCAGCTTCCGGATCCCCTGGTCGAGCGCGTATTTCGCGGCCGCGGTGCCCTGCAGCGCATCCGAGGTGATCGTGCGGAAGAACATGCCGCCCGACTTCCCCTCCTCCGCGATGCGGGTCAGCGTCGGCGACGACGAGGCCGGCGAGATCTGGACGACCCCCGCCGACGCCGTCACCGAGGTGAGGATCGGGATCGACACCGACGAGATGATGCCGCCCAGAATCGCGGGCACCTTGCGCAGGTCGACGAGCTGGCGCGCCTGGTCGACCGCGACGGTGCCCTGGCTCTGCGCATCGCGCAGGTCGATCGCCAGCCGGCAGCCGGCGACGCCGCCGACGCCGTTGAGATCGTTGAAGGCCAGCTCGGCGGACTTCGCGGCCGCCTGGCCGAACCGCCCGGCCGGGCCGGTGAGCGACACGACCATGCCGATCGTGTGCGTGCATCCCGGCGCCTGCGCGCGGGCCGGCTGGATGGCGAGGCCTTGGGCCGCGGCCGCGAGGGCCACGAGGGCGATGGAAGTGGCGAGGCGCACGGTGAAGTCCCTCCTGTTGTCTTGCCTTGCGACGGGGCGCGTCGCGGGGCGGGCAGTGTCGGGAGCCGGGCCGCGAATGGCAAGGCGCTCGGCGGCGGGCGGCCGGGGCAGGCGGAATCCCGGCGATGGCATGGCCGCCCGCGCGGGGATGCCGCATAGAATGGGACGATGCGCCCCGCCCTTCGTCCCCTCGCCCTGGTCCTTGCGCTGCTCGCCGCGCTGCTCGCGCCGGCATTCGCGCAAGCGCCGGCCCCGGTGCCGGCGCCGGCCGGGCCCGCGGCCGACACGACGCCGATCGCCCGCGATCTCGAAGCGCTGATCGGCACATTGGAGAACGACGCCGAGCGCGCGCGGCTGGTCAAGCAGCTGCGCACGCTGCTCGACGCCCAACAGGCGAAGCGCGAGGCGGACGTGCTGCCGGACCGCGTGATGACGCGCTTCCTGCTGTCGCTGTCCGAGGGCGTCGCCGATATCGGCGCGGCGATCTACGACGCCGCGGCCTTCCTCACCGACACGCCCAAGCTCTTCGCGTGGATCGGCCGCCAGGCGACGGACACCGACAGTCGCGCTCGGCTGCTCGAGATCGCCGTCAAGCTGGCACTCGCCCTCGCCGGCGCCTGGCTGGCCGAGTTCCTGGCGTTTCGCGTGCTGCGGCCCGCCCAACGCCGGATCGAGGAGACGGCGCAGCGCCTCGACCCCTCGACGCCGCGCTGGCGGCGCATGGGCCCGGCCGGCCTGAACGCGATCGTCCAGTTCCTGCCCGTCCTCGCCTTCGCGGGCACGGGCCTCGCCGTGCTCACCATCTCGGAGCCGTCGCGCCCCGCCCGGCTGCTCACCCTCGCGGTGATCAATGCCGCCGCGCTCGTCCGGCTGATCCGCCTCGCCGCGACGGTGCTGCTGTCGCCCGCGGCACCGGCGCTGCGCCCGCTGGCCATCGGCGACGAGACCGCAGGCTATGCCGAGCTCTGGATACGGCGCCTCGCGACCCTCGCCGTCTACGGCTGGTTCGCCAGCGAGGCCGTGCTGCTGCTCGATCTGCCGCGCGGCGGCCATGCGCTGCTGCTCAAGTCGCTCGGCCTGGTGATCGGCCTCCTCCTCGCCGGGCTCATCCTGCAGAACCGGCAGGACGTCGCCGCGCTGCTCGCCGGCAAGCCGGACGGCGCGGCCAACGGCGTGACGACGCTGCGCGCGCGGCTCGCGAGCTACTGGCATCTCGTGGCGATCGCCTATGTCGCGCTGCTCGTCACGATCTGGATCGTGCAGCCCGGCGACGGCTTCGCCTTCACCGCCCGCGCGTCGATCATGACGCTGGCGATCGCCGGCGCCGCGACCGCCGTGCTGCGGCTCGGCCGCCGCTTCGTGCTGCGCCACTTCTCGCCCAGCGCCGAGATGCTGCGGCGATTCCCCGGGCTCGAGGCGCGGGCCAACCGCTACCTCACCGCGCTGGGCCCGCTGGCCACGCTCGCCGTCTACGGAGTCGCCGGACTCGCGATCCTTCAGGTCTGGGGCCTGCGCTCGCTCGACTGGCTCGCCACGCCGTTCGGCCAGCGCCTGGCGACCGGCGGCATCGCCGTCGCGACGACGCTGATCGTCGCCGTGCTGCTGTGGGAGATCGCCTCGCTGGCGCTCGAGCGCTACTTCCTGCGCTCCTTCGGCCGCAACATGGACGAATGGCGGCGCATGGCGCGGGTGCGCACGCTCATGCCGATGGTCCAGCGCGTGATCGCGGTCATCCTGGTCGCCTTCGTCGGGCTGGTGCTGCTCTCGGAGCTCGGCGTGAACATCACGCCGCTGCTCGCGCTTTCCGGCGCCGTCGGCATCGCCGTCGGCCTCGGCGCCCAGGACCTGGTGAAGGACGTGATCGCGGGCGGCGCGATCCTGATCGAGGACAGCATCGCCATCGGCGACGTCGTGCAGCTCGGCGAGAAGTCCGGCGTCGTCGAGTGGATGTCGATCCGCGCGCTTCGTCTGCGCGCCTTCGACGGCACGTTGCACACCATCCCCTTCAGCGAGTTCAAGACCATCTCCAACATGACCAAGGACTTCGCCTTTGCCGTCTTCGACATCGGCGTCGGCTACGGCGCCGACACGGACCGCGTCACGCAAATCCTTCGCGAAGAGGGCGCGGCGCTGCGCCAGGATGCCGCGATCGGGCCGCAGATCCTCGACGACCTCGAGGTGCTCGGCATCGATCGCTTCGCCGACTCCGCGGTGATGATCAAGGCGCGGTTCCGCACGCGGCCGATCCAGCAGTGGACCGTCACCCGCGCCTTCAACCGCCGCATCAAGCTCGCCTTCGAGCGCGAGGGCATCGAGATCCCCTTCCCGCAGCGCACGGTGCACGTCGTCGGCCCGGCCCCCCAGCCGGGGCCCGCCGCCGGCGCGGCGTCGGGCTGACGCGCGGCGCGCGCGAGGGAACCTCGAGTGGGCGTCGAGCCATCGCCGGACATGCTGGTCGCACGGGATCTCGTGAAGGCGTTCGGCGGCGTGCGCGCCGTCGACGGCGTCTCCTTCGCGATCGGGCGCGGCACGATCACCGGCCTGATCGGCCCGAACGGCGCGGGCAAGACGACGCTGTTCAACTGCCTCGCCGGCTTCCATCGCCCGACCTCCGGGACGCTCGCCTTCCAGGGCACACGCATCGACGGCGAGGGGCCGGACCGCATCTTCCGCCGTGGCCTCGCGCGCACCTTCCAGATCCCGCGCCCGTTCCCCGAGATGAGCGTGCTCGAGAACGTGATGCTCGCCCCCGCCGGCCAGACCGGCGAGCGGTTCTGGTCGAACTGGTTCGCGGCCGGCACGGTCGCGCGCGAGGAGCGCGCGCTACGCGACCGGGCGATGCACTGGCTCGCCTTCGTCGGCCTCGACGCGCTCGCGGGGCGGCCCGCGCGCGTCCTCTCCGGCGGACAGCGCAAGCTCGTCGAGCTCGCGCGCGTCCTGGTCGCCGAGCCGACCATGATCCTGCTCGACGAGCCCGGCGCCGGGGTCAATCCGCGGATGCTCGACACGATCGTCGACCGCATCGCGACGCTGAACGCCCAGGGCATCACATTCCTGGTGATCGAGCACAACATGGACCTGGTGATGCGGCTCTGCCGTCCGATCCTGGTCATGGCGCAGGGGCGGCTCCTGATGCAGGGCGATCCCGACGCGGTGCGCGGCGATCCGCGTGTCGTCGAGGCCTATCTGGGCGGGGCCGCCGCATGACCACGGCCCTGCGCGTGGAGGACCTCGAGGCGGGCTACGAACCCGGACTGCCGATCGTCCGGAGCGCGTCGCTGGCGGTCGCCGCCGGCGAGATCGTCGCGATCCTCGGCCCCAACGGCGCCGGCAAGTCGACGCTGATCAAGGCGATCGCCGGCCTGGTACCGATCACCGCCGGACGCGCGCTGCTCGGCGACGAGGACATCACCGCCGTGCCGGCGCATCTCATGGTTCGCAAGGGGCTGGGCTTCGTGCCGCAGACCGAGAACGTCTTCGCCGGGCTCTCGGTCGAGGACAATCTCGATCTCGCCGCGTCGCTGATGCGCGTGCCGAAGAGGACGCGCATCGCGGAGACCTTCGCGCTGTTCCCCGATCTCGCGCGCCAGCGCCGGCTGCCGGCGGGCGCGCTGTCCGGGGGACAGCGCCAGATGCTCGCGGTGGCGCGTGCGCTGATCACCGGCCCGCGCGTCCTCATGCTCGACGAGCCGTCGGCCGGCCTGTCGCCCAAGCTCGTCGGCCAGGTGTTCGAGAAGCTGCAGGAGATCCGTCGCGGCGGCGTGACGATCGTGCTCGTCGAGCAGAATGCGCGGGCGGCGCTCTCGATCGCCGACCGCGCCGCGATCCTGGTCGAGGGCCGGGAGCGGCTGGTCGGCCCGGCCGCGGCGCTCGCCGGCGACCCGCAGGTCGCAGCCCTCTATCTCGGCCATGGCGGCCGCGGGGCGGCGTGATGCTGCAGCTCGTCGCGGACGGCCTGATCCTGGGATCGGTCATCGCGCTCGGCGCGATCGGCGTGACGCTCACCTACGCGATCCTGCGCTTCGCCAATTTCGGGCACGGCGAGCTGCTGACCTGGGGCGCCTATCTCGCGCTGACCGCGCTGGCCTGGTTCGTCGGCCTCGCCGGCGGCGGCGCGATGGAGCCGATCGGGCCGCTCTCCTTCGGCTGGCCCCTGGTCGCGGCCCTCGTCGTCGCCGCCGCCATGACGGCGGGGCTTGCGCTGCTCCTCGACTGGGCGCTGTTCCGCCGGCTGCGACGCCACGGCAACGCCATCGTGCTGGTGATCGCGAGCTTCGGCGCCGCCCTGGCGCTGCGCAACATGCTGCAGTTCGCCTACGGATCGATGCCGGCGTACTACACGCGCGAGATCCAGATCGCGATCCGGATCGTCCCGCGCGACGTCATGGGCGGGATGCGCGCGACGCCCGATCAGATCTTCGTCCTCGCCCTGGCCGCCGTCACCGTCGTGGCGCTGCACCTGTTCCTCACGCGCTCGACCCTCGGCAAGGCGATGCGCGCGACCGCGATGAACCCGCTGCTCGCCCGCGTCACGGGGATCGACGTCGAGGCCGTGGTCCGCCTGACGTGGATCCTCGGAGCCGTGCTCGCGACCATCGCGGGCGTCTTCGCGGGGCTCACCGGGCAGCTGCGACCGCAGCTCGGCTTCGAGCTGCTGTTGCCGCTCTTCGCCGCCGCGATCCTCGGCGGCATCGGCAGCGTCTACGGCGCCGTCCTCGGTGGCCTGATCGTCGGCCTCGCCGAGAGCCTCGCCGTGCCGCTGATCGGTGCCGAGTACCGCGCCGCGATGGCCTTCGTCGTGATCATCGCGATCCTGCTGGCGCGTCCCACCGGGCTGTTCGGGCGGAGCGAGCGATGAGAGGCGCGGCGCGCGATGCCTGATCTCCTCGGCCTCGTCACCTATGGCACGTTCTTCCTGGTCTTCGCCGCGATCTTCGCGACGATCGCGCTCGGGCTGAACCTGCAATGGGGCTTCACCGGACTGTTCAACGTCGGCGTCGCGGGATTCGTCGCGATCGGCGCCTACACCTCGGCGATCCTCACCGCGCCCGACTATCCGGACCAGCTCGGCGGATTCGGCCTGCCGATCGTCGTCGGCTGGCTCGGCGCCATGCTCGCCGCGGGGCTCGCCGCGGCGCTCGTCGGCCTCGCGGCGCTGCGCCTGCGTCACGACTATCTCGCGATAACCACCTTCGGCATCGCGGTGACGCTGCAGCTGATCGCGCTCAACGCGCAGGGGATCACCGGCGGCGCCTTCGGCCTGCAGTTCATCCCCAAGCCCTTCGAGTCCCTCGCCGGCAAGGGCCTCGCCTGGAACGCGCTCTACCTCGCGCTGGCGCTCGCCGTCCTCGGCACGCTCTACGCGGCCCTGGAGCGGCTCGTGCGCAGCCCCTGGGGCCGCGTGCTGCGCGCGATCCGCGAGGACGAGCTCGCCGCCGCCTCGCTGGGCAAGCGGGCCGCCGCCTTCCGGCTGCAGTCCTTCGTGATCGGCTGCATGATCATGGGGCTGGGCGGCGCCCTCTACGCGCATTTCGTCGGGTACATCGCGCCCGAGGACTTCCTGCCGATCCTCACCTTCCAGATATGGACGATGTTGATCGTCGGCGGCTCGGGCAACAATCGCGGGGCGATCCTCGGCGCGGTCGTCGTCTGGCTCGTCTGGACCTTGTCGGGCGGCGCCCTGCGCGCGATCGTGCCCGCCGACCAGCAGGCGCGCGCCGCCGCGCTGCAGATCGTCCTGATCGGCGTGCTGCTCGGCGCGATGCTGCTGCTGCGACCGCGCGGCCTGCTCGGCGAGGAGACGACCGTGTCGCGCCACGCCACCCCGTCAACGGAGTCCTCGACATGAACGCGCTTCGCATCGGCCTGATCGGGACCGGCTACATGGGCAAGTGCCATGCGCTGGCCTGGAACGCCGTCGCCCCGGTCTTCGGCGACATCGAGCGCCCGCGCCTCGCGATGCTGGGCGAGGCCGACGAGGCGCTCGCCGCCAGGCGCGCGCGCGAGCTCGGCTTCGAGCGCGCGACCGGCGACTGGCGCAGGCTGGTCGCCGATCCCGGCATCGACGTGATCTCCATCACCACGCCGAACGCGCTGCATGCGGAGATGGCGATCGCCGCGCTGAAGGCGGGCAAGCACGTCTGGTGCGAGAAGCCGATGGCGCCGAGCCTCGCCGAGGCCGAGGCGATGCACGCCGCGTGGCGCGCTTCGGGCAAGGTCGCGGTGCTGGGCTACAACTACATTCAGAACCCGCTGATCCGGCACATCAAGGCGACGATCGACGACGGCACGATCGGCACGGTGAACCATGTCCGCATCGAGATGGACGAGGACTTCATGGCCGACGCCGCGACGCCCTTCACGCCGCGCAGCGCCGCGAGCTCGGGCTACGGCGCGCTCGACGACTTCGGGGTCCATGCGCTGTCGCTGCTGTTCACGTTGTTCGGGCACGTCCGGCGCGTCTTCGCGGACATGGCCAAGCCCTACGCCGACCGACCGCTCGCCGCGGGCGGGCGCCGCGCGGTCGAGAACCACGACGCCGCGACGATGCTGGCCGACGTCGAGGGCGGCGTGCGCGCCGTCGTGCAGCTCAATCGCGCCGCCTGGGGGCGCAAGGGCCGCATCGCGGTGCAGATCTTCGGCAGCAAGGGCGCGATCGTCTACGACCAGGAGCGGATGAACGAGGCGCAGCTCTACGTCGCCGAGGGCCCGGTCGCGCAGCAGGGCTACCGCACGCTGCTCGCGGGCCCCGCCCACAAGCCCTACGACCGGTTCATACCGGCCCCCGGCCACAGCCTCGGCTTCAACGAGCTGAAGGTCATCGAGTGCCGCCAGCTGATCGCGCGGATCGCCGGCGAGACGTCGGTGCTGATCGACTTCGACGACGGCCTGCGCATGGAGCGCGCGCTGCATGCCGCGGCCGAGAGTTTCCGCGCCGGACGGTGGATCGACGTCGGGTGAGGAAGGCCCGTCCGGCGGCCGCCTTGTCCGCGAGCCGGGCAACATGCCGCCACGATTCCGTTTGCCCGAAGGCGCCGCCGCGCGGCGAGCGACCATCGCGACCACTCGAGCGCTGCGCCGCATGACCGTTGCCAGCCGATCCGGCCGCAGCCTGGCGCATGCCCTTGCTTGCGGTCTGGTTGCGGGCTGCGCCGGCACGACGGTGACGCTGACGCCGTCACCGCAAGCGCCGCTCTGCGACCGAAATGCGATTGCGCTGGTGTTCTGGGCGCCCCAGTGGCGCCCGGACCAGAAGGATGTCGCCCAGCGCGAGGCGGCGGCGGACGCCGGCATGCGGCGCTTTCTCGCGGAATCCGGCTGATTCGCCGGTGCCGAGCTTCGGCGCGTTCCGACGCTCGATGCGGCCGCGTTGTCCACGCGCAGCGGCACGGCGATCGGGCATGTCTCGCGCGTGGTCACCGTCGGCATCCGCGAACTCGGGCCGACGGTAAGCCTGCTGTCCTCGGCGGCGCTGATCGACGGCGGCACGGAGGTCGTGCTGCAGATCGGCGAGATCGCCGTCCCGGACGCCGTCCTGCGACGCGCGTTCGCCGTGCATTGGCGTCACGGCGGGCCCGGCGTCGTCAAAGGCGTCGCGAGGCTCGCCGACGACATGCGCGCGGCGCTGAGTGCTGGTCTGCAGCCCGAACCCCGCACCGAGTGACGACGCCGCCCTCGCGGGGCGCGGCAACGCCCGGCAGGAAGCCCCGCGCGTGCGGCGGCGAGGCGCGGGCGCTCATGCGGCGGGCATTTCGCCGTCGTCGCACCAGACGACGCTCGCGGGATCGAACACGGAGCGACCCGCGCCGCGCGACCGGTCCTTGGGCGCAGGGCCGAGGATGAAGTAGACGAGCAGCAGCACGCGCTCGCGCGCAGCGACGGGCCCGGAAAGCGCCGGCAATCCGAGGCGGCCCACGGGGATGGCGTCCTTGTATTCGAACAGCAGCGAGCCGGTGAACCAAACGGCGCGCCCGCTGGTCACGGCGTTGCGGATCACCGCGAGCCGCGCCGCGCGCTCGGCGGGGTCCGCATAGGCCAGGATCGGCTGGCCGCTCGGATACGCTCCGAAGAAGCGAACGAGCTCCTCCCCCGCGAGGCCGTAGACGAACTCGCCGTCGGCGCGTTCGCGATGGATCAGGATCCAGGGCAGCACCTGGCGCGGCAGGCCATGCGGCGCAAACTCCCCGAGCTCGGGGAGCCGCTGCCCGGGCGCGCATCGTCGTCGCGCCTGACGCCACGACTCGAAGCTGTCGCGGGCGAGCGGCGGCAGTCGCGCGATGAAGGATGCAGACGCGCCCGCTTCGTGCGGCATGGCCCGGTCGTCGTCATCGCTCGATGGCGTCATCGCAGGCGATTCCCCCAGGACGGCTCGCGTCGTGACCGATACCACCGCAACACGCCGAGGAATGCCAGCACACCGTGCATCCGCCGATTGCGGCACCGCGCGTCGTCGCCCCGTCGCCACGGGGACCGATCGAGGCCCCTCGCGGCGCAAGGCTGAGAAGGCAACGCCGCTTGCGACCGGGACGTCGCGCAGCCATAAATGGCCACGGGCGGCGGACGCGTCCTCGAGAGGATGCGCCGGCGGTCCAGGGGTCGCGAAATGATCGCGTATGTGCTGCGCCGGCTGCTTGGACTGATCCCGATGCTCGTCGGGGTGTCGGTGGCCCTCTTCCTCGTGCTGCACGCCATTCCCGGCGATCCCGCGCAGCTGGCCGCCGGTCCGGACGCGACCGAAGAGGACATCGACCAGATCCGCACGAATTACGGCCTCGATCGGCCGCTGCACGTCCAGTACTTCATCTATCTGGGCAACCTGCTGCAGGGCGATCTCGGCACGTCCTTCCGCACCCAGCGGCCGGTCGCCGAGGACATCGCGCGAACCTTGCCCGCGACGGCCGAGCTCGCGGCGGCGGCGATGGCGATCGCGCTGCTGCTCGGCGTCCCTGCCGGCATCGTCTCGGCGCTGCGCCCGGGAACCGCGCTCGACACCGCCTTCACCACCTTCTCGGTGCTCGGGATCTCGATGCCGGGGTTCTTCCTCGGCCTGCTGCTGATGCTGCTCTTCGCGGCCCAGCTCGGCTGGCTGCCGCCGACCGGCCGCGGCAGCCTCGCGCATCTGGTGATGCCGGCGATCACGCTCGGGCTGCCCTACGTCGCCAGCTTCGCGCGCATCACGCGCTCGAACATGCTCGACGTGCTCGGCGAGGACTACGTGCGGACGGCACGCGCCAAGGGGCTGCCGCGGCGCGTGGTCGTGTACCGGCACGCGCTCGTCAACGCGGCGATCCCTCTGGTGACGCTGCTCGGCATCTATTTCGGCCGGCTGCTCGGCGGCGCGGTCATCGTCGAGACGATCTTCGCCTGGCCCGGGATGGGCCGCTACATGATCGAGGCGATCGGCCAGCGCGACATCCACGTGGTCCAGGGCACGATCCTCGTCTTCGCGCTGGCGATCGTGCTGGTGAACCTGGCGGTCGATCTGCTCTACGGCCTGATCGACCCGCGCATCTCCTACCGATGAGCGGGCGGCCGTGACCGGCTTTCTCGAGCGGCTCTGGGCGACGCGCAATCTGGCGGCGCTGCTCGCGCTCGCCATCGTCGTCGCCTTCATCGCCGTCGCGATCGCGGCACCCCTGGTGACGAGCTGGGAATCGGCCACGCGCGTCGTCCTGCGCCGGGCGCTGCAGACGCCCTCGGCGGCGCATGTCCTGGGGACCGACGAGCTCGGCCGCGATCTCCTGTCGCGCGTCGTCTGGGGCGCGCGCGTGTCGCTCCTGGTCGCCGTGCTGGCGGTGGCGATCAGCCTCGCGATCGGCGTCGCGATCGGCGCGCTGTGCGGCTATTTCGGCGGCCGGATCGCCGAAGCGACGATGCGCGCGATGGACTTCATGCTCGCCTTTCCGCGCATCCTGCTCGCGATCATCTTCATCACCGTTTTCGGCCCCGGGATGGTGGGGCTGACTCTCGCCATCGGCATCTCGACCGTACCGATCGACGCGCGCCTGTTCCGCGCGCCGGTGCTGTCGCTGAGGCAGCGGGAGTTCGTGCTGGCGGCGCGCGCGCTCGGCGCCGGGCACGCGCGCCTGATCGGCCGCGAGATCCTGCCGAACACCGCCTCGCTGATGATCGTCCAGGGCACGATCTCGCTCGCCGAGGCGATCCTGATCGCGTCGGGCCTCAGCTTCCTCGGCCTCGGGCCCGAGCCGCCGACGCCCGAATGGGGCGCGATGATCGCCGCGTCGCGCGCCCACATCCTGACCGCGCCGCATGTCGTGCTTGCGCCTGGCCTCGCGCTGTTCGTCGTGATCCTGGCCTTCAACGTGCTCGGCGACGCGCTGCGCGACTACGTGGATCCGCGCGTGCGGTCGGCGCGTTAGGCGCCGGCGAGAGACTGGTCCCACCCGTTGCGAAGGAGGAAGAAATGCTGAGGCGAGACATGTTGACGGGAGCCGCGGCCGCCACGGCGGGGCTCGCGGCCGGCACGCGCGAGGGCGCCGCCCAGGCACGCGGCGCGACGATCCGCTGGGTCGAGGGCGCCGACGTCGACACGCTGGACCCGCAGCTCCAGCGCAGCCGGCCGTCGCAGATCATCACCGAGCACGTGTTCGGCCAGCTGCTGCGCTGGAAGGACATCGCGCTCAGCGGCTTCGAGGCCGACCTCGCGGAGTCCTGGGAGCTCGCGCCGGACGGCGTGCGCTGGACGTTCAAGCTCCGACGCGGCGTCAAGTTCCACGACGGCTCGCCGCTGGACGCCGAGGCGGTGAAGTTCACGCTCGATCGCATCCGGGATCCGCAGACCGGGTCGCCCAACCGCTCCCAGTACAACGGCATCAAGGCGGTGACGGCGGTCGACGCCCATACGGTCGTGATCGAGACGGATGCGCCGATGCCGACGCTGCTCGAGGTGCTGGCGACGTCGAACTCCGCGATCCTCAGCCCCGAGGCCGTGCGCAAGCACGGACGCGCGATGGGCCGCAATCCCGTCGGCACCGGGCCGTTCCGCTTCAAGGAGTGGATTCCGAACGAGCGCGTGGTGATCGAGCGGAACCCGGACTTCTACGGGAAGAAGCCGGCGATGGAGACCTTCGTCTACCGCCCGGTGCCCGAAGGCGGCGCGCGCGTGATCGAGGTCGAATCCGGCAATGCCGACATCGCGACCGGCGTGCCGCCCGAGGCGGCGGAGCGCCTGCGCAGCAACCCGCGGGTCCGGCTCGAGGTGCTGCCGAGCAGCTTCCAGATCTTCTTCGAGCTCAACCATGCACGCCCGCCGTTCAACGACGTCCGCGTGCGCAAGGCGGTCAACCACGCCATCGATCGCGAGGCGATCGTCAAGAACATCCTCGGCGGCTTCGGCTCGGTGCCCGACGGGCTCTTCCCCGAGGGCACCCAGGGCCGCATCGCGCTCAAGCCCTTCGCCTACGATCCGGCGCTTGCGAAGAAGCTGATGGCCGAGGCCTTCCCCGGCGGCTATCGCGAGAAGATCGTGCTGTGGACGTCCAACGGCCGGTACCTCAAGGATCGCGCCGTGGCCGAGGCGGTCCAGGGCTATCTGCAGGAGATCGGGCTCGAGGCCGAGTTCCGCGTCTGGGAGTGGGCCGCCTATCAGCGCGAGCTGTACCGTGCCGTGCAGGGCGGCACGGGACGCGGCAGCAACGCCGCGCACATGTGGCTGCTCGGCACCTCGATCCCGAACGCGCATTGGCGGCTGCAGCGCAAGGCCGTGACCGGCGATCCCTCGAACCTCACCGGCTATTCGAACAAGCGTGTCGACGAGCTGATGACGCGCGCGGCGACGAACATGGACTATGAGGACCGCATGAACCAGTACCGCGAGATCCAGCGGATCTTCTGGGAGGAGGATGCGGGATGGCTCTTCCTGTTCAACCAGTCGCAGATCCTGGCGCTCAATCCGGCGGTCAAGGGCCTCCAGATGTTCGGCTACGAGGTGCCGATCCTGGACAACGTGACGAAGTGACGAAGCGATGCGCCTTCCCTGCCGCGCCGCGCACCGGTGCGGCAGGGGACGGGAAGCGAGAAGGGAACCGAGACGATGCGTGAACGCCTGAAATCGCCCCCGGCGGAGGAAATCGTCCGCTACCTCATCGGCCCGCGCCTGTTCGGCGACGCGGAGGCGCTGTTTCCGCTGATGGATCGCGTCAATCGCGCGCATCTCGTGATGCTCGCGGAGCGCGGAATCCTCAAGCCCGCGGTGGTCGCCGCGATCGCCGGCGGGCTGGCCGGACTGGCCGCGCGCGGCATCGGCGGCATGAAGCTCGATCCCCACAAGGAGGACCTGTACTTCAACGTCGAGGCGGCGCTGAGCGCCGAGCTCGGGCCAGAGATCGGCGGACAGCTCCACACGGGCCGCAGCCGGAACGACCTCTACGCCACGCTGCAGCGGATGAAGGCGCGCGATGCGGCGCTCGACATCACAACGCGGGCGCTGAACCTCGTGCAGCGCCTGCTCGACGTCGCCGAGCGCGAGATCGCGACGGTGATGACCGGCTACACCCATATGCAGCCGGGCCAGCCGATCACGGTCGGCCACTACCTCTCGGGCGTCGCGCAGTCGCTGCAGCGCGACGCGCGCCGCCTGCTCGAGGCCTGGCCTGGGATCAACGTCTCTCCGCTGGGTGCCGGCGGGCTCGCGACGACGGGATTCGCGATCGACCGCGCGCGCACCGCCGAGCTGCTCGGGTTCGACGGCGTGCTGGTGAACTCGCTCGACGCGGTCGGCTCGCGCGACTACATCGCCGACCTGCTCTACGCCTTCTCGACGACCGGCGTGACGGTGAGCCGCCTCGCCCACGACATCCACGTCTGGTACACGTTCGAGTTCGGGTTCATCGATATCGACGATTCGATCGCCGGCACCAGCAGCATCATGCCGCAGAAGAAGAACCCGAGCCCGATCGAGCATCTCAAGGCCAAGGCGGCGCATCCGATCGGCGCGCTGATGGCCGCGCTGGCGGCCCAGAAGACCACGCCGTTCACGCACGGTCGCGAGGTCGGCAACGAGAGCGTCGCTGGCTTCGGAGAGGCGCGCGCCCAGGCCGAGGCCACGCTGGCGCTGGCCGACGTGGTGCTGCGCGGCCTGCGCTTCCGCGCCGAGGCGATGCTCGACGACGCGCGGCGCAACTACTGCACGCTGACCGAGCTGGCCGACACGCTGGTGCGCGATCGCGGCCTGTCCTTCCGCGCGGCGCACGAGGTCGTCGGCGCGCTGGCGCGCGCCGCCCACGAGCGCGGCCTCGCCGGCAGCCACGCGATCGCCGCGTCGCTCGTCAACGAGATCGCGCAGAGCGTCACCGGCAAGGCGCTGGATCTCACCGAAGCCGAGCTCGCCCCGGCGCTCGACCCCCGCTTCAACGTCGCGCAGCGCCGCGTGGCCGGCGGTCCGGCACCCGAGTCGGTGGCGTCCGCGATCGCCGCGCAACGCAGCCTGCTCGCCGGGCAGCGCGCGACGCTCGAGAAGCGGCGCTCGGCCCTGGCCGCCGCCGATCGGGCGCTCGACGCAGCTTGCGCGCGGCTGGCAAGCTGAGGAGACGGTGATGAGCACGAGCGTTCCCGCGGAGTCCGGCCTGCTGACCGAGGCGCGTCTCGCCAGCGGCCCGGCAGAGGTGTTCGTCCGCATCGCGCAGGGACCCGGCCTGCGCCACGAGATGGACCACTTCGACGCCTTCCTGGCGGTCGATCTCGCGCACACGGTGATGCTGGTCGAGAGATCGATCCTCACGGGCGCGCAGGGAGCCGCGATCCTCGGCGTGCTGCGCGACATCCGCGCGCGCGGCCGCGGCGGCCTCGACGCGGATCCGCAGCGCGGCAGCTTCCTGCTTCAGGTCGAGGCCGAGCTCGCGCGACGGCTCGGCGAGGACGTCGGCGGGCGCATGCATACCGGGCGCAGCCGCATCGACCAGGGCGCCACGGTGCGCCGGCTGCACACGCGCTGCGGCGTGCTGCCCGCGATGGCTCGGCTGCTGGGGCTGCGCGCCGCGGTGCTGGCGCTCGCGGGCCGGCATCGCAGGACGCTGATGCCGGGCTACACGCACATGCAGCACGCCCAGCCCTGGATCCTCGGCCACTACCTGCACAGCATGGCGGTCCGCCTCGACGAGGACTTCCATCGCCTGGTCGAATCCTACGCGCGCCTCAATCTCAGCCCGCTCGGCGCCGTCGGGCTCGCGGGAACTTCGTGGCCGATCGACCGCGACCGCACGGCGGCGCTGCTCGGGTTCTCCGGCCTGGTTGAGAACAGCAGGCTCGCGCGCGAGGCGTGGTACGCCGCCGACGTCGTCGCCGCGCTCTCCTTCGTCATGGCGACGCTCAACGACATCGCGACCGACTTCCATGTCTGGTCGAGCTGGGAGTTCGGGCTGGTCGAGACGGACGACGCCTTCTGCGGGACCAGCAGCATCTTCCCGCAGAAGAAGAACCCGTCCGCGCTCGAGGCGATCAAGAAGGAGTCGGGCGCCGCCACGCAGTGGCTCGCCCAAGCGATGACGACGTTCCGCGGCGAGGGCTCGGGCGACCAGGCGATCCGCGAGCTGTCGATGCTCGACGATGCGGTGGCGAGCACCGACGGGATGCTCGAGCTCGCGACCGCGCTTGTCGACACGCTGATCGTGCACGAGGCGCGCATGCGCGAGGTCGCGAGCGGCAACTGGAGCACGGCGAGCAATCTCGCGGACGCGCTCGTGCGCGATGCGGGCCTTTCCTACCGGCAGAGTCATCACGTCGTTGCGCGGCTCGTGCGCCTGTGCCTGCAGCGCAAGCTGCCGCCGCAGCGTGCCGGCGCGGCCGAGCTCGACGAGGCGGGCCGGCAGACGATCGGCCGCGCGCTGGGCCTGAGCGATGCGGCCGTGCAGGAGGCGCTCGACGCCGACGCCTTCGTGCGCACCCGCGTCACGCGCGGCAGTCTCGCACCGGCCGAGATCGATCGCATGCTCGCCGAGGCGGCGGCCGAGCTCGAGGCGGATCGCGGCTGGCTGCGCGCCGAGGAAGCCCGCATCGCCGCGGCCGCGAAGGCTCTCGACGAGGCGGTCGATCGCGTCATCGCGAGCTGAATCCCGATGCGGCGGCCGAAGCCTCGCTTGCGTCCTCCTGGCCCGCGCGGCGCGCCGGAAGGTGCGGCACCCGCTCGCCGGGTGGCCGGACGTGCAATGGCAGCCCCGCGAGTCGGCAGCATCCTCCCCGCCGGTTCGCCGCTCGCTCGCCCCTCCGGTCCGGCGTCGCCGGGGAGGAGTGCATGGCCTCGCCCATGACCGAGCCGCTGCTGCGCGTCGAGGATCTGCGCACCGAGTTCGATGGCGCGCGGGGCCAGGTGCGCGCGGTCGACGGGGTGTCTTTCGATCTCGCCGACGGCGAGACGCTGTGCATCGTCGGCGAATCCGGCTGCGGCAAGAGCGCCACGGCGCTGTCGATCATGCGCCTGCTGCCCGAGCGCACCGGCCGCATCGTGGCCGGCCGCGTGCTGCTGCGCGGCCACGGCGATCTCGCCGCGCTGCCCGAGGAGGCGATGTTGGGCGTGCGCGGCAATGCCGTCTCGATGATCTTCCAGGAGCCGATGACGAGCCTCAACCCGGTGTTCACCGTCGGCTACCAGATCGCCGAGGCGATCCGACAGCATCAGGCGATGGAGCGGCGCGAGGCGGCCGTGCAGGCGGTAGCGATGCTGGGGCTGGTCGGGCTGCCCTCCCCCGAGCAGCGCGCGCGCAGCTACCCGCATCAGCTCTCCGGGGGCATGCGCCAGCGCGTGATGATCGCGATGGCGCTCGCCTGCCGGCCGAAGCTGATGCTCGCCGACGAGCCGACGACGGCGCTCGACGTCACCGTGCAGGCGCAGATCCTCGATCTGATCAACCGGCTCAAGTCGGAGGCGGGCACGGCGGTCGTTCTGATCACGCACAACATGGGCGTAGTCGCCGAGATGGCGCAGCGCGTGGCCGTCATGTACGCGGGCGTCGTCGTCGAGGAGGCGCCGGTCGCGGCGCTGTTCGCGACGCCCCTTCATCCCTACACGCAGGGCCTGCTCGGCTCGATTCCGCGCGCGCGCGGCCGCGCGCGACGACGCGAGCGCCTGGTTGCGATACCCGGCACCGTGCCGGGCCTGCACGCACTCGGAAGCGGCTGCCGGTTCGTCGGGCGCTGCGCCGAGGCGCATGATCGATGCCGTGCAGCCGAGCCGCCGCTGGCGGCGCCCGGCCACGATCCCGCGCGCGCACATCGCGTACGCTGCTGGCTCCATCTTCCGGCGCCGGCGTCATGACCGCGCCAACGCCGCTGCTGTCGCTGCGCGGAGTGGCGAAGCACTACCCGATCCGCGGCGGCATCCTGAACCGGCAGGTCGGCGCGGTTCAGGCCGTGCGCGGCGTCGACCTCGACGTGATGCAAGGCGAGACCCTCGGCCTCGTCGGTGAATCGGGCTGCGGCAAGACCACGCTCGGCCGCACCGTGCTGCGGCTCGAGGAGCCCAGCGCGGGGGAGATCCGCTTCGACGGCCGCGACGTGCGCAGCCTCTCCGAGGCGGCGATGGCGTCGCTGCGCCGCGAGATGCAGGTCGTGTTCCAGGATCCCTACAGCTCGCTCAATCCTCGGCGACGCGTCGGCGACATCCTGGAGCAGGCCTTCGTCATCCATCGCATCGGCACCGCCGCCGAGCGGCGCGAGCGCGTCGCCGAGCTCCTCGCCCTGGTCGGCCTCGCGCCGGAGCACGCGCAGCGCTTCCCGCACGAGTTCTCGGGCGGCCAGCGCCAGCGCATCGGCATCGCGCGCGCGCTGGCGCTGCGGCCGCGCTTCATCGTGTGCGACGAGGCGGTGTCGGCACTCGACGTCTCGGTACAGGCGCAGGTCTTGAACCTGCTCATGGACCTGCAGGACCGCTTCGGTCTGACCTATCTCTTCATCTCGCACGACCTGTCGGTCGTGGAGCATGTCAGCGACCGGGTCGCGGTGATGTATCTCGGGCTGATCGTGGAGATCGCGCCCGCCGCCGACCTCTACGAGCGGCCGTTGCATCCCTACACCGAGGCGCTCCTCTCGGCCTCGCCGCCACCCGATCCGGCGGCGCGACGAGCCCGGATCATCCTGCAAGGCGACGTGCCGAGCCCGCTGGCGCCGCCGCCCGGCTGTCCGTTCCAGACGCGCTGCCCGCATGCGGCGGAGGTGTGCCGCCGCGGCGAGGCGCCGCCGCTGGAGGAGGTTTCCCCCGGACGGTCCGTGCGCTGCCTGCGCCTCGAAGAACTCGGGCGTCGCCCCGCGCCTGCGCCGGCAGGCACGCGCTGAGCCGCCGCGGCGATGGCGGGCGCGAGATCCACGGCGTCGAGCCGGCGACCGGCACCGCCGCGACGACGGGCGATTACGCCTCCTTCAGCGCGCGTCGGAGGCTGTCGCGGATCGGGGTCCAGAGGTACTGGATCATCGTGCGCGAGCCGCTGTGGACCAGGACCTCGGCAGGCATGCCCGGCTGGATGACGAGCGGGCCGAGGCGGCGGCGCTCCTCGACCGGGATGCGGACGGTGGCGCGATAGAATCCGACGCCGGTCCGCTCGTTGAGCAGGATGTCCGCCGAGACCGTCGCGACCTCGCCGAAGATCGCCGGCGTGTTGCGCTGCTTGAACGCGGAGAAATGCACCTCCGCGCGCATCCCGATGCCGACGTTGTTGATGTCGTTGGGCGCGACCTGCGCCTCGATGACGAGCTCGTCGTCGTGCGGCAGGATCTCGAACAGCGTCTCGCCGGGCCGCACGACGCCGCCGACGGTGAAGATCCGCTGGTTGACGATCGAGCCCGCGACGGGGGCGAGGACGTCGCGACGCGCCTGCACGTCGGCGGCCGCGCGGAAGCGCTCCTCGAGCTCGCCGATCTTGGCCTGCGTCTCGCGCAGCTCCTGCACGACCTCGTTGCTGAAGGTCCGGGTCACCTGCGCGATCTGCATGCGCGCCTCGGCGATCCCCTGCTCGGCGCGCGCGATCTGCCCGCGCTGCTCGTCGCCGTTGCCGCGCAGCGCCGCGGCCTGGCGCTGCAGCGCGAGCAGCCGCGGACGCCGCTCGTAGCCGCGGGCGACCAGGTCGCGCACCGTGCGGATCTCGTCGTCGATGTAGCGCAACTGCACGTCCATCGACGTGACCTGCGCCTCGTGGCTCGAGATCTGAGCGCGCAGCTGCGCGATGCGCTGGTCGAGGATCGCGACCTGGCCGACCCGCTGCCGGCGGCGCGTGTCGAAGAGCTGGCGCTGCCCCTCGACCGCGGCGGCGACCCGCGCATCCGACTGCCTGCGCAGCAGGTCCGGCGGGACGACGACGGTGTCGACGTCGTCGCGCTCCGCGATCAGGCGCGCCTCGAGGGCGAGCAGCGTGTCGAGCTGGGCACGCGCGAGATCCTGTGCCGCGGCGCTCTGGGTATCGTCGAGCCGCGCCAGGACCTGGCCGGCGCGAACGACGTCGCCGTCGCGCGCGAGGATCTCGCGCACGATGCCGCCCTCGAGATGCTGGATCGTCCGGCGATTGCCCTCGGCCTTGACGATGCCGCTGGCGATCGTGGCGCTGGCGAGCGGCGCGAGCGACGCCCAGCCGAGGAAGCCGAGCACGAAGACGACCAGCACGACGTAGCCGAACAGCATCGTTCCAGCGCTGTCCGGCGCGGCCGGAACAGGGATCGCACGCTCGTCGAGGCGCGACTGCCAGGGCAGCGGCGCGGCGAGCTCGCCGGAAACGAGCTGGGGACGGGGCGCGGGCACGGAGGGCGCGGTCATGGCTATTCGGCCGCCGGTCCGGTCGGCACCGCGGCGCGCAGCGGCGCCGGCCGCCGCGCCTGCGCGGCGCTGCGGCGCTGCTCGAGCATGTCGAGCACGGCCTGCCGCGAGCCGAACGCCTCGACGGCGCCGTCGGCGAGCAGCAGCACGCGGCTGGCGATCTGCAGAAGGTTCGGCCGGTGCGTGACCATGGCGATCGTCGTGCCGTTGCGGGCGAGCGTCTTGAGGGCGGCGGCGAGCGCCTCCTCGCCCTCTGCATCGAGGTTCGAGTTGGGCTCGTCGAGGATCAGGATCTTCGGCTGTCCGAACACGGCGCGGGCGAGCGCGAGGCGCTGCCGCTGGCCGGCGGAGATGCGCGCGCCCGCCTCGCCGATGTCGGTCTCGTAGCCCTTGGGCAGCCGCAGGATCAGCTCATGGACGCCGGCGAGGGTCGCGGCGGCGACGATCGACTCGGGCGTGGCGTCGCGCAGCCGCGCGATGTTCGCCGCGACCGAGCCGCCGAAGAGATCGATCGACTGCGGCAGGTAGCCGACATGCTCGCCGAGTTCCTCGCGGTCCCAGCGGTGGATGTCGACGCCGTCGAGTCGGACATGGCCGGCACTCGGCTGGATCACGCCGATCAGCAGCCGCGCGAGCGTCGATTTGCCGGCGCCGGACGGGCCGATGATCCCGAGGATCTCGCCGGGCAGCACCGAGAACGACACGCCGCGCAGGATGAGCTGATCGGAGCCGGGCGCGCGATAGGCAAGCTGCTCGACCGACAGCGCGCCCATCGGCGGCGGCAGCGGCATCGCCGGCTCGCGCGGCAGCGGCCGGGTCAGGAACGCGTTCAGCCGGCCATAGGCCTCGCGCGTCGCCACGAACTGCTTCCATGTCGCCACGGCCTGCTCCACCGGCGCCAGCGCGCGCGACATGATGATCGAGCACGCGATCATCGCGCCCCCGGTGAGCTGCTGCTCGATCACGAGCCACGCGCCGAGCGCGAGCACCGCCACCTGCAGCGACATGCGCACGAACTTGGTCGCCGCCAGCCAGAGCCCGCCGAGGTCGCTGGCTCGATCGGCAGAGGCGCCGCCGCGCTCGAGTCCGGCGATCCACCAGCGCGTCAGGCTGCGCATCATCCCCAGCGCATCGACGACCTCGGCGTTGCGCGTCGCCGCCTCGATCTGGCGCATGCCGGCGGTCTGGTCGCTCGCCGCCTTGCGATACGCCGATCGCGTGCTCAGCTCGTTGCCGAGGGCGAGCGCGAGCAGCACAAGGGCGGCGACCAGCGCCAGCCAGCCGATCGGCGGGCTGATCATGAACATGACGACGAGGAAGACCGGCAGCCAGGGAACGTCGAACAGCGTGAACAGCCCGACGCCGCCGACGAAGCCGCGCAGCGTCGACAGGTCTCGGACGGCGTCGGCGCGATAGGCCTGCCCCTCGAGCGCCGCGAACACGGTGCGCTCGAATACCGTCGGTGCGAGGTGGCGCTCGACGAAGGCTCCGACGCGGGTCGCGAGGCGCATGCGCACGGCGTCGAGCGTCGCCAGCGACAGCAGCGCGACGAGCGCGATGAAGGTCAGGACGACCAGCGTCTCCCAGCTGCGGCTCGCGATGACGCGATCGTAGATCTGCATCATGTAGAGCGGGCCCGTGAGCATCAGCAGGTTGATGGCGACGCTGAACAGCGCGGCGGCGACGATCGTCCGCCGGCTCGCGGCCAGGACGAGCCGCAGGGGGGAGCTGCCCGATGGCGCGCTCATCGCCCTCGCCTCAGACGATCGACGACGGCACGAAGCCGTCCTCGTCGCGCTTCGCCGGCGCCACCGGCGCCTCGCGCAGGGCGTTCAGGAACGCGGCGTGGCGGGCGGCATGGAGCATCAGGACCGCGGCAGCGGTCCACCCGCGACGATGCCATTCGATGACGGCGGCGTCCGGCAGCCGCCCGAGCGCGCGCGCGTCCAGGCGCAGAACGCCGTCGGCCTGGGGCAGCAGCGACATCGGCCCGCGCTGCTCGGGCGGACGCGCGACGGCGACGCCGCGCTCCCCGAGGGCGCGCGCGAAGTCCCGGGTCGCCTCGGTCTCCTGCAGGATCATGTGCGCGACCTTCAGCTGCATGGCGAGCGTCGGAGTCGGGCGATTGTCAGCGAACAGCGACTGCCCCTCGCCGCCGATCGAGAGATGCTCGGCTGCCAGATCGGCGACCAGCGGGATCGTGCCGGCCTCGCCCAGCACGGCGGCGGGCGCGAAGGGATAGAGGCGCGCGATCGCCGGCACGTAGCGGCCCTGCAGCCAGGCACCGTCGCGCACGAGCAGATTGCGGCCCGGCTCGAGGCCGACGACGGCAGCCAGCCCCATTGCCGGCTCGGTGACGACCACGATCGGGTGGCTGGTCGCCGCCGCCGGAACCTCGGAGAACAGGATCGGGATCAGGTGCGTCGCCGCCGCGAACCCGAAGCTGCCGGGCCGAAGCGTGAGCTCGGCATGCCGTCCGGCGCTCATGGTCTCGGGGCGGCCCATGAAGACCTGCCAGAGCGAAAGCGGATGTGCGGGTTGGTGTGCGGTCATCGAGATCGTCTCAGCCTCGCGTCGGCCCCCGCCGCTCGCGACGTCGACCGAGCCGCGCCGGGCGCCGCGCGGCCTCGGCGTTCCCGGCGTGGTCGATCCGCAGCCGAGCAGGCGGATGCGATGGCGGCCGCGGATCGCGGCGGATACTGCGCGTGACGCATGATCGAGACAACCTACCTCCGCGCGAGATTCAGGCCCGTGTCGACGCCCTCCGCACGAGCGGCGCGCGGATGCGCGGAAAAAGCGCCCGCATCGTCGCGCGTCACCGCCGGACTAAGCCGCATGCCTCGCCGCGGCGGCGTCGCGGGCATCGCGCCGGAACGCGAATGCCGCCCGCAGCCGAGGCACGCCGAGCGAGCGGAACATGGCCGGCCCCCGAGCACGTTGCGCGGGAGCGGCCGCATCCCCGGAAGCACGAAGAGGCCGGACGCCCGCGACCGGGCCGTCCGACCTCTCTTGCAGCCCCTGCGGGCCCGCCGCACCGCGCTGCCGCCCCGCTTCCGGGACGGCCGCGCGGCGCACGTCTTCAGATGAAGCAGCCGTCGACCGGCTTGTCGCTGATCAGCTCGCCCGAGCAGACCGCCAGCTTCTGGATCTTGAAGTAGTCCTCCGGCGACGTGTCGGTCGTGTCGGCGGCGATGATGATCGTATTGCCGCTCATCTCGCCGGCATTGAGATCGGCCCAGCGCGCCGTCGTGAGGGTCGTGGAGTTCAGCTCGCTGTATCCGAGGCTCGCGAGCTTCGCCTTGCTCATCGACGTGATGGCGCTCGACGAATTGCCGATCCAGACCTGCATGTCGCTGTCGTTGACGACGTAGCCGAGATAGGCCTTGTCGAGCGTCACTTCCTTCGAGAACTGGAAGACGACGTAGTTGTTGCGGCCGACATTGTCGACGGTGTGGGCGTTGTTGGCTCCGCTGCCCTCGCTGGAGTCGGTCACGCCGAGGCCGCCGCCGTAGCTGCCGAGATAGGCGGACTGCCAGTTGTCGGTGCCCTTGTCCTGGCTGAACGCGCGCGCCGTGACCTTGAGGCCGGTGCTGTAGTCCGTCCAGCTGCGGCTGTTGCCGTCGTAGCCGTCGGTCGACGAGTTGCCGGAGAAGTCGAACGTCACCGGGATGCAGGGCTGGGCGATCTTGACCTTGTAGTCCTCGACCTCGCCGTTGCTCGCCTGGCCCGTCGCGCCGAGACCGGCGTCCGTGCTCAGGCGGAACCGCGCGTAGGTATCGCCCGCGATGGCGGTACCGGCAGCGGTGAAGCTCAGCGTCTGCACACCGTCGACTACGGCCACATCGCTGAGGATCTTCTCGCCGGCGTCGCTGAAATCGCCGTCGCGGTTGAAGTCGATCCAGCCGCTCAGCTTGCCGTTGACTCCGGCAGCCTCGCGCACGGTGACCTTGATCTGCGCCGTCTCGCCGGCCTCGATCTTGCTGAGGAACAGCACGCCGTCCTCGTCGTCGCCGCCGGCCAAATCGTCGCCGACCGCGCCGACGCTGGGCGCCCCGTTCGCCTCGGCATCGACCTTCGCGCCCAGATACAGGGCCGGCGTCGCCGCCGTCTGCCCGACGCTCAGGACGTGCCGCGCGCCGTTGGCGGCACTGGTCGTGCCGTAGCTGTCCGGCGCGTCGCCGAAGTCGAAGGCGCGGTATCCGAAGTCCTGGGCGAGGTTGTTCTGGCCGGCGAGCAGCGAGACGATCGACGAGCTGTTCGCACCGCCGTCCGGATCGACCGTGTTCGCGTAGGACACGCCGCCGGGCAGCGTCGACGTGTCGACGGTCACCTTGTAGCTGCCCGCGCCGAGCCCGTCGAACTTGTACAGGCCGTTCGCGTCCGTGATCGCCGTCGCGTCGATCGTGCCGTTGTTGTCCTTGTCGAGGCGCACGGTCACGCCCGCGAAGCCCTCGCCGGCGTCGCGCACGCCGTTGCCGTTCTTGTCGAAGAACACTTCGTCGCCGATCGAGCCGACCGGCGCCGCCTTCAGCGCGACCTTGTAGTCCTCGACCTCGCCGTTGCTCGCCTGGCCCGTGGCGCCGAGGCCGAGATCGGAGCTCAGCCGGAAGCGCGCATAGGTGTCGCCGGCGACGGCGCCCGCGGCCACCGTGAAGTTCAGGGTCTGCACGCCGTCGGCCACCGCGACGTCGCTGAGGATCTTCTCGCCGGCATCGGCGAAGTCGCCGTCGCGGTTGAAGTCGATCCAGGCGCTGAGCCGGCCGTCGACGCCCGCCGCCTCGCGGACGGTGACGCCGAGCTGCGCCGTCTGCCCGGCGGTGAGCGACGTCAGGAACTGGATGCCGTCCTCGTCGTCGCCGGCGAAGATCGCGTCGTCGCCGTCCGCGCCGACCGTGGGCTGGCCGTTGGTCTCGATGTCGACCTTCGCGCCGAGGAACAGCGCCGGCGTCGCCGCCGTCTGCCCGACGCTCACCACATGGCGCGCGCCGTTGGCGGCGCCGGTCGTGCCGTAGGTGTCCGGCGCGTCGCCGAAGTCAAAGCCGCGATAGCCGAAGTCCTGCGCCGTGTTGTTCTCGCCGACGCCCAGATTGACCAGCGACGTGCTGTCCGTGCCGCCGTCGGGATCGACGGTGTTGGTGTAGTTGCCGAAGCCCGGCAGCGTCGACGCATCCACGAGGACACGGTAGGTGCCGGCAGGCAGGTTGTTGAACTGGTACAGGCCGTTGACGTCCGTGAACGTCGACGCCTCGAAGGTGCCGTCGGCGTTCTGGTCGAGCAGGACGGAGACGTTGGCGAAGCCCTCGCCGGCGTCGCGCACGCCGTTGCCGTTCTTGTCGAAGAAGACCTCGTTGCCGATCGAGCCGACCGGCGCCGCCGTGAGCGCGACCTTGTAGTCCTCGACCTCGCCGTTGCTCGCCTGGCCCGTGGCGCCGAGGCCGAGATCGGAGCTCAGCCGGAAGCGCGCGTAGGTGTCGCCGGCGACGGCGCCCGCCGCCACGGTGAAGTTCAGGGTCTGCACGCCGTCGGCCACCGCGACGTCGCTGAGGATCTTCTCGCCGGCATCGGCGAAGTCGCCGTCGCGGTTGAAGTCGATCCAGGCGCTGAGCCGGCCGTCGACACCGACCTCCTCGCGCACCGTGACGCTGATCTGCGCCGTCTGGCCGGCCTGGAGCGCGGTCAGGAACTGGACGCCGTCCTCGTCGTCGCCGCCGGCGAGGTCGTCGCCGTTCGCGCCGACGCTCGGCGCGCCGTTGGTCTCGGAATCCACCGTGTCGCCCAGGTACAGCGCCGGCGTCGCCGCGGTCTGACCGACGCTCAGGACGTGACGCGCGCCGCCGGCGGCGCCGGTCGTGCCGTAGCTGTCGGGCGCATCGCCGAAATCGAACGCGCGATAGCCGAAGTCCTGGGCGAGGTTGTTCTCGCCGGCCGCCAGCGCGACGAAGCTGATGCTGTCGTTGACGCCGTCGGGATCCACGGTGTTCGTGTAGGCGATGCCGCCCGGCAGCGTCGTCGTGTCGACCGTCACCGTGTAGTTGCCGGCATCGAGCCCTTCGAACAGGTACAGCCCGTTGAGGTCGGTGACCGCGGTCGCATCGATCGTCCCGTCGCTATTCTCGTCCAGGTAGACCGTGACGCCCGCGAAGCCCTCGCCGGCATCGAGCAGTCCATTCCCGTTCTTGTCGAAGAAGATCTCGTTCCCGATCGAACCGCTGGCGACGAACGCAACCATTTCTTGTCCTTCCCTCTGTTTATCCGCGCGATGGTTGTCCGACGTCGAAGACGCCGCGACACGCAGTAATCCATTGGGAGGAGGAGCAAGTTGTATGCCAGGGAGTCGACAAGCCAATCAGATCAACAACCAAGCGTTAACCATAATCGCTTAGGTTTCAGCGGCCGGATTCGCATGTAAGAAAACGCGACAGGCGGCGATGGTCTTAGGTTGCAAGACTCGATGGCAAGCGCGCAACGGGCTGCGGACGCGAAGCGCCGATTGCATCCCATCACCCGCCCGTCGCGACGCATCGCACGACGCTTCGGACGCGCAAATGCGCGTCGCACGAATCCCCGCGTCACGAAAACCGATACACCGGTCGTGCTCGTGCCCGCGGGCATTGTGCGTGGCGGAAGCGGCGATGCTCGCCGCGCGCGGCAACTCCTTCCGCGCGCGGACGATTCCCGCGACCGCGCCCGACGATCTCAGAAGGCCGGCCGCAGCTCCCAGTGGTGCGGCTTCGCGCCGGCGATCGGCGAGCGAAACGTCGCCAGCCGCGTGCCCGCCAGCGACCCGAGCACCAGAGTCTTGCGATCGGGGCCGGCAAACGCGAGCGAGGCGAGATTCGCCAAAGTGCGCTTCTCGCCAAGATTGAGGATCGCCCGGTCGAACCGGTCGGCGGCAAAGGCGGCCTCCGCGATCTCCCGCGTCTGCGGATCGGAGTCGTCGAGCAGCACCTGCTGCGAGCCGTCGGGCGCAACCCGGATCAGGCGGTTCGCCACGACGCAGGCCACCCAGAGATGGCCCTCGGCGTCGAAGGCCATGCCGTCCGGAAACGCGCCGTCGCCGTATTCCGTCACGATCTCCTTCGGGCCCAGCGCGCCGTCGGCGCGAAGCGGATAGCGGCTCGTGCGTCGGGCGTAGGTCTCGTTGACGTAGAGATATCGGCCGCTGGGATCGATATGCGACTCGTTGGTGAATCCGATCCCGTCGGCGGCGATGCGCGCGCCGCTGCCGTCGACCAGGACGATGAACCCGTCCTCGATCCCGCGCTTGAAGCCGAGATCGCGCGGGAACAGCCGCGTGCTGACCGAGACCCAAACCCGGTGCTGCGGGTCGACGCCGACGAAATTCACCGCCGTCGGCAGGCTGAGCCCGTCGACCTCCCGCAGGAAGGGCTGCAGCCCGGTCGTCGGCGTCCATCGCCACGCGCCCCCGTCGTTGCCGAGATTGGCGAGCATGAACGCGCCGTCATGGGCGATCGAGAATCCGTTCGTCATCCAGTCGGGCGCGGCGCCGAGCACGCGATGCGTCGTCCGACCGTCAGCGCCGATGCGCGACAGGCCGTCGCGCCGGGTCACGAAGATGTCCCCGGCGGCCGTCGCGGCCACGCATTCCGGTCGGTCCATCCCGGCGCCGATCCAAGTCACGTCGCTCATCGAGAACATCATCGCGGCGGCCCTTCCCCGGCTTGTCTGGCGATCCGCGCGCGGCGGCGCGCGATCCCGAGAATCGCCCCGGTCGCGCGTCGAGGGCAAGCGCGGCGGCCGGGCGCCGGCCGCGATTCCCCCTCAGGCCATCGACCCGATGGCCGAGCGGAACCGGGCGAGCGCGTAGCCGAACAGCGCCGCGCCGATCACGGCCAGCGCGACGAGCTGCGGCCACACCGCGGCGAGACCCGCGCCGCGATAGAGGATCGCCTGCGCCAACATGACGAAATGGGTCGTCGGCGCGACCAGCATCACGATCTGGACGATCTCCGGCATGCTCTCGCGCGGCGTCGTGCCCCCCGACAGCATCTCAAGCGGCAGCATCACGAGGATCATCAGCAATCCGAATTGCGGCATCGAGCGCGCGACGGTCCCGAGGAAGATTCCCATCGAGGTGGTCGCGAAGAGATGCATCGCGGTGCCGACGAGGAACAGCACGACGGACCCTTCGATGGGGACGGCGAGCAGCCCCTGCACGACGCCGACCAGCGCGATGGCGCAGGCGACGAGGACCACGAGCGCCATCGCCCAGACCTTGCTCGTCATGATCTCGAAGGGGGTCACAGGCATGACCAGCAGATGCTCGATCGTGCCGTGCTCGCGCTCGCGGATCAGCGCGGCGCCCGTGAGCACGATCGACAGCATGGTCACGTTGTTGATGACCTCCATGATCGAGCCGAACCAGGACTTGTCGAGTGACGGGTTGAACCGCGATCGCAGGACCAGCTCGACCGGGACGGACGCGGCCGGCGCCTGGCGCCGGGCGAAACCCGCCACCTCGTCCGCGATGATCGCCTGGATGTAGGCGCTGCCCGTGAAGGCCTGCGTCATCCGCGTCGCATCCACGTTGAGCTGGATCTTCGGCTGACGCCCGGCGAGGACGTCGCGCTGGAAGGACGGGGGGATGTCGAGCGCGAAGGTGACGAGCCCGGCGTCCAAGCGCGCATCCATCTCGCCGTGACCGATCGGCACCGGCGGAAGGAAGTGCGGCGGGTAGAAGGCCGACACGAGGCGCTGGGACAACGGCGAGCGATCCTCGTCGACGATGGCGAGCGCCGCGCGATTGAGGGTCTCGGGCATCGCCGTCGCCGCCGCGTAGATCGCGACGCTGAATGACCAGACGATCAGCACGATCATCATCGGATCCCGCGCCAGGCTGCGCAGCTCCTTCACGCCGAGGTGGCGGACGTTCGCGCCGCGCACGGGTCAGCCCTCCTGCTTTCGCAGCAGCATCGCCGACGCCGTCATCAGGACGGGCACGGCGAGCGCCAAAGGCAGGAAGCTCGCCTGCAGGTCGGCGAAGCCGAGCCCCTTGGCGAAGGTCCCGCGGACGATCGTCAGGTAGTGCGTGGTGGGATAGAGCTGGCCGATGACGGCGCCGACGCCCTCGAGCGACGACGCCGGATCGAGCAGGCCCGAGAACTGGGTGGCCGGCAGGAGGGTCAGCACGGCCGTGCCGAAGATCGCGGCGATCTGGCTGCGCATGAAGGTCGACATCAGCAGCCCCAGCGCGGTCGCGGCGCCGACATAGGCCAGTGTCGCGGCTGCGAGCGTCGCGACGCTGCCGCGCAGCGGCACGCCGAAGGCAGCGACCGCGATCAGCACCAGGAACGCGAAGTTGAGCATTCCCAGCACGAGATACGGCAGCTGCTTGCCGAGCAGGAACTCGAGGCGCCGCACCGGCGTGACATAGAGGTTGACGATCGAGCCGAGCTCCTTTTCGCGCACGACGCTGAGCGCGGCGAGCATGGCCGGTATCAGCATGAGCAGCAGCGCGATGATCGCCGGCACCATCGCAACCAGGCTGCGGACGTCCGGGTTGTAGCGGAACCGGGTCTCGACGGTCGCGAGCGGGGCCGTCGCGCCGCCGCCGTCGCGACGCGGTCGCGACGCGAGCCAATGCGCATGCAGACCCTGGACGTAGCTGCGGATCGTCTCGCCTCGGGTCGGCATCGCGCCGTCGATCCATGCGCCGATCTCCGACCGCCGGCCGCGCGCGACGTCGCGCGCGAATCCGGGCGGGATCTCGATGGCGAGGGACAGCTCTCCGGCTCGCATCCGGCGGTCCAGCGACTCGTGATCGGCGATCGGCGGCCGCTCGACGAAGTAGCGCGAGCCGGCGATCGCGAGGGTGTAGTCGCGGCTCGTCGCGGTCTGGTCGCGATCGAGCACCGCGAAGGTCAGGTTCTCGACGTCCAGGCTTATACCGTAGGCCATGATGATCATCAGCAGGATGCTGCCGACGAGCGCGAGGGTCGCCCGGATCGGGTCGCGGCGCAGCTCGAGCGCCTCGCGGCCGGCGTAGCTCGCCATCCGCCGCGGATCGAAACGCCGCGGCGTCGGGCGCTCCGGCGCCATCGCCGCGGCGTCGGCCGCCGGCTCGGCGCGCGGCGACGGCGCGGCCGGCACCGCAGCGGCCTCGAGATGCGCGATGAACGCCTCCTCGAGCGTCGTCACGCCGCACCGCGCGACAAGGTCTGCGGGCGCGTCGCTCACGAGCACGCGGCCGGCATGCATCAGCGAGACGCGGTCGCAGCGCTCCGCCTCGTTCATGAAGTGCGTCGACACGAAGATCGTGACGCCGTCGCGGCGCGCGAGATCGATCATGATCCGCCAGAACTCGTCGCGCGCCACGGGATCGACGCCCGAGGTGGGCTCGTCGAGGATGAGGATGTCGGGCGCATGGATCAGCGCCACCGCCAGCGACAGCCGCTGGCGCTGGCCCAGCGGCAGGGCCGGCGGCAGCGCCTCCATGATGCCGCCCAGGTCGAAGCGTCGCGCGAGGTCGGCGATGCGCGCCGCCGTCGCATCGGCGGCGACTCCGAACAGCCGGGCATGCAGCTCGAGGTTCTGGCGGACGGTCAGCTCGCCGTAGAGCGAGAACCCCTGCGACATGTAGCCGACGCGCCGGCGCGACTCGATATCGTGCGCATCCACCGCGGCGCCGAACAGCCGCGCCTGCCCCGCACTGGCCGGCAGCAGGCCGGTCAGCATCTTCATGGTCGTGGTCTTCCCGCAGCCGTTGGAACCGAGGAAGCCGAAGATCTCGCCGCGCCCGATCCGGAAGCCGACGTCGTCAACCGCGGTGAAGTCGCCGAACCGCATCGTGAGGCCGACCGCCTCGATCGCCGGCGGCCCGCCGTCGTCGGGCGCGCGCGGCGGCAGCACGACAGGCGCATGCCCGATGCGCCGCGCCTCCGGCAGCAGTGCGATGAAGGCGGCATCGACCGACGACGTTCCCGTGCGGGCGAGCAGCTCGCCCGGCGTCCCGGCGGCCAGCACGCGGCCGTCGTCCATCGCGGCGAGCCAGTCGAAGCGCGCGGCCTCCTCCATGTAGGCGGTCGCCACGAGCACGCTCATGCCCGCTCGCTCCGCGCGGATCTCGGCGATGAGGTCCCAGAACTGGCGTCGCGACAGCGGGTCGACGCCGGTCGTCGGCTCGTCGAGGATCAGCAGGTCGGGATCGTGGATCAGCGCGCAGCACAGGCCGAGCTTCTGCTTCATTCCGCCCGACAGCTTGCCCGCCGGCCGGTCGGCGAAGGGCGCGAGCCCGGTGCGCGCCGTGAGCCGCGCGGTGCGCCGCGCGCGCTCGGCGCGCGCATGCCCGAACAGCCGGCCGAAGAAGTCGATGTTCTCGGCGACCGACAGCGTCGGATAGAGGTTCCGCCCGAGGCCCTGAGGCATGTACGCGATCCGCGGCCCGATCGCCTCGCGATGGCGCGCATCGGCGATATCGCCGCCGAGCACCTCGATCCGGCCGGCCTGCACTGCCCGCGCGCCGGCGACGAGCGCCAGGAGACTAGATTTGCCGACGCCGTCGGGTCCGATCAGCCCGGCCATGCCTCCGGCCGGAACGTCCAGCGACACCGCATCGAGCGCGCGCCTGGCGCCGAAGCGCAGCGACACCTCGCGCAGCCGCGCCAGGACCGCCGTGCCGCGGGCGGCGGCGACAGTCTGCGTCACGGCGGCAGCCTGACCTGCAGCGCGGGCGGCCACTCGATCCGCGGATCGAGGCGGACATAGGCGGTGCCCGGCAGGCCGGTCTTCACCTGCTCGATGTGTCGGCGCAGCAGGTCGGGATCGATCCGCGCCTTGACCCGGAACATCAGCTTCAGGCGCTCCTCCGCCGTCTCCACCGTCTTGGGTGTGAACTGGGCGACGTCCGACACGAAGGAGGCGCGCGCCGGCACGACGAGCTGCGGCACGGCGTCGAGCACGAGGCGCACCTCCGCGCCGAGCGCGACGCGACCCGCCGCCGCCGTCGGGAGGAAGAACGTCATGTAGACGTCGGTGAGGTCGACCATGTTGAGCACGCGCCCGCCGGCCGCGAGGACCTCGCCGGGCTGCGCGACGCGGTACTGCACGCGGCCGTCGCGCGGCGCCTTGAGCATGCTGTCGTCGATGTCGGCCTGGATGCGCTCGATCGTCGCGCGCGACGCCGCTACGGCGGCCTCGGCGCCGACGACGCCGGAGCGCGCGGTGGCGAGCGCGGCATCGGAGGCCGCGACCTGCGCGCGCGCCGCATTGACGGCGGCCGCGGCACCTGCGGCCTGGGCCCGATCGTCGTCGAGCCGCTGTTCGGGCGCATTGCCGCGCGCGGCCAGCTCCTGCGAGCGCGCCAGTCGGCGCTGCGCCGCGTCGAGCTCCGCCTCGCGCTGCGCGACCATGGCAAGCGCCGCGCCCCGCTCGGCCTCGCGCTGCGTCACCTGGCTCCGGGCCGTCTCGATCCCGATCACGGCGCGCCGCAGCTGCGCCTCGGCCTCGCGCCGCTGGGCCTCGAGCACCGCGGTGTCCATCCGGGCGAGCACGTCCCCGGTGCGCACGAAGTCGCCTTCGTTCGCCAGGATCGCGCGCACCCGGCCCGGCACCCGCGTGGCGATGTCGATCTCGACCGCCTCGATCCGGCCGTTGCCGCTGGCGAACCCCGCGGGCAAGGCGGCCGGCCTGACGTACTGCCAGCCCAGCCAGGCCGCGCCCGCGAGCGCCGCGAGGAAAGCGATCCTCGGCCACCCGCGCTTGATCGCTTCGAGCATCCGACTTCTCCGTGGCCAGGCGCCGCGCGTGCCCGACGACATCACCGAACTGCGCCGCAACGATCGCCGATCCGGCCTGGGCGACTGTCGTCTCGCATCATAGGCGTTCGGGCACGGAAGACACGGGGCGGCGACCAACTGCCGCGGCCGTCGCGGCCCGGGCCACTGCCGGCGGCGACGCCCCGATCCCGGCCGGCCCCGCCTAGAGCCAGAGCACCTTGCGGCGCAGCTCGAGATCGCTGCGCAGAGCCGACGACGGGCCCTCGTGGACGACCGAGCCGCGCTCGAGCACGGTCGTGCGATCCGACAGCGCCAGCGCCAAGTCCAGATGGTGGTCGACGATCACGATCGAGATCTCGCGGCGCAGCTTGTCGAATGCCTCGAAGAGCTCCTCGACGATCGCCGGCGCCAGCCCCTCGAAGGGCTCGTCGAGGAGGAGAACGCGCGTGTCGCCGGTGAGCGCGCGCGCCACCGCGACCATCTGCTGCTCCCCGCCGGAGAGGTAATCGGCCGGCGACTGGAGCCGCTCGCGGATGCGCGGGAAGAACGCGAAGATGCGCTCCTCGTCCCAGTGGACGCCTTCGCCGTTGCGCCGTTTCAGGCGTCCGAGCTCGAGATTCTCCGCGACCGTCATGCCGGCGAAGAGGCCGCGGCCCTGCGGCACGTAGGAGATGCCGCGCCGCGTGACGACGGCCGCCGGCTCGCCCGCGAGCTGCGTGCCGGCGAGCGCGATCGTCCCGCTCGCGGGCGGCGCGATGCCGACGACGGTCTTGAGCAGCGTCGACTTTCCGGCACCGTTGCGTCCGAGCAGGGCCACGATCTCGTTCTCGTGCACGGTCAGCGACACGTCGCGAAGGATGTGGCTCTTGCCGTAGTAGGTGTTGACGCCGGCCAGGGCGAGCAACTGGCCCGCGCGCGCCGCCGAGACGCGCGTCTTCGATGCGATCGCGTGCACGCCCGATCCGATATAGACGGCCTGGACCGCCGGGCTCGTGCGCGCGTCCTCGGCCGTCCCGTCGACCAGCATGGCGCCGTCGTTCATCACCGTGACGTGGTCGGCGATCTGGAACACCCGGTCGATGTCGTGCTCGACCAGCAGCACGGGCATGTCGGCCGAGATCGCCTTGATCAGCCGACCGACGCGCTCGCGCTCGGCGCTCGCGAGACCGGCAAGCGGCTCGTCGAGCAGCAGGACGCGCGGGCGAGTCGCCAGCGCGATCGACATGTCGAGCAGTCGCTGGCCGCCATAGGAGAGCGACCCGGCCTCGGCGTCCTCGATGCCGGCAAGGCCCATCGTGCGGAGGATCTCGACCGTCTCCGTGTTGACGACGGCGTTGGCGCCCGCCGCATGCCACACGCCGAAGGCGCCGGCGTGCCGCGCCTGGACCGCGAGCCGCACGTTCTCCGCCACCGGCAATCCGGGGAACAGGGTCGTGATCTGGAACGAGCGGCCGACGCCCGCCCGGCAGATCGCATCGGCCGGCAGCCCCGCGAGGTCGAGGCCCTCGAGACGCACGAGCCCCGCATCGGGCGCGAACATGCCCGATACCAGATTGAAGGCGGTCGTCTTGCCCGCCCCGTTCGGCCCGATGAGCGCGTGCAGAGTTCGGTCGGCCACCGCGAACGAGGTGCCGCGCACCGCCTTGATGCCGCCGAAGCTCTTGGCGAGGTCGCGGGCCTCGAGAACGATTGCCGATCCCGCCCCGCCGCGACGCAGGAATTCCGGCAGGCGCACGTCGCCCGCACGACGCGCGCTCATCGCCGCGTCCTCGGTCACCTTGCGTCGGAAGGGAGCGGCGAGCCGGGCGGCGACGCCCACGAGCCCGGTCGGCGAGAAGACGATGAAGGCGACGAACAGCAGGCCGAAGAAGATCAGCCAGTTCGCCGTCACCTGGCTGAGCAGCTCGCGGAAGAGGATGTAGAACAGCGCGCCGAGCGCCGGCCCGAGGAAGCTGCGCATCCCCCCGATGACGACCATCGCGAGCAGCTCGCCGGAGAACACGACCGAGACCGGCTCGGCC
The DNA here is from genome assembly GCA_016793165.1 of Alphaproteobacteria bacterium. GTDB lineage: Bacteria > Pseudomonadota > Alphaproteobacteria > CACIAM-22H2 > CACIAM-22H2 > CAIOSQ01. Next base: position 78,440 of record JAEULA010000043.1, on the reverse strand, counting down.
GACGTCATGCGATTGTTGAACAGCAGCAGCACGCCGGCGAGCCCGGTGATCGTCGCCGACAGCACGAAGGCGAGCAGCTTGTAGCGGTTGGTGGCGTAGCCGACGAATCGCGCACGCAATTCGTTCTCGCGGATCGCGACGAGCACGCTGCCGACGGCGGAGCGGTGGAACCGCCAGAGGCCGTAGGCGACGGCGAAGGCGATCGAGGCGACGAGGGCGTAGTAGGTCGAAGACGCCTCGAAGCTCAGCCCGACGAGAGTCGGCCGGACGATGCCGCCGAGGCCGTCCTCGCCGCCGGTCACCGCCGTCCAGCGGAAGGCGACCGCGTAGACCATCGCCGACAGGGCCAGCGTGAGCAGCGAGAAGTAGACGCCGCGACGGCGCAGGATGAGATAGCCGAAGGCCGCCGAGACGGCGGCGACGAGAAGGAGGCCGGCGACGACGGGCCCGAGGAAGCCGCCGGGAAAGAGCTCGCGCTGCGCGATGCCCGCGCCGTAGGCGGCGAGCCCGAACCACGCGCCATGCCCGAAGGACACGAGGCCGGTGTGCCCGACGAGGATGTTCAGCGCCATGCAGGCGATGGCGAAGATCACGACCTCGCTGGCCGAGGTGTAGGTAAGTCCGAGCGCCTGCAGCAGGACCGGCAGCGCGACCAGAGCTGCGGCGGCGACGAGGAGCGGTGCGCGGTCCTTCATGGCGCCGCTCACTCGAATCGCTGGATGCGCTCGCCCAGCAGTCCGCGCGGGCGGAACAGCAGGACCAGCAGCATCATCAGGTAGATCACGGCGATCGAGGCCTGCGCGTAGCCGAGCGCGATCGTCACGCCCTTGACCAGGCCGACGATCAGCGCGGCGAGCACCACGCCCCAGAACGATCCCAGGCCGCCGATGACGACGACCACGAAGGCCGGCGTGATGATCTCCTGGCCCATCGCCGGATGGATCGCGTAGATCGGCGCCAGCAGCACGCCGGCGAGCCCGGCGAGCCCGATGCCGAGCGCGGCGACGGCGGTCATGTAGGGCTGCAGCGAGATGCCGAGCGCGCCGACCATGTCCGGGTTCTGCACGCCCGCGCGCACGACACGGCCGAAGGCGGTGCGGTTGAGCAGCAGCCACAGCGCGGCGATGCACGCCACGGCGACGCCGAGCAGCACGGTGCGGTAGTAGGAGTAGACGAAATCGCCGATGAAGACGGGGCCGCGCAGCCAGCTCGGGATCGCGTAGGCGAGCGGCGGCGCGCCGAAGATCAGTCGCAGGCTCTGCTCGGCGACCATCGCCAGCCCGAAGGTGAGCAGCAGCGACAGGATCGGATCCGAGCGGTAGAAGCGCCGGAACAGGAAGCGCTCGATCAGGATGCCGAGCAGCGCCACCGCGATCGGCGCTCCGACGAGCGCGCCGCCGAAGCCGACATGGGGCGACAGCACGATCGTGAGATAGGCGCCGATGGCATAGAAGGCGCCATGGGCGAGGTTGACGATCCCGCCCAGGCTGAAGATCAGCGACAGGCCGAGCGCGATCAGCAGGTAGTAGACGCCGTCGAGCAGGCCGTTCAGCACCTGCTGCAGGAAGAGCATCGACATGCGGATCCGGCCTCAACTCATCGGGCGGCAGCCGGGCGGCCGGCAGGACGCCCGATCCGGACGTGAGCCGGCGGGGCGATGGGATCGCGCGCGAACCGCGAGCGCCGCCGCGCCGGCCTGCCGGCCGCCCCTCCCGCCCGCGCGGCCGCGCGAACGGGAGGGGGGAGCGTCCTCACGCCTCGAACTTGCAGCTGTTCTCCTCGGCCGTGGAGGCGATCACCTCCAGCGGCTCGCCGGGGCCCGGCACGGCGGGCGATGCCGAGAACAGGTCCCACTCGTTCTTCACCTGCGCCGGGTCGAGCGCGGCGATCGTGTACATCTCGTGCATCAGCTGATGGTCCGACGCGCGGAAATAACCCTCGCGCGTCTTCAGCAGGTCGAACTTCGCGCCCTTCTCCCAATGCTCGATGAGCTTCGTCGGCTCGATCGTCTTCGCCTCGGCCATGCTCTGCGCGATGATCTTCAGCGACACGTACTCGCCCCAGGCCTGGTTCTCGGGCGGCTTGCGGTAGCGCCGCGTGAAGTCGGCGACGAACTTCTTCGTGCCCGGCGTGTCGATGAGGTGGTGCCACACCACGGGCCACTTGCCGCCGAAATTGCCCTTGCCCGCGGCCCAGGCGAGCGCGGTGTCGAAGCCGAAGCCGGCGACGGGGAAGGTCAGACCGAACTCCGCGTACTGCTTCAGGAAGTTCGTGATCTGGTTCCCGGCCAGATTCGAGATGACGATGTCCGGCTTGGCGGCGCGGATCTTCAGCAGGAAGGCCGAGAAGTCCGTGGCGTCGGTCGGCACCAGCTCGTCCGCCGCGAACTGGCCGCCGTTCTGCTCCATGAAGCGCCGCGCGACCTTCAGCAGGTCGTGGCCGAACGCGTAGTCGGCGGTGAGCGAGTACCAGCGCTTGCCCTTGACCGCGTTCTCCGCGAGGAGCTGGCGGCCCATCGTCTTCACGTACATCGAGTTCTGCGACTCGACGTGGAACATGTACCGGTTGCAGTTGGATCCGCGCAGCGCATCCGAGTTGCCGCCGGTGTTGATGAACAGGTTCTTCGTGCGCTGCGCGACCTGCGCGATGGTCAGGCACGAGGCCGAGGAGATCTCGCCGACGATGCAGGCGACCTTGTCGCGCTCGATCATGCGCTCGGCCTTGGTCGAAGCGGTCTGCGGATTGACCGAGTCCTCTTTCAGCGCCTCGAGCTTGCGCCCCATGATGCCGCCCGCGGCGTTGATCTCGTCGACCGCGAGGTCGACCGCCATCACGGCGAATTCGCCGAGCGGGCCGAGGAACCCCGTGCGCGGCGTCAGGTGGCCGATCCGGATCGCCTCCGCCTGGCCGTAGGAGATCGCGGGCGCGCCGAGCGCGGCGGCAGCCGCGGCCGCCGACGTGCCTTGCAGCAACCGGCGTCGGGACGTGATGAGTCGCTTGGTCATGGTTTCCTCCAGTTCGTTCCCATTCCGGGGACCGGCGACGCTTGATCGCATGGCCGGCGTCGTTCGACGTCTTGTCGGGACAGGTTTTCCCAATCCGGCCGGCGCGTCCAGCGCGAAGCGCGAGCGTCAGCGCGGCGGCGGGAAGCGGCGCATGACCCAGACCGCCATCGCGATACCCGGCAGCGCCGCAATCGTGGTCATCAGGAAGAACAGCGGCCAGTCGAGCTGGAGGGAGAGCCAGCCGCCGCTCGCCGAGAGCGTCGTGCGGCCGACCGTCGCGAGCGAGGACAGCAGGGCGTACTGCGTCGCGGTGTAGGCCACGTTGCACAGGCCCGAGAGATACGCGACGAAGGCCGCCGAACCCATGCCGCCGGCGAAGTTCTCGATCCCGATCGTCGCCGTCAGCAGGGCGACGTTGTGTCCGGCCAATGCCTGGACCACGTAGGTCAGGTTGGAGACCGCCTGCAGCACGCCGCAGACGATGAGCGCGCGCCCCAGCCCCTGGCGATGCACCAGCAATCCGCCGGCCGCGACGCCGCCGAGCGTCGCGACGACCCCGAAGATCTTGGAGATGTTCGCCACCTCGACTCGCGTGAAGCCCATCGCGACGTAGAACGGGTTCGCCATCGAGCCGGCGAGCGCGTCGCCGAACTTGTAGAGCACGACGAAGACGAGCACCGCGATCCATCCGGGACGTCGCATGAACTCGCTGAACGGGCCGATCACGGCGCTCGCGAACCAGGCGGCGAGATCGGTCGACGGCGGACCGGGATCGGCGGCGCCCGCCGGCGCGGCGGGCTCGCCCGTCATCAGGACGGTGGTCGTTCCGACCAGCATGCAGGCCGCCATGATCGTGAAGGCGACCGGCCAGCCGCCGAACTCCGCGGCGTAGAGCGCCCCCGCCGAGGACACGATCATGCCGAAGCGGTAGCCCCATTGCGTCGCGGCCGCGCCCGCACCCTGCTCCTCGCGCGCGAGAAGCTCGATGCGGTAGGCGTCGATCACGATGTCCTGGGTCGCGGACAGGAAGGCGATGACCACGGCGACAGCCGCCGTGGCGACCGCGTTGCGCGCCGGGTCCGTGAAGCCGAGGGCGAGGATCGCGAGCATCAGGCCGAGCTGCGTCACCACGGCCCAGCCGCGGCGTCGGCCGAGACGACGCGTGATCGGGCCCAGCGGCAGGCGATCGACCAGCGGCGCCCAAAGGAATTTCAGCGAATAGGCGGTGCCGACGAGCGTGAGCATGCCGATGGTCGTGCGGCTCACGCCCGTCTCCGCGAGCCAGAAGGTCAGGGTACCGAAGGTCAGCGGCAGCGGCAGGCCCGAGCTGAAGCCCATCAGCAGCACCGCGAGCAGCCGTGGCCGGAGATAGACGGAGAGCGAATCGCGCCACGAGGTCATGCCGGAGGATGGTAGCGGTGCGACGACGGGTCACGCCCCTGAAATCGCCGCAACGTCGCCCGGACCCGGCTAGCCTCCGAAGGGTTCATGAACGAGTTCCAGGATACCGGTGCCTTCCGGCCGCAGCGGATCCGCAGCGAGCGACTGCGGCGATTCCACGAGTACTGGCGGCGGAAGGCGGCCGGGCGCATCGCGCCGCTGCGCGCCGACATCGACCCGCTCGAAGTATCTTTCGCGCTTGGCCACCTGCTGATCGCCGAGGCCGTGCCGCCGGGCCCGCGGTTCCGCTTCCGGCTGATGGGCGACACCATCGTCGAGCGCTTCGCCATCGACCTCACGGGCCGGTTCCTCGACGACTATCCGGAGGAGAACTACCGCGAACTCGTCGCCCGCACGTTCAGCTCGGTGATCCAGCGCGGCGAACCGGTCGTCGTCGACCGCGACTTCGCGACCTACGGCCGGCGCTATCGCTACGAAGGACTGTGCCTTCCGCTCTCGTCGGACGGCGGCGCGATCGACATGCTGATCGCATGCCTCGAGTTCAAGGAAGGCTAGCCGCCCCGATCCGCGCGGCGCTCGCCTACTGCCTGAGCGCCGCAGCCAGCGCGGCCGCATCCGGCCACGAATAGAGGATGAACGCGACGGGACCTTCGGGACGTCGCTTCAGGATCCGGGCGCCGGGCCGGGCGCCGTGGCGCAGATAGAAGCGCGCGGCCGCGTCGTTACCGTCGAGCAGTTCGAGGTGCAGCGCGATGTCCGCGCGCCGGTCGCTCGCCCAACGCGCGGCGCGGCCGAGCAGGACGCGGCCGATGCCGCGGCCTGTGAAACCAGGCGCCACGTGAAGATTGTCCAGCAAAGCGCCCCGCGCGGGCGAGGCATCCAGATCGACCAGCGCAAAGCCCAATGCGCGGCCCTCGGCTTCGGCCAGGAAGATGCCGAGCTCCGTCGCGTCGGCGGCATGCATGCGCGAGCGCCAGTGGGCGGCGCGCTCGCCGTCGACCTCGCGGTCGAGAAACTCGTCCGGCAGCAGGCCGCGATAGGCGCTGCGCCAGCTCGCCGCGTGGATCGCGGCAAGCATCGGCCAGTCGTCGATCCGCGCGGCGCGGATCGCGACCGCCGTGCTCACCCGGCCTCGGCTTCCGCCGCGCGCTGCGCCTTCTTGCGGTCGTTGGTGTCGAGCAGCTTCTTGCGCAGCCGGATCGACTTCGGCGTCACCTCGACCAGCTCGTCGTCGGCGACATAGGCGATCGCCTGCTCGAGGCTGAACACCCGAGGCGGCGTGAGCTTCACGGCCTCGTCCTTGCCGGCGGCGCGGAAGTTCGTCAGCTGCTTGCCCTTGAGCGGGTTGACCTCGAGGTCGTTCTCGCGGCTGTGCTCGCCGATGATCATGCCAGCATAGACGCGCGTGCCGCCGCCGATCATCAGGTAGCCGCGCTCCTCGAGGTTCCACAGCGCGTAGGTCACCGCTTCGCCGTCGCCGTTCGAGATCAGGACGCCGTTGCGGCGACCCTCGATCGGGCCGCGCCACGGGCCGTAGCCGTGGAACAGCCGGCTCATGATGCCGGTGCCGCGGGTGTCCGTGAGGAACTCGCCGTGATAACCGATCAGGCCGCGGGTCGGGACACGGAAGACGATGCGCGTCTTCGCGCCGCCCGACGGGCGCATGTCGATCATCTCGCCCTTTCGTTGCGCCATCTTGTCGACGACCACGCCGACATAGGCGTCGTCGACGTCGACGAAGACCTCCTCGATCGGCTCGAGCCGCTGGCCCGTCTGCGGATCCGAGCGGAACAGCACGCGCGGGCGCGAGATCGACAGCTCGAATCCTTCCCGGCGCATCGTCTCGATGAGAACGCCGAGCTGCAGCTCGCCGCGGCCCGCGACCTCGAACGCGTCGGCATCGCCGGTCTCGCGGATCTGGATCGCGACATTGCCCTCGGCCTCGCGCAGCAGACGCTCCCGGATCACCCGGCTCTGCACCTTGCTGCCCTCTCGGCCGGCCAGCGGCGAGTCGTTGATCGAGAAGGTCATGGCCAGCGTCGGCGGGTCGATCGGCGTCGCGGCGATCGGGGTCGTGACGGCCGGATCGCACAACGTGTCGGCCACGGTCGCCTTGGTCAGGCCGGCGATGGCGATGATGTCGCCCGCCTCGACCTCGTCGACCGGGATCCGGTCGAGGCCGCGGAACGCGAGCAGCTTGGTCGCGCGCGCATCCTCGATCGGATCGCCGTCGCGCGTGAGCGCCTTGATCGCCATGTTGACGCGGGCCCTGCCGGAATGGACGCGCCCGGTAAGGACGCGGCCGAGATACGGGTCGGACTCGAGCATCGTCACGAGCATCGCGAAAGGCGCGTCGAGGTCGCGGGTCGGCGCCGGCACGTGGCGCACGATGAGCTCGAAGAGCGGCGCCAGCGTCTCGCGCGGGCCGTCGATCGTCTCGCTCGCCCAGCCCTGCCGGCCCGAGGCGAAGAGGACCGGGAAGTCGAGCTGCTCGTCGTCGGCGCCGAGGGCGGCGAAGAGGTCGAACACCTCGTTCAGCACGTCCTGGGCACGGGCGTCCTGGCGGTCGACCTTGTTGATCACGACGATGGGACGCAGGCCGGCGGCGAGCGCCTTCATGGTCACGAACTTGGTCTGCGGCAGCGGGCCCTCCGCCGCGTCGACCAGCACGACGCAGCCGTCGACCATCGACATGATGCGCTCGACCTCGCCGCCGAAATCGGCGTGGCCCGGCGTATCGACGATGTTCAGCCGCACGTCGTTCCACAGGATCGAGGTGCACTTGGCGAGGATCGTGATCCCGCGCTCGCGCTCGATGTCGCCGGAATCCATCGCGCACTCGTCCATGTGCTGGTTGGCGCGCACGCTGCCGGACTGCTTGAGCAGCTGGTCCACCAGGGTGGTCTTGCCGTGGTCGACATGGGCGATGATCGCGAGATTGCGCAGGTTCATGCGCGGCACCGGGGCTGTGATTGCAGGGGCGTGAAACGCGAGGACCGGGGATGCGCCGGCCGACACCGCCGTCGGCCATCCCCGGTCCTCGAACGGGGCGGAACCTATAGAGCTTGCGGCACTGCGCCAAGTGTCACGGTGGCCGTGCCCAGGGGACTTATTTGAAAAATATCGTTCCAGAACAGCGTCTTGCTGCATCGCACATAAAACCGCAGGGCTGACCCGCTCCAGCCCTCGCCCCTGCAGGCGGCAAAGCGTCGCAGACCGAGAGTTGCGAATAATTCTCACTTGCGTATATCGCGCGGCTGAGCGACAGTCCGAGCAGTTGCGAACGACTCGCAAGTCTGCCCTCTGGAGATCGTCGATGCCCGACAGTTCGAAGCCCGACCACGCCCGTCCCCTCACCGCGCCCCGCGGCGCCCGGCTCGGCCGCCGCGCCGCGCTCATGGGCACGCTGTCCGCGATGGCCCTTGCCGAGGCGATGTCGCGCGCGCGCGCGCAGGCGCCGGCCGTCCTCAATCTCTATTCGTCGCGCCACTACAACACCGATCAAGCGCTGTACGACACGTTCACCAAGGCGACCGGGATCCGGATCAACCGCATCGAGGCCGAGCCGGATCCGCTGATGGAGCGCATGCGCGCGGAAGGCGCCAACAGCCCGGCCGACGTGTTCATCTCGGTCGATGCCGGCCGCATCGAGCGGGCGCGGCAGGCCGGCCTGCTCCAGCCCGTCCGCTCCGCGGTCCTGGAGCAGTCGGTGCCGCCGCATCTGCGCGATCCCCAGGGCCACTGGTTCGGCTTCTCGAAGCGCGCCCGCGTGATCATCTACGCGCGCGAGCGCGCCAAGGCGGCCGACGTGCCGACCTACGAGTCGCTCGCGGATCCCGGGCTCAAGGGCAAGCTGGTGATCCGTTCCTCGACCAACGTCTACAACCAGTCCCTCACGGGCGCGATGCTCGCGGCCCATGGCGAGGAGAAGACCGAAGCCTGGTGCCGCGGCCTCGTCGCGAACTTCGCGCGCGCGCCGCGCGGCGGCGACAGCGACCAGATCAAGGCGATCGCCGCCGGCGAGGCCGACTACGGCGTGGTCAACACCTACTACTTCGTCAATCTCATGCGCTCGAAGAACGAGACGGATCGCGCGATGGCGCACAAGGTCGGCGTCGTCTTCCCGAACCAGGCCGATCGCGGCACGCACATCAACATTTCCGGCGGCGGCGTCGCGGCGCACGCCAAGAACAAGGACGCGGCCGTGAAGTTCCTCGAATACCTCGTGAGCCTCGAGGCGCAGAGCTATTTCGCGGACGGGAACTCCGAGTACCCGGTCGTGCCGACGGCCAAGACGGGCGCGATGCTCGCCGAGCTCGGCAGCTTCAAGGAGGACCAGCTCAACGCGCAGGTCTTCGCCGCGAACAACGCCAAGGCCCTCCAGATCATGGATCGCGCCGGCTGGAAGTAGACGCGGCGGATCCACACTCTCCCTCCGATCCGCATGCGCGGGGGACGCCCCTTCGGCGTCCCCCTTTCCATTTCACCGGGGATCGCGATACGCGACCCAGAGGCCGAGGACCACCGCGAGCCCGCCCAGGATCAGCAGCGCGCCGGGCCGCTCGCCGAGCACGAGCAGGCCCAGGCCCGACGCCGCGATGGGGCTGAGCGACAGGAACGCGGTCACCCGCGTCGGACTCGCGTTGCCCAGCGCCCAGAGCCAGAGCACGTAGCCGATCCCGCTGCTCAAGCCGATGAAGAGCGTGGCGCCCCAGCCGCGCGGGGTGAGGGTCGCGATCTCCCCGAGCCCGCCCTCGGCGAGCGCCGCCGCGAGCAGCGCGACCACCGACGCGGCCATCGCGAACGCGCTGACCTCGATCGTGGGATAGCGCCGCAGATACGGCCGGTAGTAGACGCTGCACACCGCGCCGCAGAGGGCGCTGCCGAACGCCGCCGCCGCGCCGATCCATTCGGCGCGCCCGCCACCTTCCAGCAGCTTCTCGCCGAGCGCGAGCGCGACCCCGGCGATGGTCAGGCATACGCCGATGGTCTTGGGCAGGGTCATCGGCTCGCGCCCGAGGGCCGCGCCCAGCACCATCGTGATCAGCGGCATGCTCGCGAAGATCACCGATCCGCGTGCGGCGGTGATGCTGCGCAAGCCGAAGTTCAGCAGGACCACGAGCGCGGCGAACTGCCCGATGCCGAGCAGCGCGATCGGCAGAACGTCGGCCCGGGCGAAGCGCGGCAGCCGCCGCATCGCCAGCAGCGGCACCATCAGGCAGACCGAGCCGATGACGTAGCGCAGCAGCGCCAGCGTCGTGGGCGAGATCTCGTCGACCACGATCCGGGTCGCGACCATCGCCGCGCCGACCTGGATACCGACCCCGGCCGCGGCGGCGATTGCGAGGCGCTCAGCGCGCACGGCGACCCGCGCGCGGCTGCAGGTCGAGCTCCCAGTACTCGCCGACCAGCGACCTGCCGAAGCTGCGGTGCCGCTCCCGCCGCACGCAGCGGAAGCCGGCCCGGACATAGATGTGCCGGGCCGCCAGCAGGATGTCGTTGGTCCACAGCGTGAGCCGGGCATAGCCGAGCGCGCGCGCGGCGGCGACGCATTCCGCGACCAGGCGCTCACCGAGGCCGAGGCCCCGCGCGACCGGATCGACGAGGAGCATCCGCAACTTGGCCACCCGCGGCGACTGGCGCACCAGGAACACGCAGCCGACGCGCTCGCCGTCGAGTTCGGCGATCCAGGCGCGCTCGTGGGCCGGATCGAACGCGCGGATGAACCGGGCCGCGATGTCCGCGACCATCGCCTCGAAGCTGATGTCCCAGCCGTACTCCTCGGCATAAAGGGCGCCGTGGCGGCTCACGACCCACCCCATGTCACCGGGGCGATGGCCGCGGAGCACGATGGTACGCTCGCCGCGTCGCGCCGGATCGCCGAGCAGCGTCTCGACCGCGGCAAGCGAGGCGAGCAGGCGCCTCCGGTCCTCCGCCCCAAGCGGCGCCAGCGCGCGGCCGATCTCGCGCTGCGAATCTCGATTGAGCCGGTCGAATTCGCGCCGGCCCTTCGCCGTCAGATCGATGAGCGCGACGCGCCCGTCGTCCGCCGAGCGCCGCCGCGCGACCAGCCCGCGCTGCACGAAGCCGCGCAGGATCCGGCTGAGGTAGCCCGCGTCGAGTCCCAGCTCCCGGCCCAGCGCGCCAGCGCTGGCCGCCTCGCGCTGCGCCATCTCGTAGAGCACCCGCGCCTCGGCGAGCGAATAGGGGCTGTCCAGCAGCCCCTCGTCGAGGACGCCGATGCGCTGGGTGTAGAAGCGGTTGAAGCGGCGCACCGCCTCGATCTGCCGCGCGAGATCCCTGTCGGTCATGACCGGCCCCCGGAAAAGGTGACAGTGTCAACGTCTTCGTTGACATCGTCAACCAATAGGGGACGGCGAGGTCAGCTCCCGCCGCCGGTGCGCGACCGGCGGATCATGGTCGTCAGGATTGCGACCGGCACCAGGCCGACCGCGACGATCGCCAGCGCCGAGGTGGCCGCCTGGGCGAGGCGCTCGTCGGAGGCCAGCGAGTAGACGCGGACCGCGAGCGTGTCGAAGTTGAACGGCCGCACGAGCAGCGTCGCCGGCAGCTCCTTGAGGACATCGACGAAGACGAGCGTGATCGCCGTGAGCACCGAACCGCGCATCAGCGGCGCATGGACCCGCGCCAGCACGCGCGTGGGGGCGGCGCCGAGTGTGCGCGCCGCGTCGTCCATGCTCGGCGTGATCCGCCCGAGTCCGCTGTCGATCGCGCTGACGGCGACCGACAGGAACCGCACGAGATAGGCGAAGAGCAACGCGACCGCCGAGCCGCTCAGCAGCAGCCCGCTCGACGCGCCGACCGTCGCGCGCAGCAACGCGTCGACCGCGTTGTCGAAGCGGCCGAGCCAGATCACGACGCCGACCGCGATCACCGTACCCGGGATCGCGTATCCCATCGTGGCGAAGCGGATGGCACCCCGCGTCCAGGCGTCGCGCGCGCGACGCAGCCCGTACCCGAGCACCAGCGCCGCCGCGCCCGTGAGGATCGATGCCGCGAGCGCGAGGCTCAGCGTGTTGCCGGCGAGGCCGAGGAACTCGCGGCCAAGCGCATCGTCGCCGTCGACGAGATGCAGCCATGCGAGGATCGCCACCGGCACGGCGAAGCCGAGCAGCGCCGGCAGCGCGCAGGCCGTCGTCGCCGCAGCCGCGCGCCAGCCGGTGAGCGCCAGCCTGGTGATCGGCCGGTAGCGGCGCGAGGTGTGGTGAACGCGAGCCTGGCCGCGCGACACGCGCTCGAGGACCAGGAGTGCGAGCACGACGCCGAGCAGCAGGCTCGCCAGCTGCGCGGCCGCGACCCGATCGCCCATGCCGAACCATGTCCGGTAGATCGCCGTCGTGAATGTCTGAAGCCCGAAATACTGGACCGTGCCGAAATCGGCGAGCGCCTCCATCAGCGCCAAGGCCACTCCGGCCGCCACGGCGGGGCGCGCCAGCGGCAGGCCGACCCGCCAGAAGCTGCGCCACGGGCGCGACCCCAGCGTGCGCCCCGCCTCGAGCACGCACACGGACTGCTCGAGGAACGCCGCGCGCGCCAGGAGATAGACGTAGGGATACAGCACGAGCACGAACATCGCGCCGACGCCGCCGAGCCCGTGCAGATCCGGGAACCAGTAATCGCCGCGCCGCCAGCCGAAGGCCGCGCGCAGCGTCGACTGCAGCGGCCCCGCATAGGCGAGGAAGTCGGTGTAGGCGTAGCCGATGATGTAGGCCGGCATCGCGATCGGCAGGAGCATCGCGCCCTCCAGCAGGCGCGAGCCCGGGAAGCGGCACATCGTCACCAGCCACGCCGCGGCGACGCCGATCGCCGCGGTTCCCGCGGCCACGAGGACGGCGATCACCGCCGTGTTCCAGAGGATCTCCGGCAGCGTCGTCGCGACGAGATGCCCGATCGCGCCGCCGCCGGGCAGCGCGAGATTGGCGAGCACCCCGAGGATCGGCGCCGCCACGCCGAGCGCGATCGCCCAGCACCCGAACCGCCAGAGCGGCGGGCGGCGCAAGGAGCGGGCGGCGAGAGTTGAGGAGGCGGCCATCGGGCCGGCACGCGTCGACATGAGAACCAGTTGCAACGGCAGGCTACGGGCCGGGCCGCGCGAACGCAACCCGACCCGGCCCGGCGATTCGACGCGGGATCGCGGCGGCGGCGGCTCAGACCGCACGCATCGGCGCGCCCCAGTCGATCCGGCGCGTCACGTACATCAAGGCCGACAGGCCCGCGAAGAGCGCAAGGGCGCCGGCGACGAGCGCGTGGCTCTCCAGCATCAGCAGCACGAAGAAATAGGCATAGGCGCCCGCGAGCAGAGCGCCGAAGGCGGCGGCCCGCTCGCGCGATCGCAGCAGCGACAGGCCGTACAGCGCCGCCTGCGCGACGACCAGCGCGCTCGCCGCGACATAGGCCGGCACGAAGCCGACGAGCTCGGCGAAGCTGAGCAGCAACAGGTAGAAGAGGCACAGCGCCCCGCCGACCAGCGCGTAGTGCACGACATGCAGCCGCGCGCCCCAGAGCGTCTCGAACAGGAAGAACACCAGGAACGTGAAGGCGATCAGCAGGAGATCGTACTTCTGGGCGCGCTCGACCATCCGGTAGGTCGGCACGGGATCGACGAGGCCGACACCGAGGGTGGCCTCCTCGACCAGCGCAGCGGTCGCGGCGTCGAGCATGGCGGGCAGATGCGGCAGGTTCGATCTCCACAGCGCGTCGAAGCCGCGCGCCGAGATGCTGCGCTCGTCCGGCAGGAGGCCGCCATGGAAGCTCGGATGCGGCCACGCGCTTCGGATGCGGACGACCGCCTCGCGGGCGAGCGCCGTGATGCGCATGTCGACGCTCCCGCGCAGGGCGAAGTCGAGGCGCAGGTCGAGCCGCCCCGAAGCGATGGCACCGTCGCCGAGCGGCGCGACCAGCGCCCGCACGGTGCCGAGACCGGGCACCGCGACCGCGTCGCGCACGACGAGCGGCACGCGCCGGCCGGCGAGATCGATGCCGGCGCCGCCGTCGAGCCCGCGCAACTCGGTGACAGGCGCGACGATCAGCGCCTCGTCCCAGAGCACGCGGCGGCCCGCGAACCCGGGCGCATCGGCCTCGAGCCCTGCGAATGCAAGCTCGCCCGCGACCGCGGCGCGATACACGACGGTGCCGAAGATGCCCCGGGCGCGCGGTTCCGCGCCAAGCTCCACCGTGAGCGCGGCGCGCGTCGCCGGCACGACGACCCAGCCGCGCTCGTCGATCGACGCCGCCGCGAGGTCGACGACGGGGACCATGAGCAGCGGCGCGACCATGTTCTGCGCCGCGCCCCAGCCTCGATGGATTCCGGCGACCGCCTCGCCGCGGCGCGCCTCCCGCTCGCGCGTGAGTTCGCCGATCAGCTCGAGCGGCACGAGCAGCGCGAGCGCGGCGACCACGATCAACGCGAGGCGGAACGGCAAGCGATCGGACAGCGCAGGCCGTGCGCGGGCGGGTGGGGGCACGGGCGTGGCAGGGGTCGGCTCGGTCATCGACGCGGCTCCGGCTGGTTGAGGTCGGCCGGAACCGTCGTGCGCGAATGCGGCGCGTTCGAGGAGGCCGCGCGCTTCTTCCGCGGCGGATCGCGGCGATGCGGCGACGCGTCGCCGGCCGGATCGCGAGGCGCGGCATCGGCCGCAACCGCCGGCGCGCGCGGCCGGTCGCGGCCGGTCTTATTCCTTCGGCCGCATGTCGACGGCCGTCAGGCGTGCGCAGAAACCGCGGTCAGCCAGCCCGCATGGTCGATGACGGCGCCGGGCGCACCGCGTTCGAGCAGGGCGCGCAGCTCGGCGGGGATGGGCATCTTCGTGAAGCTCTGCGGGTCGACCAGGACATAGATCGTCTCGACATCGGCGAAGACCGTCGACTCGCCGGCACGCCGGAACTCCGTCAGCGTGGTGAAGGAGGTGGTGCCGAGACGGCGCGTCGAGATCGACAGCTCGAGCACCTCGTCGCAGCGCGCCGGACTTCGCCACTGCGTCGTCTGCTTCACCAGCTGGACCTCGATCTTGCCGCCCAGGATCCCATGGCCCAGGCCCATGGCGCGGAAATACTCGACGATGCCGATATCGACGTAGTCGCCGTAGCGCGCGTTGAAGACGACCTTCTGCGCGTCGCATTCGAGATAGCGGACGCGCAGGTAGTAGCGGAACGGGTGAGTCATGAGGCGATCTCACCCTCTTCCGCCCGGACAGTTCAAGGCTCGTGAACAGCGAGCGGGCGACTTGCTTGCGAGCGGATCGCCGTCGGCCCGCGCCCCGCCTGGTCGGGCCGGCTCCTAGGCGCCGGCCAGCTGCTTCGCCTGGGAGTCGGCCACCTGCTTCTTGATGTCCTTCACCTTGAGGACATAGGTCAGCACCGAGTTCCAGAAGCTCGATCCGCCGCTCGCCAACAGGCCAAGGCCCAGGATCGAAAGCGCATAGGACTTGCCCGGCTCGCCGATCGTCACGACAAAGGACGCGAGCCACGAGGTGAAGATGCCGGCGATCATCGCCAGCAGCGTCAGCGCGAGCCGACGCAGACGCTCCATGTCGGAGTTCGGATTCTTCCGATCAAGCCAGCCGACGAGCGTCTTGACGATCTCGACCAACCGCTCCGATGCGATGCTGACGGCGGCGATCAGACTGACGGCGTAGTAGATTGCTTCCATGAATTCCCCCGATGGATGAGACGTACGGCGGCGTTATGCCGTCGCAGACCTGCCCATGCTCGGGGACCGGCACGCCTGTGGCGATCCGCCGATCGGCGGATCGCCACAGGCTTGCGGCGTTCACCGCGGCGGGTTGAAGCGCACCCAGGGATCCTTGACCTCGCCGAAGCTCTCGATCTCGACGTTGCGCAGCTGGCCGTCGACGCGGTCGAGGCGCCGGAGATAGACGCTCTGGACGATGTCCCGCGTCTCGGCGTCGATGCCCATCGGCCCGCGCGGGCTGTCCGGGTTCCGCCAGCCCTTGAGCAGCGCCATCGTCTTGTCGGGATCGAGCTTGCCGCCCTGCTGGATGATCGCGTGGTAGATCGCCGCCATCGCGTCCCAGGCCCCCACCGAATAGAAGCTCGGCGTCGAGCCGGCGCCGTATTCGGCCTGCCAGGCCTTCACGAACGCGACATTCTGCGGCCGTGTCGACGAGGCGGAGTAGTGGTGCATGGTGGTGACGATGCCCGAGGGCACGTCGGCCATGTTCGGCAGCTCCTCGTCCGGCGTGATGTCGCCCGGCCCGACGAGCTTGATCCCAGCGGTGTGCAGGCCGAGGTCGATATAGGCCTTCATGATGGCCGTCGCGACCTTGCCCGCCGGAACGAAGATGCAGAGCACGTCCGGCTTCTCGTCCTTGATGCGCTGCATGAAGGGCGCGAAGTCGACGACGGTCAGCGGGATGCGGACCTTCCCGATGATCTGGCCGCCGGCCTCGGTGAAGCCCTTGTCGAAGGCGGCCTCGATGTCGTGGCCGGGGCCGTAGTCGGAGACCGCCGTGTAGCCGCGCTTGAGCCCCTGCTTCGCCGCCCATTGCGCGAGCGGGTAGGCCGACTGCCACATCGTGAACGAGGTGCGCGCGAAATACGGCGAGCGCCGGACGATCACCGAGGTGCCGGCGTTCATGATCACCGTCGGCACCTTCGCCTCGGTGGCGAGCTCGGCGACTGCCATCGCGTTGGGCGTGTAGATGAATCCGGTGAGGAAGCTGACGCGATCTCGCGTCACCAGCTCGGTCGCCAGGCGCTTGGCGACGTCGGGATTGGCCCCGCCGTCGTCGCGGCGAATCACCTCCACCTTGACGCCGGACGGCAGGTCCTTGTCGTGCTGCTTCTGGTAGAGGCGGACCGCCTTGTCCATCAGGTCGCCGATCGAGGCGCCGCCCCCCGACATCGTCGCGACCATGCCGACCTTGATGGTCTGGGCCTGTGCCGACGCCGATCCCGACGCGACGGCGATCGCCGCCGCGCCCGCTCCGGCACGGACGAATTGACGTCTCCTCATGGCTTCCTCCCTTTCCTGTTCTTCGTTTTCGCGTGCTTCAGATCAAAGTCCAGAGGTCACTTCAGGAGCGCGGCGTAGTCGTCGAGGAAACCCTCGAACGCCGCCGCGAAGCCGTCGGTTTCCTTGTCGGTCATCGGCAGCGACAGCGCGAGCATGCCGCGATGCGTCATGTAGTAGCCGCGCGCGAGCATCTCGAGCTGCAGCAGCTTCACCCAGTCCTTCGACGCCGCCGCGACGTCGGCCGGGCGACGCACCGGCCCGCGCACGAAGTGGACGTTGAGCATCGAGCCGCGCCCGGTCACGCAGCAGGCGAGCTTGCGCTGCTCGATCGCGGCGTTCATGCGGTTGCGCAGCCGGTCGCCGCGGGCGTTCAGCGCCAGCGAAGCTTCCGCGGTCAGCACCTTGGTCAGGCCGGCCACGCCGGCCGCCATCGTCAGCACGTTGTTGTTGAACGTGCCGGCATGGGCGAGCGCGTCGGGGCGCATCGGATCGAAGCGCTCCATGATGCGCGCCGCGCCGCCGAAGGCGCCGAAGCTGAGGCCGCCGCCGAGATACTTGCCGAGGGTCAGCAGGTCGGGGATGACGCCGAGCGCGCCGTGAAGGCCGGTCGGCGACAGGCGCGAGGTCATCACCTCGTCGAAGATCAGCAGCGCGCCGGCGGCGCGCGTCTCCTCGCGCAGCATCTTGAGGAACTCGACGTCGGCCGGAATGCAGCCGCCGCCGCCGAGCATCGGCTCGAGGATCACGCAGGCGAGCTTCGCGGCGTGCTCGCGGATCAGCTTCCGCGTGCCTTCGAGGTCGTTGTACTCGGCGAGCACGTAGGGGAACGGGGCGTTGAGCGGCGAGCCGTTGCCCGAGAACATGAAGACGCCGCCGTGATAGCCGCCCTTCATGACCAGGATCTCGTCGCGGCCGGTGAAGACCCGCGCGACGCTCATGGCCATCAGGTTGGCCTCGGTGCCGGAGTTCGTGAAGCGCACCAGCTCGAGGGCCGGGAAGCGCTCGACCAGCAGGCGTGCGAGCTCGGCCTCGTAGCGGTTCGGCGCGCCGAGCACGATGCCGTTCGCCAACGCCTCCTTGACGCCCTCGACGACGGCGGGCTCGGAGTGGCCGTAGAGCCCGGCAGTGAACTCGCACACGAAGTCCGCGTAGCGGTTGCCGTCGAGGTCCCAGACGAAGCAGCCCTCGCCGCGCGAGATCGTGACCGGGAAGGGCGGGTAGTAGATGACCGTGCGCGTATTGCCGCCCGGCATCACCTTGCGGGCAGCGTCGTGGCGCTTGCCGCTGGCCGGATGCGCCTGGACGAACCGGCGCTCGGCCTCCGCCAGGGCGGCGTCGAGATCGAGATTGCGCTGTGCTGACATGGACCCCCTCCTCGCAACAGAGGGCCGACGCTATCACGTCGCCGGCGCTCGTCCAGGCCGGCGCCGGCGACGCCGCGGCCGAGCGGGAAACCCTTTGCCAGTGGGCACGACGCGGGCTATGCCAGCAGCCCTTCGCCGCGCGGATACGCCGCGAACGGCGCCACCCAAGGGGGGAACCGCAACCGATGAAATTCGTGACCTACAAGGCCGGAAAGGCCGTCAGCTACGGCGCCGTCGTCGGCGACGGAATCGTCGATCTCGGCAAGCGCCTGGGCAGGAAGTACCCGACCCTGCGCGCCGCCCTGAAGGCGGGCGCGCTCGGCGAGCTCAAGGCGACCGCCGCCAAGGCCAAGAAGGCCGATGTCGCGCTGAAGAAGATCACGTTCCTGCCGGTGATCCCCGACGCCAAGAAGATCATCTGCGTCGGACTCAACTACAAGGATCACCAGGCCGAGACCGGCAACAAGGAGACGCCGCATCCGACGCTGTTCCTGCGCATGCAGGCGAGCCAGGTCGGCCACGGCCAGCCGCTGATCAAGCCCAAGGAGAGCGAGAAGCTCGACTGGGAGGGCGAGCTCGCCGTCATCATCGGCCGCAAGGGCCGGCGCATCCCCGCCGCCAAGGCGATGAGCTACGTCGCCGGCTACAGCTGCTACCACGACGGCTCGGTGCGCGACTTCCAGCGCCATACCGGCCAGTTCACCCCCGGCAAGAACTTCGTCGGCACCGGCGGCTTCGGCCCCTGGATGGTGACTGCCGACGAGGTCAAGGACATCACCAAGCAGACGCTGACGACGCGCGTGAACGGCGTGGTCAAGCAGCACGCCGGCATCGACCTGCTGATCTTCGACATCCCCGCGCTGATCGCCTACATCTCGACCTTCACCACGCTCGAGGGCGGCGACGTCATCGTCACCGGCACGCCGGGCGGCGTCGGCGCCGCGCGCACCCCGCCGGAGTTCCTCAAGCCCGGCGACGTGACGGAGATCGACATCACCGGCGTCGGCGTGCTGCGCAATACCGTGAAGGAAGGCTGACGGCCGTCCGGTTCGAGCAAGCGGGGTCGGAGCTTTCGCTCCGACCCCGTTTTCATTGCGCGGTCGCGCCCGGCGTCCATGCCCTGCCGCGACCGAGCCGACATTTTCTACCCCCGCAAATCGAAAGTCTGATTTACGATCTGCGGGGTCATGATCCAACGCCCCGAGATCCAATCAGCCGTCAGAGACGCCCTCGCGCGGGCGCCCGCCGTCGCGCTGCTTGGGGCCCGCCAAGTCGGCAAGACGACATTGGCGCGTCGCCTCGCGCGGGAAATCAAGGGCGCAATCTATCTCGATCTCGAGCGCCCGGCGGACATCCGATAGCTTGACGATGCCGACGACTTCCTGCGCGCGCAGACCGGTCGCCTGACGATCATCGACGAAGTCCACCGCGCGCCGGCCCTGTTCGCCGAGCTGCGCGGTGTGATCGACGAGCGCCGGGCGGCTGGCGAGAAGGTCGGCCAGCTCCTGCTGCTCGGGTCCGCCTCGCTCGACCTGGTCCAGCGCGCATCCGAGTCGCTCGCCGGGCGCGTCGCCCATCTGGAGATGCTGCCGATCACCGTCAGCGAGGCGACGTCGGCGAGGATCAGCATCGACCGGCTTTGGCTGCGCGGCGGGTTTCCGGAAAGCCTGACGGCCGCCACCGATGCGCTGAGCCTCGCCTGGCGGCAAGACTTCGTGCGCAGCTACCTGGAGCGCGACGTGCCGATGTTCGCGCCGCGCCTGCCGGCCGCGATGATCGGGCGCCTCTGGACGATGCTGGCGAACGCACAAGGCGCGATGATCAATGCCGCCCACCTTGCGCAAGGGCTTGGCGTTTCGGCGCCGATGATCACACGCTTTATCGATCTCCTCGTCGACCTGCTGCTGGTCCGTCGCCTGCAACCTT
Source organism: Alphaproteobacteria bacterium (assembly GCA_016793165.1). Lineage (GTDB taxonomy): Bacteria > Pseudomonadota > Alphaproteobacteria > CACIAM-22H2 > CACIAM-22H2 > CAIOSQ01. Next base: position 58,749 of record JAEULA010000043.1, on the reverse strand, counting down.
GGAGCGGCAATCTCAACAAGCGGCTGATGCGCGCGCCGAAGATCTAAGTGCGTGACAGCGGGCTCGTGCATGCCCTGCTCGAGATCGGATCGCGCGAGCAACTCCTCGGCCATCCCGCCGTCGGGCCGAGCTGGGAAGGATTCGTCATCGAAACGCTCATCCACGCCGCCGGCCCGAACGCGATACCGATCTTCTATCGTACCGCCGACGGCGCCGAGATCGATCTCGTCCTCGAGCGCGCCGGCAGGCCCGCGATCGCGATCGAAGTGAAGCGTTCCACCGCGCCCAAGATCGAACCGGGATTCCGGGTCGCCTGCGACGACCTGAAGATCGACCACCGCCTGCTCGTCTACTCGGGCCGCGACAGCTATCCCATCCGCGACGGGATCGTCGCGCACTCGTTGCCGTCGGCCATCATTGCCGTGCGCGAGCTTATGGCGAGGCCTGCGCGCTGAACTATGAACCAGGGCCGAACCGCATGCTGACCCCGGTTTCCGCACGCCCGTGCTATTCGTGGAGCATGGTGCAAATAGAAAATTGCTGGTGGGAATCCCGGAAACTGCTCGACTTCGCGCACGCCATCAGGGTTGCCACGTTCGCCGACGAGTTTCTCTGTGAGCCAGCCTACAAGAAGGTACGAGAGGCCATCGTAGCAGCTGAGTTCGCGACGAGGCGGCCGTGGAACCGAGACTGGCAGGTGCGCCCCGTGCCTGAGGATGAGCGCTTCCCCGACGCCGAACTCAAGTGCGGCGACGACGTATACCCGTTCGAGATCGTCGAGGCGGACAGGGAAAACCGCAGAAGGTGCGACGAGTACCGCGCGGCGAAGTCACTCCCATGCCAGTGTGAGCACTATGATCCCGACGAGGAGGCCAACACGGCACTCAAGGAGATCCGGCGCGTCGTGGAGCAAAAGGCGGCGAAGCTATACAGCCCGAAGCCGCACCTTCTCGTTTATGTGAACTTCTCGGGCGGCGAACCCACGTCGCTCTACGCGGCAGGACTGCAAGACCTGTTCGGCACGAGGTTCCAAAGCGCTTGGCTCCTCTGGCAGAAGGGCACGTTCCGCCTGTGGCCCAATCCCGCCAAGATCAAGGTCGGTTAGGCCGACGGGCGAGAAAACTCCCTCAAGCATTCATCCCGAGCCATCCCTCACATCACCATGCACAGGCGCAGCGCGTCGTAGATCGCGCTGTGGACGCCGCGGCTGGTGACGGCGTCGCCGATGCGGTGGAGCTCGAACTCGCCGGGCTTGCGCGACGCGAGCTGCGGCTTGGCGGCGAGCAGCGTCTCGTTGTCGGTGATGCCGTTGTTGGCCGACGCGGCGCGCAGGCCGACGAACACGTCGTCGACCGGGATCGTGCCGCGCTCGACGATGACCTGGGCGGCGCTCAGCTCCAGCGTCGTGCCGATCAGCTCGTGCTTGAAGGTGGCGACGAGGCGGTTGCCCTCGCGCCGGACCTTGGTGAGCGCGTGATCGACCGTGACGCGCGCGCCGTGCTTGGCCAGGCGCTGGCGATAGACCACGCGCGCCGAGTACTCCATCTCCAGCGCCATGTTGTCGTCGAGCGTCACGAACTGCACGTCGCGGCCGTGCTCGGCCAGGTGCAGGGCGCAGCTCACCGCCTGGTGCCGGCCGGTGCCGTCATAGACGATCACGTCGTCCTTCACGCGCGTCGCGTCGGACAGCGCCTCCCACACGCTCGTGCAATGCTCGGCGCCCTCGACCCAATCGACGTCGGGCACGCCGCCCGTCGCGACGATCACCGCGTCGGGCTTCTCCTTCATCACGTCCTCGGGCTCGGCATAGGTGTTGAGCCGCACCTCGACGCCGAGGCGCGCGAGCTCGGCCTCGCGCCAGTCGACGATGGCGATGAGGTCCTTGCGCCAGGTCGCCTTGACCGCGAGCAGCAGCTGGCCGCCAAGCTTCGCGCCGGCCTCGAACAGCACGACCTTGTGGCCGCGCTCGGCGCATACGCGCGCCGCCTCGAGCCCGCCAGGGCCGCCGCCAACCACGACGACCTTGCGGCCGGGATTCGGCGAGCGCTCGACGATCTGCGGCAGGATCGCCTCGCGCCCGGTCGCCGGGTTGTGGATGCAGGCGACCTTCTTGTACATGCAGTGCGAGGCGCCGACGCAGGGGCGGATGCGCTCCTCCTCGCCACGCAGGAGCTTGTTGACGATCTGCGGGTCCGCCATGTGCGCGCGCGTCATCGCGACCATGTCGAGCAGGCCCTCGGCGATCGCGTGGCGCGCGGTCGCGATATCGGGAATGCGCGCGGCGTGGAAGATCGGCAACTTCACTTCGCGCTTGAACGCGCCGACCGACTTGAGGAACGGCGCCAGCGGCTGCGACATGCCCGGCATGTTGTGCTCGGCGAGCGCCAGGTCGGTGTCCATCCGGCCGAAGATGCAGTTGAAGAAGTCGATATGGCCCTCGCGTTCGAACAGCCTGGCGATGCGCACGCATTCCGCAAAGTCGATGCCGTCGTCGGTGCCCTCGTCGACGACGAAGCGGATGCCGACGATCCAGTCGTCGCCGACCGCCTTGCGGATCGCCTCGTGCACCATCAGGCCGAAGCGTGCGCGGTTCTCGGTCGAGCCGCCGAAGCGGTCGGTGCGCAGGTTCGTGCGCGGCGAGAAGAACTGGCCGATGAGATGGCCACCGGTCACGGTCTCGCAGCCGTCGAGCCCGCCTTCCTTGCAGCGCACCGCGGCGGCGGCGTAGTCGGCGATCACGCGCTTGATGTCGTGCTCGTCCATCTCGCGCGGGAAATTGCGGTGGCGCGTCTCGCGGATGCGCGACGGCCCGACGGTCGGCATCCAGTTCGTCGACTGGGAGTCCGCGCGCCGGCCGAGATGCGAGATCTGGCACATGATCGCCGCGCCCTGGCGATGGATACGCTCCGAGAAGGCCTGGAAATGCGGGATGACCGCGTCGGTCGAAGCATTGACCTGGCCGCCGCCCCAGCTCGAGTCCGGTGCCACCATCGTCGAGCCGCCGAACATCGTCAGCGCGATGCCGCCCTTGGCCTTCTCCTCGTGGTAGCGCTGGTAACGCTCCATCGGCATGCCGCCGTCGTCGAGAGTCGAGGCGTGGCTCGTGCTCATGATGCGGTTGCGCAGCGTCAGGCGCTTGAGCCTGAACGGCTGCAGCAACGGATCGGCCTTGCGGGTCGGGGCGGCGACGGTCGCGGTGTCGGCGGGGCTCATGTCGATGTCTCTCTGAGGTCAGCGCGGGGTTGAAGCGAGGGGCGCCGCGGCGGCACCCGAAGGTCGGACGGATTGCTGCGCGAGAAGCTCGGCCTCGCTGCGATGGCAGCGGATCGAGGCGCCCTTGGCAAGCGACCGCCATGGCGGGGACGTCGTCGCGCAGCGATCGGGGATGACGACCGGGCAACGCGCGGCGAAGGCGCAGCCGCTGCGGCCGGCGGTCGGACGGGAGGCCGCCTCCCCGATGCGGCGATCGGCGCGCTCGTCGAGCCAGCCGGTGCGCAACTCGGGAACGGAGGAGATCAGCAGATCGGTGTAGGGATGCAGCGGCGACTGCGGCAGCGCCTGGCGACCGCCCAGCTCGGCGACCTCGCCGGCGTAGAGGATCATCACCTGGTCGCAGATGGCCTTCACCGTCGACAGGTCGTGGCTGATGAACATGTAGGCGACGCCGAGCTCGCGGCGCAGTTCGTCGAGCAGCTCGAGGATGGCGGTGCCGACCACCGTGTCGAGCGCCGACGTCACCTCGTCGCACAGGATCAGGTCGGGCTTTGCAGCCAGGGCGCGCGCGAGATTGACGCGCTGCTTCTGACCGCCGGAAAGCTCGTCGGGGTGGCGTCCGGCGAGGGCGGCCGGCAGCCGGACCATGTCGAGCAGCTCCGCGATCCGCCGGGTCTGCTCTGCACCGCCGAGGCCGTGATAGAACGCGAGCGGCCGGCCGAGGATCCGCGACACGGTGCGCGCGGGATTGAGCGCGACATCGGCCATCTGGAAGACGATCTGGATCCTTCGCAGCTGGTCGCGCGTACGTTGCGCCGCGAGCGCCGGCAGCTTGGCGCCGTCGAGTTCGACCGAACCGCGCGCCGCGGGCAGCAACCCGGCGACGACGCGCGCGAGCGTGCTCTTGCCCGAGCCGGACTCGCCGATGACGCCCAGCACCGAGCCGCGCTCGATGCGCAGGCTGATGTCGCGCAACACCGGGATCGCCGGCTCGCCCTGCGCATCGATCCGGCCATAGCCCGCCGTCAGGTCGCGGACCTCGAGCACCGGCCCCCCGGTGGCGGGCGCCGCCGCCTCGCTCTCGCGCAGGGCCGGATCCGCCGCGCGGAGCAGCTCCTGGGTGTAGGGATGGCTGGGCGCGGTGAGAAGCCGCCCGGCCGCGCCCTCCTCCTGCATGGCCCCGTCGCGCAGCACGATGATGCGGTCCGCCATCTGCGCCACGACCGCGAGGTCGTGCGAGACGTAGAGCGCCGTCGTACGCTGCTCGCGCACCACCTTCTTGAACGCACGCAGCACCTCGATCTGGGTCGTGACGTCGAGCGCCGTCGTCGGCTCGTCGAGGATCACGAGCTCGGGCGACGGCAGCAGCGCCATCGCGGCGATCAGGCGCTGGAGCTGGCCGCCGGAGACCTGGTGCGGATAGCGATCGCCGATCGTCTCCGGATCGGGCAGCGCGAGCGCACGGAACAGTTCCACCGCCTTGGCTGCCGCCTCCGCGCGGGACATCAGGCCGTGGATCGCGGCGCCCTCGACGACCTGGCGCATCAGGCGATGCGACGGATTGAAGGCCGCGGCCGCGCTCTGCGGGATGTAGGTGACGCGCCGGCCGCGGAAGGCCGCGAGCGCGCCGGGGTCGAGCGCGCGCACATCGGTGCCGCCGACGCGGATCTCGCCCTCCGCGATGCGGCATCCCGGCCGCGCATAGCCCATCATCGACAGCGCGATCGTCGTCTTGCCCGAGCCGGACTCGCCGATCAGCGCCACGACCTCGCCGCGCCCGACCTCGAAGCCGATGTCGCGGACGATCGCGCGCTCGCGACCGGTCTCGTCGCGCGCGTCGACGCGCAGCCCGGACACGGCCACGACCGTTTCCGTCGCGCGCGTCATCTCAATGCCCCTCGCCGCCGCCCGCGCGGCGGCCGGGCAGGTTGTCGATCAGCATGTTCATGCCGGCCGTCAGGGTCGCGATCGCGAGCGCGGGCATCAGCACGGCGGGGGCCGCGTAGCTGAGACCGCCCATGTTCTCGCGCACCAGCGAGCCCCAGTCGGCATTGGGCGGCTGGATGCCGAGGCCGAGGAAGCTGAGGCCGCTCAGCAGCAGCACGACGAACACGAAGCGCAGGCCGAAATCGGTCAGCACCGGCAGCACCATGTTCGGCAGGATCTCGTCGCGCATGATGAAGGCCGTGCTCTCGCCGCGGGCGCGGGCGACCGAGACGAAATCCATCGCGCTGATGTTGACCGCCATCGAGCGCGCCAGCCGGTAGCAGCCCGGCGTGTAGATGATCGCGAGCATCGCGATCAGCACGGGAATCGACGAGCCGAAGGTGGCGACGACCACGAGCGCGAACATCTTGCTCGGCATCGAGATCATCGCGTCGAGCAGGCGGCTCAGCACCGCGTCGGCGAGGCCGCCGCGCGCGGCCGCGAACAGGCCCAACGTCGTGCCGGCCGCCGACGCCGCCAACGTCGCCACCAGCGCGACGCCGACGGTGTAGCGCGCGCCGACCAGGATGCGGCTCAACATGTCGCGGCCCATGAAGTCGGTGCCGAGTGGGAACTCGCCCGACAGCCCGCCGAACATGTCCATGCCGGCGATCTCGCCGACGTCGTAGGGCGCGATCCACGGGCCGATCACCGCCATCGCGGCCCAGAACACGACCAGCAGGCCGCCGACGATCCCGGACACGGCGATGCGCCGGCGGCGGCCGCGCGGCGGCGCGGCGCCGGGGTCGATCGTGGTCTGCGTGCCGCCGCTCATCGCTCGCGCAGCCGCGGATTGGAGAGGATCGCGATCGTGTCGGCGCTCAGCACGAGAAGCTGGTAGGCCGCGCAGAAGATCATCGCGCAGGCCTGCACCAGCGGGATGTCGCGCGTCGACACCGCGTCGACCATCAGGCGAGCCAGTCCGGGGTAGCTGAAGATGATCTCGACGATGATCGCGCCGCCGAGCAGGTAGGAGAGGCTGAAGGCGACCGCGTTGGCGATCGGGCCGATCGCGTTGGGCAGCGCGTGCAGCAGCACGATGCGCGCCGGGCCGGCCCCCTTGAGCAGCGCCATCTCCACATAGGACGAGCCGAGGACGGTGAGCAGGGCGGCGCGCGTCATGCGGATCATCTGCGCCATGACGACGAAGCTGAGCGTCGCCACCGGCAACGCGAAGGCACGCAGCATCTCGACGAAACCCATCGAGTCCGAGACGCGCGTCGTCGCCGGCAGCCAGCGCAGCTTGACCGCGAAGATCAGCACCGCGGCAGTCGCGACGAGGAACTCCGGCACCGACACGATCGAGACCGAGAACATTCCGACGACGCGGTCGTAGAGCGTGCCGCGCCACATCGCCGCCGTGATGCCCAGCAGCAGGGCGATCGGCACGGAGACGGCGGCGGCGAAGGCGGCGAGCTGCAGGGAACGCGGCAGGCGGCTCGCCACGAGATCGGCGATCGGCAGGCGGTTGACCAGCGACTGCCCGGGATTGCCGCTGAGCAGGCCGAGCAGCCATTCGAGGTAGCGCGCCGGCGCCGGGCGATCGAGGTTCATCGCCCTGCGCAGGCCCGCGACGAGCTCGGGCGTCGCGTTCTGTCCGAGCACGACCTCGGCCACGTCGCCGGGCAGCAGCTCGGTGATCGTGAACACCAGGACCGAGATGAGCAGCAGGGTCCCCGCGGCCACCGCCAGCCGCGTCGCCACCAGCCGCAGGATGGTCGAGTTCACCCGCGCCCCCGGCGACGGGCCGGGCGTCGAACGACGACGGCCGCCTCGAGGGCGGCCGTCGCGAAGTCGATGGGGAGAGCGTCCGGTCTCACGACTCCAGCCAGAGGTACTCCGCGAAGTTGTAGCCCATCAGCCCGCCGGTCGGGACCGGGGTCAGCCCCTTCACCTTCGAGGAATGCGCGTCGAGGCCGCTGATGAAGACCGGGATTCCCAGCCCGCAATGCTCGTGCACGAGCATCTGCATGTCGCAGTACATCTGCTTGCGCTTGGCGAAGTCGGACTCGGCACGCGCCGCGACCAGGAGCTGGTCGAACTTCTCGTTCTTCCAGGCGCTCTCGTTCCACGGCGAGTCCGACTTGAAGAACAGCGAGAACAGCACGTCCGCGTTCGGGCGCGGATTGATGTTCCCGAAGCCGACCGGCTTCTTCATCCAGTAGTTCGACCAGTAGCCGTCGGCCGGGACCCGCTGGATGTCGAGGTTCATGCCGATGCGACGACCGACCTGCTGCAGCTGCTCGGCCATCTCGATCGACATCGTCGCCGCGGGCGACGCGAAGAGCTGGATCGGCGCGTTGCCGATGCCGGTCTTGTCGAAGTGGAACTTCGCCTTGTCCGGGTCGAAAGGCCGCTGCGGGATGTCCTTGCAGTAGAAGCGGTTGGTCGGATCGACCGGATGGTCGTTCGCGACGACGGCGTAGTCGCGGAAGATCGCGCGCTTGATCAGCTCGCGATTGAACATGTACTGCGTCGCCTTCACGAAATCGGCGTTGCCGGTCGGCTGCGCGTCCATCCGGATCACGAGATCGGTGTAGTTGCCCGACCGCGTCTCGAAGATCTCGTAGCCCGGGGTCGAGCGGATCTGCTGCGTCGCCAGCGGACTGATTGCGCTGACCAGCTGGACGTCGCCGGACAGCAACGCATTGACGCGCGCGGCGGCGTCCGGGATGCCGAAGAACTCGATCTCGTCGATGTACGGCCCCTTCGAGCCCCAGTAGCCCTGGTTGCGCGTCGCGACCGACCGCACGCCCGGGGTGAACTCCTTGACCTTGTAGGGGCCGGTGCCGACCGCGGTCTGGAAGTCCTTGGTGCCGTCCTTGATGATGAGGAAGTGCGGCGTGCCGAAGACCACCGGCAGGTCGGCATTGGGCGCGGAGAGCTGGATGCTCACCTCGTGCGTGCCGGTCGCCTTGATCTCGGTCATCTGATCGGCGAGCGCCTTGGCGCGCGAGCCGGTCTGCGGATCCTTGTGGCGGTTCAGCGAGTAGACGACGTCGGCGGCCGTCAGCTCCTTGCCGTCGTGGAACTGGACGCCCTTGCGCAGCTTGATCGTCCAGCTGGTCGCCTTCACGTGGTCGATCGACTCGGCGAGCTCGAGCTGCGGCGTGAGGCTCTCGTCGAGGCGCGTGAGCGAGTTGTAGAACATGTAGCAGCGCGCATAGTCGGTCGAGAGCGACTGCTTGGCGGGATCGACCGTGTCGGCCGTCGACGTCGAGTGGCCGGCGACGCGCAGCCGGCCGCCCTTGCGCGGCGCCTGCGCATTGGCGCGCTCGGCGGAGCCGACGAGCACGCCGGCGCTGGCCGCACCCATCCCCGCGGCGGTGAGCATGCCCATCGCCTCGCGTCGCGTGGCACCGCGGCGCAGCGCCTGGCGGATCGCGGTCGCGTCGGCCTCGCCGAGAATCGGATTGGTGTCGAGTTTCCGCTCGCTCATCGTCATCGCCCCCTGCTTGTCGGATTAGGTTGAGTCCGTTTGGGTATCAGCGGCGCGGGCGACGGGTCTTGTATGAACTTGTCGAGCGCGCCCCGGCCCGGCTTCAGGCCGGCGCCGCCTGGGCGAGATCGGCGAGGGCGGCGCGGATGTCGCGGCCGAACTCCTTGGTGAAGCGCGACGGCGCCCAGGCGCTCGTCGTCGCCAGGACGATCTGGAGGTCGATCCGCGGCTCGAAGGGGCGGACCACGAGGCCCGCGAAGGACCGCCACGGGACCAGGCCGTCGACGAGCCCGACCCCCAGGCCGCGCTGGATCAGCGGTGCCGCCGCGATCGACAGCGAGATCTCGATCTGCGGCGCGCGCGCGATGCCCGCCGCCTCGAAGGCGCGGTCGAGCAGCTGCCCGACCCGCGGCTGCGAGCCGTAGCTGATGATCGCGTGGTCGCGCAGGTCGGCGGGCGTCACCACGGCGCCGGCGGCCAGCGGCGAGGATTCGGGCAGCACCGCCACGATCGAGGCGGTGCCGAGCACCTCGCTGTGGACCAGCGGCTGCTCGATGGTCGTCATGGTGATCCCGAGGTCGATCTCGCCGATCACGATCTTCGCCGCGATCTCCTCCGCCGGCAGCGTGTGCAGGATCAGGCGGATGCCGGGATTGCGCCGGCGGAACCGCACCAGGGCCGCCGGCAGGATCGAGAAGCTCGGCGGCGCGCTCGCCGCCACGCGCAGCAGGCCGACTTCCTTCTCGCGGATCCGCCGGGAGAAGCGCTGGAGGACCTCGATCTCGCGGAAGATCCGGTCGGCGTCCTCGAACAGCAGATGCGCCTCGGCCGTCGGCACCAGCCGGCCGCTGACGCGCTCGAACAGCCGGTAGCCGAGCTGCGCCTCGAAATGGCGCAGCAGCTTGCTCACGGCCGGTTGCGACACGTTCAGCGCCGCGGCGGCTGCTGTGAGCGACCGGTTCAGCATGATGGCGCGGAAGACTTCGAGCTGGCGGGCGTTCACGGGCGGGGTCCCTTCGGCGAACCCCTCGGATCATAACCTCGGGTTAGGCTTCCCCAAACTTTTCGCATTGGACCGGGCCGCCGCCGCGGTCCGATCCTGGACGCGTCAGGGAGCGCGGGGATGACGGGTCGCTTCATACGGCTGGCGGAGCGCGAGCGTGCCAGCGTGGCGTTCGAGATCGACGGCGCGCCCGCCACGGCGCTGGCCGGCGACACCCTGCTGGTGGCGCTCATGACCCAGGTGCCCGCGCTGCGCGTCTCCGAGTTCGGCGACGGATCGCGCGCCGGCTTCTGCCTGATGGGCGCCTGCCAGGACTGCTGGGTCTGGTCCGGCACCGGCGAGCGCCTGCGCGCGTGCTCGACACCGGTCGCCGCGGGGATGCGAATCTTCACCAGGGATCCGGGGGCGCAATGGCCGGGCCGCGCGTAGTCGTCGTCGGCGCCGGGCCCGCCGGGGCGCGCGCCGCCGAAGCGCTCGTCGAAGCCGGCTTGCGGCCGATCGTCGTCGACGAATCCGCGCGCAGCGGCGGCCAGATCTACCGCCGTCAGCCCGAGGGCTTCCTGCGCCCCGCGCAGAAGCTGTACGGCAGCGAGGCCGCGAAGGCGCAGGCGCTGCACGCCCGCTTCGACGCGCTGCGCGACGCCGTCGAGTACCGCCCCGACACGCTCGCGTGGAACGTCGCCGACAACGCCCTGCACGTCGTGCGCGGCACGACGGCCGAGGCGATCGCCTTCGATGCGCTGATCATCGCCGCCGGCGCCACCGACCGGCTGATGCCCCTGCCCGGCTGGACGCTGCCCGGCGTGTACAGCCTGGGCGCCGCGCAGATCGCGCTCAAGGCGCAGGCCTGCGCGATCGGCAGTCGCATCGTCTTCCTCGGCAGCGGCCCGCTGCTCTATCTCGTTGCGCATCAATATGTCGAGGCCGGCGCCTCGGTCGCCGCCGTGCTCGACACCGCGACGTTCGGCAACGGGATCGCCGCGCTGCCCGGCCTGCTTGCGCGGCCCGAGCTCGTGCTGCGCGGCCTCGGCTACAGGCGCGACCTTCGCCGCGCCGGCGTGCGCCTGCTCGGCGGCGTCTCGCCCCGGCGCATCGAGGGCGACGCCGAACGCGGCCCGACCGGGGTGACGTTCGAGCATCGCGCCATGCCCGAGACGATCGATTGCGACGCCGTCGGCATCGGCTGGCACCTGCGCGCCGAGAGCCAGCTCGCGGATCTCGCTCGCTGCGACTTCGCGTTCGACCCTGTCGCGCGGCAATGGCTGCCGCGCCTGGACCCCGACGGACGCAGCTCGGTGAAGGGCGTCTATCTCGCCGGCGACGGCGCGCGATTGCAGGGCGCCGACGCGGCCGAGGCGAGCGGGCGCCTCGCGGCGCTCGCCGCGCTGAGCGATCTCGGGCGCCGCGGGCACGAGCCCGCGATGGCCGAGCTGCGCATGCGGCTCCAGCGCTTCGAACGTTTCCGCCACGGGCTCGCGACCGCCTTTCCCTGGCCGCATGACGAGGCCGCCGCGCTGCCCGACGACACGCTGGTGTGCCGTTGCGAGGCGATCACGGCCGGCGAGCTGCGCCACGCCGTGCGGGGCCGCGGCGCGCCCGAGGTCAATCGTGCCAAGGCCTTCAGCCGCGTCGGCATGGGCCGCTGCCAGGGCCGCTACTGCGGGCTCGCCGCCGCCGAGATCGTGGCCGCGGCGAGCGGCGCGCCGGTCGAGGCCGTCGGCCGGCTGCGCGGCCAGGCGCCGGTGAAGCCCCTGCCCGTCGCCACGGAGTTCGTGTCGTGACGGGCCGCGTCGTGCAGACCAGGGCCGGGCGCACCCGCCGCGCGGCGGGCGAGGCGCGCCGATGAACCGCGCGGCACAGGCCGACGTCATCGTCGTCGGCGGCGGGATCATGGGATCCGCCGCGACGTTCTTCCTGCGCCGCCGCGGGCGCTCGGTGATTCTGCTCGAGCGCGGGCTCGTCGGACAGCAGGCGAGCGGCACGAATTTCGGCAACGTCCGGCGCCAGGGCCGCTTCCTGCCGCAGCTGCCGCTGGCCAACCGATCGCGCGCGATCTGGGGCCGGTTGGGCGAGCTGCTCGGCGAGGACGCCGAGTTCCTCGTCTCCGGCCATGTGCGCGTCTGCTACAGCCACGAGCAGATCGCGGCGTTCGAGGCCCACGCGCGCGAGGCCAGGCACTACGGCCTCGAGCTCGAGATCCTGACGGGCAACGCGCTGCGCGACCGCTTTCCGCTGATCGGGCCCGAGGCCGTCGGCGGCTCGTTTTCGCCGCATGACGGCCACGCCAATCCGCGACTCGCGGCGCCCGCCTTCGCCTATGCGGCGCGGCGCGAAGGCGCCGACGTGCGCGAGAACATCGAGGTGCTGTCGATCGCCAAGTCCGGCGACGACTTCGTCGTCGACGCCGAGGGCGGCGCGAGCTTCCGCGCGCCGATCGTGCTGATCACCGCCGGCGCCTGGGGCGGCGCACTGGCCGCGGCCTTCGGCGAGCCCGTGCCGCTGGTGGCGCGCGGGCCGCAGATGGCGGTGACCGAGCCGGTGCCCTACGCGATCACGCCCGTGGTCGGCGTGTCCTCGAAGATCGCCGAGGAGGGGATCTATCTGCGGCAGATCCCCCGCGGCAACGTGATCTTCGGCGGCGGCAGCCGCGGTCCCGCCTTCACCGACATCCGCCGCGCCTACGTGATGCCGCGCAACACCCTGGGCCAGCTGACGCAGATCCGACGCGTGATCCCGGCGCTCAATGCGCTGCGCATCATCCGCGTGTGGAGCGGCATCGAGAGCTACCTGCCCGACGACATCCCGATCATGGGCCCGAGCGCCCGGGTGAGCGGCCTGTTCTACGCCTTCGGCTTCTGCGGCCACGGCTTCCAGCTCGGGCCCGGCGTCGGCGACGTCATGGCCGAACTGATCGACACCGGCGCCACCTCGACGCCGATCGATCCGTTCCACATCCGGCGCTTCGCCCGGACCGTCGAGCCGTCCTGACCGGAGATCCTCCATGTCCGTCGCCCTCGCCCAGCCGAGCCACGCCGTCGCCGACGAGGACACGCTGCGGTTCCACCGCGACACCTACGTGTTCGACGGTCTGTCGCTTGCCTACGTGCTCGACGAGCCCTACGCCGAGCGCTGCCTCGAGGGCGGCGTCAACGGCACCAATGTCACCTTCCTCGTCGAGGAGAGCTGGGACGAGGCGCTGCGCCGCATCGAGACGCTGCTCGCGCGCATCGACCGCAATCCGCTGCTCAGGCTCTGCCGCACCGCGGACGAGCTGCTCGCCGCACGCGACCAGGGGCGGCTCGGCGTCGTGCTCGGCACGCAGGGCGCGACGTTCCTCGACGACAAGCTCTGGCGCCTCGAGCTGCTCGTGCGGCTCGGCCTGCGCTTCCTCGGCCTCGCCTACACGACGGCGAACGGATTCGGCGACGGCTGCGGCGAGAAGCGCGATGCCGGCGTCAGCTATCTCGGCGAGGAGCTGATCGAGCTCGCGAACCGCCTGCCCCTGATCCTCGATCTGTCGCATTGCGGCCATCGCACGCGCGCCGAGGCGGCGGCGCTCGCGCGCGCGCCCGTGTGCACCCATTCGAACGCGGACGCGCTGCGCGCCAACGGCCGCAATACGCGCGACGACGCCGTCCGCGCGATGGTCGCCAAGGGCGGCATGATCGGCGTCTGCGGCCTGCCGCAGTCGCTGGCCGACACCACGCCGACGCTCGACGACCTGCTCGATCACATCGACTACCTGACCAGGCTCGTCGGCGTCGCGCATGTCGGCATCGGCATGGACTATGTCGAGGCCTTCCAGGAGCAGGCGACGGTGACCGCGCCGCCCAGCGTCGTCACATGGCGCACGCGGCGGCCCGACATCTTCGGCCCGCTCGCCGCCTTCGGCCGTCAGTCCTATCCGATCGGGCTCGAGGCCGTGCGCAAGCTGCCGAACCTGACCCAGGGCCTGTTCGACCGCGGCTACACGCGGCCGCAGGCCGCGGCGATCCTGGGCGGCAACTGGCTGCGCTGCTTGCGCGCCTTCTGCGGCTGAGCGCGCGCCGTGGGATATCCTGCCGTCCTGCCGCCCGAGACAGCATCCTGTGCCACCGCGGACGCGGTGTTCGCACAGGAACGCCGCCCGGCGCTGGCTAGCATCGCGATCCGTGAAGCCGACCGGCGGACAACGCCGGCCCGAGACCGCCGCGCAGGGAGAACGTGATGAACGCTGCCAGCCTCGCGATCGCCGCGCCCGACGACACGCCCGGCCGCACGGCCGCGGTGCGCCGTGTCGCCGCGCATATCGAGCAGAACTTCATGGAGCGCCTGACGCTGCAGGACCTCGCCGCCCTCGCCGGGCTCAGCGTCTTCCGCCTCGTCACCGTGTTCCGCCGCGAGGTCGGGATGCCGCCGCACCGCTACCTCTGCCATGTCCGCATCCGCGCGGCGAGGGCGCTGCTCGGCCGCGGCGTGCCGCCGGCGATCGTCGCGAGCGAGGCGGGCTTCTTCGACCAGAGCCACCTCTCGCGGCACTTCAAGTCGATCTGCGGCGTGACGCCGGGGCAGTACCTCGCGCGCTGCCGCAGCGAGGCCGCGCTCGACGCGTCGGCCCTTGCCGATCACGCCCCGGCGCCGCAGCACGCCGCGGCGTGACGGCGGGCAGCGACCCCGGATCCGCCACGACAAGATCTTCCTAGCGGCCGCGTCGACGGCGATGGGAAGACAACCCTCTTCACGCCGAGGACCGCCAGCACCGTGACGACCAGCATCGCCGAAACCCCGACGCGCCTGCGCCGGCTGACGCAGGCCGATCTCTCCGCGGCGCATGCGCTGTCGGCCGAGATCGGCTGGCCGCACCGGCTCGAGGACTGGCAATTCGCGCTCGCGGCCGGCGCCGGGGTCGGGGCCTTCGAGCGCGCCGGCGACCTGATCGGCACGACGCTCTGGTGGCCCTACGGCGAGCGCATCGCGACGCTGGGGCTCGTCATCGTCGCCGGTTCGCATCAGGGCCGCGGCATCGGGCGGCGGATGATGGACGCCGCGCTCGAGGCGCTCGGCCGCCGCTCGGTCGTGCTCAATGCCACCCAGGCGGGCCTGCGGCTCTACGAAGCGACGGGCTTCAAGCCGGTCACGACCGTGCGCCAGCACCAGGGGGCCGTGTTCGACGTGCCGATGGCGCGACTGCAGGCGGGCGAGCGGATCCGCCCGATGGGGCGCGCCGACCATGCCGAGCTCGTCCGCCTCGACGGCCTCGCCACCGGCATGGCGCGCGGCGGGATGCTCGCGCCGCTGATCGCGGGCGCCGACGGCGTCGTGCTCGATCGCGACGGGGCGATGGCCGGCTTCGCGCTGATCCGCCGCTTCGGCCGCGGCCATGTCGTCGGACCCGTCGTGGCCCCGGACACCGACGGCGCCAAGGCGCTGATCACGCATTGGCTCGGCTCGCGGCCCGGACTGTTCATCCGCATCGACGTGCCGGCGCGCGCGCCGGCGATCTCGCCCTGGCTCGCCGAGCTCGGCCTGCAGCGCGTGGGCGAGGTCACCACCATGGTGCGCGGCGAAGCGCCCGCCGTCGCGCCGGAATGCGGCCTCTACGCGCTCGTCAGCCAGGCGCTCGGCTGACCCGTCACCCGCCGGAGCCGCCATGACCGTCGTCTACAAGTCCGATCCCGTCCGAGGCGAAGTCTGGCGCGAGATCTTCGCGCGCGAGGCGCCCGACCTGCCGTTCCGGATCTGGCCCGACATCGGCGACCCGCAGTCGGTCCGCTACCTCGTCGCGTGGATGCCGCCACCGGACCTCGGCGCGCTGCTGCCGAAGCTCGACGTGCTGTTCTCCGCGGGCGCCGGCGTCGACCAGCTCGATCTCGCGTCGATCCCGGCGCATCTGCCGGTCGTGCGCATGATCGAGCCGGGCATCGTCGGCGGCATGGTCGAGTTCGTCGCGATGGCCGTCCTGATGCTCCATCGCGACATCCCGGCCTATGTCGACCAGCAGCGCCGCGCGCAATGGCAACCGATCCGCGTCTGGCCGGCGGCGCGCCGCCGCGTCGGCGTGATGGGCCTGGGCATGCTGGGGCGCGCCGCGATCGCCGCCCTCGCGCCCTTCGGCTTCGAGATCGCCGGCTGGAGCCGCTCGCGCCACGTCATCGACGGCGTCACCTGCCATGCCGGCGACGCCGAGCTCGACGCCTTCCTCGCGCGCAGCGAGATCCTGGTCGCGCTGATGGCGCTGACCCCGGAGACGCGCGGGATCCTCGACGCGAAGCTGTTCGCGCGCCTGCCGCGCGGCGCGTCGATCGTGAACGTCGGCCGCGGCGGCCACCTCGTCGAGCCGGACCTGCTCGCCGCGCTCGACGGCGGGCAACTTTCCGCCGCGATCCTCGACGTGATGCGGACCGAGCCGCTGCCGACGGACAGCCCGCTCTGGAGCCACCCCCGGATCATGCTCACGCCCCATGTCGCGAGCATGACGCAGCCCGAGACCGCGGCGCGCGCGGTGATCGCGAACATCCGGCGCCATCGCGCCGGCCAGCCCATGGACGGGCTCGTCGACCGCGCACGCGGCTATTGATTTCCCTCACGGCGGCCGCGGCGGCCGCCACCACCGGAGTGAACATGAAGCTCACCGACTTCAAGGTCCTGACATTCGACTGCTACGGCACGCTGATCGATTGGGAGACCGGGATCTGGAACGCGCTGCAACCGCTTCTCGCGAAGCGGCCGGCACCGCTCGCGCGCGACGCCGCGCTCGAGGAGTTCGCCCGGCACGAATCCGACCAGGAGGAGAAGACGCCGGCGATGATCTATTCCGACCTGCTGGCCGAGGTGCATCGTCGCCTCGCCCGGGCCTGGAACCTGCCGTCGAGCGACGCCGAGCATCGCGCCTTCGGCCTGTCGGTGGGCGACTGGCCGGCCTTTCCGGATTCGGCCGACGCACTCGCCTACCTGAAGCGCCACTACAAGCTGGTGATCCTCTCCAACGTCGATCGCGCGAGCTTCGCGAAGAGCAACGCGCGCCTGGGCGTGGCGTTCGACGCGATCTACACCGCGCAGGACATCGGCTCGTACAAGCCGTCGCCGCGCAACTTCGCCTACATGCTGGAGAAACTCGCCGCCCTCGGCCACCCGAAGGGCGACATCCTGCACACCGCGCAGAGCCTGTTCCACGACCATGCGCCGGCCAACGCCGCCGGCCTCGCGACGGCCTGGATCGATCGCCGTCACGACCAGCAGGGCTGGGGCGCGACCATGGCCCCGCCGGGTACGCCGCATCTCGACTTCCGCTTCGACAGCATGGCCGCGCTCGTCGACGCGCATCGGCAATCGCTCGCCACCGCGGGGGCGCGCTAGTCTCCGCAACGCCATGGCGCTTGGCCGCAAGCTCGACCGCATCGACCTGAAGATCCTCGCCCAGCTGCAGGCGAACGGGCGCACGACGAATGTCGACCTGGCGCGCGCGGTCGGGCTCTCGGCCAGCCCGTGCCTGCTGCGCGTGAAGCAGCTCGAGAAGGCGGGCTACATCACGGGCTACGGCGCGCACATCAACCTGCGCCAGCTCGGCGAGACGGTGCTGGTCTTCACCGAGGTGACCCTCTCCGACCATCGGCGCGAGGACTTCGCACGCTTCGAGAAGGCGATCTTCGCGGTGCCGGAGATCGTCGAGTGCCACCTGGTCAGCGGCGGCTACGACTATCTGCTGAAGTTCGTGACCAAGGGCGTCGTGCACTACCAGTCGATCATCGAGACCCTGCTCGAGCGCCAGATCGGGATCGAGAAGTACTTCAGCTACATCGTGATCAAGTCGCCCTTCGTGAAGCACGCGCTGCCGCTCGCCAGCCTGTTCGGTCCCGTCGGCGGCCCCGGCGACGACCGGAACTGACACGCGGCGCCAGTGCCGCGCCCGGCCGCAATGCCGTTACGCCGCCCCTCAGAGAGCGCAGCGCGCCGGCGAGCGCGGCGCGGCGCGGTCCGCCTGCAGCGCGCGGCCGAGCATCGAGGCCGGCGGCCGCCCGCAGGAGCGATGCGGCCGACGAATCACCGGAATGGGGGCATTGCCCTGTGGGCGACATCCCGTGCGGCACCGGCCGGCGCAGGCGTTCCCCCCGAACGCCCGTCGCACTAGGCTGCGCCTCCCGACTCGGAGGATCTCCTGGCCATGCTCTCAGCGACGGCGCGCGACAAGCTCACGAAGGTTTCCACGGCGACGATCACGACCGTCCTGTTCAAGCGCGGACTGCGCAACCAGTTCCTGCAGGGGCCGCAGCGCGTGAACCCCAAGGCGCCGCGGCTCGTCGGTCCGGCCTACACGCTGCGCTACATCCCGGCACGCGAGGATCTCGACGTGCTCAAGGTCTTCGAGGATCGCACGCATCCCCAGCGCAAGGGCGTCGAGGAATGCCCGGCCGGCGCGGTGTTCGTCGTCGACAGCCGCGGCGATCCGCGCGCGGCTTCGGCCGGCGGCATCCTGCTCACCCGCTTGATGCGTCGCGGCTGCGCCGGTGCGGTCACGGACGGCGGCTTCCGCGATTCGCCGGAGATCGCCGAGATGGATTTCGCCGTCTACCATGTGCGGCCCTCCGCCCCGACCAACCTGATCCTGCACCATGCCGTCGATCTCAACGTGCCGATCGGCTGCGGCGGCGTGGCGATCTATCCCGGCGACATCCTCGTCGGCGACGGCGAGGGCGTGGTCTGCGTGCCGGCGGCGATCGCCGAGGACGTCGCCGGCGAAGCCTTCGAGCAGACCGTCTACGAGGACTTCGTGCAGGAGCAGGTCGACGGCGGCGCGGGGCTCTTCGGCCTCTACCCGATGACCGACCCCGCGAACCGCGAGCGCTTCCAGGCCTGGCGCAAGGCCAAGGGCCGATGAACCGCCTCGGCGCGCTCCTCGCCGGGCTCCTGCTCGCCGGCTGCGCGACCGGCGAGAGCCCCGCGCAGCAAGGCGCGCCGCCGGTCGGCGGCTCCGAGACCGGGCGCGCCGCCTTCGCCGCGACGCCGGACACGCCGGTGCCGTTCCTCGCCGCGACGGGCCAGGCGAATTTCGGCCGCTACCTGCTCGCGCCCGAGCCGAAGGCCTTCGCCCTCTCCGCCTCGGGCGTGGCCGTGTGGCGGCAGGGCGCAACGACGGACGAGGCGCGCGACGCGGCGCTCGAGGCCTGCGGCAAGGCCGCGCCGCTTGGCTGCAGCCTCTTCGCCGAGAACGCCGTCGTGGTCTGGCGCGGGCCGATGACACCCGACGAGCAGCAGGCATTCGCGCGCGACCAGATCGCCGCGGCGCGCGGACCCGACGGCGGCGTCGGCCAGGAGCGTGCGGATTTCAACATCGTGCCGACGACCGACCTCGCCGTCGCGCCGCTCGTCGGCGCGACACCGACCGTGCTGCCCGGCGGCAGCGTCGTCACGACCGCGGCGCTGCGCCGCGCGCTGCTGGGTGCGGCCCCGCCGCGGGTGATCGAGGTCAGCTCGGTGACGGGCACGCGCATCCCGACGATTCCCGGCGCGGTGTGGATCGACAAGGCCGGCATCGGGCGCTGGCAGGCGACCGACGAGAATCATCCGCTGGCACGGCAGTTCCGCGAGGCGATGGCGCGCGTCGCGCCCGACAAGAGCCGGCCCGTGGTCTTCACCTGCTATGCGGTGAATTGCTGGCAGGCCTATCGCGCGGCGCTTCGCGCGCTGTCGCTCGGCTACGGGGACGTCGCCTGGTATCGCGGCGGGACGCAGAGCTGGGTGATGGCCGGTCTCGCGGTGGCGCAGGCGCCGCTCGACGCCGCGATCTACGATGTCGCGCAGGAGGCCGGGCTGCTCGACCAGCAGGACGGCGAGTTGCAGGGCCTCGCCACGTTCGACAGGCGGACCCGCCCCTTCGCGGTGATGCGCTGGCGCGCGATGCTCGTCGCCGCGCACAACCGCGAGCCGGTGTTCCACCAGGCGATCAACCGCCTCCACTCGATGCTGACCCGCGCCGGGGTGCGGCGCGAGGACATCGCCTGGCTCAGCTCGGCCGTGCGCGATCCGGCCCGGCTGCCGTCGCGACCGAACCTCGAGGCGATGTTCGCGCCGCGCGCGCTCGGGCCGCGCGAGGGCTGCTTCGTCTACCTGACCTCGCATGGCGACCAGCGCGGCATCGAGGTCGTCGCGGACGTCGACAAGTACCAGCTCGCCCCCGCCGAGCTCGGGCAGATGCTCGACCGCAGCTGCGGCAAGGCGCCGACGATCGTCGTCGTCTCGGCCTGCCATGCGGGCGTCTACAACGACCCGGCGGTGCTGCGGCCCAACCGCATCCTGATGACCGCGGCACGGCGCGATCGGACCTCGTTCGGCTGCTCGGCCGACTACGAGTTCTCCTTCTACGACGCGTGCTTCCTCCGGAGCTTCGGCGAGGCCGCGAACTGGCCCGATCTCGCGCGGCGGGTGAACGCCTGCGTGCGCGATCGCGAGACCGAGGCGCGCTTCGAGCCGCGCTCGCTGCCGACCGCGTCGATCGGCGCCGAGGCCCGTATCGCCTCGATGATCTCCGCGCCGCCCGCGCGGCCGGCCAGGCCGCGGACCGCGCCGTCCCCCGCGAAGGCCGCGACGACGCCCGGCGGCTGAGACGTCCGGACGGCCGCGATCACGCCGCGGGCTTGCGGCGCCGGCGCCCGGCCGGCGCGTCGAGCAGCTTGCGGATCGCGGCATCGGCGACGACCTCGCCGGTCTCGGCATAGGCCTCGTGGTTGGCTTCGATCGACTCGAGATCGTAAAGATAGTTGACCATCACCGCGTGCGACTGCCGTCGGCCCTTCGCCGACAGATCCGCATCGACATTGATGCGGTGCAGGCTGGCGCCGTTTCCGAGGTGGAAGCGCGCGACCGGATCGAGGGGGCGGCCCGACGCGGTCCTCGCGGTCAGGAAATACCGCGCCGCGAGGCGGCGCAGCAGCGCCGATCGCGCGGCGTCCGGCGCCGGCGCCGGTTCCTCCGCGTCGAGCGCGGTGACGGCGGCCGCATCGTCCGGCGTCAGCACCGGCGGCGCGGCGGCCGCGGCGCGTGCCAGCCAGGCGGCGAAACCGGGGACCGGCGACAGCGTCGCGAAGGTCGCGAGCTGCGGCATCTCGCGCTTGAGCTCCTCCACGACCTGCTTGATCAGGAAGTTGCCGAACGAGATCCCGCGCAGCCCCTTCTGGCAGTTGGAGATCGAATAGAACGTGGCGGTGGTCACCTCGCGCGCCGGGACCGGCGCGCGGCCGAGATCGAGCAGCGGCTCGATCGCGTCGGGGATCGCCGGCGTCAACGCGATCTCGACGAAGATCAGCGGCTCGTCGATCAGCTGCGGATGGAAGAAGGCGAAGCAGCGGCGGTCCGGCGGCTCGAGGCGATTGCGCAGGTCGTTCCAGTCGCGGATCTCGTGCACCGCCTCGTAGGCGATGATCTTCTCCAGGATGTTCGCCGGCGTGCTCCAGTCGATCCGGCGCAGAACGAGGAAGCCGCGGTTGAACCACGAGGCGAAGAGATGCGCGAAATCCGCATCGACCGCCTCGAGCGCGGCGTCGTCATCGAGCATGTCCAGCAGCTCGCCGCGCAGGGCCACCAGCGCGGCGGTGCCGCCGGGCGCGAGGTTGAGTCTCCGGAACAGCTCCTGGCGCCGCGGCTCCGCGGCAAGGTGCAGCGCGATCTCGGCGCGCGGGCCCGGCTCCGTGCTCCAGGCCTCCACGGCGCCGCGCAGGCGGTCACCGTCGGCGCCGAACTGCGAGGCGAGGCTGCGCAGGAAGGCCGCGCGCGCCGCCGGCTCGGCCGCCTCCAGGGCCGCGAGGATCTCGCCGGCGAGGGCGACGCCGGACGCCTCGCCACGGCGCGACAGCAAGGCTTCGGCCAGCTCGACGAGTTCGGCGCGCGCCGCTCCGCGGCCGCCGAGCTCGCGTGCGCGAGCCAGCAGGCCCTGCCCGCGCATCACGATCGTCTCGATCAGATCCCCGAAATACGACGTGCCCATCGGCGTCTCCCTGACGGTCCGGCCCGCTGAAGCAGTCATCCTACGCCGACGTCCACGCGCGCGACCGGCAGCCGTCGGCGGGCGTCGGACCGGCGACGCCACACTCTTCGATCTGAGCCGTCTTGCCGCCCTCGCAAGGGGACACGGCGACCGATCGGAGTCGACGGCGCCACCGTCGCGGCGGCGCACGCCCCGCACGGCGGCGCGGCACGCCGCCGCGCACGACATCGACGCGCGAGCCTGTAGGATCGTCCCGATCCTTTCCCCGATCGATCCCGGCACGCGTGTCCATCCCCGCTTCCACTCCGACGCCGGCCGCGCCCGCGACGACGCGCTGGCCGCTCGTCCTGCTGCTCGTCGGCGCCGGCGTCGTCAGCGCTTTCCAGATCGGCAAGGCGCCGGCTGCGCTGCCGATCCTGCGCGCCGAGCTCGGCATGAGCCTGCCGCAGGCCGCCTGGGTCATCTCGATCTTCAATGTCATCGGCATCGCGGCGGGCATGGCGCTGGGAGCCATCGCCGAGCGCCTCGGCCATCGCCGCGCCGCGCTGTGCGGGCTGCTGATCATCGCCATCGCAAGCGCGGCCGGGGGCGCGACGAATGGCGCCGCCGGGCTGCTGGCGACCCGCTTCGCCGAGGGGCTCGGCTTCATGATCGTCGTCGTCGCGACGCCCGCGCTGCTCGTGCGCGCCGCCGCGGCGCGCGACATCAAGCTCGCCTTCGGATTCTGGGCGACCTACATGCCGACCGGCACCGCGGCGATGATGACCATCGCGCCGGCCATCATCGCCGGCGCAGGCTGGCGCGGGCTGTGGCTCGCCAATGCCGGGCTCGTGCTGCTGTTTGCGGCGATGCTTGCGGCTGCAACGCGCGCGATGGTCGGGACGGCTCCGGCACGCGGCGGCGTCCTCGACGACATGGTTGCGACCCTGCGCGCGCCGGGCCCGCGGCTGCTCGCCCTCACCTTCGCGACCTACACGCTGCAGTTCCTCGCCGTGTTCGGACTGCTGCCGACCCTCCGGGTCGAGCAGGACGGGGTGTCGCCGGGCCGCGCGGCCCTGCTCGGAAGCGCCGCCGTCGCGATCAACATCCCCGGCAACCTGCTCGGCGGCTGGATCGTCCACCGCGGCGCGCCCCGGTGGCTGGTCGTTGCCGGCGTCAGCGCCGCGATGGGCGTCTGCGCGCTGCTGATCTACAGCGCCGGCCTGACGCTGCCGCTGCGCTACGCCCTGTGCCTGCTGCTGTCGCTGGTCGGCGGGATGCTGCCCGCCGTCGTGCTCGGCGCCGGCCCGTCCTTCGCCCCGAGCCCGCGCCATCTCTCCACGACCAACGGGCTGATCATGCAGGGCTCGAATCTGGGCCAGGTCATCGGGCCGCCGGCCGTCGCCGCGGTCGCCGCCGGTACCGGCGGCTGGAGCGGATCGCCCCTGGTCCTGACGACGTCCGCACTGCTCGGCGTCGCGCTGGCGCTGCGCATGCGGCGCCTCGAGCGGCGCTGAGGCACGGACATCCCCGATCCGGTGGAGGGCGCCGAGCCCCGCCGGCGCCATGATGCGCAATCGTCTCAGGATCGAGACGCCGAGTTGCCGCGGCGGAATGACTGACCCGTGGCTTTCGCCCTGCGTGTGGAGGCGGGCCGCATGCGAACTTCCGGTTGAAGAGGCCCGCAACCACCGCGACAATCGCGCGAACCGAGAGCCCGGCGCGATGGACGCAGACCGGCCGGCGCCGGCGCGGCGCAAGGTCCGAGGCCCGAGACGCATCACGAGGCGGCGTTCGACATCGCCCCTCGCGGAGGATGGAGATGACGACTCGACGGCGATCGCCGGGACCACGGCGATGAAAGGCGGTGCGCCCGGCGCGCAACGCGCGCGCGGCGTCGGCCCCGGTCGGTTCCGGGGGGCGCCGCGATGCTGATCGCCGACATCCTCCGCATCGGCGCCCAGCGCGCGCCGAGCCACATCGCCATCGTCGACGGCGCGCGCAAGCTCGCCTACGACGCGCTCGACGCCCGCACCGACCGGCTCGCGGCCGCGCTGGTCGCCGCCGGCCTCGGCAAGGGCGAGCGCATCGCCGCGATGATGGTCAACCGCGCCGAGTACGCCGAGCTGTTCTTCGCCGCGGCACGCGCCGGCTCCGTCCTCGCGCATGTCTCGACGCGCGCGACGGCGAACGACCTCGCCTACATGCTCGGCAAGATCGGGGCGCGGGCGCTGTTCATCCAGCGCGACCTGCTGGCGACCTTCGAGGGCGCGCGCGCGCTCGGCGCGCAGGTGGAGCGCGTCGTCGTCGTCGACGGCCCGGGCGCGGACCTCGCGGCCTTCGCCGCAATCGACGCGCCGCATGCCTTTCCGGCGCTGACGCCGGACGACCTGCTCGCGATCAACTTCACCGGCGGCACGACGGGCCGGCCCAAGGCCGTCGTCGTGACCCACGGCGCGCGCGCCACCAGCGCCCAGTGCGGCCGCGAGCTATTCGGGCTCGACGCCAGCGACGTCTGCGCCGTCGCGACCCCGATGTTCCACACGGTCGGGCTCTATGTGTGGTTCGGCACCGTGATGCTCGTCGGCGCCACCGCCGTTATGATGCGCGGCTGGGACGCGCAGCGTTTCATCGACCTCGCCGAGACCCACGCGATCACGGCCGGCATGTTCGTGCCGACCCAGCTCAACGACGTGCTGCGCGCGCCGACCTTCCTGCCGGCGCGGCTGCGGAGCCTGCGAAAGGTCCATTTCGCCGGCGCGCCGATGGCGGTGGCGCTGCTCGACCGCCTCGAGGCGCAGCTGCCCTGGACCAGCTTCGTCGAGCATTACGGCCAGTCCGAGACCGGACCCGTGACGCTGCGCGCCGCCGGCTACAACGCGATCAAGCGCGAGTCGATCGGCCGCCCGGTGCCCGGAATCGAGGTGCGCATCGTCGACCAGGCCACCGGCGCGCCGTGCCCGCCGGGCGTCGTCGGGGAGCTGGTCACGCGCGGGCCGCATCTGCTGTCGGGCTACTGGGACGATCCCGAGCAGACCGCACACGCCTTCCGCTACGGCGACGGCTGGCTCGCCACCGGCGATCTCGGCATCTGCGACGGGGACGGCTTCATCCGGCTCGTCGACCGGCTCAAGGACATGATCATCTCGGGCGGCGAGAACATCTATCCGATCGAGATCGAGAACGCGCTGTACCGCCATCCCGCGGTCGCCGAGTGCGCGGTGTTCGGCGTCCCCGACGACCATTGGGGCGAGGTGCCGGTCGCGCATGTCGTGCTGCGGCCCGGCGCACGCGCCACCGCCGAGGAGATCATCGACCATGTCGAGCGCGAGACCGCGCGCTGGAAGCGGCCGCGCGTGGTCGAGTTCGTGCGCGAGCTGCCGAAGACGGCGGTCGGCAAGATCCAGAAGAACGTTATCCGCGATCCCTATTGGCGCAGCCGGCCGCGCCGGATCTGACGACGGGGCGGCGCGTCGACGCTACGTCCGCGACCGAAGCGTTCATCCTGGAACGGGCAGCGCCGAAGCGCTACGCACGCAGGCGATCGCCGCGCGGGACGGCGGCGGCACGCAACGGGAGGAACGGCATGATCGCGGTGATCTTCGAGGTGGAGCCGGCCGCCGGCCGGCGCGACGAGTACCTGCAGATCGCGGCCACGCTGCGCAGCGAGCTCGAGAAGATCGACGGGTTCGTCTCGGTCGAGCGGTTCCAGAGCCTGACCACCGAGGGCAAGGTCCTGTCGCTGTCGTTCTGGCGCGACGAGGAGGCGGTGAAGCGCTGGCGCAACCATGTCGGCCATCGCCTCGCCCAGGATCGCGGCCGCGGCGGCGTCTTTGCGGGCTATCGCCTGCGCGTCGCCGAGGTGCTGCGCGACTACGGGCTGACCGAGCGCGACCAGGCCCCGGCGGACAGCCGAGCGCGCTGAGCGGCGAGGCTCACGGCGCGGGCGGCCCGCGCAGCAGCTCGGCGCCGCGCGGGCCGGCGATCTCGCTCGCCGGCCAGATCGCGAGCACGCGGCCGCGGAAGGCGCCGAGATGGAGCGGCACCGGCCAGCCGGCCGGCAGCGCCGGCACCCGACGATAATTGTCGACGATCACGACGCCCTGCGGGTTGGCGCGCGCCCAGCCGATCAGATCCTGGTCGGACAGCTCGTCGGCGACGCGGCTGCGCAGGCGACCGGTGAGGCGGAACTCGTTCTCGTAGTCGCCGGTCACGGCGATGGGGCGGCCCTGCGCCTCGATCTGCGCGAGCACCGCCGCGGCGGCCCGCGTGTCGTAGGCGGGCGCGAGGAGCCGGAAGCCGACATTGACCGCGACCAGCGCCAGCGCCGTACCGATCGCGAGCGTCGCCGCGCGACCGACCGCCGCGCGCGGCGGGTCGCGCAGGAACCAGCCCGCGTAGCCGATCAGCACGAAGCCCGCGAGCGCGCAGGCCGCGCCGAACCAGCTCGGCATGTCGAGTCCCGGCCGGTCGCCGGTGAAGCGCCCGCCGATCAGCGGCAGCGCCAGCATTGCGATGCCCAGCGCGACGAGGCCGAAGGCGGGCAGCATGCGATCGCGGCGGCGGTCGCCGAGATCCTCGCGCGCGGCAAGGCGCGCGACGGCCAGCGCGACGAGGGCGAACTCCGGCAGCATGTACTGCGGCTGCTTGCCGCTGATCGCGGAGAAGGCGACGAGGACGGGCACGAAGGTCGCGGCGAGGAAGCGCAGGCCCGGCTCGTCGCGCAGCGCCGCGGCCGCGCCGCGCAGACGTCGCCACGGCGTGATCCAGCCGACGATCGGCACGAGCAGGCCGGCGAGCACCGGCACGTACCACCAGAAGGGACGCTTGTGCGCGAAGGCCTCGACGATCCGCCCCGTGTGCTGGCCGAGGAAGATCTTGCGGGCGAACGCCTCGCCGCCCGCGATCGCCGCGGGGATCGCCCAGGCGAGCGCCACCGCTGCACCGCCGAGCACGGCGAGCGCGAGCCCGCCGTACCAGCGCCGCCACGATTGGGGTCGCGCCCGCGTCATCCACAGCGGCGCGAGCAGCGCCGGCGGCAGCACGTGGAGAAGCTGCACCGGTCCCTTCGCCAGGATCCCCAGCCCGATCGACAGCGCGACGAGCAGCCAACCGCGGCGCGTCGACCCGCGCCACGCGTCGACGACGCCGATCCAGCCGAGAAGCGCGAAGAACGTCACCAGCGTGTCGAAGAAGGTCAGCGACGCGAAAACGGCGAACAGCGCGCTCGCGATCAGCAGCAGCGGCGCCATCGCCGCGACGGCCGGGCGATCGGCGAAGAGGCCGCGCGCGAGGCAGGCGGTGAGCACCAGCGAGCCGAGCGCGAAGAGCGGCGCGACCAGTCGGGCCCAGAGCTCGCCGACGCCGAACACGGCCCAGCCGGCCTGCATCGCCCAGAACAGCAGCGGCGGCTTGTGGTGGTACGCCACGTCGTTGCGATGCGGCACCAGCAGGTCGCCGCGTTGCCACATCTCGTAGGCGACGCCGAGATAGCGCGTCTCGTCGACCGGCATCGCCGGCCGTAGCGCCAGCCCCGCGACGACGATCGCCGCCCAGCACAAGATGGCGATCGCGAGCCAGCGCTTCGGAACGTCGGTCACGCGGCGGCCTTCATGACTCCGGCGTTTCGATCTCGGGCCGCAGCGCGCGGCGCTGCAGCCACATCACGCCGACGAGATCGACGATGCCGACCCAGAGCCGGTTCATCACGCCGTACTTGGAGCGGCCCGCGGCCCGCGGCCGATGGTTCACCTTCACGTTCTCGACCCGGCCGCCGGCGCGCTGCACCAGGGCCGGCAGGAAGCGATGCATATGGTCGAAGGCCGGCAGCCGCAGGAAGGTCTCGCGGCGGAACACCTTCAGCCCGCAGCCCGTGTCCGGCGTGCGGTCGCCCAGCAGCCGCGCGCGCACGCCGTTGGCGATGCGCGAGGAGATGCGCTTAAGCGCGGTGTCCCGGCGCTTGGCGCGGAGGCCGGCGACGAGCTCGGGCGCATCGCCTTCCTGGGCGCGGGCGAGCAGGGCCGGGATGTCGGCGGGATCGTTCTGGCCGTCCCCGTCGAGCGTGGCGATCCAGGTGCCGCGCGCCGCCCGGATTCCCGTCAGCAGTCCCGCCGATTGTCCGGCGCTGCGGCGGTGGCGCACGACGCGCAGCCGCGGGTGGCGCCGGCGCGCCTCGGCCAGCCGCTCCGGCGTGGCATCGGTGCTGCCGTCGTCGACATAGACGACCTCGAAGTCGCGCGTCGCGAGCGCCGCGTGGATCTCGGCGAGCAGCGGATCGATGTTCTCGGCCTCGTCGCGGACGGGCACGACGACGGTGATCTCGGGGGCGGAATCGGCCATGGCCAGCGGCGGGGCTTCTAACATGCGACCGGACGCTTTCCTACGGGCGCGCCACCCTGGGTAGCCCCGAGGGCCGGGACTCGCAGATCGCCGGGCGCCTTCCTAGGTAGGGCCATGGCCCTCGCCGCCTCGCCCCGATGCGCCTGATCCGCGCCGTCCTCGCCCTGCTGCTGCTCGTCGTCGGGGTGGGCCGCATCGACGACGCGCCGGCCCGGATCGACGACCGGCAACTGGGCCAGCTTCTGCAGCATTTCGACGAGGCGGCCTTGTGGCACGACGCCACGACCCTGGTGCCGCCGCGCAAATGGCGGACGCGGCCGCGGCTGCAGATCGTCGGCACGCCCGGCGAGGGGCTCGAGCGCATGACGCTCGACGTGCTGGAGCACGCCGCGCAGCTCGCCGGCCTCGCGATCGAGCGCGCCGGCCCCGGCGAGGCGACGCTGGTGGTGCGTTTCGAGGACGCCGCGACCTACGTCGTCAACGGCCGCGCGGCGGGTTGCTACGCCATGACGCGCTGGAACCAGCGGGGCGAGATCGTCCACGCCGAGCTGGTCGTCAACTACGCGGTGCGACCGATGCTGCGGCAATGCATCGTCCACGAGACGATGCATGCCTTCGGCTTCCCGGGCCATCCACACGGCTTCGACTCCGTGCTGAGCTACGTCTTCCGTCGCGAGAACCCGACCGCGCTCGACGAGACGGCCTACCGCGTCCTCTACGATCCGCGGCTGCGCGCCAACGGCGGGCACCTCGCGACGCTGATCCAGGCGCGGCAGGTCATCGCCGAGCGCATCGGCGCGGTGGCGCCGGGCGTCTCGGCCGAGTCGCTCGCCGCGTCCCATCTCGAGCAGGCCGCTCGCGACCTTCGCCGAGCCGCCGAGTCGGGCCAGGCCTACGCGCAGCGCCAGCTCGGCATCGCGCTCGCCAACGGCCAAGCCATGGCGCGCGATCCCGCAGCGGCGCTGGCGTGGTGGCGCAAGGCGGCGGCGCAGGGCGATCTCGAATCGAGCCATCTGCTCGGCGAAGCCCTTCTCGGCGGCGAGGGTATCGTGGCGGACGTGGTCGCGGCCTTTGCCCATCACCAGCGCGCCGCGGCGGGCGGCCATGGGCCGGCGATGGCGCGTGTCGCGCAGGCGCTGGAGTTCGGGCGCGGCGTCGCAGCCGACCGCGGCGCGGCGGCCGCGTTGTACATTCTTGCCGTCGAGCACGGCCAGCTCGACATCGCGGGCGCTCGCGACCGGCTGCTGGCTCAGCTGGAGCCCGCGGAGCGTTCCGTCGCCGAGCGGAATGCGCGAGACTGGCGGCCGACCCGCTGACGCGACCGGCGCGCGGCATCGCCCGCCCGGGGCCGCGACCGCCACATCGCCAACGAGAGAGATGCGCCATGACCGTGATGCTCCCGCCCCCGAAGCTGTTCATCGCCGGCGACTGGCGCGCGGCGAGCGACGGCCGATCGATCGACGTGGTGAATCCGTCGGACGGCGAGAAGTTCACGACGATCGCGCGCGGACTTGCGGCCGACGTCGACACCGCCGTGAAAGCGGCGCGCGCCGCCGCCGAGGGCGCGTGGGGCCGCATGCCGGCCGTCGAGCGCGGCCGCCTCCTGCTCAAGCTCGCGCGCGCGGTGCAGGACAATCACGAGACGATCGCGCGACTCGAATCCATCGACACCGGAAAGCCGCTCAAACAGGGCCGCGGCGACGCCACCGCGCTGGCCCGCTACTTCGAGTACTACGGCGGCGCGGCGGACAAGCTGCACGGCGACACGATCCCGTTCATGGACGGCTACACCGTCATGACGTTCTGGGAGCCGCACGGCGTCACCGGCCACATCATCCCCTGGAACTATCCCTCGCAGATCTTCGGCCGCTCGGTCGGCGCCTCGCTGGCCGTCGGCAACGCCTGCGTCGTGAAGCCCGCCGAGGATGCCTGCCTCGCGATCCTCAAGATCACCGAGCTTGCGGCCGAGGTCGGCTTCCCGCCCGGCGCACTCAACGTCGTGACGGGCTACGGCGAGGAGGCCGGCGCCGCGCTGTCGAGTCATCCCGGCATCGACCACATCTCGTTCACCGGCAGCCCGGAGACCGGCGCGCTGGTCCAGATCGCCGCAGCGAAGAACAACAAGCCCGTCACGATGGAGCTCGGCGGGAAGTCGCCCCAGCTGGTCTTCGCCGATGCGGACCTGGACGCGGCACTGCCCTTCCTCGTCAACGCGATCATCCAGAATGCCGGCCAGACCTGCTCGGCCGGCTCGCGCCTGCTGGTCGAGAAGCCCGTCTACGACCGGGTGCTCGACGCCGTCGGCACGCGGTTCAAGTCGCTGCGCGTCGGCGCATCGGACATGGATCTCGACGTCGGCCCCGTCATCAACAAGCAGCAGCAGACCCGCGTGCACGGATTCCTCGAGCGCGCCGGCAAGGACGGCCTCAAGCCCGCGGCGCAGGGCGCGATGGCGCCGAACACGCCCAAGGGCGGCTACTACGTGCTGCCGACTCTCATGGGCGACGTGCCCGCGAGCCACGAGCTCGCGCAGCAGGAGGTGTTCGGGCCCGTGCTCGCAGCGACCCCGTTCAAGGACGAGGCCGAGGCGCTGGCGATCGCCAACGGCACGGCCTACGGGCTCGTCGCCAGCGTGTGGACGCGCGACGGCGGCCGACAGCTGCGACTCGCGCGCGCCATCCAGGCCGGCCAGGTCTTCGTCAACAACTACGGCGCCGCCGGCGGCATCGAGCTCCCGTTCGGCGGCTACAAGCGCTCGGGCTTCGGCCGCGAAAAGGGCTTCGAGGGCCTGTACGCCTTCGCCGCTCTGAAGACGGTCGCCATCCGCCACGGATGACGACCGCCGTGCCGCGGCCCGCGGCCATCCCCATCGCCGCGGTCACCGCGACGGCGATCGCGCAGGGCTGCGGGCGGTTCGCGCTCACGCCGCTGCTGCCCGACATGCAGGCCGCGGCGGCGCTGGACCACCGCGCGGCCGGGCTGCTCGCCGCCGCCAACTTCGCCGGCTACCTCGCCGGCAGCCTCTTGCTCCTGGCGCGGGCCGGCAGCCTGCCGGTCGCGCCGGTGGCCGTCGGACTGGCGGCGGTGGTCGTCGGCTCGGTCGCGATGGCGTTCGTGCCGTCGCCGGCGCTATGGATCGCCGCACGCTTCGTCGCCGGCGCCGGCGGCGCGCTGCTGTTCCTCGGTGCGCTCGACGCCGCCGCGCGGCTCGCGCCGGACCTCGGCCCGCAGCCCTTCGCGGGCGTCGGCCTGGGCATCGTCGCGACCGGACTGCTGGCGCTCGCGCTGCTGCCCGATTGGCGCCTCGGCTGGACCGCCGTCGGGCTGCTGGCCGTCGCGGCCTGGCCGCTGGCGCGCCGCCTGCGTGCCGGCGGCCCGCGCGCGGTGCCGGCAGAGCCGCGACCGCCGGCCACGCCGGCGCTGCTGCGTCTCGCGCTCGCCTACACGCTGTTCGCCGTCGCGTTCGGCGCCGCCGCCACCTTCTTCGTGGCCCTGTTCGCGGGCGGCGACGCGCGCCACGCAACGCTCGCATGGATCGTCGCCGGGCTCTGCGCGGCGCCGTCGGTGCCGCTGTGGGCGCGCGCGGCGCGCCGGTTCGGCGATGCGGGCGCGCTTGTCGCAGCGCTGGCGCTCGAAGCCGCCGGCATCGCCCTCGCCGCGCTCGACGGCCGCCTGGCCGCGGCGGCGGTTGCGGGCGCGCTGCTTGGCGGCACGTTCATGGGCATCACTGCGCTCGGCCTGATGCGGGCCCGATCGCTGGCCGCGACGGCGCCGCGGCGGACGAGCGCGCTCCTGACCGCGCTGTTCGGACTCGGCCAGATCGGCGGCGCACCGATCGCCGGCTGGATCGCGGCCGGCCATGGCGGACTGCCCGCGGGGCTCGCCTTCGCCGCCGGCGCAGCCGGCCTCGCCGCCGCGCTGCTGCTTCCCGACGTCGCGCGCACGGGGCCCGGCGCCGTCGCGTAGTGCAGCGCTATCCCGCCGCCACGGCCGACGCCGCGAGCGGACGCGGCCGGGCCGGCAGCGACACGATGAAGGTCGTCCCCTCGCCCAGCCGGCTCTCGACCTGCACATCGCCGCCATGCAGCGCGACGAGCTCCTTCACGAGATTCAGCCCGATGCCCGTACCCGGCAGGCCCCTGGCCGTGCTGGCGCGGAAATAGCGCGTGAACAGCCGATCGATCTCGGCGGCGGGAATGCCGATGCCGTAGTCGCGCACGCGGACCTCGGCCTCGATGTCGTCGCCCGACACGGCCACGTCGATCCGGCGGCTCGCGCCGGAATACTTGATGGCGTTCGAGATCAGGTTGGCGAACACCTGGTCGAGCAGCCGCGCATCCCCCTCGATCGGGACGGCGGCGGCCGCCGACGACACGGAGATGCGGAAGTCCGAAGCGACGCCCGCCAGCCGGCGCGCGACGGCGCCGACGAGCTCGACGAGATCGATGGGCCCGACGTCGATCTCGATGCGCCCCTCGTCGAGGCGCGCGGAGTTCAGTGTCGTGTCGACGAGCTCGGCCATGCGCTGGACCGCCGCCCGGATGCGTGCCGCGCGCTCGCGGAGGTCGCCGGGGACGATGTGGTCGGCATAGCGCGCCAGCCGCTGTGCGGCGCCGTCGATGATCGTCAGCGGCGTGCGAAACTCGTGGGCGGTGACGGCCACGAAGTGCCGCTGCTGGGTGACCAGCTCGCGCTCGCGCGCCAGCGCCTCGCTGAGCCGCCGCTCCTGCTCCTTGCGCGCGGTGATCTCCAGGGCGATTGCGACGAGCCGGATCGTCGTGCCCTGCTCGTTGCGCACCGGCGTGCAGGCGATCTGCACCCAATACGGCTTGCGGTCGCGCGTGTAGCTGAGGATCTCGACGTCGTAGCCGCGGCCGTGCGCGACGGCCTCGCGCATCGCCGTCAGCGTCGCCGCATCGGTGTCCGGCCCCTTGAACAGCTCGGTCGGCTCGCGGCCGAGGACGTCCTCCAGCGCATATCCCGTCAGGCGCTCGAAGCCGGCATTCACCCACTCGACCTGGCCGGCCGAGTCGAGGATCACCACGGCATTGTCCGTGCGCTCGGCGACGAGGGCGAGCCGCTCGATCTTCTCCTTCGCCTGCACGTCGTCGGTGACGTCGCGCAGGGCGAGAATGCGGCCGCCGGTTCGCGTCGGCGTGCAGGCGATCCGGAGATAGCGGCCATTGGCGAGTCGCCGGATGAAGGGCGGCCCGTCCCAGAGGCGCGGCACCGCCGCGGTGATCCACGCCTCGTGCTGCTCCGGCGGGATCGCGTAGAGCGGCGAGCCGGGCAGCGTCGCCACGAGCTCGCGCAAGGTCGCGCCGCGGCGCAGCACGGCGGCGAGCGGTGGCAGCAGGACCGGATAGCGGCTGTTCCACAGCACCACCCGCTGCGACGCATCGAGCAGCGAGAACCCGTCGCTCAGGCTTTCGACCGCGTCGCGCAGATGGGTCTCGCTCTCTTCCGCGAGCTGCTTGGCCGCAGCCAGGTCCCGCTGCGCGGCGAGCTCGGCCGTGACGTCGCGGATGGTCTGGATCCGGCCGCCGCTGGCCGTCTGCCGCGTCATGACGATCCAGGTCCGCCCGTCGGTCAGCGTGCGCCGGAAATCGTCGGTCCGCGTCGTCAGCCGCCGGTAGGTCTCCTCGATCCACGCGGCGCGCTCGGCCGGCGCGATCCCGAACTCGCGCGTCGCGGCGTTCATCTCGACGATCGCGCGCCAGGGGAGATTGCGGCGCAGGACGCGGGACAGGTGCGGGAAGAAGCGCAGATAGGCCGCGTTCCAGATCTGCACGCGGAACTCGCTGTCGACCATCAGCACCGCGTCCGACATCGATTCGAGCCCGTCGACGAGAAGCTGGCGGCCCTCGTTGATCGCGGCGACTGCCGCCTCGCGCGCGGATGCGAGCCGGTGGATGGTCATCGTGCCCCAGAGGATCCCGAGCACGAGCATCAGATAGAAGCCGCCGAGCACGCCGACGACCCAATTGCGGTACGACTCGAGCTCGCGCGCGGTCGCGACGTCGGCGGCGGAGATGTCGAGCCGACTCTCGATGGCGGCGACCGGCGACGTCCCGCCGGCCGACGCGAGGTTCGCGTGAAGGACCGTGACCCGCCGCCGCACGCCGCCGGCAGCCGATCCGGCACCGAGGTCGCGCGCGCCGATCTCGAGCCACGGCCCGTCGCGGGCCGCCTCCGCGAGACGCCGGGCATCGACGGGCCGCAGGTCGGCGGCGGTCGGATCCGACGCGTAGATCACGCGGCCCTCCCGATCGATCAGCCGCACATCGAGGATCGGCGCCAGGGTCTTGAGACGCGCGAGCGCGCGATCCACCGCCGCGCGGGCGGCCGGGTCGAGCGCCGGCATGCCGCTCCCCGCCGCGCCCGGCACCGGCGCGGAGCGCAGCGCCGCATCGAGGCTCTCGGCCAGGAGAAGGCCGATCCAGCGGCTCTCCGCCTCCGCGGATTCGCCGAGCACCTGTTCCATGTGCTCGCGCTCGTGATCGATCGCGGTGTAGCCCGCGCCGACGAAGATGCACCCCAGCAGCGCCGCGAAGAACACGGCGAGCCGGTTGAGCCGCAGGACCGGAACCGGCAGGCGCGTGGAAACGGCCTCCGACCTCAAGCTCGAGCCTCCCTGCGTTCCGCCACCACCGAACTAGCGGCTCCGCGGCAGCGCGCCGAGGATCGAGGCCGTCGCGCGGACGTATCCCGGCGCCACGTGCCGGAGATGCGGCGCGATGCGGGCGTGGACCGCGGGCAGCGCATGGAACGGGATCGACGGGAACAGGTGGTGCTCGGCGTGGAAGGGCATGTTCCACATCGAGGCGCGGACGAATGCGGCGGTGAGCGTCGTGCGAGTATTGGCAAGGCCGTCGTCGTCCTCGCTGCATCCCGTGTGCTCGACGAGCAGATAGGCGCGCAGCAGCGGCATCGCGAGCAGCACCGGGCCGATCCAGAACACGAGGAGATCGACGCCACGTCCCGCCGCGACGGCGATCGCCACGAAGAGCAGCGTGGCCGCGAGCTGCAGCCGGGCGCTGGCGACGACCCGCGCGCGCGCCGCCTCGGGGATGAACGCGAAGGTCTCGGCGCGCCCGAGCGCGAGGCGCGCCATCACGCGCACCCGCCCCTTCCAGGTGTGCCAGCCCGTGAGCCGCAGCAGGTAGTCGAGGCGGTCGCGCGGCGCCGGCGGATCGAGCTCGGGGTCGCGCGCCGGATCCTGGGTATGACGATGATGGGCGAAGTGGAACAGCTGGTAGTAGTGCCAGTTGAACAGCGCCGGCAGCCCGCACAGCCAGCCGACCGTCAGATTGAGCGGTCGCGCGACGAAGGCCGTGTAGTGCGCCGTCTCGTGCAGCGGCGCGAACAACGCGAGCAGCAGCCAGCCGTGCAGGACCATCGCCGGGACGAGCAGCGCCGGGACGAGCAGCGCCGGCGCGCCGCGCGACCAGGCGACGAGCGCCGCGGATGCCGCCAGCATGGCGAGGTGAAGCGCCAGCTGGGCCGCGCCGCGCGCCGTGGAGCGGCGCGACAGGGCCTTCAGCTCCGCCGGATCCAGCAGCCGCCCGATCGGCCGCGGCAGGTCAGTAGAGCTTGGTTCGGTAGGCATCCTCGATGCGCGCCTCGACCTCTTCGACGGGGTCGTCGCGCTTCGCCTGATCCAGGATCATGCGCGCGAGCGACGGCAGCGCGGTGCGCGGCACCTTCGCCGCGGGGTCCCAGAGCCGCGAGCGCTTCAGCGCCTTGGCGCAGTGCAGATAGGCCTCGCGCACGCTCACGACGAGCGCGACCTTCGGCGTCTTGCCCTGCTCGACCATGCGCGAGAGCAGCGTCGGATCGCGGCTGATCACGGCGCGACCGTTGACGCGCAGCGTCTCCTCGACGCCCGGCACGAAGAAGATCAGCCCGATCTCCGGGTTCTCGACCACGTTCAGGAACGTGTCGATGCGGTTGTTGCCCAGGCGGTCCGGGATCGCGAGCGTGCGATCGTCGAGCACCTTCACGAAGCCCGGCGGGTCGCCCTTCGGGCTCGCATCGGCCCTGCCGTCGCGGCTCGTCGACGCGATAACCAGGAACGGCGACAGCGCGATGAAGTTCCGGCAATGCGCGTCGAGCGCCGGGATGACCTTGACGGCCGCGAGGGCCGAAGGGCTGCCGAAGATCTCGCGCAGTTCGGCGGCCGAGGTCACCGCGTGGGGCGGTACGGAGGTGGCGTCGTCCATGGCCGCGATCATGCGCGCCGCGACGCGCCGGCGCCACCCGGAACTTGCGAGCCCGCCCCCGCTCGGCAATCCTCGGCCGATTCCCAGCGGAGGAAACAGGACGTCATGCGGCTCAAGGACAAGGTTGCGATCGTCACCGGCGGCGGCTCGGGCTTCGGCGAGGGCATCGCGCGCCGCTTCGCGGCCGAGGGCGCGAAGATCGTGGTCAACGACATCAACGTCGCGGGCGGCGAACGGGTCGCGAACGCCGTCAAGCAGGCGGGCGGCCAGGCGATCTTCGCGAAGGCAGACGTCGCCAAGGCCGCCGACGTGAAGGCGATGGTCGGGGCGACGCTCGACGCCTTCGGCCGCGTCGACATCATGGTCAACAACGCCGGCTACACCCATCGCAACCAGTCGATGCTCAACGTCGACGAGACGATGTTCGACCGCATCTTCGCCGTGAACGTGAAGGCGATCTACCTTGCCGCGCTCGAGGTGATCCCGGTCTTCCGCAGGCAGGGCGGCGGCGTGATCCTCAACACCGCGTCGACGGCGGGCCTGCGGCCGCGGCCGGGCCTCACGCTCTACAACGCGTCGAAAGGCGCCGCGATCACCATGACGAAGTCGATGGCGGTCGAGTTCGCGCCCGACAGGATCCGCGTGAACTGTCTCTGCCCCGTGGCCGGCGACACGCCGATGCTCGCCGACTTCATGGGCGGCGACACGCCGGAGAACCGCGCCAGGTTCAAGGCGAGCGTCCCGCTCGGGCGCTTCTCCATGCCGGAGGACATCGCAAACGCCGCGCTCTACCTGTGCTCCGACGAGGCGAACTTCATCACCGGCACGGCATTCGAGGTGGACGGTGGCCGCTGCATCTGAATCGCTGCGCGGCGAGCTCGCCGCGGCGCTCGACCGTCGCTTCGGCGACGCCGACGGCCTGGCCGCGGCCGCGCCGCACCATGCGCTGGGCGGCCTCACGGCGCTCGCGACCCATCGGGTGATCCGCGGCTACAGCGACCGTCCGGTCGATCCCGCCCTGGTGCGCCTCCTCTGCGCCGCGGCGCTTTCGGCGCCGTCCAAGAGCGACATGCAGGCACGCGACCTGATCGTCGTCACCGAGGCGGCGACGCGCGAGCGCCTGGTCGAGCTCTGCGGCAAGGACCACTGGATGCCGTCGGCGCCGGTCTGGATCGTGGCCTGCGGCAATCATCGCCGCCAGCGGCAGATCCACGAGTGGCGCGGGCCGGAATTCGTCAACGATCACCTCGACGCGTTCTTCAACGCCAGCGTCGATGCGGCGATCGTGCTCGGCTGGTTCGTCGCCGCCGCCGAGACGGCCGGCCTCGGCTGCTGCCCGATCAGCCAGATCCGCAACCATCCGCGCGAGGTGAGCGAGCTGCTGGGGCTGCCGGACCGCGTGTTCCCGGTCGCCGGGCTGACGCTGGGCTGGCCCGCGAACGCCGGCGTGCTCAGCCCGCGGCTGCCGCTCGCCGCCACCGTACATCACGAGCGCTTCGACGACGGGAGCATCCGCGAGCTCGTCGACGGCTACGACCGCCGGCGCCACGCGATGATGCCCTATCGCCGCCAGCGCGACGTCGCGCGCTTCGGCGAGGCGACGCTCTACGGCTGGTCCGAGGACAAGGCGCGGCAGTATGCCGAGCCGCAGCGCGCCGATTTCGGCGCCTATGTCCGCGCCCAGGGCTTCAAGCTCGATTGACGGCATGAAGACGCGCGCCGCCATCCTCGAGGCGATGGGCCGGCCGCGGCCTTACGCGCAGTCGCGGCCGCTGACGATCGCCGAGATCGACCTCGCCCCGCCGCAGCGCGGCGAGGTGCTCGTGCGCATGGGGGCCGCCGGGCTCTGCCACTCCGATCTCTCGGTCATCAACGGCGACCGTCCGCGGCCCACGCCGATGGCGCTCGGCCACGAGGCCGCCGGCATCGTCGAGGCGCTGGGCGATGGTGTCGACGATCTTGCGATCGGCGATCACGTCGTCATGGTCTTCGTGCCGAGCTGCGGCTGCTGCAGCCCGTGCGCCGAAGGACGGCCGGCGCTGTGCGAGCCCGCGGCGAAGGCGAACAACGCGGGCGAGATGCTCGGCGGCGGGCGTCGCATCGCGCGCGCCGGGGCGCCCGTGCACCATCATCTCGGCGTCTCCGCCTTCGCCGAGCATGCGGTCGTCTCGCGCCGCTCGCTGGTGAAGGTCCCGAAGGACCTGCCGCTGGTCGAGGCGGCGCTGTTCGGCTGCGCCGTGCTTACCGGCGTCGGCGCCGTCGCCAACACGGCGCGCATCGCGCCGGGCAGCAGCGTCGCGGTCATCGGCCTGGGCGGCGTCGGGCTCGCGGCGCTGCTCGGCGCGGTCGCCTGCGGGGCGTCGCGCATCGTCGCGATCGACCTCGAGCCGGAGAAGCTCGCGACCGCGCGGCAGCTCGGCGCAGGCGACGTGGTGAACGCGCGCGACGCGGATGCCGTGGAACAGGTGAAGACGCTCACCGCCGGCGGCGTCGACGCGGCCTTCGAGATGGCGGGATCGGCGAAGGCGCTCGAGCTCGCGTGGGCGATCACGCGCCGCGGCGGCACGACGGTGACGGCTGGTCTGCCCAACCCGACGCAGCGCCTGCAATTGCCGCCGGTCCAGCTCGTCGCCGAGGAGCGCACGCTCAAGGGCAGCTATGTCGGCTCCTGCGTGCCCTCGCGCGACATCCCGCGCTACGTCGCGCTCTACCGCGCCGGCCGCCTTCCCGTGGACCGCCTGCTGAGCGAGACCATCGCCCTCGACGACATCAACGCCGCCTTCGACCGCCTCGCCGACGGCAAGACCGTGCGACAGGTCATCCGGTTCTGAAGGTCGGCGGATCGCCGCGACGGATCCGACGGCCCTCGCCGACGGGGATCAGCCGCCGCGACGCGAAGCCGCGGACGACACGCGAGTCTCGGGGACAGGCTCGAGACCGGCTCGTTGCGGGATGCCGCCGAGCTGCCGCTCCAGCTCCGGCAGGAAGACTTCGCAAACGACGAGCGGCGCGCCGTCGAGCTCGAAGCGACAGCGGCGCGCCGCGAGCCGCGCGACACCCGGCGCGCGCATCCGCGCAAGCTCGTACAGGGGATGTCCCGCCGCGACGACCGTGAACTCCAGCGCGCCGCGGGCGAGCGCGACCTCGCCGGAGAAAAGCGTGAAACCGAGCGAGCGGCCGCCGCGGTCGAGGATCGGGACCCAGACAGGGCAGCCCGGCCGGCAATAGCTGCGCGCCACGACCACGGTGGCCCCGTCGAGCGTCAAGGCGACATGCCGCACGGTCAGGCTGTCGCCGGGCAGCGCGCCGACCGGGGCCGCCTCGTCCGGATGCGCCGCACCGTCGCCCAGGAACAGGAGCTCGACCGCGAAGTCCTTGCCGCTGCCGATCAGTCGCTCGGTCAGCGAGCCCGGCTCGCCCAGGCATCCCAGCGTCGCCTCGGGCGCCTCCGGCGGCACCCAGCCCCACATCTCGTCGCCCGCAGCCATCGCCCCCTGCCCTCGCAACGCGTAGAAATTGCGTCGTCACCACCAAAGATAGAGGACGAGTCGCGATGGGCAACGCCGCTTTCCCGGCGTCACGGCCCTCCTCCGGAAGCTCGCCCGATTACCGGGCCATCCGTGGCCGACGGGACCCGAGTCGCCGGCAGCGTCCGTGACGCCTGTTCGGCCTCACGCGCGATGAGGAACGCTTGGCTGCATGCGGTTAGCAGCGCGAGCTCGCGTTCCATGGCGGCGACCGGAAAACGTCCGAAAACGTCCCGAAAACGTCCCCGGGTTTGTCACCGCTCGCGGTGGTGGCCTAGCTGACGATCAGAAAGGCTTGGCTGAATGCGGCGAGCAAGGCGAGGTCGTGCTCAGCCTCGTCCAGATCGGCGTGAAGCCAGATGGTGACGCCGCCCATGGACTGAAGCCGTCCTTCCCCGGACATGATCGGGGTGCCGTCGGGACGCGTGCTGGCGAAGTCGGACTTGCCCAGCAGATACGTTCCGATGCTGAAGACGTCCCAGCCCGACATGGCGAATGATCAATGACGCCGCGACGTGCCGAGGCAGAGCCAGCGCAGCAGACGATGCGTGTGCGCCCGCCTGTCGTGGAGCAGGAACAGTCCGCTGCCGTCGGCACGCCGGCAGGTCACCGGGCACGACGGGTCACTGCCCTTCGCCGTGAGCGCATCGATGCTGCCGATGGTCCGACCCTTGGCATCGAGAAACGTCGTCTTTGCATCGTCTCTCTCGTGCCAGCGGACATCGAAGAGCAGCGATTCGAAATCATCGCCCCCAAGAACCTTCAGGCACGGCGTCCGCCCGAGCAGCACACCGCTTACGTCCACTGCTGCATCGTGCTCGAGCGAGGCAACGGCCTGTTCGTCGGCGTCTCGGACGACGAAGCGCGGACGGAGGCTGACCGTATCGATCGGCCTGATCGTGAGCGGATACCGCATCGACTCGCAGGCTGGTCGAGCCGGCGCGAAGCGTCCGCCAGATCGTCAGGCGCGCTTGGCTCGCAACGCTTGTGTTCTCGCGCCATCGAGCGCGAGTTCGGGTTCGGTGATGACGACCCCGTAGGCGGCGCGGGCATGTCCGACGGTCATCTTGCCGTTGCGGACGTCGGCGAGGACGGCGACGGGGTCGCGGTCGAACGGATCGCCGTGGCCGCCGGCACCGGCCAGGCGGACGCGGAAGATGTCGCCGGTGTTGACGGTGGTGAGGAACTTCGCGGGCTTGCGTTCGATCGTGCCATCGGCGCGCTGGATGGAGACGTCGGAGCCCAGGCCGGGCTGACCGCCGTCGAGGCCGTACGGAGGATGATCGCGGCGGTCGGAGCGGATCTGCAGGGTGGCGCCGTCGGCGCGGAAGCGCAGATGGCGCTCGACCGCGAGGCCGCCGCGATACTTGCCGGGACCGCCGGTGTCGGGGACGAGGGCGTAGCGCTCGACGGCGATCGGCACGTCGGCCTCGACCATCTCGGCGGGCGTGTTCGAGTAGTTCACCAGCGTGCCGGTGCAGGCATCCATGCCGTCGCGGTCGGGGCCGCCGCCCCACGACGCAAGCAGGAACTCGAGATAGACGTGGCTGCGGCCCGTCGCGCGGTCGGTGACGCCGAACGAGACGCCGACATCGGGCAGGTTCGAGCCGCAGGCCGGGATCATGTGCGGCACGGCCTGGGCGAGCGCGCCGAACACCGTGTCGGCGATGCGGATGCCGGTGATGCCGCGCGCGGCGACGGCCGCGGGCGGGCGCGGATTGACGACGCTGCCCTCGGGCGCGATCACCTCGATCGGGCGGAAATAGCCCGAGTTGTTCGGGATCGAGAGATCGACCATCGAGCGCACGCAGGCGAGCGCGGTCGACAGCGTGAACGGGTAGACGCAGTTGATCGCGCCGCGCACCTGCGGCGCCGAGCCGGTGAAGTCGATCGTGAGCGAGTCCTGGCGGATCGTGACCGTCGCCTCGAAGCGGATCGGGTTCGGATCGATGCCGTCGCCGTCGAGATGGTCGACGAAGTTCCACGTGCCCTTGGGCAGCTTGGCGATCTCGGCGCGGGTGAAGCGCTCGGTGTAGTCGAGCAGGTCGCGGCAGTGGCGCTCGAAACCGTCGGCGCCGTAGCGCTCGACCAGGCGCACGAGCTCGCGCTCGCCGACGATGCAGGCCGCGATCAGCGAGCGGATGTCGCCGAGCACCTTGTCGGGGACGCGCACGTTGCGCTCGATCAGGCGGAACAGGTTCTCGTCGGGCTCGCCGGCGCGCCAGATGCGGCAGGGCGGCAGGCGCAGGCCTTCCTGATAGATCTCGGTGGAATCGCTCGCATTGCCGCCGGGGATGCGTCCGCCGATGTCGGTCATGTGGGCGAGTGCCGCGGTGAAGGCGACGCAGCGGCCCTCTGCGAAGACCGGCTTCACCAGCACGATATCGGGCAGATGCGTGCTGCCGTCCCAGGGATCGTTGGTGATGAAGAGATCGCCGGGGCCGATCTTCCCGCCGAACTGCTTGAGCACCGACTGCACCGCGAAGGGCATCGCGCCGAGATGGAACGGCAGGCACGTGCCCTGCGCGATCATCTCGCCGTCGGCGAGGAACAGCGCGGTCGAGAAGTCGAGCGCCTCCTTCACGACGAAGGAGCGCGCGGTGCGCGAGACGGTCAGTGCCATCTCGTCGGCAAGGGTGGCGAGCGCGTTCTTGACGAGTTCGAGGGCGAAGGGATCCGCGGATGCGGCCGCGAGCGGCTGTGCCTGCGCCGACGTCATGACTCTCCCCCTGGCGCGCTGCGCGCGCCTGTCCCCCTCGTTCGAGGGGGACGGTTGGCTTCTCTCAAACGTCCCCCTGGAAGAGGGGGACAGGCCGCGCAGCGGCCAGGGGAAGAGTCGGAAGCGACGATGCTCATGCGAGTTCCACGTCGATGACGTCCCAGTCGATGCGCCGCGCGCGGCCGTCAGGGGGGACCACGGTCGTGCTGTCGAATTCCTCGACGAGCAGCGGGCCGGCGCGCCAGTTGGCGCCCAGCTGC
This sequence comes from Alphaproteobacteria bacterium, assembly GCA_016793165.1. Lineage (GTDB taxonomy): Bacteria > Pseudomonadota > Alphaproteobacteria > CACIAM-22H2 > CACIAM-22H2 > CAIOSQ01. The sequence goes on along the minus strand of JAEULA010000043.1, from coordinate 16,106 downwards.
ATGCGCGTGATGATCGGTGTGTCGATCCAGCCGCGCTCCGGGCCGAAATAGACGTGCCGACTGCTGGCGGGCGGCGCCTTCTCCTCGGCGACGGAGAGCCGCGACGGCACGCGCGCCGTCTTCGGCACGCCGCGCGCGACGACGCGCAGGTTCATCGTCTCGATCGTCTCGTCGGCGGAGCTGTAGCCGTACTGGCGCTCGTGCTGCTTCGAGAATGCGGCGCGCAGCTCAGCCGCGACATCACCGGACACGGGCCACGGCACGGTCAGCTCGGAATTCGCGCCGGCGTAGCGCAGGTCGATCGCGCGCTCGAAGCGGCGATCCGCGGGCGCGAAGCCCTCCTCGGCGAGCGCGGCGGCGCCGTCCTTCTCGAGCGCCGCGAACTCCGCCTCGAGCAGCGCGGGATCGGCCTTGCCCAGCACGCGCTTGAAGGTGCGCACGTAGTGGTGCTCGACGTCGGGGAAGAGCATGCCGAGCGCCGAGAACACGCCGGGCACCGGCGGCACGAGGATGCGCTTGATGTCGAGCAGCCGCGCGATGGTTGCGGCATGGACCGGGCCGTTGCCGCCGAAGGCGAGCAGCGCGAAGTCGCGCGGATCGCGGCCGCGCTCGGTCGACACCGCGCGCACGGCGCGCGCCATCATCGCGTCGGCGACGCGGTGCACGCCCCAGGCGGCTTCCTCGACGCTGAGCTTCAGCTTCTTCGCCACGTGCTGCTCGATGGCGGCGACGGCGAGATCGTGGCGCACCGGGAAGGTGCCGCCGGCGAGAGCCCGGGGGTTGATGAAACCGAGCACGACGTTCGCGTCGGTCACCGTCGGCGTCGTGCCGCCGCGCGCGTAGCAGACGGGACCCGGTGCCGCCCCCGCGCTCTCCGGCCCGACCTTGAGGGCACCACCGGCATCGAGCTGCACGAGGCTGCCACCGCCCGCCCCGACCTCCGCGATGTCGATCGCGGGAGCGCGCACGTGATAGCCGCCGCCCGAGAGCAGTCGGCCGGAGATGTTGATGCCACCGCCGACCTCGAGCGAACCGACGCGATGGAACTCGCCCGCGTCGACGAGCGCGGCCTTGGCGGTCGTGCCGCCCATGTCGAAGCTGAGCAGGCTCAGACGGCCGAGGCGCCGCGCGACCTCGGCGGCGCCGACGACGCCGGCCGCGGGCCCGGACTCGATGATGTGGATCGGCCGCTCCGCCGCGGACTGCGCGCTCATGGCGCCGCCGCTCGACTGCATGATCGTCAGCGGCTTGGCGATCTTGCGCGCGCGCAGCTCGGCCTCGAGGCGCTGCAGGTAGCGGCGCACGACCGGCATGACGTAGGCGTTCACGACGCTGGTCGAGGAGCGCTCGTACTCCTTGATTTCGGGCAGCAGCTCGCTCGACAGCGTGACCGGGATCTCGCTGTCGCGCTCCCGGATAATCGCGCGTAGCCGGCGCTCATGCGCGCCGTTGGCATAGGCGTTGAGCAGGCAGATCGCGATCGCCTCGACGCCGCTCGCGAGCACCTGCTCCACGACCGCACGCGCGACGGTCTCGTCGAGCGGACGCTCCACCGCACCGAGATGATCGACGCGCTCGGGCACCTCGAAGCGCAGGCGCCGCGGCACCAACGGCTCGGGCTTGCGCCAGCGGATGTCGTAGAGCACCGGCATGCGCAGTCGCCGGATCTCGAGGACGTCGCGGAAGCCGTCGGTCGTGATGAGAGCGACCTTCGCCCCCTTGCCCTCGAGGATGGCATTGGTCGCGACGGTCGTGCCGTGCATCAGCTGCGCGACGCCGGCGACGTCGATCTCGCCGCTGGCAATCGAGGCGCCGAGCCCCTCGGCGATGCCGCGCGCGTAGTCGTCGGGCGTCGAGAGGACCTTGGCGCGGCGGATGCCGCCTTCGGGAGTCAGGTAGACGAGATCGGTGAAGGTGCCGCCGATGTCGATGCCGATGCGCGTTTCCATCTCGTCCCGTCGTTCACGCCTTGATGTCGAGGAGGGCGGCCATGTTGTCGCCGAGGATCAGGTCCTTCTCGGCGGCGTTGAGGAAGCTGCAGTGCCTGCGCACGTAGTCGACGCACTGGCGATAGGTGCAGAAGCGCTCGACATTGGGCATGTCCGAGCCCCAGACGAGCTTCGCGGCACCCCAGCGGTCGCGCATGTCGCGGATCAGCGCCTGCGCCTCGGGATACGGGTAGTCCCACACGCCGCCCCAGGTGATCGGGAACATCACCTCGATGAGGAGATTGTCGCGGCGATAGATCGCCTCGACCTCGGGCGGAAAATCGTAGCGCCCGTCCTTCGCGAAGAAGCCGACCGGCGGCCCCATCACCAGCACGAAGCGGTGCGCGGGATAGCGGCGCAGCAGCGCGTCGAGCGCCTTCAGGTTTCCGATGTAGCCGGCCGCGTCGTAGCTCGGCGTCGAGGAGAGCTCGATCAGCACAGGCAGCCGATAGCCGACGATCTTTTCCCAGAACGGCGCGAAGACGGGATGGTCGACGTTGCGCGCGTAGCCGTGGCGCGACATCTCCTGCGCGTAGTAGAGGCCGCGCAGGCCCAGCTTCGTCACCGCGCGATCGACCTCGGCGAGAGTCTCCGGCCTGTCGGCCGTCGCCTCGTCGATGTTGAGCAGGCCGGTGAACTTGCCGGCGAACTGGCTCTGCGCGAAGGCGTTGTAGTCGTTCATCGCGCCGTAGCCGCCGCCGGCCTGCAGCACGCAATGATCGACGCCCGCGTAGGTCATCTGCGCGACCATGAACTCCGGCGGGCAGATCATCTCCTGCATGCCCACGGGCTGGTACTGGACGTAGTAGTCCTCGCCCTCCCAGGTGAAGCAGAGCTGCCCGTACCTGCCGACGCGGAAGTTCACGTCGGTGAGCCCGGCCCAGGTGTTGTCGCCGGGCCGGAACAGCATCGTCGGCCTGATCTCCTTGCCGTCGCGGGCGCGATACGCCTTCGCCGCCGGCCGCGTCACCACCTTCTGCAGATACTTGAGATGCACGTCAGCCGACTCATGCCCGCACGCCCCCTGCCAGTGCTGAAACACATGCGCATGACAATCGATGATCATGTTGTTGCGCTCACTTCGGGCGTATCGCCTGCCGCCGGCGTTGCTGGTGGAACCGCAGAGATCGCGGATTGGAGGCAGAGGTCGCGGAGGCCCTCGAGGCGCGCGGAGCGCGCAATTTGCTCCGAGGGGTCATTGCGCGCTGCGCGCGCAGGACAATCGCTCTGCGACCTCCGCCTCGCTCTCCGCTCTCTGCGGTTAAACCTTCTTCCTCACATCGCGCCGAGCTTTTCCATGTGGTGGGCGAAGAGGCGGTCCATCTCGCCGTTCACGACGACGAAGGCGCCCCAGAAGTCGAGGAAGTTCTTCCACTCGGGATCGCCGTAGCGCACGGCCCAGGTGTTCGGGCGCTTGTCGATCGGCTTGTCGGGCTCGATGACCTGCGCCCAGCTCGCGTTGCGCTTGGCGAAGAGCAGCACGTCGCTGTCGCCGCTCATCCACACGTCGGCGCGCTTGGCGCGAACCGGCTCGGCGCCGAGGGCGACCTGGCCGGTCGTGGTGATCAGCTTCGCCTTCGGCCACAGGATCGGGATGCGCGGCTCCTCGCTGCCTCCGGCGACGACCGAGAAGGTGACGCTCGGATCGTTGAAGTCGGCCGAGGTCTTGAAGCGGCCCGCATTGTCCTTGTGGATCATGAGCAGGCTGCCCTTGGAATAGAGCGGCCCGATGTAGTCGACGGTCAGCGCGCGCGCCATCGTGTAGGTCAGCGACGAGCCGTAGAGATCGTAGTCGCCGCGGCGCAGGCCGACCGTCGCGTTGGCGAAGGTGACCTCCTTGTAGTCGAGCTTGATCTCGATCTCGCGCGCGAGGCGGTCGCAGACGTCCTTGTAGATGCCGCCCAGCTCGCCGGTCTTGGCGTCCTTGTAGAACCACGGGCCGGTCTGCGAGTAGCCGACCCGCAGCACGCCCTCCTTGCGGATCTTCGCCAGCACCGAGTCCGGCCGGATGCCGGTCTCGAGCACCTGCGCCAGCGCCTCGCGCGGCGGCGCGCCCGCCGCGACCAGGCCCGACGCCGCGCCGAGCATTGCCGCCCCCTTCAGGAAGTCGCGCTTGCCCGTTCCCAGGATCTCGTTCATCGCAGTTCCCCTTTCATGCGTCACGAATTTCGTCCCCCCGACGCGGTCCGGCGCCTCAGCGGCTCGCCCCCCGCGCGGAGATCGGCCACAGCGCCTCGACGCGCCCGCGGCGGATGCCGACATACCAGTCGTGCAGGTTGATCGTCGGGTCGCAATGGCCCGGGATCAGCATCAGCTTCTCGCCCAGCTTCGGTGTCGACGTGCCCTTGAGCACGCGCACGCGCGCATGCTCGTCCGAGACGCCGTAGGGCTCGAGTCCGGCGCGGCCATGGACCCAGGGCGGCCCCTTCTCCATGGAATAGCTCTTGAGGCCGGCATCGACGACGACGCGGTCGGCCGCCGGCGCGCTCATGATCGTCGCGAGCACGAACAGGCTGTGCTCGAACTCGGTGTAGCGGTTGCCGCCCTTCTCGTCTCCGATCGAGGCGTAGTCGGTGTCCATGAAGGCGTAGGAGCCGACCTGCAGCTCGTTCCACAGGCCGCTGGCGGCCTCCTGGCGGAAGGTGCCGCTGCCCGCGCCGCCGACGATCTCGCAGGCGAGGCCGATCTTCGCGAGCCCGTCGCGCGTCTGGCGCACCGCCTCGCCGGCCTGCCTGATCGCCGCGACGCGCTCGGCATGCGTCGGCATGTGCTGCGCGGTGCCGTGATAGGCCTGGATGCCGCGGAACTCGAGGCCGGGCGCCTCGGCGATGCGCCTGGCGAGCTCGATCGCCGGCGCGCCGGGCATCACGCCGCAGCGCTGCATGCCGATCTCGATCTCGACCAGGCCGCCGAGCGTGACGCCGTAGTCCTTGGCCGCCTTCGACGCCTGCGCCACCTGCTCGGGCGAATCGAAGCACACGGCCATGCGTGCGCGCTGGCCGAGCGCCGCAAGGCGATTGAACTTCTGCTGGCCGAAGACCTCGTTGGAGACCAGCACGTCGCGCACGCCGCCGGCCACCAGCACCTCGGCCTCGCCGACCTTCTGCACGCACTGGCCGACCGCCCCGTGCGCGATCTGCTGCAGGGCGACCGAGGTCGACTTGTGCGTCTTGGCGTGCGGACGCATCCGGACGCCGGCATCGCGGGCGAGCTTCGCCATCTTCGCGAGATTGCGCTCGAAAGCGTCGAGGTCGACGACGAGCGCCGGCGTGTCGATGTCGTCGACGGGCGTGCCGATGTCGGCGGGCGGGAGCTGCATTGCGATCTGCCGGTTTGCGGAGGTTGCCAGGGCGGGACGTTCGCGAGAATGATAGCGCCGCGTTTCGCATGTCCAACGCCAATTTCGCGGAGCGTCGCCGCGGGGGCGGCCGCGCCGGAACGCGCGCATGATCCGCGGCCTGCAGATCGCAGGTCCGGGGACCAACGTCAGGGGCCTGCAGTCAGGTATGGGGATGGCTTCTCAGCCGATTACCGACGCGCCGACCATCCGCGTCGAGGACATCCACAAGCGCTTCGGCGCGCTGGAGGTGCTCAAGGGCGTCTCCTTCGACGTCCATCGCGGCAGCGTCGTGAGCATGATCGGCGCCAGCGGCTCCGGGAAGAGCACGCTGCTCCGCTGCATCAACCACCTCGAGGTGCCGACGTCCGGCGCGGTCTATCTCGACGGCGTTCCGCTGGGTTTCGCCGTCGACGCGGCTGGGAGCCGCAGGCCGCGGCCGCTCGCCGACGTCAATCGGCTGCGGCGAGACCTCGGGATGGTGTTCCAGCAGTTCAACCTTTGGCCGCACATGACCGTGCTCGGCAACGTGATCGAGGCGCCGATGCGCGTGCGCGGCCTGTCGCGCCGCGACGCGACGGCGATCGGCGAGGCCTGCCTCAGGCGGGTGCAGCTCCTCGACAAGATCGGCGAGTACCCGGCACGGCTCTCGGGCGGCCAGCAGCAGCGCGTCGCCATCGCCCGCGCGCTCGCCATGCAGCCCAAGGTCATGCTGTTCGACGAAGCCACGTCCTCGCTCGATCCCGAGTTGACCGAGGAGGTCCTGATGGTGATGCGCGACCTCGCGAACGACGGCACGACGATGATCGTCGTCACGCACGAGATGCGCTTCGCGCGCGAAGTCTCCGACCGCGTCATGTTCCTGCACAACGGCACGATCGAGGAGCAGGGACCGCCCGAGCAGGTCTTCGGCGCGCCGGCCTCCGAGCGCTGCCGGCAGTTCCTGTCCAAGTACCTGGGCTGAGCCGCGCGATGTTCTCCGAAGCGCTGCGCGACAGCCTCGACCTCGCGCTGTTCTGGGAGTACCGCAACGTCCTGCTGCAGGGCCTGCTGTTCAACCTCTACGTCTTCGGCGCCTCCGCCGGCGTCGCGCTCGCGCTCGGCCTCGGCGCGGCGCTGCTGCGTATCAACCGGCTGCTGCCGTTCCGCGCGCTCGGGACGCTGCATGTCGAGGTGTTCCGCAACGCACCCGACTACATCATGCTGGTGTGGATCCACTTCGTGCTGCCGCTGCTCCTCAGCGCGGTGCTGCGCACGCGCATCGAGTTCCACCCCTTCGTCTCGGCGGTGATCGCGCTCGGGCTCGTCTACAGCGGCTACTACGCCGAGACGTTCCGTGCGGGCATCCAGTCGATCCCGCGCGGGCATCTCGAGGCGGGGCGCGCCTGCGGCATGTCGGAGCGCCAGATCCTCTGGCGCATCGTGATGCCGCAGGTCGTGCGCAAGATGCTCCCCGAGGCGCTGAACCAGCTCGTCTCGCTGTTCAAGGCGACGACGATCGTCTCGCTGATCGCGGTGCCGGACCTCATGTACCGGGTGTCGATGGTCACGGCGACCGAGATGAAGCCGCTGCCGCTCTACACCGGTGCGGCGCTGCTCTACTTCGCCGTCGTCTTCGTCGCGGCCGGCACGGTCCGCTTCGCCAGCGAGCGCTGGCGGCAGAAGATCTACGCCTGAGGCGCGGCGGCGATGGGCAACTGGGAGCGACTCGTCTGGAACCAGCGCGGCGTGCTGCTCGATGGGCTGCTCGTCACGATCGAGGTCTGCGCGATCGCGTTCGCCGCCGCGATCGTCGGCGGCCTGGCGCTCTGCCTGGTGCGGCTCTACGTCCGGCCGCTGCGGCCGGTGGCCGTCGCGCTGATCGAGTTCTTCCGCGCCACGCCGATCTTCGTCCAGCTGATGTGGGTGAACTACGTCTGGCCCGAGCTGTTCGGCTGGCCCAATTCGTTCTTCACCGCGGGCTGGGTCGCGCTGGCGCTGCAGTCGTCTGGCTACCTCGCCGAGACCTTCCGCGCGGGCATCGAGGCGGTGCCGCGCGGCCATCGCGAGGCCGGCGCCGCCGTCGGGATGTCGCCCGCGCTGATCCTGCTGCGGGTGGTCCTGCCGCAGGTCGCGCTCATGGTCGCCCCGTCGATCGTCAACCAGTTCACGGTGATCGTGAAGTCGTCGACGCTGGTCTCGGTCATCACCGTGCAGGACCTGATGTTCCAGTCGCAGAAACTGGTCAATGTCTGGTACGAGCCGATCGAGATCCTTACCGCCACCGCCGGCATCTACGTCGTCTTCGTCTTCGCGGTGTCGTTCGCCGGCAAGCGGCTGGCGGACTCGCTGCGCGAGCGCTTCGGCCTGGCGGCACGCTGACGCCGCCGCCGCCCTTGCGGCGGTCACGGATGGGCGATCACCATCAGCGTCCGCGCACGATCGAAGGCGCAGCTCAGGCAGGTCTCCAGCGTCTCCGGGTCGAGGGCGCCGAAGCTCTCGTCGAGGATCGTCAGCTCGGCATTCTGCAGCAGGGCGCGCGCGAGGAAGACGCGGCTGCGCTCGCCGTGCGAGAGCTGCCAGCCGGTCTCGCCGACCTGCTGCTGCATTCCCGAGGGCATGCGCGCGAGCAGGTCGCCCAGCCCGAGCGCCTCGCACAGCGCCCGCGCCTCCTGCAGATCCTCCTCCGAGGGCGGCCAGTTGCGCCCCATGAGCAGATTGAAGCCCAGCGTGCCGGCGAAGAGATGGTTCTCGTGGAACTGCGGCGCCTCCGCCGCGAGCCGATGCCAGCTCGCGCCGAGCGTGTGGCGATCGAGTCCGTTCAGCAGGAGCAGGCCCGACTCCGGCGCGCGCAGCCCGACCAGCAGCGCCGCCAGCGTCGACTTGCCTCCGCCCGAGGGGCCCTGCAGCAGGATCCGCTCGCCGTGGCGGATCGAAAGATCCAGCCCGCGCAGCACCGCCTCGCCCTCGCGGCGGTAGCGGAAGACGATCTCGCTCGCGTCGACAAGCTTGGCGCGGCGCGACGCGTCGGCGGGGGCGAGGATCGCCGGCAGGAACGGCCCGTTGTTCGCCTCCACCCGCGCGGAGCCGTACATCGCGGATACCTGCCGCCAGGCGATGCTCGCGCGTGCCAGGGCGGCGACGCCGCCGGAGATGCCCGCGAAGGCGCGATTGGCGAGGAGGATGCCGCCGAGCCCGATCGCGAGGCCGACCGGCGATGCGCCCGACACGAAGGCCGGCACCAGCCCCGCAAGGCCGGCCAGCATCCAACCCCCGGCGCCCGCGGCCGCGATCGGGACCATCGCGTGATCCAGGCCGCGCGAGGCGTTGAGGTAGTCCTTGGTCGCGCGGTCCTCCTCCTCGTCGCGGCGCCGCGGCAGCTCCTGCGCCAGCCGCGTGCGGTGGCCGACCATATGCTCGACGAGATCGTTGGTCAGGTCGAGCCGCATCGTCGTCCATGCCCGCAGGCGCCGGTAGTATCGGCGGCTCAGCGCCAGCACGAGCGCGAGCCAGGCCAGCATCAGCGCGAGATGGAGCGCCCCGCCCGCGCCCGACGCGAGGACCCATCCGGCGAAGGCCAGCTCGACGAAGGCGACGACCACCGCGAGGCCGCCGTTGAGCGACAGCGATTCGAGGGCCTGCGATTCCATGACGCGCGCCAGCAGCTGCCCGACGCCCTGATGACGCACCGTCTCCAGGTCCATGCGCAGCGCGCCGGCGATCAGCCGCTTCTTGAGCAAGCGCCCGAGGTCCAGCGCGAAGGTCGCCTCGAACCAGCGCGCGGTGAGCCGCAGCGGCAGCATCGAGATCAGGAGCAGGAACCAGGCTGCCAGCCAGCCGAAATCGAGCATGCCGTCGAGCGCCGCGCTGCCCATCAATCCCCAGCTCGACAGCTCGAGACCGTAGGTGACTGCGAACAGCGCCACGACGACGGCGAGCCGGCGGCCAAGCCCCGCGCCCGCGAGCTGGCGGCGGAAATCGCCGGTCGCAGGCTGGCGCAGGATCCAGCATCCGGCGACGCGCTGCGCGGCCAGGCGCTCGCGCACCATGGCCTCGCGCACCCGGGCGCGCCGGCGCGGCGGCAGCGCCGCGGCCTCGAGCAGCCGGTCGATCTCGACGACCAGCGGCGCCTCGAAGGCCGCGCAGGCGGCGGCGCGCAGCTGGGCGCGCGTGCAGCGATGCACGCGCAGGTCCGGACCGATCACGTCGACGCGACCGCGCCGCGCGCGCAGGAGCAGGAGATAGCCGAGGCCCGAGTCGTGCCGCACCTGGAGCACGGCCGGGCAGGTGGCGCCGATCTGCGCCTCGAGATCGCTGACGAGGAACTCGACGCCTTCGGCTTCGATGCCGAGCCGCGCACCCGCCCATTCGACCCAGCGCCCGGACTCGTCGCGGCCGGCCGCGGGCAGCGTGTCGGGCGCGACGAGCGCTTCGCCGGGGCGCGGGCGCAGCCCGGCGCGGCGCGCCAGCTCCTCGAGGCCATGCCCGAGCCGATCGATCGGCCAGCAGAGCGCCGCGATCGTCACGACGACTCCTCCGCGCGGCCATCGCGGATCGCGATCCGGCGCCAGTCCTTGCTGGCCCACATGCGCTCACGCACTTCGCGCTCGGCCTCGAGCAGGTCGCGATAGCGCGAAGGCCGCTCGGCCAGGCGCGACGGCGCGTCGTCCTCGATCACGCGGCCGGCCTCGACGACGAGCACGCGGTCGAACAGGCGCGTCTCGCCGACGTCGTGGGTGACGCAGAGCAGCGTGGCGTCGCGCCAATGCCTGCGCGCGAAGGCGAGCAGCGCCGAGCGCTGCGGGCGGTCCATGCCGCGGAACGGCTCGTCGAGCAGCGCAAGCCGGACATCGTCCTGCATGAAGGCGCGACCCAGCCGCACGCGCTGCCCCTCCCCGCCCGACAGCAACGCCCCGCCCTCGCCGAGCCGCGTCTGCAGGCCGTCGGGAAGGGCGCGCAGCACGCCGCGCAGCGTCGCCGCATCGACGACGTCGCCGATCCGCGACAGGCCGTCGTCCGGCGACGCGTAGCTGAGATTCTCGACGAAGCTGCGGTTCCAGACCTGGATCGCCGGATCGACCCAGGCCGTATGGCGGCGCAGGGCCTCCTGCGCGGCGGCGGTGAACGGCGCGCCGTCGACCCGCAGCTCGCCGTCGGACAGCCGGTACCAGCCGAGCAGCAGCCCCACCAGCGTCGACTTGCCGGCGCCGGAGACGCCGACGATCGCGACATGCTCGCCGGGGGCGATCGCGAGATCGAGCGCCTCGAGCACGGTCCTGCCCGCGACGAGGACCGACCCGTCCTTGACGGCGATCGCCGCGCCGCGGCTCCCGGCCGGCGCGCCCGCCGGTCGTTCCGCGGAAGCGACGGGAGCCGGCGTACGCGCGGCGTCCTCGGGCGCGCTGAGCGGCTCGAGCAGTCGCAGCAGCACGTTGCGCTGCATCGGGTATTGATGCGCGAGCATCGCGATGCCGTGACCGATCGCCGGCAGCTTCAGCGTCCAGTAGGCGAGCAGCAGGTCGCTGCCCGTGACCCCGCCCGAGCGGAGGAAATGCTGGATCAGCAGGCCGCCGGCGAGTCCAATGCAGAGCAGCGACTGCGCGCCGTCGGCGAAGATCGACAGTCGCAGGAGGCGCCGGCTGGAGCGCACCCATTCGACGAGCAGCGACTCGTGCTGGCGCTCGATCGCCGGCTCCGCGCGATGGGTGCGCGCCGGCGCGAGGCCGCGCAGCGCATCGAGATAGAAGCTGCCGATCGCGCCGAGATGGCTGCGAACGCGCAGGTCGCGCTCGTTGACCATCGGCTGCACCAGGGCCGGCGCGCCGATCGCGACGACGGCGATCGCGAGGGCAATCGCCGCGCTCTCGGGCGCGATCAGCACGATCCCCGCCAGCGTCAGCCCCAGCTCGCACAGCGACTGCACGAAATGGATCGCCATGCCCGGCACGAGGCGGATGAGGTGGATGGCGTGGCTGCGCTCGGCCATGTCCGAGACCGGGCGGCTCTGGAAGTAGCGATCCGGGAGCTCCGGCAGCTTGCGCAGCAGCGCCATGCGCAGGCGCAGCTCGAGCGTCCGCCCGAAGCGCATCGTCTCCGCCATGATCGGCACGTCGATCGCGAGCAGCAGGGCGACGAAGGCGAGCAGGGCCAGCGCGGCGACCAGGCGCTGGCTCGGCAGCGTCAGCATGTCCGCGATGTCGAACAGGCCGCGGAACAGAAGCGTCTCGACGAGCACCGCGCCCGCGGCGATCGCCATCGCGCCCGCCAGCGCGAGGGGACGGAGGATGCCGTCGGCCCGGAGCATCTCCCACAGCGCCTGCAGCGGCCGCGTCGGCTTCTCGTCGAGCGCCGCGACGAGCTCGCGCGACATCGATGACGCGCCCGCGATGCCTCGCGTCGCGGCCTCCGCGTCTCGACGCCGGCCGAGGACCCGAAGCAGCACGGCGCCGCGCAACGTCAGGCGCTGCTGCGTGCGATCGACGCTCTTCGGATCTGGCGACACCGACCAGTAGGCGGGCGGGATCACCTTGAAGATGTCGCGAGTGTTCGTGCGGGTCTGCTCGAACAGGGCGCCGAGCAGGCGCGTCGCGGGCGCGCCCGCCGCGATGCCCCCGGCGCGCACGACGCCGTCGATCAGCCGCAGGCTCGCATCGAGCGCACCCAGGGTGAACCAGCCCGGATCGGCCATCGCCTTGGCGACGAGCGCGTCGGCGTCGCCGCCGCGCGCGCCGATGCGCGCGAGCCGTGCGCGCAACGGCGCCAGGAACGCGTCGGTCCCCGCCCAGCTCCGCCACTCCGCGGCGGGCACGGAGGCCTCGTGGCGGAAGATCTCCTCGTCGAAGCGCCGGCACGTCACCCAGCGCCGCCCCACGGCCGGATCCATCACCAGCAGCCACGGACCGATCCGTCGCCACACCACGACGAAATGCGTGCCGCCGCCCGGATGGCGCACCACCACGAGCGCGGGCAGGGTCTCGATGCCGCGCAGGAACAGGTGGTCGAGCGGCAGCATCACCTGCTCGGCGACGAGCCCGAGCTGGTTGGCGATCTCCTCCAGCGTGTCGATCGAGGTGCCGTCGACGTCGGTCTGGCAGGCCTCGCGCAGGCGGCCGTAGCTGACGTTCACGCCGAAGCCCTCGAGAAGGCATTTCAGCGCCGCCGGCCCGCAATCCATGGCGGAGGTCTGCACGACCTCCGGCACCTGCCATCGGCGCGCGCGCGCGGCGGTCGCAGGCGCGGTCACCGGGCGGTCTCGCCCGGGCGTGCGGCGGGCCGCTTCGGGCCGGACAGCATCAGGCCCGCGGCGCGCAGCAGCAGCGAGGCCGGCGTGGTGTCCTCGATCGCGACCTCGATCGCGCCGGGAAGGCCGTGCTGGATCATCGCCGGCATGACGCCGTCGGTAGCCGGGACGAACTCGACGCGCACGAGGTTGTCGCGGATCTCCGAGGCGACGCGGCTGACGCGCGCCTCGATGCTGCCGAACTGCGCCCACGGGAATCCGTCGAGGCGCATGCGCCCGCGCTGCCCGGGCTGGACGCGGCCCAGCGCCGAGCCGGGATCGAAGTCGGCGACGATGATCAGCTCCCCCGGCGGCACGATCGTCGCCAGCCTCTGGCCTTCCGTCACGTAGGCGTCGGCGTGCAGCGGCGCGACCTCGCCGATCCGCCCGGCGACGGGCGCGCGCACCACGTGCTGCTCGATCGTGCGCTGCAGCCGCGCGATCGTCGCGCGCGTCGTGACCATGTCGCCCTCGATCGTCAGCAGCGCGCGGCGGATGTTCTCGAGCTGGGCCTGGCTCTGATGCGCGCGGGTCTGCGCGTCGAGCTCGTTGCGCCGCGCCTCGGCGACCAGCGCGTCGCGCGCCGCCCCGAGCTTCTGGGTCTCGGCGAGCGCCCGCAACGCCTCGATCTGCGCCACGCCGCCCGCCGAGCTCTGCTCGCGGAGCCGGCGCTCGCTGTTGCGCGCGAACTCGACCGCGGCCTCGGCCTCCTTGGCGCGCGCGCGCGCCGCGTCGATCGCGGCCTGCGCGGCGCGGCGATCCTCGGCACGCGCCTGCTCGACCGAGGCGAGCTCCTTGCGCAGCGACTCCAGGCGCGGCGGCAGCGCGGCGAGCCGCGCCTCCTCCTCCTTCAGGCGCAGCATCTCGACGCTGGCGTCGAGCTCGATCAGCACGTCGCCGGCATTCACCTCGCGCCCGATGACCAGCGACACCGCGGCGATCTTGCCGGGGAACTGGGCCGAGACGTGATGCGGCAGCTGCTCGACCTCGAGGCGCGCCTTGCGCGAGGTCTCGTAGATCGTGACCTGGCCCAGCACGAACCACGCGCCCCACGCGGCGAGCAGCGCGCCGCCCAGCATCCAGGCGAGGAAGACGTAGATCGATCTGTCGTTCGCGAGTGAACGCGTGGTCTGCGAGAACTGTGATGGCAACGGGAGTCTCCGCGCCGAGAGGACCTCGGCGAGATGTGCGCCATTCCTATCGTGGGCGATTCCCGTTGTCGATTGATGGCGACGGACCGGCGCATGCGGATGCGAGGACGTCGACGCGCGCTTCGCGCCGCGCCGCGTGCAGCCGGCTCCGCGGCCAGCGGCGGCGCGTCGCGATCGCGGCGGCGCGTTGCCTGCGCCGTGGGGCGGCATTGCCGCTCTTGCCCCACCGGGTGGGGCATACGCCCCACCCGGTGGGGCTCCGGGGAATGCCGTGCACGGCGCATGTCCCACCGGGCCCGCGACCCGGCAGCCGAGGAAAACGCCGCTCCGTCAGCCTCTTGGAGCCGCCCCAAGGCGCGCGACGGCGGGCGCGCGACGAACTGGCACATCGCTTGCGATTGCCGCTGCGGGATGGACACGCACATGCACGATCAGGCGGCAGCGACGACGACGGACACGATCTCCGGATGCCCGTTCCACGCGGCCGCCGCCGCTGCGGACATGGTCGCGACGACGCGGGATCCCGATGAGATCGACGCGGGCGACGAGCTCGTGCTGCCGGCGAACCGGCAGACGATCGTGCAATACGCGAAGGACGCGTCCGGCGTCACCGAGCTGCGTCTCTATTACGGCGACAAGGAGATCTCGTTCGACGAACCGGAGCTCTTCGCCTTCGGCGAGACGCTCGCGAAGCAGTCGCGCTTCGTCGCGCGCGATGCGGCGAGCTGGGGACCCGGCTACGAATGGCCGCGCATCCGGACGCTGCTGCGCCAGCTCGTCGAGGCCGAGGTGCTCGTCCGCGCCGACGCGCCAGCGGCGCTGCTCAAGGTCCATGCGAGCGGCGACCGGCCGTCGCCGCTGCCGCCCGCGCCCTGCGCGACGCCGCGCAGCTGGTTCGAGTGCGAGGCGATCACGGCCGAGCTCACAGGCCGCCCCGTCGAGCTCGGGCACCTCGAGATGGTGATCCCGATCTTCCGCGTCGCGCACATCGCGATCGACGGCGACGGACGCCAGATCGGCGAGGCCAACGTCTTTCCGCGCGCGCTGCGCGTCGAGGTGCCGACCAGCTGGCGCACCTGCAACCTGCCGGGCAGCCGCTACCAGGGCGAGCTGCCGATGAACGTCACGGCGCTGAAGGCGATGCGCCAGCAGTGGCCGCAGATGATGGGCGCGCTGCTTCGTGTGCGCGAAGCCTATCTCAAGCGCTTCCCGCAGGCGGCGGCGGGCTGGACCGTCGGCCACATCGAGCGCCTCGCCACGATGGTTCTGGCGGTGCCGACCTATCAGCTGATGCGCCAGGACGGCCCGGTCGCGAACGGGGACCTGCATCCGGCGCTGTCGTCGATGTTCCGCGTCACCGACGGCCTGCGGATGACGATGCACCAGATGCTGTTCGTTCCCATCGGCGAGCCGACGAAGTCGCCGCACGAGCCGATGGATGTCGACGCCATCCTCGACTATGCCGAGCGGAACTTCTCCTTCCATTCGGACCACGGCGTGTGCGCGGGCCCGCAGGCGATGGTCCGCGAGTTCCTGCAGGTCCTGATCGACGGTCGCGCCGCGACCGACTTCTCGAAGGTCGCTCTCGAGGCGCCCGTCGAGTCCGCGCTCGCGGACATGGACGCCGCGCTCGACTACGGGCTTGCCGGCCTCCAGGTGTACGCCGCGGTCTTCTCGCTCTGGCCGGTCATGACGCGCGCCTACGAGCAGATCGCCGAGATCGTCGAAACGATGTCCGACGGCGCCTCCGAGGCCGTCGTGGCCCTGCGCTCGCGCATGCGCGAGCACCTCGACAGGATGCGCAAGGGCACGTTCCTGGGAACCGAGCGCTGGCGCGCCGACCGCGAGCAGGTCTACGTCGACATGTACGAGCAGTGCGGCCGCGCCCTCACCGGTGCGCGCGGCGGGCCGCGCTTCGTCGAGAGGATCGCGCCCCGGCACGGCTCGGCCGACGTCGCGGCAGAGCTGAAGTTGCACGGCCTGCTCGAGCGCCGCCTCGCTCCCATCGCCGCTGCCGATGCGGCGACGCTGCGCGCGCTCTCGGCCGCGATCATGGACTTCCTGCGCCGCGAGCAGGCCATCCTGCGCACCGCGAGCGCCGCCCAGGCCGAGCTCAACCGCGTGCTCGGCCGGCCGCAGCCGGCGCGTCCCTTCGGCTCGGCCGAGGTGGACGTCCACAACCTTCTCCAGGGCGCCGAATCGCGGCGCCTGCCGTATCTGATCGACGAGCTCGAGCAGCTGCTCGGCGTCGGCATCACGGTGCACCCCGACACCATCGACATCACGGAACGGGCCGGCGGCGCAGCCGCGTGAACCGGCCGGAAAGGATCCGCCGGCATCGTGCCGGCGGGTGGGCGTGCGCCCCGCACGCG
>JAEULA010000115.1 GCA_016793165.1 Alphaproteobacteria bacterium | reverse complement strand
TTCGCGGCGAGGCGTCAGGGCGTCTTGCCGGCGCACTGACGGTCACCGTGAAGGACAGATCACTCGATCACCTCGTCGGCTCGGGCGAGAAAGGACGGCGGCAGCGCGAGACCGATCGCGCGCGCGGCCCGCAGGTTGACGCGCAGTTGGATCCGCGCCGGCCGCTCGATCGGAAGGTCGGCCGGCTTGGCGCCACGCAGGATCCTGTCCATGAACCACGCCGCGCGCCGACCCATGTCGTGCGCGTCGGGCACGTAGGTCATCAAGCCGTCGAAATCGACCCAGTCGGGCTCGCCGTAGATGGTCGGCAACCGTGCTGCGGCCGCGAGCGCCACGATCCGTCCTTGCAATGGTTGCGTCGCCAGGAGCTGGCTCTGCGTCACGACCAGCGCTTGCGCACCCCAGGCGCTGAGTTCAGCGAACGCCGGCTCGGGAGCTGCATCGCGCTCGATCGGAAGGACGCGAAGCTGGATGTCGAGCATGCGGGCGGCGGCTTCGCTTCCGCGGACCGCCAGCTCCGCCGTCAACATCCGCGGCGTATAGAGCAATCCCATCCGGCGTGCGCCTGGCACGGCGGCGAGAAGGAGTTCGATCCGCTTGCCAGCGATCTCAGACGTCGCGACGCCGGCTATTCCGGTGAGGTTGCCCGCAGGCCGGGCGAAATTCGTCTCCCAGCCGAGCTCGACGGGGTCTGCAAGCATCGAGAACACGACGGGAGTGGCGGCGGTCGTCTCGCGGACCGCGGCGACGGCTTGCGTGGCGGTGACATAGATCGCGTCGACGCCGAGTGCGACCAACTCGGTGGCCATGATGCGAGACTGCTCGTTGCTGCCGTCAGCGATACGTCGCTCGATCCTGATCGTGCGTCCGTCGATCCAGCCGAGCTCGCGCAGTCCTTCATCGAACCCGGCAACCGACGGATTGAGTCGCCCCGCCAGGAAGCCTATCCGTGGGATCGTGGAACGCGGCTGCTGCGCGCCTGCCGTCCCCGATGCCAGCAGCGCAGCGCCGCATGCGCCGATGAAGAAGCCTCGGCGACCGGTCATGCACACCTCTCTCTGGCGAAGTGCTTGGTCATCCGTACTCCCCTGCCGCCAATACCGTGGCAACGTTGGCACCCGCTTGGAGTGCTGGGCTCGATTGTCGAAATTGGGCCATAGCCGCGGCCGGTCACCTCTCGAAGACCTTCGAGGCGCGCTTGACCAGGTCCTCGGGGATGGTGATGTCGGCGGCCTTCGCCGCGGCGGTGTTCACCAGCAGGTCGTAGGCGCGATAGCGCACCGGCACGATCGTGCCGGCGTCGCGGCCGAGCAGCACCGGCACGGCGACGTCGGTCGCCCAGTCGACGCCGGCCTGATACTGGTTCTGCGCGTAGGAGGCGATCGCGCCGCGCTCGACGGTCGTGGTGTCGAGCGAGAACAGCGGGATCTTCGCGTCGCGCGCGACGCGCGTGATCGCGTCGAAGGCCGAGGCGACGGTGTTGTCCTGGATCATCAGCCAGGTGTCGGTCTGGCGCGCGAGCGCCTCGGCGGCATTGCGCACCTCGGCGCTCGAGGCGACGTGGATCTCGCGCCAGCTGAAGCCGCGCCTCTCGACCTCGGCCTTGGCGATGCGGTTGACGATCTGCGAGTTGGTCTCGGCGGCGTTGTAGATCACGCCGAAGCTCTTCGCCTGCGGGCGCATCCGCAGCACGATGTCGAGCATCTGCGCCACCGGCGGAATCCCATAGAAGCCGGTGACGTTGGTGCCGGTCGGGCTTTCCATCGACTGCAGGATGCCGGAGTCGACCGGGTTGGTGACGCACCCGAAGACGACCGGCGTCTTCGAGCCGCGCGCCACGCGGATCGCGGCCTGCACGTTGGGCGTCGTGCACGGCGCGATCAGGTCGACGCGGTCGGCGAGGAATTTCTCGGCGATGTTGCGCGCATTGCCGACGTCGCCCTGCGCGTTCTGATAGTCGATCACCAGGTTCCTGCCGACGACGAAGCCCGCCTTGGCGAGCCCGTCGATGAAGCCCTGGCGGGTCTCGTTCAGCGCCGGGTGGTCGACGATCTGCGAGAAGCCGACGCGATAGGTGCGCCCCGGCTCGGGCTCGGTGCGCGGCTGCTGGGCGGCGGCGGTGCCGGCGGCAAGAATGGCGGCGAGCGCGAGCAACGCGCGACGGTTCATGACGGTCCCCCCTGGGTCGGAATCGCCTCAGGATAGCAGCGCGCGATCGGTTGCGAAGCCGCCTCGGCTGACGCCGTGGAACCGCTCGATCAGGCCGGGGACCGTGAGCGCCCCCTTCTCCGCACCGCGCAGGTCGAGCACGATACGGCCTTCATGCATCATGATCAGGCGGTCGCCCCAGCGGATGGCGTCCTGCATGTTGTGGGTGACCATCAGGGTGGTCAGGCGGCCCGCCGCGACCAGGCGCCCCGTCAGCCCCATGACCGCCTCGGCGGTCTTCGGATCGAGGCTCGCGAGATGCTCGTCGAGCAGCAGCAGCCGCGGCCGCGCAAGCGTCGCCATGAGCAGGGCCAGCGCCTGGCGCTGGCCGCCCGACAGCGTCCCGACGCGCGCGGCGAGCCGCGCCTCGAGCCCGAGGCCGACATCGGCGAGGGCGGCACGGAACCGATCGCGCGCCGCCGCCGTCACCGCCAGCGACAGGCCGCGGTGCTGCCCGCGCTTGGCCGCGATCGCGAGGTTCTCCTCGATCGTCATGACCGAGCAGGTGCTCTCGTGCGGGTCCTGCGCGATGCGGCCGATCAGACGGGCGCGCGCATGCGCGGGCGCGCGCGTGATGTCCTGGCCGTCGAGGGCGATGCGACCGGAGTCGAGCATCAGGAGCCCGGCCACCGACTTGAGCAGCGTCGACTTGCCGGCCCCGTTCGAGCCGATGACGGTCACGAAGGCGCCCGGCTCGAGCTCCAGCGAGACGTCGTCGAGCGCCGTGACGACGGCATCGTCGCCCGAGGCGAAGCGCTTGCGCGCCTTCTCGATCGCGAGCATCAGCGCCCCAGCACGCGGCGGCGCACGCGCGGCACGGCCAGTGCCGTCAGCAACAGGAGCGCGGTGACGAGCTTGAGATCGACCGGCTGCAGGCCGACGCGCAGCGCGAGCGCCACGAGGAACCGGTAGACGAGGACGCCGACCAGCGCGGCCAGGATCCAGCGGACGATCGAGCCGTCGCCGAACAGCGCCTCGCCGATCAGCACGGCGGCGGCGCCCGTGACCAGGATCCCGATCCCCATGCCGATGTCGGCGAAGCCGTGGTTCTGAGCGACCAGCGCGCCGGACAGCGCGATCGCGCCGTTGGACAGCGCCAGCCCGATCATCTTGGTCGTGTCGGTGTCGACGCCCTGCGAGCGGATCATCGTCTCGTTCTCGCCCGTCGCACGCACGGCGAGACCGAGATCGGTTCGCAGGAACCAGGCGAGCAGGGCCGAAACGACGACGACGACCAGCCCGGCGACCAGGATGTTCACCGCCGCGCCGTCGCGCGCCGCGATGCCGAGACGGCGCAGGCCCGCGACGGCGTCCTCGAAGATCCCCGGCGTGGTGAGGAGCGAGATGTTCGCCTTGCCCATGATGCGCAGGTTCACCGTGTAGAGCGCGGTCATCACGATGATGCCGGCCACGATGTTGTTGATCCGAAGCTTGGTGTGGACGAGCGCGGTCGCGATCCCGGCGATCGCCCCGGCCGCGATCGCCGCCACGGTCGCGGGCACCGGGCCGGCCCCGGCCACGAGCAGCGAGGCCGCGACCGCGCCGCCGAGCGGATAGGACCCCTCGGCGGTCAGGTCGGGGAAGCGGAAGAACCGGAAGGTGATGAGGACACCCAGCCCGAGGCAGCCGAACAGCAGCCCCTGCTCGACCATGTTGACCAGCAGCGATTCGAGCTGGGCGATCATGCGGGCGCGGTCACGCCCCGCGCTTGGGGCCGTAGCTCCTCGGCGGCGTGCCGGAGAACAGCGACAGGTGGGTATGGTCGGCGACCCAGTCCTCGCCCACGCGTCGCCGCGACAGCACGATCGTGGCGCGCCCCGGCCGGTCATAGGCCCGACCGTCCTGGTGGTAGCCGGTCGAGTCGAACACCGCCATGCCGACCGCGGTCAGGCGATCCGCCGAGACGATCGCGCGCAGCTCGTCGATGCGCCAGCGGAAGTCGTCGATGAACGGCCAGACGCTCTTCCACTGCGCGGCCTCGGCGCCCGGCTGCCCGTCGACGAAGTCCTTCACGGTGCCGAAGGCGATCATGTCCGGCGCGAAGATCTCCCGCGCGCCGGCGAAGTCGACCTTGCGCACGTGCTGCGCCAGGCGCTGGAACCACGCCTTCACGCGCGCGAGATCATCGGGATCGGGAGACGCAATCATGCGAGGTCGCTCCTGCGGAAGCCGGCAGCATCGGACGAACCGATGCGTCGATCAACGGCCGCATCCGCTCCCGTCCCGACGTTCGCGTCGGCATTCGTGCACATGCAGCGCGGCGTCACCTATCGACCCGGGCCGGCGGTGCCCTGGTCATGGGCGAGCCGATCCCGCCTCGGCACCGCGAGCCGCGGGGGATGACGCACCGGGCCGTCGATCGAGAGCCGGGCGACGCAGGGCAAGGGCGGCGATAGCCCCGCTAAGGGCCGCGCCAAGACATTCTCGTTTGAGCGCGCGACGCCACTGCCCGCATGGTGCGGCCTCGAAATCCGCGAGGTCGCCGATGCGCAAGGTCTACGTCATCCACGAGAACGACGCCTGGGTCGAGCCGCTGCGCGCCCAGTTCGCGAAGCTCGGCACGCCCTACGAGGAGTGGTTCCTCGATCGCGGCGTCCTCGATCTCACGACGGCGCCGCCCGAGGGCGTGTTCTACAACCGCATGAGCGCCTCGTCGCACACGCGCGACCACCGCTACGCCGCCGAGTATACGGCGGCCGTCCAGGAATGGCTGGCGCGGCACAAGCGTCCGGTCGTCAACGGCCGGCGCGCCCTGCAGCTCGAGGTCAGCAAGGTCGCCCAGTACGAGGCGCTGGCGCAGTTCGGGATCCGCACGCCCGACACGGTGGCGGTGATCGGCCGCGAGAACATCGCCCGCGCCGCGGACCGGCTCGGCTTCCCGCTGATCCTCAAGCACAACCGTGCCGGCAAGGGCCTGGGCGTACAGCTCATCCTCAGCCGCGACGGCCTCGACCAGCACCTCGCCGAGCCGGAGAACGCGCCGGTCGACGGCATCTGGCTCGTGCAGCGCTATATCGCGGCACCCGAGCCGTTCATCACGCGCGTCGAGTTCGTCGGCGGGCGCTTCCTCTACGCCGTGCGCGTCGACACCTCGCAGGGATTCGAGCTGTGCCCGGCCGACCAGTGCCAGATCGCCGAGGGCGCCGCCTGCCCCGCCGTGGCGCCGAGCGAGAAGTTCCTCATCGTCGACGGCTTCGTCAGCCCGCTGATCCAGAGCTACGAGGCGTTCCTCGCGGCGAACGACGTCGGCATCGCCGGCATCGAGTTCATCGTCGACCGCCAGGGCACGGCCTACACCTACGACGTGAACACCAACACGAACTACAACCCCGATGCCGAGGCGCGCGCCGGGCGCTCGGGCATGGGCGCCATCGCCCGCTATCTCACCGACCTGCTGCGTGCGACGGATCCCTGCGCGCAAGTCGCAACGGGACGCGTCGTCGCCGCCTGATCGCCCTTGATCGGCCTGGGGGCGGGCGCCTGCACCGGCCTGCGCAAGCTGCTGCCCCGCGGAGTCACCGCGCGAAGCGGCGCGCGAGCGGGTCGAGCACGAGCCGCTCGCCGGCGACGAAGAGCAGGATGATCGCGAAGCATGCGGCCAGGACGGTGGTGAGGTCGGCGGCGGATTGCGCCTGCAGCATCAGATAGCCGAGCCCGTCCGTCGAGCCGAGCAGCTCGGCGACGAGCGAGATCTTCCAGGCGATGCCGTAGGCGATGCGCAGGGCGCCGAGCACGTAGGGCATCATCAGCGGCACGGTCACCAGCAGCAGCGTTCGCCGCCGATGGCGCGTGTAGGCGCGCGCGAACTCGGTCAGCTCGGGATCGAGCTCGCGCAGGCCCTGGCCGATGTTGATCAGGCAGAACGGGACGAGGATCGCGACCTGGACGAAGATGATCGCGAAGCTCCCCGGCTCGAACCAGATCGCCGCCAGGATGGCCCAGCCGATCGACGGGAACGAGTTGAGGAACGGCGCGATGCCGCCGCGCACGACATATTCCAGTGCCGGGATGCCGCGCTCGACCAACGCCAGCGCGCCGCCGAGGACGAGGGCGACGGCCACCGAAGCGAACACGCGCCACAGCGACGCCAGGGTATGGGCCAGGAATCCCGGATCGATGAAGAGCTGCAGCAGGCGGCGGCCCACGGCGATCGGGCCCGGGAGCACGAATTCGGGCAGGCCGCGAGCGCCGAGCCACCAGGCCAGCAACGCCAGCAGGACGAGCAGGTCGGCGAGTCGGTGGGGCCAGGCGACGGCGCGCGGGCTCATCACGCGACCGTACCCGTGCGGCGCGCGACGAGGCGCTGAAGCGGGCCGAGGAGCCAGCGATCGGCGCCGTAAACCGCCGCGACGATGAGCAGGATCACCGCGAAGATCGTCGCGGTGTCGAACTCCTGCCGCGCGAGATTGATCAGGTAGCCGAGGCCCTCGTTGCCGCCGAAGAGCTCGGCCGTGAGCGTCACCTTCCACGACACGCCGAACATGATCCGCAGCGTGGCGATCGCGAACGGCGCCAGTGCCGGCAGGACGATCATCGCGAAGACCGGCAGCCGCCGGCGCGTGAAGCTGGCGCCCATCTCGCCGAGCTCGCGGTCGAGTGCCGCAAGCCCCTCGCGCAGGTTCACGAGTGCGAAGGGCAGCAGCACCGCCGAGATCGAGAACACGACCGTGGTCATCGAGACGCCGAACCAGATGACCGCGAGCAGCGTCCAGCCGATGCCCGAGAAGGCGTTGAGGAACGGCGAGAGGCGGCGGTGGATCGCCGGATCGCTCCAGCGCGCGTAATGCGCGACGAGGGCGAGCAGCGCGCCGAGGACGAAGGACAGGCCGATGGCCGCGGCGACGTTGCGCAGCGTCGCGACGAGATGGCCGAGGCGGCGCGCATCGGTGGCGAAGCCGAGCAGCGCCGTGCCGACGTCGGCGGGCGACGGCATGACATAGGCCGGCAGTCGCATCGACGCGGCCGCCCAGCCGCCGATCACGAGCGCGGCGAAGGCGATCGCGACGCCGCGCTTGACCGCGGGAGAGGCGCTCGCCGTCGCCGCAATCATGACGTCGGCGCATTCTCCCAGATGAGCGGCTGCACGTCGGGCACCGTCGGGATCATCCCGAACTCCTTGCCGATCTCCCAGCCCTTGGTCACCGCGGCGGCCTGCTGCGGCCCCATGATGGCCGGCACCGTCGTGGTGCGGTCGTACCACCACTCGAAGAATTTCGGGCTGACATTGGCCTGCTTGCCCACCGCCTCGAACACCTCCGTTCGATTGGCGTGCAGATAGGCGAGCGACTCCTTGAACATGCGCCCGAACTCCTTGTAGGCGTCCGGCTTGGCCTTGAGCCGCTCGGGGAAGCCGATGTTCACGGCCGAGACGAGCGGACCGTACAGCTCGTTCAGGATCGCGCCGGTCTCGGCGATGTTGCGGAACTCGCCCGACTCCGCCGCGCGGAAGGCCTGGCTGTGGATCAGCGTTCCGGCGTCGATCTGCGCGGCGCCGAGCGCGCCCGGAAGGTTGGGCGCCTGGATCTCGACCTGCTTGATGTCGCCGCCCTCGAGCTTCACGTCGAGCCCATACCGCTTCGCGAGCGCGGCGCGAACGTAGAGATAGCCGGTCGAGCGCAGGCCGTAGGAGCCGAGCGTCTTGCCCTTGAGCTCGCGCGGATCCTTGATCGGGCTGTCCTTCTTGACCCACACGCCGCCGCCCTCGCCGCCCGGCGCGGTCTGCAGCACCGCCGAGAGCATGCGCAGCTCGAGGCCGCGCGCGATCGCTGGCGGGATGCCGATCACTGCCGTCATGATCACGTCGAACTGCTTCGTCGCCGTCGCCTGGATCAGAGCCGGGATGACGAGGCCGCGCGGCTCGATCGTGATCAGGTCGGACTTCACCTTGCCCGCCGTGATCGCCCACACCGCGGCATCCATGGCCGGGTCCAGCAGATGCGCGAAGGTGATCTTCTCCTTGCCCTGGGCACCGGCGGGGCGCACCAGGCCGAGGATCGCCGGGGCGGCGACGAGCTTGAGGGCGGTTCGACGCTTCATGGCGAGGTCTCCTGCGGATCGGATTCGAGGGTCTGGAACAGCGCGGACAGGTGCTCGCGCATGTCGCGCAGCGCGGGATCGCGCGCGACGTCGCGCGGCCGGGCGGCGTCGACGCGGATCGTCTCCAGCACCCGGGTCGGCTTGTTGGACAGCAGCACGATGCGGTCGCCGAGCGTCAGCGCCTCGTCGATGTCGTGGGTGACGAAGACGACCGTCTTTCCGGTCGCGCGCCAGATCCGCTCGATCTCGCCGCGCAGCCTCCGGCGTGTGTTCGGATCGAGCGCGGCGAAAGGCTCGTCCATCAGCACGATCTCCGGATCGACGGCAAGGGCGCGCGCGATCGCCACGCGCTGGCGCTCGCCGCCCGAGAGCATCAGAGGCATCTTGGCGGCGTCGTCCGCGAGCCCGACCAGGGCGAGCAGCTCGCGCGCGCGCGCGGTGCGCCGCTTCGCCTCGGCGCGGCCGTAGCGCAGCTCGACTCCCAGCAGCACGTTGGCAAGGGCATTGCGCCACGGCGCCAGGCGCGGCGACTGGAACACGAAGGCGATGCGCGACCACATCTCGGCCGGCGGCCTGCCGTTCACGGCGACGCGACCGCCGTCCGCGGCGATCAGGTCGCCGATCAGCCTCAGCGCGGTCGACTTGCCGCACCCCGACGGCCCGAGGATGCAGAAGAACTCGCCGGGCGCGACGGTGAAGTCGAGCCCGGCATAGATCCGCTCGGCACCGAACTTCAGATCGACGCGCTCGAAGGCGATCGCGGGCGTCATCGCGCTCCGCTCCGGTTCGCGTGGAAGAGCGAACAGGCGGAGTGCCCGAGTGCGGCGCCGACAGGCAGGCTCGGCGCGGACCCCGCGGTCGCGCTCATCCTCTCGGTCGCGCGAATCGCGCGCGCCGCTCGTCCCGCCGCTTCGCGGCCGCAGGGAAATGATCCCGGCGTCGTCACCCCGCCAGCCCCTGGTGCTCGAGCAGGAAGGGCATCACCGCGGCATCGAACGGTCCGGGCTCCTCGATGTTCACCAGATGGCCGGCTCCGGCGATCTCGACATAGCGGCTGCCCGGGATCGCGGCGTGCATGCGCTTGCCGGTCGCCGGCGTCGTGAGCTTGTCCTCCTCGCCGAACACGAGCAGCACGGGCACCCCGATCGCGGCCATCGCGGTCGCGCGGCGATAGCCCATCGAGGCCTCGATCGTCTTGATGTAGCTCTCCTTGTGCAGCGCCGACATCGAGGCGACGAGACGATCGAAGGCCGCCGCGCTCGCCTTCGGCCCGAGCAGCGTCTTGGCGACGACCGGCGCGATGTCCCTGGGCTCCTGGCCGTTGACCAGCGGCTCCTTGCGCAGGCGAATGAACTCCGCGCGTTGCGCGTCGGTCAGTCCCTCGCCGAAGCTCGGCATCGTCGCCACCAGCACCATCGCGACGACGCGATCGGGGTGGCGCTCGTAGAAGTCCTGCGCGATGCGCCCGCCCATCGACAATCCGCAGAGCAGCGCCTTCTTCGCCCCGTAGTGATCGAGCACGCGGACCAGGTCGGTGGAGAAATCCGCGAAGTCCAACGGGCCTTCGTAGTCGTCGCTGCCGCCATAGCCGCGCGCGTCCCAGGCGACGGCGCGGAACCTCTCGCCGAACACCGGCACCTGGTCGCGCCAGTTCGTCCTGTTGCCGCCGATGCCGTGCATGAACACGAGCAGCTTGCCG
>JAEULA010000105.1 GCA_016793165.1 Alphaproteobacteria bacterium | reverse complement strand
TCCGAGCGCTTCCTGCACGACGGCGGATTCGACATCAGCAAGCGCTACTTCCTCGTCGCCGCCAACGCCCGCGACACCATCGCGGTGGTCGACATGAAGGACCGCAAGCTCGCCTCGCTGATCAAGGTCGGCAAGACCCCGCACCCCGGCCGCGGCGCCAACTTCACGCATCCGAAGTTCGGCCCGGTGTGGGCGACGGGCCATCTGGGCGACGACTCGATCTCTCTGATCGCGACGGACCCCGAGAAGAACCCGCAGCACGCGTGGAAGGTGGTGCAGACGCTCAGCGGCCAGGGCGGCGGCTCGCTGTTCATCAAGACGCACCCGAACAGCAGGAACCTCTGGGTCGACACGCCGCTGAACCCGGAGCCGAGCATTGCGTCGTCGGTCGCGGTGTTCGACCTCAACAACCTCGACAAGGATCCCGTCGTGCTGCCGATCGGCGAATGGTCGGGCATCAGCCAGGGCATGCGCCGCGTGGTGCACCCCGAATACAACAAGGACGGCACCGAGGTCTGGTTCTCGGTCTGGAACGGCAAGGACCAGGAGTCGGCGATCGTCGTCGTCGACGACAAGACCCGCAAGCTGAAGCACGTGATCAAGGACAAGCGCCTGATCACGCCGACCGGCAAGTTCAACGTCTACAACACCCAGAAGGACATCTACTGAGCGCGCGGGGCGGCGGCTTCCGGGCCGCCGCCCCATTCGCCCCGTGGAAGTCGAAGTGCCCAGGGAGGGGATCGTGAAGTCGGGTTGCGTGCACTTCGTCGGAGCCGGGCCTGGCGATCCCGAACTCCTCACCCTCAAGGCGGTCCGCCTGCTTTCCGAGGCCGAGGTCGTGGTCTACGACCGCCTCGTGTCCCCCGAGATCCTCGAGCGCGTGCCGCGCGGCGCCACGCGCCTCTATGTCGGCAAGATGGCCGGCTGCCATCCGGTGCCGCAGGACCAGATCAATGCGCTGCTCGTCGACCTCGCGCGGACCGGCAAGCGCGTCGTGCGGCTCAAGGGCGGCGACCCCTTCGTCTTCGGCCGCGGCAGCGAGGAGGCGGCGCATCTCGCGCGCGCCGGCGTCCCGTTCACCGTCGTCCCCGGGATCACCTCGGCTTCGGGCTGCGGCGCGGCGTTCGGAATTCCGCTGACCCATCGCGGCCTCGCGACGGGGGTCCGCTACATCACCGGCCATTGCCGCGACGACGAGGAGCTCGACCTCGACTGGCGCGGGCTCGCCGACTCGCACACCACGCTCGTCATCTACATGGGCGCGGCGAATCTGCCGATCATCTGCGCCCGCCTGATCGCCGCCGGCATGCCGAGCGACATGCCCTGCGCCGCGATCGCCGACGGCACGACGCCGCGCCAGCGGATCTGCCGCTCCACCGTCGAGGGCATCGCCGAGCGGATCGTGGCCGAGGGTCTCGGCTCGCCGCTGCTGGTGATCGTCGGCGCCGTGGTCGCGTTCGGCGAGCGGCTCTCGGCGCTCGTCGCGCCCCAGGACACGGCGGCCGCGGCCGCCACGGAGA
>JAEULA010000099.1 GCA_016793165.1 Alphaproteobacteria bacterium | reverse complement strand
CAGGCTTCGGCAATGTCGGCCGCTATCTCGCCGCGAAGCTCGATGCCGGCAGCGTGCCGCGCGCCGTGCTCACCGCGGTCACCGCGCGCGATCTCGACAAGGCGCGCGGCCACGCCGCGACGCTCGCGCATCCGCCGAAGGTCGTGCCGCTCGCCGCGCTCTGCGACGACGTCGACGTTGTCGTGGAATGCGCCACCGCGGACGCGTTCCCGGTCATCGCGCGCGAGGTGCTCGGCCGCGGCAGGACCATGCTCGTGCTCAGCGCCGGCGGCGTGCCCGCCTTCCCCGACATCCTGGACTTCGCCGAGCGGCATGCCGGCCGCCTGCGGATCGCGAGCGGCACGCTGCCGGGCCTGGACTCGGTGCGGTGCGCGGCCGAAGGAACGATCCGCTCGGTGAAACTCAACTCGCGCATCAAGCCGTCGACCTTCGTCGGCGAGCCCTATCTCGCCAATTCCGGCCACGACTTCACGAGGCTTCCGGCGCCCGTGCGCGTCTTCGAAGGAACCGCGCGCGCGGCCGCCGCCGCCTTCCCGCGCCACTTCAACGTCGCCATCTCGCTGAGCCTCGCCGGCGTCGGCTTCGACCGCACGATGGTCGAGGTCTGGGCGGATCCGACGATTCCCGGCGCGATCCACAATGTCGAGCTCGAGGCCGACGAGGTCGTGCTGTCGATGACCACGCGCAACCGCCCGTCGGAGATCAATCCCAAGACCAGCCGCATCGTGGCGCCGAGCGTGCTGGCGGCGCTGCGCTCGATGGTCGCCACGCTGCATGTCGGCAGCTGATTTCGATTGGCCGGGGCCGACCACGACACACGCATCCCCTCCTGTTCGCGCGCAGCGCGAATAGGAGGGGTGACCGAGCGCAGCGAGGGCGGGGAGGTCATGAGAGTCTCGCGCGAGACGCAGATGACCTCCCCGTCAGCGCGCTTCGCGCGCTGCCACCACTCCTATTCGGCTGCGCCGAACAGGAGGGGATGTGCGATCGGCGACGAAGAGTCTTTCCTTCACGGCGGCAGGTAGTCGGCGACGCGCGCGTGCCGGTAGGGGAATGCGCGCAGGTCGATGCCCGCCGGGCCCGGCGTGTCGACCTCGATCACCGCCTTCATCAGCGGACCGAAGGCGGCACGGAAATGGTTCTTCGCCTTGACGCACAGCAGCCGCACGTCGTGCAGGTCGATGCCGTGATGCGCGAGATAGGCGAGGTCGTTCACCGGCACGCGCTGCTCCGTGACGATCACCCGGATCGCGCCGATCGCGAGCACCGCCGAACGGCCGACCCGCACCGTCACGCCCGCCTGCATCGGGCCCCGGTTGACGAAGCTGCCCTGCGCGAGCTTCTCGATGCGCGCCGCCACAGGCACCGGCGCGCCGAAATCCGCAGTGACCTGGCCGCCGAGCGCAAGGTCGAGGGCCGCGCCCTCGCCCGCTCGCCATAGCCGCTCGATCAGCGCGGGGTCGCAGAAATAGGCGAAGACGCAGGGCATCTTCGGGTCGAGTTCGACGAGCGCGCGGAACAGGCCCGGCGTGTCGGCGATCCCGCCGGAATACGTGTTGTCCGCCGACTCCAGTACCGCCACCGGCCCGTCGCCGCGGGACAATGCCTGGGCAAGCCCGTCCCGCGCCGACGGCCGCTTGACGGCGAACTCCGGTGCCAGGCGCCGGACGTCGGCGGCGATCCGCGCAGCGATCGCCGCGGCCGCCGCCGCATCGCCGTCGGCATAGACCATGACGGATGCACCCGTGTAGGGCGTGTCCGCGTAGGGAAAGCCGCCGAACGGCGTGACGTCGAGGATCGAGCCGGTCGTCGCCGCGGCCGAGATCTCCTCGAGCTCCTTCATCGGCCCGTCGGTCGTGCGCATGTTGAAGCTGTGCAGGATCCGATCCGGCCGCGCGATCTTGCCGACGGGGCGGATCTCGCCGCGCACCGTGCGGTCGAGCAGCGCCAGGACCTTGGCGGCCGTCGTGTGCATGTCGACATGCGGCAGGGTCTTGTAGCCGGCCGCCACGTCGACCAGCGCGGCGACCTCGGGACCGAGATTGGCGTGCATGTCGAAGCTGACCCCGATCGGGGTGCGGCCGACGATGCGGCGGACCGCGCGCAGCAGGTCGAGCTCCGGCGTCGGGCGCCGCTGCGTCACCAGCGCGCCGTGCAGCGAAAGATAGACGGCGTCCCAGCGTTGCGCCGCAAAGTCCGCCTCCACCTCGGCCAGGAATCGCTCGAACAGCGTCTCGTCCATCGGCCCGCCCGGCGCCGCGGCGGCGCAACGCGAGATCGTGGCCTGCCATTCGCGGTTCGCCTGCAGGAACGCACCGAGTGCGCCGAGCTCCGTCGGCGTCCCGGCGAAGCGGTGCAGCGCCTCGTCGCCGCGCAGCCACTCCGTCGCCTCGAAGTCCGAGAGACGGCTCGGGATCGGCGAAAATGAGTTCACTTCGAGCCAGACCCTCGCCACCGCAAGTCGACGCATCGCTTCCCCCTCGGTCCGGACCCGCGGCGTTGCGCCGCTCGGAACACGCACCCTAATATGAACCCGGACCGGAGGCGACGACGCGCGGGGCTCTCGGCCGGCGCCGATCATCCGGGGCGGAGGGGAACATGATTTCGGGACTCGCGGCGCGCATCGGCGCCATCGCGCTCACGGCAGGCCTGCTCTTCGCCACCGGGCTGCCGGCGCAGACGCCGCAGCGCGGCGGCACGATGAACATCATCATGTCGCCGGAGCCTCCGACCCTGATGATCGGGCTCAACCAGACGACGCCCGTGAACGCGCCCGCAGGCAAGATCTACGAGAGCCTGCTGCGCTACGACTTCGACCTCAAGCCGATGCCGCATCTGGCGAAGTCCTGGACGGTCTCCGCCGACGGCAAGACCTACACGTTCAAGCTCCAGGAGAACGTGACCTGGCACGACGGCAAGCCCTTCACCGCCGACGACGTCGTGTTCAGCGCCGACGTCTTCCTCAAGGAGGTTCATCCGCGCTCGCGGCCGGTCTTCCTGCGCATGGAGCGCATCCATGCGGTCGACGCGCATACGGTCGTCTTCCAGCTCAAGGCGCCGTTCTCGCCGTTCCTGATGATGTGGGAGCCCAGCACCGCGCCGATCGTGCCCAAGCACATCTACGAGGGCACCGACTTCCGCAACAATCCCGCCAACCGAACGCCGATCGGCACCGGGCCGTTCAAGCTCCGCGAATGGGTGCGCGGCTCGCACATCCATCTCGTGCGCAACGATGCCTACTGGCAGGCCGGCAAGCCCTATCTCGACGAGATCTACTATCGCGTGCTGCCGGACGCCGGCGCGCGCGCGGTCGCGCTGGAGACCGGCGCGGTGCATCTCTCCGCGTTCACGGACATCGAGATGTTCGACGTGCCGCGCCTTAAGGC
This sequence comes from Alphaproteobacteria bacterium, assembly GCA_016793165.1. Taxonomy (GTDB): domain Bacteria; phylum Pseudomonadota; class Alphaproteobacteria; order CACIAM-22H2; family CACIAM-22H2; genus CAIOSQ01. The sequence continues at coordinate 37,926 of JAEULA010000099.1, read as the reverse complement.
GCTGCCCAATCTCGAGTTCGCCACCAAGGGCTACGAGTATCTCGCGCAGATGGTCTGGCTCGACTTCAATCTGCGCACCTCGCCGATGAACGACCGCCGCTTCCGCCAGGCCGTCTACCATGCGCTCGACCGCAACCTGATCCGCGATCGGATCTTCTTCGGACTCGGCAAGCCGGCGACCGGCCCGATCCATTCCAGCGTGCCGCACCACGACGCCAACGTGCCGCGCTACGACTTCGACCCGAAGAAGGCCGAGGCGCTGCTCGACGACATGGGGCTCAAGCGCGGCGCCGGCGGCGTTCGCGCCAAGGTGACGCTCGACGCCCTGCCCTATGGCGACGTCTATGTGCGGCTCGGCGAGTACATCCGCCAGGCGCTCGGCGCCGTGGGAATCCAGGTCAACATCCGCAGCGGCGACATGGCGACGTGGGGCGACCGCGTCCGCAACTGGGACTACGAGATGACGCTGCAGGTGCTGAGCCAGCTCGGCCATCCGGCGCTCGGCGTCTCCCGGCTCTACATCTCGAGCAACATCCGCAAGGGCATCCTGTTCAACAATGCCGGCGGCTACGAGAATCCGCGGATCGACGCGCTGTTCGACCAGGCGGCGAGCGAGGTCGACGACGCCGCGCGCCAGCGCCAGTACAGCGAGATCCAGCGCATCCTGGTCGAGGATGTCCCGGTCGCCTGGCTGCTCGAGCTCGAGTTTCCGACCTTCATCGACAAGCGCTTCCGCGGCGTCCTGACCTCGGCCATCGGCGTGCGCGACACCTTCGCGGACGTCCACATGGTGCCGGCGCGCTAGCGCGACCGATCGCCGGGACCGGAGGCGTGCAGCGCCTCGACTACATCGCGCGACGAATGGCGAAGGGGCTCGTCGTCCTCGTCGGGATCGTGCTGCTCAACTTCCTGATGATCCGGCTCGCGCCCGGGGACCCCGCGGCGGTGATGGCGGGCGAGGCCGGCGCGTCGGACGAGACCTATGTCCGGCAGCTGCGCCAGCAATTCGGCCTCGATCAGCCGTTGCCCGTGCAGCTCTGGAAGTACGCCGCCAACATCGCGCAGCTCGACCTCGGCCATTCCTACCGCCAGCAGCGCCCGGTCGCCGAGATCCTGGGCGAGAAGCTCGGGCCCACTCTGATGCTCACCGGCACCGCGTTCCTCGTCTCGCTCGTGCTCGGTGTGGCGCTGGGCATCCTTGCGGCGCGCAAGGCGGGCCGATGGTCGGACTCGCTCATCACCGTCCTCGCCCTGTTCTTCTACGCCATGCCACTGTTCTGGGTCGGCCTGATGGGAATCGTGCTGTTCTCCGTCACGCTGGGCTGGCTCCCGGCCTTCGGCATGCGCTCGGTCGGACTGCGGCTCACCGGTTTCGAGGCCGCGCTCGACGTCGCCCGTCACCTCGTGCTGCCGGCCACGACGCTGGCCCTGTTCCACCTCGCCTCCTACGCCCGCATGATGCGCGCCTCGATCGTCGAGGTGCAGGACCTCGACTTCGTGCGCACGGCGCGCGCCAAGGGCGTACCCGAGAGCCGGATCCTGCGCGTGCACGTGCTGCGCAACGCGCTGCTGCCCGTCGTGACGATCGCCGGTGTGAAGGCGGGCTACCTGATCGGCGGATCGATCGTCGTCGAGACCGTGTTCGCGTGGCCCGGCATCGGCCGCGTCGCCTACGAGGCGGTGCTGCAGCGCGACTACAACGTGCTTCTCGGCGTCTTCCTGGTGACCTCGGCGATGGTGATCGCGTTCAACCTGATCACCGATCTCGTCTACACCGTCGTCGATCCCCGCATCGAGATGGGGGCCCGGGCCGCATGATCGCGTCGACATCGGTCTGGCGTCGCTTCCTGCGCAACAAGGGCGCGGTGGTGGGGCTCGCGGTGCTGTCCGTGATCGTGGCGGTCGCGGTGCTGGCGCCGGTGATCTACCCGGCGAGCCCCTGGGACCTCGCGGGCCCGCCCTTCCGGCGTCCGCTCACGCCGGGCTTCGCCTTCGGGACCGACACGATGGGCCGCGACATCGTCGGCGGCATCATCCATGGCGCGCGGGTATCGCTGCTGATCGGTTTCGTCGCGACGCTGTGCGCGGTGATCATCGGCGTCGCGCTGGGCGCCGTCGCCGGCTACCACGGCGGCGTGGTCGACGACCTGCTGATGCGCCTCACCGAGTTCTTCCAGACGATCCCGAGCTTCGTCTTCGCGGTCGTGCTCGTGGCGATCTTCACGCCGGGCATCCAGTCGATCGTCGTCGCGATCGCGGTGGTCAGCTGGCCGCCGGTCGCGCGCCTGGTCCGGGGCGAGTTCCTCAGCCTGCGCACCCGGGAGTTCGTGCAGTCCTCGGTGACCGTCGGGCACTCGAGCCTGCACATCATCTTCCGCGAGATCCTGCCCAACGCGATGTCGCCGATCATCGTCGCGGCCTCGCTGATGATCGCCACCGCGATCCTGGTCGAATCCTCGCTGAGCTTCCTGGGCCTCGGCGACCCGAACCTGATGAGCTGGGGATACATGATCGGCGCCGCCCGCACGGTCGTCCGCACGGCATGGTGGATCAGCTTCTTCCCCGGCGTCGCCATCCTGCTCACCGTGCTGGCGCTCAATCTCGTCGGCGAGGGCCTGAGCGATGCGCTCAATCCGCGCCTGTCGCGCGAGGCGCGCTGAGCGATGCAGACCACCGATCCGGCGGCCCCCGCCCCTCGCCCGCTCGTCTCGATCCGCGGGCTGCATGTGACGCTGCCCCGCGGCGCCGAGCGCCGCCATGCCGTCGAGGCGGTCGGCTTCGACCTCCACGCCGGCGAGATCCTCTGCGTCGTCGGCGAATCCGGGTCCGGGAAGTCGCTGACCGCCGCCGCGCTCATGCGCCTGCTCCCGCGCGGCGTCGCGGTGACGCAGGGGACGATCGACGTCGACGGCACCGACCTTCTCGCGCTTTCGGAGGAGGCGATGCGCGACTGGCGCGGCCGTCGCCTCGGCATGATCTTCCAGGAGCCGATGACGGCCCTGAACCCGATCATGAAGGTCGGCGCACAGATCGACGAGGTCCTGCGCGTGCACTCGGACCTCGATGCCGCCGCGCGGGGACGCCGCGTGATCGAGCTGATGGATGCGGTCGGCCTGCCGACGCCGCATCTGCTCAAGGACTCCTATCCGTTCCGGCTTTCGGGCGGGCAGCGCCAGCGGATCATGATCGCCATGGCGCTGGCGCTCGAGCCACGCGTGCTGATCGCCGACGAGCCGACGACAGCGCTCGACGTGACGACCCAGAAGCAGATCCTCGCCCTGATCCGCGACCTGCAGGCGCGTACCGGCATGGCGGTGCTGTTCATCACCCACGATTTCGGCGTGGTCGCCGAGATCGCCCATCGCGTGGTGGTGATGCAGGAGGGACGGATCGTCGAGCAGGGCCTGGCCGCCGAGGTCCTCGAGCGCCCCAGCCATCCCTACACGCGCAAGCTGATCGCCGCGGTCCCGCGCCTCGAGACGCACGACCGCGCAATCGCAGCGGCCCCCGCGCCGCTCCTGTCGGTCCGCAACCTCTCCAAGGCCTATGTGAGCGCCGGCGGGCTGTTCACACGGGGTCGCCGGGTGCGCGCGGTCAACGACGTGTCCTTCGACATCGCGCCGGGCGAGACCCTCGGCGTCGTCGGCGAGTCCGGCTCGGGCAAGTCGACCCTGGGCCGCCTGGTCATCCGGCTGCTGGAGCGCGACGGCGGCGAGATCCGCTTCGACGGCGCCGATTTCGGGGCGGCGCGCGGCCGCGCCCTGCATGCGTCGCGCCGGATGATCCAGATGGTGTTCCAGGATCCCTACGCCTCGCTCAATCCGCGCAAGCGCGTCGGGCGGCTCGTCGCCGACGGCCCGATCGCCTACGGCGAGCCGCGCGACGCGGCGATGGATCGCGCGCGCGAGCTGCTCCGGCTCGTCGGACTCGATGCGGCGGCCGTCGACCGCTACCCGCACGAGTTCTCCGGCGGGCAGCGCCAGCGCATCGCGATCGCGCGCGCGCTGGCGCTCGAGCCTCGGCTGCTGATCGCCGACGAGCCGGTCTCCGCCCTCGACGTGTCCGTGCAGGCGCAGGTGCTCGAGCTGTTCAACGAGATCCGCACGCGGCTCGGGCTCGCGATGCTGTTCATCACCCACGACCTTCGGGTGGCCGCGAACGTCGCGGACCGCATCGCAGTCATGCGCGCCGGCGAGATCGTCGAGCTCGACGCGGCCGAGCGCGTCTTCGCCTCGCCGCGACACCCCTATACGCGCGACCTGCTCGATGCGATCCCGGGGCGCGAGCGCCTCGCCGCCCGCGCCTGATCCCGTTCGGCCGCAGGACCTGACGCCGCCTCAGGGCCTGAACACGTCGGCCGGCTCGTCGCCATAGGCGAAGCCCCGCGGCAGCCGCGCCTTCATCGCGGCGAAGGCGGCGCGCGCGGCCTCGACATGACGCCGGGCGGGCAGCGTTGCATCGGGATGGCGCTCGGGACGTGCGGGATCGCGCAGAAGTTTGGGCGGCGGCGGGCGTCGGTCGCGCCACGGCGTGGCGCGCTCGTAGGCGGCGCCGACGCGCAGTACGGTCGCATCGTCGAAGGCGCGGCCGGCGATCTGCATGCCGAAGGGAAGCCCGTCGGCGAAGCCCATGCACACGCTCAGCGCGGGCACGCCGATGAGGCTGAAGGGCGGGGTCAGCAGCGGGCCGCGCGAGCCGAAATAAGGCGGCTTCACCGCGTCTGCCATCGCCGGCGCGAGGGCGAGCGACGTACAGGTGACGACCGCATCGAGATCCTCGAGCGCGGCGGCAAAGGTGCGGCTCAGCTGCCGCCGCCACCGCAACGCGTCGACATAGTCGGCGGCCGAGAGCCCGACGCCGGCGAGCAGCCGCGTCGCGGTGACGCGGGCATAGGCGCCGGGGCGCCGCTCGAGGTCGCGGCGATGGACCGCCAGCGCCTCGGCCTGGATGATGATGCGCGCGCAGGCATCCCAGTCGGCGAAGGGCGGCAGCTTGACGCCGACGATCTTCGCGCCGAGCCGGCGCAGCACGCCGAGCGCCGCATCGAGCGCCGCCCCGGCGCGCGGATCTCCGGCCACGTCCCGCTCATGGAAGTGCCGGATGACGCCGATGCGCATGCCGGCGACGCCGCCGCGCAGCGCCCGGACATGGTCGCTGGGCGCCACCGCCGCGCTCGCCGGGTCGTCGCCGTCGTGACCGGCGATCGCGTCCAGGACCAGGGCACAGTCGCGGCTCGTCCACGCCATCGGCCCGCAATGGTCCATGCTGAAGGCCAGCGGCACGACGCCGGTCCGCGGCACGAGACCGTATGTCGGCTTGAAGCCAGCGATTCCGCTCAGCGCGGCGGGCGCGCGAATCGAGCCGCCGGTGTCCGTGCCCAGCGCGAACGGCACGAGCCCGGCCGCGACGGCGACGGCGCTGCCGCTCGACGAGCCCGAGGTGCCGCGCGCGGTGTCCCAGGGATTGCGCGGCGGCGGGAACGGCAGGTCGAAGGCCGGCCCGCCGGTCGCGAACTCGTGCGTCCCGAGCTTGCCGACCAGAACCGCGCCTGCATCGAGCAGGCGCTGGACGATCGTCGCATTGCGCTTGGGCGCATGGTGCTCGAGCAGATAGGACCCAGCCGTGGTGCGGATACCGGCCGTCCCGATGATGTCCTTGAGGGCGAAGGGCACGCCGTGCAGCGGCCCGCGTCGCCGGCCTGCCTTGATCGCCCGATCCGCGGCACGCGCGGCGGCGCGCGCCTGCGTCGCCGTCACCCGCACGAAGCTGCGCAACGCGGGATCGAGTGCCGCGATGCGCGCGAGCGAGTCCTCGACCAGCGCGGTTGCCGTCGCTCGCCCGGTGGCCAGCGCCCGGCTCGCCTCCGTGACCGTCGGCGGCCAGTCGAATGTCGTGGTCATGTCTGCCAAGCCTCCCCGCATCGCTGCGCGATCGCCCGTTGCAGCATAGCCCTCCCCCTCGAAAAAGGGGCACGGTCGGACGGCAGGACGCCGCGCGAGCTTTCTTCCGCTGCGTCCGCCCGGTCCATATACTTCGCCGCAGTGCGCGTGCCGCGATGCCGACGGCGCGGATCCGCGCCATCGCGGGCATGACCGCTCTTGAATGCAACCGGGGGAGAACGACGATGCAAAGACGAACGCTCGTGGCGCTGACGGCCGCGATCTCGCTGTTCGCCGGCCAGGCGCTGGCGCAGGGCGCCAAGGACACGCTGTCGGTCGACCTCCCGGGCCAGCCCGCGACGCTCGATCCGCATATCCAGTGGGACACGGACAGCTATCACGTCTACCGCAACATCTTCGACAACCTGGTCACGCGCGACGCCGCCGGTACGATCATCGGGCAGGTCGCCAGCGCCTGGACCTACCGCACGCCGACCGAGATCGAGTTCACGATCCGCACCGACATCAAGTTCCATGACGGCTCGCCGCTCACGGCCGAGGACGTCGTCTACAGCGTCAAGCGGATCACCGATCCCGCGTTCAAGAGCCCGCAGCTCAGCCAGTTCGACTCGATCAAGGAGGCTCGCGTCGTCGCCCCCGACAAGGTCGTGCTGATCACCGAGAAGCCCTATCCGGTCCTGCTCGCGCAGCTCGTCAAGCTGTCGATCGTGCCCAAGGCGCATGTCGAGAAGGTCGGTCCCGAGAAGTTCAATCTCGAGCCGATGGGCAGCGGCCCGTACAAGTTCGCCAGCTGGCAGCGCGGCGTGCGCGTCTCGCTCGAGGCCAACGACGCCTACTGGCGCGGCAAGCCGGCGATCCGCGCCGTCACCTTCCAGAACGTGTCCGACGAGGCGACGCGCATCGCCAACCTCAAGAGCGGCCGCGCCGACATCATCCGCGCCGTCAGCCCCGACCAGGCCCAGGCGCTGAAGTCCGAGGCGCGGCTCAAGCTGCTGCCCGCGGCGACCGAGCGCATCGGCTATCTGTTCATCAACGCGCAATGGGGCCCGACCGCCGATGTCCGCGTGCGGCGCGCCATCGCCCACGCGATCGACCGCAAGACCATCGTCGATGCGCTCTATGCGGGCTTCGGCACGCCCGTGGACGTCGTGCTGACGCCTGCCAATTTCGGCTACGTCACCGGCATCCCGTCCTATCCGTTCGATCCCGCGAAGGCGCGCGCGCTGATCAAGGAGGCCGGGGCGGAAGGCGCCGAGCTGCCGTTCACCACCTCGCCCGCCTACGACTCGCGCCTCGTCCAGGCGTTGCAGCAGATGCTGCAGGACGTCGGCCTGAAGGTGACGATCCAGCTCACCGACCACCCGACCTTCCTCAAGCGCCGCCAGGGCAATCCCGGCGAGGCCGGCTCGATCTCCACCGGCCTGTGGTCCTGCGGCTGCCAGGACGCCGACGGCGTCATCAACCCGCTGTTCCGCACCGGCAGCAGCTGGGCCAAGTACTCGAACCCGAAGTTCGACGCCGCCATCGACGCCGCCCGCGCGACGATCGACGGCGCCGAGCGGCTGAAGCACTACACCGAGGCGCTGAAGATCCTCTACGAGGACGTCCCCGGCGTGGGCATGTTCCAGTACCACGCGATCTATGCGGCGCGCCGCGAGATCCAGTGGCAGCCGACGGCGGGCGAGTCCTTCGCGGTCTTCGACATGAAGTGGCAGCCGTGACCGCTGCCGTGGACCGGCCGGCCGTGCGCCCGACGACGTCCGCGACAACGTGAGCCGCTACCTGCTGGGCCGCCTGGCCCAGTCGGTCCTCGCCGTCTTCGGCGTCATGGCGATCGTCTTCGTCGTGATGCGGCTCGCGGGCGACCCGACCCTGTTGCTGGTGCCGGAAGGCGCAACGCGCGAGCAGATCGACCTGCTGCGCCGGCAGCTCGGCTTCGATCGCCCGATCGCCGTCCAGTTCGCCGACTACCTCTGGACGTTGACGCGCCTCGATCTCGGCGAGTCCGTCGTGCAGCGCCTGCCCGTCTGGCGGATCGTCGCCGAGCGCATGCCCTACACGGCCTGGCTCGCCGGGACGGCGCTGCTGTTCTCGGTCGGGGCCGGGATCCCGGTCGGCGTCGCGACCGCCGTCTGGCGCGGGTCGCTGGTCGAGCGGCTGCTGATGCCGATCGTCCTGGTCGGCCAGAGCATGCCGACCTTCTGGTCGGGGATCCTGCTCATCATGCTGTTCGGCGTGACGCTCGGCTGGCTGCCGACCTCGGGGGCCGACGACTGGCGTTCCGTCCTGATGCCCTCGGTCGCTCTCGGCGGCCTCTCGATGGCGACCTTCGCCCGCATCACGCGCACGGCCGTGATCGAGGAGCTGGCCAAGGACTATGTCCGCGCGATCCGCGCCAAGGGCGTGGCATGGCACGTCGTCGTGCTGCGGCATGTGCTGCGCAACGGCGCGATTCCGATCGTCACGATCGCCGCCCTCGAGATCGCCAATCTTCTCGCCGGAGCCGTCATCGTCGAGACGGTGTTCGCCTGGCCCGGAATGGGCCAGCTGGCTGTGCAGTCGATCCAGTCGCGCGACTTCCTGGTCGTGCAGGCGATCGTCCTGCTCGTCTCGGTCACCTACGTGCTGCTCAACTTCGCCGCCGACATCGCCTACGGAATCATCGATCCGCGCATCAAGCTGCGCGGCGGCGCACGATGACCCGCCTGCGCAAGCTCATGGCGACTCCCGGCGTCGTCGCGATCGCGCCCTTCGCGGCGCTGCTCGTCCTCTTCGTGCTGATGGCGCTGCTCGCGCCGTGGATCGCGCCGCTCGACCCGAACAAGCAGTCGCTGCTGGCGCGGCTGCGGCCACCCGGGACCGTGACCGGCGCGGGGACGTACTGGCTCGGCACCGACGAGCTCGGCCGCGACCTGCTGAGCCGCACGATCCATGGCGCGCGCGCCTCGCTCGCCGTCGCGCTGCTGTCGGTCACGGTGTCGGGCGCGGTCGGGATCGCGCTGGGCGTGCTCGCCGGCTATCTGCGCGGCTGGGTCGAGATCGTCATCATGCGCGCCGTCGACATCATGCTGTCGATCCCGGCGATCCTGCTCGCGATCATCACGGTGGCGGTGCTCGGCCCGGGCTTCCTCAATCTGGTGCTCGTGCTCGGCTTCACGCGCTGGCCGCGCTACACCCGCGTCGCCTACGCCCAGACTCTCGGCCAGGCGACGCTGCCCTACATCGCCGCATCGCGCCTGGCCGGGGCGCGGACGCCGCGGCTGCTGCTGCGACACCTGCTCCCCAACATCGCCGCCCCGCTGGTGGTGGTGGCGACGCTCGAGTTCGGCCTGATGATCCTGTTCGAGGCGGGCTTGAGCTTCCTCGGCCTCGGCATCCAGCCGCCGATGCCGAGCTGGGGCTCGATCATGAGCGTCGGCCGGAACTACGTCGGCACCGCATGGTGGATCGCGACCTTCCCCGGCATCTGCCTGTTCACGCTGGTGCTCTCGGTGAACATCTGCGGCGACCACCTGCGCGATCGGTTCGATCCGCGCTCGCTGCTGCGCTGACCGACGAGGAGACGGACATGACGAAGCGATTTCGCGACAAGCGCGTTGTGGTCACCGGCGCCTGCGGCGTGTTCGGAACCTGGATCGCGGAGGCCTTCGCGCGCGAGGGCGCCACGCTGTGCCTGACGGACATGCGCGCCGAGCCGCTCGAGGCGCTGGCGAAGCGCCTCGGGCCCGGCACGATCGCGCATGCCGCCCAGCTTGCCGACGAATCCGCGGTGCTCGGGCTCGCGCAGGCGGTCGCCGCGCGATGGGGCGCGCCCGACGTGGTGGTCAACAACGCGGGCGTCTATCCCCGCGGCCTGCTGCTCGACATCCCGGTCGCGGAATGGGACCGGATCATGAACGTCAACGTCCGCGCGCCGTTCATCGTCTCGCGCGAGATGGCCAAACTGATGATCGCGCACGGCGTGAAGGGCGCGATCGTCAACATCTCGTCGGGCGCGGCGCGGCGCATGCGCAACGGCTCGGCCCCGTACTGCATCTCGAAGTCCGCCGTCGACCGGCTCACCAAGGGCCTGGCGCTGGAACTCGCCGAGCACGGCATCCGCGTCAACGCCGTCGAGCCCGGCTTCGCGCCGGGCAGCGACGTGAGCCCTCTCTCCGAGACCTATGTGAGGAAGATGACCGCGGGCATCCCCCTGCAGCGCACGAGCGGCCCGGCCGACGCTCCCGAGGCGATCCTCTACCTCTGCTCGGACGCCGCGTCCTTCGTCACCGGCGCCACGCTCTCGGTCGACGGCGGCAACTCGATCGGGACGTTCGAGCCCGGACCGCTCAAGCAGGACGACATGAGGCTGCCGCCGCGATGACCCCTGTGCCGGCACCGGTCCTCAGCGTGCGCGACCTCTCGGTCGCGATCGGCGCGCGCCGCGTGGTCGACGAGGTCTCGTTCGACCTCGCGCCGGGCGAGGTCCTGGCGCTGGTCGGCGAGTCCGGTTGCGGCAAGTCGATGACCGCGCTCGCCCTGCTCGGCCTGCTGCCCGGCGCCGCGCGGCTTGTCGCCGGGTCGATCGGGTTCGAGGGCAAGGACCTCGCACGCCTGCCCGAGCCGGCGATGCGCGCGATCCGCGGCAATCGCGCCTCGATCGTGTTCCAGGACCCGTCCGGCTCCCTCGATCCGCTGATGACGGTCGGCGACCAGATGGCCGAGGGCCTGCACGCGCATCACACGCTGTCGCGCGACGCCGTGCGCGGCCGGTCGCTGGCGATGCTGCGCGCGGTCGGGATCTCGGAGCCCGAGCGACGCCTCGCGCAATACCCGTTCGAGCTCTCCGGCGGCATGTGCCAGCGCGTCATGATCGCGATCGCCCTCGCCGCCGAGCCCGCCATCCTCCTGGCCGACGAGCCCACGACAGCGCTCGACGTCACCATCCAGGCGCAGATCCTGGACCTGATGAAGGCACTGCGCCGCGAGCGCGGCACCGCAATCCTGCTGATCACCCACGACATGGGCGTCGTCGCCGACATGGCCGATCGCGTCGCCGTCATGTACGCGGGCCGCATCGTCGAGACCGGTCCGGTCGAGACGATCTTCGCGGCGCCCCGCCACCCCTACACGGCACTGCTGCTGCGCAGCGTGCCGCGCCTCGACGATCGCCCGAAGTCCGAGATGACGGTGATCGAGGGCAGCGTCCCCGCGCAAGGCGACTGGCCGCCGGGCTGCCGCTTCGCGCCGCGCTGCCCGCTCGCCGAGCCGGCCTGCACGGCGGCGCAGCCCGCCCTCGAGCTCGTCGGCGACACGCGCGCCGTCGCCTGCCGTCGCCACGACGTCGTCGAAGCGGTCATGGGCGAGCGATGACCGCGACCCCCGCCGGCACGCCGCTGCTGGAGATCGAGGGTCTCCGGGTGCACTTCCCGATCCGGCGCGGGTGGCTCGGCGCGCGCGGCGTCATCCGCGCCGTCGACGGCGTGTCGCTGACGATGACCCGGGGCGAGACGCTCGGGCTGGTCGGCGAGTCGGGCTGCGGCAAGTCGACCCTCGGCAACGCGGTGCTCCGCATCGTCGAGCCGACGGGCGGCGAGATCAGGCTCGAGGGCGTCGATCTCGCCCGGCTCGACCGCGAAGCGCTGCGCGCCGCGCGGCGCCGCGTGCAGATGGTGTTCCAGGATCCATTCGCCTCGCTCGACCCGCGCATGCGCGTCGGCGACTCGATCGGCGAGCCGCTGCTCGTGCACGGCCTCGCCCAGGGCGACGCGCTGCGCGAGCGGGTGGCGGATCTTCTTGTGCGCGTCGGCCTGGCCGCGACGCATGCCGACCGCTATCCGCACGAGTTCTCCGGCGGCCAGCGCCAGCGCCTGGTTATCGCCCGCGCGCTCGCGCTGTCGCCCGCGCTCGTCGTCTGCGACGAGCCCGTCTCCGCGCTCGACGTCTCGGTGCGCGGCCAGATCCTGAACCTGCTGCTGACGCTGCAGCGCGAGCTTGGCACGACGTTCCTGTTCATCAGCCACGACCTGTCGGTCGTCCGCCACGTCAGCGATCGCATCGCGGTGATGTATCTCGGCCGCATCGTCGAACTCGCGAAGCGCGACGCGTTGTTCGACGCGCCGCGCCACCCCTACACCCAGGCGCTGATCAGTGCGATCCCGCTGCCCGATCCGCGCGCGCAGCGCGCGCGCCGGCGCATGGTCCTGACCGGCGAGATCCCGAGCCCGGCCAACCCGCCTTCGGGCTGCGCCTTCCACACGCGCTGCCCCTTCGCGGTCGAGCGCTGTCGGCGGGAGGCGCCCGTGCTGACGCCGCGCGGCTCGGGTGCGCTGGTCGCCTGCCACCTCGCCGAATAGCCGCGCTACGCCAGCGCGGCGACGACGGCGCCCGGCGCGCCTGCGCCTTCGATCAGGGCGTCGGCAAGCGAGAGCAGCGCGCCGCGCCACCCCGGATCGGGCGGATAGAAGGCCGCGAGCACCTCGCGCCGCGCGCGCGCCTCCTCGCCCGCGTCGGATGGCGGCCGGAAGCGCAGGGCGAGATCGATGCGCAGCGCGCGCCGGATCGCGACGCGATCGACGGTGCCGAATTCCAGCACCGCGGCCAGCGCCGGCGAAGGCGCCGCGCGTTGCGCCAGCCCCGCCGCGACGATGCCCGTCATGCGCGCCAGCCCCGCGGCACCGAGCGAGAAACGCGCGTCGCCGCGCGCCGTGAGCAGAAGTCGCGCAGCGTCGTTGCGCATGTCGCTGAACGGCAGCACGACCGCCTCGCCGTAGCGCGCCACGCCGGTGTGCAGATCGAGGATCGCCAGCCCGCGATGCGTCGCGGCGATCGCGTCCGCGAGCGCGACGAGCACGCCCACCGACCAGCTCCGCGCACGACCGCCGAAGCCGAGTCCGTCGGCGTGGCGGTGCTGCCCGCCGAACAGCGCCGTCGTCAGCGCCTGGGCACCATGCGTCTCGGCATAGGCCGCGAGCGCCGCGTCCTGACGGGCCAGGACTTCAGGCGACCAAGCGGGCGTGGCAAGGATCGGATGGATCGCGTCGTAGCCGTCATTCGTGGGCAGACCGGCATAGTCGGCGTGCAGATTGCGATTGAGGTCGACATTGTTCTCGTCTCCGCGCGTCGACCAGGAGAAGCCGTAGGGATTGGCGGCGTGGACGAGCACGAGCCCATGGTCGCGCGGCGGCGCGCTCGCGGCGATGCGCCGCAGCCAACGCGTCTGCACGACGGATCCGGCGAAGCCCTCGACGCCGTGCAGGCCGGAGATGACGAGCAGCGCCGGAACGTCGCGCGCCGGACCGACGCGCGCGACGTCGATCGCGAGCTCTTCGCCGTCGCGACCGCGACGGTCGACGAGGACATGCGTCTCGATCCGCGCTTGCGCACCGGCGGCGGCGGCGAGGAAAGACGCGCGGGCTGCGCCGTAGGACTCGGGGAAGCTCATCCGCGGCCCGTCGCATGCGCCGCGGCCCAGGCTTCGCCCGCGATCGCGCGCAGTCGCCGGACATCGACCTTGTTGGTGCCGGCGAGCGGCAATTCCTCGACCACCCGCACCAGGCGCGGATGCTGGTAGGCCGGTGCGCGCGCCAGGCAATGCGCCTGGATCTCGGCCGGATCGAGTGCGACGCCCGGCCGCGCGACGACGAAGGCGACGGGCACGTGGCCGCGCACGTCGTCGTTCACGGCGACCACGGCCGCCGCCGCGATTCCGGGATGGCGCAGCAGCGTCTCCTCGACCGTGGCCGGATAGAGATTGGTGCCGTTCACCACCATCATGTCGTCGTCGCGGCCGACGAAATAGAAGAAGCCCTCGGCGTCGCGCCGCAGGATGTCGCCGGTCACGTACCAGCCCTCGGCGTCGAAGCGCGCGGCGCTCTGCTCCGGCGCCTTGTAGTAGCCGCGCATCACGCCGGCATTCTTGATCAGCAGCACGCCCTCGTCGGGCGAGGCGCCGCCGACGAGGCGGACCTGCACCTCGGGCAGCGGGTAGCCGATCGAGCGCGGCGGTCGCTTCTTGGCCGAAGGATGCTCGCCGAACTGCATCGGGCCCGCCTCGGTGACGCCGTAGCTGATGCGGACATTGGCCTTCGGGAAGGCGGCACGGATCTCCTCGAACAGCCGTTCGGAGACCGGCGCCGAGCCCATATGGACCTCGCGGATGGAACTCTGATCGATGCGCGCCACCAGATCGGGTTGCGCCATGATCCGCGCCATCATCGTCGGCACGGTGTGCACCTTGGTGATGCCGTGGCGGCCGATCGCGTCGACGAAGCGCTCCGGGTCGAAGCGCTCCATCATCACGACGCGCCCGCCGTTGAGGAACGCGCCCTTGCTGCCGAGCATGGCATTCTTGTGATAGAGCGGGTGCGCGACGCTGACCACGGTGGTGGGATCCGGCGCGCGTCCCGCCGGCAGCATCTGGCGCATCGCCCAGCGCACGGCACCGGCGCTCAGCACGATCCCCTTCGGCAGGCCCGTGGTGCCGGAGGTGAAGGGCTGCAGCAGCGGCGCATCGTCGGGAACCGCGACCGCGTCGAAGGGACCGCGATCGACGAAGGCCTCGTAGCCGGCGGGACCGGCCGCACCGAAGACGACCATGCGCTTCGCCGCGCCGGCGGGCAGCCGCCCGGCGTTCGGGGCGTCGACGAAGAGGAGGTCGACGTCGTTATGCGCGACCAGCGCCGCCAACGCGTCGTCGGCGAGGCGCAGATTGAAGGGCAGCGCGATCGCGCCGGCGAGCATCGCGCCAAAGAACGTCTCGTAGAAGGCGATGGCATTGCCCGACAGGATGCCGATGCGCGCCCCGGCGCCGAGGCCGGCCCGGCGCAGGCCGCGCGCCACCGCCTCGCATCCCGCCGCCAGCTCGCGGTAGCGAACCTCGCGCATGCCGCCGCCGGTGAGATCGACGACCGCGACGCGATCGCTCTCGCGGTGGGGAGCGAAGATGGCGCCGGGATTTTCCATCGTGCGCCTCCCTCACGCCGACGGCGGCAGGAAGGCGCCCCGCCCGCTCGCGACCAGCGCCCCGTCGGCATCGAGGACCGTGGCCTCGGCCGTCGCGATCGTGCGGCCCAGGCGGATGACACGGCCGATCGCACGCAGCTCCGTCGTGATCGCCGGGCGATGGTAGTCGACGCGCAGGTCGACGGTGGGCGCGCCGCGTCCGAGTTTCGCCGCGATGGCGAACACCGCGGTCAGGTCGACCAGCGAGGCGAGCACGCCGCCGTGAATGTAGCCGTGGGTTACCGAGGAGACCATCTCCTCGCGTCGCGGCATTCGGATGACGATGTCCTCGTCGTTGAGCGCAGCGAGCTCGACGGCGAGCCAGCGATGGAAGGGCGCCCGGCGCACCATCTCGTCGAGCGCCTCGAAGCTCAGCTTGTTCGTCATCCTGCCGTCCTTCATCCTCGTCCCGCCCCGCGATCATCCCCGACTGCGCGTCGCCGCGCCCCAGGCAAGCCATGCCGCCATCCACCCCGGTCTGCAACTTCGATCATTGCATCCTTGCCGTGCGCGACCTCGCGACCGCCTCGGCAACCTTCCGCGCGCTCGGCTTCACCCTCTCCCCGCCGGGCCGCCACCCCGCGCGCGGCACGGCGAATGCCTGCATCATGTTCGCCAACGGCTATATCGAGTTGCTGGCGCTCGACACGCCGGACAGCCGCGAGAGCTTCCTGCGCGAGTTCCTCGACGCCGGCGAAGGCATCAGCGCCATCGCCCTGGCGCCGGACGACACCGATCGTTGTCATGGCGTGCTGGCGCGCTGGGATGCCGCCGACGGCGCCCCGGTCACCGGCAGCCGCGCGATGGAGACGCCATCGGGGGTGCGCGAGGTCCGCTTCCGCGTCTGCCGCGTGAAGGGCCAGCCGATCCTGCCGGGCCGCGTCTTCTTCTGCGAGCACCTGGACCGGGAGCACGTCTATGCCGCGCCGCTGCTGCGCCACGCCAACGGGGCCCGGCGCCTCGCCGGCCTCACGGTGATCGGCGACACCGCCGCCGTCATCGACGCCGAGCGCGCGGTGGCGCTCGGACTGGTCCGGCGCGACGAGGGCAACGCCGCGAGACTGGACGCCGGCGGCGTCGTGATCGAGATCGTCCCAGCGCTCGCGCACCGGTCCCGTCTGCGGCCGCCGGGCCAGATGGTGGCGCCGCGACTGGCGATCGCCGGCGCCGATATCGCCGCCGTTGCCGCCGCCGCCCGCGGCCTCGGCATCGCCGTGACCGAACCGGCGCCGCGCTCGATCTCCCTCGCGGTCCATGGCGTCGACATCGCGCTGACGGGCGGCGACGCCTAGCCTGGCGGCGCCACGATGATCTTGCCGAAAAAGGCGCGATCCTCGAGTGCCTTCAACGCGACGACGCCGTCGTCGAGCGCGTAGTGCCGATCGATGACTGGCTTCATACGGCCGCTCTCCACGAGGTCGAGCAGCGCCGTGAGATCCTCCCGCTTCCAGCCGTTGGAGCCGAGGACCTGCAGTTCGTAGGTCCAGACGAAGCGCAGATCGTCCTTCGGATCGAAGCCGGCGGTCGCGCCGCAGCACAGCAGCCGGCCGCCCTTCTTGAGCGCGCGCAGCGACGGCACCCAGGTGTCGCCGCCGGTGTAGTTGACCACCACGTCGACGCCGCCTTCATAGGCGCGGCGATCCGGCTTGCCGAACAGGCGCCAGACCTCCTTCATGAAGTCCTTGGCGACGTAGTCGATGACGTGGTCCGCGCCCAGCGCGCGCAGGCGTTCGGCCTTCGCCTCGCCGGCGGCGCAGGCGATCACCTCGCAGCCGCGCAACTTCGCGAGCATTACGCAGCACGTGCCCACGCCGCCGCTCGCGCCGAGGATGAGCACGCGCTCGCCGGGCTTCACCTGCCCGATCGCGTGCATCATGCGATGCGCGGTGCCGTAGGCGACGGGCAGTGCCGCCGCGTCGGCGAAGCTGACCGATGCCGGCAGACGGATCAGCTGGCTGTGATGGGCGCGGCAGAACTCGGCGAGTCCGCCATCGAGCATCTCGCCCATCAGGCCGCGGCCGGGATAGACGGGATTGAGCAGCACGCGCTCGCCGATCGCCCAGCCTTCGACCTTCGCGCCGAGCTGCACGATCTCACCGGCGAGGTCGTTGCCGACCACGACCGGCAGCTCGAGCTTGATGCCGGGCATGCCGCGGATCGTGAACACGTCGTGGTAGTTGAGCGAGCAGGCGCCGACGCGCAGCAGCACGTCGTCGGGTCCGAGCGGCTTGGGCTCGTAGCCGGTCTCGACGCGCAGCTGATCGATGGTACCGTGTTGACGCAGGACGACGGCTTTCACGAACGCACTCCTCGATGACGACGGGCCATGGCAGCGAACTCGACGGGACAGACTGTTAGGGAAGATGCGCCGAGCGGGCAAGACGCGCCGTCGGCGGCCGGACTGCGTGGCCGCATCCCCGCTGCGCTGCGCGACGGCGTCGTCGAGGGGGTCGAACAGGCGATGCGGATCGACAGCGGCCGGCCGGGCCCGCATGCGGTGATCGTCGCCATCATCCACGGCAACGAGACCTGCGGTCTTTCCGCGATCCGGTCGGTCCTCGCCGAACGCGATGCGATCCTGCGCGGCCGCATCACGATGATCGCGGCCAATGTCGCCGGCCATGCGCGCCGTGTCCCGGGCCAGCCGCAGGCCGGTCGCTTCGCCGAGGAGGACATGAACCGCCTCTGGAGTGCGGCGCGTCTGGCAGGTGACGGCGCCGACACGGTCGAGAGCCGCCGCGCACGCGCGATCGCGCCGTTGTGCCGGCAGGCCGACCTGCTGATCGATCTGCACTCGATGGCGACCGCCGGCCCGCGGCTGCTGATGTTCCATGACACGCCGGCCGCGCGCGCGCTGCTGCCGGCGCTGCCGCACGACCATCACCGCGTGCGCTTCGCGCATCCCGTCCATGACGGCCGGCTTCTCATCGAACAGCCCGGCCTCCTCGGCGAGCCGACGCGTGCCGGCTTCGTCGTCGAGTGCGGCCGGCATGATCGACCGGGCACCGACGCCTATGCGCGCCGGATCACGCACGCCTTGCTTGCAGCCGCGGGGATGTTGCCGCCACCGGCAACCCCGGGCGGCCGACGGCCGCGCGGCCGCGACGTGATCGCGGTGGAGATGATCCGGGCCGAAAGCGATGGCTTCCGGTTCCTGCGCCCGCCCGAAGCCCTGCAGCGCTTCGACAAGGGCGAGGTCATCGCCGAGGACGGCGCGCGCCGCATCCTCGCGCCCTTCGCCCCGACCTATCTGCTGCTGCCGCGGCTGCGTCCGCGAAGCGGCGGCGAGGCCGGTATCCTCGCGCGCGATGCAGCCGCGTGAGGGGCTCGCGATTGCCACTCGCCGGGTTTCGTGAAATCGTCGACCCGCGTCGCATCGTTGCGGCGCGGCTGGGTTGCTGACGGGGAAAGCATGATGAGACTTCACCGCCGGAACATCGTCACCGGAGCCGGCGTCTTCGCCCTCGCAGCTGGGACGCTCCCGCGCGCGCAGGGCCAATCCGCGTCGCCGCGGCGCGGCGGCGTGCTGACGGTGGTCTACACCTCGGAGACCCATACGATCTTCGCGCCCGGCGGCGGCGGCGGGAATCCGCTGCTGGCCTCGACCAAGATCCTCGAGCGCCTTGTGCGCGACGACGGCGAGAAGTTCACGGGCCAGCTCGCCGAGCGCTGGGAAAGCGCGCCCGACGGCCGCAGCTATGTCTTCCATCTCCGCCCGGCGGCGAAGTGGCACGACGATGTGCCCTTCACCGCCGACGACGTCGTCTTCAACGCGCTCGAGCATTGGCGCAAGGCGGCGGGCAACCCGGCGCTGCGCGCGATCGCCGCGGCCGAGGCGATCGATGCGCACACCGTGCGCATCACCTTCGGCCAGCCGACCCCGGAGACCCTGGCCCTCGCCTCGCTCGGCGGCACCGAGACGCAGGTCATCCCGAAGCATCTCTATGCCGAGGGCGACATGCGCCAGAACCCGCGCAACAACGCGCCGATCGGCACAGGGCCGTTCAAGTTCAAGGAATGGCGGCGCGGCTCGCATGTCGAGCTCGTGCGCAACGAGTCCTACTGGGACGCCAGCGCGCCGCTTCTCGACGGGATCGTCATCCGCTATCTGCAGGACCCGCAGGCGCGCGCCGCGGCGTTCGAGGCCGGCGAGGTTCTGCTCGGCGTCGGCTCGCCCTTCCCGGCCGCGGAGATGCGCCGGCTCGCCGGAACCGGCCGCTTCGACGCGACCGATCGCGGCGGCCTGCAGGAATTCATGGTCGTCGAGATGAACACGCGCAACGCCGTGCTCGCCGACAAGCGCGTGCGTCAGGCGGTGGCGCATGCGATCGACCGCAACTTCGTCGTCGACGTCGCCATGAACGGCTTCGGCCGCCACGCCACCGGCACCGTGTCCGATGCCTATCCGCGCTTCCATGCCAAGGACGTGCCGATCTTCGCCTTCGATCCGAAGCGCGCCGAGGCGCTGCTCGACGAGGCCGGCCACAAGCGCCCGAGCCGGAATGCGACGCGCTTCGAACTGCGCATCGTCGCCGCGCCCTGGTATCCGGAGAATCTCCGCACCGGCCAGTACATCCAGCAGGCGCTCGGCGACGTCGGCATCAAGGCGACGATCCTCACGCCCGATCGCGCCGGCGCGATCCGCGACATCTATCAGAGCTACGCCTTCGACCTCTCGGTCAGCAACAACGTGTCCTACGCCGATCCGTTGATGCGCAGCACGATGCTCTACACGACCGAGAACATCACGGGCACGCCGTTCCGCAACGCCTCTGGCTACAGCAATCCCGAGGTCGACCGGCTGGTGGCGGAGGCCGGACGCGAGCTCGACCAGGCCAAGCGCGTCGCGCTGCTGCATCGCGTGCAGAAGATCACCGCCGAGGATCTGCCGGTCCTGGTGCTCGCCTACAAGCAGAACATGACCTTCGCCAATCGCCGCGTGCAGGCGCATTCGAACCGGCCCGAATGGATGTACGACTCCTGGAAGGATGTCTGGCTCCAGGGCTGATACGCGTCCGCGTCCTGGCGCAGGCCGCGCCGCGCGACCGCCCGGCGGTCTGACGCGACTGGCCCTGCGCCGGGGCGCGCAGGGCCTCGTCACGATCCTCGCCGTGATCGTGCTGAGCTTCACGCTCGTCAACCTCGCGCCCGGCGACCTCGTCGACGTCCTGGCCGCCGAGGGCCAGGCCTCGAACCCCGAGGAGATGGCGCGCCTGCGCCGACTCTACGGGCTCGACGTCCCGGCAACGCAGCGCCTGCTGAACTACGTCGTCGGCGCGGCCCAGATCGATCTCGGCTTCTCCTTCCGCCACGGCCGCCCCGTCGCCGCGATCGTCGCCGAGCGGCTGCCGGCGAGCCTGCTGCTGATGGCGTCCGCCCTGATGGTGGCCGCGGCGCTCGGGGTCGCCGCGGGCGTCTTCGCCGCGCGGCGCGTGCGCTCGCTCCCCGATGCCGCCGTCTCCGCGATCGCCGTGCTGTTCTTCGCGACGCCGAGCTTCTGGCTCAGCCTGATGCTGATGCTCGTCTTCTCGGTGAAGCTCGGCCTCACGCCGATCGCGGGCATGGCGACGATCGGCGCGCCGGCCGCCGGCGCGATCGCCCACGCCCTCGACGTCATGCGCCATCTCGCCCTGCCGGCCGTCTCGCTCGGCCTGTTCTACGCGGCGATCTACGCCCGCGTGATGCGCGCCTCGATGCTGCAGGTCCTCGACCTCGACTACGTCCGCACCGCCCGCGCCAAGGGCGCCTCCGAGGGGCGGATCGTCTGGCGCCACGCGTTCTGGAACGCCGTGCTGCCGATCCTCACCCTGCTCGGCATCCAGCTCGGTCATGTCTTCGCCGGCGCGGTCGTCGTCGAGGCGATCTTCAGCTGGCCGGGACTCGGCTCGCTGCTCGTCGAGGCCGTCGAAGCGCGCAACCATCAGGTCGTGATGGGCGTGCTGATCATGAGCGCGATCGTCGTCGTCGCGACCAATCTTCTGGTCGACGCGCTCTACGCGACGCTCGACCCGCGCGTGCGGGTGCGCTGAGCCATGGCGACGCTGCGCCGCTTCCTTCGGCATCCCGCCGCCGCCGGCGGCGCCGCGGTCCTGCTGGCGCTGCTCGCGACGGCATTGCTGGCTGACTGGCTGGCGCCGCGGCCGCCGCTGCGCATCGTCGGGCGGCCGGAGCTCTGGCCCTTCACGGATCCGCGCTTCCCTCTCGGCACCGACGCGCTGGGACGCGACATCTTCGCGATCATCGTCCACGGCGCGCGCACGGCGATCGGCATCGGCATCGTCGCCGCCCTGATCTCGACCGGCATCGGCGTGGCGATCGGCGCGCTCGCCGGGTATTTCGGCCGCTGGATCGACGACGCGCTGATGCGCGCGACCGAGATCCTGCAGAGCGTTCCCAATCTGATCGTTGTCCTCGCCGTGGTCGCCGTGCTCGGGCCGGAGATCGAGACCATCGTCCTGACGATCGGCCTCGTTTCCTGGACCTCGGTCGCGCGCATGGTGCGCGGCGAATTCCTGGCGCTGCGCGAACGCGAATTCGTCCTCGCCTGCCGCGCGGCAGGCATGACCGATCGGCGCATCATTTTCGCCGAGATCCTGCCCAATGCGCTGCCGCCGGTGATCGTCTACGCCTCGTTCCTCGTCTCGGCGGCGATCCTGTTCGAGGCGGCGCTCGCCTTCCTCGGCCTTTCGGATCCGACCATCGCGTCCTGGGGCCGGCTGATCGGCGAAGGCCGTCAGACCCTGCGCACCGCATGGTTCATCGCCGCCATCCCCGGCATCGCCATCGTCGTGACAGTGCTCGCGCTCAATCTGATCGGCGACGGGCTCAACGACGCGCTCAATCCGCGGCTGCGCGACCGATGAGCGCGTCGCGCGCCGACACGCCCCTGCTCGCGGTCGAGGATCTCTCGGTCGCCTTCCGCAGCGGCGGAAGGGCCGTCCAGGCGCTCGACCGCGTCTCCTTCGCGGTCGCGCCGGGCGAGACGGTCGCGATCGTCGGCGAGTCGGGCAGCGGCAAGACCGTCACCGCCCTCGCCGCGTTGCGGCTGCTGCCCGCGACCGGCGCACAAATCCAGAGTGGCGCCATCCGCTTCCACGGCGAGGACGTGCTGGCGATGGACGACGCGAAGCTGCGCGCCTATCGCGGCGCGCGCGCGGCGATGATCTTCCAGGAGCCGATGACAGCGCTCAACCCCGTGCTCACGATCGGCGAGCAGGTGGCCGAGCCGCTCGTGCTGCATCGCGGCCTGGGCTGGCGCGCCGCGCGCATGGAGGCGCGCGAGCTGCTGCGGCGCGTGCGCCTGAGCGATCCCGACGCGCTCCTCGCGGCCTATCCGCACCAGCTCTCCGGGGGCATGCGCCAGCGCGTCATGATCGCGCAGGCGATCGCCTGCCGGCCGGCGCTGCTGATCGCCGACGAGCCGACGACCGCGCTCGACGTGACGGTGCAGGCCGAGATCCTGGCGCTGCTGCGCACGCTGCAACGCGAGCTCGGGATGGCGGTCCTCCTGATCACGCACGATCTCGCGGTCGTCGCCGAATTCGCGGCGCGCACGATCGTGCTCTATGCCGGGCGTGTCGCCGAGACCGGCCCGACGGCAAGGCTGCTCGAGCGGCCCCGCCATCCCTACACGCAGGGGCTTCTCGCCTCGACGCTCGAGCTGGGACGGGCGCATCGCGGCCGTATCGCGGAGATCCCGGGAACGGTGAAGGCCGTCGCACAGCCCGAGCCGGTCTGCCACTTCGCCGAGCGTTGTCCGCGGGCGAGCGATGCCTGTCGCGCCGAGCGACCGGCATTGCGCTCGCTCGCGGCCGAACACCATGTCGCCTGCCTGCGCGCCGAGGCCTGACATGACTGAGACGCCGATCATCGACGTCGCCGGCCTCACGGTGCGCTACGGCGAGACGACCGCCGTCGACGGCGTCGATCTGACGATCGCCCGCGGCGAGGTCTTCGCGATCGTCGGGGAGAGCGGCTGCGGCAAGTCCTCGCTGGCGCGCGCCCTCATGCGCCTCGCGCCCGCGGCGACGGGGCGCATCCGCTTCGACGGCATCGACATCACCGCGATGCCGGACCGCGCGCTGCGCCCGATGCGTCGCCGCCTGCAGATGGTCTTCCAGGATCCCTTCGCCTCGCTCAACCCGCGCAAGACCGTGGGCCAGGCGATCGGCGATCCCCTGCGCTACGTCGCCGGCCTGCCACGCGCGGCGGTCGACGGCCGCGTGCGCGATCTGCTGGCGCAAGTCGGGTTGCGCCCCGAGCACGCCGATCGCCTGCCGCACGAGTTCTCCGGCGGACAGCGCCAGCGCATCGGCATCGCGCGCGCGCTGGCCGTCGACCCCGACCTGCTGGTCTGCGACGAGCCGGTCTCGGCGCTCGACGTCTCCGTGCGCGCCCAGATCCTCAATCTGCTGGCGGACATCCGCCGCGCACGAAACCTGTCCATGCTGTTCATCTCGCACGACCTCTCCGTGGTCGAGCACATCGCCGACCGCGTCGCGGTGATGTATCTCGGCCGCATCGTCGAGATCGGGCCGGCGGGCGCGTTGTTCGCGGCGCCACGCCATCCCTACACCCGCGCCCTCGTCGCCGCCGTACCGCGCATACGCGGCGGCGGCGCTCCGCGCGGCGAGGAAGCGGCTGCGCCCGCCGTCGCGGTGCCGCCGCGCGCCGAAAGCGGTTGCCGTTTCCTCGATCGCTGCCCACGCGCCCTGCCCGCCTGCGCCCGCGTCGAGCCCGTCCTAGAGCCTGTCGGCGACCGCGCGCTCGCCTGCGCAAATCCCTGGGGCTGATCGGCGTTCAGGAGGCCGCGACGCGCGACCTGTACCGACACGACGTTCTTCAGGCGGCGGCTCCGCCGCGTCCGATCTCGTCGAGCATGATCGCCAGGTGGTCGCGCAGAAGCGTCGTCGCGAGCGCCGCATCGCGCTGACGCAAGGCCGCGACGACATTGCGATTGCGCGAGATCTGGACCGCTCGCTGCTCGGGCTTGGCGTTGAGAGCGGCAAGGCGTCCCCAGCCCGCGCGCGCCCGCGCAGCTATGATGAGCTCGAAGATCTGCACGAGCAGCGGATTGCGCGTCGCCTTGGTGATTTCCAGATGAAAAAAGTAGCCGGCCTCGCGGAATTCCTGCTGGCTCGCGGCGCGCGCCATCCGGTCCAGCTGGCGCTCCATTGCGACGAAGTCGCTCTCGGTCGCGCGCGCGACGACGAGGGCGACCAGTCCCGGCTCGAACGCCCAGCGCGCCTCCAGGACATCCTGCGGGCCGGCATCGCGCGTCTCCGCGCCGAACCTTGCCGGCGTCGGTTGCCGGACACGGCTTCCTGCCCGTCCGACGCCGCGCACCACCACGCCTTCGGCGGTCAGGCGTTGCAGCGCGCGACGCACCGCCGCACGCGGCGCATCAAGATCGGTCGCCAGCGTCCGCTCGGATGCCAGGCGCCGCCCCGGTCCGACGCTTCCGTCACGGATCGCCCCTTGCAGGGCTTCATAGACGCGGTCGGCGGCGTCGATCGGCCCCGAGATCGCTCCGGGCCGCCGCCTCGAGTCGTGCGCCGGCATTTCAATTGATCTCGGGTTCGGGCGACTCGCCCGTCGGGCCGAGCACATCGAGATCGGCCCCGCGATCCGCCTGCTCGACGTGATCGGCATAGAGCTTGGCCCAGCCGCGGCCGTGGCGCGACGATTGCGGCCGCCATGCCGCCTTGCGGCGAGCGAGCTCGGCCTCGGGCACGACGAGATCGAGACTGCGACCTTCCGCGTCCAGCTCGATGATGTCGCCATCGCGCACCAACGCCAGCGGCCCACCGAGCGCCGCCTCGGGCGCGACGTGCAGCACGACGGTGCCGAAATGGGTTCCGCTCATCCGGGCATCCGATACGCGGACGATGTCGCGCACGCCGCGATCGAGCAGCTTCTTGGGCACCTGCA
Organism: Alphaproteobacteria bacterium; assembly: GCA_016793165.1. Taxonomy (GTDB): domain Bacteria; phylum Pseudomonadota; class Alphaproteobacteria; order CACIAM-22H2; family CACIAM-22H2; genus CAIOSQ01. Next base: position 13,114 of record JAEULA010000099.1, on the reverse strand, counting down.
TCATCCCCCACTCGGGCATGCCGGGCGTGCCGCGCGGTCCGCAATTGCGCAGGACCATGACGCAGGTCTCGTCGACATCGAGGTCCGCGCTATCGACTCGCGCCGCGAAGTCCGCCCAGCCTTCGAAAACGATCGCCCGACCACGATGGCGCAGCAGCCCGGGCGTCGCCGCCGAGGACTTCAGCACCGCACCGTCCGGGGCGAGATTGCCGCGCAGGATCGCGAGTCCGCCCGTCGCCTTGATCGGATCGGCTCGGGTCCGGATCACCTCGTCGCTCCACACCTTGGCACCGGCGATGTCCTCGGCCAGGGTGCGGCCGCTCACGGTGCGTGCGCCGCCGTCGAGCAGATCGCCGAGGCGCGAGAGCAGGCCGCGCAGGCCTCCGGCCTCGAAGAAATCCTCCATCAGGTAGCGACCCGACGGCCGCAGGTCCGCGAGCACGGGAACCCGGCGCGACAGCGAGTCGAAGCGGTCGAGCGGCAGCGCCAGCCCGAGGCGCCGCGCCATCGCGACGAGATGAATGACCGCATTGGTCGAACCGCCGAGCGCCATCAACGCCACGATGGCGTTGTGGAACGACGCATCGCTCAGGACGGCGCGCGGTCGCAGATCCGCGGCGATCATCTCGACCGCACGACGACCGGTGGCGACGGCCATGTGGCGATGACGGCTGTCGGGTGCCGGGATCGAGCTCGCGCCGGGCAAGGTCAGTCCCATCGTCTCGGCAAGCGCGGTCATCGTCGAGGCGGTGCCCATCGTCATGCAGTGGCCGGGCGACCGAGCGCCCGCTTCCTCCATCTCGCGGAACTCCGCGTCGGGAAGCACGCCGGCCTTCCAGTCCATGAATGCTTTCGCCGTGTCCGTGCCGCTGCCGAGTGCCTGGTTGCGCCAGCGTCCGGTGAGCATCGGCCCCGCGGGCAGGAAGATCGCAGGCAGGTTCATGGAGATCGCGCCGAGGATCAGGCCGGGCGTGGTCTTGTCGCAACCGCCCATCAGCACGGCGCCGTCGACGGGATGGCAGCGCAGCGACTCCTCTGTCTGGATCGCGAGCAGGCTGCGATAGAGCATCGCCGTCGGCTTCACGAAGGGCTCGCCCAGCGCCATCACCGGGATCTCGACCGGGAAACCGCCGGCCTCCCAGACACCGCGCTTCACGTCGTCGGCGCGTTCGCGGAAATGCCCGTGGCAGGGGTTGAGATCGCTCCAGGTCGAGAGGATGGCGACCACCGGCTTGCCGGCGAAGTCGGCCCGAGCGAAGCCGCCCTGCATGATGCGCTGGCGATGGGTGTGCCCCATCCGCGTCGCGGCCTCGAACCATCGGGCCGAGCGCAGCGAGCTCATCGCCTTGTGCCCTGCAGGATCGGGGCGCGGCGCACGAGCTCGGCCCAAACGGCCTCGAGCTCGCGGGTGTCGAAGTCGTCGAGCACCGGATTGGTGTCACGATGGCGCGCATCCGCAATGATTCCGCGACGAACGAGAATGTGTTTGGTGATCGGCGTGCGATAGGCGCTGCCGAGATTGAGCAGCGGCAGGATCGTGTCGAAGACCCGTCGCGCCTCATCGAGGCGACCGTCGCGATGGGCGCGGAAGATGGCGACATGCAGCTCGGGAATCTCGCAGGCCGGCATCGAGCCGGCGGCGCCGCGCGCCAGTTCGTCGAGCACGAAGCGGCCGCCAGCACCGCCGAATATCCCGGCGAGATCCGGCACGCCCGCGCGCAAGGCGGTGATGCGCTGGCCGCAGGGAACCACCTCCTCCTTGACGTAGCGGATCGCCGGTATGCGCCGGCAGACCTCGCGCACCGTCTCGATCGACAGCGACGAGCCCAGCGGTGGCGGGGCGTTCTGCATGATCACAGGCAATGCGATGCCGCCGAGCGCGGTCGCGAAGAACGCGCAGACCGAATCCGGAGTGGTCCCGGCGGAGCGCGGGGCCATCAGCATGACGGCGTCGGCGCCGAGTGCGGCGGCCTGCCGGGCATGGCCCGCGGAGCGCTCCGGGGTCTCGTCCGAGATGCCGACGACGAAGGCGCAACGCCGGGCGAGCGCACGCGCCACGATCTCGACGCCGGCTCGGCGCTCCTCCGGCGCGAGGGTCGCGAACTCGCTGGCGATCGCCGGATAGACGGCGCCATCCGCGCCGCCCGCGACGATGAAATCGACGACCCGCGCGAGCGCATCGGCATCCGGCGTCCCGTCGGCGGCGAACGGCGACGAGACGATCGGGAAGACACCGCTCAGACGATCGCGCGACCTGTCGCTCATCCCCTTGACCTCACGACTAATGGTTCAGAATGGTTTGTTATTGACAGCAAATCTGCACGAATGGCCAAGTTATGGTCAACGTCGAAACGGCGTCGACGACCCACAAGAGAGGGCAGGAGCGCGCGCAAATGGCTGCCGTCGTGCTGAGGGGTGTGCGCAAGAGCTTCGGCAAGGTCGAGGTCGTGCGCGGCGTCGACCTCGACGTCGCGAGCGGCGAGTTCTGCGTGCTCCTCGGACCGTCGGGCTGCGGCAAATCCACGCTGCTGCGCATGATCGCCGGGCTCGAGGATGTCGGCGCCGGCAGCATCGACATCGGCGGCCGCGACGTGACCGACCTCGAGCCTAACGAGCGCGACGTCGCGATGGTGTTCCAGAGCTACGCGCTCTACCCGCACATGACGGTGCGCGAGAACATGGGCTTCGCGCTCAAGCTGGCACGCCGCCCGGCAGCCGAGCTCGACGCTGCGGTCGGGAATGCGGCGAGGATCCTCGGCCTCGACGAGCTCCTGCATCGCTATCCGCGCGAACTCTCCGGCGGCCAGCGCCAGCGCGTCGCGATGGGCCGCGCGATCGTCCGCGATCCCGCCGTTTTCCTGTTCGACGAACCGCTGTCCAACCTCGACGCCAAGCTGCGCGTGCAGATGCGTGTCGAGATCAACCGCCTGCATCAGCGACTTGCGAACACCGCGATCTACGTCACGCATGACCAGACCGAGGCGATGACGATGGCCGATCGCATCGTCGTCATGAATGCCGGCAGGATCGAGCAGGTCGGCGCGCCGCTCGAGGTCTACGACCGCCCGGCGAACATCTTCGTCGCCCAGTTCATCGGCTCGCCCGCGATGAACTTCCTCGACGCGATCGTCGCGATCCGCGACGGACGGCCGGAAGCCGAGGGTGCGGGGGTGCGGCTCACCCTGCCAGACACGGCCCGGGCGCTGGAGACAGGGCGCAGGCTCCGCATCGGCATCCGCCCGGAGGATTTCGTCGTCGCCGCCGGCCTGGGCGGGCTCGACGCGCGGGTCACGCTCACCGAACCGCTCGGCCGCGAGACCCTGATCTACGCCGATGTCGGCGGGACCGAGATCTGCATGTCGATGGGCGGGCGCGACGAGCCGGCCATCGGTGTCGCGCTGCGGCTCGGCGTGGCGCCAGGCAAGCTGCATCTCTTCGACGCGGCCAGCGGCGAGCGCGTCGCATGACCGCGGATCTCGCCCGCGGCATCCTGTCGCTCGAAGGGCGCCGTGCCCTCGTCACCGGCGCCAGTCGTGGCATCGGACGCGCGATCGCGACCACCTTCGCCGCGGCCGGCGCCGATGTCGCGATCCAGTTCCATCGCCGTGACGATCTCGCGCGCGAAGTGGTCGCGGATGTCGAGAAGGCGGGGCGAAGCGGTGTCGCCCTGCAGGCCGACCTCTCCCTGGCCGGCGCCGGCGCCGACCTCGCACGGCGCTGCCTCGAGACGATGCCGCGGATCGACATCCTCGTGCTAAATGCCGCGGAGCAGCGACGCCAGAAGCTCCCCGACGTCACGCCGGAGAACTATTCGCTGCAGGTCGGCACCGGCTTCGGCGGGTCCTACGAACTCGTGCAGGCGCTCCTGCCGGCGATGCAGGCCAACCGCTTCGGGCGGATCATCGCGATCGGCAGCGTGCAGCAGATCAGGCCGAATGCGGAGCTCACGGTCTATGCGGCGATGAAGGCGGCGCTCGCCAATCTGATGCGCAACCTCGCCAAGCCGAGCGGCCCCCACGGCGTGACCTGCAACACCATCCTGCCCGGCCTGATCGAGACCGACCGCAGCGCCGAGGTGCGCGTCGATCCGAGTGCCTATGCGAGCCTGATCGAGCGCATCCCCTGCCGGCGCGAAGGTCGCGTCGAGGAGGTGGCGGCGCTGGCGTTGTTCCTCGCCGGGCCGGCCGCCGGCTACATGACCGGCGCCGAGTACCTGATCGACGGCGGGCTCGGCCTGCCATGACCGCGATCGCCGTCCGCCCCGTGCGCACCCTCAGCCGCCTGCGACCCTATCTGTGGTTCGCACCGGCGCTGATCATCGTCGTCGCCGTGTCGTTCTGGCCGCTTGCTCATGCGCTCGTGCAGAGCTTTCACCGCTCGAACTACCTCGACCTCGGCACGTTCACGGGCCTGTCGAACTTCGAGCGCTTCCTTCTGTCGGAGGCGGGGCGCGCCCGCGCCTGGAACTCCTTCGTGCTCGTCGCAGGCACGCTGGCGCTCGCGATGCCGCTGGGCTTCGTGCTGGCGCTGCTGCTCAACCTGCCGCTGCGCGGACGCAATCTCATCCGCACCTTGCTGATCGTCCCGTGGCTGGTGTCGAACACCGTCGCGGCCCTGCTCTGGGCCTGGCTCCTCAACGCGCAGTTCGGTCCGATCGCCGATCTGACCTCCCGGCTGGGCATGACGATGCCCAACCTGCTCACCAGCTCTATCTGGGCAATGCCGGCGCTGATCCTGTGCAACGCCTGGGGCTCCTATCCGCTGGTCATGGTGTTCACGCTCTCCGCGCTGCAGACGATCCCGAAGGAGATCCACGAGGCGGCACGCATGGATGGTGCAAGACGCTGGCAGCGCTTCGTCAGCGTGACCTTCCCGCTGGTGCGCAACACCACTCTCGTCACGGTCGTGCTGACCACGCTGCACTGCTTCAACGGCGTCACGATCGTGCTGATCATGACCGGCGGCGGACCGCTCGATGCCACCGACGTGATGGCGCTGCGCGTCTTCGAGGAGGGCTTCAAGTTCCACCGCATGGGACTCGCCTCGGCCGGCGCGGTGATCATCTTCGCGATCAACGTCCTGTTCACGGTCGCCTACATGCGCGTCCTCAAGAACGAGCACGGCGCATGAGCAGCCGTCGCCGCCGCCCCGGCCAGCTCAGCCGTGCCGAGACGTTCGGCGCCTACGCGGTGCTCGGCGTCATGCTCGTCTTCGCGCTTCTGCCCGTCTTCTGGGGCCTGTCGACATCGCTCAAGGCACCGCTGGATGTCCATCGCGTGCCGCCCTCCTGGCTGCCGCCGACCCCGACCCTTGCCAACTACGCCGCGGGTGTCTTCGACGCCCGCTTCGCACGCTATCTCACGAACACGCTGCTCGTCGTCTTCGCTTCGCTGGTGCTGTCGACCGCATTGGCGCTGCACGCGGCCTGGGCCACCGTGCGGTTCAATTTCACGGGGCGCGAGGGATTGCTGCTGCTGATGTGGGCGACGATCATGATTCCCGGCATCGCCGTCATCGTCCCGCTCTACACCGCGAGCGTCGACATCGGCCTCTACGACACGCTGTGGGTCCTGATCATCGTCTACAGCGCCTGGCTGGTGCCGACCCTGGTGTGGCTGCTGCGCGGCTTCATCGCCGCCATTCCCGCCGAACTCGAGGAGGCGGCGCGCATCGACGGCTGCGGACGGGTCGGGGCGTTCTGGCGCATCACGGTGCCGCTGCTGCGTCCCGGCCTGCTGGCGGCGGGCGTGCTGGTCTTCGTGATGGTGTGGAACGAGTTCCTGATCGGCTACAGCCTCACGCTGTCCGACGGCAATCGCATGATCCAGGTCGGCATCTACTACTTCATGACCGAGACCGGCGTGGAGTACGGACCGCTCACGGCGGCGGCGATCGCTTCGATCGTACCAATCGCCGTCCTCTATGCATTGCTGCAACGCGCCTTCATCCAGGGCCTCACCGGCGGGGCCGTGAAGGGTTGATCGACAACCGACCGGAAGGGAGAACGCACATGTCCATCACCAGAAGGCGGAGCCTCGCCACGACTGCCGCTGCCGCCGCCGCAACACTCGCCGCCCCGCGGATCTCGCGCGGACAGGCGGCCAGTTCGATCGAGCTCTGGACATTCCTCGACCCGAACGGCCGCGGGGTCCGTTCCGAGCTCCTCAAGGAGATCCTGAAGGGCTTCGAGGATTCGAATCCCGGTGCGACGGTGCGGGTCAACATCATCCAGTGGACCGAGATCAGTCCGCAGCTGCTGCGCGCGGCGCGCGCCGGCAACGTGCCCGACGTGGTGATGCTCTACTCGCCCTTCATGACCACGCACGTGCAGGCCGGCACGTTGCTGCCGCTCGACGAATTCATGAAGCAATGGCCGCAATCCCGGCGCGACGACACCGTCGTACTGCCGATCGGCAAGGACCGCCAGGGACGCACGCACGCGCTGCCCTGGGAGCTCAGGGTCTTCGGAATGCTCTATCGCCTCGACCTGTTGAAGGCGGCGAGCCTGGAGCTGCCGCGCACGCTCGACGACATGGTCAAGGTCGCCGCGGCGTTGCAGAAGCCGGGACTGCACGGCCTCGGCTGGAGCATGCACACGGCGACCTCGACGACACCGATCGAGTTCGTCATGCCGCAGATGATCGCGCAGGGGAGTCGGATCCTGACCGACGACGGCGCGGCGGCCTTCGCCGGCGCGGGCACGGAGCGCGTGCTGCAATTCGCGCATGACGTCGTCAACAAGCACAAGATCCTGTCGCAGGACATCGCGCTCATGCCGTCGGACGACGTCCAGAATCTCGGCATCGGCGGCCAGGTCGCGATGATGATGAACGGCTCGCACCGACTGACGACGGTGCAGGAGCGCTCGCAGCCCGGCGTGCAGTGGTCGTTCATGACCTTCCCGCCGCTCGAGGCCAGCAAGCCCGCACCGGTCTCGCTGCAGGGTTGGGGGCTCGGGATCCCGCGCCGCGCCAAGAACCCGCAGCTCGCGTGGAAGCTCATCGACCTCTGGACCTCGGCCTCGGTGCAGAAGGCCCAGGCCATCCGGGCCGGCTATCTGCCGATGGTGCGGTCGGTCGCCGCCGATCCGCAATTCGCCACGGGGCTGAACGCGCAATTCCGCCTCCCCGAGGCCGTCGAGTCGGCCGCGCGCACGCCGCTGAACTTCGCCTGGCCGGAGAATTCGGATGCACTCAACGACGCGCTCGGCCGGATGACGCAGCAGGTGATCGCCAACCGGATGCCGATCCGCGACGCGATCGCCTTCGGCGAGAAGACCTACAACGAGCTGCGGCGCTGACATCGTGCGCGGGCCGGCACGTGGCCGGCCCGCGCACGCTCACGAGGAACCCGACATGACCACGATCAAGGCCGTGCGCGCCATCGCGCTCGAGGCGCCACTCGATCCCACGCAGCAGGTTACCGCCTTCGGTCCGCGCCTCAAGGCGTCGATCGTCCTGGTCGAGATCGAGACCGCCGACGGGATCCTCGGCTACGGCGAGGCACTCGCGCGCTACAGCCTGCGCTCCTATGTCGGATTGATCGAGGATCTGCTTGCGCCGCGCCTGATCGGCCGCAACGCGTTCCATGTCGAGGGCCTGTGGCAGGAGATGGTGAGAGTGATCACCGGCAAGGCCGGCGGCATCCTGCTCGAGGCGATCTCTGCCTGCGACATCGCGCTGTGGGACATCATGGGCAAGGCGACCGGCCAGCCGGTGCACCACCTGCTCGGCAGCACCGGCCGCGGCCACGTCGCCGCCTATGCCTCCTCGATCACCTGGGGCGAGGATGCGGTCGCAACGAAGCAGGTCGAGGCGGCGCTCGCCGCGGGATTCCGTTCGATCAAGATCAAGATCGGCGCGCCGGTCGCGCGCGCCATCGAGCGTGCGACGCTGGTGCGGCGCCTCGTCGGCGACGGCGTCGAACTCACCGCCGACGGCAACTGGGCGTACGACTTCGACGATGCCTTGCGCGTCGGCCGATCGCTTGCCGAACTCGGTTACGCGTGGTTCGAGGAGCCGGTGATCTCGGAGGACGTCGAAGGCTACAAGCGGCTGCGTACGGCGTTGCCGATCCGGCTCGCGGCTGGCGAGAGCGAGCACACCGTCTGGGGTTGCCGCGACCTGATCGCGAACAATGCGGTCGGCGTCATCCAACCCGATGCCGCACGAGCCGGCGGCATCACCGAGAGTCGTCGCATCGGTCACTTCGCCTATGCGCATGGCGTTCCCTTCGCACCGCATGTCGGCTTCTGCGGCGCGGTGTGCAACGCGGCCGGGCTTCATCTCGCGGCGGCGCTGCCGAACTTCCTGACCTTCGAGGCCATGACCTTCGACAACCCCATGCGCCAGCATCTCGCCACGACCGATGTCGGCGCCGTTGCACTGCTGCGCGAGGGCAAGCTGCCCGTGCCGACCGGCCCGGGATTGGGCATCGAGATCGACAAGGGCTTCGTCGCGCGTCATCGGCTCTGACGACGTCGACGCGGGTCAGGCACGCGCGAGGCCCGCCAGCGCCTGTCGCAGCACGTCGTTGGAGCGGCTGGCGACCATGATCTTCCACTCGAAGATCGACGGATAGAACGCCTCGCGCACCTTGGCCTTGATCTCCTTGCCCATCACCGAGGCGGGATCGCCGTGCGTATAGAGCCAGTTGTCGGCGCGCAACGAACCGAGCACGTCGCGCACCGGCAGGGTGCCGTATTCGATGCCGCCGGCGGTAACGCGCGTGCCCGGCAGCGCGCCGACCAGCGAGCGCGACAGGGTGCCGGCGATGCTGCCGGGGATGTGCATCGACGGATCCCTGCGCGCAGCCTCGATCAGCTCCACGCTCGGCGTCACGTGGTCGAACCATTGGCGCGACATGCCCTCGCCGATGCCGCCCCCGTAATAGAGATCGCCGAAGCCCAGCGGCCCGAGCCCGGTGTGGTAGTCGATCGCCAGGAGATCGCTCGCGCCCTTGAGCCATTTCGCGGCGATCGCTTCGAAGGTGCGGCGCGACCAGGTCGGCTGCGCGCCACCGTAGAACGTACCCTTGGCGTTGACGTACTGGCCGCGATGCACCGCCTTCGGTACGAAGTCGGTGTTGGGCATCTTGTAGTAGGCGGCGATCGCGGCGTCAGCCTTCGCGAGCACCTCAGGCGTCCATTCGCTCGGGTTCACATGCTGCTGCAGCGTTTCGTAGTCGGGGTTGCGCGGCAACGGCTGGCCGAAGTCGACGAAGTTGCGATTGAGGTCGACATTGTCCTCGGTCACGCGCCGGCCATGCGCGAAGCCGTGCGGATTGATGGCGTGGATGATCACCGCGGCGATGTCGGGCTTGCCGTCGCGATGGTAGTGGCGGTTCGCCAGCCAGGAGATCTGGCAGCCGGAACCGCAATAGCCCTCGATGCCGTGCGTCGACGAGATCATCACCAGCAGCTTCTTCGCGTCGCGCGGGCCCAGCCATGCGACGTCGGTGGCGAGCGCGCCGCCATCCGGTCCCTTGAGCGGATGGGCGAAGCTGTCGACGAGTTGCGCGCCGGCGGCTTCGGCGGCGGCGAGGAATTTCTCGCGCGCCTCGGCATAGGATTGCGAGAAGAAGGACGCGACCGGTGGCATGGCTATGCTCCTAGGCTGGGGCGACGAGATGGCAGGCGACGTGATGGCCGCCGCCGGCATCGACGAGCGGGGGATCGATCTCCCGGCAGCGTCGCTCGGCATGCGGACAGCGCGTGTGGAAGCGGCAACCCGCCGGCGGGTCGATCGGGCTCGGCACGTCGCCCGTGAGCGCGATGCGCCGGCGCGGCTGATCGGGATTGGGCACGGGGATCGCCGAGAGCAGAGCCTGCGTGTAGGGATGCTTCGGCGAGTCGTAGAGGCTGAACTTGTCCGTCAGCTCGACGATTTTGCCGAGATACATGACCGCGACGCGGTCGGCGATGTGCCGCACGACCGCGAGGTTGTGGCTGATGAACAGGTAGGTCAGGCCGAATTCCCGCTGCAGATCCTGCATCAGGTTGACGATCTGCGCCTGGATCGAGGCGTCGAGGGCCGACACCGGTTCGTCGCAGACGATGAATTTCGGATTGAGCGCGAGGGCGCGCGCGATGCCGATGCGCTGGCGCTGACCGCCCGAGAACTCGTGCGGATAGCGCTCGGCATGCTCGGCCGCCAGGCCGACGACCTCGAGGAGCTCTGCGACGCGCGCGTGGCGTGCGGCGCGGTCGCCGACGCCGTGGACGATCAGCGGCTCGGCGACGATTCCGCCCACGGTCTTGCGCGGGTTCAACGACGAGAACGGGTCCTGGAAGATGATCTGCACGTCGCGGCGGCGCGCGCGCAGCGCGCCGGCGGGCATGCGTGCGAGATCGTCGCCGTCGAGGCGGATCGCGCCGGAAGTCGGCTCGAGCAGCCGGATCAGCAGCCTTCCCGTCGTCGACTTGCCGCAGCCGGACTCGCCGACCAGGCCCAGCGTCTCGCCGCGCGCGATGGTGAAGCTGATGTCGTCGACCGCGCGCACGACGCCCGTCTGCTTCGAGCTGAAGAATCCCTTGCGGACCGGGAAGTGCTTCACCAGCCGGTCGACCGCCACAAGCGTGTCGCCCGTCATGCCGCGGGCTCCGTTCGCTGCGGCAGCGCGTAGCCGGAATGGCGGATGCACGCGACCTTGCGCCCGTCGCCGAGCGCCGTCAGCGGCGGCTCGATGCGCGTGCACGCGACATCGGCATGGCGGCAGCGCGGATGGAAGCGGCACCCCGGCGGCGGATCGAGCGGGCTCGGTACCACGCCGTCGATCGCCTGCAGCCGCGCGATGGCGCCGCCGAGCGGCGGGATCGATCGCAACAGGCCCTCGGTATAGGGGTGCAGCGGTGCGCGGAACAGCGACCCGACCGGCCCGTGCTCCACCGTGCGCGCGGCGTAGAACACGATCACGCGCTGCACGAACTCGGCGATCACGCCGAGGTCGTGGGTGATCAGGATCACCGCCATGTTCAGCTCGCGCTGCAGCCCGCGCAGCAGATCGAGGATCTGCGCCTGCACCGTGACGTCGAGCGCCGTGGTCGGCTCGTCGGCGATCAGCAGCCTGGGCTGGCAGGCGAGCGCCATCGCGATCATCACGCGCTGGCGCATGCCGCCCGACATCTGGTGCGGGTAGTCGTGCACGCGCCGGTCCGCCGATGCGATCTCGACCATGCCGAGCAGTTCGATCGCCTTGCGCTCCGCGGCACGGCGATCGAGACCCTGGTGCTCGCGCAGCGTCTCGCCGATCTGGTCGCCGATCGTGAACACCGGATTGAGCGAGGTCATCGGCTCCTGGAAGATCATCGAGATTCGCGCCCCGCGGATGCGCCGCATCTCGGCCTCGGTCTTGGCCAGCAGGTTCTCGCCCTCGAACCAGATCTCGCCGGCCGCGACATGGCCGGGATGGGACAGCAGCTGCAGGATCGAGAGCGCCATCACGCTCTTGCCCGAACCGGACTCGCCGACGATGCCCAGCACCTCGCCCGGCATCAGGTCGAAGCTGACGCCGTCGACGACCGGCACCGGACCGAAGCGCGTGACCAGGCCGCGTACGCAGAGGAGCGGCGCGCTCATCGCGTCTCCACGTTCATGCGCGGATCGAGCACGTCACGCAGCCCGTCGCCGAGCAGATTGAGCCCGAGCACCGTGATCGCGATGGCGAGGCCCGGAAACAGCGCGATCCAGCTCGCCTCCCGGATGTAGTCCTTGCCCTCGGCGATGATGTTGCCCCAGCTCGGGGTCGGCGGCGACGGCCCCATGCCGAGGAAGCTCAGCACCGCCTCCGCGATCACCGCATAGGCGAAGACGAAGGTCAGCTGCACGATCAGCGGCGCCAGGCTGTTCGGCAGGATGTGCTGGATCATGATGCGCAGATGGCCGGCGCCCACCGCGCGCGCGGCCTGCACGTAATCGGCCTCGCGCACCACCAGCACCGAGGCGCGCACCACCCGCGCGGTGCGCGGCGTGTAGACGGCGGCCAGCGCCACCACCACGTTGAATGCCGAAGGTCCGAGCGCGGCGGTGATCGCGATCGCCAGCAGCAGCGCGGGAAACGCCATCAGCGCGTCCATCACGCGCATGATCAGGTTGTCGAGCCGACGAAAATATCCCGCGGCGACGCCGCAGGCCGTGCCCAGGATCGCCGTCAGCAGGACGGTCACGAAGCCGATCTGGATCGACAGCCGCGCGCCGTAGACGACGCGCGAGAAGATGTCGCGGCCAAAATTGTCGGTGCCGAAGGGATGCGCGAGGCTCGGCGCGCGAAAGCGGTTACGCGCGCGCACCACGATCGGATCGTAGAGCGCGAGCAGGTCCGCCGTGATCGCCATCACCAGCATGAGGGCGAAGAGGATCGAACCGGTCATGAACAGCCGGTGCTCGACCAGCCGCCGCACGACGCCCTTCGGCTTGCGCCGCGGTGCTGCGGACGCCGTCGCGAACGGCGCCTTCGCCAGCGGGTGCGGCGGTGCCGGCACGTCAGTCATAGCGCACCCGCGGGTCGAGGAAGGCGTAGAGCACGTCGACGGCGAGGTTGATGAGCACGAACATCGCCGCGGTGATCAGCAGCCCGCCCTGGATCACCGGATAGTCGCGGCTGAGGATCGACGTCGCGAGCAGACGTCCCAGGCCCGGCAGCGAATAGACCGTCTCGATCACGACGGAGCCCGAGAGCAGCAGGCTGAAGATGATTCCGATCACCGTCACGACGGGGATCAGCGCGTTCTTGAGCGCGTGCTTGCCCACGACCTTGAACGCCGGCAGCCCCTTGGCGCGCGCGGTGCGCACATAGTCCTGGCGCAGGATCTCCAGCATGGTCGAGCGCGTGATGCGTGCGAGCAGGCCGATCTGCAGCAGGCCGAGCGACAGCGCCGGCAGGAACAGGCTCTTGAACCAGGGCCACGTCCCCTGCGCCATCGGCACGTAGCCGCCCGCCGGCAACAGGTCGAGCACCACCGAGAACAGCACGATCAGCATCAGCCCGAGCCAGAAATTCGGCAGCGACACGCCGAGCAGCGCCACGGTCATCACGACCTGGTCGATCCAGCTGTTGTGGCGCAGCGCGGCGAGGATTCCGCAGGGCACGCCGATCGCGATCGTCAGGACGAAGGCCA
>JAEULA010000095.1 GCA_016793165.1 Alphaproteobacteria bacterium | reverse complement strand
GACTGCGCGCGCATCTCGGCGAGGCGCTTGGCCGGGTCCTTGTAGGAGGCGAGTGAGTCCTCGAGGAACTTGCGATCGATGTCGCGCGTGATGAATACGATGCGCGAGCGGCGATCGTCGCTCGGCCAGGCCGGCAGGCGCGCAGGCGGATGGAAGAGATGCTGGACGCCGTGGATCGCGACGGGGCGGTCCTCGCCGGCGACGTTCAGGATGCCCTTGATGCGCAGCAGGTCCTCGCCGCGATAGCGGGCGAGCGAGCCGAGCCAGAGGCTGAAGGAGTCCCAGTCGATCGGCTCGTCGAGCGTCAGGCAGGTCGCGGTGATGCGCTTGTCGTGGCGATTGACGTCGTGCGGATCCTGGTCGTCGCCGTGGTCGTGGTCATGGTGATGATGGTGATGATCGTGCCCGTGATCGTGCGCGTGGTCATGGCCATGCGGCTCGTAGGCCTCTGCGCGCAGCCATCCCTGGACGTCGGCCGTCTTGGTCTTGGGGTCGTAGAGTCCGGCATTGAACAGCTTCGCCGGATCGACATCGCCCTGGACGACGCGGAGCACCGGCGCGGCCGGATTGAGCTTGTGGAGCCGCGCCTCGAGCCTGGCGACCTCCTTGGCTTCCGGCATGTCGGTCTTGGTCAGGATGATGCGGTCGGCGACGGCCGCCTGCTTGACGGACTCGAATTGCGAATCGAGCTGGTTCTGGCCGTTCACCGCGTCGACCGTCGTGACCACGGAATCGAGGCGGAAATAGGCCTCGATGATCGGGTCCTCCATCAGCGTATGCAGGATCGGGGCGGGATCGGCGAGCCCGGTCGTCTCGATCACCACGCGCTTGAACGGCGGCACCTCGCCGCGCACGCGGCGGAAATAGAGCGAGCGCAGCGAGTTCACGAGGTCGCCGCGGATCGTGCAACACAGGCAGCCCGAGCTCATCAGCACGGTCTCGTTGTCGACCTTCTCGAGCAGGTCGTGGTCGAGGCCGATCTCGCCGAACTCGTTGATCAGCACGGCCGTCTCGCCCATGCCGGGGTGACGGAGGAGCTTGCTCAGCAGGGTGGTCTTGCCGCTGCCCAGGAAGCCGGTGAGGACGGAGACGGGGATGGAGATCCAGCCGTCATTGGCGGAAGTGTCGGTCATGCGCCGATCTATAGCATTCGCTCCCGAGCGGCCAAAGCGGCGCGGCGAAACGCCGACGGCGGCACCGTCGCGGCGCGCCGCGCGTCCGCCGACGCCGGCCCGCACCCGGTCCGCGCCGAATGACCCTCGTGGCGGTCGGGCTGCCTTCGGGTATTCTCGACCGCGAAGCGGCTGCTCCCGACAGGGCGCCGCGCAGGCGGAGGAGAAGCGCCATGGCCGCCTCGGTGCTGGTGGTCGACGACGAACCGAACATCGTGCTGTCGCTCGAGTTCCTGATGCGCCAGGCCGGGTTCGACGTGCGCGTCGCGCGCGACGGCGATGCGGCGCTCGCCGCGATCTCCGAGCGGGCGCCGGATCTCGTCCTGCTCGACCTGATGATCCCCGGTCGCGACGGCTACGAGGTGTGCCAGGCTATCCGCGCCGATCCGGCCTGTGCCGCGACGAAGATCGTGATGCTGACCGCGCGCTCGCGCGAGATCGAGCGCGAGAAGGGGATCGCGCTCGGCGCCGACGACTACGTGACCAAGCCGTTCTCGACGCGCGAGCTGGTCGATCGCGTGCGCAAGCTTCTCGATGGCTGAGGGCGACGAGGAGGCCTGGCGCGTGCCGGCCAAGCCGAAGCCCTCGCCGCTGTGGTGGGTCCTCGGTGCCGCCGCGCTCGCGGGGATCCTCGTGCTGCTGGCCATCGTCGCCCTCGCGTTGCGGACCGAGGAGGGGTCGCAGGCGGGCCTCGCGGCGCTGAGCTGGAGCGAGCTCGTCGCAGCCGGGGCGTTGGGCTTCGCGGTGGCGATGCTCGGTATCGGCATCACGGTGCGGGTCAAGATGCTCCTGCCCATCCGGCGCCTTGCCGCGGAGACGCGCTTCGTCGCGGAATCGAAGACCGATCGTGCCGTGTCGTCGGGCGGCCATCCCTGGCTCGACCCGCTGCCCAGGAACGTCGGCGCGCTCGCCGCGGCGCTGACGCAGGAGCGCGCACGCCGCGCCGCCGACATCGCGCAGTCGACCCGCGAGCTCGAGGCGCAGAAGATCCGGCTCGAGACGATCCTGCGCGATCTCGCCGAGGGCGTGCTGATCTGCACGCTCGACCATCGGGTGCTGCTCTACAACCACGCGGCACTCGGGCTGCTGCACGTCGCCGGCGAGCTGGGGCTCGGCCGCTCGCTCTTCAACCTCGTCGCGCGCGAGCCGATCGTCCATGCGCTCGAGCGCCTGCTGGCGGACGGCGGCGCGGCGGCGCCGCGCGAGGACGTCTGCACCGTCGTCTGCACGACGGCCGACGCGACGCGCCTGCTGCTCGGCAGAATCTCCCTGACGCGCGCGGAGCCGGGCCGCGCCACAGGCTACGTGCTCACGCTCGGCGACGTGACCAGCGAGGTGGCCGAGCTCGAGGCCCGCGACAGGCTGCTGCGCGACCTCGGCGACGGCCTGCGCCGCCCGATCGCCAACCTGCATGCCGCGGCCGAGACGCTCGCGAGCTTCCCGGGCATGGATGCGGCCCGGCGGCAGGAATTCGACGAGGTGGTTCGCCGGGAGAGCGCCGCGCTGGCGGCTCACTTCGAGCAGTTCGATCGTTCGGCGCGGGACCTGCGCGGCGGCCACTGGCCGCTGGCCGACGTCCTGTCGCTCGACCTCTTCCGCATCGTCGCGCGCCGCTGCCGCGACCAGGGCGGGCCGGCGCTCACGCCCGTCGGCCTGCCGAGATGGCTGCATGCCGACAGCCAGTCGCTGGTCGTGGCGCTGGCGCGCGTCGCCCGCCGGATCGTCGACGATACGGGCGCGCAGGCGCTCGATCTCGAGGCCGTCGGCGGCGAACGCAGCGCGTATATCGACATCAGCTGGGCCGGGCCGCCGATCGCCTCGGCGCGGCTGGATGCCTGGCTGGGCGAACCGCTCGCCGG
Organism: Alphaproteobacteria bacterium; assembly: GCA_016793165.1. GTDB lineage: Bacteria > Pseudomonadota > Alphaproteobacteria > CACIAM-22H2 > CACIAM-22H2 > CAIOSQ01. Next base: position 36,826 of record JAEULA010000095.1, on the reverse strand, counting down.
CGCGCTCGGCGCATCGAGCCTGGCCGACGTGCTGCAGCGCCACGGCAGCACGTTGTGGAGCCGCAGCCGCGAGGAGGGGCGTGCGGTGCTGCGCATGCCGGTCCCCGCCGCCCGCGAGACGCCGCGCGAAGCGGCGCCGGCGCGGAGCCTTCCGCCGCGTCCGGAGTTCTACGACTTCGCGCTGCTCGGCGAGCCCGCATCGGCCGGCGCGCAGCTGCTGCAGCGACTGACCTTCGTCGTCTTCGACACCGAGACCACCGGGCTGCGGCCGTCCGAGGGCGACGAGATCGTCTCGATCGGCGCTGTGCGGGTCGTCAACGGCCGGATCCTCACGGGCGAGACCTTCTCCCGGCTGGTCAATCCGCGACGGCCGATCCCGGCGGAGTCGATCCGCTTCCACGGCATCACCGACGACATGGTCGAGCAGGCGCCGCCCGCGGTCGTGGTCGTGCCGCAGTTCCGCGCCTTCTGCGAGGGCGCGGTGCTGGTCGCGCACAACGCGGCCTTCGACCTGAAGTTCCTGAAGCTCAAGGAGGCCGAGACCGGATCCAGCTTCGACATGCCGGCGCTCGACACGCTCCTGATCTCGGCCTTCCTCTACCCCGACATCGCGGACCACGATCTCGACGCGATCGCGCGGCGGGTCGACGTCGAGATCGCCGGCCGGCACACGGCGCTGGGCGACGCGATGGCGACGGCGGCGGTGTTCGTGCGCCTGCTCGACCAGCTCGCGCAGCGCGGCATCACCACTCTCGAGGCGCTGATGTCGGCGTCGCGCATGGCCGCCGAGCTGCGCGCGCGCGCGGCGCATTTCTGAGGGCGGACGATGGACGAGGGGCGGCGCGGCGAACGGCTGATCGGGACGATGCTCCTGGCGGTGCTGCTGTTCAGCCCGGCGATCATGGCCGCCTTCGCGAGCCCGGCGCGCGTGTTCGGCCTGCCGTTGCTGCTGGTCTACGTCTTCGCGGCCTGGGCGGTCGTGGTGGCGCTGCTCGCGCGCATCGCGGCCGGCGGCGATCGCGGCCGCGACGAGCGCTGAGCGCGGCGCGATGGATCCGCTCGTCATCGCCGCGGTCGCGCTCGGCTATCTCTGCCTGCTGTTCGCGATCGCGACCTGGGGCGACCGCCGCGCCGATCTCGGACGCAGCGTCGTCGCCAATCCGACCATCTACGCGCTGTCGATGGCGGTCTATTGCACGGCGTGGACCTTCTACGGCTCGGTCGGCCGGGCCGCGGCCAACGGCATCGACTTCGTCGCGATCTACATCGGGCCGACCCTCGTGGCGGTGCTGTGGTGGCACGTCACGCGCAAGATGCTGCGGATCTCGAAGGCCAACCGCATCACCTCGATCGCCGACTTCGTCGCGTCGCGCTACGGCAAGAGCCCGCTGCTCGGCGGCCTCGTCGCGGTCATCGCGCTGGTGGTCATCGCGCCGTACATCGCGCTGCAGCTCAAGGCGGTCTCCGCCAGCGTCGAGGCGCTGCGCGACGGGCCGGGGGCGGCGGCGATGTCGGCGGTCCAGCGTGTCGACGCCCTGGGCGACACCGCGCTGTTCGTCGCCGCGCTGATGGCAGCCTTCGCGATTCTCTACGGCACGCGCCATATCGACGCCACCGAACGCCATGAAGGCATGGTCGCGGCGATCGCCTTCGAATCGATCGTCAAGCTGGTCGCCTTCCTGGCGGTCGGCCTCTACGTGTGCTTCGCCCTGTTCGCCGGGCCGCAGGAGATCTTCACGCGGGCCGCGGCGCGCGCGGACGTCGCGCCGGTGATGGCGAGCGCGGGGGCCAGCGGCCCGGCGGGATGGATCACGCTGACGCTGCTGTCGATGGCGGCGATCCTGTTCCTGCCGCGCCAGTTCCACGTCACGATCGTGGAGAACGTCGACGAGCGCCATCTCGCGAAGGCGTCCTGGCTGTTCCCGCTCTACCTGCTGCTGATCAACCTGTTCGTCTTCCCGATCGCCGTCGCGGGCCTGCTGGTCTTCCCGCCCGGGACGGTGGACGGCGACCTGTTCGTCCTCGCGCTGCCGCTCGGCGCCGGCGCCGAGCTCGTCGCGCTGATCGCCTTCGTCGGCGGCCTGTCCGCGGCGACCGGCATGGTCATCGTCGAGACGATCGCGCTCGCCACCATGCTCTCCAACGACCTGGTGATGCCGATCCTGCTGCGCATCCGCGGACTCGGCCTCGCGGAGCGGGGCAATCTCGCCGAACTCCTCGTCGCGATTCGGCGCGGCTTGATCGTGCTCGTGATGCTGCTGGGCTACCTCTATTTCCACTTCGTCGGCGGATCCTACGCGCTGGTCTCGATCGGCCTGCTCTCGTTCGCGGCGGTGGCCCAGTTCGCCCCCGCGATCCTCGGCGGCATGTACTGGCGCGGCGCCACGCGCGCGGGCGCGCTCGGCGGCCTGCTCGGCGGCGTGGCAGTGTGGACGTACACGCTGCTGCTGCCGTCCTTCGTGCGCTCCGGCTGGGTCGACGTCGCGCTGCTCGAGCGCGGCCCCTGGGGCATCGCGGCGCTCAAGCCCTACGCGTTGTTCGGGGTCACGCTCGGCGATCCGCTGGCGCACGCGCTGTTCTGGAGCATGGTCCTCAACATCGGGCTCTATGTCGGGCTCTCGCTCGTCACGCGGCCGACGCCGGCGGAGCGCGCGCAGGCCACGCGCTTCGTCGAGGTCTTCAGCCACGCCGAGGCGCCGCTCGGACCGGTCTGGCGAGGCGCCGTCCCGATCGAGGACCTCGTGGCGCTCGCGTCGCGCTTCATCGGCCGAAGCCGCGCCCGCCAGGCGTTCGAGGCGCATGCGCGCGAGCGCGGCGTGGACCTGCGCCGGGTCGAGCAGGTCGATGCCGGCTTCGTCAACTTCGCCGAGCGCCTGCTGGCGGGCGCGATCGGCACCGCCTCGGCGCGTGTGTTGGTCGCGTCGATCGCCAAGGGCGAGGACGTCAGCCTCGACGAGGTGATGGCGATCCTGGACGAGGCGACGGCGGTGATCGAGTACTCGCGCCAGCTGGAGCAGAAGTCCAAGGCGCTGGAGCAGGCCTCGACGGAGCTGCGCGCGGCGAATCTGCGGCTGCGCGAGCTCGACCGGCTGAAGGACGAGTTCCTCACCACCGTGACGCACGAGCTGCGCACGCCGCTGACATCGATCCGCAGCTTCTCCGAGATCCTGCACGACAACGCCGACCTGCCGCCGGACCAGCGCCGCGAGTTCCTGGGCATCGTGATCAAGGAGAGCGAGCGTCTGACGCGGCTGATCAACCAGGTCCTCGACCTCGCGAAGATCGAGGCGGGCCGCTTCGACTGGCAGATCGTGCCGGTCGCGATGAAGGACGTCGTCGCCGAGGCGATCGCGGCGACCAGCCAGCTGTTCAAGGAGCGGGCGGTCCGGCTGGAGGCGGCGCTGCCCGACGGGCTGCCGCTGGCGAGCGTCGACCACGACCAGGTGATGCAGGTGGCGATCAACCTGCTGTCGAACGCCGTGAAGTTCTCCCCGGAGGGTTCCGGCGTCGTCCGCGTGTCGCTGGCCGCGATCACCGACGGGATCGAGCTCGTCGTGGCCGACAACGGCCCGGGCATCGCGCCGGAGAATCTCGGACAGGTCTTCGAGAAGTTCCGGCAGTTCGGCGACGCGAGCACCGGCAAGCCGCAGGGCACCGGGCTCGGCCTCGCGATCTGCCGCCGCATCATCGATCATCTCGGCGGAACGATCGGCGTGACGTCGCGCCCGGGCGAGGGCGCGGCCTTCCGCGTCGTCCTGCCCTACGCGGCGACCGGCGCCGGCTGAACGAGCGCGGGCCCGCCGCCCGAGGGCGTCACCACAGGGCGCCGGTGAACTCGCTTCGGGCGTGCTTGCGCAGGCGATCGATCGCCTTCAGCGCCTCGACGAGATGCTCGCGCTCCAGCCCGGACAGGCCGTCCGGATCGACGTAGTTTCCGACCTCGCGGCCGGCGTGGAAGTCGACCAGCTGCTGGCGCAGCAGGGCGAGCGTCACCTGGGCGAAGGCGTGGCGCAGCTTGTCCGCATCGTTGGCGCCGATGATGCCGCGCGCGGCCAGCGCCGTGAGGCGGCCGAGCGTGCTCGTCTCCTCGAGACCGGCGCGCAGCGCGAACAGACGCAGCGAGCCGACCAGCGGGAGCGTGCCGTTCAGCTTGAGGTCGATGCGCCCCGGATGCCGCGCGTCCCCGGCGATCTTCAGTCCGCCGAAGAAGCCGAGCGCGACGGGCCTGTTGGTCTCGTCGTTCGCCATCGCGGTGAGCATTCCGGGATGGCGCCGGAGCATTTCGCCGACCTGCCGGCGCAGGGTCGCCGCCGGCGCCGGATCGCCCCAGGCGGCGCGGAAATCCATGAAGATGTCGGCGAACAGCACGGCCACCGGGCTGCGCCGCTCGCCCCAGAGCGCGATCTGCTCGCGCCATTGCGCGGCCGTCTTGCGCCACAGCGGATTGGTCGCCATGACGCCGCCCTTGCACAGCGGAAAGCCGATCCGGTCGAGACCCTGGGTCAGGCGCTCCGCGAGGGCGATGTACCAGGCGTCGATGCGGCCGTGGTCGGCGTCGGGATAGTCCGCGAGGATCAGGCCGTTGTCCTGGTCGGGGAACAAGAAGTTCTCGCCGCGGCCGCCCGAGCCCATGATCAGCAGCGTCATCGGCACCGGCGCCGGTCCCCAGCCTTCGGCCGCGAGGGTCGCGATCGCGCCCTCGAGCACGCGGCGATGCAGGTCGATATTGATGTCCGTGATGAGCGCCTGGATCTCGGGGGCCGGGATGTTGTCGTCGAACAGGTCCTGCGCGAGCTCCGCCTGGGCGCGCTTCACCTCGGCGAGTCCGTCGAGCGAGGCGTCGCGGGTGAGGCGGTCGATCTGGTCGACCATTCGCGCCGCGGCGGCGGCCAGTGCCTCGTTGAGGTCGAGGACGCCGACCGGTTTGCCGTCGCGGTCGATGACCGGCATGTGGCGCAGCCGCTCGCGACGCATCCGGCCGACGGCTCGGAACAGCAGGTCGTCGGCGGCGATGGTCTTCACCGGCGTGGTCATGACGCGCTCGACCGGGGTTTCGGCGCCGACACGCAGCGCGATGCGCTGCGCGATGTCCCGCTCGGTCAGGATGCCGACCAGCCGGCCCGCCTCGTCGACCACGAGCGTGCTCGAAGACTGGCTGGCGGAGAGGCCGGCGAGCACCTCGCCGATCGGAGTCGCGGGACGCGCCGCGTGGAAGCGGCGGCGCGTGAAGTCCGCGACCTTCTTGGTGAAGACCGCGATCTGCGAGCGCGTCGGCGGGACGCGGCTCATCGCGGGGCAGCCGCCGCGGCGGGCTCGGCGACGAGGTCGGCGACGACGGCCGCATCGTCGAGGCGGACGGCGAGGCGATCGTTGAAGGCGATGGTCCCGAAGCTCAATGCATTGGCGATGACCTTGCGGTCCTCGGCCTTGTTGCCCGATTGCACCGGCATCGTCGGATAGACGCGCGCCGCGGCGGCGGCGCCGAGTCCGGCCGGGCTCGGCGGCTCCTCCTGTCTCGCGGCGGCGAGCCGGTCGGCAAGCTCGGCGACGACGTCCTCCCAGTCGCGTCGATGGACGGGCGTCGGATAGGCCGCGAGCATGATCCGCGCCTGCGCGACGAGGGCGTCGTCGAGTCCCGCCGGAACCGCGACTCGGGCGGCAAGCCGGGCCCGGGCGAGCAGGACGAAATTCGAGAGCACGATCGCGAAGGTCTCCCATCGGCAGATCCGGAACGCGTCGTTGAACTCGGGATCGCCGAAGGCGGCCTGGCCGTACCAGGCGAGTGCATTGCGGGAGAACTCGTAGGTCGACCGCTGCGCGAGATATGACGCTTCGCCCGAAATGAACTCCCGCAACGCAGCGGCGCTCCGGATCGGCGGCGGACGGAAATAGTCGAGGAGCGGTCTCATCGCGTGCCCGTCCAATCCCCCAATTTGATCGCTGCAGCCGGCGGATCCCCGCCCGCTGCAAGGTCGCGCCGCAGTTTTCAATTGTCGGTGTTCGGAAGTCGATGCTATGACGCCTAATAACTCAAGGAAAGAGAAGGGGGAATCCCCTCTCGCCGGAGTGCCGGCCGCGGCGCAGTTCGACGCGGTAATGCCTGGGCGGCCCGTTTTCGGGCCGCACGCTGGGGAGCAGCGCGGGCGACGTGGCGGCCGGAAGATCCGACGACGCACCTAGGGAGAGACGGTCATGGCAACCAAGCTCACCAAGGAACGGATGCAGGAGTACTGGGGCAAGACCTCGGCACTCATGTACCTGATCCTCGCGCTGTGGTTCTTCTTCAGCTTCGTGATCCACTATTGGGCGCGCGAGCTGAACACGATCCGCATCCTCGGCTTCCCGCTCGGCTTCTACATGGCCGCGCAGGGCTCGCTGATCGCGTTCGTGCTGATGTGCTTCTACAACGCACGCGCACAGAACAAGATCGACGAAGAGTTCGGCGTGTCCGACGAGTAAGGGAGGAAACGGATCATGGCCTACGCGGTCGGCGGCTCGAACTTCATCAACAATCTCGGTCGCATCTACGCGATGTACACCGGCACTTTCGCCGGGTTCGTCGTGGTGATCGGCATCCTGGAATGGATGGGGGTTCCCCAGAAATTCCTCGGCTACCTCTACATCTTCCTCACGATCGGCGTTTACGCGCTGATCGGCGTGCTCTCTCGCACCGCCGAGGTGTCCGAGTACTACGTCGCCGGGCGCGTCGTGCCGGCCTTCTACAACGGCATGGCGACGGGCGCGGACTGGATGAGCGCCGCGTCGTTCATCGGCATGGCCGGCTCCCTCTACTTCGGCGGTTACGGCGGCCTCGCCTTCGTGCTCGGCTGGACCGGCGGCTACGTGCTCGTGTCGATCCTGATGGCGCCGTATCTGCGCAAGTTCGGCCAGTTCACGGTTCCGGACTTCTTCGGCGCGCGTTACGGCGGCAACGCCGCGCGCACGCTCGCCGTGATCGTGCTGATCATGGCCTCGTTCACCTACGTCGTGGCGCAGATCGTCGGCGTCGGCGTCATCACGGCGCGCTTCCTCGACATGGACTACAAGCTCGCCTGCTTCGTCGGCCTCATCGGCATCCTCGTGTGCTCGCTGCTCGGCGGCATGAAGGCCGTCACCTGGACCCAGGTGGCGCAGTACATCATCCTGATCATCGCCTACCTGATCCCGGCGATCGTGATGTCGTTCAAGCTGACCGGCATCCCGATCCCGCAGCTCATGTACGGACTCGCGCTCGAGAAGATCGAGGCGCTCGAGAAGACCCTCGGCGTGGTGCAGAACCATTCCCAGGCCTTCGTCGACGCGCAGGGCAAGTACAGCGCGACGGCGATGTGGAACTACTTCGCGCTGATTCTTTGCCTGATGGTCGGCACCGCCTCGCTGCCCCACATCCTGATGCGCTACTTCACGACGCCCTCGGTGCGGCAGGCGCGCGACTCCGTGGCATGGAGCCTGTTCTTCATCTTCCTGCTCTACTTCACGGCGCCGGCCTACGCGGCCTTCGCCAAGCTCGAGGTCTACCAGAACATCATCGGCACCCCGATCGACAAGCTGCCGGGCTGGGTGGCGACCTGGGGACGGCCCGGCCTCGCGCTCGTCGGCGCCTGCGACGCGGCCAACGCGGCCCAGATCTTCCCGATCTGCGCCGGGGTGAAGGGCAACGCCGACGGCATCCTGCAGCTGGCCGAGTTCCGCATCCATACCGATGCGATCGTGCTGGCGACGCCGGAGATCGCCGGTCTGCCGTACGTCATCACGGGCCTGGTGGCCGCCGGCGGTCTCGCCGCCGCGCTGTCCACCGCCGACGGCCTGCTGCTGGCGATCGCCAACGCGCTCAGCCACGACGTCTACTACAAGATGATCGATCCCAATGCCGACACGAAGCGGCGCCTGATCATCAGCCGCGTGCTGCTGCTGGGCGTCGCCGCGATCGCGGCCTACGTGGCGGGCGTGCTCGGCGCGGACATCCTGTTCCTGGTGTCCTGGGCATTCTCGATCGCGGCCTCCGGCCTGTTCGCCGGCCTGGTGCTCGGGATCTGGTGGAAGCGCTGCGGCAACGCGGCGGGGGTGGCGGGAGTCTTCGCCGGCTTCGCCACGTGCATGTTCTTCCTCATCACGACCGAGTTCTACGGCCTGTGGGTGAAGGACGCGCTCAGCTTCCTGGGCGACATCCAGATCGTGAAGATTCGCAATCGCGACGTCGCCTACATCTGGGGCATCAACAACATCTCGGTCGGCATCTTCGGCATCCCCATCGCCTTCGCGGTGCAGTGGCTCGTCGGGACGCTCGGCCGCCCCGCGTCGCAGGAGATGCAGGAGTTCATCGACTCCATCCGCGTCCCGGCGGGAGAGGTGAAGACGCTCGCGGGAGCCGAGGCGCACTGACGTCGCTTCCGCGCCGAAGGACGGGGGCGGAGTCCGGCAACGGGCTCCGCCCTTCGCGCGTCCGAACCGGCCCGTCGCGCCGCGAACCACGGATCGACCGATGACCGCGCCTGCAGCTTCCCTGTGGAACGATGCGCCGTTCTGGGCGGCGATCTATCTCCTGGGCATCGTCACCTGGACCTGCGTCGGGCGCTTCATGCTCGCCTGGTTCGTTCCCGCCATCCAGCCGACGAACTACATCTGGCGCGGCTTCGTGATGATCACGGAATGGGCCGTGCGCGCCGTCGGCATCGTGACGCCGCGCTACGTCCGTCCCGTGTTCCTGCCGCTGGTCGCGGCGTTCTGGCTCTACTGGGGCGTCCGGCCGCTCGTGTTCGTCGCCTTCACCGCGCTGGGGCTCGCGCCGACCATCCGGGGCGGGTGAGGGCGCGATGGAGCGCCACAACATCTTCGCTCTGGCTCTGCTCGCTGCGGCGATCAACGGCATGGTTTCGCCGGCGATGGTGATCGTCGCAATCTTCAGCTGGATCTGGATGCCGCCGTTCCTGCTCGGGAATGCCGGGCTCGTCTTCTTCCTGTCGATGCTGGTGACGGCGACCGGGACGCTGCTGCTTTCGGGTGTGCCGGCCGCCCTCTACGAGCGCCTGGTCGGCGATCCCACGGGGCGCGTCGCGTTGTGGATCTGGGCGGCGACATCGATCGCGATCACGCTCGTGAACCTGGGCTGGCGCTTCGGCCACATGCCCGTGCCGGGCGCCGGCTGAACGCGCCGGGCGAGGGCGCGCCCCGCGATGGAGCCCGCGATCGATCGCATCCGGCTTGCCGCACGGCATTCGATCGGCCGCGCCTTCCTGTTCACGCTCCTTGCGGTCGGCGCCACGATGAGCGGCCTGATCGGATGGCCGGTGATGGCGTTCCGGACCGGCGCAGTGCTGTGGATGCTCGCCGCCGCGATCCTGTGGCTGCGCAGCATTGGCGCGCCGCGGCGGCCTTACAGGCGCACGGAGACATGGATCCTGCTCGGCCGCGACCACGGCCTGCCCGAGTCAGCGGCGCAGGCGGCGTTCGCGGCTGTCCTGGCCGCGACCTATCGGCGCTTCGCGGAGCTCAGCGCGCTTCTCGCGCTCGCGTTCTGGATCGTCGCCTTCGTGCTCGCGGTCGTCGTCGGGTGACGGCCGCACCGGGCCCCGGCATCGCGGGGCCCGGTGCGTGCGCTTGCATCCCGGCGCGGGACGTCAGCGCTTCTTGCTCGCTTCGTAGCGCGCCTTGGTCTCGGCATTCATCGGATAGAGGCCGGGGAGCTGCACGCCCTTGGCGACCTCGTCCATGATCCAGCCCTCCATGCGCTCCTGCTCGGGCGCGGTCGCGACGACATCGTCGACCAGCTTCTGTGGGATCAGCACCGCGCCGTCGTCGTCGACGACGACGACGTCGTCCGGGAACACGGCGACGCCGCCGCAGCCGATCGGCTGCTGCCAGGCGACGAAGGTCAGGCCGGCGACGGAGGGCGGGGCCGCCGCGCCGCGGCACCACACCGGCAGCCCGGTGCCGAGCACGCCGGCGATGTCGCGCACGACGCCGTCGGTGATCAGGCCGGCGACGTTCCTCTTCCTCATGCGCGCGCAGAGGATGTCGCCGAAGATGCCGGCATCGGTGATGCCCATCGCGTCGGCGACGGCGATGCAGCCTTCCGGCATCGCCTCGATCGCGCCGCGGGTCGAGATCGGGGACGACCAGGACTCGGGCGTCGCGAGATCCTCGCGCGCGGGGACGAAACGCAAGGTGAAGGCACGGCCGACGAGGCGTCCTTGGCCGGGCGCGATGGGGCGCGTGCCGCGCATCCATACGTTCCGCAGCCCCTTCTTGAGGAGGATGGTCGTGATGGTCGCCGTCGAGACGGCGGCGAGGGTTTCGATCGTCTTGGCGTCGAGGGCTTTGGACTCGGTGGACATGGCGGGATCCTGTCGCTGCGGATGGGCGCCGGCCGTCGATCGGCCGGCGCGCCGGACGGAGCGCTTCTATACCCTCGCGCCGGCGGCGGGGAGGGGCTCGATGATCGCAGCTGCGGGGGCGGTGGTCGTCGCCCCGGCGCTGCAACCGCGCGTCGAGCCGTCCGGCCCGTCCCGGCGCGGGCGTCGTCGAGCGCTCGCCTGCCATGGCTGCCGGTTGTCGCCGCCGCCGGCCGCGTGCAAGCCTCGGCACTCGTTTTCCGGGGAAAGCAGCTGGCCATGCCGTCCTATCGCATCACCCTCAACGGCGCGTCGCGGAGCGTCGAGAGTTCCGATCCAGATCAGCCGCTGCTCTACGTCCTGCGGAACGCGCTCGGGCTGACGGGCGTCAAGTTCGGCTGCGGTCTCGGCCAGTGCGGCGCCTGCACCGTCATCGTCGACGGCGAGGCGACGCGGTCCTGCCAGACGCCGATCGCCGCCGTCGCCGATCGGCGCATCACGACGATCGAGGGCCTCGGGACGCCCGAGGCGCCGCACCCGCTGCAGGCCGCCTTCATCGCCGAGCAGGCGGCGCAATGCGGCTACTGCGCCAACGGTATGGTGATGACCTCGGCGGCGCTGCTGGCCCGCAATCCCGCCGCGACGCTCGAGGAGGCGAAGGAGGCGCTTGCCGGCAACCTCTGCCGCTGCGGCACGCATCAGCGGATCCTGCGCGCCGTGATGCGCGCCGCCGGGAGGGCCGTGCCGTGACGTCGACGATGATTCCGCGGCCGTCGCGCCGCGATCTGCTGCGCGCCGGCGGCGCCCTGGTCGTCGCACTGGGCGCGCCGCGCGACGCCGATGCCCAGGCGCTGCCCGCGGCCGAGGCGTCGCTCGGCAAGCCGCTCGATCCCGGCGAGGTCGACGGCTATTTCGCGATCCACCAGGACGGCCGCGTGACGCTGTTCTGCGGCAAGGTCGATCTCGGGCAGGGTCTGCGCATCGCGGTGCGCCAGATGGCGGCCGAGGAGCTCGACATCGGCGTCGAGCGCATCGATCTCGTCGAGGGCGATTCGGCGCTCACGCCCGATCAGGGTCCGACCGCGGGCAGCACCGGCATCATGCGCGGCGGCGTGCAGATCCGTCAGGCGGCTGCGACCGCGCGCGCGGCACTGCTCGGCATGGCCGCCGAGCGTCTCGGCCGGCCTGTGGCCGAGCTGGAGGTCGTCGACGGCGTCGTGCGCCCGCGATCGGGGGGCGAGGGGTTGGGCTTCGGCGCGCTGATCGGCGGCCGCCGCTTCGGCCTGAAGCTCGACGAGAAGGCGGCGCTCAAGCCCCCGGCGAGCTACCGCCTCGTCGGCAAGCCGCTGGCGCGTCCCGACGTGCCGGCGAAGGTCACCGGCCGCCATGTCTACGTGCACGACTTCGCCGTCCCGGGGATGGTCCATGCGCGCGTCGTCCGCCCGGCCGCCGTGGGCGCGACGCTCGAATCGGTCGACGAAGCGTCGATCGCCGGGATCGCCGGCGCGCGCGTGGTTCGCATCAGGGATTTCCTTGCCGTGGTCGCGGACGACGAATGGTCGGCGGTGAAGGCGCACCGGGCGCTCAAGGCCGGCTGGTCGCCGGCGGCCCGGCTGGTCGGCCACGACGGCGTGAAGGATTGGATGCAGCGCGGGCCGTTCGCCGGGGACGAGACGATCGTCAAGCGCGGCGATGCCGAAGGGCAGCTCGCAGCGGCGACCCGTCGCGTCGGCGGCACCTACTACTGGCCGCTCCAGAGCCACGCCTCGATGGGCCCGTCTTGCGCCGTGGCCGACGTGCGCGACGGCAAGGCGACGGTCTGGAGCGCCTCGCAGGCGACGCATCGCCTGCGCCGCGTGCTGGCGACCGTGCTGGGCCTCGCGCCGGCGGCGGTGCGCGTCGTCTATCTCGACGGTGCCGGCTGCTACGGGATGAACGGCCACGACGACGCCTCGGCCGACGCCGCGCTGATCTCCCGGGCGATCGGGCGACCCGTCCGCCTGCAATGGACGCGCGAGGACGAGCATGGCTGGGACCCCAAGGGGCCGCCGCAGCTGCTCGCGATCTCCGCGTCGCTCGGTCCGGACGGCGGCATCGGCGCATGGCGCACGGAGATGTGGCTGCCCAAGGCCACGGCGAACCTGCCGAACATTCCGCTGCTCGGCCCGGCGGACGCCGGGATCGTCCAGCGCCAGGGCATCTCGACCGGGCTGATCAGCCAGAATGCGAGCGCGCCCTACGTGTCGCCGAATACCGAGGTGGTCGTGCACTGGCTCGAGGACTCGCCGCTGCGTCCGAGCAACATCCGCGCCCCGGGAAAGATCGCCAACAGCTTCGCGGTCGAGAGCGTCGTCGACGAGCTCGCTTTCGCCGCGGGCCGGGATCCGCTCGAGTTCCGGCTCGCCGGGCTGCGCGATCCGCGCGGCATCGAGGTGATGAAGCGTGCCGCGACCCTGATGAGCTGGGAAGTGCGGGCCGCGCCGCGCCGGGACGGCCGCGGTCGCGGCATCGCCTATGTCCACTACAAGTTCAACGAGACCTATGTCGCCATCGGCATGGAGGTCGAGGTCGATCGCGCGTCGGGCGCCGTCAAGGTCGTGCGCATCGCCTGCGGACACGATTGCGGGCTGATCATCAATCCCGACGGGCTGCGCCAGCAGATCGAAGGCAACATCTACCAGACGCTGAGCCGCACGCTGTTCGAGGAGGTCGCCTTCGACCGCTCGCGGGTCACGAGCCTCGACTGGGCGAGCTATCCGATCCTGACCTTTCCCGACGTGCCGGAGCTGCGGATCGACCTCGTCGATCGTCCGACCGAACCGCCGCTCGGCGGGGGCGAGGCAGCGACCGCGCCCGTGGCGGCGGCGCTCGCCAACGCGATCTTCGATGCGACGGGCGCGCGGCTGCGGACCGTGCCCTTCACCCGCGCGCGCGTGAAGGAGGCGCTGGAGAAGGGCAGCGCCTAGCGCTGCGCCGGCTCCGGCGCAACGGAGGATCCGCGCGACGGCACCCGCGACATCGGGCGCATTTCGTGCGAATCGTTGCGGCGCTTCGACCGGATGCGACTCATGCCCAGCCCGCCGTCCCAGGACTCCCCTGCCGCCGCCATCGTCGCGCCGCTGCTCGCCCGCGCCCGGCAGGCGCAGCGCGCGATCGACGGCTACGACCAGGCCGCGGCCGACCTGCTCGTGGCGGCGGCCGGCTGGGCGATCATGGAGCCAGGCCGCAATCGCGAGCTCGCCGGGCTCGCGGTCGCCGACACGGGCCTCGGCAATGTCGACGACAAGATCCTCAAGAACCACCGCAAGACCCTCGGCCTGCTGCGCGACCTGCGCGAGGCCCGGAGCGTGGGCGTCATCGCCGAGGACTGGGCCAAGGGCATCGTCGAGATCGCCCGACCGGTCGGCGTCGTGGCGGCGATCACCCCCTCCACCAATCCGGCCGCCACGCCGGCGAACAAGATCATCAATGCGCTCAAGGGCCGCAACGCGGTCATCGTCGCGCCGTCGCCCAAGGGCTGGACGACGTGCCGCCGCCTGGTCGAGTTCGTGCACGCCGAGCTCGCGCGTCTCGGCGCGCCGGCGGACCTCGTGCAGATGCTGCCCGCGCCGGTGACGAAGGAGACGACCCAGGCGCTGATGCGCGGTGCGGACCTGGTCGTCGCCACCGGCTCGCAGGCGAACATCCGCGCGGCCTACGCGAGCGGCACGCCGGCCTTCGGCGTGGGTGCCGGCAACGTGGCGAGCATCGTGGACGAGTCCGCCGACTGCGCCGCGGCGGCGGCCCTCATCGCGCGCTCCAAGACGTTCGACAACGCGACGAGCTGCTCGTCGGAGAACAGCGTCGTGATCCTCGAGGCCGTCTATGCCAGGACGATCCGGGCGTTGACCGACGAGGGCGGCGTGATGCTGGACGCGGCGGGTCGCGCGCAGCTCCAGGCGGCACTGTGGCCCGACGGCAAGCTCAATGCCGAGCTGATCGCCAGGGACGCGCCGACGATCGCGCGTCGGGCCGGGCTCGGCGGCGCGGCCCTGGGCGCGCGCTTCCTCCTGGTCGAGGAGACGCGGATGGGGCGCGACCACCCGTTCTCCGGCGAGAAGCTCTCGCCCGTCCTGACCGTCTACCGGGCGCACGACTTCGAGCACGCGCAGCAGATCGTCGCCGCGATCTACGCGCACCAGGGCGCGGGGCATTCGGTCGGCCTGCACTCGCTGAACGACGCGCATGCGCTCGAGCTCGGCCACCACCTGCCGGTGTCGCGGGTGATCGTCAACCAGGCGCACTGCATCGCCACCGGCGGCAGCTTCGACAATGGGCTGCCGTTCTCGCTGTCGATGGGCTGCGGCACCTGGGGGCGCAACAACTTCTCCGAGAACCTGACCTACCGGCACTTCCTCAACATCACGCGGATCTCGCGGCCGATCCCCGAGGAGAAGCCGGAGCCCGCCGAGGTCTTCGCGGACTACTTCGCGGCGGTCGGCCCACGATGACCGAGCCGCCGACGACGCTGCGCGCCGCGCTGCTCGCGCATGTGGCGCGCGATCCCGACGCCCCGCTGCTGATCGCGCCTGACAACAGCCACGAGGCGGGGCGCACGCTGACCTACGGCGAGCTGTTGCGCCAGACGCGCCGGCTCTCGGGGCATCTCCGGGTGCGCGGCGCGAAGCCCGGCGACAAGGTCGCGCTGTTCCTCGAGAACGGATACCAGACGACGCTGCTCTTCCTGGCGGCGATGATCGGCGGCTACGTCGTCGCCCCGCTGAACCTGCGCGCCCAGCGCAGCCAGCTCGCCTATGTCGTCGAGCACTGCGACGCCGCGGTCGTGTTCACCGCGCCGGCGCAGGAGGCGGCGCTGCGCGAGGCGGCAGCGGCAGCGAAGCGGCCGGTGGCGATCGAAGTGATCGACGTGGACGCGCGCGACGCGCTGCCGGACGCGATCGAGGCCGAGCTGCCGCGGCTCGTCGCCGACGACCCGGCGCTGCTCATGTACACCTCGGGCACGACCGGCACGCCCAAGGGCGTCGTGCTGACGCATCGCAACCTGCTGGCCGCCGCCGCGCAGGTGGCGGGCTGGCACGCCCTGACGCGCGACGATCGCGTGCTGAGCTCTCTGCCGCTCTACCACATCAACGGCCAGGTCATCGCGACGGTGACTCCGTTCGTGTCCGGCGGCTCTATCGTCGCGCCGCACCGCTTCTCGGTGACGAGCTGGTGGCAGGACGTGGCCCGCTACCGCTGCACGTGGATCAACATGGTCCCGACGATCATCGCGTACCTGCTCAACGCCGCGGCCGGCAGGGAGGTCGAGCGTTTCGCGCATGTGCGCTTCGGGCGCTCGGCCTCGGCGCCGCTGCCCCCCGAGCAGCACCGCGCCTTCGAGCGCCTCTTCGGCATCCCCGTCATCGAGGGCATGGGCATGACGGAGTCCGCCTCGCTCGTGTTCTGCAATCCGATGGATGCCGGCAGGCGCAAGTACGGCAGCGTCGGCCTGCCCTGCGGCGTCGTCGCGCGCGTCGTCGGCCCCGACGGCCGCGAGCTCCCCGACGGCGAGACCGGGGAGATCCATTTCCGTGGCGCCAACGTGATGGCCGGCTACTACAAGGCGCCGGACAAGACGGCCGAGGCCCTCGATGCCGACGGCTGGCTGCACACCGGGGATCTCGGTCATCGCGATGCGGACGGGTTCTTCTTCGTCACCGGCCGCATCAAGGAGCTGATCATCAAGGGCGGCGAGAACATCGCGCCGCGCGAGATCGACGAGGTGCTGCTGGCGCATCCGGCGGTGCTCGAGGCGGCGGCGGTCGGCATCCCCGATCCGAACTACGGCCAGGACATCCTCGCCGCGATCGTGCTCAAGCCCGGGGTCGCCTGCGACGAGGCGACGCTGCGCGGCTACTGCCTCGCCGAGCTCGGCCGGTACAAGACGCCCAAGCTGTTTCGCTTCGTCGATGAACTGCCCAAGGGGCCGTCGGGTAAGGTGCAGCGCCTCGCGCTGCTCGAGCCCGGAGGCGCCTGATCCGCCCGGGCGCTACCGGAGCGGGATTGACACTGCAGGCATGCGTCCCGTTCCCTGGTTGCGGCGGGCGGGCCCGCGGTGCGCGATGGAGGTCGGACGATGGGCAGGATGCACGGGATGGCGGTCTCTCTGGTGCGGCAGGTCGCGCGCGCGACGCTGCTGGCGGCGCTCGCCGGCGCCGCGCTCGGCCCCGGCGATCCGGCCCGCGCCGGCGCCGAGGTGCTCTCGATCGACCTGGTCAACGAGCCCGCGACGCTCGATCCGCACATGCAGGCGAACCACGACAGCTTCGCCGTCTACCGCAACATCTTCGACAATCTCGTCACCCGCGACGACGACGGCCGCATCGTGCCGCAGGTCGCGACCGCGTGGCGATTCCTGTCCGATACCGAGGTCGAGTTCGACATCCGGGCGGGCGTGCGCTTCCATGACGGGACGCCGCTGACCGCGGAGGACGTCGCCTTCAGCATCCGACGGATCATCGATCCAGCGTTGCGCTCGCCGCAGCTCTCGAACTTCAACCGCATCGTGGCGGCGGAGGCGACGGCCGGCGACAAGGTGCGCGTCCGTACCGAGACGGCGTATCCCGTGCTGCTCGCGCAGCTCGTCAATTTGTCGATCGTGCCGCGTGCGGTGGTCGAGCGGGTCGGCCGCGAGGCCTTCATGCTGCAGCCCGTGGGCAGCGGGCCCTACCGCTTCGTGTCGTGGCAGCGCGGCGCGCGCGTCGTGCTTGCCGCAAATCCCGAATATTGGGGCGACAAGCCGGGCTTCCCGCGCGTCGAGTTCAATGCCGTGCCCGATGCCGCCACGCGCATGGCCAATCTGCGCACCGGCCGCGCCGACCTGATCGTGACGCTGAACCCCGACAACGTGGCCGAGCTCAGGGCCGAGCGGCGCGTCCAGCCGGTGACCGTCCTCACCGAGCGTGTCGCGGTGCTGAGGCTGAATACGCTCACAGGTCCCCTCGCGGACCCGCGGCTGCGGCGCGCCGTGTGGCACGCGATCGACCGCGACACGATCGTGCAGGCGCTGCTCGGTGGCCTGGACAAGGTCGTGCCGATCTTCGGCTCGCCGGCCTCTTTCGGCTGGGTCGAGGGCGTCGAGGGGCCGCGCTACGACCCGGCGCTCGCCAAGCGCCTGGTCCAGGAGGCGGGCGCGGCGGCGCAGCAGGAGCTCGTGTTCAACACGGCACCCGTCTTCGACCAGCGCGTGGTCCAGGCGATCCAGCAGATGCTGACCGAGGCCGGACTCAAGGTCCGGATCGCGAGCTTCGACGTCGCGACCTACATGCGCCGCGCGACGGGCAAGCCCGAGGATGCCGGCGATCTCGCCATGGAGCGCTGGACCTGCACCTGCGGCGACGTCGAGGGCATCCTCGAGCCGCTGTTCCGCAGCGGATCGATCTGGTCGCGCTATCGCAATCCCGAAATGGATGCGGCGCTCGATGCGGGCCGGTCGACGCTCGACCCCGAGCAGCGGCTCAAGGCCTATCGCAAGGTCTACGAGCTCATCGCGCGCGATGCGGCGACGGTGCCGCTCTACCAGCAGGCGGTGATCTACGGCACGGCGCGCCAGCTCGTCTGGCGCCCGACGGCCCAGGAGGGGATGTTCGTCAACCGCATGCGCTGGCGCGAGTGACGCGGCCGCGCCGCCGCGCGACCGGCGGCGCGTTCCGGCCTTGGCCGGGCGGTCTGAATTCCTCTACGGTAACCGGGTCGTCGGCGGCATTCCCGCGCGCCGCGGTCAGCACTCCAGGAGGAACGATGGACTCCCGTCCCACTCGGCCGCGCTCGTGGTTCGCCCCTGCCGCCGCGCTCGGCGCGATCCTCGCCCTGACAACGCCGGCGGCGGCCCCGGCGCAGCAGCCCAAGACGCTGCGCGTGACCATGCACGCCGACGTCCGCACGCTCGACCCGTTCTGGACGACCCAGACCATCGCCGGGATCCACGGGCTGATGGTCTACGACACGCTGTTCTCGAGCGACATCAACCTCAAGCCGCAGCCGCAGATGGTCGAGAGCTGGAGCGTCAGCGACGACCGCAAGGTCTACACCTTCACCCTGCGCGACGGCCTCAAGTTCCACGACGGCTCGCCGGTGACGACCAAGGACGTCATCGCCTCGATGCAGCGCTGGGGCAAGCGGGACGGCGCCGGCAAGACGCTGTTCGGCTACACCGCGTCGCTGAATGCGAAGGACGACAAGACCTTCGTCTGGACACTCACCGAAGCCTACGGCCTGCTGATCGACACGCTCGCGAAGTCCGGGACGAGCGTGCCGTTCATCATGCGCGAGAAGGAGGCGATGGTCGATCCGTTCCAGCAGATCCAGGAGGTCGTCGGCTCCGGCCCCTTCGCCTTCAAGCGCGACGAGTGGGTCCCGGGCAGCAAGACCGTCTACACGAAGTTCAAGGACTACGTGCCGCGCAAGGAGCCGGCTTCGGGCCACGCCGGCGGCAAGGTCGTGAAGGTCGACCGCGTCGAATACGTGTGGATGTCGGATCCGCAGACGGCGCAGTCCGCGCTGGTCAACGGCGAGATCGACTTCCTCGAGAACCCGCAGCCGGACTTCCTGCCGATCCTCGAGGGCACTCCCGGCATCAAGCTGGAGACGCATCCGGCGATGGGCACGATGGGCATCATCCAGATGAACCATCTCCATCCGCCCTTCAACAACGTGAAGGCGCGCCAGGCGCTGCTCCACATCATCAGCAACGCCGACTATCTCAACACGATCGCCGCCGACAAGAAGCTCCAGAAGCTGTGCTTCTCGTATTTCGGATGCGCGGTCGACATGGAGACCGACGCGGGCAGCGAGCCCTACAAGGCGGCGAAGGACTACAAGAAGGCCGAGCAGCTCTTTAAGGAGGCCGGCTACAACGGCGAGCCGATCACGATCCTGCAGGCGACGGATCACCAGTACATCACGCCGGCCGGGCTCGTCCTCGCGCAGCAGCTGCGCAAGGCGGGCTTCCTCAAGCTGGATGTCCAGTCGATGGACTGGGGTTCGGTGGTCTCGCGCCGCGCGAAGAAGGAGCCGCCCGCGCAGGGCGGCTGGAACATCTTCATCACGGGTACGACGGTGCTGAACTCGGCGAGCCCGATGACGCACACCTCGCTCGCCATGGGCTGCGAGAAGGCATGGTTCGGCTGGCCGTGCGATCCCAAGTTCGAGGAGATCCGCACCTCCTGGGCCTTCGCGCCGGACCTGGCCAAGCGGAAGCAGATCGCGGTCGAGATCTCGAAGCGCGCCTACGAGCAGATCCCCTACATCTCGTTCGCGCAATGGACCAACCCGGTCGCGTACCGCTCGGACCGGCTGTCCGGCGTCATCACGATGCCGTCGCTGCCGCCGATGTGGAACATCGAGAAGAAGTGACGAGCGAATCCCGCGTCCTCGAGCCCCGCGCCGCCGGCGCGGGGCTTTTCATTGCCGGCGGCGCGAGGCGCGGGCCCGTGTCGTCATGGCGGCCGCCGCGCGGGAGCGTCGGCGGGTCGCGCGCCGGGTCGGGCAGGGGTCGGCGATGAGCGCCTACGTCCTGCGCCGGCTGCTGGCGACGATCCCGGTGATGGCGGTCGTCGCGCTGTTCGTCTTCCTGCTGCTGCATCTCACGCCCGGCGATCCGGCCGCGGTCATCGCGGGCGACGAGGCGTCGCCGGCGGAGATCGAGGGCGTGCGCCGCAAGCTCGGCCTCGACCGCCCGATCTGGGAGCAGTTCCTCATCTATGTCGGCAACCTGATGCGCGGCGATCTCGGCACGTCGATCTTCTCCAACCTGCCGGTCACGACCCTCGTGCAGCAGCGGCTCGAGCCGACACTCGTCCTCGCGGTCTCGACGCTGATCGTCGCGGTCGTGTTCGCGGTGCCGCTCGGCGTGGTCGCGGCCTGGAAGGCGCGCAGCGCCGTCGATCGGATCGTCATGGGGATCTCGGTGATCGGCTTCGCCGTGCCGGTGTTCCTGATCGGCTATCTGCTCGTCTACGTGTTCGCGATCCAGCTGCGCTGGCTGCCCATCCAAGGCTACAGTCCGCTTGCCGGCGGCATCGACAAGACTTTGCGCTCCATCGCGCTGCCGTCGATCGCGCTCGGCCTCGTCTACATGGCGCTGATCGCGCGCATCACGCGCGCGAGCATGCTCGAGGTGCTGTCCGAGGACTACATCCGCACCGCCCGGGCGAAGGGCGTCGCCACGACCGGGTTGCTGCTGCGGCACGCGCTGAAGAACGCCGCCGTGCCGATCGTCACGGTCATCGGCATCGGGCTCACGCTGCTCATCTCCGGGGTGGTCATCACCGAGACCGTGTTCAACATCGCGGGGCTCGGGCGGCTGACGGTCGACGCGATCCTCAAGCGCGACTACCCGATCATCCAGGGCCTGATCATCCTGTTCGCGGGCACGAAGGTGCTCGTGAACCTGCTGATCGACCTCAGCTACACCTTCTTCGATCCGCGAATCCGGTACTAGGACGGAGCCGATGGCCGCGACCTCCGACACTGCCGTCGCCGCCGGACCGCGCCCCCGCGGGGCGACGGCGACCTGGATCCGCCGGAACAAGACGATCGTCGTGGGCGCGGCAACGCTCGTCGCGCTGGTCGTGGTCGCGCTCATAGCACCCTGGATCGCCGACGACCCTGTCCTGTTCGAGCCCATCAACCGCCTGAAGAAGCCCTCCGAACAGTTCTGGTTCGGCACCGACCAGTTCGGCCGCGACGTCTACAGCCGCGTCGTCTACGGCGCGCGGATCTCGCTGCTGGTCGGCATCAGCGTCGCACTGCTCGCGACGTCGTTCGGCCTGGTGATCGGCGTCCTCTGCGGCTTCTACAAGCGCGTCGACGCCATCGTGATGCGCGTCATGGACGGGCTGATGGCGATCCCCGCGATCCTCCTGGCGATCGCGCTGATCGCGCTGATGAAGGCGAGCCTGCTGATCCTGGTGATCGCCATCTCCCTGCCGGAGATCCCGCGCGTCGTGCGGCTCGTGCGCAGCGTCGTGCTGTCGGTTCGCGAGCTTCCGTACATCGAGGCGGCGATCGCCAGCGGCACGCGCCATGCGACGATCATGCGCCGGCACATCCTGCCGAGCACCTTCGCGCCGCTGATCGTCCAGGCGACCTATGTCTGCGCCTCGGCGATCCTGACCGAGGCGGGGCTGTCGTTCCTCGGCGCCGGCACGCCCCCGGAGATACCCAGCTGGGGCAACGTCATCTCGCTCGGCCGCAGCTTCTTCCAGATCGCGCCGTGGATCATCTTCTTCCCGGGCGTGTTCCTCGCGGTCACGGTGCTGGCCATCAACCTCGTCGGCGACGGGTTGCGCGACTCCCTCGATCCGCGGATCGCGCGGCGGATGTGAGCCGCCGCGCGATCGTGCCGCGACGACGCGGTCGCTTCGCGGCCGGCAGCCGGACTAGGATCGCAGCGCCCACCGTCCCAACAGGGAGACTTGCGTGACCGCGGCTGCTCGACTGCCCCTGCCTGCCAGCCTCTATGCCGAGACCGCGCGGCCCGCGATCGAATCGCCGCCTCTCGACGGCGACACGCGCGTCTCGGTGGCCATCGTCGGCGGCGGATTCACCGGCCTGTCGGCGGCGCTGCATCTGGCGGAGAAGGGCGCGGACGTCGCCGTGCTCGAGGCGCACGAGCCCGGCTGGGGCGCCTCGGGCCGCAACGGCGGCCAGGTGAACCCGGGGCTCAAGAGCGACCCCGACCAGGTCGAGGCGGATTTCGGCCCCGAGCTCGGCCGGCGCATGGTCGCGATGTCGTGGGACGCGCCGAACGTGGTGTTCGACCTCGTGCGCCGCCACCAGATCGTCTGCGAGGCGAGCCAGGCCGGCACGCTGCGCGCGGCTTATACGCCGAGCGCGGTCGCGGGCCTGCGCACGTCCCACGAGCAGGGCCAGCGTCGCGGCATGCCGGTCGAGCTGCTTGACGAGGCGGCGATGGAGCGGACGACAGGGACGCGTCGCTATCGCGCCGGCTTCCTCGACCGCAACGGCGGCCACGTGAATCCGCTGGGCTATGCGCGCGGCCTCGCGCAGGCGGCCCAACAGGCGGGGGCCCGGATCCATGGCGGGACCCCGGTGGCCGCGATGCGGCGCGACGGCGGGGTCTGGCATTTGCGGACGCCGACCGGGACGGTGCGCGCCGAGCGGGTGATCCTCGCCACCAACGGCTACACCGACGACCTGTGGCCCGGTCTGCGCCGCAGCGTCGTGCCCGTCTATTCCGGCATCGTCGCCTCGGAACCGCTGCCCGAGGCGGTTGCCCGCGACATCTTTCCGCGCCGTGCCTCGCTCTACGAGGTCGGCAACATCACGGTCTACTACCGGCTCGACGCGCAGAACCGCGTGCTGATGGGCGGGCGCTGCCGGCAATCCGACGCGAGCGGCGTTGCGCCATTCCAGTTTCTGGCCGACTACACGCTGCAGCTCTGGCCGCAGCTGCGCGGCGTGCGCTTCACGCACGGCTGGAACGGCCAGGTCGCGATGACGGCGGATCACTATCCGCACATCCACGAGCCCGCCGAGGGCGTGATCGCCTGCCTGGGCTACAACGGCAGGGGCGTCGCTATGGCGACGGCGATGGGGCCGCAGCTCGCGCGCCGCGTGCTCGGCGGCGCGCCGGCCGCGATCGACATGCCGATCACGACGATCAAGGAGATGCCTTTCCACGCGTTCTGGAAGACCGGGGTCGCGGCACGCGTCGCCTACGGCCGCCTGCGCGACCGCCTCGGCCTGTGAGCAGGCACGACCCTCGCGCGGAGTCACATCGCCAGATGCGCGTGCAATCTCGCAGCGTTGGCGTCGAGCTGATCGTTGGGGATCATGTCGACGATGGCGCCGTTCTCCATCACGTAATGCCGATCGGCGACCTTGGCGGCGAACCGGAGATTCTGTTCGACGAGGAGTACGGTGAACCCGCGCGCCTTGATGTCGGCGATGACGGCGCCGATCTGGCGTACGATGACCGGCGCCAGGCCCTCCGTCGGCTCGTCGAGCAGTAGCAGCCGCGCGCCGGTTCGCAGGATGCGGGCGAGGGCGAGCATCTGCTGCTCGCCGCCCGAGAGCTTCGAGCCCTGGCTCGATGCGCGCTCCTTGAGATTGGGAAACATCGCGAAGAGCGTCGGGAGATCGAGGCCGCCCGGCGCCAGCACCGGTGGCAGGAGGAGATTCTCGGTGACGTTGAGGCTGGCGTAGATCGCGCGTTCCTCCGGACAATAAGCGATTCCGGCGCGAGCGACCTGGTCCGGACGCGACGCGATCAGCTCGCGGCCGTCGAACCGGATGCTGCCGGCGCGCCGCGACATCAGGCCCATGATCGACTTTAGCGCGGTGGTCTTGCCGGCACCGTTGCGGCCGAGCAGTGTGACGACCTCGCCGGGCCGCACCTCAAAATCCAGCCCGTGCAGCACATGGCTCTCGCCGTACCAGGCGTCCAGCCCGGCGACCTCAAGCATCGTCGGATCCCAGATAGGCCGCGATCACCTCGGGATTGGCGGCGACGCTGGCGTAGTCGCCTTCGGCCAGGATCGTGCCGCGCGTCATGACGGTGACGTGGTCGCAGAGCCCGGCGACGACCGGGAGATTGTGCTCGACCATCAGGATCGTCCGTCCTGTCCGCAAGCGCCGGATCAGGGCCACGACACGCTCGATGTCCTCCGGCGTCATGCCGGCGGTCGGCTCGTCGAGCAGCAGCAATTCCGGATCGAGCGCCAGCGTGGTCGCGATCTCGAGGGCTCGCTTGCGTCCGTAGGGCAGGCGCGCCGCCGGCGTGCGCGCCCAACGTTCGAGCCCGACATCATGGAGCAGGGCGAGGGCGCGCTCGTCGTAGCGGCGCAGCTGTCGCGTCGAGGTCCAGAAGTCGTAGGAGTCGCCGCGCTTGCGTTGCAGCGCGAGGCGCACATTCTCGAGCGCCGTCATGCCCGAGAACACCGCCGAGATCTGGAAGCTGCGGCCGATGCCCAGTCGAGCCACCTGCGCGGGTTCCAGCCCGGTGATGTCGGCGCCTTTGAACCGGATGGTGCCGCTGGTCGGCTGCAGGAACTTGGTCAGCAGATTGAAACAAGTCGTCTTGCCGGCGCCGTTCGGCCCGATCAGCGCCGCGATCTGCCCCTCGCGCACGCGAAGCGCGACGTCGTTCACGGCGACGAAGCCGCTGAACTCGCGGGTCAGTCCGCTCGTCTCCAGGATGTAGGACGACACGCGGGCGACCTCGCGTCCGATCGATGCGACGGGTCGCCCGGCTACCGGGCGGCGCCGAGACGCGACACCGTCCGGAGCCGCTGCCGCGGCTGCGCGCCGAATTTCGGCATCACGTCGCGACCGAACCGCGTGAGCCAGTCCTGCCGAATGTGATGCGGCATGCCCGGGAGCGAGGGCTGGATCATGACGTAGTTGTAGCCCACATCGAGGAAACGCTGGAGCCGGGCGCACACGGTCTCGGCACTTCCGATCAGGGACACCTCGAACAGCCGGCCGAGATTGTCGGGATTGCAGTTGGCGACACGCTGCCGGAACGTCTCGGCGAAGGAGGCATAGGACGGGACGTTGCCGTAGAGCTTCTCGTCCGCCGCGTAATGCTCCACCTGCAGCTTGAACCAGCGCGGCACGTACTCGCGCGCCAACTCCAGAGCCTCGCGGTCGGTGTCGGCCATGATGAGGATCGGCGAGACGACCTTCAGCGCGTCGGCGTTGCCGCCGCGCGCCAGCGTCGCCGCGGACCAGGCGTCAAGGATGGCGCGCTGTTCCTCGAGCGGTGCCTGGCCGGTCATCATCGGCTGCAGCTCGAGATCGGCGATCTTGCCCGCGCTCGACGGCTGGCTGATCGCACCGAAGAACGACACGTTGTTCATCCGCGGCGTCGGACGAAGGATCGTCTCGCGGTCGATCCGATAGTGCTTGCCCGCGTAGGTGAAGGGACGGCCGCGTAGCGCGAGACGGATGATCTCGCGGATCTCCTCGAAGCGGTCCTTCGCCTCGAACAGCGAGATGCCGAAGGCCTCGTACTCGAGCGGGGCCATGCCGCGACCGAGACCGATGCGCAGCGGGGCCTCGGAGAACAGGCTCAGCATCGCGATCTCCTCGGCGATCCGCAGCGGATGATGCCATGGCGTCACGATGACCGCCGTGCCGAGGCCGAAATCCGGATAGCGTGCCGCGATATGCGACAGCACGATCATCGGGCTCGGCGTCGGATAGTAGTTCGAGAAGTGATGCTCGACGATCCACGGCGCGTCGTAGCCGAGCGCGTAGCCGAGATCGGCGTCCGACATCATGTTGCGGTAGAGTTCCGCGTCCGAGGCGCCGTCTTCGCCAACGGCGCCCATCATCCAGCCGAACAGCGGTGCAGTGGCAGTCATCGCATCAGCTCCGTTCACTCTGTTTCGACGAGAGAAGCTCCGACTGTCCGCGATCCGGATAGGCGGCAACGATCATCTGGGCCGTCCGCTCGAAATGGGCGGCCAGCTCGCGCGAGGCCGCTTCGGAGTCGCCGCGCATCGCGGCCTCGTAGATCAGCCTGTGCTCGCCGCGCGTATCGCGGTCGGTGCGTGTCACGGTGAGGCTAAGCCTGCGATAGCGCTCGCTCTGCTCGTAGAGCACGGTGCGGAAGCGCATGAGCCAGTCGAGACCGCAATTCGCGATCAGGGCGGCGTGGAAGCGGCCATGCGCGCGCGGCCACGCCTCGTGGTGGCGGTCGACGGCGCCCGGCGCTAGATGTGGGGCCGCGTCGAGTTCATGCCAGGTCGCCTCGAGGTTCCGGCGCCACGCGGCGTCCGCCCGATCGATCGAACGCCGCAGGGCGAGGCATTCCAACTCGATGCGGGTATGCGTGACGTCGATCAGGTCCGCGAGCGAGAGCTTGGACACGCGGAACCCGCGCTGGTCCTCGGCGACCACGAGCCCGTCGGCGACCAGGCGCGACAGCGCCTCCCGCACCGCGACGGCGCTGACGCCGAACCCCTTGGCGAGTGCGGCGATCAGCAGCTTCTCGCCGGGCTGGTGGCGGCACGCGAGGATGTCGACGCGAAGGCGCGCATAGACCGCGGAGGCCAGAGTCCGCGCACCGGGCTCGGCGCCTTCGTTAGGCGGCGACAGATCGATGAAGAGCTTGGGAGCGACCGCGCTCATGCAATGCGCTTATCTCCCAGCCGATCCTCGGCATCAACAATAGAAAGTATTTTTTTTGGACTAGCGCCGGCAGCTGTGACAACAATGATCGCATCGCGCCGCTGCACATTGGCTCGCGCGATGCTGGAAGCGTGCCGACCGGCATAGGGGACGGCGCGACCACCTGGGAGGGGGCGACAATGAGGCTGAAAACCACGTCACCGGTGCTGATTGCCGGTGCGGCGGCGGTCTTCTTGCCGCTGGCGTTGGCAAGCGCGCAGACCGTCGAGCGCGTGATCAAGATCGGCGTCCTGACGGACATGTCCAGCGTGTCGGCAGACATCATGGGCGCAGGTTCGGTGCTGGCCGCGCAAATGGCCGTCGAGGATGCCGGCGGCACCGTCGCGGGCATGAAGATCGAGATCCTGTCCGGTGATCACCAGCAGAAGCCCGATGTCGGCGTCGCCGTCGCGCGACGCTGGATCGAGCAGAACCAGGTCGACGCGATCGTCGACATCCCCAACACCTCGATCTCGCTGGCGATCAACCAGGTCGCGCGCGACGCCAATATCGTCCTGATGCCGTCGAGCTCCGGTGGTCTGGCGCTCACGGGTGCGCAATGCTCGCCAAACACGGTGCGATGGACCCAGGACGTCTGGGCCGGCGCCACGGCGATCCCGCGATCCATGATGGAGTCCGGCGCCAACAAGACGTGGTACTGGATCCGACCCGATGTCGCCTTCGGCGCCGACGCGGTCAAATACGCCGGCGAGGCCATCGAGAAACTCGGCGGCAAGGTCGTCGGGACCGTCGTGCATCCCGTCGGCACCACCGACTTCTCGTCCTTCGTGCTGCAGGCGAAGTCATCGGGCGCCAATGTGGTCGGCGTCGCGAGCTTCAGCGACGACCTCACGAGCATCCTCAAGATCTCGGCGGAGTTCGGCGTGATGCGCGGCGGGCAGAAGATCGCCTCGAACATCCTGACCATCAACAACGTGCGCGCCGCCGGCTTGAACCTGACGCAGGGGCTCTATACGGCCGGACCCTTCTACTGGGACCTCAACGACGAGACCCGCGCCTTCGCCCGGCGGTTCAATCCGCGTCATCCCAAACGCATCGCGGTCAACGAGTACACGGCCGGCGTCTACAGCACCGTGCGCCACTACCTGAAGGCGGTGGCGGTGACAGCCAATCCGAAGGACGGACGCGCCGTCGTGGCGAAAATGAAGGAGATCCCGGTCGACGATCCGCTCTTCGGCAAGGGCCAGGTGCGCGTCGACGGCAGCGTCACGCATCCGGTCTATCTCTTCCAGGTCAAGGCCCCCTCCGAATCGAAGGGCGAATGGGACTACTACAAGCTCGTGACCACGCTGTCCCCCGAGCAGGCATTCGGCCCGCTCGATCCCGCCTGCTCGCTGGTGAAGTGAGGGGGAGCGGAACGACGCTCGGGCCCGCTCCGCGCTCGACGGCGCGGAGCGCGGCCGATCACGGCGATCTCGCTCGCGACACATGGACATCTCGGCCGCGGCGCTCGTCGGGCAACTCCTGATTGGCCTGATCAACGGTTCGGCCATGGCCATGCTCAGCCTTGGCCTCGCCGTCATCTTCGGGCTTCTCAACATCATCAATGTCACGCACGGCGCCCAATACATGATGGGTGCGTTCTGCGCCTGGTTGCTTCTGACCTATCTCGGGATCGGCTACTGGCCGGCCCTGATCGCCGCGCCGGTCATCGTCGGGCTGAGCGGCATCGCCCTGGAGCGCGTCTTTCTGCGCCGCGTCTACAAGCTCGATCACATCTACGGTTTCCTGCTCACGCTCGGGCTCTCGCTGCTGATCGAAGGCGCGTTCCGGCAGCAATTCGGGACGTCGGGCCAGGCCTACGACATTCCCGACCTTCTGCTCGGCGGCTTCGAGCTCGGCTTCGTGTTCCTGCCCGCCTATCGGCTGTGGATCATCGTGTTCTCGACAACGGTGTGCTTCGGCACTTGGTTCGTGATCGAGCGCACGCGGCTCGGCGCGACGCTGCGCGCCGCGACCGAGAACCCGGGCCTGACCCAGGCCTTCGGCATCAACGTCCCGCGCATGGTGACGCTGACCTATGGCGGAGGCGTTGCCCTGGCCGCCCTGGCCGGCGTGATGGTCGCGCCGATCTACCAGGTCGGATCGCTGATGGGAGCGAACATCCTCGCCGTGGTGTTCGCGGTGGTGGTGATCGGCGGATTGAACTCGCTGCTCGGTGCGATCGTCGCCGGCTTCTCGCTCGGGATCATCGAGGGGCTCACGAAGGTCTTCTATCCGCAGGCGTCGAGCACGGTGATCTTCCTGGTCATGGTTCTGGTCCTGCTGCTCAAGCCGGCCGGGCTCTTCGGCACCGTCATGCACGCGTCTCCGAGCAATCTCAATCTCGATTCCGTGCCCGTCGGCCGGCGCGTTGTCGCTCTCGCCACCGTCGGCGGACTGGCCCTCGCGCTTGCGGCGCCATTCCTCTTCTATCCGCTCTTCGTCACGCAGGTGCTCTGCTATGCGCTGTTCGCGCTCTCGTTCAACCTGTTGCTCGGGTACGGCGGGCTCATGTCGTTCGGCCAGGCGGCCTTCTTCGGCAGCGCATCCTACGTGATGGCCTACACCATGAAGAGCTGGGGATTCGGACCCGAGCTCGGCGTTCTCGCCGGAACCGCCGCCGCGACCCTCCTCGGCGCCGCGTTCGGCTGGATCGCGATCCGGCGCCAGGGAATCTATTTCGCGATGATCACCTTCGCGCTCGCGCAGATCGTCTATTTCTACGCCGTCCAGGCGCCGTGGACGGAGGGCGAGAACGGGATCCAGGCGGTGCCGGCAGGACATCTGTTCGGGGTCTTCGATCTCTCCAACCGGTACGTCGTCTACTACTTTGTCCTCGGGCTGTTCCTCTTCGCCTTCGCCCTGGTCTCGCGGACCGTAAATTCGCCGTTCGGCCGCGTGCTCGAGGCGATTCGCTTGAACGAACCGCGCGCGATTTCGCTCGGCTATCGGGTCGACCGACACAAGCTCCTCGCGTTTACTCTCTCCGCGGCGATCGCTGGTCTGGCGGGGTCGGCGAAGACCTCGGTATTCCGCCTCGCGACGCTCACCGATGTCGAGTGGACCACTTCTGCGCAGGTCGTGCTCATCACCCTGGTCGGCGGCCTGGGCACCCTGCTCGGCCCGGTGGTCGGCGCTGTCGTGATCGTTGGCATGCAAAACTACCTTGCCGAGTTCGGCGCCCTGGTGACGATTGCCCAGGGCGTCGTGTTCGTCGCCTGCGTGCTGATGTTCCGGCAAGGGATCGTCGGCGGTGCGTTGGGACTGCTCGGACGCTGGCAGGGACCGCCGCAGCAGGATCTCGAACCTGGCGCGGCCCGACATGCGGGGTCCCATGAGTCGGCTTCCTGACCTCGATCCCGCCCAGCTCGACCCCGAGCAGCGGCGGGTCTACGACGCGATCGTCGCCGGGCCTCGTGGTGCGGTCGTCGGCCCGTTGCGTGCCTGGCTCACGAGCCCCGGGCTCGCCGATCACGCACAGGCGCTCGGCGCCTATTGCCGCTTCGCCACGTCGCTGCCGCCGCGTCTGAGCGAACTCGCGCTGCTCGTCGTCGGTGCCCATTGGCGCGCCGATTTCGAGTGGCACGTCCATCATCCGATCGGCGTCGCCGCCGGCCTCGATCCCGAGGCGCTCGATGCGATCCGTCGCGGCCGTGCGCCGCGGCTCGGTGATCCCGATGAGGCCGCCGTCTATGCCTTCGCTCGCGAGCTGCTCACCGAGCACCGCGTCGCGCCCGCCACCTATCGCGAGGCGACGGCGCGCCTCGGCGAAAAGGGCGTCGTCGATCTCGTCGGCATCCTCGGCT
The DNA here is from genome assembly GCA_016793165.1 of Alphaproteobacteria bacterium. Lineage (GTDB taxonomy): Bacteria > Pseudomonadota > Alphaproteobacteria > CACIAM-22H2 > CACIAM-22H2 > CAIOSQ01. The sequence continues at coordinate 6,507 of JAEULA010000095.1, read as the reverse complement.
ATTACGGACTCGTCTGCATGACCCTGGTCGCCTTCGAGATCCCGCTTCCCGACGGCGCCGCGAAGCCGTTTCCCGACGACAACATCGAGGAACCGTCATGACCAGGCAGATCGGACCGATCGCGACGACCGTGGTCGGCAGCTATCCGCAGCCGGACTGGCTGGTCGATCGCGGGGTGCTGCGCACGAGCCGGGTCCCGCGGGTGCATGCGCCGGAGCTGTGGCGCGTGGCGCCCGAGTTCCTCGAATCCGCGCAGGACGATGCCACGATCCTCGCCATCCGCGACATGGAGCGCGCCGGCATCGATGTCATCACCGATGGCGAGATCCGGCGCGAGAGCTACTCGAACCGCTTCGCCCTCATGCTCGATGGCGTCGATGCCGCGCGGCCCGCGACGACGATCGGACGGACGGGCCTGTCGACGCCGGTGCCGCGCGTGGTGGGGCCGATCCGGCGGCGCGTGCCGGTCGAGCTGCGCGACGCGCAGTTCCTGCGTGCGAACACCGATCGCGCGACCAAGATCACGCTCCCCGGCCCGTTCACGCTCGCGCAGCAGGCACATGACGATTTCTACGGCGACGAGGAAGCGATGGCGATGGATTATGCCGCCGCCGTCAATGCCGAACTGCTAGACATCAAGCGCGCCGGCATCGACGTCGTTCAACTCGACGATCCGTGGCTGCAGGCGCGGCCGGAGGCGGCGGTCCGCTACGGCGTGAAGGCGCTGAACCGGGCCCTCGACGGCGTGCCCGGTCCGACGGTCGTGCATCTCTGCTTCGGCTACGCACAATTCGTCAGCAACAAGCCAAGCGGCTACTCGTTCCTGCCGCAGCTCGCCGACTGCGTGGCGAGTCAGATCTCGATCGAGGCGGCCCAACCCACCCTCGATCTGGGCGTGCTGCGCGAACTCGCCGGGAAGACGATCGTGCTCGGCGTGATCAGCCTCGGCACGCCGGTGGTCGAGACGCCCGAGATCGTGGCGCAGCGCATCCGGTCGGCGCTGCCGTTCGTTGCCGCAGAGCGGCTGGTGGCCGCGCCGGATTGCGGCATGAAATATCTCGCGCGCGAAGTCGCGTTCGGCAAGCTCAAGGCGCTCGCCGACGGCGCCGAGATCGTTCGCGCGCAATCCGGCTGACGCTGCCCGTCGGCGCTCGCCCGCGTCAGCAGTCGAGCGTGTTGTCGAGCTCCCACTGCGTCAGGTGGCGTGCATAGGCGTTCCACTCGGCGTGGCGAAGCTTGAGATAGGCGTCGGAGAACGCCGGCCCGAGCGACGCGCGCAGCCCGTCGTTCCGCTCGAAAGCGCGCAGGGAGTCGAGGAGGTTGAGGGGCAGCCGCTTGGCGCCCTTCACCGTATGGCCGTCGGTGTACATGTTGACGTCGAGGCGACGGCCCGGATCGCGCTTCTGGGCGATGCCGTCGAGTCCGGCGGCAAGCAGGCCCGCCTGCAGCAGGTACGGATTGACCGCGCCGTCGGCCAGGCGCAGCTCGAAGCGGCCGGGCTCGGGGATGCGGACCATGTGCGTGCGGTTGTTGCCGCCGTAGGTGATCGTGTTCGGAGCCCAGGTGGCGCCGGACGTCGTCACCGGGGCATTGATGCGCTTGTAGCTGTTGACGGTCGGATTGAAGAGCGCGGTGAGTCCCGGGGCGTGGTGCAGGACGCCACCGAGGAACCGGTAGGCGAGGGCGGACAGGCCGAGCTCGCCCTTCGCGTCCTCGAACAGGTTCCGCTTGCCCTTCGCGTCCCACACCGAGACGTGGGCGTGGCAGCCGCTGCCGGTCAGCGACAGGAACGGTTTGGGCATGAACGTCGCGCGCAGCCCGTGCTTCTCGGCGATCGACTTGACCATGAACTTGAAGAAGACGTGGCGGTCGGCGGTGACGAGCGCATCGTCATACTCCCAGTTCATCTCGAACTGGCCGTTCGCGTCCTCGTGGTCGTTCTGGTACGGGTTCCACCCCAACTCGAGCATCGCGTCGCAGATCTCGGCGATGACGTCGTAGCGCCGCATCAGCGCCAGCTGGTCGTAGCAGGGCTTGGCCGCGGTGTCGGCCGGGTCGGAGATCGCGTGCTGGCCGGCGGCGAGCATGATGAACTCGCACTCGACCCCCGTCTTCATCCGGTACCCGGCCTTGGCGGCCTTCTCGATCTGGCGCTTGAGCACGGTGCGGGGCGTCTGCTCGACGTCCTTGCCGGCCATCACCAGGTCGCCGGGAACCCAGGCGACCTCGCGCTTCCAGGGCAGCTGGATCAGGCATCCGGCGTCCGGGATGGCGAGCGTGTCGGCGTCCGCCGGCGTCATGTCGAGATGCGTCGCGAATCCGGCGAAGCCGGCGCCGTTGCGCTGCATCGTCTCGATCGCGGCAGCCGGTACGAGCTTCGCGCGCGTCGCGCCAAACAGGTCGACATAGGAGATCAGGAAGTAACGGATCCCCTTCGCCTTCGCGATCGTGCCCAACCCCTCCGCCATGTTCCCCCCTCCGGTGCTGGACGTCAGAGCTGCGGCCCCGCTCGTCCTGGAATCCAGTCGGTCCCGGCCAGCGGGACGCCCGCCATCGCGGCGGCCTCGATCGTCACGGCGACGAGGTCTTCGGGCTCGAGATTGAGCAGATGCGACTTGCCGCAGGCGCGGGCCATCGTCTGCGCCTCGAGGACCATCGTCGACAGGTAGTTGCGGATCCGCCGGCCGCCGGCCTGCGGATCGAGGCGCGCCTCGAGCGTCGGATCCTGGGTCGCGACGCCGACAGGGCACTTGCCGGTCTGGCAGTGGTGGCAGAAGCCGGGCCGCGTGCCGAGCGCCTCATAGTCGGCCTCGAAGATCGGGCGGTTGCAGTTCAGCGCCATCAGCGCCGCCGAGCCGATCGACACCGCGTCGGCGCCCATCGCCAGCGCCTTGGCGACGTCGGCGCCGGTGCGGATCCCGCCGGAGATGATCAGCTGCACCTTGCGGTGCATGTCGAGCTCCTGCAGCGCCTCGACCGCCTGGCGAAGCGCCGGCAGCGTCGGGATCCCGACATGCTCGATGAACACGTCCTGCGTGGCCCCGGTGCCGCCCTGCATGCCGTCGAGCACGATCGCGTCGGCGCCGGCCTTGACCGCCAGCTGGACGTCGTAGCGCGGCCGCGAGGCCCCGACCTTCACGTAGATCGGCTTCTCCCAGTCGGTGATCTCGCGCAGCTCCTCGATCTTGATCGTGAGATCGTCCGGGCCGGTCCAGTCGGGATGCCGGCAGGCGCTGCGCTGGTCGATGCCCGCGGGCAGGTCGCGCATGCCCGCGACGCGCTCGGTCACCTTCTGGCCGAGCAGCATGCCGCCGCCACCGGGCTTGGCGCCCTGGCCGATGACGACTTCGATCGCGTCGGCGCGACGCAGGTCGTCCGGGTTCATGCCGTAGCGCGACGGCAGCACCTGGTAGACGAGCAGCTTCGACGCCTCGCGCTCCTCGTTCGTCATGCCGCCGTCGCCGGTCGTCGTCGAGGTGCCGACGGCGGTGGCGCCGAGGCCGAGCGCCTCCTTCGCGTTCGCCGAGAGCGAGCCGAAGCTCATGCCCGCGATCGTGACCGGGATCTTGAGGTGCAGCGGCTTCTTTGCGAAGCGCGTCCCGATCACCACGTCGGTGCTGCACTTCTCGCGATAGCCCTCGAGCGGATAGCGCGAGATCGAGGCTCCCAGCAGCAGCAGGTCGTCGAAGGTCGGCAGCTTGCGCTTGGTGCCGAGGCCGCGGATCTCGTAGATGCCCTCGTCGGCGGCGCGCTGGATCTCGGCGATGACCTCCGGCGGGAAGGCGGCGGAGGCGCGGACGGGCGGCGGGCGGCGGTCGGTCATGAGCTCACGTTGTCTGCGATGCGGCCGGGACGTTCAGTACTGGTCGACGTGGTCGATGTGGAAGTTGTACAGGCGCCGCGCCGAGCCGTAGCGACGGAAGCGCTTCACGTCCGCCTTGATGCCGGCGCGGGCGAGCAGGGCGGCCACCGCCTCGCGATCCTCGGAGCGCATGGGCTGCTCCTCGCAGTCGGCGCCGAGGCTCTCGACCTTGCCGGCGACGAAGATCTGCGCCTCGTAGATCGAATCGCCGAGGTCGCTGCCGGCATCGCCGCACACGACCAGCCGCCCCGACTGCGCCATGAAGGCACTCATGTGGCCGACCGAGCCGCCGACCACGATGTCGACCCCCTTCATCGAGATGCCGCAGCGCGCCGAGGCGTCGCCCTCGATCACGATCAGGCCCCCCCGACCCGAGGCGCCCGCGGATTGCGAGGCGTTGCCGCGCACGCGGATCGTCCCGGACATGATGTTTTCGCCGACGCCGGTGCCGCAGTGGCCCTCGATCGTGATCGAAGCCTGCTTGTTCATGCCGCCGCAGTAGTAGCCGACATGGCCGGCGACGGTGACGTCGAGCGGCGCGTCGAGGCCGACGGCGATGGAATGGCGGCCCTCGGGATTGGCCAGCGTCCAGGCGCGCTCGTTGGTGCCGGGCGGCAGGGCGTGCAGCCGCGCGTTCACTTCGCGCAGCTTCGCGACGTTCAGGTCGAGAGACGGCATCGGATCAGTGGCGCGACCAGGAATAGACGGTCGACGGCGCGGGCTCCCAGATGCGGGCGTCGGCGATGCCGGGCAGGCCGGCGAAGGCCCGGTACTCCGACGCCATGCCGACCCAGTCCGCGGTCTCCGCCAGCATGGCCGGCTTGCATGCGATTGCGTCTCGAACGACGGCGAAGCCGTCGGGTGTCCCGACGGCGAAGGTGAAAAAGCCGTCGAGATCCTTGAGGCCCGCCTCGAGCGCTTCCTTCAGCGAGGCGCCCTGGCCGAGGCGCCAAGCGAAATAGCCGGCGGCGACCTCGCTGTCGTTGTCGGTGCGGAAGGTGATGCCCTGGCGGCGCAGCTGGCCGCGCAGACGGTTGTGGTTGGAGAGCGAGCCGTTGTGCACGAGGCAGAGCTCGGCGCCGACCGAGAAGGGATGCGAGTGTTCGGTGGTCACCGCGCTCTCGGTCGCCATGCGGGTGTGTCCGAGCGCGTGCGTCGCGTCGAGCCGCGCGAGCCCGAAGCGCTCCGCCACCGAGGCGGGCGAGCCGACGTCCTTGAACACCTCGATATGCTCGCCCCAGCCCATCAGGCGCAGCTCCGGGTGGGCGGCGGTGATCCAGGCCGCGACGTCCGCGGCGTCGGCGGTGAGCGCCAGCACGGCGTGGTTGCTCCGGCGATCCAGCGTCGCCGGTGTCTTGAACCGCTTGGCCGCCGCGCGCTTCACCGCGCCCCAGTCGTAGTCGAGGTCTGGGTGATGCAGCGTGAACTTCAGCTGCCGCTTCCGGCCGCGCGCGCGCTTCACGCCGCTGCGATAGACCGCGAAGCCGGCGCTGTCCGGCCCGCGATCGCTCATCGCGACCAGCATCTGCGTCAGCAGCCCGCCGAGCTTCTTCTCGAGGGCAGGCTTCTTCGCGAACAGTCCGACGATTCCACACATGGCTCCGGTGCGCTCCGCTTGCTGTTCGCCGATGCGCTACGGAACGACAATTCGCAACGTCTGTCCAGCGTGCGGGGCCGTGCGCCGCGACCTCGGGCCGGCTGCCGTCGACACGCGGCCTTCCGTCGCATGCCGGGCCTTTGCGCAACGGCCGCGGCGACGGGCGAATTGATGAGGGGAGCGGCAGGTCGGGCGCGGAGCGGCGGCCGTCGCCGACGTGGCTGGTGGGCCCGGCAGGACTCGAACCTGCAACCACACCGTTATGAGCGGCGCGCTCTGACCATTGAGCTACAGGCCCACCGCGGCGGAGTTTGCCTCGCGACCGGCCGGGGCCCAAACGAAAACCGGGGCCCGCGCGCTGGCGCAGGCCCCGGCTGATGTCGTGCGCCCCGCGGCGCGATCAGGTGTCGAGGAAGCTGCGCAGCTTGCGCGAGCGCGAGGGGTGCTTGAGCTTGCGCAGCGCCTTCGCCTCGATCTGGCGGATGCGCTCGCGCGTGACGTTGAACTGCTGGCCGACCTCCTCGAGCGTGTGGTCGGTGTTCATGCCGATGCCGAAGCGCATGCGCAGCACGCGCTCCTCGCGCGGCGTGAGCGTCGCCAGCACGCGGGTCGTCGTCTCGCGCAGGTTCGCCTGGATCGCGGCATCGACCGGCAGGACGGCGTTCTTGTCCTCGATGAAGTCGCCGAGATGCGAATCCTCCTCGTCGCCGATCGGCGTCTCGAGGGAGATCGGCTCCTTGGCGATCTTCAGGACCTTGCGCACCTTCTCGAGCGGCATGCCGAGCTTCTCGGCCAGCTCCTCGGGGGTCGGCTCGCGGCCGATCTCGTGGAGGATCTGGCGCGAGGTGCGCACCAGCTTGTTGATCGTCTCGATCATGTGCACGGGGATGCGGATCGTACGCGCCTGGTCGGCGATCGAGCGCGTGATCGCCTGCCGGATCCACCACGTCGCGTAGGTCGAGAACTTGTAGCCGCGGCGGTACTCGAACTTGTCGACCGCCTTCATCAGGCCGATGTTGCCCTCCTGGATCAGGTCCAGGAACTGCAG
>JAEULA010000031.1 GCA_016793165.1 Alphaproteobacteria bacterium | reverse complement strand
GCTGCCGCGCACGACGGCGCCGGCGACGATACCCGTCGGCCCGGTGGTCGACAGCTCGTCGTCGCCGTCGAGGAAGGCGATCATCCGGTAGTGCGTCGTGGCTCGGATGCCGTTGGCGCGGCTGACCTCGAGGATGGCCTGCTCGAGTTCGGCCGCCGGCGGGATGTCGGCGTAGCGCATCGCCTTGAGGCCGAACCGCAGCCGCTCCATGTGCTCGCGCAGGCGGAAGATGTAGAGCTGCTTCGCATCGTCGTTCCAGTAGCCGCGCAGACCCTCGAATACGCCGGTGCCGTACTTCACGACCGACGCGAAGGCGTGGATCTTGCAGTCGGCGTAGTCGACGATCTTCCCGTTCAGGTACATCTTCGGCTCGGTCGGCATCCGGATCCTCTCGCGCGTTTCCTCGTGTGGAACACAGGCTAGCATCGGCCGGGGCGGGCCGTTAGGGTCCGCTCGTCTTCACGGGATTGCAGGCCAGGAAAAGCAAAGATGAACGAGATGCGCCCGCCGCAGCACGGTCCGGATTTCCGCAGCGACAATGTCGGCGCCGTGGCGCCGGAGATCATCGAGGCGCTGGCGCGCGCCAATCGGGATACCGCCACCGGATACGGCGGCGACACCTGGTCGCTCGAGCTGCAGAAGCGCTTCGGCGAGCTGTTCGAGGCCAAGGTGAAGGTCTACCCGGTCGCGACCGGCACCGCCGCCAACGCCCTTGCGATGGCCGCGATCACCCCCTCGCACGGCGCGATGTTCTGCCAGGAGCGGGCCCACATCCTGACCTCGGAGGTCAATGCGGTCGGCTTCTTCAGCGGCGGCGGCATGCTGGTCCCGGTCGCAGGACCGCACGGCAAGGTCGATCCCGCCGCGCTCGAGGAAGCGATCGCGGCACAGGGCAAGGGCCTGATGCACCGCTCGCAGCCGGCATCGCTCAACATCGTGCAGGCGACCGACCTCGGCGCGGTCTACGCGGTCGACGAGATCCGCGCGCTCGCCGCCACGGCGAAGCGGCACGGCCTGAAGATCCACATGGACGGCGCCCGGTTCGCCAATGCGATCGCGCGGCTCGGCTGCAAGCCCGCCGACATCACCTCGCGCGCCGGCGTCGACGTCCTGTCCTTCGGCATGACCAAGAACGGCGGCCTGCTCTGCGACGCGATCGTCGTATTCGACGAGGCGGCGGCGCCCGCCATCCAGTGGCACGTCCGTCGCGCCGGCCACGTCTGGTCGAAGGCGCGCTTCGCGGCCGCGCAGCTGCTCGCCTATGTCGAGGACGACCTCTGGCTGCGGAATGCCGGGCGCGCGAACGCCATGGCCGCGCGGTTCGATGCGGGACTCAAGACGATCCCGGGCGCCTCGCTGTGGGCGCCGATCGAGGCCAACGAGATCTTCCTCAAGGCCCCCGCGCACGTGATCGACGGGCTCGAACGCGACGGCGTGCGCTTCTTCCGCCGCGCCGCCGACATGGCGCGCTTCGTCTGCCGCTTCGACGCCACCGAGGCCGAAGTCGATGCCGTCCTCGCCTCGCTGCGCCGGAATCTCTCCAATGGCTGAGCTGCTGGTCGATCTCGGCGGCCTGCGCGACGCCTTCGTGACGCAGCTCGCCGGGATTTTCGACGTCGTCACGATCGACGATCCGCGCGCGAAGGACGCCAGCGCCGCGGTCACGACCGGCGGCGGCGGCATCTCGAGCGCGCAGATCGCGGCGCTGCCGCACCTCCGGCTCGTCGCCGGCTTCGGCGTCGGCTACGACAAGGTCGACATTCCCGCCTGCCGGGCGCGCGGCATCGTCGTCACCAACACCCCGGGCCTGACCGACATCTGCGTGGCCGACCACGCGATGGCCCTCTACCTCGCCGTCGCGCGCCGCGTCGTCGAGGGCGATCGCTTCGTGCGCGCGGGCAACTGGCCGACCGGGCGCCTCGGTGGGCTCGCGCACCGCGCCTCGCAGCGCAATTTCGGGATCGTCGGGCTCGGCCGCATCGGCATCCAGATCGCCCGTCGTGCCGCCGCCTTCGACATGCCGATCGGCTACCACAACCGCAAGCCGCGCGCCGACGTGCCGTATCGCTTCTTCGACAGCGTACTCGAGCTCGCGCGCTGGGCCGACGTCATCGTCACGGCGACGCCGGGCGGCGCCGGCACGCGCAACCTCGTCGACGCCAAGGTGCTGGAGGCGCTCGGGCCCGAGGGCGTGGTCGTGAACATCGCCCGCGGCAGCATCATCGACGAGGCGGCGCTGCTCGCCGCGCTGCGATCGAGGTCGATCGCCGGCGCCGGGCTCGACGTGTTCGTCGAGGAGCCGAGCATGGATCCCGCCTTCCACGCGCTCGACAACGCCGTCCTCACGCCGCACATCGCCGGCAGCACGGCCGAGACCTGGCGCGACTGCGAGGACATGGTGCTCGAGAACCTGCGCCGCCACTTCGCGGGCCAGAAGCCGCTGACCCCGATCCCGGACCTCGCGTAGGCTGGCGGCCGCTGCCCGGACGGTCCGGGGCCGGGCGGCCCGGGGACGGCCCCTCGGACGTCGAGCGCCCCGTTCTCGCTTCGTCGGCGTCTTGCGCGCCGATGATGTCGGTCGCGCACGGAGCCGCGAGGAGACGTGTCATGCAGTCATTCACGGGCGGTTGCCTTTGCGGCCGCGTTCGATTTTCGGCGTCGGGACGCCCCTATCGCGTCGGCATCTGCCATTGCCTCGACTGCCGCAAGCACCACGGCGCCCTCTTCCACGCCTCGGCGATCTTCCCGCAGGCGGCGGTGACGATCGACGGCGAGACGCGCGACTACAAGGGGCGGCACTTCTGTCCCCACTGCGGCTCGACGGTCTTCGGCCGCAGCGGCGACGAGATCGAGGTGAATCTGGGATCCCTGGACGCCCCCGATCTGCTGGCGCCGACCTACGAGCTCTGGACCATCCGCCGCGAGTCATGGCTGCCGCCGTTTCCGACCCGGCGGCGTTACGAACGCAATCGCGACGCCGGGGGACGCTTCGAGGACTAGCGGGCTCGGGCGCGCAGCGCCTTCGGGGGAACGCGCCGATGACGAGCGCGACCGGATCGAGGTCGCGGCAAGCGGGGTGCGGCGCCTATTCGATGACCTCGTCCGCCAGCGCGAGAACGACCGGCGGCACGACGAGGCCGAGACCGGCCGCGGAGCGCAGATTGATCACCAGCTCGTAGCGCGTCGGCTGCTGCACCGGCAGGTCGCCGGGGCTCTCGCCGCGGAAGATGCGGTCGACGTAGCGCGCGGCGCGCTTGAACATGTCGGCCCGGTCCGGCGAATAGGCGGCGAGGCCGCCGGCGACGGCGAATGCCGTGTCGGCGAAGATGGCCGGCACGCGAAGCTCGGCGGCGAGGCCGGTCACCAGCGCACGATTGGCGAGCAGCGTCAGATCGGACGGGAACACGAGGCCCGCGCCCGGCGTCGTGGCGAAGGCGGAGATCGCCGCGCGTAGGTCCTCCGGTCGCCGCAGCGGCAGCGCGGTCGCCGCCACACCGAGGGCACGTCCGGCGGCGGTGAAGGTCGAGGCATAGATCGCCGTCGCCGGATTGTCGGGGTTGAACACCAGCGCCGCGCGCGACGTGGCGGGCGCGATCTGCCGGAGCAGCTCCAGCATCTTGCCGATCACCGGCGCGGAGTCCCCCGCGAACTCGAAAAGGGAGAACCCCGTGGTGTTGCCGCCGGGCCGTGCAAGAGCGGCGACGAAGCCCTGCCCGACCGGGTCCGAAGTGCCGACGAATACGATCGGGATCGTCCGGGTCTGCCGCTGCACGATCGGCACGACGCGGCTGCCGGTGGTGAGGATCGCATCGACGCCGCGTTCGACGAGCTCGGCGGCGTCGCGACGAACCTTCTCGAGGTCGTCGCCCGGCCAGCGCAGGTCGAAGCGCACCGTGTCGCCATCGCGCCAGCCGAGCTCGGCGAGCGCGTTCCGGAATCCGTCGACCCGCGCCTGGACGATTACGTCGCCATGCGAATAGGGCATCAGGATGCCGACGACACGCGGCGACGACTGCGCACGCGCCCCGGTCGTCGCGACCGCCAGTGCGGCGACGCCGCGCAGCAGCGCGCGCCGGCGCACCCTCTCCGACGCAGGGCCGCCAAAGGCGGCGTGCGGCAAGTGGGCGACCGCCTCCATGCGACGGACGATAGACGGTATGGACGCCGAAGCCCAGCGGGCCGCGGCGGATCGCTATGCGGCGCTCTTCGCCTCGGGCGCGTTGGCGAGGAACCAGGCGTAGGCGTCGCGCAGGCCGTCTTCGAGGCCGATCCGCGCGCGCCAGCCCAGCCCGTTGATGCGGCCGGTGTCGACCAGCTTGCGCGGCGTGCCGTCGGGCTTGGCGCGGTCGTAGACGAACTCGCCGGACCAGCCGATCACCTTGGCCAGCGTCTCGGCGAACTCGCGAATCGTCATGTCGGTGCCGACGCCGATGTTCACGATGTCGGCGGCGTCGTAGTTCTGCAGCAGGAAGACGCAGGCGTCGGCGCAGTCGTCGACGTGCAGGAACTCGCGCTTCGGCGTTCCGGTGCCCCAGATCTCGACGCTGCGCGCGCCGCTCTGCTTGGCGCGATGGATCTTCACCATCAGCGCGCCGACGACGTGGCTGTGCTTGAGGTCGAAATTGTCGTGCGGCCCGTAGAGGTTGGTCGGCATCGCGGCGATGAAGCGGGCGCCATGCTGCTTGCGATAGGCCTGGCAGAGCTTGATGCCGGCGATCTTCGCGATCGCGTACCACTCGTTGGTCGGCTCGAGCGGCCCCGTGAGCAGCGCGTCCTCGTTGAGCGGCTGCGGCGCGAGGCGCGGATAGATGCAGGTCGAGCCGAGGAAGAGCAGCTTGTCGACGCCCGTCTTCCACGCCGCGTGGATGACGTTCGCCTCGATCATGAGGTTCTCGTAGATGAACTCGGCGGGCCGGGTGTCGTTGGCGACGATGCCGCCGACGCGCGCCGCGGCGAGCACGACCGCCTGCGGTCGCGACTTGGCCATCCACGACTCCACCTGGTCCTGGCGGACCAGGTCGGCGTCCGCGCGGCCCGCGACGATGACCTCGGCGCCGGACCCGGCGAGGCGCCGGACCACGGCGGAGCCGACCATGCCGCGGTGGCCCGCCACCCAGACCCGCTTGCCCTTGATGTCGAACGTGCTCATCGCTGTCCTCTCGCCTCGCCCGCCCCGGGGGCCCGCGCCCGCCGTCGGGTCACGCCGATGTGTCGCGACGGCCCATCGCGTTGTGCTCGCGCTGCACGACGTCGAGGTCGCTGCGCACCATCTCCTTCACGAGGTCGCCGAAGCTCGTCGTGTGGGACCAGCCCAGCTTCGCCTTCGCCTTCGCCGGATCGCCGAGCAGGAACTCGACCTCGGTCGGACGGAAATAGCGCGGGTCGATCTCGACCAGCACCTCGCCGGTCTTGCGGTCGACGCCCTTCTCCTCGACGTCCTTGCCGCGCCAGGAGATCGGGCGGCCGATCTCGGCGAAGGCCTTCTCGACGAACTCGCGGACGGTGTGGGTCTCGCCGGTCGCGAGAACGAAGTCGTCCGGCTCGGAATGCTGCAGGATGCGCCACATGCCCTCGACGTAGTCGCGCGCATGGCCCCAGTCGCGGCTGGCGTCGAGATTGCCGAGATAGAGCTTCTTCTGGACGCCGAGATGGATCGCCGCGACGGCGCGCGTGATCTTGCGCGTGACGAAGGTCTCCCCGCGCGTCGGCCCCTCGTGGTTGAACAGGATGCCGTTGCTGGCGTACATGCCGTAGGCCTCGCGGTAGTTCACCGTGATCCAGTAGCCGTAGAGCTTCGCGGCGGCGTAGGGGCTGCGCGGGCGGAACGGCGTCGTCTCGCGCTGCGGGCGCTCCTGGACCAGGCCGTAGAGCTCCGACGTCGACGCCTGGTAGAAGCGCACGGACTTCTCCATGCGCAGGATGCGGATCGCCTCGAGCAGGCGCAGCGTTCCGATGCCGTCGGCGTTCGCGGTGTACTCGGGGGTCTCGAAGCTGACCGCCACATGGCTCTGGGCGGCAAGATTGTAGATCTCGGTCGGCTGCGTCTCCTGCACGAGACGGATCAGATTGGTGGCGTCGGTCATGTCGCCGTAGTGCATGAAGAAGCGCACGCCCTGCTCGTGCGGATCGGCATAGAGGTGGTCGACGCGCGCGGTGTTGAAGGACGAGGACCGGCGCTTCACGCCGTGGACGACATAGCCCTTCTTCAGCAGCAGCTCGGCGAGGTAGGCGCCGTCCTGGCCCGTGATTCCGGTGATCAGGGCGACCTTCCGGCTGCCTGGCGTCGAACCCAACTCGCTCATGGACATGAACCTCTGTGCTCGGGGGAGCCCCAACGGGGGCGTGATTAGCACTCGAACGCCGGGAGCGACAACCGCACAACCCGGCGGCGGATAACGCCTGTCCCCACTTGGACCTTCCCTGTATGTTCCGGCCGATTTTTCGAGAACGCCATGACCGACTCGCCCCCCTCCGAGACGTCCCCGCGCAACGAAAAACCGGCGCCCGCGCCCGCGTCCGGTTTCGCCGCCCCGACCGCGTGGCGGATCGACGGAATCGACCCCAAGGTGCAGAGCCGTGCCGCGCAGGCGGCGGCCGAGGCGAACGAGCCGCTTGCGGAATGGTTGACGAAGACGATCAACGCCGCCGCGACGGCGCGTCCGGCGAGCAATGTCGGCACCCTGCTCACCGGCATGGCCGGCGGCATCGCGCTGGCCGGTGTCGCTGCCCTCGTCATCCTGATGAACGTCGACACCACGCCGCCGCGACCGTCGGTTGCCGCGGCGCCGCCCGCTGCAACGCCGCCCGCCGCCGCCGTCGCTCCCCCGGCATCCACGCCCGCCCAGCCGCCCCCGGCGTCGCCCGTTCCGGCGCCGCCCGCCACGGCCGCGCCGCCGCCGGCGGCGAGCGGCGCGCCACCGGCGCCGCCCGCCGCGACGGCAACCGCGCCTGCCGCGCCTCCGGCACCGGCCGCTCCGGCAACGCCGCCACCCGCCGTCGCGAGCCCGGCCCCCGCGGCGCCCGGCTACACGACCGCTGCGCCGCTCCCGCCGCCGCCGCCGCCGATCGATCCCAACGACCCTCTCGGCGAGCTGAAGCAGGCCGCGAATGGCGGGGACGCCGCGGCGCAGTTCACGCTCGGCGCGCGCTATGCCGCCGGCGAGGGCGTCGACCAGGACTGGAGCGAGGCGTTCAAGTGGTTCAAGCGTGCCGCCGAATCCGGCATGCCGACGGCCCAGCACAATCTCGCGGTGATGTACGAGCGCTCGCGCGGCACCGAGCAGAACCTCGACGAGGCGGCCAAGTGGTACGAGAAGGCCGCCGAGCAGGGCTACCCGCCGTCGCAGTACAACTTCGCCGTCGCGCTGGCGCGCGGCTGGGGCGTGAAGGCCGATGTCGACAAGGCGGTGACCTGGTTCGAGCGCGCGGCCGAGCGCATCCCGCAGGCCAACATCGCGCTCGCCGAGATCTTCGAGGGCGGCCTCGGAGTCGGCCGCGACCTCGGCCGCGCTCGCAGCTACTACCAGCTTGCCGCGACGGCCGGCGATCCGCGTGCGCAGGCAAAGCTGCGCACGCTCACCCCAGAGTTCGTGCAGCGCGAGACGATCAAGGAGATCCAGGCGCTGCTCGCGAAGCTGCGCTACAACCCGGGGACGCCGGACGGCCGCCCGGGCCAGCGCACGACCAACGCCATCAAGGAATTCCAGCGCACGGCCGGCGTGCCCGAGGATGGCAAGCCGACGCAGGCCCTCCTCGACCTGCTGCGCTCCGTCGCCGCCAGCGGCTGAGCGCGCCGACGCGCGCCGCCGATCGGGACGCGGCGCCCGCCGACGCAGGGGCGCCGCGGCCCGGGCCGCTCACGTCGCGTAGTCGGGCTCGTCGCGGTCGAGCACGCGGCGCCAGGCGTCGAGATGCATGCGCGAGTCGACCTTGTCGCCCCACGGGCCGGTGTAGCCCTTGCGGAAGCGGTCGGGGATCGCCCGCAGGCGGCGCCCCGTCGACAGCGCGGTGATCTGATACATCGCGTTGCGCTCGGCGATGTAGCACTCGTCGAAGGCCTCGTGGACGGTCCGCCCGACAGTGGTCACGCCGTGATGCGCCATCACCATCACCGACTTGTCGCCGAGCACGCGCGCCAGCCGATCGCCCTCCTCGATGTCGCCGGCCGGCGTGTAGCTGTCGCGGTCGTAGACGACGCGGTCGTTGAGCATCAGGCTGTCGTGATGCGCGAGGACGAACTCCGGATCCTCGAGCATCGACAGCGCGGTCAGGTACTGCGGATGGACGTGCACGATGCAGGCCGCCTCGGGCTTGGCGAGGTGGATGCGCGCATGGATATGGAAGGCGACCTTGCGCAGCTCGCCCTTGCCGCGCACGACGTTGCCGTCGAGGTCGCAGACGATCAGCGAGCTCGCGGTGATCTCCTGGAACAGCATGCCGCGCGGATTGATCAGGAACAGCGGACGGTCGCCCGGCAGCATCAGGGAATTGTGGTTGCCGATCTGCTCGTTCCAGCCGAGCCGCGCGGCGACGCGGAAGACGGCGGCCATGTCGCAGCGCATCTGCCATTCCTCGGCATCGGAATGCGCGTTCGAGAGGGTCCGGGCGATGGCCGTCATGGCGTCGTCTCCTGAGTCTGTGGCGGCGGGGATCAGAGGTCCTTGGCGATCACGGCGACGGGATCGCCGCGCTGGCAGCGGGCCTGGTGGCGCGCGCACCACAGCAGCCCGGAAGTCCCGTAGACGAGCCGCGCCGGCGGGCGGCGCGGCTGGTCCATGAAGTGCAGCCATCCGGCGGTCCGGCCCGCCTTGACGACCGTGCCGATCGGATCGGCCGGCTGGAACAGTCCGGCCTGCGGCGCGAAGACGTAGCAGTCGAGATCCGGCACCGTCATCACGCGCGACGGGCCGCGCACCGGATCGGGCGCGGGCTTGCCGGCGACGACGCCGTAGTGCTGCAGCACGTTGCGCACGCCGCGCTCGGTGATGGCGACGCCGTCGATGTTCACCCGCGCGCCGCCGCCGAGTTCGGAGGACAGGGCGGGGATCCCGCGCCGCTCGGCCGCCGCGAGCAGCGTCGGCCCGGCGTTCGGCTCGTGGAGCACGAGCGTGATCGGCGCGTTGAAGGCGTTCGCGGCCGCCAGCGTCTTCGCCATGTACGCCTTGTCGTCGAGCGCATGCGCCGCCGCGCAGGGCACCAGATCGGCCCCGATTCCGCCGGAATGCAGGTCCATCTGGAAGTCGCACAGCGGCAGCAGCCGGCTGTCGACGAAGTGCGCCAGGACCTCCGCGAAGCTGCCGCGCGGATTGCCCGGGAAGCTGCGGTTGAAGTCGCGGCCGTCGAGCGGCGACAGGCGCGTGCCGTTCATCACCGCCGGCAGATGCATCGCCGGCAACAGGATCACGCGGCCGCTCACCCTGCGGGGGTCGAGCTTGCGCGCGAGGTTCGAGAGCGCGATCTGACCCTCGTACTCGTCGCCGTGATTGCCCGCGGTGAACAGGACCGTCGGCCCGCGCCCCGCCTTGATCTGCACGATCGGCACCGCGATCGTGCCCCAGCCGGAATCGTTGCGCGACGAGGGCACGCGGAGCGTGCCGAACTGCCGCCCCGGCCTGTCGAAGTCGATCTCCGCGACCACCGGGCTCGGCGCCCCGCCTTCTTTGCGTCCCATATCGTCCTCCCCTCGCGCGTCGCCGCGCGGTCACGCACCCCGTCGCGACCGCGCGACAACCTCGCCCTCAGCTCCACTTGTAGCCCTGCAGCTCCTTCTGGGCCCAGTCGAGGCACGTGTCGATCGACTCGGCCTGCGACGCGACGCGGGCGATGATCTTCGGCATCGTCGCCTGGGCATAGGTCTGACTGGCGATCTTCGGCGGCGCCGGCGCCACCGCGATCTGATGGTTGTAGGGATTCGGGTAGTGGTAGAGCGTGGCCTTCGGCGGGCCGACCCCGACCCAGGTCTTGAACGTCGTCAGCTTCGCGCGTGACGAGCGCGTCGTATCCCTTGCTCGCCTTGACCAGTTTCTCCACCGCGCCCGGCAGGCTGAGATGGCGCGGCAGTCTCGTCGCCGCCGACTTGTTCTTCGCGAAGGTCCAGATGCCGGCGAACTTGGCCGTAAACGGCGTGTATCGCCCTTGGGTCCGGCCGGCATGCCGTGCGTCCAGCACCGCTCGGCGATATGCGGGGTGTCGCGGACCGCGACGGCCCAGCCGCTTGGCGGACTCATGATCAGCGTGCCGCGACCCGAGACGAGCCAGCGGTTGTCGGACGCGTCGTCCCACGGGAAGACGTATGCCGGGAGCCACCGGACCAGCCGCTTCGAGTACCCGAGGACCTGCTTCACGGCATCGGATTTGAACACGATGTCGCCATTCGATTTCGCCAGCTGCGCACCGAACCCTTGGAAGAGCGCGTCGACCCAGTCGACGGCGTCGCCGAACTGCCCCAGCGGCAGCCCGAACGGGAAACCCGCCTCGAAGCACTTCCCGGTCGCCCCGAGAAGCGCGTCGCGGGTCCGGGACCCGGCCCTTGGTGGAGCATCGGCCGGATACATGGCGACGATGTCGATGCCCGCATCCTGCGTCAGCAGGTCGATGCGCGAACGGGGCGGCTTCATCGCGCTCATGACCGCCCAGGGGACCGCCACCCGCTTGCCGCCGACCTTCCCCAAGTATTCTGCTGCCTGGTTGGCAGCACCGTTGGTCTTCACGAGATCGGCCATGAGGTCGTCGACCGGTTCGAGAAGTCGCGCAGGGTCGGAACCGTTCCAGCCGATGAACACCAGCATGTCGTGGCCGGACCGAGCCTGCGCCTCGGCGGCAACGGTGAGATGGTGCTTCGCGCCGATGGTGGTGATGAAGTCGACCGGGAAGTCGACCTTCTCCTTCGCCGCCCATTCGTTGCAGGACGCCATCATCGCGTCGTTCGCGCCCGGGCCCCAGGGGTCCCAGAGACCGATCGACAGCTTGCCCGCGGCGTGTGCGCCGCGGACGTGGATTCCGGCGACGCCCGCCGCGGCGATGCCGTTGCCGATCGCTCCTCGCCGCATGATCCTGATTCTCGGCGCTGCTTCCTCGTCTGGGATGCGCAGCTCCCGGCCGCGGTCGCACTTCTCCGGAGCAGTCCTCCGGATCGGGTCGTTCATCCTTTGCGGCGCTTGGCGGCGACCGCGCCGCGATGCGGCGGAGCCGTGCTGCCAAACGGCGCCAGCAGCGGCGGATCGTAGATGGTCTCGAACGGGGCAGCGGCGTTCTCCCAGCGCCAGTAGAGCCGGCGCAGCACTGTCTCGGCGGCCTGCGTGCTGGGGCGGCCGACGATCGACAATCGCCGCAGATGGTCGGCTTCCAGATCGGGCGTGCCGATCTTGATGACGCTCACGTCCTGCGGGATTCGCCGGCCGATGGCGGCGAAGGCATCCAGGATCGGGCGCCCTTCGCTGAAGCTGGCGACGACCACTGCAGTGATCGGGTCCGGGCCCGGAGCGGCGATCATCGCGCGCAGCGACGCGCCCAGGTCGGCGATGCCCAGCCTCTGGGCGTCGATCGGCGCGCGGATCACCGGCCAATCCGCCGGAGCGATCCCGGCCCCGGCCCGGAACGCCTCGAAGCTCTCCGCCGTGCGCCGAAAGAAATAGTTCCCGCTCGCCTCGGTCAGCCACGCGACGCGGCGATGCCCGAGGCCGCGCAGGTGCTCAACGGCCAGGCAGACCGCGCGCCGGGGATCGTTGGACACCGCATCGACGTCGAGATGCTCGGCGACCTGGCTCTCGATCAGCAGCGCATTGGAGCGCTGGCGCAGGAGCGCGAGCAGCTCGACCGGCATGGTGGAGCCGCGCGGCTGCAGGATGCAGGAATCGAAGCGACGGCCCGAGCGCAGCAGCTCGATGACCTGCGCGACGTCGCTGTATGTCAGGACGAGCGAGCCGTGCCCGTCGCGCGACAGGCGCTGATGGATCAGGCGCGCGATCCGATCACCGCGCTCGTAGGGATGCTGATAGAGCAGCGTCAGCACGTTGCGCTGCCGCTGAACCACCGCGGCACTGCGGCCGACGAACGTGCCGCGGCCGACATGGCTCGAGATCATTCCCTTGGCGCGCAGCTCGGTCATCGCCCGCTGCACGAGATGCTGGCTGACGCCGTACTCCGCCATCAGCTGGCGAACCGTCGGGACGCGCGTGCCCGGCGCCGCGTCGGCGATCAAGGCGCGCAGCCTCGCGACCACCTCGTCGCGTGTACTCGGCGCCGGCGGCTTGGGATCCGCGGCGGCGCTCATTTCATCAGGCCCAGATGGCGCGGCAGCCACAATGTGATCTCCGGGATGAAGACGAGCGCCAGCAGCGCCGCCAGCAGGACCCAGCAGAAGAACCAGATCTCCCGGATGATGTCGCGCACCGGGATGCCGGTCACGCCCGCCATCACGAAGTGCAGCACGCCGTAGGGCGGCGTCAGCATGCCGACCATCATGTTGACGGTGACGACCAGGCCGAAATGCACGAGGTCGATCCCCAGCGCGCGCGCCGTCGGCAGCAGCACCGGCACGAGGACGAGGAGCATCACGGTGGTGTCGATGAAGCAGCCCAGGATCAGGAACAGCACCATGACGCCGACCAGGAAGCCTGTGGCCGAAAGGTCGAGCGACAGGAACAGGGCTGCGATCGCGTTCGGCAGCTGCTCCGCCGCGATCGCGTAGTTCATCAGGAAGGCGCCCATGATGATCGTCATGACCGAGGCGCTCTGCGTCAGGGCGGTCCGGAACGACTCGTAGAGATCGCGCGACCCGACGTCGCGATAGATCGCGCCGACCAGGAGCAGCGCGTAGAGCGCCGCGACGGCCGCTCCCTCCGTCGGCGTAAACGCGCCGACCCGGATCCCGCCGAGCACGAGGACCGGGAGCCCGAGCGGCAACAGCGACCGGCCGAGCACGCCGGGAAGCGCCGCCAGCGAAATGCCCTCGCCGCGCGGGAAGTCGCGCCGCTTGGCCTGATAGACCACCGACGCCATGAGCAGCACGGCGATCAGGATGCCGGGCAGGATCCCTGCCGCGAACAGCGCACCGACCGAGACGTTGGCGATCACGGCGTAGAGGATGAACGGGATCGACGGCGGGATGATCGGCGCCAGCGTCGCCGCCGCAGCCGTCAGCGCCGCCGCGAAGCCGGCCGGATACCCGCTCTGCCGCATCAGCCGCACCAGCACCGCGCCGGGGCCGGCCGCGTCGGCCACCGCGCTGCCGCTCATGCTCGCGAAGACGACGTTGACCAGCACGTTGACGTGGCCGAGCCCGCCGGGCACGCGTCCGACCAGCGACTGCGCGAGCGTCATCAGCCGGTCGCCGATCGACCCGACGCCGATCAGCTGGGCGCAGAGGATGAACATCGGGATCGCCAGCAGCACGTCGGACTGCAGCATCGCGTTCATCACCTGCTCGGCGGCCAGGCCGGGATCGGCACGCTTGACCAGCAGATACGCGACGCCGGCCGCCAGCATGGCGATTCCGATCGGCACGCGCATCAGCCCCAGCGCCACGAAGGCGACGACGAGCGTCAGGAGCTGGTTCGACATGCGGCGTCCGGGCCTCGAGGACGGGCGCGGCCGGTCACGGGACCGGCGGCGGAACGAGCGCCCGCCAGACGTCCCACGCCGCGCGCACGACCAGCGCCGCGATGAACAGCGCGAAGAAGCCGAACACGAGGTCGAGGCGGATGCGCAGGATCGGCGTGCTCAGGACCTTCATGTAGACGGCGAAGTCGACGATCGCCGGGAGCGCGAGGGCGAGCACACCCGCCACGACCGCGCCCGCGACGAGCCGCATCGCCCGGCGCAGCGACGGCGGCGCGGCGTCGTGGACGAGATCGAAGACGATATGGTCGCGCGCCGACAGGCAGAACGAGGCCGCCCACAGCGTGGCGACCGAGAAGGCGAGCGTCGGCAACTCTTCGCTCCAGCTGATCGGCCGGCCGACGATGTAGCGCATGAACACCTGGATGTTGATCGCCGCGAAGACGACGAAGAAGACGAGGACGCCGATCGCATCGGCCGCCGTTCGAAGCCGGGCGCGCATGCGGCGTCCTCCTCGGTCGCCGTCAGCGCGCCAGCTTCTCGATGCGGTCGAGCCAGCCCGCAGGCGCGTTCTTCACGAACTCCGAGTCGGCGAACATCCTGAGCATTTGCGTGCGGAACGCGTCGACGTTCGGCTTGGTGATCGTGAGGCCCGCCTGGCGCATCTTCTCCAGCGTCTCGTCGTCGTCGCGGAACTTGTTGGTGTCGTTGAACACCATCGCGGCCCGCGCGGCGTCCTTGAAGATCGCCTGCTGACGCGGCGTCAGCTTGCCCCAGGCGCCGTCGCTCATCGCCAGCATGTTGGCCGGGATCGAATGGTAGGTGAGCACGATCTGCTTGGTCGCCTCGTAGAACTTGGCGCGATAGGTGGTCGAGATCGGGTTGTCCTGGCCGTCGACCGTACCGGTCTTGAGCGCGAGATAGACGTCGGGCAGCGGCATGGGCACCGGATTGGCGCCCAGCGCGCGGCCCATCAGCAGGAAGGCAGGCGAGCCGGGCATGCGCAGCTTCACGCCCTTGAGATCATCGGGCGTCTCGACCTTGCGTGCCTCGCGCAGATTCACGATCCGCGCCCCCGCGTAGTAGTAGTCGAGGATCTGGACCTTGAGATCGCGCGCGATGCGCTCCTTGTACTCGCGGCCGATGTCGCCATCCATCGCCGCCTTGACGTGGCCCCAGTCCTTGAACAGGTAGCCGACGGTCAGGACCGCGAATTCGGGGATGCGATCGGCGATATCCCACCAGCTGAGGATGCTCATCTCGACGGAGTTGCGCTGCAGCGCGACGATCTCCGTCCCCTGGCGCACGAGCGTACCGGTGTGATGGATCTGGAAGTCGAACTCGCCCGGCGCGGAGCGGTCGACCCACTCCTTGAAGACGTACATCATCTCGACCGGCAGATCGCCGCCGATGGCCGCGGTGCCGAACCGCACCGTCTGCTTGGCCGGCTGCGCCGCCGCCGGTGTCGTGCCGAACAGGACCGCAGCCCCCGTGATCGCCGCCGCGAAAGCAGCCGCCATGACGCGCGGTGCGCGAATGAATGCCGTCATCGATTTCCTCCCCCGCGTCGCCGACCCGATATCCGTGCGATCGCACGTTTCCCGACGACGCGACGACTAGACCGTGGTCGGCAATTTCGTGTCAAACAATATTATGAAGATTGATATTGATTGATTGGTTGGGCAGCCGGATCGTTCGCCTCGCCAAGGCTCCAGGGGGAGGACAGGTCATGCCGAAACGAAATCCGATACCGCCGGGAATCGTCGCCTCGTCGGTCACGCCGTTCACCCGCGACGGCGCGCTGAACCTGCGGGCGGTCAAGCCGCATATCGAATGGCTGATCGGCGAGGGCGTCGCCGGCCTCTCTCCGCTGGGCAGCGCGGGCGAGTTCTTCGCCATGGAATCCGCGGACCGCAAGCGCGTGCTCGACGCCGTGATCGAGGCGAATGCCGGCCGCGTCCCGATCATGGCCGGCACGCACCACTACGCCACCCGCATCGCCATCGATCTGTCGAAACATGCGGAGCGCGCCGGTGCCGACGCGCTGCTGATCGTGCCGCCCTATTACGGCGGACCGACGCGACCGGCGGTCATGGACCACTACCGGCGCATCGCCGATGCGGTGTCGATCCCGACGGTGCTCTACCACAACGCCGCCGGCACGGGCGTCGACCTCGACACCGCGCAGCTCAAGCAGCTGTTCGACGAGAAGGCGATCGCCGCCATCAAGCTCTCCAACCTCATGCCGGACCGCATGGTCGAGCTGATGCAGGCGACCCGCGGGCGGATGCCGGTCTATGCCGGCATCGACTACGTCGCGTTCGAAGGCCTGAGCCACGGCGCGCACGGATGGATCTCCGGAATTCCGAGCATCACGCCGCGCGCGGCCAACGAGCTCTACGTCGCGATCAGCCGCAACGGCGACCTGAAGACCGCACGGCTGCTCTGGGCGAAGCTGGCGCCGCTCATGCGCTTCCTGTTCGAGTCGCACACGCGCGGGGGCGTCGGCGTCCATTGGTGCGGCGTGATGAAGGCGGCGCTCGGGATGATCGGACCCGACGTCGGGGAGCCGCTGCCGCCGAGCCCTCCGCTCAACGGCGCCGGCCGCAAGCGCCTCGCCGCCCTCCTGAGGGACCTCGGCTACCGCGTGCGCCGGAGCTGACTCGGGGCAGCCCGATCGATCTCGCCGCCGACGGCGAGTGTGAGAGAGGGTGAAGGGATCCGGCGGCTGCGGTTATCGTCCCCCATGGCGATGCAGCCACCGGAGGAAGCCGCATGACCGACTTGCACGACGTCGCAGTCTCGCTCGACGTGATGGTGGCGATGCGCGACGGCGTCCGCCTCGCCACCGACATCTACCGCCCCGCGCTGCCCAACGGCGAACCCGCACCGGGCCGCTTTCCCGTCCTGCTGACGCGCACGTCCTACGACAAGTCCAACCCGGTGATGCAGGTCGAGCCGGTCGGCAAGCACTTCGCCAGGCGCGGCTACGTCGTCGCGATCCAGGATCTGCGCGGGCGCGGCAATTCGGAGGGCACCGGCGACTACCATCATCGCGCCAATGCGCGCGAGGGCCTGGACGGCGCCGACACGATCGCGTGGCTCGCGGCGCAGCCCTGGTCGAACGGCCGCGTCGGCATGGTCGGCAGCTCGCACAGCGGCTGCGTGCAGAACGTCGCGGCGCTGCATCGACCGCCCGCGCTCAAGGCGTTATGGGTCGACGTCGCGCCGATCACCGCGCATGGCTGGGAGTCGCGCAGCGGCGGCGCGCAGCGCCTTCACATGGTGCCGGCGCTGTTCCTGCACGCCTACGACGCGGCGGAGATCCGCGACGATCCGGTCGCGCGCAAGGCGATCGAGGACGGCGCGATGGGCATGCGCGAGTTCCTGCAGCGCATGCCCTACAAGCGCGGGCACACGCCGCTCGCCGCCGTGCCGAATCTCGAAGCCGTGCTGATGCGCTACCAGAACTTCGACGGGCTCGACGAGTGGTGGCGCGAGGAGGTGCTCGACCAGGCGAGCAAGCTCGACCGCTACGCCGACGTGCCGACCGTATTCTCGAGCGGCTGGTACGACTGCTTCGTGACCGAGGTGACTTGGCAGTTCGCCGAGATGGCGAAGCGCAGCCGCTCGCCGCAGCGCCTCGTCGTCGGCCCGTGGAACCACGGCGGCATGCGCGGCGGCGCCTCGCGCGTGGCCGAGGTGGAGTTCGGCGCCGAAGCCGCCTGGGGCTACGACGTCTACAACCGCGAGCGCCTGCGCTGGTTCGACCGCTGGCTCAAGGACGCCCCGACCGGCGTCGAGGCGGATCCGCCGGTGCGGCTCTTCGTGATGGGCGGCGGCGAAGGCGGCCGCAGCGCGGGCGGCCATCTGCGCCATGGCGGCCGCTGGATGAGCGCGACGGCGTGGCCGCCGCGAGAGGCGGCGCCGACCGATTTCCACCTTACCGGCAATGGCGCGCTCGTGACGCGTGCGACGGATGTCCGCGATGCGACGGTCTCCTGGACCCATGATCCAGCCAACCCGGTGCCGACGATCGGCGCCGCCGTCGCCGCCTTCTTCGAGTGGGCCCCGATCCCCGAGGGTTGTGATCCCGCCTACATCTCGGGTCGCGCCCGGATGCGCGCGATCCTGCCCGACGGGCCGATGCATCAGCGCGAACGGCCCGAATTGCTCGGCTGCAAGGCGCCCTACCCGCTCCTCGCCCAGCGTCCCGACGTGCAGGTCTTCCAGACCGCGCCGCTCGCAGAGCCGATCGAGATCGCGGGCCCCGCGAGCCTGCGCCTGTTCGTGAGCTCGAGCGCGCCCGACACCGACTTCGTCGCCAAGCTTATCGACGTCCACCCGCCGACGATGGACGATCCCGAAGGATTCCAGATGAATCTCGGCGAGGCGATCCTGCGCATGCGCTTCCGCGACGGGCTGGGATCGGCGGATGCCAGACCGATGGAGCCCGGCGCGATCTACGAAATCGAGATCCTGCTCCCTCCGACGGCCAATCTCTTCGCCAAGGGCCACCGCATCCGCGTCGACGTCGCGTCCAGCAGCTGGCCGCATTTCGACGTCAACCCGAGCACCGGCGAACCGCTCGGCCGCCACACCCAGCGCGTCCCTGCGCGCAACACCGTGCATGTCGGCGCGAACCATCGCTCGCGCCTGACGCTGTCCGTCATCTCGCGTTGAGGCGGACGCGATGATCGCGCCGGACCCCTGCCCGATCGCGATGCGCGGCATCGTGCCCAGCCTCAACACGCCATTCGACCGCGACGGCCGCGTCGACGAGGCGGCGGTCGCGCGACTCGTGGCGCGATCGATCGAGGCCGGCGTCGCGGGCATGCTGCTGATCGCCGTCGCCGGCGAGCAGGCGAGCCTCACCCGCGACGAGAAGGCGCGCATCGCCCGCATCGCCGTGGAAACGGCGGCCCGGCGCGTGCCTGTGATCGTGAGTGTGACCTCGCCCGATGCCGAAGAGCGCGAGGCGCTCGCTCGGCTCGCGCGCCAGGCCGGCGCCGACGGGATCTGCTGCCAGGTGCCGGCGGGGTTGAGCGGCCGGGAGATCGACGACGCGATGGCGCGCGTCGCCGCCGCGGGTCCGGACCTGCTGATGATCCAGGATCTCGACTGGGGCGGCGGCGGCCTCGCGATCGCCGACATCCAGCGGCTGTTCGCGCGCATCGCGCAGTTCCGCTGCCTCAAGATCGAGACCGTTCCCGCCGGGCCGAAATACACGCGCGTCCTCGACGCGACCGGCGGCCGACTGCATGTCAGCGGCGGTTGGGCGGTGATGCAGATGCCGGATGCCCTGGCACGGGGAGTCCACGCCTTCATGCCGACGGCGCTCGACGCCATCTACGTCGCCATCCACGCCGCGCATCGGCGCGGCCAACCCGAAGCCGCGCGCGCACTGTTCGAGCGGCTGCTGCCGATCATCGCCTTCTCGAACCAACACGTCGACGTGAGCATCCGCTTTTTCAAGCGCCTGCGCGCCGCCGAGGGCGTCTTCGCGACCGACCACTGTCGGCCGCCGGTGGCGCCGCTCGACGCGGTCCAGGCGGCAGAGGCCGAGCGAATGGTGCTGCGCGCGCTCGCCCTGCAGCGCGACGTCGTCGGAGTCCGCTGACCCGGCGCGGCGTCCGGAACTTCCTCCCGGAAGCCTCCGACCGCGGACTGGGTCGGCGACGCCGCGCGAGCCCGCAAACCTGCTCGTGGGACCGCAAGGGCGTGGCGCTCGAGATGGGCTTCGATGCGGTCGTGCGGACGAGGTGGTCGAGCGGCGGCAGAGCCTGCTGCGCGGCCAAGCCTTCGATGCCGAGGGCACGGACGGCAGGAGCGGAGAGAAGGACGCCGCCGCGGCGTCAGATGATCGTCTCCTGCGGACCCGTGTAGCGCACCAGCGGCTCGGCGAGGATCTGCAAGCTGATCGCGGTGTAGACCACCATCAGCACCGTCATCGGCAGCAGCGCCCACAGGGCGCGGCCGCGCTGCTCGAACTGCCGTTCGGCCGCGACGTGGGCGAGATAGACCGAGATCGCGTGGCCGATCACGATCGCGGCGAAGGCGAGGTACCAGGCGGTGCGCGCGCCGATGACCGCGATGTCGATGGGCCGGTCGCGCGTCCCGAACAGGTCCCAGCCCCAGCCCAGCGGGTCCGAGGCGAGCGCGATCGCGCCCTGCCCCTGCACGAGCAGGTAGGTGAAAGTGTGCGCGAAGTGATAGCCGACGGCGATCGGCATCAGCGACAGCGCGAAGGCGCCGGCGATCGACCGCATGCGGCTCCCGCCGCCGGCCATCCGCGCCGCGAGCGCAACCGCGAGGTAGTAGAGGCCGAGAAAGGCGAGCCAGGTGCCGAGGAGCCCGGCGGTGTGGACGGCGATCCAGCCGACGTCGCCGAGCCTGGGGTTGAGGTCGTGGATCGCGTCCTCGATCGCCGTCCAGTGCGAGCTGCCCATCAGGCCGTCGAACAGGACGATCGCGAGCATCGCGACGATGAGCGCGACGTCGGCGGCGCGCGGCGTCGGGCCGTCGTCGCGCATGAGGCCGGCGGCGACGGGCCGCAGCGCGAGCCCGCCGTCGCGGCCGGCGCCGAGCGGTGCGAACCGCCCGAGAAGGTCGAAGACGCGATGGAATGGATCGCCTTGCGCGAGCCACGCCTCGGCGCCGTAGCGGCGCATGGCGAACAGGGTCGCGAGGGTGTAGGCGCCGATGAGCCCGGCGAGCCAGCGCGGATTGGCCTTGTACGGGAAGATCAGCTCGAGCCAACCGAAGGCGAGCAGCAGCCCGACGCCGACCCAGGCGCTCGGCGCGGGTGCGCGCACCGGCGGCGCGGCGGGTGCCATCCAGTCGTGCAGTGCACGCCACGGATTGACGGCCGGCCAGACGTTGCCCAGCAGCATTGCGACATACGAGAAGCCGACCCACCAGACGATCCACACCGCCGTGGGGGCAAGGTTTCGTGCAGGCTCGCGACTGCCGATCACACCGGCGACCGCGATCGCGGCGAGCATGACCACCGCCGCGACGCGGGCCGTGACGACGGTCGTCGGATTCAGGAGCAGGCGGCCGAGCACGCCGCACGAGACGTCGCACGCGGCTCGCGCGTAGCGCTCGGCCCCGGCGCGGGCGAAGGCCGCAACCGCGACGAAGGTCACAGTGACGGTGAGCGCGCCGGCGAGGATGAACAGCCAGACCGGCGCCGGCAGCTCGTAGCGCTCGCCAAGCGCATGGGCGATCGCGCCCTGCGGCGACGTCGCGAGGGCTGCGAGGGCCGCGGCGGCGGCGCGCCGCATGGCGAGCGTCATCGCGGGTGGACCTCGATGCGCAGCACCGCGCCGCGACCGTGGGCATGGCCCTGCTCCGGGCGCACCGTCTCGGCGGCGTGGGCATGGACCGGGAAGCGGCCGGTCGCGCGGGCGAGGAACTCCATCGTTTGCGGCGCGTCGGGCCGCGCCGTGACCGACACGTCGTAGCCCTCGAGATGGACCACAAGGGGCCGGTCGACCGACCACCGGATCCGCACGCGATCGTGCTGCGAGACCTTGAGCACGCGCACCTCGCGCGCCACCACGCCGTCCTTCACGACGACCTCGAAGCGCCGCACGGGCTCCTCGCCGGCCGCCGTCGTCGCCGAGCCGAGCACGAGGGCGAGCGCAAGGAGGCGCCCGAGCCGGGCGCCTCCCCTTCGCGCGAACGCAACGGACCGCATCAGTTCAGCGGCACCTCGTAGGCCGAAGAGTCCTTGATCACCGACAGGATCAGCTTCTTCGGCACCGCCGCATCGAAGCCCGCCGACTGGTAGAGATTGTAGAGGCGGAAGTCGGACACGCGCGTCAGCACGAAGTTGGCGAGCTTGTTCGCCTCGGGCGACTTCGGATCGACGCCGATGTCCTTCGCCACCTCGCGCACCCAGTTGTGCGCGAACTGGCCGGCGATGTAGTGCGAGTACGACCACGAGCCGTCCGAGTAGACGATCATGAACCACTCGGCCATGCGCTTCTGCGGGTCGACCTTGATGGCGGGCATCTGCGCGACCTTCGCGGCCTCCGAAAGCGCGGCGTTGAGCCCTTCCTTGCCCTGCGCCTTGTCCACGTCCCAGAACGGATCGAAATGCGACGCCGCGGTGGCGATGACGAGATCGTTGGACGCGCCGCGCTTCATCATCTCGGCGTAGACGATCGCGCCGTGGCCGCCCATCCACTTCCACTTCGCGATACCGGCGTCGCCACCCCAGTAGTCCGGGAACCAGGACGGGCGCTTGATCGTCGCCGTCGCCGGATCCCACTCGTACCAGACCTTCGCCCAGTCGTGCAGCGTCAGCGCGGCGATGATCATGTCGCGGTTGGTGTTCTCGACGCCGTGCACGCGTGCCAGCGCGTCGGCCCAGCCGAGCGAGATCTCGATGTTCTCGACCGCGTGGACCGCGAGGCCGCCAGGATAGTAGTGGTGGCCCGGTCCGCCGGCAGCCGGGGCGGCGAGGAACGAGTGCTTCTCCGCGCTCGCGTTGAACACCGTCGACTTCGGATCGACGACCATGTCGAGGACGAGGTTGCGCGTCGACGGATCCTTGATCGAGCGGATATAGGCGAGCAGCCGGTCGTAGCTGGAGCGTGTGAACGCGCCTGTGGCGCCCATCTGCGCTGGCGTCATCGCGTAGATGTCCTGCAGTCGCTTCGCCGGCACCTCTTGCGCGACGGCGTTGACGCTCATCGTCGACACCGCGACCGCGGCGGCGAAGATGGACATCGTCCTGAATGCACCCATTGGTCAGCCCCTCCATTATTGTGGCGAGTCCCCCGGACCCGCGACCCGATACTAGAACGCGGTTCGACAGTGGATGCGGGCGACAAGTCCATCTTCGGACAATGGGTACGCCGCGGCAGAGCCGCGACCGGAGCCGAGCGGATTCGCGCTCGAAGCGGCGCGGATGCCGGAGCCGCGACGAGATGCGGTGCTCGCACCGGACGACCATCGCCCCGGGTCGCGCCGGCGCGATGGACAGGACGGCCTTTCGCGGCGGTATAGTCGGGCGCGCGCAGGGCGACGTCGTCGCATGGCTGCGACGACGATTCCTTGCGGAGGCCTTATCCGAAATGGCGATGACGCAGACCCCGAGCGGACTCTCTTTCGACGACACGACGGTCGGAACCGGCGCCACCGCGCAACGCGGCCAGACCTGCGTGATGCACTACACGGGCTGGCTCTGGGAGAACGGCGCGAAGGGCCGCAAGTTCGACAGCTCGGTCGATCGCGGCGATCCGTTCTCGTTCATGCTCGGCGTCGGCCAGGTGATCGGCGGCTGGGACGAGGGCGTTGCCGGCATGGCCGTCGGCGGCAAGCGGACGCTGCTGATCCCGCCAAATCTCGGCTACGGCGCGCGCGGCGCCGGCGGCGTGATCCCGCCCAACGCGACCCTGGTGTTCGAGGTCGAGCTACTCGATCTGAGATGAGCGGCGGGCGCCGACGGCCTCCCGTGCGAACCCGAGACTGAGGCGACGCCGGCGGCCTCCCGTGCGAACCCGAATCGGTGGCGAGGCCGTCGGCCTCACGCCCACGGCTCGAAGCACGACTCCCTTTCCGTCTCGCGACGGGCGATGTCCACGATCGCGGCGTTCACGGCCGCCGGCCCCTGCGCCGCGTGGATGCAGGCGAAGCGCGTCGGCGCGACGGGCGCGTCGACGTCGAGCACGTCCAGCACGTCGCCGTGCCGCTGGCGCACCAGCGCGGGCGACAGCAGGCTGACGCCGAGTCCGGCGACGGTCATCTCGATCATGGTCGCCAGGCTGTTGCAGCCGTGGATGCGGATGTCGCGGATGCCGGCCCGCAGGAACCACTGGCGCACGATGCGGTGGAGATGCGAGCCGCGCGAGTGGGTGAGGATCGCGTGCTGGGCGAGCTCCGTCGCCTCTATACGCCGCCCGCCGAGCCCCAG
Source organism: Alphaproteobacteria bacterium (assembly GCA_016793165.1). GTDB lineage: Bacteria > Pseudomonadota > Alphaproteobacteria > CACIAM-22H2 > CACIAM-22H2 > CAIOSQ01. The sequence goes on along the minus strand of JAEULA010000031.1, from coordinate 109,351 downwards.
CGCGCGCGGCGCCATCCAGGCATTGCGGACCTGGCCGAGCGGGATCTCCTCGAACTCGGGGCCCGGCGCCGTGCCGACGAGAAAGGCGATGTCGAGTTCGCCCTCGGCAAGGCGGTCGCGCAGATGCACCGACAGCTCGACCGAGAGCTCGACCGCGAGGCGCGGATACCGGCGCGAGAGCTCCGCCACGAGCCGCGGCAACCAGGTGAGCGCGACGGTGTCGGCCGCGCCGATCCGCATCACGCCCGCCACGCCGGCCGACGCGCCGGATCGCGCGACGAAATCGTGGCCCAGCGCCACCATCTGCTCGGCGAGGCCCTGCAGCTGGCGCCCCTCCGGGGTCAGGCGGACTGCCCGGCCGCCGCGCTCGAACAGCCGCACGTTCAGGAGCGTCTCGAGTTCGCGGATGCGATTTGAGATGCCCGGCTGCGTCGCATTCAGGCTGCGCGCGGCCTCCGAGAAGGATCCGCTGCGCGCGATCCAATAGAAGGCCTCGATCTGCCGGAAGGTGATTCCCGCATGCATCGTCCCGTCCCCCTGCCGCCGGCGCCGCGTCCGATCGCGCCCCGCATCTGCGCGTTGATCCCGGCGCCGCCTCACAGCATCACGAAAATCTATCGCCGCGGATACGCACTCGCAATTCGACATGATGTCGACCGCAGTCCTAGCGTCGTCCGTAGGGGAATTCACGAGGGGCGTCGGGCCCGGCGCGCCTCCGAACCGAGGGGATCCATCGCCATGATCGCTCGCCTGCTGCGCCATCTCGCCTGCCTTGCCCTGGTGCTGACGCTCGCCGCGCCGGCCAGCGCGCAACGCGTGCTCAAGATCAACGAATCGCTGGGGCCCGGAAGCCCGGAGGAGTTCGCGCTCCTGCACTTCAAGAAGCTGGTGGAGGAGGGGACGGGCGACCTGCGCATCCAGATCCACCTGCTCGACGCGCTCGGCAAGCCCGATGTGGCGCTCGAGAGCCTGAGCACCGGATCGCTCGAGCTCTACTCCGGCGCGCTCGAGTACTACGCGACGATCGTCGGCGCCGAGATCAACGTGATCTCCCTGCCCTTCTTCATCGGCACGCACGAGACGCTGCGCGCGTACCTCCGCAGCGACGCGTTCAAGCCGGCGATCGACAAGCTGCTCGCCCAAGGCATCCGCGTCCTGTCCACCGAATGGAACGCCGATCGCGGGCCGTATCGCGTGCTGATGAGCTCGAAGCCGGTGCGCGACGTGAAGGACCTCGACGGGCTCAAGGTCCGCATGTTCCCGAACGAGGTCTACCAGCGCAGCTGGACCCAGCTCGGCACGGTCCCGATCCAGCTCGCCTGGACCGAGACGTATCTCGGCATCCGCCAGGGCACGGTGAACGCCGTGACCTCGCCGCTCAGCCTGGTGCGCTCGATGCGCTTCGCCGAGGTCGCGCCCTACCTGATCGAGATCAAGGAGTACCCGCAGACTTGGCCGATCATGATCAGCGAGCGCGTGTGGAAGACGCTCAATGCGACGCAGCAGGCGCTGCTCGTGCGCGCGGCCAACGAGGCCGGGAAGGTCTATGCGGCGACCACGCTCGAGCGCGCGCAGAAGGACATCGACGCGATGAAGGTCGAGAACAAGGCCGAGGTCATCGCCATCGACCGCGCCGCCATGCGCGCCCGGCTCGAGCCGCTGTACACGAAGCTGGTGCAGGAGAAGGTCGTGCCGCAGGCGCTGGTCGACGCCGTCGCCAAGCTGCCGAAGTGAGGACGGCGCCCGGGCGGCGGCTCTGCCGCGCCGCCCGGACCGCCGACGCGATCGCCGCGCCGAGACGCGCTTGATCCTGCTGACATCGCTCTGCGCCGCGCTCGAGCGCCTGTTCACCCTGGCGATCGTCGCGCTGCTCGCCGTCATCCTGGCGATCAACGGCCTCGAGATCGTCTCGCGCAGCCTGTTCGCGATCTCCTACCAGTGGATCTACGAGGTGAACCTGCTGCTCGCCTCTTGGCTCTATTTCATCGGCATCTTCCTCGTCTACCGGCACGGCGGCGACATCACGATGGTCGGTCTCAAGACGCTGCTGCCGCCCCGTCTGCATAGCGGCTTCGAACGCGCCGTCAACGCGGTGAGCGCCGCGGTCTTCGCGTTGGTCGGCTGGCACACGCTGGCCTACGTGCAGCTGCAGTGGCCGTTCAAGACGCCGGGCGTCGGGATCCCGCGCGCGGCGTTCACCCTGCCCCTGCTGATCGGCGTCGTCGCGGTGGCGATCCAGCTGCTCGCCGACACGTTGCGGCCGCGCCCGGTCGCGGCAACGCCGCACGCGGACGGGGCGGCCCGGTGATCTCCGCGCTCCTGATCATCCTGTTCAGCGTGTTCATGATCGGCGGCTTGCCGGTCGCGGCGAGCCTGCTGCTGGCCAGCATCATCGCGATGGTCCTGGGTGGCCACGACCTGATGGGCATACCGCAGCACATGGCCGCCAGCGTCCGCAGCCTGGAGCTGATGGCGATCCCCTTCTTCATCCTCGCCGCGCAGCTGATGACCGAGCTCGGGATGACGCGGCGCATCTTCGATTTCGCCGAGGCCGCGGTCGGCTGGGTGCGCGGCGGGCTCGCGCACGCCAACGTCGTCGCGGGGTTCATCTTCTCCGGCATTTCGGGCGCGGCCGTGGCCGACGCCGCCGCGCTCGGCGCGATTTCGATGAAGGAGATGCCTCGCGCCGGCTATGCGCCGCCCTTCGCGGCCGCGGTGGTGATGTCGGTCTCGACGCTCGGCCCGATCATCCCGCCTTCGATCATGATGGTCGTCTACGCGATCGCCGCGGACGTCTCGATCGCGCGGATGTTCATCGCCGGCCTCGTGCCCGGCGCGGTCATCGCTGCGGCGATCTCGCTCCTGATCGTCGTCTTCGGGATGTTCCGGCTCACGCCCATGCCCGCGCCGACGGCGTTCAGCCTGGGGCGACTCGTCGGCGCGACCAGGTCGGCCGCGCTGGCGCTGTTCGCGCCGCTGGTGATCATGCGCGGGATGGCGACGGGCTTCGTCACGCCGACCGAGGCGGGCGTGCTCGCGACCTTCTACGCGATCCTCGTCGGCGCATTGTCCCGCACCCTGTCCTGGCGCGCCCTCCGCACCGCCTTCCGCGACGCCGCCGTGAGCTCGGCGCACATCCTCTTCATCATCGCCGCGTCTTCCGCGCTCTCCTACGTCGTCGTCGCCGAGGGAACCGCCGCGACGCTCTCCCAGGCGCTCGCCGACGCCAGCGTCGGCAAGACGTCGTTCCTGCTGCTGGCGAACCTGCTGCTGCTCATCCTCGGCTGCCTCATCGAGACGCTGCCCGCCATGCTGATCGCCACGCCCCTCCTGCTGCCGACCGCGAAGGCACTCGGCGTCGACATCGTCCATCTCGGCGTCGTCGTGATCTTCAACCTGCTGATCGGCATCATGACGCCGCCGATGGGGATCGGCCTCTACATCCTCGCGGCGATCTCGCGCCTGTCGATCGGCGCGCTGGCGATCGCCTCGCTGCCCTTCATCGCCGTGCTCCTCGCCGTCCTGGCGCTGCTGACGTTCGTGCCCGAGCTCACGCTCTGGCTGCCCGACCTTCTCTTCCCCGACCCCTCCGCCGCGCGCCGGGCCCGTTGACATGACCAGACCCCGACTGAAGATCGCCGCGGATATCGGCGGCACGTTTACGGACATCGCCGTCTTCCTGGCCGACGGGCGGCTCGCCACGCGCAAGGTGCCGTCGACGCCGGGCGACTACAGCCGCGGCGTGATCGACGGCATCCGCGAGCTCGCCGCGGCGGCCGGGCTCGCGATGGGCGATTTCGGCGAGGTGCTCCACGGCTGCACGGTGGCGACCAACGCGATCCTGGAGCTGAAGGGCGCGCGGACCGCGCTGCTCACGACGGCCGGCTTCCGGGACGTCCTCGAGCTCCGGCGCATCCGCGTGCCGCGTCTCTACGATGCGCGCTACGTCAAGCCCGCGCCGCTCGCGCCGCGTGACCTGCGCTTCGAGGTGCGCGAGCGCATCGCCGCCGACGGAAGCGTCGTCGCGCCGCTGGACGAGGGCGACGTCGCGAGCGCGATCGCCGCGATCCGCCGCGCGGGCGCCGAGGCGGTGGCGGTGTGCTTCCTGCATTCCTACGCCAATCCCGCGCATGAGCGGCGCGTCGGCGAGATGCTGCGCGCGGCCCTGCCCGGGGTCTTCGTGTCGCTGTCGATCGACGTGCTGCCGGAGATCCGCGAGTACGAGCGCACCAGCACCACCGTGATCAACGCCTATGTCGGGCCTCCGGTCGCCAGCTACATTCGCAGCCTGCGCGACGGGCTGCGCGGCGCGGGGCTCGACGGCCAGCTGCTGGTGATGCAGTCGAGCGGCGGCATCCTGGACGCCGAGTCCGTGATGGAGATGCCCGCGCGGATCGTCGAGTGCGGCCCGGCCGCTGGCGTCATCAGCGCGGCGCACGCCGCCGCGCGCTGCGGCCATCGCAACGTCATCACCTTCGACATGGGCGGCACCACGGCGAAGGCGTCGCTGATCGAGGACGGCCAGATCAGCCGCACCGACGAGTACGAGGTCGGCAGCGGCATCTCGTTGTCGAGCCGGCTGATGAAGGGCGGCGGCTACGCGCTCAAGCTCCCGGTGATCGACATCTCCGAGGTCGGCGCCGGCGGCGGCAGCATCGTGCGCCTCGATCGCGCCGGCATGGTGAAGGTCGGCCCGGACAGCGCCGGGGCGGTGCCGGGACCCGCTTGCTACGGGATGGGCGGCACGGCGCCCACGGTCAGCGACGCGAATGTCGTCCTCGGATTCCTCAATCCGGTGGCGCTCGCCGACGGCGCGGTGCCGATCCGCGCCGAGCTCAGCCACGCCGCGCTGGCGGATCGAGTCGCCCGGCCGATGGGCATCGCGATCGACGAGGCGGCCTGGTCGGTCTTCGTCGTCGCCGCCGCGAACATGGTGCGCGCGGTGAAGGCCGTGTCGACCTATCGCGGCCGCAACCCCAGCGACTTCGTGCTGATGGCCTTCGGCGGCAACGGCGGGGTCTTCGCGGCCGAGCTGCTGCGCCAGCTCCAGATCCGCCGCGCGCTGGTGCCCGCCGCGGCGGGCGTCTTCAGCGCCGTCGGCCTGTGCGTCGGCGACGTCCAGTTCAGCCAGTCGCGCGCCTTCCTGCGCCGCCTCGACGGCATCGACGTCGCCGCCGCGCGGCAGGTCCTCGACGACCTCGCGCGGGAGGTGACGGCGCGGATCGAGGCGCAGCGCGATGCCGTTACGCTCAGGCGCAGCGCGGCAATGCGCTATGTCGGCCAGGCCTTCGAGCTGCCCGTGGTGCTCGACGCGAATGCAGTCGACGCCGCGACGCTCGCGGCGCTGGGACCGCGCTTCCAGGCCGAGCACGAGCGTACCTACGGCCTGCGCCTCGACTTCCCGGTGGAGATCGTCTCGCTCGAGGTCTCCGCGACCCTCGCCGCGTCGACACAGGCGCCGTCGCGCACGGCCGCCACGGCGATCGCCAAGAGGAATGCGGTCGCGCGCGACTGCTATTTCGGTCCCGGCCACGGCCGCGTCGTCACGCCGATCCTCCGCCGCGAGGCCCTCGACGACACGCCGCGCCGAGGCCCCCTCGTGATCGAAGACTACGAAGGCACGACCGTCGTCCCGCCCGACGCCCTCGCCTGGCGCGACACCCACGACAACATCGTCATCGAACTCCGGGAGACGGGGTCATGACAGTGCCCCAAACCTGCACCGACGCCGCCCGGTGGCTGCCGTCGACGGATGCAACCGCAGAGATCGCTGAGACCGCAGAGATGCCGCTCCGTGCGGCGAAGGCGGACAGCTCCTGCAGCAAGCATCGGAGCGCGCTTCGCGCGCATGCAACATCTCCGGGGTCTCTGCGATCTCCGCGGTTCAAACCCCGCCACGCCGCCGCATCCGGGAGGCTCCAAGCATGAGCACCGCCATCTCGGCATTCGAGCTCGAAATCCTGAAGAGCGCGTTCGAGACGATCGCGGACGAGCTCGCGATCATCATCATGCGCACCTCGTGCTCCAGCATCGTGCGCGATGCGATCGACTATTCGACGGCGATCTGCGACGCCGAGGGCCGCACGCTGGCGCAGGGCGCCACGACGCCGTTGCATCTCGGCAGCTTCCACGACGCGATGCGCAACCTCGTCGCCACGCAGGCCGGGCGCATCGCGCCGGGCGACATCTTCATCTTCAACGATCCCTACCTCGCTGCCGGCCAGCACCTGCCGGACATCTACATCGTGCGTCCGATCTTCATCGCCGGGCGCGTCGAGGGGTGGGCGACGACGGTGGCGCACCAGAACGACATCGGCGGCATCGTGCCGGGCAGCAACTCGATCGGATCGACCGAGATCTTCCAGGAGGGGCTGCGCCTTCCCCTGCTCAAGCTCGTGGATGCCGGCCGCGAGAACACGGCGATCTGGGAGATCCTCGCAGCCAATGTCCGCGTGCCCGAAAAGGTGATCGGCGACGTGAAGGCGCAGGTCGCGGCCTGCCTGGTCGGTGAGCGCGAGTTCGCCAAGTTGTTCGCGCGCTGGGAGCCGGTACGATTCCGCCAGGCCTGCGCCGACATCCACGCCTATGCCGAGCGCCTGACCCGCGCCGAGATCGGCGACATCCCCGACGGCACCTATCGCTTCGAGAACCATATCGACGGGCTCGGCGAGTCGCCGGAGCCGATCCCGTTCCGCGTGGCGCTGACCGTGCGCGGCGACGAGATCACGGTCGACTGGACGGGGACGTCGGGAGAAGTGCGGGCCGGCATCAACTCTCCGGTGCCGTTCACCCGCGCGGCCTCCTATGCCGCCATCCGCTCGGTGCTGTCGCCCGACATCCCCAACGCCCAGGGCTTCACGCGGCCGATCCGCGTGATCGCGCCCGAAGGGACGATCGTCAATCCGCGGCCGCCGGCCGCATGCGGCGCGCGCGGGATCACCGGCTTCCGCATGATGGATTGCGTCATGGGCGCGCTCGCCCAGGCTCTGCCGGCCCGCGTGCCCGCCGACGGCAGCGGCGGCTCGACGCTGCCGACGATCGGAGGGCGCCAGGGCGACCGCGCCTTCATCTTCGTCGAGACCATCATGGGCGCCTGGGGCGGTGGCCCCGACCAGGACGGCCAGGACGCCGTCGCGCATCTCGGCGCCAACCAGTCGAACGTCCCGGTCGAGACGATCGAGGCCGACTATCCGCTGCGTGTCGAACGCTACGGATTCGTGGCGGACAGCGGCGGGGCCGGTCGGCAGCGCGGCGGCCTCGCGATCGAGCGCGTGTTCCGGCTGCTCGCCGACGAGGCGACGCTGACGGTGCGCTCGGACAAGCGCCGGTTCCCGCCCTACGGCCTCGCCGGCGGCCGGCCCGGCAGCGGCTCGCTCAATGCGATCAACCCCGGCACGCCGGCCGAGCGCATGCTGCCCGTGCTCATCACCGAGCCGGTCACGATGCGGCGCGGCGACGTCTTCCGCCACGTGCTGGCGAGCGGCGGCGGCTGGGGCGATCCGCTGGAGCGCGATCCCGAGCGCGTGCGCGGGGACGTGGCGTCCGGCCGCGTGACGCCCGAGGGCGCGCGGCGCGACTACGCCGTCGCGATCGTCGCCGGCCCCGACGGCACGCCCGCCATCGATGCCGCGACCACGGCACGGCTGCGGGCCGATCGTCGCGGCGGTGCGACGGGCTGAGTGCAGACGCGTCCGTCAGACGAGCGGGACGCCCGCGCGCTCGAGCCGGCGCAGCAGCGCCGGCTGCTTGCGCGCATGCGCCTTCGGGTGGACGGGGACCTTCGGCGGCATGCGGCCGGCCTCGATCATCTCCTCGACATAGGCGAGGCTGGTCGGATCGGTGATCCGCGACGGATAGAGAACGCCGTCGAGGTGATCGCACTCGTGCTGCACGATGCGCGCGTGCGAGCCGGCGACGATGCGCTCGCTGCGCGCGCCGTCGAGGTCGTGGGCGACGAGGCGGATGCGCTCCCATCGCGTGGTGCGGCCGCGCAGGCCGGGCAGGGACAGGCAGCCGTCCCAATCCTCGTAGCGCCCGTCGCCGACGGGCTGGAGCTCCGGGTTGACGAGCACGGTCAGATCGATCGGATCGTCGCCGGGGCGCGCGGTGACCCGATGCGCGGGCATGAAGTAGATCACCACCCGCAACGGGACGCCGATCTGCGGCGCCGCGATCCCCGCCGCGCCGATATCGTCGAGCGTGTCGATCATGTCGGCGACGAGGCGCGCCACCGAGTCGGCGGTCGGATCGGGAACCGGGGCCGCGACCTGCGCCAGGACGGGGTGGCCGGCGCGAAGGATCGGTCGTATCGCCATCGTGAAACCCCCTTGCATGGATCGCGCGCGCCGGGTGCGCGCGACGGACGTGGCAGGACGGAGTCGACGCGAGACGGCGGACCCGCGTCAAGCATCCGCTCGATCACCCGCCGATCGGTCCCGGCCGCTCGGGCCGGCACGGACCGCGCGCAATGCATTCCCGGGCGAAACGCGCGTTCTCGCGCGACCGCCGCGGGTCTAGGATCGCACCCGGATCGACGAGGGAGTTCCCGATGACCACCATGCGCAGGGCCGACATCGCCAACGACGCCGAGCTCGAGCTGCGGCGCGATCTCGCCGCCGCCTTCCGCGTCAGCGCGCGGCTCGGGCTCAACCACTCCATCGGCAACCACTTCAGCCTGATGCTGCCGGGCAGCGACGAGCACTACCTGCTCAATCCGCGCGGCATGCTGTTCCAGGAGATCACCGCGTCGAGCCTGATCGTCGTCGACTACGACGGCAAGGTCGTGCGCGGCGAGGGGGTCGTGCGACCCGTCGCCTTCCACATCCACGCGCCGATCCACAAGGCGCGGGCGGACGCCCAGTGCGTGCTCCACCTCCATCCGCCGCATACGACCGCGCTGTCGTTGCTCGAGAACGGCCGACTCGCCCTCGCCCATCACAACAACCTCATCGTCAACGATCGCGTCGCCTACGACGACGCGATGACGGGGCCGGCCGACGGGCTCGCCGAGGGCGCGCGGCTCGCCTCGGCGCTCGGCGACAAGACGGTCATGGTGATGGCGAACCACGGCATCCTCTCGGTCGGGCCGACGGTCGCCGACGCGTTCCACGAGCTGCTCGTCGTCGAATGGACATGCCAGCACCAGCTGATGGCGATGTGGACCGGGCAGAAGCTGCGCCAGCAGCCTGACAATCTGCGCTGGAACTATCGCGGCGTGTGGAGCGACAAGCTCGAGGGGCGTTTCCTGCTCGACGCGTGGCGACGCGTCCTCGACAAGGAAGAGCCGGACTACCGGGACTGACCCCGTGCCGACCGCCGCCGCAACGATCGAGGTCCGCGAGACCGTCTGGATCCCGCTCGCCGACGGGCGGCGGCTCGCCGCGCGGCTCTGGCTGCCGGCCGCCGCGGCGACGGCGCCCGCGCCGGCCATCGTCGAGTACATGCCCTATCGCCGCCGCGACGCCACGCGTTCGCGCGACGAGCCGATCCATGCCTGGTTCGCGGCGCACGGCTACGCGAGCCTGCGGGTCGACATGCACGGCTCGGGCGACAGCGACGGCATCCTGCGCCAGGAATTCCAGAAGCAGGAACAGGACGACGCGCTCGAGATCGTCGCGTGGATCGCGGCGCAGCCCTGGTGCAGCGGCGCGGTGGCGATGTTCGGCAAGTCCTGGGGCGCCTTCGCCGCGCTGCAGGCGGCGATGCGCCGGCCGCCCGCGCTCAAGGCGGTGATCGCGGTCTGCGGCGCCCAGGACCGCTACGACGAGTCGCTCCACTTCACCGGCGGCGCGCCGCTGGTCGAGCAGCTCTGGTGGAGCGACACGATGATGCTGTTCAACATGCGGCCGCCGGATCCGGCGATCGTCGGCGAGCGCTGGCGCGAGATGTGGCGCGCGCGGCTCGAGGCGAACGAGCCCTGGCTCGGCGAGTGGCTGAAGCATCAGACGCGCGACAAGTTCTGGAAGCACGGCTCGGTGGCCGACGATCCCGGCTCGATCGCCTGCCCGGTCTTCGCGGTCGGCGGGTGGGCCGACTACATCTCGCGCGCCGTGCCGCGCCTGCTCGCCGCGCTCGGCGTGCCGCGCTGGGGCCTCATCGGCCCCTGGGGCCACCACTACCCGCAGGACGGCATCCCGGCACCGGCGATCGGGTTCCTGCAGGAGTGCGACCGCTTCCTTCGCTTCGCGCTGCGCGGCGACGCCACGGCGATGGATCGCGTGCCAATGCTGCGCGCCTGGATGCCAGAGCAGCGCACGCCCGGTCCGGACCACGCGCCCGAGCAGGGGCGTTGGGTTGCGGAACAGAGCTGGCCCTCGCCGCGCATCACGCCGCGCGCCTGGCATCTGGGCGCGTCCGGCCTCACCGAGGCGCCCGCAGCGGCGGCGGTGCTCTATCACCGCTCGCCGCAATCGCTCGGCGCGACGGCGCCGGAGTGGCTGAGCATGGGGCTCGCGGGCGAGGCGCCCCGCGACCAGCGGGAGGACGACGGCCGCTCGCTGACGTTCGATACCGAGCCCCTGGTCGAGCGCATCGAGATCCTCGGCACGACCGAACTCGCCGTCGAGATCGAGACCGACCAGCCGGTGGCGACCCTGGTCGCGCGACTGTGCGACGTGGCGCCCGACGGCACGTCGCTGCGCGTGTCGCTCGGCGTGCTCAACCTCACGCATCGCACGCGCCACGACCGCGTGACGCCGATGCCCGTCGGCAAGCCGGTCCGTGTACGCCTGCGCTTCCCCGACGTGGCGCACTGCTTCCGGCCGGGCCACCGGATCCGCCTCGCCATCGGCACCGCCTATTGGCCGGTGCTGTGGCCGAGCCCGGCGCCGGTCGCGCTCCGGCTGCACACGCGCGGCGCGTATCTCACGCTCCCGATCCGACCGCTCGATCCGGCGAATGCCGCGGGCCCGCGCTTCGCGCCGCCCGAGGCCGGCGAACCGACGCCGATCACGATCCTCGAGCCGGCCACGATGCGGCGCACGCACACGCGCGACCTCGCCGACGGAACCTGCAGCTATGCGCTCGAGGCCGAGGGCGGCTACCTCGGCCCCGGCCGTCGCCATCGCATCGATTCGACCGGAACCGAGCTCGGTCACCGCATCGCCCGGCGTTTCGCCATACGCGACGACGACCCGCTCAGCGCGCGCGCGGAATTCGAGCAGTCCATGGAGATCGGGCGCTCGGACTGGCAGGTCCGCCTGGAGACCTCGACGCGGTTCCACGCGACGGCGACGGCGTTCCATGCGACGTGCCGCGTGTGCGCGCGCGACGGAGACCGGATCGTCCACGAGCGCGAGTGGACATTCGCCGTTCCGCGACGCGGAACGTGAACCCACGGCGCGATTGCCTCGCGCCGCACCGGCGCACTACCTTGACAGGATCCTGCGGCGACGTGCCGCAGGACGGGGAGAACGGGGAGATTCGGTCATGATCACACGTCGTCGTTTCCATGCGACCGTCGTCGGCGCCACCGCCGCCGCGAGCACGATCGGCGCGCCCGCCATCGCGCAGAAGAAGGGCGGCGAGGCGGTCGTCGCGCAGCAGTCGCCGCCGCCGTCGCTGGACGCGCAGACCACCTCCGCCCAGCACGCGCGCAACATCACCACCCACATCTGGGAGACGCTGTTCTCGCGCGACGAGAACGGCAATGTCGTGCCGGACCTCGCCGAGGGCGTGAACGTCTCGCCGGACGGTCTCACCTATAGCTTCAAGCTGCGCAAGGCGAAGTTCCACAACGGCAAGGACATGACGTCGGCCGACGTCTCGGCATCGATGGCGCGCTACAAGAAGGTCGGCAACAGCAGCCAGGTGCTGCGCGACGTGGTCGCCTTCGAGGCGCCGTCGTCCGATACCTTCGTCATGAAGCTCGGCCGGCCGGTGCCGAGCCTCCTCGACGGGATCTCGAGCCCGCGCGCGATCTTCGCGATCATGCCGGCCGAGGAGGCCGCCAAGGACGTCAACAAGATCGACTACATCGGCACCGGCCCGTTCCAGTTCGTCGAGTACCGGCCGGATGCGCATGTGAAGCTGAAGCGCTTCGACGGCTACGTCCAGAACACCGCGTACCAGGGCCGCGACGGGTTCGCCGGCAAGAAGACCGCCCATCTGGACGGGGTGACGATCCGCTTCATGCCGGAGGCAGGCGCGCGCGTCGCCGCGATGGAAGCCGGCGAGATCCACATCAACGAGCTGATCCCGACGCCGGCGGCGCAGCGGCTGAAGAACAACCGCAACATCAAGATCCACGAGATGATGCCGTGGGCCTTCCAGTGCATCATCATGAACCACTCCCAGGGCATGATGGGGAATCTCAAGTTCCGCCAGGCGATCCAGGCGGCGCTGGACTACGAGGAGATCATCGCCATCGCCAATGACGGTCTCTACCGCATGACGCACGGATGGCAGCATCCCGGCGGCACTTACTTCGCCGGCGACATCGGAAAGGATCTCTACAACCAGAAGAACACGGCGAAGGCGAAGCAGCTGCTCGCCGAGTCCGGCTACAAGGGCGAGGAGATCGTGTTCCTCGGCGATTCCACGATCGCCAACCACAAGGGAACGGTCGAGGTCGGCAGCGAGCAGCTCAAGAAGCTCGGCGTCAACGTCAAGCCGCTGATCGTCGACTGGCCGACGGCCTCCACCATGCGCCTCAAGCCCGAGGGCTGGCATCTGTGGGCGCTCGGCATGGGCATCGAGCCCTACGAGGGGCCGTTCAACGTCGCCGGCTTCTTCGTCAAGCCGCAGCTGCAGCCGCATGTCGAGGATCCCGTCCTCGAGGAGGCCTACGGCCGGCTGCAGAACTCGCCGCAGCTCGAGGATCGCAAGAAGGCGATGGCCGACATCCAGCGCCGCATGTACGAGAACGTGACGGCGATCAAGCTGGGCGACTTCGGCATCATCCAGGGGGCGCGCGCGAACGTCGAGAACTTCAAGCCCTACCGCGCCCCGCGCATGTGGGACGTCTGGCTGTCCTGAACGCGTTGATCCCCTCCTGCCGCACATCGCGCGACAGGAGGGGCGACAGCCGCGCGGCGGCTGACGGGGAGGGCAAGGGCGTCTCACGAGCCGCCCTTGCCCTCCCCGCCGCCATCGGCGGCGCCCCTTCCGTCCACGCGGCCGTGCGGGCGGACGGAAAAACCCCGGCTCGCCCGTCGCCCGAAAGATGATCCGCTTCCTCGCCAACCGCCTGATCGCCGCGGTGCCGGTCCTGCTGATCGTCTCGCTGATCACCTTCGTGCTCATCTACTTCGTGCCCGGCGACGTGTCCGCCGAGCTCGCCGGCCCGGGCGCCGGCAAGGACGAGGTCGCGCGGATCCGCGCCGTCTACGGCCTCGATCGCCCCTTCCACGTGCGCCTGCTCGGCTGGTACGCGGCCCTGCTGCAGGGCGATCTCGGGCAGTCGGTGCTGCTCGGCCGCGGCGTCACGACCGCGATCCTCGAGCGTCTGCCGGTCACGCTCTCGCTGACCGGCCTCGCGCTGCTGCTGTCGATCGCCATCGGCATCGCCACCGGCGTGCTCGCCGCCATGCGCGTGAACACCTGGGTCGACCAGGCGACGATGACGATCGCACTCGCCGGCCTGTCGCTGCCGGATTTCTGGCTCGGGCTGGTGATGATCTACTTCTTCGCCGTGACGCTCGGCTGGCTGCCGACCGGCGGCTACGTCGAGCTCACCGTCGACCCGATCGGCTGGCTGCGGTCGATGGCGCTGCCGGCGCTCGCCCTCGCCCTCACGCAGATCGGCCTGCTCGCGCGCATGACGCGCGCCTCGATGCTCGACGTCCTTCGCCAGGACTTCATGCGCACGGCGCGCGCCAAGGGCCTGCCCAACCGCGTCGTGATCGGCAAGCACGCGCTGTCGAACGTGATGATCCCGGTGATCACCGTCGTCGGCCTCAGCGTCGGCATCCTGCTGGGCGGCGCGGTGGTGATCGAGCAGGTCTTCTCGATCCCGGGCGTCGGCCGCCTGATCATCGGCGGCATCCTGCGCCGGGACTTCCCTGTCATCCAGGGTGGGCTGCTGCTCACCGCGACGGTGTTCGTGCTCGTCAACATCCTCGTCGACGTGCTCTACGCCGTCGTCGATCCCCGGGTGCGCTATGAGCGCTGACGCCCCGGCCCTGGCCGCCCCGACGCCGCTTTGGCGGCGGCTGCTGAACCACCGCTCGTTCATGGTCGGCGCGACGCTGTTCGGCGCGATCGTCCTCGTCGCGTTGCTCGCCGACCTGATCGCGCCGCACGACCCCCTCAAGAACAACTTCCGGTACCGCCTCGGCGCGCCCAACGAGATCCACTGGCTCGGCACCGACCGCGCGGGGCGCGACGTGCTCAGCCGCATCATCCATGGCAGCCGCGTCAGCCTCCGCATCGGGATGATGGTGGTGATCGTCACCGGCATCCTCGGCGCCGTGATCGGCGGCCTCGCCGGCTATTTCCGCCGCATCGACAATATCGTGATGCGCGTGATGGACGCGATGATGGCGTTCCCCGGCGTGCTGCTGGCCATCGCCATCGCCGCGGTGCTCGGCCCGTCCGAGTTCAACGCCGTCATCGCACTCTCGATCACGTACACGCCGCGCACCGCGCGCGTCGCGCGCGCCGCCGTGCTGGTCGTGCGCGAGATGCCCTATGTCGAGGCGGCGCGGGCCGTGGGCGCCAGCCATCTTCGAATCCTGCTCACGCACGTGCTGCCCAACGGCCTGACGCCGCTGATCGTCCAGCTCTCCTACATCTTCGCGATCGCGATCCTGGCCGAGGCGGTGCTCAGCTTCATCGGCGTCGGGCCGCCGCCGCCCGCCCCCACCTTCGGCAACATCATCGCCGACGGCCGCGACTTCATCCAGGAAGCCGCGTGGATCTGCCTCTACCCAGGGCTGGCGATCGCGACCGCGGTGCTCGGCCTCAACCTGATCGGCGACGGCCTGCGCGACGCCCTCGATCCGCGCATGAAGGTCGATCTGAGATGAGCGTCGTTCCGGCAGGCGCCAGGCCGCTGCTCTCCGTGCGCAACCTCACGGTCGCCTTCGGCCGCTCGACAGTCGTCGAGGACCTGAGCTTCGACCTGGCGCCGGGCGAGATCCTCGGCGTGGTCGGAGAGTCCGGCTCGGGCAAGAGCATCACCGCACTGTCGGTGCTGCGACTGGTGCCCGCGCCCGGACGCGTCACCGGCGCGATCACCTTCGGCGACGTCGACCTGATGGCGCTGCCCGAGCCCGAGATGCGCGAGATCCGCGGCCGCGACATCGCGATGATCTTCCAGGAGCCGATGACGTCGCTGAACCCGGTGTTCACCTGCGGCGACCAGGTGATGGAGGCGCTGGTTTACCACCGCGGCCTCGACCGCGCCGGCGCGCGCGCCGAGGCGCTCAAGCTCCTGAAGCTGGTCGAAATCCCGTCGGCCGAGCGCCGCCTCGACGACTATCCGCACCAGCTCTCCGGCGGCATGCGCCAGCGCGTGATGATCGCGATGGCGCTCGCCTGCCGCCCGCGCGTGCTTCTCGCCGACGAGCCGACGACCGCGCTCGACGCCACCATCCAGGCCCAGATCCTCGACCTGCTCCGAGGTCTCCAGCGCGAGCTCGGCATGGCGGTCATCCTGATCACCCACGACCTCGGCGTCGTCGCCGAGGTCGCGCATCGCGTGATGGTGATGTACGCCGGCCGCGCGGTGGAGACGTCACCGGCGGCGGAGATCTTCGCGCGACCCTTCCACCCCTACACCGAGGGCCTGCTCGCCTCGATCCCCAGGCTCGACGGCCCGATCGAGCGCCTCGACGCCATCCCCGGCCAGGTGCCGCCTCCCGAGGCGATGCCCCAGGGCTGCCGCTTCGCCCCGCGCTGCCGCTACGCCGAAGACGCCTGCCGCATCGCCGTCCCGCCCCTCGCCCCCCGCGGCCCCTCCCGCACCGCCGCCTGCATCCGGGGGGCGGCGTAATGACCTCCGGCGTCGCAACGCGGTCTCCGTTGATTGATTCAACCGCAGAGAGCGCGGAGATCGCAGAGATGTGGCTCTTCGCGATCGCGCGGCAACGCGATGTCGCAGACCGTCGAGATTGTGGACGCGCGGTGCGCGCCGGGCGTTTCATCTCTGCGATCTCCGCGCTCTCCGCGGTTCAATCCCTCAACCTCTCCGCTGCGGAGCGCCGGGCATCATGATCGCGCTTCTCGAGGTCACGGGGCTGGTGAAGCACTTCCCGGCGGGGCGCGCGGGACTGTTCGAGCGCACGGTGAGCGTGGTGCGCGCCGTCGACGGAGTCGACCTGTGCGTCGAGGCGGGGGAGACGCTGGCGCTGGTCGGCGAGTCCGGCTGCGGCAAGTCGACGACCGGCCGCCTCATCCTCAGGCTGATCGAGCCGGATGCCGGCACGATCAGCTACGCCGGGCGGAACCTGCGCGCCGAAACGCCCGAGCGCATGCGCGAGCTCCGCCGCGAGATGCAGATCATCTTCCAGGACCCGTTCGGCTCGCTCGATCCCCGAATGACCGTCGGCCGCATCATCGCCGAGCCGCTGGTCGTGCACGGCTGGGGCGACCGCGCATCGCGCGCCAAGCGCGTGAGCGAGCTGCTCGCACGCGTGGGCCTCGCCCCCGCGCATGCGGCGCGCCATCCGCACGAGTTCTCCGGCGGCCAGCGCCAGCGTATCGGCATCGCGCGCGCCTTGGCGCTCGACCCGAAGCTCATCGTCTGCGACGAGCCGGTCTCCGCGCTCGACGTCTCGATCCAGGCACAGGTGCTCAACCTGATGCTCGACCTGCAGCGCGAGCGCGGCCTCGGCTACATCTTCATCTCGCACAACCTTGCCGTGGTCCGGTACATGGCCAACCGCATCGCGGTCATGTATCTCGGCAAGATCGTCGAGGAGGCGCCGCGCGACGTGCTGTTCGCGAAGCCGCTGCACCCCTACACGCAAGCGCTGCTCTCGGCCGTCCCCGAGCCCGGCTCAGCACGCGCCAAGCAGCGCATCGTGCTGACCGGCGACGTCCCCAGCGCCATCGACCCGCCGAGCGGCTGCCGCTTCCGCACCCGCTGCCCGCACGCGATGGAGAGCTGCGCCCGCATCGAGCCGCCGCTCGAGAATCTCGGCGACGGTCGCCGCGTCGCCTGCCACCTGGTGACTCCGCCCGCATGATGGAATCCGGTCGCGGAAGTCGAGGTTCCGGCCGCGCCACCGATCCGATCGAGGCGATCTAGCCGTCGGTCAGCGGGTTTACGCCCTCGTGAATGCAGAGGATGACGAGCACGACCGTCAATCCGATCAGGCCGAAACCCAGCATGCGAACGCCCCACAGGCTGGGACGGGCGCAGACGATGCGCCACGAGCCTTCGACGCTCAGCGCGAGCCCCAGGAAGGCAAGCGGTCCAAGCAGGGCGTAGATGGGCACGATGCCCCGATCAAAGAGTCCATGATCAGCGGCGATGCCGATCAGGAACCAGATGGTCGGCACGGAAACGAACAGGCCGCCGCCCAGCAGACAGGCGCCGTGCAATCGCCACAGCAGCGCCACCCGTTTCGATGTCGGACCGGCATTCGTTCTTGCGACAGACATGCGAACACTTCCGTGCGTCCCGCAATGATCTTGTCAGCGACGCAGCGGTTCACCATCGGCCTGCGGGAGGATACTCCCACCGCTGGTTCGGCTTGCCCTCGAACTCGATCGTGCCCGTGTTGCGGGCGCCGAGCTTCTCGGCGACGCGGATCGAGGCCTTGTTGTCCGGCTTGATCAGGCTGACGAGCGTAGCGGGCGCCTGGGTGCGCCACGCCCAGTCGCGCACGGCGGCGGCGGCCTCGGGTGCGTAGCCCTGGCCCCAATGCGGACGGGCGAAGGTGTAGGCGAGCTCGGGCTCGGGCCAGGCGGGCTGCATGTTCACGCCGACGCGGCCGACGAAGGTGCCGTCCTCGCGGCGAAGGACCGCGAACCAGCCGCCCTGCTTCAGCGCATGCGCACCGGTCCACATCGCCATCTGCGCCCAGCTGAGCGCGGGGTCGCGCGGCCCGCCGTCCCCGTGGAAGCGCATCGTCTCGGGATCGGCATGCATCTCGCACACCGCGGCATAGTCGTCGCCCTCGAATCGGCGCAGGCGCAGGCGTGCCGTCTCGAGCACGGGAACGTCGATCACGGTCGCCGCGATCTCGGCCGGCACCGTCGAAGGCGGCGAGCCGTGGCGCCAGACCTGCGCCCGGATGCCGAGAAGCTCGATGTCGGGCTCCTGCGCCGCGCCGAGCCGGCGAACGAGCGCGATCGACGCATCGTTCGTCGGCCGGATGTAGCTCACGAGTTGCTTGAGCCCGAGCCGCGCGGCGGCCCAGCCGCGCACCGCATTCGCCGCCTCGGCGGCAAAGCCGCGCCGCTGCATCGCCGGCGCGATCGCGTAGGCCAGCTCGGCAGCCGGCCAGTTCGACGGCTTGAGCACGCCCACATGGCCGACGAGCATGCCGTCGTGCTCGATCGCGAACAGGCCGAAGCCGCGCAGCGCCCATTGCCCGAGCGCGCGCGCCATGGCCTCCCAGCTCTCGGCCGCACTGCGCGGTCGACCGGTGCCGAGGAAGCCCGCCACGGCCGGATCGCCGAGCATCGCGGCATAGACCGGTAGGTCGTCGGAACGGAACGCGCGCAACGTCAGGCGCGCCGTGCGCAGAGTCGGGATCGAGAACGGGCTCATCGCGCGACCCTAGACCGCTTCGGGGGCGCGACGCACCACGGCACGTCCGGCGCCGCGCCGCCGAACGGCGACCGGCCGCAGTGCCCGGTCGGGCACCCGTATTTCGCCGGGCCGAGGCGAGGGACGGCGGGCTCTGCGGGACGCGCGCACCCCGGTGAACACACGCCGATCGCGGCTGGCCGCATCCGCCGCGCCGTGCAGACTGGCCGTCTGCCCGCCGGAGTCGCCCGGCACCGCGTGGACCCGCATGAAGCCCCAGGACGTCGCCGCCTACGTCTTCCTCGCCGTCGCCTGGGGATTTTCGTTCCTGGTCGTGCTGAAGGTCGTGCAGGCCTTCGGCTGGGTCGGCGCCGTCGCGTTCCGAGCGCTCGTCGCGGCCGCAATGCTGATCGCCGTCGCGCGGATGATGCGCCGGCGCCTCGATTTCGGGACGAGGCCGCACCGCTTCGCCGTGGTCGGCGCGACGACGGTCGCGGGACAGCTGATCGGGATCTCCTACGCCACGCCGCGCATCGGCACCGCGCTGGCGGCGATCTTCGTGGCCGCCATCCCGCTGTTCTCGATGGTGGTCGGCCGAATCTGGGGGATCGAGCGTCTGACCACGGAGGGCTCCGTCGGCCTCGTCCTCGGTTTCGCCGGCATCGTGGCATTGGTCGGATTCCCCGACGCGCCGGCGACCGGAACCTTCATCCTGGGGTGCGTCGCCTCGCTGCTCGGCTCGCTGGCCGCTGCCTTCGGCAGCAACTATGCGAGCCACCGTCTGCGCGGCGCGGGCGCGATGGAGGTTTCGATCGGCGCCTTCGTCAGCGGCGGCCTCATGACCCTGCCCATGCTGCTGGCCGTGCCGGTGCCTTCGGCGCCGCAGCCACGGGACTACGTGAACCTGGCGCTGCTGGGCGCCGTCATGAGCGCGACCACCTACGTCCTCTATTTCCGCCTCGTCGCGCGGATCGGGGCGACCCGGGCGATCAGCGTCGAGTTCGCGGTCACGCTCGTCGCGGTGCTCGTCGGCGCCGCGCTCCTCGGCGAGAGGCTGTCGGCGGTACAGCTCGTCGGCGGGCTGGCGATCATGCTCGGCTGCTCGCTCGTCCTCGGTCTCGTGCGGAGAATGCCCGGCCATCGCTCGGAGTGATCGCCGCGCGACCGCGCTGCCGGCCGAGGCGGCAGACGCACCCGGTCGCCGGCCGGCGCCAACGCTGCGCCCACTCGCCCGACGTGGCGGTGTTCGCGGACGCCCGGTCGGGCGGAGCCACGATGCCATGCCGCGAGCCGGTTCAGCTGGTCCCATCGGGCTTCACGGTACCGGCCTGCGCACACGGCAGGGATGGACACCCTCATGCGAGCCCCGCGGCCGCGTCACCGCGCGAACGGTCCCGGCGCGCCGCCTGCAGTCGCCGGGCGGACCGCGGTCCGTGGTCGAGGGCGCGGCCACGGCGGCCGATCGAGGCACGACCGCTTCCGGTCGTTGCTGCGCTTGGCGCTTCCGCGCGGGCGGCGGCCGTGCGATTCAGGGCCGCGCGCCGGCTTTGCCGGCGCCGCCCGTCCGCCCCGCCGCTGGAGTTACGATGATCACGCTCGCCGACGTTCATGCCGCCGCCGCCCGCATCGGCAAGGGAATCCGCAAGACGCCGATGATGCTCGCCGCCCCCGTGCGGCAGGCGATCGCGCCGGGCGCGGAAGTCTGGCTCAAGCTCGAGTGTCTGCAGGTCACCGGCTCGTTCAAGGCCCGCGGCGCGCTCTCGAAGCTGTCGTCGCTGTCGCCGGCCGAGATCGCGCGCGGCCTCGTCACCGCCTCGGGCGGTAACCACGGCATCGCCGTCGCCTATGCCGGCGGCCAGGCAGGCGTGCCGACGAACGTGTTCGTGCCCAAGGGCGTGTCGCCCGCGAAGGCGCGCAAGATCGAGTACTACGGCGCGAAGCTCGAGGTGGTCGGCGAGGTCTGGGACGAAGCCAACCGCGCGGCGCTCGCACTCGCCGAGACGGGCGTGACCTATGTCCACCCCTTCGCCGACCCCGCGGTAATGGCCGGCCAGGGCACGATCGCGCTGGAGATCCTCGACGAGCTGCCGGACATCGACACGCTGATCGTCGCCATCGGCGGCGGCGGCCTGATCGCCGGGATGGCGGTCGCGGCCAGGGCAATCAAGCCGGACCTGAAGATCATCGGCGTCGAGCCCACCGGCGCCCCGACGCTGCACGCGGCGCTCGCCGCCGGCCATGTCGTCAAGCTGCCCCGAATCACCACCAAGGTGCCGACCCTCGCCGCCGGCAAGACCGAGCAGGTGAATTTCGACATCATCCGTCGGCACGTTTCCGAGGTCGTGCTGATCGAGGACTCCGACATGGACGACGCCTGCCGCTGGCTGTGGCGCGAGATGAACATCTCCGCCGACCCCAGCGGTGCCGCCTGCGTCGCCGCGCTGCTCACGGGGCGCATCAGGCCCGCACCGGGCAGCCGCGTGGCGACGCTGGTCTGCGGCGCCGGCCCGGAAGGCGCCGAGCTCGGCCGATGAACGTCGACTTCGCCCTGATCGCGGACGCCGCACGGACGCTGCGGCCGCTGGTGGTCGAGACGCCGCTGCTGGAATCGCCGGTCCTCAACGGTGTCGCGGGATGCCGGGTCCTGGTGAAGGCCGAGAACCTGCAGCGCACGGGATCCTTCAAGTATCGCGGCGCCTGCTTCCGCCTCGCGCGGCTGAGTCCCGACGAGCGCAAGCGCGGGGTCATCGCCTTCTCTTCCGGCAATTTCGCCCAGGCGCTCGCCGCCGCCGGCACCGCGGCGGGGATCGCGGTCACCATCGTGATGCCGGTCGACGCGCCCAAGGCGAAGATCGACGCGACCCGGGGCTACGGCGCGGAGGTCGTGCTGTCCGAGCATGGCGAGCGCAACCGCGAGGAGGCCGCCAACGAGCTGGCGATGAAGCTCGCGGAGCAGCGCGGCCTGGTGAAGCTGCACCCCTTCGACGATCCGCTCGTCGTGGCCGGCCAGGCGAGCTGCGGCGTCGAGATCGCGCGCCAGGCCGTCGAGCGCGGCGTGTCGCTCGACGCGCTGGTCGTTCCGGTCGGCGGCAGCGGCCTGATCGCGGGCATCGCGCTCGCGGTGAAGACGCTCGCCCCGGCGACGCGCGTCGTCGCGGCGGAGCCTGAAGGCTTCGACGATCTGCGTCGCTCGCTGGTCTCGGGCACCCGCGAGCGCGTCGTGCCGGGCGCGCGCTCGATCTGCGATGCGCTGCAGGCGGCGAGCCCGGGCGCGGTGCCCTTCGGCGCGGCGCGCGCGGCCATCGCCTCGGGGGTCGCGGTCTCCGACGCGGAAGCCGTCGCCGCGATGCGCGCGGCGTTCACGCATCTGAAGCTGGTCGCCGAACCCTCGGGCGCGATCGGACTCGGCGCCGTCCTGTCCGGCATGCTCTCGCCCCTGCCGGCGGCCGTCGGCGTGGTGCTGTCAGGCGGCAACGTCGCCCTCGCCGAGTTCGCGCGCCTCACCGCCGGCTGACGGCGCGCCAGGTCCCGCGCTCCGCTCAGGTCCCGCGGGGCGGCGATGCCGCAACGTAGGTCCAGACGTCGATCGCGCCGGCGCGGCCGCGCAGCGCCTGCGGGCCGCGCGCCACGAAGCCCGCGCTGTCGGCACCGGCCGCGATCGCGGCCTCGACCGCTGCGGCGCTCGCGGTGATGGTGACGCCCAGGTCGCGCGACAGCGATTCCAGCCGGCTCGCGATGTTGACGGTATCGCCGACGACGGCGAATTCGAGCCGTCGCGCGTCGCCGATCGTGCCGATCAGCGCGTCGCCCCAGTGCACGCCGATGCCGACCCGGATCGGCTGGGCCCGTTCGGCATTCCAGGCGGCGATGTCGTCGGCGATCGCGCGCGCGCAGGCGATCGCGTTCGCCGCATCGCGCGGGCCGGGATGCGGCGTGCCGAACGTCGCCATGATCCCGTCGCCCGTGAACTTGTCGAGCGTGCCGCCGTGCTCGAACACCGTGCGCGCGAGGCGCGCGTGGTAGTCGCGCAACAGCGCGAAGACCTCCACTGGCTCGCGCGCCGCCGCCATGCGCGTGAAGCCGACCATGTCCACGAACATCACGCCGACGCGCTGGCTGCGCGGCGCGCCGAACGGCTCGTCGGCCTTGGCGAGTTCCTCGACCAGGTTCGGCGCGACGTAGCGCGCGAGATTTGCCCGTGCGCGCTCCGTCGTCTTGAGCCGGGTGATGTCGAGCGCGACCGAAACGATATGGTCGAGACGGCCGTCGTCGTCGCGCAGCGGCATCTTGGCGGTGAGCCAGGTTCGCGGCGGCGTGCCCTTGCCGCGGAACTCCCGCTCGGCCCAGGGCAGCGGCTGGCCGCTGCGCAAGACGGCCTGGTCCATCTCGCGCGACTTGCCGCCGTACTCCGCGCCGGTGAAGTCGGCGCTGGTGCGCCCCACGGCGTCCTCGGGCTCGACGCCCCAGACCTCGCCCTGGAACCGGTTGATGAGGACGTAGCGGGAGTCGCGATCCTTGACGTTGATGATCGCCGGCACCGCGTCGATCACGCCCTGGAGCATGCGCCGGCTGCGCTTGAGATCGCGCTCGCGCCGCTTCAGGTCGGTGATCTCCGTGTGGATCACGACGATGTGGCCCGACGCGGTCTTCGCCTCCTCGACCGCGATCCAGCGGTTCGGCCGGCGCGCCACGAACTTCCGGTCGCCGCGACGATGCGCGGCGACGTGCTCGCGCAACCAGGCCTCCGGATCGGCGGGCGCCGGCTGCACGAGACCCCGGGCGAGCACCGCGCGGCTGAGCTCCTCGAAGCTCAGGCCCGGCCGGATGATGTCCGGGCAGAGGGTGAAGTCGCGCCGATACGCGTTGTTGAACACCGCGATGCGGTCCTCGGGGTCGTAGATCACGAAACCCTGCGGGATCGCCTCGAGCGCCTCGACGAGGCGCGCCTGCGCCTGGCGGGCGGCCTCCTCGCTGCGGCGGAGCCGTGTGACGTCCGTACGGATCCCGACGATGCCGCCCTCGCGCGTCCGGTAGTCGGCGATCTGCACCCAGCGCCCGTCGCGGCGCTGCACGAGATAGGGATCGCGCGGATTGCGATGGTTCCACAGCCGCTCCTGGATCCACTCCTCCGCGCCGTAGCCGACCGGCACGAGCCCGCGCGCCGCCGAGGCGCGGAGGATCTCCTCGAAGGAGACTCCCTCGCGCAGCAAGTCGGGCGCGAAGGAGTACTCGTCGCGGTAGCGGCTGTTGAAGGTGACCAGGCGGTCCTGCGCGTCCCACAGCACGAAGCCCTCGGAGACGACCTGGATCGCCTCGGTGAGCTGCTGGCGCGCGCGCGTCGCCTCGTCGCGCGCGGCGACGAGGCCGGACTCGACCGCCTTCAGCCGGCTGATGTCGGTCAGCGCGATGATGATGCCGCCGTCCGGCAGCACGCGGCGATTGGACTCGATCCAGCGGCCGTCCGGCAGCCGGCGCTCGACGAGCAGCCGGCTGTCGTCGCGCACGCGGGAGATCGCGGTCGCCACGACCTGCTCCGGCGTGCGATCGCCGAAGTCGCCGCGCGCGACCAGATGGCGAGCGAGATCGAGCAGCGTCGTCACGCCCGGCCGGAGCACCTCGGACGGCACGCCGAGGATCTCGCGGAACCGCGCATTGCACAGGCGCAACACCTGGGACGGATCCCAGACCGCGATGCCCTGGTCGAGATGCCTGACGGTAGTGTCGAGCAGCTGCATGAGCCGCTCCGGACTCGCCGAGTGCCACCTCAGCTGATCGTCCACGAGGTTCCCCCGATGGTGAGATCGATCAGTCTAGCCCGATCCTGGCGGCAACACTGTGTCAGGAGTCACAGAACCGTGTCGCCGCGACCCACCATCCCGGCTGCGCCCGGGCGAGCGCCGAGGCCGCGCGCGCCGCCGCCTCCGCGTCGTCGTAGAGGGCGAAGCACGTGGCGCCGCTGCCGCTCATGCGCGCCACGCGGCAGCCGGGGCTGCGCTCGAGTGCGTGGAGCGCCCCGGCGATCGAAGCCGCGAGCGAAACCGCGCCTGGGGTGAGGTCATTGCGGCGCGCGCGCAGGAGGCGCGCCAAGTCCTGCGCGTCGGCCGGCGCGGACTCGAAGCGCGCGGACGGCGAGAAGCCGCCGACGCGACGGGCGAAAACGTCCGGCGTGCGCAGCGGCGCCCCGGGATTGCACAGCACGACACCGCAATGGGGCAAGGGCGGCGCCTCCGCCAATTCGTCGCCGACGCCGGCCGCAAAGGCGGGGCGCCCAAGCAGGCAGGCCGGCACGTCGGCGCCGAGCGACGCGGCGATTTCCGCGAGCCGGCGGGGGTCGAGCCGGAGATCCCACAGCTCGACCAGGGCACGCAGTGTCGCGGCGGCATCGGCCGAGCCGCCACCCAGTCCGGCGGCGACCGGAAGGTTCTTGATCAGACGCAGACGGGCGCCGCGGCCGCCGCCGGGCGGCGCGAGGGCTCGGGCGGCGCGCAGGACGAGGTTGTCGTCGCCGGCGGACAGCCCGGCAGCGAAGGGCCCCTCGATGACGAGCGAAAGGCTCGCGTCCACCGACGCCTCGACGACATCACCGATGCTGCAGAAGGCGAAGAGCGTGTCGAGCAGGTGATAGCCGTCCGCGCGCCGGCCGAGGACGTGGAGATAAAGATTGAGCTTGGCCGGCGCCGCGTGCCGGACCGGCGACGGATCAGCCGCCACGCGTCGGCGGCGTCGGCGGCGCCATGCCGTCGCGCAGCTTCTTCTCGAGCTCGGGCTTGAGGTCCGCCTCGGGCTTGGAGTCCAGCGCGCGCTTCCACTGATAGCGCGCCTCGGCGCGGCGACCGACCTGCCAGTAGGCGTCGCCGAGATGGTCGAGAATCACGGCCTCGGTCGGCAGCAGCTCGACCGCGCGCTCCAGCAGCGGCACCGAGTCGGCGTGCCGTCCGAGCCGGAACAGCGCCCAGGCGAGCGAATCGATGATGTGACCGCTGTTCGGGCGCAGCTCGACGGCGCGTTCGAGCATCTTCAGCGCGCGGTCGTATTTTTCCGCGTGGCCCTGATCCACCCAGGAATAGGCCAGGTAGTTGAGCACATCGGGCTGTTCGGGCTGGAGCTCGAGCGCGGCGAGGAAATCGGCCTCGGCCTTCGGCCACTGCTTCGAGCGCTCGTAGGCGATGCCGCGGGCGTAGAACAGGCTCCAGTGGCGACCCTCGCGCCCGGGCAGGCGAGCGACGGCGCGATCGTAGACCTGCGCGGCCTCGGCGTATTTCTCCTGCACCCGCTTGAGCGCCCCGAGGGTGATCAGCGCGTCGACGCGGTCCGGCCGCTCCTCGGCCATCGCCTCGAGCAGCGTCACCGCCTCGGGCGTGCGCGTGAGCTGGTGCAGGTTCTCGGCCATGCGCAGCCGCGCGGACCAGCCGATCGCGGTGTTCGGCGGAATGCGGCCGAACATCGCATTGGCGGCATCGGCCTGGCGCTGCTGGTCGAGGATGTCGCCGACCAGCAGCAAGGCCGCGGGATCGGCAGGAAGGATCGCCAGCGCATAGCGGCCGAAGGGCAGCGACAGCAGACCGTCGCCCTCGCCGCGAATGGCGCTCGCCATGTCGAACAGCGCCGCAGCGACGCCGGCGCGCGCGTCGGCGATGAACGACGCCGGCTTCGGGGCCTCGATCGCATTCGTCACGCCCTCCAGCGACAGCGAGTCCGGGAAGACGGCGCGGGCGCGCGAGACGACGGCGCGAGCCTCGTCCAGGCGGCCATGCGCGGCATAGAACATCGCCACCGCCTCGACGATCCGCGGCGCGAGGCGCTCCTCGCGCTCGGCCAGCGGCCGCAGCAGCGCCTCGGCGGCCTCCACCTGGCCGAGCCGTTCGTGGATCAGGCCGGCATGGAAGTCGACGATGGTCTTGACCTCGGCGAGGTCGGCGAGCGGCTTGAGCTGGTCGATCGCGTCGGCGCGGCCGCGGCCCGCATCGACCCACGCGCGCACCAGCGGAACAATCAGACGATGGAACCCCTGCAGGGGGATCTCGGACAGCGCCTTGGCCGCGTCGTCCCAACGGTCCGTGCGCACGGCGTCGACGGCCAGGGTCACATTGGCCGCCGCGTTCGCGGAGGACTGCGCGACGATGCGCCTCGCCATGGCCACCGCATCGTCGAACCGCCCCTCGCTCAGCAGCGCGGCATGGGTGCGCTGGAGCAGCTCGAAATTCGTCGGTTCGTGCGCCAGGGCCTGGCCGAGGAAGGCCGCGGCGCCGCCGAAGTCGCGCTGGCGCTCGGCGTGGCGGCCGGCCAGATAGCTTCCCGACCAGCTGGAGGGGTCGCCATTCGCGGCGATGGCCGGCGCGGACGTGGCAACGAGCACGACGAGCGCGCCGGCGGCTGTGAGCGCCAGCGGCGCGAGGCGATGAGAGAAGATCATGTCGGACGGTACTCTAGCGCGCCGGCGCGCGCCGGGTACCCTTGATGTTCGAAACCCCGCGGCGCGAGGTCGGCGCGCCCGGGCCTACATGTTCGGATAGTTGGGGCCGCCGCCGCCCTCGGGGACCGTCCAGACGATGTTCTGCGTCGGATCCTTGATGTCGCAGGTCTTGCAGTGGACACAGTTCTGCGCGTTGATCTGCAGGCGCGGGTTGGCGCCGGAATCGTCGCGGACGATCTCGTAGACGCCGGCCGGGCAATAGCGCTGTTCCGGCGCGTCGTAGAGCGCCAGGTTGTGCGCGACCGGAACGCTCGGATCCTTCAGCCGCAGATGTGCCGGCTGGTTTTCCTCGTGGTTCGTGTTCGACAGGAAGACCGAGGACAGGCGGTCGAACGAGACCTTGCCGTCGGGCTTCGGGTATTCGATCGGCCGCGACGCGGCGAGCGGCCGCAGGCTCTCGTTGTCCGCATGATGCTTGAAGGTCCACGGCGCCTTGCCGCCGAACAGATAGGTGTCGATCGCCGAATAGACGAGACCGACATAGAGCCCCTTCTGGAACGACGGTCGGATGTTCCTGACCTGGTACAGCTCGTCCCACACCCACGACGCCTTCAGCGCCGCCGGATAGGCCGCAAGCTCGTCGACCGGGCCGTCCTTGGCCAGTGCGGCGAATGCGGCCTCGGCACAGAGCATCCCGGTCTTCATCGCGGTGTGGCTGCCCTTGATCTTGGGCACGTTCACGAAGCCGCCCGAGCAGCCCACGATGGCGCCGCCCGGGAAGACCAGCTTGGGAATCGCCTGGAAGCCCCCCTCGTTGATTGCCCGCGCGCCATAGGCGATTCGCCGGCCGCCCTCGAAGAAGCGGCGGATCGCCGGGTGGGTCTTGAAGCGCTGGAACTCCTCGAACGGGGAGAGATGCGGGTTCTTGTAGTCGAGCCCGACCACGTAGCCGACCGACACCTGGTTGTTGTCCAGGTGGTAGAGGAACGATCCGCCGTAGGTCTCCCAGTCCATCGGCCAGCCGATCGTGTGGATCACGGTGCCCTGCTTGTGGTGGGCAGGGTCGATCTCCCAGAGCTCCTTGATCCCGATGCCGAAGGTCTGCGGCCCGACCCCCTCGCGCAGGCCGAATCGCTCGAACAGCATCTTGGTCAGCGATCCGCGCACGCCTTCGGCGAAGACGGTGAGCCGGCCGCGCAGTTCGACGCCCGGCTGGTGGTTGGCGGTCGGCTGCCCGTCCTTGCCGATGCCCATGTCGCCGGTCGCGACGCCGGCGACGCGACCGGCCTCGTCGTAGAGGATCTCGGCGGCCGCGAAGCCCGGGAAGATCTCGACCCCCAGCGCCTCCGCCTGCTGCGCCAGCCAACGACACACATTGCCCAGGCTGACGATGTAGTTCCCGTGATTGTTCATCTGCGGCGGCGTCGGCAGGCGGATGGCCCGCTTGCGCGTCAGGTACAGGAAGCGATCTTCCGCCGCGGCCACCGTCAGCGGCGCCCCCTTCGCCTTCCAATCCGGGATCAGCTCGTCGAGGGCGCGCGGCTCCATCACCGCGCCCGACAGGATATGGGCGCCGACCTCCGAGCCCTTCTCGATGACGCAGACGGCGAGCTCGCGCCCGTTCTCGGCGCAGAGCTGCTTGAGCCGGATCGCCGTCGCCAGCCCAGCCGGGCCCGCCCCGACGATCACCACGTCGTAGTCCATCCGCTCGCGACTCATCGCACCGCCCACCGCTCTCCGATTCCCGGTCGACATATAGGGCAAGGGGTCGACCCCATGCTACGGTCGCACCGATGTCGCGCGCGCAAGACCTCGCCACCCTGGCGTGGCTCGTCGAGATGGGGGCCGATGAGGCGATCGCGGCCGAGCCCATTGACCGGCTGAGCCCCACCGCCACGGCGCCGGCGACTGCCGCCCCGGCGATCGCGACGGGTGCCGGCGCTCCGGCCCGGACGGCGCGCATCGCGGCCGTTGCCGCGATACCCACGACCTCAAGCCCGCCGCCGATCCCGGCCGCGCCGACGGCGGCCCCCGAAGCCGCAGCGAGCGCCCAGGCCCTCGCGGCCGCGGCGACCTCCTTGGGCGAGCTCGAGGCGGCCATCCGAGGCTTCGACGGCTGCAGCCTCAAGGCCACGGCCACCAACACGGTCTTCAGCGACGGCGTGCCGGGCGCGCGGGTGATGTTCGTCGGCGAAGCCCCCGGGGCCGACGAAGATCGGCTCGGTCGGCCCTTCGTCGGCGTCTCGGGCCAGTTGCTCGACCGGATGGTCGCCTGCATCGGCCTCGATCGCGCGACGTCGTTCTACATCGCCAACGTCATCTACTGGCGTCCGCCGGGCAATCGCACGCCCACCACGGCCGAGGTCGCCATCTGCCTGCCGTTCATCCGGCGCCAGATCGAGCTCGCGGCGCCCGAGATCCTCGTATTCCTCGGCGCGTCGGCGGCCCACGCGCTGCTCGGCACCACCGGCGCGATCGGCCGGCTCCGCGGACGGTGGCTGGACTACGCGACGCCCGGCCTCACCCGGCCGGTTCAAGCATTGGCAACATTTCACCCCGCGTATCTCTTGCGCTCTCCCGGACAGAAGAGGGAGTCATGGCGCGATTTATTGATGATCAAAAACAAATTAACGGGGTGAGCAAATGAATTGAAGTGGAAGATCAGTCGAAAATCTGTCCACATCCACTTGGTAAATCACGCAATTTCTCCTTGATGACCGTCCGATTAGTCCTGTACCTGACTCGTCACCATGTCGGGCGGCCTCACAAATACTTCGTGGCGACCGATCGCCCAGCTGACCGACTGGAGGGGTCCTATCCGCAAGACGGCGTTTGCCGTCGTCTTTGCGCTGCTCTCCAGTCTGTTCGCGATCGCTCCCACCCCCGGACGGGCGGCGGACTTTCCGTCGCCGGCGCTGGCTGACGCCAGCGCCGTCGCGCATCTCGGCAGCCTCGGCCGCCACGGCAGCCTGCCGATCTCCTCACTCCTTACTGACAGCGACATCGAGACCTATCGCCTCGCATTTGCCGCCGCGCAACGGGGGGATGCGCCCGGCGTTAACCGGTCGCTGCAGCAGATCCGCGATCGGCGCCTCGTCGGCCATGTCCGCGCCGAGTTGCTGCTGTCGCCGGCAACGAAGGCGAGCTTTGCCGATCTCTCGCAGTGGCTGCAGGAGCATGCCGACCTGCCGGACGCCCCGGCCATCTACGCCCTCGCGACCAATCGTGCGCCGAAGGGCAAGGTTAAGTCGCTTCGGCGCCCGACGACGGAGGCCCTTCCCGGGCGCAGCCTGATCACCGACCTCGGTCCGGGCATGGAAGCCGTCGCCCCGGCGGGTCGCTCCGACCTCCAGCGCAAGGATGCCGCCGCCCGGGACGGCCTGAAGGCGCAGATCCACGCCGCCATCCGTGCCGCCGAGCTCGACCGCGCCGAGGGCCTCGTCCTCACCTCGGCATCCCGTCACCTCCTGACCGAGGCCGAAATCGACCACTACAAGACCCGGATTGCCGCGGGACTGTTTGCCCGCGACGACGAGAAGCGCGCGCTGCGCCTCGCCGCCGCCGCGGCCAGCCGGTCGGGGGCCGTGCTGCCGAGATCGCACTGGGTGGCCGGGCTGGCGGCGTTCGGGGATTCCCGCTTCGCCGAAGCGGCCCAGCATTTCGAATCACTGGCGCGCCTGCCAAAGGCCAGCCCCTGGGAGGCGGCGGCCGCCGC
The DNA here is from genome assembly GCA_016793165.1 of Alphaproteobacteria bacterium. Lineage (GTDB taxonomy): Bacteria > Pseudomonadota > Alphaproteobacteria > CACIAM-22H2 > CACIAM-22H2 > CAIOSQ01. Next base: position 78,583 of record JAEULA010000031.1, on the reverse strand, counting down.
CTTCTGGGCCGGGCGCGCCCATCTCCGGGCCCGGAACTTCGAGCAGGTCACCCCGTGGCTCGAGATCGCGGCCCAGCACCCGCGCAGCTTCTACGGCATGCTCGCGCATCGCGCCCTCGGCCGGACCCTGCCGTTCAACTGGGACGGCCCGTCGGTCGGTCTCGAGGAACTCGTCGCGATCCGACGGACCCCGAACGGCATGCGTGGCCTGATGCTGCTGGTCGTCGGGCAAACGTCACGCGCCGAGGCCGAGCTCGCCCGCTTCGCGGCCGGCGCCAGCGGCGACATGCAGCGAGCCCTGTTCGCGATCGCGCTGCGCACGAACATGGTCGGCTTGGCGACGCGCATCGGCCGCGGCGTCCTGGATTCCGACGGACGGCGCTTCGAGGCGACCAACTATCCGATCCCGCCGTGGCAGCCGCGCGAAGGCTTCTCCGTCGATCCGGCCCTGGTCTACGCGTTCATGCGTCAGGAATCGCGCTTCGATGCCCGGGCCGTGAGCCCCGCGGGCGCCCGCGGCCTGATGCAGCTGATGCCGGCCACCGCCGCGATCGTCAACGGCGGACCGGTTTCGCCGGGCCAGCTCCTCGACCCGGTCTTAAACGTCACGCTGGGCGACCGCTACATTCACCAGCTGCTGCAGACGGAGACTGTTGGCGGCGACCTGATCCGCCTCATGGCCTCCTACAATGCCGGGCCGCAGACGGTGCTGAAGTGGAAGCAGCGCCGCGATCTGCGCGAGGAGGACGTGCGCGACGACGCCCTGCTTGCGATCGAGACGCTGCCGTCGCCGGAGACGCGGCACTTCATCACACGCGTGCTGTATTCGTACTGGATGTATTCTGAGCGCATGGGCCAGCCCACGCCCTCGCTGGATGCCGTAGCTGAAGGGCGTTGGCCGACCTACGTCGCCCCTACGTCCCTAACGGCCCGAGCGAGTCCGCCCAATGCCAAAGATCGATGAGAGCCGGCCCTTCCTTCCGGTCAATATCGCCGTCCTGACGATCTCCGACACCCGGACCGAGGCCGATGACCGCTCGGGCGGGACGCTCGCCGAGATGATCACGCGCGACGGCCACCGCGTGGCCGCGCGCCGCATCGTGAAGGACGAGAAGGCCGACATCGTCGCCGCGCTGCGCGGCTGGATCGCCGATCCCGGCATCGACGTGGTGATCTCGACCGGCGGCACCGGCGTGACGGGACGGGACATCACCCCCGAGGCGGTCGAGAGCGTGCTCGAGAAGCGCATCGACGGTTTCGGCGAGATGTTCCGCTGGATCAGCTGGCAGAAGGTCGGCACGTCGACCATCCAGAGCCGCGCCGTCGGCGGCGTCGCCGGCGGCACCTACATCTTCGCCCTGCCGGGCTCGCCTTCGGCCTGCCGCGACGGTTGGGAGGAGATCCTGAAGTGGCAGCTCGACAATCGCCACCGCCCCTGCAATCTCGTCGAGCTGATGCCCCGGCTGCAGGAGCACCTCAACGTCCGACCGAAGGCGACGGCGTAGCGCGCGCCCGGCCAAGCCGAACCAGGTCCGCCCCTTCGTCGACGTCATCGAGGATGTCGGCATAGCCCACGCGGCGAGATCCGAGACGCGCGGCGCTGTCGGCGCGCGCCGCCGAGGTCGACCATCGGACTCCGTCGAGCAGCCGCGGCGGCGGCGGGGCGCCCCGCCATCCGATCAGCCAATAGCCGCCGTCGCGCGACGGGCCGAACACGGCATCGTGGGAGGCGAGCAGACGCAGGGCCCGAGACACGGCCGTGGCGTCGAGGTCGGGGATGTCGCAGCCGACGACTGCGACGGGGCGGCGCCCCGCCCCGCGGATCGCCCGCAGCATCCGAACGCCCAGATCGCCACGCCCCTGGCGGCGGACGGCGACCCCGTCGCGCGGCGTCCAGCCGCCGCGCGCAAGCGTGTCCGGCGTGGCCGCCACGCACAGCTCCCAACGGCGGTCGCGTCGCAGACGTCGCAGCGTCGCGGCCAGCGTCGACCGGTAGAAGCGCCACGCGCCCATCGTCCCGATGTCGCGGGCCAGCCGCGTCTTGACGCGCCCGAGCTGCGGCACGCGCGCGAAAACGATGACCAGCGGCCGACGGCTCATCGATAGAGCCGGGCCAGGAAGGCGGGCGACGCGCCGCAGAACCACAGCGACAGGATCGACAGGTTGCGCAGCGGCCGACGCCACCAGCCGCCGCGACGATAGCGCACGGCGGACGTGGTCGCCGTCGCTGCCATGGGCACAAGCCGTCCCCGCCCGAGCCGCCGGACGAGGTCCACGTCCTCCATAAGCGGCAACGGGGCGAATCCCCCGACCCGATCGTAGAGATCGCGCGCGATGAGCAGGCCCTGGTCGCCGTAGGGCAAGGCAAAGGCCGCGCAGCGCCAGCGTACCAGGCGCTCGATCCGTCGAGCCGCCGGCGATGGGTCGTCAAGGGCGAAGCGGAAATAGCCGGCGCGATCGGGATGGGTCCGGATGTGGTGCGCCACGGCGGCCGGCCACTCCGGCCCTAGGACGGTATCGGCGTGCAGGAAAAGCAGCCAGGATCGGCCCGATGCTCGGGCCGCCGCCCGGGCCCCGGCCGCAAGCTGCCCGCCGCGTCCGCGCGGCGCCAAGACCACAGCGGCGCCGCGGGCTTCGGCGATCGCGCGGGTCGCGTCGGTCGATCCACCATCGGCGATCACGACCGCCGGCGGCACCGGCACGCTGGCGAGCGCGGCGAGCGTCGCCGGCAAGGTCGTTGCGGCGTCGAGCGTCGGAATAACGACGGTCAGCATTGTCGCGTCGGGTGTAGCATGGTCGCGATGAGGCGAATAATCGAAGCCACGCCCCCTGCAATCCGGACTTGAGATGAAGCTGCCGCTCGAGTTCCTCGACTTCCTCAACGCGCCCGTCACGACGTCCGCGAGCCAGCTTCTGGCCCAGATCCTGACGCGCAGCCGCAAGATCACGGGCGCTGAAGCCGGCACGATCTTCATGGTCCGGCATCAGGGCCGCGCGCGCCAACTGGAGGCGACCCACTTCCAGAACGACCGCGTGCCACCGCCCGCGGCCGGCCTGCGCATCGCCGTCAACCGGCGCTCGATCGCCGGCTACGTCGCCGCCACCGGCCGCACAGTCTATATCGACGACGTCTACCGGATCCCGGCGAACCGCCCCTATCGCTTCAGCCCGAAGGCCGATGTCGAGCTCGGCTACATCACGCGCTCGATCCTCGCCTTCGCGCTGAAGAACAGCGTCGGCGCGGTGATCGGCGTCGTCGAGCTCATCAACCGCCGCGACGGTCACGGGCGCGGACCGCTGCCGTTCCCGCGTGCGCAGAGCGGACTGATCGCGCCCATCAACCACTTCGTGGGCGGCGCGATCGAGCGATGGGACCTGCTCGACCGCGTCTCGGCGCAGAACCGCGAGCTCGCGCGGCGCGGCCGGCGCATCGCCAGCCTGCAGCGCTCGACCGAGGATGCGTTCCAGCTTTCGGTCCGGCTGCTCGCGCGCGCCGCGGAGCTTCACGACGAGGACACCGGCAACCATATCCTGCGCGTCAACGAATACAGCTACTGGCTGGCGCGGGCGATCCGGATGCCCAAGGAATGGTGCGAGGAGATCCGCTATGCGGCGGCGCTCCACGATGTCGGCAAGATGTCGGTCGATGCCGCCGTCCTGAAGAAGCGCGGCAAACTCGAGCCGGCCGAGCGCGCCGAGATGAACCGCCATCCCGAATACGGATGGCGCATCCTGCGCGACAACCCGCGCCTGCAGATGGCCGCGGAGATCGCGCATTGCCATCACGAGCGCTGGGACGGATCCGGCTATCCGCGCGGCCTGAAGGGCGACAGCATCCCGCTGTCCGCCCGCATCGTCCAGATCGCCGACGTCTACGACGCCCTGCGCAGCCCGCGCCCCTACAAGCCGGGCTTCTCGCACGAGACGGCCGTGCAGATCATCCTGGAGGGAGACGACCGGATCATCCCTTCACGGGACTTCGATCCGCGCCTGCTGGGGGTCTTCGCCGCCAACCACAGGGCCTTCGAGCGCATCTGGCGCAAGCTGGCGGATTGAATCCGGGCCGGTGGGCCCGGCCGGCGACGTCAGGCCGCGCGCGCCTCGTCACCGACGACCTGATAGCGCACAAGGGCATTGTCGATCGTCGACATCGTGCGGGCCTGCCATTCCTTGCGCGCGTCATCGTAGGACTTGAACGGGCCGTAGCGCTCGGCGGAGCGCCCCGGCAGCAGGGACTTGAAGCTCGAATCGGCGTATTCGCCGCCGACAACCCAGTACTCCGCCATGTCGCGCTCCTCGCTGGGACAACCGGCGGACATCATGCGGCCGCGGCGGTTGCCCCGGCGTTAAGCAACATGGTTGCAGCGGCATAAACCACGAGTGTATTTGCGGTGGGCGATGACTGCGACTCCTGACGACTACAAGCGCCTGTACGCGCGTTTCACAGCCCCGGTGTCCCGCTTCGACTGCGGGCGCAAGTGCGCGCCCCACAACGGCGGCTCGCCCGTGTGCTGCTCGGCGGACCACGCCGTGCCGATCGTCGACAAGGCGGAGTACCAGCTCCTGAAATCGCGGACGGACCTCTGGCGCGACTACGTGCCCAACGACGCCGCGGGCCGGAAGATCGTCGCCGAGCTCCACGAGACCTGCGTCGCCGTCGAATGCAAGGGCGTGCAGTTCTGCGAGCGCGACAACCGCTCGATGTCCTGCCGCGCCTTCCCGTTCTTCCCGTACTTCACGCGCGAGAAGCAGTTCGTCGGCCTCGGCTACTACTGGGACTTCGAGGACCGCTGCTGGATCATCTCGAACCTGCAGGTCGTCGACGTGCCGTTCATCCGCGAGTTCTGCGAGGCCTACGAGGCGCTGTTCGCCGTCGACGAGGACGAGCGCCAGGGCATGATCGACCACTCCGCCTCAATGCGGCGCGTCTTCACGCGGCGCAACCAGCTGATCCCGCTGCTCGGCAAGGAGGGTGGCTTCTTCGCCGTGGAGCCGAAGACCCATGTCGTGCGGCCGGCACGCCTCGAGGAGTTCATGCGCCACGGCCCCTATAAGGACGAGCCGCCGGCGCCCGCCGCGGGCGAGCCGCCGGCCGCCGCCGCGGACTGACGGGCGGCGCGCGATGACGACGACGTCGCAGCGCGCGGCCACCTCGGCGCTCGACGTCCATCTTCTCCGCGAAGGGCGCGGCGCCCCGGTCGTCCTCCTCCACGGCTGGCCCGAGTTCAGCGGTGTCTGGCGGCACGTGATGCCGCCGCTTGCCTCGCGTTACGACGTCGTGGCGCCCGATCTCCGCGGTTTCGGCCGTACCCGGCTGCGCGCGGGCGGGCCCGTCGGCGGCACGACCGGCGACATCCTCGCGACCGACCTCGCCGAGCTCCTCGCCGCGCTGAAGCTCGATCGCGTCGCGATCGTTTCGCACGACGTCGGCGCCTTCGCCGCGCAGAGCTTCGCAAGGCTGCACCCTGCGCGCGTCGCGGCCCTCTTCTTCTTCGACGTGCCCTATCCCGGCATCGGCAAGCGCTGGGGCGAGGCGGGCCATCTCAAGGAGGTCTGGTACCAGTACTTCCACCAGTGGCCACTCGCCGAGAAGCTCGTGGGCGCGAGCCGCGACACGATGCGCATCTATCTCAAGCACTTCCTCGACCATTGGGCGGCCCGGCCCGGCCTGTTCGACGCCGCGCTCGAGGAATGGGTCGACGTCTACAGCGACCCGGCCAATCTCGAGGGCGGCTTCGCCTGGTACCGCGGCTCGCTGCCGATGCGCCTCAAGCTGATCGCAGAAGGACCGCCCGTCCTGCCGAAGATCACCGCACCGACGCGCGTGCTGTGGGGCGCCAAGGACCCGGTGCTCAAGGCTGAATGGCACGACCGCCTCGGCGACTATTTCGCCGACCTCGCCGTCGACATCGCGCCCGACGCCGGCCACTTCCCCCACTGGGAGATCCCCGACCGCGCGACCCGCGAGATCCTCGCGTTCCTCGAGCGCGTCGGCTGGTGAAGCGGGCGCCGGCAATCGATCCCGGCCCGTCGCGATCGCCAGCTCGATACGCCGACAGGTCGGTCGCTTCGCGATACGTCTCGCCCGGGACGTCCTTCGTGATGGCCTGGCCGCAGATGACGCGGCCCATGGCGGCGTCGAAGGTCGGGGTCGGGTCGCCGTGGAGGAACCAGCCGCGGTTCAGCGCTGCTGTGACGCGGCGACAGAACGCCGCGTCGTCGGGACCGGTGAGTTAGCGATAGAGCTTCATGGCGCTCAAATCCGCCCGTCGTAGCTGCGCGGCGGGATCCGGCAGGCGATGACCGAGAAGCGGTCCGCCGCGAGCGCGCGCTCGAGCGCCGCCTCGAGGCCGGCGCGGTCGTGCACGTCGTGGCCCTCGCCGCCCAGCGCGCGCGCGACGGCGGCGAAGTCGGTGCCGCCGAACTCGACGCCCACACTGCGCAACTGCGAGCCGCGCTGCTTGAGCTCGATCAGCGCCAGGCTCTCGTCGACGAAGACGACGAAGATCACGGGGAGCTTCTGGTCGCGCAGTGTGGCGAGCTCGCCCAGCACCATCTCGAAGCAGCCGTCACCGACGAAGCACGCGACCGGCCGCTCGCGCGCCGCGATCTTGACGCCGGCGGCGAGCGGCAGCGAGCAGCCCATCGTGCACAGCCCCGTCGACTGGTGGAGCGTGCGCGGGCTGCGGCAGTCCCAGACCTGGCTGAAAAGAATGCGATGCGCGCCGGCATCGACGGTCGCGACGGTGTCCGCCGGCAGCACGCGCCGCGCGACGTCGCAGATCGCCGCCGGGCCCCACGCCTCGTCGGGCCGATAGGCCGCGCGCAGCCTGGCACGGATCGCCGCGATCTCGGCGGGCGTCCAGGTCGAACCGCCCGCCGCGCCCGCCATCGTGCCGGCGGCGAGTGCTGCCACGCCGGCGCCGACGTCGCACACGAAACTCAACGCGGCCTGGTGCATGTAGTGGGTGTTCGCCTGGCTCGTGAGCTCGACGACGCGCGCGTTCTCGGGCCACGGTTGACGCCAGCCGATGCGCTGCTCGATCGGGTCGTAGCCGATCAGCAGCACGAGATCGGCGTCGCGCAGCAGCGGCAGCAGCGTGCGGTCGGCGACCGGCGACAGGCCGGCGCCACCGAGGCTCCAGGCGTCCGTCGTCTCGTCGAGCACGCCCTTGGCCTTGTAGGTCGTGATCGTCGGCAGGCGGTGGCGATGGATGAAGTCGCGCACCGCTTCCTCCGCGCCGTGCGCGAGCGTTTCGAGGCCGACAACGGCGATCGGCCGCTTCGCCTGCGCGAGCCACGCGCGCGCCTGTTCGAGCGCCGGACCGGGCGCGGGTGCCACCGGCTGCGGCGCCGCGCGGCGCGGCACGATCGCGGGCGCTGCCGGCACGGTCGCAGCACCGATCGGGATGTCGATGTGCACGGGCCCGCGCGGATGATCCATCGCGATCGCCACCGCCTTGTCGACGATCGTGGCGATCGAGGCCGGGTCGGCGCGGAACGTCGCCTTCACCAGCGGGCGCACGACCTGCGCGTGGTCGAAGATCTGGTGCGTATAGGTCGCCGCCTCGGCCGCGTCGAGGCAGCCGGTCAGGAAGAGCAGCGGCACGCGGTCCTGCTGCGCGTTCGCGACGACGTTGAGCGCGTTCGACACGCCGGGCCCGATCGTCGCGAGCAGCACGCCCGGCGCCCCCGTGACGTGATGCGTGCCCTCGGCCATGAAGCCGGCGCAGTTCTCGTGCTTGGCGAGCACGAAGCGGATGCCCGCGTCGTCGAGCGCCCCCATCATCGCCAGCACCTCGCCGCCGGGGATCCCGAAGGCAAAGCGGCATCCCGAGTCGCGCAGCCGCGCCGCGATGACCTCGACGGTGGTCGGGAGCCGGGCCGCGGCGGACGTCGCGGCGCTCACTCCGCCGCCTTCGCCGCCGCCTCGCGCAGATACCCGTCGCGGGTCTGCGGCAGGCGCCGGCCGAGCAGCTTCGCGGCGATCTGGGTGCGCAGCACCTGCGCCGTGCCGCCGGCGATGGTGAACATGCGCGCGTCGCGCACGTGGCGCTCCATCGGGTTGTCGCGGCTGTAGCCGTTGGCGCCCCAGAGCTGCAACGCGTCGTTGGTCACCTTGATCGCGGTGTCCGAGGCCAGCACCTTCGCCTGAGCCGCCAGCATGCGATCGGGGAAGCCCGCCGGGCCGGCGCTGCGCGCGGCACGCCAGATCAGCGCGCGCGACGCGTCGAGGCCGATCGACATGTCGGCGAGCATCCACTGCAGACCCTGGAACTCCGCGATCGGGCGGCCGAACTGCTCGCGCCGCTTGGCATAGGCGAGGCCGTGCTCGAAGGCGCCCTGCGCGATGCCCAGCGCAACGGTGGCGGCACCGCAGCGCTGCGCGTTGTAGGCGTCCATCAGCGCGCCGAAGCCCTTGGCGAATCCACCGGGGCCGCGCAGGACCATTTCGTCCGGGACCTCGAGATCCTCGAAGCGCAGCTCCGCCTCGGGCATGCCCTTGAGGCCCATCGAGGGGATGCGCCGCGCGACGATCAGCCCCCTGGGATCGCCGTCGCCCTTGCGCGCGACGATGAAGCCGCCGATGCCGAGCTCGCGCCCGTCCTCGAAGGCGCGCGCGAAGATCACGTGCAGCTTCGAGACCCCGCCCCCGGTGATCCAGGTCTTGGCGCCGTTGATCACCCAGCGGTCGCCCTTGCGCACCGCGGTCGTGCGCATCTCGGTCGCCGCCGAGCCGGCCTCCGGCTCGGTGATGCAGATCGCCGGCTTGTCGCCCGCGAGCACGAGCGCGGCGGCGAGCTTCTTCTGCGCCGGCGTGCCATAGGCCATGACGGCGCCGACAGCACCCATGTTCGCCTCGACCGCGACGCGCCCCGCGACCGCGCAGACCTTGGCAAGCTCCTCGACCACGAGGACCGCGTCGAAGTAGCTGGCGCCCGCGCCGCCGAACGCGCGCGGGATCGTCATGCCCATGAACCCGGCCTCGGTCATGCGCTGCACGACCGGCCAGGGATAGCGCTCGGTGCGGTCGGTCTCGGCAGCGGTCGGCTCGATCTCGCGCGCGAGCGCCTGCGCGCGTGCGCGCAGCTCGGCCTGGGCCGGGGTCAGCTCGTCCATGGGCGTCGAATCCTCGGGGAACTCGGGAAAGAAGGGCGAAGCTAGCCGCGGGCGACCGTTGAGCGGAATCGAGTTTTCATGGATCCTTCGTCGAGTTTTCCTCGACCCAGCCGGAGCTACGGCATGACCATCCGGGCGCTGCGCACGCTGCTCGCCATCGAGCGCCACGGCAGCTTCGCGGCGGCCGGCAAGGCGGTCGGCCTGTCGACCTCCGCCGTAAGCCTGCAGGTCCGCGACCTCGAGCGGCATCTCCAGGCAACGCTGTTCGACCGTGCCGGCCGGCTGCCGAGGCTCACGACGGCGGGCCATGCGGCCATCGCCCGCGCCCGCGAGATCGTGCGGCTCTACGACGAGCTGCCCGCATCCCTCGCCGCCGGCGACGCGATCGCCGGGACGCTGATGCTCGGCGCCATCCCGACGACGCTCACCGGCTTCCTGCCCGAGGCGCTGGGACGGCTCCACCGCCGCCATCCGCGGCTGCGCGTGCGGCTGGTGGCCGGCCTATCGGCCGAGCTCGCGGCGGGCGTGGAGCGCGGCGAGCTCGACGCGGCGCTCACCACCGAACCGATGGAGCGCCTGCCGCCGGACCTGGCCTGGACCGAAGTCTCGCGCGAGAAGCTCGCCGTGATCGCGCCGCCGGGCGCGCGCGGCCGCGACGACAAGGCTCTGCTCGAGAGCCACCCGCTGATCCGCTTCAACCGCCGCGCCTGGGCCGGCCGGCTGATCGACGCCGAGCTGCGCCGGCGCGGCATCGCCGTCGTCGAGGGCATGGAGCTCGACAGCCTCGAGGCGATCGCGCGCATGGTGAAGCGCGGCCTCGGCGCTTCGGTGGTCCCTGCACGACTCGCCGCCCTGCCCGAGGCCAAGGGCCTGCGCGTCGTCCCCTTCGGCAAGCCCCCGCTTGTCCGCACCGTCGGGCTCGTCTCTCGCCCTGGCTCGCCGCGCGCCCCGCTGATCGAAGCGCTGCTGGCGACGCTGAGGCCGACATGATCCAGGCGGAGCGAGGCGAGCTCGCGATGGCAAGGACGATCCGGACCGCGAATGGTTGGGTCGCGTTGATGGGCTATGTCGCCGCGACCTTCATGTTGTTCGTCGCATGGGATTCGAGCTCTGCGGCTGGCTCCGAAGTGGCGGTCTTGATGTTCGCGCCCGTCTGCATGCTCCGCGTGACGGCCGGCATCGCGAGCCTCCGGGATGAACGGCGGTGGCCGGTGCTATCGATCCCGTATCGGGCCCTCCAGGTACCGTTCATCGTCGCACCGGGCGTGAACGACGCGCGCAGCCTTGGCGTCAACCGGGCTTGCGCACTGGGGTCGCACTGGTCGCTCGCGACACATGGCATGCTGGGCGCGAGTTTCTACGTCAGCATCGGCATGGCAGCTGAGATCATCCGGATCGGGCAGGCCGATGGCGAAGTCCTCATCGGTGCATACCTCGTTGCAGCGGCCTTTCTCGTCGCATCGCTCCGCCGGTATCCAGCACGCCGCGGCCGCACATCCGGCCCATCCGCCGACAGGGACTGACTGGCGGGCGTCACCCGCAAGGACGGCCCAGTGGCCAGGACGCGGTTGCGACCATCACGTGCCGTCGAGACGCGATCGGACAGGCATTTGGGCGCCGCGGCGCCGGAGCCGAAAAGCGCGCAAACATCAACCGTTCAAGACCTCCGGGTCGGCGCACTCCGCGCTCGGCCCGCTCTCGACTGCGCCGAGCAGTCGGCAATCGGCTCAGCCCTTCGGCGACGTGTCCTGCAGGTATGGCTCGACCTTGCCGGTGAGCTTGATGGTCAGCGGGTTGCCCTTGCGGTCGAGCGTCTTGCCGACGGCGACGCGGATCCAGCCCTCGCTGATGCAGTACTCCTCGACGTTCCGCTTCTCCTGCCCGTTGAACTTGATGCCGACCCCGCGCTGCAGCAGCGCCTCGTCGTAATGCGGGCTACGCGGGTCGTTGCTCAGGCGGTCGGGGAGTGTATCGCTCATGCCGCCCGAATAGGTCGGACCGGCCGCCGAGGCAAGAGGCTTCACAGGTTCCTGGGTCCCGGGCAGGGCAATCGCAAATGGCGCCATCGCTGCTCGGCCGTCCCCCGCGAAGAGGGGCACGGGCCGCAAAGCGACCTGGGAGGGGAGAGTCGTGAGAGACGGCACTGGGACCGCAATTCCTTGCGTGGCGACACTCCTTCCGCCGTCGCTGCACGACGCCTGCCCCCCCTCTGCGAGGGGAACGGTTCAAGATCGCGTTCGCCATGTGCGATCACCCTAGGATCCCAGGGGCACCCGCCGTCGCCGCCCCGGGATCCCGGAGCGGCGGCGGCGCAACGTCGGCGCGACGGCGGCCGGCGCCTCAGAGCCAGAAGTCGCCGCCGTTGAGCGCGGCGGTGTTGTGGACCTTGATCGCGAAGTCGGCCAGGGCGTCGCCATTGACGTCGCCCGTCACCAGCAGATCCTCGCCGCCGCTGTTCGCGATGACGAGCTGGCCGGCGACGCCCGTGAACGACGCGGCGAGAACGAAGGCATCGTCGCCGCCCGTCCCGGAATTCGCGTCGACCAGGTGCAGGTCGATCTTGTCGCCCTCGGCCGACGAGAAGTCGATCAGCTGGTCGGGATTGGCCGCCGTTGTCAGCACCTCCCCGGCATCGCCGAACACGAAGCGGTCGGCACCGGCGCCACCCGCGATCTCGTCGTGCCCGGAGCCGCCGTGGATGATGTCGGCGCCAGCGGCGCCGTCGATCTGGTCGTTGCCCGCACCGCCCCAGATCTCGTCCGCCCCGTCGCCGGTGTCGATGATGTCGTCGCCGTCGCCGGCCAGGACGACGTCGTCGAGCGTCGTCGTGAAGGGCTGCCCCGGCGCCGACGAGCTCGACGTGATGATGTCGTCCTCGTCGGTGCCGAGGATCGTGGCGCCGGGCGTGCCGCCGGCGCCTGCCAGGGTCGCGAGGTCGAAGTTCCCGTCGGCGAACTGCGCCACCTCGAAGCCGCCGACGATGTCGGCGCCGTCGTCGATGCCCGTGACCTGGTACTGGTCGACGCCGATCTGGATCACCGAATAATCGGCGCTCGCACCGGTGAACAGGACGGTGTCGAAGCCGGCACCGCCATCGAGATGATCGTCGCCCGCACCACCGCCGATCACGTCGTCGTCCTCGCCGCCGTTGACGAAGTCGGCGCCGCTGCCGCCGTCGACGGTGTCGTTGCCCAGGCCTCCGAGCACGACGTCGTTGCCGCCGCCGGCCGAGATCACGTCGTCGCCGCCCTTGGCATCGAAGGATTCCGCTGCATCGGTACCGGTCTCGTTGTCGCTCCCTTCGGTGCAAGGATGGTCGAGGACGACGCCGGAGGTCGGCACGTCGGTCGCCATCAGGTTCGAGATGAACAGGCCGCTGTCGAGGACGTGGTCGCCAGTGTCGGCGATGGCGATCTTGATCGTGTTCGTGCCGAGATGGACCGGCGCCAGGATGCTGAGCACGTTGCTGATGCCGTCGTACTCGATCGGATAGGTGCTCGGAACGCCCGGCACCGCGATGCCGCCGAAGCTGGGCGTATCGAGATTGCCGGTGTTGTCGTTGAAGTAGTTCGCCGCCAGATTGCCGCTGACGACGCTCAGCGGCGCCATCGGGTCGTTGTTGAAGTACGCGACGTTCACGCCGTTGACGAGCACGACGCCGATATCGACATAGGCATCCACCCACTCGGGGAACTCGTCGGAGCCGAACACGGCGTTGAACTTGATGCCCGTCATCGCCGGGTCCGTGACGTCGAACGAGAAGCTGATCGAGGTGGCATCGTAGGACACGGTGTTGAACACCGTGTTGACCACGGCATCGAGCGCCGGGTCGCCGTTCATGCCGTTGTCGATGCCGAAATAGCCGACGGTGTTCGCCGTCCCGGGCACCGTGCCGGACGTGAGCAGCAGGCCGGGGCCGATGCCGAGCTTTGCCAGGCTGCCGTCGTAGAGCATCGCGGACGTCGGTCCGGCGGTCATCACCAGCGAGGCGGGATCGACCGCGATTCCGGGCGTGCTGCCGAGGATCGAGCCGGTGATCGCCGCCGCGTTCGCGCCCGCCTGCGCCGGATCGATGACGCTGAACGGGGCCCCACCGACGCCGCCGCCACTGACCAGCACGGTCACGTCCGCGGTCGCGATCGCGCCCGAGCCGTCGGTCACGCTGTAGCTGGCGGTCGTGGACGCGACCTGCCCGAGGCTCAGCCCAACGAAGTCGCTGCCCGGATCGAAGACGAGCTGATTGCCGAGGATCGAGAAGCTGCCGCCACCCGTGGCGACCGACACGCCGGTCAGCGTCATCACGTCCCCGGAGTCGAGATCGTAGTCGTTCGCGATCACGTCGATCGTGCTCGGCCCGCCGGTCGCCGACGCGGCGACGACGTCGGGGGCGACGATCGGGCCGTCGTTGGCACCGGTGACCGTGAGGACGACTTGTGCCGCCGCGCTCGCGCCAGCGCCATCGATCACGGAATAGCCGAGGATGACGCCGGTCGACTGCCCCGCCGCCAGCCAGTCGAAGTCGAGACCCGGGTCGAATTGCACGGCTGCGCCGTCCGTCGTCGCGACGCCGAGCCCGCCCGGATTGTCGACCGCGACGACGGTCAGGCCGGCGCCGGTGTCGTTGGCGAGAACGTCGATGTTCAGCGCCGGCCCGTCCTCGGACACCGCGGCAACATCGTCGGTCGCGCCGGGACCGGCGACCGCCGTCCCGGCTACGACGACCGTGATGCTGGCCGTCGCGAGCGCACCGCTCGCGTCCGCGACGGCGTAGGTCGCGATGGCCTCGGCGGTCTGGCCGACCAGAAGGCCGGCGAAATCCGTCCCGGCATCGAAGACGACCTGATTGCCGACCAGCGAGAATGTCCCACCGCCCGACAGCTTGGCGACGCCGGTCACGCCCAGCGTGTCGCCGACATCCGGGTCGCTGTCGTTGGCGAGAACGTCGATCGCGATCGGCGCCGCGTCCGCGGCCGTCGACGCGGCGTCGGCCGCAGCACTCGGCCCGTCGTTCACGCCCGTGACCGCGACCGTGACGTCGGCCCAGGCTGTCGCGCCCGAGCCGTCGCCGACCTGGTAGCGGAACGCCTCGAGCGCAGTGGCACCGGCCTTGAGGCTCTGGAACGCCGACCCGACGTCGTAGACGACACCGGTACCGGCGGCGTCGATCGCCACCGTGCCGGCGAGCCCGGTGGTGTCGATCGCCTTCACGCTCAGGCTGCCGGCAGGCTGACCGCCGGCGTCGTTGGCCAGAACGGCGATCGCGACGGGCGCGCCATCCTCGGTCGCCGCGGCGCTGTCGGCATTCGCCGCGATGGGTTGTGTCAGCGCCACGTCGCCATCGAGGAAGCGCAGCACCTCGACGTTCCGCAGCGTGTCGGTGCCGTCGTTGCCTTTGGCCTTCGGCGCGAGGTCCCTCACGGTCACGACGTCGGCCGATTGCACGATCGAATAACTCGCCTTCAGCCCGTCGAAGACCGCGACGTCGATACCCGCGCCGCCGTCGATCGCGTCATTGCCGGCGCCGCCATGGATCACGTCCGCACCGGCGCTGCCGGTGATGCTGTCGGCGCCCGCGGCCCCGTCGATCTGCGCGATGCCGTCGAGGACGAGGCCGGAGAAGTCCAGCCGATCGGCGCTGCCGCTGCCGACGATCCGGACGTTCGCATGGCCGTCGGACGAGATCGCTTCGATGCCGCTCGTCGTCGCATCGAAGCTGCCGGCGAGCCCGATATTCGTGTCGTTGGACCCGGCGACGATCCGGTCGACGCCGCTCGTGCCGGTGTCGTGGTACGCGTCGAAGCCGTTGCCCGTGCCGCTCACGAGATAGGTGTCGCCGCCGTCGCGGCCGTCGAGCTGATCGTTGCCGCCGAGACCGATCAACTTATCCGCGTGCGCCGTGCCGGTGAGCGTGTTCGCCGCGGCGTCGTTCTTGGTGGTCGCGAGGTTGTCGCCGACCAGCAGCGCCGATCCGTCGGAGAAGGTGATATTGCTGGTGGTCAGGCGGTTGAGACCCGTCTTCGACAGGGTCACCGACTGTCCGCCGAGACTCAGGACCAGGCTCGACCCGACCACGTCGATGTGCAGGGAGGCAGCGTCGCCGACATCCACTTGCAGGACATCGACTCCGGGTTTGAACGCGATCGCCGTGCCTGCGCGCTGCGAGAAGACATAGGTCGCCATGAGGAACGCTCCCGGGTTGGACCGGACGCAGCACGGCGCGCCGATCCGGATTCGCGATGGATCGGCGGAACTTGGAAGACGGAGCTGTCAGCGACCTGAACCGAAGCTGAACCCAGGCTGAATCCGGCGGTTGCACCAATTTGTCGCAGGGGACGAGCGACCCCGGCCCCGGCGCACCACGTGCCGCCCGAGGGGCCGCCGTGCTAGACGGCGGCGATGGCGACCGAGGCCGGAAGCGCTATGCGAGTCCTGTTGATCGAGGACGACCTCGAGATCGCGCGCCGGCTATGCGCGGCCTTCGAGGACGCGGGCTTCGCGGTCGACCATGCAAGCGACGGCGAGACGGGCTGGGAGCTCGGCGAGACCCGGACCTACGATGCCGCCATCCTCGATCTCGGCCTGCCCGGCGTCCCGGGACTCGACTTGCTCGCACGCTGGCGTCGGGCAGGCCGCAACCTGCCGGTCCTCGTGCTCACCGCGCGCGGCGCATGGACCGAGCGTGTCGCCGGCCTGAACGCCGGCGCCGACGACTACCTGACCAAGCCCTTCCACGCGCCCGAAGTGCTGGCACGCGTGCGGGCGCTGATCCGGCGCTCCGCCGCCCATTCCAGCCCGGTGCTGCGCTATCGCGACATCACGCTCGATGTCGGCGCGGGCACCGTCGCCCTCGGCGGCGCCACGCTGGACCTGACCGCGCGCGAGCTGAAGATCCTCGCGCGCCTGATGCGTCGGCCCGGCCACATCGTCTCGCAGGACGAGCTGGCCGACCAGATCTACCCGCAGGGCGAGGCGCGCGATTCGAACACGATCGAGGTGTTCATCGCTCGGCTGCGCAAGAAGCTCGGCCGCGACGCGATCCGCACCGTGCGCGGCCTCGGCTACAAGCTCGAATAGGCCCGCGCATGTGGCGTCGCAGCTTCCAGTTCCGCCTGTTCATCGGCGCCCTGGTCTGGGTCGCCGGCGGCCTCGTCGCGAGCGCCCTGATCCTCTCGGGCCTGTTCGAGCGCCATGTCGACGAGCAGTTCGATTCCGAGCTCAGCGACCACTCCTCGGAGCTCGAGCGTCTGATCGTGCGCAATGCCGACGGCACGCTTCGTTTGACGCATGAGCTGAGCGACGCGCGCTTCACCCCGCCCGGCTCCGGCTTCTACTGGCAGGTCGCCGCGCCCGGCGGCGTCGATCTGCGATCCGAATCGCTGCAGGACAACGACCTCGCGCTGCGCCGGCGCGCCGATGGCGGCGTGGGCGCGGGCCGACAGATCCTCGTCGACGGCCCGAGCGGGCCGCTCGCGCTCCTGCTGCGCGAGGTGCCCGCCGCCGGCGGCGACCAGAAGATGCTCGTCGGCGTCGGTGTGGACCGCCGGTACCGCGACGACGTGGTCCAACATTTCGAGCGGACGCTCGTCGTCACGCTGGTGCTGATGGCGCTCGGCCACACATTGGCCGCCGGCCTGCAGATACGCATCGGGCTGCGGCCGCTCGACCGCGTCCGGGCCGCGATCGCCGCGGTGCGCACCGGCCGCGCCGACCGCCTCCCCGGCGATCTGCCGACCGAGATCGGCCCGCTGGTCGGCGAGCTCAACTCGCTGATGAGCGCGAACCAGGAGATCGCCCGCCAGGGTCGCGTGCAGGCCGGCAACCTGGCGCACGCGCTCAAGAATCCGCTCAGCATCATCATGGACGAGGCGGCGAGCCTCGGGACGGCCGGCCAGCGCGAGGCGGCCGACACGCTGGCGCAGCAATGCGAACGCATGCGCCGCCACATCGAATACTATCTGGCACAGGCCCAGGCGACGGCGACGCGCACCGGCCGCGGCGCGGCGACGCCCGTCGACCCGGCGATCCGATCGATCATCGCCGCGCTGACGCGGCTCCATCGCGAGAAGGCGCTGGCGTTCGAGTACGCCGCGGCAGGCGACGACGTCGCCGCGGCCTGCGGCGGCGAGGAGATCCACGAGATCTTCGGCAACTTGATCGACAACGCCGCCAAATGGGCGCGCGGCCGCGTGCGCGTCACGGCCAGCAAGCGCGACGACGCGACGCTGACGGCACGCGTCGACGACGACGGGCCCGGAATGCCGGAGGCCGCGCGCGAGATCGTCTTCGATGTCGGAAAGCGTCTCGACGAGCAGTCGCCGGGCTCGGGCCTCGGCCTCGCCATCGTGCGCGAGATCGTCGATCGCTGCGGCGGCCGGGTATGGATCGAGACCAGCCCGCTCGGCGGCACCGCCGCCTGCGTCGAACTGCCTCTGGCACCGTCGGGCTGATCCGCCGGGCAGCTCCGGATCGGGCGAGACGCCTGCCTCGGCGCAACATGTACTCCGCCGAGCCGCCAAGCCGGCGACAGCGTACGGCCGTGATCGACGCCGCTTTCGCCGGGAATGTCGCGGACGTCATCGCCGCGACGAGCGGCGATCGCCGGCGGACACGGCGGCCCCCGAGCCAGGCGCTCAATCCGCGAACTGATAGCTCGCCAGCAGCACCCAGCGGCGCGCCTCAGCCTCGCGGCCGCGCTTGGCCTCCAGCGGCGTCGTGTAGTGCCAGAACGGCAGGCGATAGGCGGTGATCAGGCCATTGCGCGCAACGTCGACGGTCTCGGTGAGGTGGCCGTCCTTGGCGTAGACGAGCAGCTGGCGCCGCACCGCGGGCGTGACGAAGCTGATGTGGATGTCGAGATAGCCGTCGCGCGCGCCGGGGATGTCCGGATGGTGGTCGTGATGCGGGCCGATGTAGTCGCCGGGTCCATAGCACAGCACCTGGCGCCCGATCCGGGGCGCGAGGCGGCGACCGGTGAGCAGTTCGCCGAGGCGGCGCAGCGAGTCCGAACCCAGCATCGCGAGCAGCCCGGTCGCATCGGCGCGCGCCCAGGCGCGACCGCCGCGCCGACCGAGATAGGCGCTGCGCATGCGCGCGACCTTGGGCAGGCGCTCCTGGAAGCTGCGGGTCTGGTTCCAGATCGACTCCGGCGGGATCGACGCGGCGAGCGGCGCCAGGACGTCGCGCATTCCGCCCTCGAGGGCTGCGAGCCCGCGCGCGCAGCGTCGCGCGTCGAGCCGGCCCGGGAGCACCACGAAAGGCCGCGACGCATCGGCCAGGGCGCCAGCCAGTACCTCCGCGCTCCGACCGCGGTCACGGCCGGACGGCGTTCGTCCGGGTCCGGCACCGCACGCGACGTCGGCGCGTGCCCGCGCCGTCAGCATCTGCTCGAATTCCGTGGGAAAATCGGGGCCGGCCATGCACGCTGGCTAACGCGGCCCCGTCGATCGGGCAATGCTCCTGATGGGCCGCGGCGGCCTATATCCGCGCCGCCATGGCTGCCCCGTCCGACCCCCGCGACGACGCGCCCCCGCGCCGCGCGTCGGGCGAACGGCTCGCCTATGCGCTGATGCTGATCTCGCCGGCGATGTTCGCGACCAATATGCTGGTCGCCCGCGCGACGGTGGAGATCTTCCCGCCGGTCGCCCTGTCCTTCTGGCGCTGGACCGCGACGCTCGCGCTGATGGCGCTGGTCCTGCGCCGCTCGCTGTGGACCAGCCGCACGGTCGCGCGCGCCGAGTGGCGCCAGCTGCTCGTGCTCGGCGCGATCGGCATGGGGATCTGCGGTGCCTTCGTCTATATCGGCGCTCAGACCACCACCGCGACCAATCTCGGGCTGATCTATGCGGCCGCGCCGGTGCTGATCATCCTGCTCGGGCGGATCCTGTTCGGTGAACGGCTCACGATCGTGCAGGGCATCGGCGTTGCGATGAGCCTCGCGGGCGTCCTCGTCGTCATCCTCAAGGGCTCGCCGGCCGCCCTGCTCGGGCTGCGCTTCACCGTCGGCGATCTGTGGACCGTCGCCGCCGCGACCGGCTGGGGGTTCTACACCGTGCTGCTCAAGCACTGGCCGACGCAGCTCGGTTTCAACCTTCGCTTCGCGTGGATCATCGTCGGCGGATTGGCGGCAATGCTGCCCTTCACCATCGCCGAGGGCATCCTCGTCGGCACGCCGGCGCTGACGCCGGCCACGCTCGCCTGGATCGCGATCCTCGCGACGGTCGCCTCGACCGGCGCCTTCCAGACCTATGGCCTGGTCCAGCGGATCCTCGGGCCGGCGCGGGCCGGGCTGATCCTCTACGTGATCCCGCTCTACACGGCGGCATTGGCCTACGCCTTCCTCGGCGAGCGCCTCGCGCTCCACCACGTGCTCGGCGCCGCGCTCGTGCTGCCGGGCATCTTCCTCGCGACGCGCCGGCCCGCCGGCGCCTGAGCCGCCGCGGCGGGACTGGGCAAACGGCCCGAAGGCGTGTCCAATCCCCGTAGCGCGATCCGATCGGGGGATGCGGGGGCACGGCGATGGCGGAAGGATTCGACGCGATCATCATCGGCGGCGGGCACAACGGCCTGACCTGCGGCAGCTACCTCGCGCGCGCCGGGCTGCGCACGCTGGTGCTCGAGCGCCGCCACGTGATCGGCGGCGCGGCGGTGAGCGAGGAGATCGTCCCGGGGTTCAAGTTCTCGGTCTTCTCCTACCTCATGAGCTGGCTGCACCCGAAGGTGATCGCCGACCTCGAGCTGCGACGGCACGGCTTCGAGGTGCTGCCGGCCTCGGACATGTACGGGCCGCTCGGGAACGGCGACGGCATCATCTTCTCCGACGACATGAAGCGTACGCAGGCGAGCTTCGCGCGCTTCTCGCGGCGGGATGCCGACATCTATCCGGAGTTCGATCGCTATCTCGGCGAGGCGGTGCGCGTCATCCGCAGGCTCATCCTGGACACGCCCGTCGATCCGACGAAGCGCAGCTGGCGCGAGTTCAGGGACGGCATCGCCTTCCTGTGGAAGTACCGCCGCATCGGCAAGACGCTGCATCGTCTCATCGACCTGCTGACGCTGAGCGCCGACGACTTCCTCTCGCACTGGTTCGAGCGCACCGAGATCCGCGCCGTGCTCGCCTACTACTCGGGCATCGGCACGTTCGCGGGGCCGCGCACGCCCGGCTCCGCCTACGTCACCGCCCATCACCTGCTGGGCGAGCACGCCGGCGCGGGCGGGTGGGGCTTCATCCGCGGCGGCATGGGCACGATCAGCGAGGCGATCGCGCGCAGCGGCCGCGAGCACGGCATGGTCGTGCGCACCGAGGCCGAGGTCGTCGCGATCGACAGCGACGGCGGGCGCGTCACCGGCGTCACGCTCGCCGACGGCACCCGCGTCGCGGCGCCGGTCATCGCGAGCAACGCGAGCTGCAAGGTCACGTTCCTCAAGCTGATCGAGCCGGCGAAGCTGCCCACGGACTTCGTCGACGCGATCCGGCGCTATCGGACCTTCTCCACGGCGTTCAAGATCAACATCGCCTGCGAGCGCCTGCCGCAGTACCGGGGCTTCGACCCCGCGCGCGCCGGCTTCGCCTATCCGACCTACTGCCATGTCGGGCCGACAATCGAGTATCTCGAAGCGGCCTACGAGGACGCCCGCCACGGGCGGTGGTCGACCAACCCGTTCATCACGCCCGTCGCCCCCAGCTTCGTCGACGACACGATCGCGCCGCCGGGCAAGCACGTGCTGCATCTCTTCGGCGGCCACGCGCCCTACCGGCTCGACGACGGCGAATGGGACGCGCCGACGAAGGAGCGCTTCGCGCGCAACGCGCTGCGCACCCTCGACGACTTCGCGCCGGGCTTCTCCGCCGGCATCATCGACATGCAGGTACTCACGCCGCCCGACATCGAACGCATCATCGGATCGCCCCAGGGCCACATCTTCCATGGCGAGATCCTCGCCGATCAGCTGTTCTTGAAGCGCCCGGCGCCGCACTACGCCGACTACCGCAGCCCGCTGAAGGGCCTCTACCAGTGCGGCTCCTCCGCGCATCCCGGGGGCGGAGTCAGCGGCCTGCCCGGCCACAATGCCGCGCGCGAGATCCTGCGCGACCTCGGCAAGCGCGCAGGTTGAGCACGCAGGCGGGCATGTTCAGGGTCGCCTTCCTCCTCACCCCCGAGTACTCCCTGGTCAACGTCGCCTCGGCGATCGACACGCTGCGCGTCGCCAACACCCTGCTCGACCGTCCCCACTACGCCTGGATCCTGGTCACCGACACGACGCGAGAGGTTCCGTCGAGCGCCGGCCTCGCCCTCGCCTGCGACTCCACCCTTGCCGAGCTGAAGGAATTCGACCTGCTGCTCGTCTGCGGCAGCTTCAAGCCGCACAAGCATCTCAATGCGCAGACCCAGCGCCTGCTGCGGCGCTTCGCGCGCCACGGCCGCATGCTCGGCAGCATGGAGGCCGGCGTCTTCCACCTCGCGCAGTCGGGCGCGCTCGACGGCCACACCGTGACCGCGCACTGGGCGAACATGCCGGTCTACGCCAAGCTCTTCCCGAAGGTCCGCTTCGTACGCGACGTGTTCACCGCGGCCGACAAGCGCGTGAGCTGCGCCGGCGGGCTCAGCGGCCTCGACCTGATGGCGTGGCTGGTGCGGCGCGATTTCGGGCCGGCCTTCGCGCGGCGCGTCGCCAACCTGCTGCAGGCGCCATGGCTGCGCGAGGAAGGCGAGGCGCAGAGCGGGCTCATGGCGCTGTCGGGGAGCCAGGTGCCGCAGCCCGTCCAGGAGGCCTGCCGACTGATGGAGCAGCGCATCGACGCGCCGCAGCCGATCGCCGCGATCGCGCGCAAGCTGCGGCTGTCGCGCCGCCAGCTCGACCGCCTCTTCCAGCGCGTGTTCGACACCACCGCCGCCGAGGTGCAGATGCATATCCGCGTCACGCGGGCACGCAAGCTGCTGCGCTCGACCGTGATCGGCCTGAACGGGGTGGCGGAGGCCTGCGGCTTCGCCAGCTACGCCAACTTCTCGCGCGCCTACAAGAGGGTGTTCGGCAACACGCCGAGCCGCGAGCGGCGCGGCCCGCGCGGCGCGACGGCCCCGGCGCTGCGGCTGATGCCGCTCTTCGACCTGCATCCCGACCAGACCCAGCACGACCCCGAGCGCCTGCTGTGAGCCGCGCGGCCGCCAGCGGCCACCAGCGGCCACCATGTCCAAATCCGACATTCGGGTGTCCAAGCCGGGCCTATCCGGGGGCGCACGGGCCCTCGATCATCCGTCGCGGGAGGGGACGCATTGGACGATCGCGATCAGCTAGGCCTTCGGGCCGCGGCCGCGCCGCCGCATCGCCTGGATCCGCTGCTCAGCCCGGCGAGCATCGCGTTGGTGGGCGCGTCGCCGCGCGCGGAGTCGGCCGGCCTCGCGATGGTCGAGATGTGTCGCATCGACGGCTATGCGGGCCGCGTCCATCCGGTAAACCCGCGCTACCAGCGCATCGCCGACCTCGCCTGCCACGCCTCGCTCGCCGAACTTCCCGGGCGCGTCGATCATGTCGTGATCGGCCTCGCCAGCGCGCAGCTCGAGGCGGCGCTCGAAGAGGCGATCACGCATGGCGCGCGCGCCGCGACCATCTTCGCCACGGCACAGCTGGACGTCGATACGGAACCTCGCCTGGCCCGGCGCCTGGCGCACCGGGCGCGCGAAGCCGGCATCGCGCTGTGTGGTCCGAGCTCGATGGGATTCTACTGCCGCCTCGCGGGCCTGCGCGTCGCCGGCTTCCCCTCCCCGCCCGGCCTGCGCGCCGGCGGTATCGTCTTCATCGCGCAGTCCGGTTCGGCCTTCTCGGCGCTGGCCCACAACGATCGCCGGCTCGGCTTCGTCGCCTGCATCTCCAGCGGCATGGAGCTGACCACGAGCGCTGCCGACTACCTCGACTGGGCGGTCGCGCAGCCGCAGACCCGCGTGGTCGGCCTGTTCCTGGAGGAGGTCCGCGAGCCCGCGCGCTTCGTTGCGGCCCTGCAGGCGGCGGCGGCGCGCGGGATTCCGGTCGTCGTCCTCAAGGTCGGACGCACGGCGCGCAGCGCCGCGATGGCGGTGAGCCACACCGGCGCCATGGCCGGCAGCGATCTCGCCTTCGTCGCGATGTGCCGCCGTCACGGCGTGGCGCTGGTCGAGGATCTCGACGAACTCGCGGCGACGCTGCTGCTGTTCGACCACCGGCATCGGCTGGCGCCGGGCGGGCTTGCGAGCATCCACGACTCCGGCGGCGAGCGCGAGATGATCGTCGACATCGCCGAGCGCCTGGGGGTGCCCTATGCCGAGATCGGCGCGGCGACGCGCGAGGCGATCGCTCCACATCTCGATCCCGGCCTCGTCGCCGAGAACCCGCTCGACGCCTGGGGCACGGCCCGCGACTACGTCGACCGCTTCGCCGCAGGCTTCGGCGCACTGGTCGCCGATCCCGGCGTGGCGCTGGGCATCTTCTTCTCCGACGTGCGCGAGAACTACTGGTATTCGACCGGCGTCGCGGAGGCGACGCGGCGCGTGGCGCGCAGCGCCGCGAAGCCCGTCGTCATCGCGACGAACTACTCGAAGTCCTTCAACCACCAGATGGCGCGCGATCTCGGCGCTGAGGGCATCCCGGTGCTCGAGGGCTCGCGCGCGACGCTGCTTGCCGTGCGTCACGCCATGGCCTGGCGCGACCACCGGCCATCCGTCGTACCGCCACTGTCCGCGCCGGCGGCGGCGGTCCGCCGCTGGCGCGCGCGCCTCGAGACCGGCGCCCCGATCGACGAGCACGACGGGCTCGCCATGCTCGCGGAGTTCGGCCTGCCGGTCGTGACGACGCGCCGCGCCGGCTCGCTCGCTGCGGCTGCCGAGGCGGCGACGGTTGTCGGCTATCCCGTCGCGCTCAAGACCGCGGCGGGCCACGCGCACAAGTCGGATGTGGGCGGCGTCCATCTCGGCCTCGCCTCCGCGGAAGCCGTCGCCGCCGCCTATGAGGATCTCGCGCGCCGCCTCGGTCCCGAGGTCGTGGTGGCCGCGATGGCGCCGCGGGGCACGGAGATCGGGCTCGGCGCCGTCGTCGATCCGGGCCTCGGGCCGCTGGTCGTCGTCTCCGCCGGCGGCGTGATGATCGAGCTCCTCGCCGACCGCGCGGCCGCGCTGGCGCCGTTCGACGCGGCAACGGCCGCGGCGCTGCTTGCCGAGCTGCGCATCCACCGCCTGCTGCGCGGCCTGCGCGGCCGTCCCGCCGCCGACCTCGACGCACTCGCACGCATCGTCGCCGGCTTCTCCGCGATGATCGCGGCGCTGTCGGACGTCATCGCGGAGATCGACGTCAATCCGCTCATCGCAGGGCCGCACGGCGCCGTCGCCGTCGATGCCCTGGTCATTCCCAGGCAACGGAGCACGCCATGAACCTCGACCTCTCCCCGCGCGAGCGCGAGCTCGCCAAGCTCGGCCGCGAGTTCTGCGACAAGGTGCTCCTGCCGCTCGAGATGGTGGTCGAGGAGCACGGCGAGCTGCCGCACGATCGTCGCGAGGGCGTGCGCCAGGCGGTTCGCGACTGGGGCCTGGCGGGAATCAACCATTCCAAGGCCGACGGCGGACTCGGGCTGACGATGCTCGAGCAGACGGTGATCGAGGAGCAGCTCGGCCGCACGACCAACGGCTTGTGGACCTGCGTCTGGCGTCCGCCGGTCAGCCTGCGGTTCGGATCGCCCGAGCAGAAGCGCGACTACCTCTTGCCGTCGAACCAGGGCCGCCGCCGCGGCGCCTTCGCGATCACCGAGCCGGGATCGGGCTCCGACAACCGCGCCGTCGAGACGCGCGCCGACCGGCGCGGCGACAAATGGGTGCTCAACGGCGAGAAGTGGTTCGTCACCTCCTACAACACCTCGGACTTCGTCATCGTCCACGCCCATGTCGACGGCGATCCGGACAAGCCAACTCTGTTCCTGGTCGACAGCAGCGCCCCGAAGCTGCGCCACCTGCGCTCGCCGAAGTTCATGCACAACTACGCCTTCGACCACGCCGAGCTGCGGCTCGAGGGCGTCGAGGTCGGGGACGAACGCATGCTCGGCCGGATCGGCCAGGGCTTCGAGCTGACCAAGGACTGGTTCGTGGAGACCCGGCTGCAGATCGCCTCGCACACGCTCGGCGCTGCGACGCGGGCGGCGGAGATCGCCAACGCGCATGCCGGCTCGCGCGTCCAGTTCGGCAAGCCGATCCGGGACTTCCAGGCCGTCGAGTTCATGCTCGCCGACATGGCGGTGGACATCTACGCGGCGAAGTCCATGCTCTACCGGTTGGCGGCCGAGATGGATCGCGGCCTCGACCGCAAGATCATCCATGCGCGCGCCAGCGCGCTGAAGCTGTTCTGCTCGGAGATGGCCGGACGGGTGGTCGACAAGGCGCTGCAGATCCTCGGCGGTCGCGGCTACATGCGCGAGAACCCGGTCGAGAGGCTCTATCGCGACGTGCGCGTCGACCGGATCTGGGAGGGGACCTCGGAGATCCAGCGCGTCGTCATCGGCGGGCAGCTGCGCAAGCGCGGCCTCGACGTCTACACGGGCTGGTGAGGGCGGATGGCGCGACGGACGGGAGGGGCGGGATGAGCGCGGCGGCGGGACCGGCGATCGGCCTCGCGCTGCGGCGGCGCGCCACCACGGCGCTGCTGCTGGCGCCGATCCTGATCTTCCTCGGCGCCTGGTTCGTCGCGCCGCTGCTGCGCCTGCTCGTCCTCAGCTTCGAGGCCAAGGAAGGTCCGCTTGCGGCCTATGCCGAGCTCCTCACGAGCGAGGTGTTCGTCATCGTGTTCTGGAACACGTTGACCCTGGCGCTGACGGTCACGGCGATCTGCGTCCTGCTCGCCTATCCGACCGCGTTCCTGCTGTCGCGCCTGCGGCGCGGCTGGCTGACCGTGGCGCTCTACTGCGTCCTCGTGCCGTTCTGGATCAGTGTGCTCGTCCGCACGTTCAGCTGGATGCTGCTGCTCGAGCGCAACGGCCCCGTGAATCAGGCGCTCCTCGGCCTCGGGCTCGTCGAGCGCCCGCTGAAGCTGCTGTTCAACGACTTCGCGGTCCATCTCGGCATGGTCCACGTCCTCCTGCCCTACGCCGTGCTGCCGATCTACGCCGCGATCCTCAAGGTCGATCCGCGGCTGCTGCAGGCGAGCGACGGGCTCGGCGCCTCCGGCCTGCAGACGTTCCGGCGCGTCTACCTGCCGCTGACCGCGCGCGGGATCGCGGCTGGAGCGATCTTCGTCTTCCTGCTGTCGCTCGGCTTCTACATCACGCCGGCCCTGCTCGGCGGCCTGCACAACCTCACCGCCGCCATGCTGATCGACAACTTCGTCAATGAGCGGCTGGTCTGGCCGCTGGCGGCCGCGGCGTCGTTCATCCTGCTGTTCATCGTCCTCGCGATCCTCGCCGGCGCCGCGCGCTTCCTGTCGCTCGGCCAGATGGCGGCGCTGCGATGAGCGCGCGCGGCGGCATCGCGAGCGGGACGGCGCAAGTGGTGGGCGCCGTCGTCCTTGCCTTCCTCGTGCTGCCGATCCTCGCGGTCGTGCCCGCGTCGTTCAACCAGTCCTCGTTCATCAAGATCCCGCCGGCCGCCTGGTCGACGCGCTGGTACGACGCGCTGCTGCGCGATGCCGGATGGACCAGCGCGATCGTCACCAGCGCCGAGATCGCCCTGCTCGCGACCCTCGTCGCCGTCGTGGTCGGGACCGCCGCGGCGCTCGGGCTCGAGCGCCTGGCGCCTCGCTGGCGCAGCCTGCTCACCGGCCTGGTGCTGGCGCCGATGATCGTGCCGGTCATCATGATCGCCATCGCGCTGTATTACGTCATGCGGCGCCTGGGGCTGAACGGGACGCTGCTGGCGCTCGCGCTGGGCCATGCGCTTCTCTGCCTGCCCTTCGTCGTGCTGAACGTGGGCGTGTCGCTCGCGCGGCTCGATCCGTCGCTGCTGCGCGCCGCCGAGGGCCTGGGCGCGACGCCCGCGCGCGTGTTCCGGACCGTGACGCTGCCGGCGATCCGCCCCGGCCTCGCCGCGGGCGCGGCCTTCGCCTTCATCACCTCCTTCGACGAGGTCGTGCTGTCGATCTTCCTCGCGGGCGCCGGCACGAAGACGCTTCCGGTGAAGCTGTGGGAGCAGATCCGCGTCGAGTTCACGCCGGTCGCCGCCGCAGGATCCGCCGTCATCCTCGCGGTGACCGTCGTCCTGTTCCTGGTCCTCCAGGCGATCTCCGCCCGCGCGGCGAGGCGCGCATGAGCGGCGCGGCGCACGGCGCTCGCATCCAGTTCGACGGCGTTCACAAGCGCTTCGGACCCGTGCGGGCGCTGATGCCGACGACGCTCGAGGTCCGCGAGGGCGAGTTCCTCACCCTGCTCGGCCCGTCGGGCTCTGGCAAGACGACGCTGCTCAACATCGCCGCCGGCTACGTCGTGCCCGACGGCGGGCGCATCCGCCTCGGCGCGCGCGACGTCACCGACCTTCCGCCGCGCCAACGCAACATCGGCATGGTGTTCCAGAACTACGCGCTGTTCCCGCATCTCAGCGTCCTCGAGAACGTCGCCTACGGACTGCGCGTCCGACAGCGGCCGGCGGCCGAGGTCGCAGCGCGCGTCGGGGCGGCACTGGCGATGGTCAGGCTCGACGGCTTCGAGCGGCGCGCCATCCACGAGCTCTCCGGCGGCCAGCAACAGCGCGTGGCGCTGGCGCGCGCGATGGTCATCGAGCCCGACCTGCTGCTGATGGACGAACCGCTCGGCGCGCTCGATCGGCAGCTTCGGCGCCACGTCCAGCTCGAAATCCGACGCCTGCACGTCGCGACGCGGCGCACGACGATCTACGTCACGCACGACCAGGAGGAGGCCCTGGTCATGTCCGACCGCATCGCGGTGATGAGCCACGGTCGGCTCGAGCAGGTCGGGACCCCGGCCGAGCTCTATCGCACGCCGGCCAACGCCTTCGTCGCCGCCTTCCTGGGAGAGTCCAACCTGATGCCGGCGCGCATCCGCGCGCGCGGGACGCACGCCACGGAGCTGTCGCTCGAGGGCATCGACGGCCTATGGCAGGTCGCGCAGCTCGACGCGCTGCCGATACACCAGGAGGCGCTGCTCCTCGTGCGACCGGAGGACCTGGAGATCGTCGGCGGCGGCGAGCCGGGGCTCGACGCCGCCGTGCTCGAGGTCGTCTATCTCGGCGAGATCACCGCCATCCGCGCGCGCCTCACGACCGGCCAGGAGGTCTGGCTGCGCCGGACGCGCCTGCCGGCGTTGACGGCCGGCGACACGATTCGGATCCGATGGGATCCGGGCAACGCCCGTCTGCTGGAAACAGCCGGCAGCACGGGCCCACAGGGAGGACCAGAGACATGAACCGTTTCGACCGTCGTACGCTGCTGAAGACCGGTGCCGCGCTCGGCGCCAGCGCCGCCCTGCCGATCGCCGCGGGACCGGCGCGCGCGCAGGCCTCGCGCCCCTTCACGTTCTGCTCCTGGGGCGGCGCCCTGCAGGAGACCGAGAAGAAGGCCTTCGTCGAGCCGTTCATGGCGAAGAAGGGCCTCAAGTTCGCCGAGGCCTCGCCGACGACCTACGCGAAGATCAAGGCGCAGGTCGAGGCGAACGCCGTCGAATGGGATCTCGTCACCGTCGGCGGCCAGTGGATGTACCAGGCGCGCGACCAGAACCTCGCCGAGAAGATGGACTACTCGGTGATCCGCAACGACGACCTCAACAAGGCGTGGAAGGCCGAGTACGGCGTCTACACCAGCACGGGCGCCACCGTCGTCGCCTACAGCACCAAGACCTTCCCCAAGGGCGGCAGGCAGCCGAACTCCTGGGCCGACTTCTGGAACGTGAAGGACTTCCCCGGGCCGCGCAGCCTCTATTCGCGCATGCACTACAACTACGAGGCCGCCCTGCGAGCGGCCGGCGTGCCGCGCGACCAGATCTACCCACAGACCGAGGAGAAGGTCC
This sequence comes from Alphaproteobacteria bacterium, assembly GCA_016793165.1. Lineage (GTDB taxonomy): Bacteria > Pseudomonadota > Alphaproteobacteria > CACIAM-22H2 > CACIAM-22H2 > CAIOSQ01. The sequence goes on along the minus strand of JAEULA010000031.1, from coordinate 49,503 downwards.
GGCTGATGTTCCAGAAGTTGGAGGAGATCAAGCCGCACGTCGCCGTGTGGTGGACGACGGGCGCGCAGGCGCCGCAGCTGCTGTCGACCGGCGAGGTCGTGCTGGCGATGGCGTGGAACGGCCGCATCCTCGACGCGCAGAAGAGCAACAGCCCGGTCGACATGACTCTCAAGGACGGCATCGCCTGGGGCAACGCGTTCATCGTCCCGCGCGGCTCGCCCTACAAGGCGCTGGCCATGGAGCTGATCAACTACTCGATCACCGAAGAGGCGCAGGACCGGCTGATCCCGATCGGCACCTACGGCCCGGTGCTCGAGAAGTCGGCGGCCAAGGCGACGCCGGAGCAGGCGCTGACGATGGTCACGCATCCCAGCAACGCGCGCGAGGCGGTGATCTTCGACGACGAGCAGTCGGCGGCGTACCTGACCAAGTACGAGTCGGACTGGCAGAAGTTCCAGCTGAAGAAGTGAGGCGCGCCGGCCGGCGTCCGCGCAGGCGGGCGCCGGCCGGGCCCGTAACCCGCCCCATTGCTCCGGGACCGTCGTCGTGACCGATCTGCCAAGCCATGCACGCGTCGTCGTGATCGGCGGCGGCGCCGTCGGATGCAGCGTGCTCTACCACCTCGCGCGGCGCGGCTGGCGCGACTGCGTGCTGCTCGAGATGGACGAGCTCACCTCGGGCTCGACCTGGCACGCCGCCGGCAACTGCCCCAACTTCTCGGGCAGCTGGGGCATCATGAAGCTGCAGCGCTACTCGACGCGGCTCTATGCCCGCCTCGCCGAGGAGACCGGCTACCCGATCAACTACCACGTCACCGGCGCGGTGCGGCTCGCGCAGGACCGCGAGCGGATGGACGAATTCCGCCACGTGACCGCGATGGCGCGCCACCAGGGCATCGACTTCGCGATGCTGACGCCGGCCGAGATCAAGCAGCGCTACCCGTTCATCGAGCTGCACGACCTCGAGGGCGGCCAGTGGGATCCGCTCGACGGCGACATCGACCCGGCCCAGCTGACCCAGGCGCTGGCGCGCGGGGCGCGCAATGCGGGCACGCGCATCGTGCGCTTCTGCCGCGTGACCGGCCTCGCGCAGCGGCCCGACGGCAGCTGGCGGGTCTCGACCAGCCAGGGCGAGATCGTCGCCGAGATCGTCGTCAACGCGGCGGGCTACCGCGCGGCCGAGATCGGCGCGATGGTCGGGCGCAGGATCCCCTGCGTGGCGATGAGCCACCAGTATCTCGTCACCGCCGACATCCCCGAGCTCGCGGCGCGAACGGAGAAGCTGCCGCTGCTGCGCGATCCGCTCGACAGCTACTACCTGCGCCAGGAAGGCAAGGGCCTCCTGCTCGGGCCCTACGAGTGGAAGGCGACGGCGCATTGGCCCGACGGCGTGCCCGAGCGGTTCGCGTTCCAGCTCTTCCCCGACGACGTCGAGCGCCTCGAGCGCCACATCGAGCTCGCCTGCGGGCGCGTGCCGATCCTCGGCTCCGTCGGCATCAAGAAGGTGATCAACGGCCCGATCCCGTACACGCCCGACGGCAATCCGCTGATCGGCCCCGCGCCGGGCCTGCGCAACATGTTCGAGGCCTGCGTCTTCTCGTTCGGGATCGTGCAGGCCGGCGGGGCCGGCAAGACGCTCGCCGATTGGGTCATCGACGGCGAGCCCGAGTGGGACCTGTGGTCGCTCGATCCGCGCCGCTTCACCGCACATGTGACGCCGACGTACACCCGGACGAAGGCGATCGAGCTCTACCAGCGCGAATACGCGATCGGCTTCCCCTTCGAGGAGCGACCTGCCGGTCGCCCGGCCAAGACGTCGTCGCTGCATGGCGAACTCGCCGTTCGCGGCGCGCTGTTCGGCGCGCGCAACGGCTGGGAGCGCGCCGTCTGGTTCCCGCGCGACGCGGCGGAAGCGAAGCTCCAGGACGCCCTCACGCTGCGGCGGCCGCCCTTCACGGCCGCGATCGCGCGCGAATGCCGCGCCGTTGCCGGGGCCATCGGCCTCGTCGAGTTGCCGGGCTTCTCGCGCTTCCGCGTGTCCGGGGCTGGCGCCGCGGCGGCACTCGACCGACTGATCGCCGGCCGCCTGCCCTCGCCGGGCCGCGTGGGTCTCGCCTACGTGCTCGGCGCACGCGGCGGCGTGCTGACCGAGTTCACGATCACGCGCCTCGCCGCCGACTCGTTCTGGCTGCTCTCGGCGAGCAGCGGCGAGTGGCATGACCGCGACCTGCTGGCGCAGAACGTCGCCGGCCCCGGCGTACGCATCGACGAGGAGACCGCCGCCTACACGACCCTGGTCGTCGCCGGCCCCGGGTCGCGCGCGCTGCTCGCCCGCGTGACGAACGCGGATCTCTCGTCGGCCGCCTTCCCCTGGTTGAGCTGGCGTCCGATCGCGATCGGCGGCGAGACCGTGGCCGCGCTGCGCGTCAACTACGTCGGCGAGCTCGGCTGGGAACTGCACGTCACGATGGCGCAGGCGCCCGCCGTGCTCGCGCGGCTGCGCGCGGCCGGCGGCGAGCTCGGCCTCGCGGATGTCGGCATCTACGCCGTCGACTCGCTGCGGCTCGAGAAGGGCTATCGCTCCTGGAAGCAGGACCTGACGACCGAGTACTCGGCACTCGCCGCCGGCCTCGATCGCTTCGTGCGCCTCGACAAGCCGGACTTCCCCGGCCGCGCCGCGCTCCTCGCCGAGGCGGCGCGCGGCGGGCCGGCGGACCGCCTCGTGCCGCTGCTCGTCGACGACGTCGGCGCCGATGCGCCCGTGACGGCGAGCGTGCTCGACGGTGGCATGCCGGTCGGCATCGTCACCTCCGGCGGCTGGGGCCATCGTCTCGGCCGCTCGCTGGCGCTCGCCTATGTCCGCGCCGAACTCGCCACACCCGGCCGGGAACTCGCGATCGACATCTACGGCACGCGCACCCGCGCCACGGTGACGACCGAACCGCTCTACGACCCCGCCAACGCGCGGCTCAAGGCCTGACGCGCATTCGTGTGCGATCCGACGAGGTTGCGACCATGACCCAGCCCTCCTCGCCGAGCGCCACCGACGTGCCGACCGCGACCGCGGCGCGCGACGGCCGCATCGGCATCCTCACCTTCAACCGGCCGCGCGCGCTCAACGCCTTCTCGAGCGCCCTGATGGCGGAGGCGACCGCGATCCTGCGCGACTTCGTCGCCGACCCGCGCGTGCTGGCGATCGTCGTCCGGGGCGAGGGGCGCGCCTTCTCGGCGGGCTTCGATCTCAAGGAGAGTGCCGCGCGCGGCACGCGCGGACACGCCGCGTGGCGCCAGGTGCTCGAGGCCGATTTCGACTTCATCATGCAATTCTGGGATTGCCCGAAGCCGACCGTCGCGGCCGTGCACGGCTACTGCCTCGGCGGCGCCTTCGAGCTCGCGCTCGCCTGCGACATCACCGTCGCCGGCGAGGACGCGCGCTTCGGCGAGCCCGAGGTCCGCTTCGGGTCCGGCATCGTCGCCATGCTGCTGCCCTGGATCGTCGGGCCGAAGCACGCCAAGGAGATGCTGCTCACCGGCGCCGACCGCCTGACGGCGGCGCGGATGCACGACATCGGTGTCGTCAATCAGGTCGTCCCCGACGCCGAACTGCCCGCGGCCGCGCTCGCCATGGCGCGCGGCCTCGCGGCCGCCTCGCCCGAGGCGGTGCGCCTCACCAAGCGCGCGATCAATCGAAGCTACGAGCGGATGGGCCTGCGCGAGGCCCTGCGCGAGGCGCTCGAGATCGACATCGCGCTGGAGGCCGAGGAGAACCCCGTGCGCGCCGAGTTCAATCGCATCCGCCAGGCCGAGGGCCTCGCGGCCGCGCTCGCGTGGCGCGACGCGCGGGAGTGAGGCGGCGCGCGCCGATCCGGGCTACGATCCGGACCCCGTCCTCGACGCGCCGGACCGATGCCCTACGCCTCCCTTCGCGACTTCATCGCCCGCCTCGAGCGCGACGGCCGTCTCGTGCGCGTGCGCGAGCCGGTCTCGACCGTGCTCGAGATGACCGAGATCCAGACCCGCCTCCTCGCCGAGAAGGGGCCGGCCGTGCTGTTCGAGAACGCGATCCGCGCCGACGGCACGCGCTCGCCCATCCCGGTGCTGGTCAACCTCTTCGGCACGGTCGAGCGCGTCGCCTGGGGCATGGACCGCGAGCCAGCGCAGCTGCGCGAGGTCGGCAAGACGCTCGCCTTCCTGCGCCAGCCGCAGCCGCCCGAGGGCTGGCGCGAGGCGCTCGAGCTGCTGCCGCTCGCCAAGACGGTGCTGGCGATGAAGCCTGGCGGCCGGATGTTCGGCGGCGCGCCCTGCCAGGAGGTCGTGCTCACCGGCGACGCGGTCGATCTCGGCCAGCTGCCGATCCAGAGCTGCTGGCCGGGCGAGCCGGCGCCGCTCATCACCTGGCCGCTGGTCGTCACCAAGGGCCCGACCGACAAGCGCGAGGACTCGTTCAACCTCGGCATCTACCGCATGCAGGTGACGGGGCGGAACACGACGCTGATGCGTTGGCTCAAGCATCGCGGCGGCGCGCAGCATCACCAGCGCTGGCAGAAGTCCGGCAAGCGCGAGCCGCTGCCGGCGGCCGCGGTGATCGGCGCCGATCCCGGCACGATCCTCGCGGCGGTGACGCCGGTGCCCGACACGCTCTCCGAGTACCAGTTCGCCGGCCTGCTGCGCGGCAAGCGCGTCGAGCTCGTCGAGTGCAAGACCGTGCCGCTCAAGGTGCCGGCCGAGGCCGAGATCGTGATCGAGGGCCACGTGTCGCTCGACGACTACGGCGACGAGGGTCCCTACGGCGACCACACCGGCTACTACAACAGCGTCGAGAAGTTCCCGGTCTTCACGGTGTCGGCGATCACGATGCGCCGCGACCCGATCTACCTCTCGACCTTCACGGGCCGGCCGCCCGACGAGCCCAGCGTGCTCGGCGAGGCGCTCAACGAGGTCTTCATCCCGCTGCTGCGCCAGCAATTCCCGGAGATCGTCGACTTTTGGCTGCCGCCCGAGGGCTGCTCCTACCGCATCGCCGTGGTGTCGATGAAGAAGGCTTATCCCGGCCACGCCAAGCGCGTGATGCTCGGTGTGTGGTCATACCTGCGCCAGTTCATGTACACGAAGTGGGTGATCGTCGTAGACGACGACGTCGACGCGCGCGACTGGAAGGACGTGATGTGGGCGGTGTCCACGCGCATGGATCCGGCGCGCGACATCACCGTCGTGGAGAGCACGCCGATCGACTATCTCGACTTCGCCAGCCCCGAGAGCGGCCTCGGCTCGAAGATCGGGCTCGATGCGACGAACAAGTGGCCGCCCGAGACCAAACGCGAGTGGGGCGAGAAGCTGCGCATGGACGAGGACGTCGTGCGCCGCGTCACGGAGAAGTGGAGCCGCCTCGGGCTGCCGGGCTCGGGCAAGCCGATCTGGCGGTGACCGGCGGGCCGCGCGCCGTCGCGATCGTCGTCGTCGCCGGCGACGACCTGCGACTCTTCTCCTCGGCCGACGCGGCCGAGGCCCGCATCGCGCCCGAAGAGGTGCGCAGCGGGCGCTGCACGGGAGCGTTCACGCGCAATGGTCGCCGCCTGCGTTTCCAGATCCACGACGACGGCTGGGGCCACGAGACGCTGCGGCTCGTCCCCGCCGACGACGCGCCGTCGGACGCCGAGGCGCTGCGCACGCGGATCGCGACATTCCTCTCATGCCGCGGGCTCGCGGTGCCGACGCACGCCACGCTCAAGGATCTGCTTCGCCGAGCCGGTCCCTTCTGCGAACTCTGACCGGCCGGTCACGCCGAAGTCACCGGCGCCGTCCTCCGAACGAATGGCCCGACCGCCTGGATGACGACATGATCGAGCGAAGGCCGGAGTGTGCGGCCTTCGACCGCGGGGCGGCGGCGACAGGCTCCGTCGCCCGCACGGCCGAAGATCACGCGATCGCCGATGCGCGTCGCGCTCATTCGGAGCCCGCTATGAAGAATCGCACTTCGCTTGCCACCCGCCTGCTGTTCGGCGCCTCGATCGCCGCACTGTCGGGGCTCGCCCAGGCGGCGCCGGTGTTCACCGACTTCGAGGCCGTCGACAGCGTCCTGGTTCCGGCGGCGCCCGTGCCGACGATTGTGGGATCCCCGACCATCGGCGTCGCGCTGGACGTCAACAGCGAGATCAACGACGAGTTCAAGATCTTCCGCATCACCTCCGGCGTCGCCACATCGAATGCGGGCGACAGCTTCGGCGCCGTCGCCGCCTGGGTCAGCCTCAAGTCGCCGCACGCGGCGCATTCCGGCACGAATGTCATCGCCGGCGCGACGTTCGGCGCCACGAGCCTCGACGTCGACTTCACGAACTTCATCGAGATCCGCGTGCTGGACCCCGGCTACAAGTCGGTCAAGGTCTGGGTCGGCGCCATCGAAGGCGGCAGCGCCCGCATGCTGGTCACCGACGACCTGCTCGCCGGCACCACGCTGGTCGACACCGCCATCACGGTCGACGGCTTCGTCGAGTTCACCTCGCCGGGTGCCGACATCCGGCGCATCCTGCTGACTCCCGGTGCCGGTTCGGCTGGAATCTGGATCGACGACCTGACCGTCGACACCGGCACAGCCCCGCCGCCGTCCACGGTTCCCGCGCCGGCAGGGCTGACGCTGCTCGGCCCGGCCGCGCTCGCCGGCCTCGTCCTGCGGCGGCGCAAGCAGCGCTGACGCGCACTGGTGACGACACTCGACGAGGACTCGCGACGGCACGCGCCATCGCGGGTCCGCTCGTGCTACCGCCGCAGGCGATCCGGGATCGGCGACGCGTCGCCCTCGTAGGCGCGAGCGACCGCGCCGTCTCGTCGAAAGTAGACGCCGCGAAGGACGGCTTGCTCGTCGATGGGGCCCGACGTCGGCCCCGGCGCGGCACAGTAGACGCCGTCGAACGAGACCGGTCCGTTGCCCGTCGCGCTGCCGCCGCGATCATGCGACACCGGTCGAAGCGAGAACCCGACGCACGACGATCCGTTCACCGTGAAACGGAGCGTCGTGACGTACTCGGTGCTGGACCTGGGCCCGTCCGGCAGCACGATCACGACGTTGCGAAAGAACGTGCCCATCGAACGGATCCAGTTCTCGTCGAGCCTGGACAGCGTCCACAGGCGCCCCTTGCCGAGCTGGCGCATGTAGATCTGGGCGCGGGGAAACTCGCCGCCTGATGCGACGACGGCGGCGTATGACGTCTCGATCGCATACGAGCTGTCCCAGCCGAAATACTGATAGGTCTCGCGCCCGTTCGCGAGGCCCGGCATGTCGAGCAGGATCTGCGACTGCGCGCGGGACACCAGGGTCGTCGGCGGCGACTGCTGCGCCGAGGTCTGCCCCGCGGTCGCGAGAAGCACGCCGACGCACCACGCCAGGATTCCACGCCTCCGCATCTCGCCCCCGTCAACCGGATGTCCTGCAACGCACTGTCGAACCACCGACACCCCGTGTCGATGGCTTCCGGGTCGACCGGTCGGGGGAGGCCGAGCGACCCGGAGCCGAGCGACTCAGGCCTTGCGCGTGATCTCGTCGATCGTCTTCAGCTCCTCCGCCGACAGCCTCCATTCGGCCGCCTTGACGTTCTGCTCGAGCTGCTCGGGCCTGGTGGCCCCGGCGATCACGCTCGTGACCGTCGGACGGGCGAGCAGCCAGCTGAAGGCAAGCTCGAGCATCGTGCGGCCCCGTTCGGCGCAGAACGCCTCCAGCCGCTCGACGATCGTCCAGTTCGCCTCGGTCATGTAGGTGTCGGCGAGGCGCGGCGTGTTGGTGAGCCGCGCGCCGGCCGGCATCGCGGCATTGCGCTTGTACTTGCCGGTGAGCAGGCCGCTCGCCAGGGGGAAATAGGGCAGCAGGCCGAGGCCGTAGCGCTCCATCGCCGGCATCAGCTCCTTCTCCAGGCCGCGCACGACGAGGCTGTACTCGTCCTGGCAGGAGATGAACGGCTCGCGGCCGGCAGCGCGCGCGACATGCTGCGCCTCGACCACCTGCCAGGCCGGCAGGTTGGAGCAGCCGATGTAGCGGACCTTGCCCTGGCGCACGAGATCGTCGAGCGCGCCGAGCGTCTCCTCGATCGGGGTCTCCGGGTCGGGCTCATGCTGCTGGTAGAGGTCGATCCAGTCCGTCTTGAGGCGGCGCAGGCTCGCCTCGCAGGCCTCGATGATGTAGCGGCGCGAGGCGCCGCGCTTGCGGCCGGCGTCGTCCATCGGCTTCGCGTACTTGGTCGCAAGCACGATCTCCTTGCGCCGAGCGCCGAGCACTTCGCCCATCAGCGTCTCGGAGCCGCCCTTGTTGCCGTAGATGTCGGCGGTGTCGAGCAGCGTAATTCCGAGGTCGATCGCCCGGTGGACCACCTTGCGCGTCGCCTCCAGGTCGATCCGGCCGCCGAAATTGTTGCATCCAAGCCCGACCGCCGAGACGAGAAGACCGGACTTGCCTAGTCTGCGAAGTTCCATCGAAACCCTCCTTGGGGCGCGCCTGCCGCGGCCCGTCCGACCAATCCTAGCCGGACGGACGGCGGGCGCGCCGCGAAATGATCGGCCGTCCCCGCATGTTCCAGTCGCTGGTCGAGTTCCTGCTGCCCGCCGACGTCTCGCCCGGCGGGGCGGCGATCCTGATCGCCCTGTCCTTCGTCACCTCGGCGATGTCCGGGGCGCTCGGATTGGGCGGCGGCGTGCTGATGCTCGGCGTCATGACCCAGATCCTGCCCCCGGCCGTGCTGCTGCCGGTTCACGGCATGGTGCAGGTCGGATCGAATTTCGGCCGCGCCGTGCTGATGCGCCGCGACGTCGCGCGCACCCTCGTCCTGCCCTTCCTATTGGGCTCGATCGCCGGCGTGGCGATCGGCGCGCAGATCGTCGGATACGTGTCGCGGCCGCTGATGCTCGTCATCCTCGCCGCCTTCATCCTGTGGTCCGTGTGGTCGCCCAAGCTGCGTCCGGCACAGCTGCCGGCGCCCTGGTTCACGGTCGTGGGCGCGGTGTCGAGCTTCTGCACCATGTTCGTGGGCTCGACCGGGCCGCTGGTCGCCGCCTTCCTCGTGCCGGATCCGCTCACCCGCCATCAGATCGTCGCCACGCACGGCGCGCTGATGACCCTTCAGCACGGCCTCAAGGTCGCCGCCTTCACCGCGCTCGGCTTCGCGCTGATCGACTGGCTGCCGATGCTGGCGCTGATGGTCGGGCTCGGCTTCCTCGGCACGATGCTCGGGCGCCGCCTGCTCGACCGCACCCGGGAGGGACGCTTCGCCTTGGCCTTCAAGCTGATGCTCACCGCGCTGGCGGTGAAGATCCTCGGCGACGGCCTCGGGATCTGGCCGCGCTGAGCGTGCGCGCGCTCAGGTCCAGCCGGCGTCGACGACGAAGTTCTGCGCCGTGCACAGCCGGCTGTCGTCGGCCGCGAGCCACAGCACCATCCGCGCGATGTCGGGCGGATAGACCTTCTCCTTAAGGCATTGCAACTCGCGGATCTGGCGCTCGCCGTCGTCGTCGAGCCACAGCTTGATCTGCCGCTCGGTCATCACCCAGCCCGGGACGACCGTGTTGGCGCGGATCCGGTCGGGGCCGAAGTCGCGCGCCAGGCTGCGCGTCAAGCCATGCACCGCCGCCTTCGATGCCGTGTAGGCGGCGTAGCCGCCCTCGGCGTTCATCCAGCTTATCGAGCCGAAGTTGATGATCGAGCCGCCGCCGGCCGCCTTCATCTGCGGGTGCACGGCCTGCGCGGTGAAGAACTGGTGGCGAAGATTCACCGCGATGCGGTCGTCCCAGTACTCGGGCGTCACCTTTGCGAAGTGATGCCGATCGTCGTTGCCGGCGTTGTTGACGAGCACCCGGATCGGCCCGAGCTCCTCGCCCGTGCGCGTCACGATGCCCTGGAGCCTGGCGATGTCGCGCAGGTCGCATTCGACGAAGCGCGGCGCCGGCGCACCCGTCGACGCGATCGACTCCACCAGCCCGCGCGACGGCTCGACGGCGATGTCGACGAAGACCACCCGGCACTGCTGCTCGCAGAAATGCTCGACGATGCTCGCCCCGATCCCCGAGCCGCCGCCGGTTATGAAGACGGTCCGGCCCTTCAGGCTCGGATAGACGGCGCGTTCGATCTCGACCATGGCGGCTCCCCGGCGTATTGACCACTCGCACGCAGCGTCGTCGAGCCCGTCCTCCGGCGTCAATGCGGCAAGACGACGAGGACCCCGAGATGACCCCCACGCCGGACGCGACCGCTCGATTCGACCTCGAGGACGACGGAGCCTGCGCCACCATCGACCCGCGGGCCGGCGGCGCGATCGCCGCATACGCGACCCGGATCGCCGGTCGCCGGGTCGAATGGATCGCCGCCCCGCCGGCGGGCTCGCGCGATGCCGGCGCCGTCGGGTGCTTCCCGCTCGTCCCCTATTCGAATCGCATCCGCGACGGTCGGTTCCCCTTCGCGGACCGCATCGTCGCGCTGCCGACCGACCCGGCGAGCGACCCGCATTTCGAGCACGGCCATGGCTGGCGGGAGCCCTGGCGTGTGGTCGACCGCGGCACGCGCCACGCGCTCCTGCAGTTCCGCCACGAGGCCGATGCCTGGCCCTGGCCATACGAGGCGATGCAGGCGATCGCGCTCGAGGCGGGTGACCTGGTCGTCGAGCTCGCGGTGGTGAACTGCGGGCATGCGCCGATGCCGGTCGGCCTCGGGCTGCATCCGTTCTTCACCCGCACGCCGGGCATGCGGCTGCGCGCAGCAGTTGCAGGCATGTGGCGGACGGATGCCGCCGTGCTGCCGACCGCGCTCGGCCCCGTGCCGCCGGACGCCGATCTGACGGCAGGCGCGACGATCGATGCCTTGGATCTCGACAACGTGTTCACGGGCTGGGACGGCCATGCCGTCCTCGAGCGGCCGGCGGAAGGCGCGCGGCTGACGATCTCCGCGACCCCGCCGCTGCGCTTCCTCGTCGTCTATGCGCCGCCGGGCCAGCCCTATTTCTGCGCGGAGCCGGTGAGCAACGCGACCGATGCCTTCAATCTCTCCGCGGCCGGCCGGGACGACACCGGCCTCATCGTGCTGGCTCCCGGCGAGCGCGCAGTCGCGACGGTCCGGATGTCGCCCGGGGCGCTCGCCGCCCCGTGACGACAACCGATCCGTCGCGGCGCGGCTCGCGCTTCGGCACAAGCGCGGGCGCGGGCGCGCGCCCGTCGCCGGCTACTGGCTGCGCTTGAGCGCCTGCGCCGCCTGCTGCTGCGCCGCGTTCATCGCCTGCTCGGGCGTCTGCCGGCCGAGGATCGCCGCCTGCACGCCGTCGTTGAGGATCTTCCAGACGCGCTGGTTGTCGAGCACGGAGATCTCGCCGGTCGCCAGCGGCAGCTGGTCGCGCGCGACGGTCGCGGCCGGCAGGGTCTGGGCGTAGGCCTTCATCTCGGGGACCTCGTAGGCCGCCGGCACGACCGCGACGTAGCCGGTCTTGATGCTCCAGTCGGCGGCCCGCGCCGGCTCGGTCAGGAACTTCACGAAGCGCAGGGCCGCCTTCTGCTGCGCGGGCGTGGCGTTCTTGAAAATGTAGAAGTTGCCGCCGCCGACGACCGAGTGCGGCGACTCCCTGCCGGGCAGGTGCGCCACGCCGAAGTCGAACTTCGCGCGCTCCTTGATGAAGGTGAGGTTGCCGGTCGTGTGCCAGATCATCGCGACCTTCTCCTCGAGGAAGGCCGCCGGCGTCGTCGCCCACTCGACCACACCCTCGGGCATCACCTTGTGTTTGCGCGACAGGTCCACCCAGTACTGCAGCGCCTCGATCGTGCGCGGCGCGTTCAGGTAGACCTCGTTGCCGGCCTCGTTCATCAGCAGCTGCCGACCGTTCTGGTAGGCCAGCGCGCCGAACAGCCACTGCGCCGTGCCCTGGTTCGACGGGATGAACACGCCCCAGCGCGTCACGTTCCCCGAGGCGTCGCGCTTCATGACCTTCTCGCCCATCGCGGCGAGCTCGGCCCAGGTCCGCGGCGCCTTCTCGGGATCGAGGCCGGCATCCTTGAAGGCCGCCTTGTTCCAATACATGACCGCGGTCGAGCGCTGGAACGGCACGCTCCAGATCTTGCCCTCGCGCTTGGAGTTGGCGAGGAACGCCGGGTAGAAGCCGTTGAGCCACGCCTTCTCGTCGGCGGCCGTGGTGAGGTCGTCCACCGCGACGACGAGCCCGTCGGTCACATAGGAATGCAGGTCCGCCGCGAGCAGCACCGCGAGATGCAGCGGCTGGCCGCCCTTGAGCGCGGTGAGCGCCTTGGTGTGCGTGTCGGCATAGGAGCCGGAGTAGACGGCCTGGATCTTCACGTCCGGATTGGCCGCCTGGAAGTCCGCCACATAGCCGTCGATGATCTTGGTGATCGGCCCGCCGACCTGCACCGGGTAGTACATGGTGAGCTCGGTCGTCTGCGCCAGTGCGCCTCCGGCGAGGCCCCCGGCCATGGCGAGCGCCATCATCGTCCGTCTGAGCATTTCAACCCCCAATGATTTCGTTGGCCGCGCGACTCCCGTCCGCGAGGGCCCGAAGCTTAGCCGACGGGGGGTCGGGCGCAACGTGCCGGCGGGCAGGCAGGCTCACGGACGCCGGCGTCGCCACGCCAGCAGGACGAGGACGGCCGAGGCGAACAGCAGGGCCGCCGCGAGAAGTCCGGCGCCGGCCGGATAGAGGCCGTCCATCTCGTCGAAGCGCCGGTTCCCGGCCACCGTGAACAATCCCCACCACGAGAACGCCGCCAGCCCGATCGCCGCCGCCGCCAGTCCCGCAGCCCATCGCCCCAAGCACCTCCGCATGACCGGCCTCCGCGACCCGATGACGTGGGCGGCCGGGCCCGCCGCGCGCGCCACGCCGCCGCCTCACATCCTCGCGCCTCGCGTGGCTGCGGGGAAGGTCCGGCAAGCGTGCCGCAGCGCGGACTGGCAAGCGCTCGATGCGCGCCATCGCCAGTTGGCGGCCGCACGGCCCGGCGGCTAGTCTCGACGGCGACGACCGCAGACGCGAGACCCCGGGGAGCGAACGCCATGCCGAACGCGATGACGCCCGACCAGATGGCCGCCTACGACCGCGACGGCTACGTGATCGTGCGCGGCTTCTTCGACGCCGAGGAGACCGGCCTGCTGCGCCGCGCGATGGAGGAGGATCCCGCCGTCCGCGACCACGTCATCGACCGCCGCGACCAGGAGGGTAGATCGACGCGCATCGCCCTGTGGAACCGCGCCGGCGACAGCATCTACGGCCTCGCCGCGCGCTGTGCCCGCATGGTCGACACCGCGGAGGCGCTGCTCGGCGGCGAGGTCTATCACTTCCAGTCGAAGCTCACCGCCAAGGACCCCGAGGTCGGCGGCGCCTGGGAATGGCACCAGGACTACGGCTACTGGTACTACAACGGCTGCCTCGAGCCGCTGATGTTCAGCTGCATGATCGCGCTCGACCGCACGACGCGCGAGAACGGCTGCCTGCAGCTCGTGAAGGGCTCGCACAGGCTCGGGCGCGTCGACCACGTGCCGCTGACCAAGACGCAGAACGAGGCCGATCCCGCGCGCATGAAGCTGATCCTCGAGCGGCACGAGCTCGTGCACGCCGAGCTCGAGCCCGGCGACGCGCTGTTCTTCCACTGCAACATGCTGCACCGCTCCGACGCCAATCGCTCCCGCGACCGGCGCTGGACGCTGCTGATCTGCTACAACGCCGCGCGCAACGACGCGCTCAGGCGCGAGGACGATCGCTCCTACGTCAGGCTCGACAAGGTCGACGACGGCGCGCTCAAGGCCGCCGGCCTGAAATTCGCGACCGACGCCAATGCCGAGCACTTCACCAGCAAACCCTACGTCCCCGACGTCGAGGCCGTGATCGCCCGCAAGGCGTCGTGACGCGCTGACCCGACGGCGACGTCCGGGCCGCCTCCGACAAGACCGGCCCGGGCGCCGCGGTAGTGGCACGCCGTCGCGCGGGCGCCCGCGCCGCGCAGGGCCGTCTGCTCGATGCGGCAGACCTCGGTGGCGAGCGGAGGGCGCGGCACGAAGCGGAAGTCCGCCCGCAAGCTGCGCAGGCCAGCCTCGACGTCGAACGACACCCCGTCGAGGGCGCGCTGCCCGTGCGCCGCCACGACGGGGTCGTGGACGGCGAGGACGTTCCGCCTCATGCGCGCGGCCTCACAGCGCCGTCTTCTTGTCCTGGTAGACGTTCGTCGTCCCGATCGAGTTGCCGCCGTCGACGCTGAGCGTCGTGCCGGTGACGAAGCTCGCGGCCGACGAGCAGAGATAGAATACGCCGTTGCAGATGTCCTCGGCGGTCGCCGGCCGTCCGATCGGGACCGCGGCACTCGTCGCCTTGACATGCGCCTCGGTGAGCGGGCTCACCTCGCTGCCGGGCGCGAAACCGGGCTCCAGGGCGTTGACGCGGATGCGGTAGGGCGCGAGCTCGAGGGCGAAGCCCTTGGTGAGCCGGTCGAGCGCCGTCTTCGACACGCAATAGGGCACCACCGTCGTCCGCATCTTGCGCGAGGCGCCGGAGGAGATGTTGACGATCGACCCGCTCTTCCCCGCCTTGACCATCGTGCGCGCGTAGTCGCGGCTGACGATGAACGGGGCTCGGAAGTTGACGTCCATGATGCGGTCCCACTCCTCGGTATCGATGTCGAGGAGGAAGCCGGAGGGATAGACGCCGGCATTGTTGACGACGATGTCGGGCGCGCCGAAGCGCGCAGTCGTCGCCTCGACGAGCCGGCCGATATCGGCGGCATCCTGGAGCTGGGTGGCGTGGGTCAGCACGCGGTCCGCCGGCAGGCCGAGCGCGCGCGCGTCCGCGGCAAGCACATCGGGGCGATGGTCCGACAGGACGAGCCGGCTGCCGGCGCGGGCGAAGCCCTGCACGATCCAGCGTCCGATCACGCCGGCGGCGCCGGTGATCACCACGACCTTGTCCTTGAACTCGGGCTCGAACATGCGTTGTCACTCCTTGGAGGTGCGCGGGTCGACGAGGTCCCGCTTCCGGTCGCCGATCATGTCGACCGACAGGATGAGAAGGAACAGGCAGAAATCGCGAATACGGCGATCCATCCGGCCGTGGTCAACTCGTGGCGACCATTGCACATGATGCCGCCCCGGCCGGGAGTCGGCGGCACGACGCCCGGACCGACGAAGCTCGGGGCCCCCTCCGCCGGCACCGGCATGCAGAAGCCGAACGTCGCGATGACGATCGTCCTGCAGATGCTCGGCAGCACGTGCCGCGGGATCGAGCGCGCCGGGCCCGTGACGTAGGGGCGCCTCGCGCGGATGTCGGGCAGGGTCACGCCGCCCAGGATCTGGCCGTCGGCCACGCGGGCATGGCGCGGCCGGTGCTTGAAGCCGAGCACGCGCGCCGGCGCCCACCAGCCCTGGCCGACGACGGCAACCGTGATGAGCTCCAGCAGGAGCGCAGGGTTCGACAACGTCATGTCTGCGTCGAGGATGATCCGCAGCTCACCCCGCCGAGCTGGAACCCGGCAACCATGTCCAGGACGGTCCCGATCGTCATCGCTATGACGGCCGGGAAGCTCGCGCCCGTCAGGTGCTGCCGGATGCTCGGTCCGGGTCCGGTGAGGGTCAAGCCACGCATCCGCGACGCGACCCGAGGCACGCACGCGCCGCGCGACATTTGCGCCTATTGTGGCGCGCTGATTGCAAGGGATCGGGCGACGAGCGGCCGGCGACCAGAGGGATCGCACGCCGGACGAACACCGCGGGATCCGGCGGCGATGCGCCGGGCCGCAAGGTCAATCGGGGGACCGGGGCGGCGCCTCGGCTGGGTAAGCGATGAATCTGATCGGAGTCGACGTCGGCGGGACTTTCACCGATCTCGTGTTCGCGGACACCTCGTCCGGACGCGTGCTCACCCACAAGGTGCCGACCACGCCCGCCGATCCGTCGAAGGGGATCATCTCGGGCATCGCGCAGCTCTGCGAGCGCCATGGCGTCGCCCGCGCGGGCATCGACGTCATCTTCCACGGCACCACGATCGCGACCAACGCCATCCTGGAACACGACGGCGCCACGACCGGCATGATCACGACGGCCGGATACCGCGACATCCTGCATATCGGGCGGCACCAGCGCCCGCAGCACTACTCGATCATGCAGGAGATCCCCTGGCAGAACCGGCCGCTGGTCCGGCGCCGGCACCGCAAGACCGTGAGCGAGCGCCTCGTGCCGCCGCGCGGCGACGTGCTCGAACCGCTCGACGAGGCGGCGGTGCGCCGCTGCGCGCGCGAGCTCAAGGCCGCCGGCGTCGAGGCGATCGCAGTGTGCTTCCTCTTCTCCTACCTGGATCCACGTCACGAGCAGCGGGCGCGAGCGATCGTCGCGGAGGAGTTCCCGGGCTGCTTCGTCACGACGTCGTCGTCCGTCTCGCCGCAGTTTCGCGAGTTCGAGCGTTTCACGACCACGGCGCTCAATGCCTTCGTCGGACCGAAGGTGCGCGACTACGTCGCGCAGCTCGAGCGCGAGCTGGCGGCCGGCGGCTTCGATGCCGAGCTGCGCATCATGGCGTCGAACGGCGGCGTCGCGACCCCGGCGATGGTCGCCGAGCGACCGGTCCTCACCCTGCTCTCGGGCCCGGCGGCCGGGGTGATCGGCGGCGACTGGGCCGGCGCGCTGTCGGGCCGGCGCAACCTGATCACCTTCGATGTCGGCGGCACCTCCGCCGATATCGGCATCGTCGCGGAGGGCCGGTTCGGCGAGGCGACGGCGCGCGACACCTGGATCGCCGGCTTCCCGGTGCTCGTGCCGATGATCGACGTGCACACGATCGGGGCAGGCGGCGGGTCGATCGCCCATGTCGACGGCGCCGGCGCTTTCAAGGTGGGGCCGCGCTCCGCCGGCGCCAAGCCGGGGCCGGCCGCCTACGGCCGCGGCGGCTCCAGGCCGACAGTGACCGACGCCAACGTCGTTCTCGGCCGCCTCGACCGCGCGCATTTCCTGGGCGGCGGCATGCCGCTCGACGAGGCGGCGGCGCACCGCGTCGTCGGCGAGCTGGCCGCCCAGCTCGGCCTGCCGCTGCGCGAGGCGGCGGAAGGCGTGATCACCGTCCTCAACGCAAACATGGCCAATGCGATCCGCAGCCGCACCGTGCAGAAGGGCATCGATCCGCGCGACTTCGCGCTCGTGGCCTTCGGCGGCGCCGGGCCGCTGCACGGCGCCGAGGTCGCCGAGCTCCTGGGCATACCCGAGGTGATCGTGCCGCCGCATCCGGGCATCACCTCGGCCTTCGGGCTCCTGATCAGCGACCTGCGCTACGACGCCGTCCGCACGGCCTTCCAGGTCTCGACAGCCGTCGATCTCGATCGCCTCAACCGCGACTTCGGCGCCATGGCGGACGAACTCGCCGGACGATTCGAGGCCGACGGTGTCGCGCTCGCCGACGTCGGATTCGCTCGCGCGGGCGACCTGCGCTACGCCGGCCAGGGGTACGAGCTGCGCGTCCCGTTCCCCGACGGCCCGCTGGATGCCGCAGCGATCGCGGACGCCTTCGATGCCTTCCATGCGCTGCATCGACGCGAATACGGCCACCACTTCGCGCAGAGCGCGATCGAGATCGTGAACATCCGCCTCGTCGGCACGACGGGCGCCCCTGCCCTGGGCCGGCCGGCGCCGCCGACGGGCGGCTCGCTGGCGGAGGCGCTCGTGCGAACCGGCACCTGCAGCTTCCGCGTGGACGGGGTGCTCGAGGACCACTCGACCACGTTCCTGCTGCGCGACAAGCTGCCGCTCGACACGCCGATCCCCGGCCCAGCCATCGTGCTGCAGATGGATTCGACCACCGTCGTCCCGCCGCGCCACGCGCTCCAGGCGGATCGCGGCGGCAATCTCGTCATCCGCCGCATCCCGGCCTGAGGAGGATCCGCCCATGGAATCCGCCACCCCGCCTCGTCCCGCGGCCGCGCACGAGCGCATCGACCCGATCACGGTCAGCGTGATCCAGGGCGCGCTCGAGAACATCGCCGTCGAGATGGGCTTCAAGCTCATGCGCATGAGCTACTCGTCGATCATCCGCGAGTCAGAGGACTTCGGTGCCGCGCTCGTCGACGCGCAGGGGCGCGGCCTCGCCGAGTCCGCGCAGTCGACGCCGCTGCAGTCCGGACCGATCCCGGGCTACGTGAAGGGCGTGCTGGCCACGCTGCAGTCGCGCGGCGACACGTTCCGGCCGGGCGACGTCGTGATGCACAACGACGCCTATTCCGGCGCCAGCCACGGGCCCGACGTCGCCTTCATCGTCCCGGTCTTCGCCACCGATCGCCTGATCGGCTTCGCCGCGACGACCGCGCATCACCTCGACATCGGCGCGCTGTCGCCCGGGTCCTGCGGCATCGTCGACGCGATCGACGCCTATGCCGAGGGGCTGCAGTTCAAGGCGATCAAGGTCTACGACCGCGGCGTGCGCAACGAGGCGGTGTGGCAGATCCTGCGCGACAACATCCGCGCCTCCGACCTGGTCGTCGGCGACATGAACGCGCAGATCGCCGCGGCGCGCATCGGCGCCGAGCGCCTCGGCGAGCTCGTCGCGCGCCACGGCCTCGCGCGCTTCGAGGCCGCCTGCGCCGCGATGATGGACCACGCCGAGCGCCTGATGCGCCAGGCGATCGCGCGGCTGCCCGACGGCGTGTACCGCGCCGAGACGGCGATCGACGGCTACCTCGACAGCGACGTTCCGGGCGAGCGCGAGCTGCCGATCGTCGTGACGATCACCAAGCAGGGCGATGCGCTCACCGTCGACCTCACCGGCACGGCCCCGCAGGTGCCGGACCGGCCGATCAACATGCCGCTTGAGGGCACCGCCGACATCGCGATCTGGCTGACGATCCGCTCCGTCCTCCTCGACACGGCCGTGCACGGACATATCCCGGTCAACGCCGGGCTGATCCGGCCGATCACCATCGTCGCCCCGAAGGGCTGCCTCGCCAACCCGGTCTTCCCGGCACCGACGATTGCCCGCTTCTGCCCCGGCAACCAGCTGGCCGACACGGTGATGAAGGCGCTGGCCCAGGCGGTTCCTGGCCAGGTGTCTGCCGGCATCGGCAACCTCAAGGTCATCGCCTTCTCGGGGCTGCAGGCCGGCACGCACTGGGTCCACATGGAGATCTTCGAGGGCGCCTACGGCGGCCGTCGCGGCATGGACGGAATGGACGCGGTCGACACGCTTTATGCCAACACGCGCAACAATCCGATCGAAGACATCGAGACCCATCTGCCGCTGCGAGTGCTCCGCTACGAGCTGCGCGACGGCGTCGTCGGCCCGGGGCAATGGCGCGGTGGCCTGGGCTCGGTGCGCGAGTTCGCCTTCCTCTCCGACGGCGGCGCCTCGGTCGAGGGCGAAGGCCATCGCTACCGCCCCTGGGGCTTCCTCGGAGGTGTCGACGGCCAGCCCGCCCGCCTCGACGTGATCGCGCCGGACGGACGCCGTCGCGACCTGCCTTCGAAGGTCCCGCACATGCGGCTCGGCGCCGGCACGCGCTTCGAGTGCCATGGTCCCGCCGGCGGCGGCTACGGCGATCCTCTCGCGCGGGATCCCGAGCGCGTGCTGGACGACGTGCTCGACGAGCTGATCACGACCGCGCAGGCGGCGGTCGACTACGGCGTCGTGATCACGCCCGCGCGGTCCGTGGACCACGCCGCAACGACGGCCACGCGCGCGGCACGACGCATGGAACGATGACGCCGCAACCGAGGATACGGTTCGGCGGAGGCTTCACCCGGACGCCTCTGGTCGCCACCTCCCCACCGGGCCACGGCACGGGCTTCAACGGCCGCCGGTGACGTCGATCGTGGTGCCGTGGATGTACGATGCCTTGGGCGAGGCCAGGAACACGGCAGCCTCGGCGATCTCCTCGGGCTCCGCGGCACGGCCCAGCGACACCGTCGAGATGCCGGCCTGGATGCGCGCGTCGCCGCCGATCTCCGCGAGCATCTCCGTGCGCGTCATGCCCGGACGCAGGCCACAGATGCGGATCCCCTGCGGGCCGAGGTCCTTGGCCGCGTTCATCACGAAGGCGTCGACGGCACCCTTGCTCGCCGCATAGGCGGCCCAGCCGACGACGCCGCCCATGCGCGCCGCCGCCGAGGAGATGTTGACGATCGCCCCGCCCTTGCCGCCGTGGCGCGTCGACATCCGCCGCGTCGCCGCCGCCGTGCAGAAGAAGACGCTGTCGACATTTGTCGTGAAGATCCGGCGCAGGAGGTCGGCGTCGACCTCGGTGAGCTTGCGCTCGGGCCCGACGATCGCCGCGTTGTTGATCAATGCATCGAGCGTGCCGAGCTCGCGATCGACGGTCGCGAACAGGGAGTCGACCTCGTCCCGCCGGCTGACGTCGGCCTGCACCGCGATCGCCTTGCCGCCGCCGCGCACGATTTCGTCGGCCACCTTGCGGGCATCGGCGAGGCTGCGCGCCGCGTTCAGGCACACGGCATAGCCCTCGCGCGCGGCGATGCGCGCCGCTGCCGCGCCGATCCCGCGCGACGCGCCCGTGATCAGGATGACTCCGCTCATCGCCTGCCCTTCGGCCGGGGCTTGGCCTTCGCGGCCGGCCCCGACTTGGTCGCGGGCTTGGCCGCGCGGCCGGCGGCGCGCTTCGCCTTCGCCGCCTCGCGCGCGAGGCTGCGGGTCTCGGCCTTCATGAATTCGATGCCCTGGGCGAGCGCCCCCTGGAAGATGGCACTGTCGACCCCATGGGCCATCAGTCGGAAGCCCTTGGCGAGGTAGTCCTTCATCCAGGTCTGGTCGGCGGCCATGAAGGCCGGGACCTTGCCGTGCTTCGCACAGGCCGCGACCACCGCATCGATCGCCGCGAGGTAGCGGGGGTTCTGGAACTGAGTGGGGATGCCCATGAAGTTGGTCAGGTCGAAATGCCCGACCCAGAGGACGTCGACACCCGGCACCGCCGCGATCGCATCGCAATTCTCGGCGCCCTTGGCGGTCTCGATCTGGCAGATCACCAGCGTGCGCTCGTTGCCGGCCTTCATCTTGTCGAGCGGCGATCCCGGCAGGAAATCGTCGTGGGCGACGCCGAAAGCCGCGCCGCGACGCCCGACGGGCGGGTACTTGCAGCATGCCGCGATGAACGCCGCCTGCTCGGCCGTGTCGACCATCGGCACCATGATCCCCATCGCGCCGACATCGAGCATGCGCGCGATGAAGTCGTACTCGGTCGCCGGCACGCGAACGAAGGGCGCGATGCCCAGCCCGCGGCACATCGCGAATTGCTGGCGCAGCGTCTCGGTGCTGACCGCCGTGTGCTCCATGTCGTAGAGGATGAACTCGGCTCCGGCGGCTTTGCAGATCTGGGCGATGCCGGGCGTGAAGAACTCGAAGACCATGACGCCGAAGGCGCTGCCGCCGGCCATGATCTTGGTCTTGACTGGATTGTTGCGCATCTGGATCCCCTTCACTGCTTGAGTCCGGCGAGCGACGGGTGCCGCAACGCCTCGCGGTTGACGACGTATCTCGGCGCCTGCCTGTCGGCGAGAGCGCGCACGGCCTCGAAGGTGTTGCGCGCGATCCCGGTGAAGCACTCGTCCGTGTAGCAGAGTCCGTGCGGCGTCACGACCACGTTGTCGAGCTTGAGGATCGGGTTGTCCTTCGGCGTGGGCTCGACCTCGAACACGTCGAGCCCGGCACCGGCGATCCGGCCGCTCGCCAGGGCCTCGTGGAGCGCCTTCTCCTGGATGATCGGGCCGCGCGCCGTGTTGATGATGAAGGCCGTCCGCTTCATCTGCGCGAGCTCGTGCGGGCCGATGAGGCCCCGCGTCTTGTCGTTGAGCATGCAGTTGATCGACACGAAGTCCGACCTGCGCATGAGCTCGTCGAGGCTCGGCACCATCTCGACGTTGAGGTGCCTGAGCTTCGCCGGGTCGGCGTAGGGGTCGTAGGCGATGTGCTTCATCTCGAACGGCATCGCGAGGCGGAAGACCTCGGCGCCGATATTGCCGACACCCACCAGTCCCAGCGTCCGCCCCGTGAGCCCCATGCCCATGTGGCTCGTCTTTTCGTTCCAGCGCCCCTCGCGGGTGAGCCGGTCCTTGAGGAACAGTTTCTGCGCGAGCACCAGGATGAAGGTGATCACGTTGGTGGCCACCGGGCGCCGCACGCCGTCCGGCGCGAGCGTCAGCATCACGCCCGCCGCCGTGCAGGTCGGCACGTCGATCGTGTCGTAGCCGACGCCGAAGCGCGCGACGAGCCTCATGCGATGGTCGCCGCGCGTGAAGGACCGCGGCGTGACGCGCTCGAGCATCGCGCAGAGCACGTCGTGCTCGGCCGCGAAGTCCGGTGTCACCTCCGCCAGCGGCGCCTTCATGTACGACCATTCGATCCGCGGATGGTCGAGGAGCGACAGCACGGACGGGTCGTAGATCGGCACCCCCTCCTTGCTGACGACGTCGGGAGAGATGGCGACACGCAGCTTCGTCATGGTCAGGCCCTTCCTGGCTCCTTCAGGACTTCATGAACCGAGGCAACCAGCTCGAGAATTCCGGCACCAGGCACAGCAGCACGACGACGATCGTCTCGGCGACGAGGAAGGGCCAGGTCACGGCGAACAGCTGCCAGATGTTGATCCTCGCGATCTTGCAGACCACGAACATGCAGACGCCCACGGGCGGCGTGATCAGGCCCAGGGTCAGCGTCAGGATGCAGACCATGGCGAACTGCAGGGGGTCGACGCCGAGGACGGTCGCCGCGGGCAGCAGCATCGGCACGAAAAGGATCACGGCCGGTCCGGGCTCGAGGAAGGTCCCGATCACCGTCAGCAGGACGGCCACGGCCAGCAGGAAGAGGATCTTGTTGCCCGCGAACAACGCGCCGAAGCCCTGGACGTAGTCGCCGATGCCGCCGCGCGCGAACACGTACGACATGACCTCGGATGCCGCGAGCACGAGATAGATCGACGCCGTCACCTGCGCCGTGACGACCAGGGCCGTCCAGACTTCCCGCAGCGTCAGCTGTCGGAAGACGAACGTGCCGAGCAGGCCGGCGTAGACGCAGGCGATGCCGCCGGCCTCGGTCGTCGTGAACCAGTCGACGGTCGCGCCGCGGATGATGACGACGGGCAGGGTCAGGATCAGAAGCCCCTCGATCAGCAGGCGAAGCCCGGTCCCCTTCTCGACCTTGAACTGCGGCACCGGCAGCTTGCCACCGCGCCCTTGGATGAAGATCACAAGCGCGATCGCCAGGCCGAGCATGAGTCCCGGGACGACGCCCGCGACGAAGAGGTCGATCACCGACACGCGCGCGATCAGGCTGTAGACGATCATGATGACCGAGGGCGGGATGATCGGTCCCATCATCGACGACGCGACGACGACGGACGCGGCGTAGGCGGGCGAGTACCCCTCCTTCGGCATCTCCTTGATGTAGATCTGCCCGAGCGCGGCGGCGTCCCCGACGGCGGTCCCGGAGATGCCTGAGAACATGATCGCCGCGACGACGACCGAGTAGGCCGTGCCGCCCGGAACGTTGCGCGTCACCATCATCGAGAACCGCACGAGGCGCTCGGTGATGCCGCTGCGCGACATGATCTCGCCGGCGAGGATGTAGAACGGCGCTGCGAGCAGCACGAAACTGTCGATGCCCGTGAACATGCGGGTCGGGACGGCGACCATCCGCATGTCGAGGGCAAGGATCCCGATCACGCTCGCGAGCCCGATCGCGAACGCGATGGGAACGCCGATCGCGAGCAGCAGGGCGAAGGCGACGCCGAGCGCGGTCATACCATGTCCTCCGGCCGCAATTCGTCGGAGCGCTCGTCGAGATTGGGCGGCAGCAGCAGCAGGCACAGCGTCTTGAACGACATGAGGATGCCGCCGACGCCGACCGCGAGATAGGCGTAGTTCATGGGGATCTGGGCCGCCGGCGAGACCTGCCCCGTGTTGAGGCCGTAGATCGTGCCCCACCACGCCAGGACGAGGCTGAAGGCGCCCATCGCCCCCAGGATCACGTAGTGGAGCACCAGCTTCACCGCCCGCGAGCCGACGCCGTCGAGGATGCCGGCGGCCATGTGTTCGCCGCGGAACACGGCGGCCGCGCCGGCGAGGAACGCCACCCAGACCATGGTGTAGCGCATCACCTCCTCGCTCCATTCCAGCGGATCGCCAAGCAGGCGGCGATAGACGACCTGGGCGAGGTTCACGGCCACCGCGATCCCGACGAGGATCCCGGCAATCACCTCGACGGCGCGTGTCAGCGACGAGGCAACCCGATGGATGGTCTGCTGCACGACGGTCACCGGACTGGAAGGCGGGGACGAGCCCCGGAACGACGAGGGCCCCATCCCTGACGCGAGGCCGGGATGGGGCCCGTTTCGGCGCGCGACGATGCGGCCATCCGACGGCGAAGCGTCACTCGCCGTAGAACGTCTTGCGCGCCTCGTCGACGGCGGCCATGAGCTCCTTGACCAGGGGCTCGCCGACCTGCTGCTCGATGAACTTCCGCACCGGCTCCTGCGTCGCCTTGCGGAAGGCCTCCTTCTCGGCCGCGGTCGTGAAGTGGATCTGGACGCCCTTGGCCTTGATCTTCTCGAGATACTCGCTCGCGAGGGCTCCCTTGGCGGTGCTCGAGACGGAGGCGAGGATGCGCGCGCCCTCCATCACCACCGCCTTATGGTCCGACGAGAGCTTCTTGTAGAACTCGTCGTTGATCATCACGGCATGCAGACCGTAGATGTGCTCGTTGACGGACATGAACTTCTGCACGTCGGCGATGCCGAAATCGAACACCGTCTGGACGCCGTTCTCCTGGCCGGAGACGATGCCCTGCTTCAGCGCCAGGATGAGCTCGGCCGCGCTGATCGGCGTCGGCGTCGCACCGAGCGACCGCATGAAGGTCATGTAGACGGGGCTCTCCATCGTCCGCATCTTCAGGCCCTTCATGTCGTCGGGCGATCGGATCGGGCGATCGTTGTTGGTCAGGTTCCGGAAGCCGTTCTCGGACCAGGTGAGGACGCGGATTCCGGTCTTCTGGCGCATGTCCTCCGCGAGCTTCTTGGCGAAGGGCTGGTCGAAGAAGGTCCAGGCCACCGGCGACGAAGGGAACAGGTAGGGAATCGAGAAGACCTGGATGGGCTTGTAGAAGCC
This sequence comes from Alphaproteobacteria bacterium, assembly GCA_016793165.1. GTDB lineage: Bacteria > Pseudomonadota > Alphaproteobacteria > CACIAM-22H2 > CACIAM-22H2 > CAIOSQ01. The sequence goes on along the minus strand of JAEULA010000031.1, from coordinate 24,411 downwards.
GGCGATCGCGCCGTCGGCGGCGAGCCCCATCTCGAGCGTGCCCTGGCGGACCTGCTCGGTGATCTCGCGCTCGCCCCCGAGCTGACCGTTGAACAGACGCACCTGGATGCCGCCGTTCGTGCGCGATTCCGCATAGGCCTTGAAGGCCTGGAATGCACGCAGCTCTGCGGTCTCCATGCTCGGCACCGCCGTCGCGATCCCGATCTTCACCTGCGCCGCCGCGCGGTCGGCGATCGCCGACAATCCGCCGACGGCGATCAGCGCGGTGGCGGCCAGGACGCTCCTCAAATTCGACATGCTCGGTTCCTCCCGTGGGTCATCGTCTTGATTATCGCGCGCGAGACTATCGATCGCCGATCGCCGGCGTCAAACCTCAGAACTCCTTCATCCAGCCTTCCTTCCACATCGGCAGGAAGGCGTCGGGGTTGTACGGATGGGCTTTCGCAGCCTCGACGACGAACTCGCCCACGCCGAGGCCCGGCCGCGCCGGGAACTCGTAATGGCCGCCGGCGGGCCGTGGCGCGTGCTCGAGGAGGTCCCAACGCCAGGGCACGCAGTATTCGCAGAACGACTCCTGCATGATGATGTTCGTCGTGCAGGCGTCGAGCTGGACCGCCGCCGCCGTCGCCACCGGCCCGAACGGATTGTGGAACGAGACCGGCATGTAAGACGCGTCGGCGATCGCGGCGATCTTCTTTGCCTCGAGCATACCGCCGACATGGATGAGGTCGGGCTGCAGCACGTCGATGTCGTTGGTCGCGAGCAGCGCCTGCAGGTGATACTTGGTGTAGCAGCGCTCGCCGGTCGCCAGCCGCGTCTTGATGGAGCGGCCGATCTTCTGCAATGCGCCGACATTCTCCGGATCGCACGGCTCCTCGAACCAGTAGAGCTTGAACGGCTCCATCTCCTGCGCGATCGCGATCGCGCTGCCCGGGCTGAAGCGGCCGTGGCAGTCGATGAGGATCTCGACATGCGGGCCGACGGCGTCCCGGACGGCGCCGATGATGTCGACGGCATGGGCGATCATCCGGGAATCGGGATCACGGCCGGCATGCGTGAAGGGGTCGAGCTTGAGGCCGCGGTAGCCCTTGCGCGCCACCGCCTTCGCCGCCTTGGCAATGTCGGCCACGCTCGAGCCCGCGCCGTACCAGGCGTTGGCGTAGGCCGGCAGCCTGGTGTGGATGCGGCCGCCCATCAGGTCGTAGACGGGCCGGTCGAGCGCCTTGCCGACGATGTCCCACAGCGCCTGCTCGATCGCGCCGATGGCGCTGTTCAGCAGCGGGCCGCCGCGGGCGAACTCGTTGCGGAACATGTCCTGCCACAGCGCCTCGATCTGGAACGCCGAGCGGCCGACGACGACGCGGCGGGCGAGCATCTCGATGCCGGCGGCGACCATCTGCGGCTGCCATTCGCAGCTGCCCTCGCCGATCCCGGAGATCCCGTCGTCGGTATGCACGTGCGCGAACACGAAATTGCGCCACTTCGCGTCGACCACGTAGGCGTCGATGCGCGTGACCCGGCAATCCTTGCGCCCCCCGCCGGCAACAGCCGCGGGCGTCGCATCCTTCTTCTTCATCGCGTTTCCCCCAAGGAACGATTCGAGCAGTCTATCGGGGAACCGGGCTTGCGACGAGCCTCCGACCCTCGCCACACTCGCCGCCGCCCAACCGAGGATTGCCACGATGCTTCGACGTCGCCTGATCGCCGGATCCGCGGCGCTGCTCCTGCCCCGTGCCGGGCATTCCGCGCCGCCGCCTGCCGGCGGGGCCAGCCTCACGCGCATTGCGTTCGCGTCCTGCGCCGACCAGGGCCAGCCGCAGCCGATCTGGACGGCTGTCCACGACTACGCCCCGGAGCTGTTCATCTTCGCCGGCGACAACGTCTACGGCGACGTGTCGTCCGGGGATCTGCGCGAGCTCCGGGCCGCCTATGCCGCGGCGACCGAGATCCCGGGCTACGCGCGCCTGCGTCGCGAGACGCCGCTGCTCGCGACCTGGGACGATCACGACTACGGCGCCAACGATGCCGGTGCGGAGTTCCCATGGAAGCAGGCGAGCAAGGAGCTGTTCCTGTCGTTCTGGGGCGTCCCGGCCGACGATCCGCGGCGCGCACGCGAGGGCCTCTATCACGCCGCCACATTCGGGCCGCCGGAGCGCCGGGTCCAGGTCGTCCTGCTCGACACGCGGTGGTTCCGCTCGCCGCTCAAACCCACCGATCGCCGGGGCGCCGCAGGCCGCGAGCGCTACGTCGCCGACGACGATCCGGCGAAGACCGTCCTCGGCGCGGCGCAATGGGACTGGCTGGCGGCCAGGCTGCGCGAGCCCGCGGCCCTGCGCCTGATCGTGTCGTCGATCCAGGTCCTCGCCGAGGGCCACGGCTGGGAGCGCTGGGGAAACTTCCCGCGCGAGCGGCAGCGGCTCTTCGACCTGATCGCCGCGACCGCGGCCAACGGTGTCGTCTTCCTGTCCGGCGACCGGCATCTCGGCGCCTTCTATCGCGAGACGGCGGGAACGCCCTATCCCCTGCCGGAAGCCACCTCCAGCGGCATCAACAAGGCCTTCCGCTCGCGCGAGCCCGGTCCGAACCGCCTCGGCGAGGTGGTCGGCGAGGCGAATTTCGGGACCATCGATATCGACTGGAACGCCGGCCGGGCCGCGATGGCCCTGCGCGGCATCGACGGCGGAATCCGCGCGTCGCTCGCCCTCGACCTCGCCGCGCTGCGCGCGCGCTGAAGCCGGGGGATCGCGCCGGGCTCATGCGGGGGCCGGCGGTTCGGTCTCGACCCGCGAGCAGTGGTCGATGTCGAGCACCGGACCCTGCCCGCCGGGCGCATGGGTCGTCGACCGGCGCAGCGTGTTGCCGCGGATGACGAGTCCGTCGACGCAGCGCGCGTGCACGAGCCGCTCATCGAACGCGATGAAGGCGTTGCCCTCGATCCGGACATTGGCGTGGTAGCGCAGCGTCGGCTGGCGCACCGCGTCGACGGCGGGCCCGATCTGGATCGCCGCACGGCCCCAGACGCCGTAGTTGCAGTCGTCGAACACGTTCCCGCAGATCGCGACGTCGCGCACCGGTCCGGCCTCGTACCACGACCGCGCGTCGCCCTCGATCAGGATCGCCGCGCCCGGGACGTGGAACCGGTTCGCCTCGACGACGACGCGCCCCGGGGTCGAGATCAGGAAGCCGCGCGCGCGGTTCGCGCGGGCCGTGCAGCCGCGGATCGTGGCATCCGCGGTCCAGCTCAGGTTCGTCGCGACATCGCCCGGCCGCGGAAGGACTGCGGGCGGGCGCTCGAACGTGACGCGGAAGAACTCCTTGTTGACGCGCTGCACGGCCTTCACGCCGGCCTCGGCGAAGGTTTCCAGCGTGTCGGCGTGCGCGAGCTGCAGGAACTCACCGGCGGTCACGAACTCGAGCCCGTGCTGCTGGCGATGCATCAGCCGCAGCTCGACCGCGTCGGCACGGATCCGCTCGGTGACCTGCGCATAGACGCCATGGATGTTCGTGGCGTCGTCCATCTGGTTCTCGAACAGGCAGTCGATCAGCGCGACTTCGCCGCGACACTGGACGAAATGCGTGGCGTCGTTCTGCGTCGACACGAGGCGGTCGCTGCCGGGAGGCGGGGTGACCCGCACGCGCTCAAGCCGGATCGTCTCGCTGCGCTGGGCGATCACCCCCATCGCGCCGGCGTGATGGATGTCGACGTCGCGGATCGTCACGTCGGTGCTGCCGCCGACCACGATGGCAGGGCAGTCGCGCCTCTCGTCCACGAGCACCATCCGGTTTCCGACCCGCGGCAGCGGCCGGTTCAGGCGCGTCGTCAGCCGGACCTCGCGCGCGCCGATCGCCTCGGCGGCATAGCGCTCGCCGATCCCGTAGTTGTCCGCGGCGAACGGGGCGGTCTCCCTTCGCACCGGATCCCACTCCAGCGCGTTGCCGAGGGCGTGCTCGGCCCCCGCCTCGCCTTCGAAGACGAGGCGGCCGCCGACGATGCGATAGGGAAATCGAGCGGGGATCCGGAGATCGAGCCCGAGGCGATGCTCGGCGAGGATCTCCGCCTCGCTGTGGAAGCTGCGCTCCCAATCGATGCTGAAGCCGCTCAGCCGGACATGGCGCGAGCGGTCGACGAGGAACGGCACGAGGCGGCCGTGGAAGACGAGGCGCGTGCCCTCGCCGACGATCTCGACGCCGTTCATGTCGAGGATCGGAAAGGCGATGCGCTTCAGCCCCTCGTCGTTGTTGGCGACGAAGGCGTAGCGCTCCGTGGCCCGGTCGGGCCAGAAGTCGAGCCGCCCCGCCGGCAGCACGAGGCGCCGCTCGCCGCCCTCGCGCAGCCGCGCCAGCGCGAGCCGGGCCGCCGGCGTGGCATCGCCGCCGCCGTCGGGACTCGCGCCGAACGCCTCGATGCTGAGAGCCACCCACGCCTCCTCGCGCCCGGGACGGCGCAGGTGGATGCAGTCTCGCGCGACGCGCGCAAACGCGTCCAGCGACGGCGGCGCCGTCGCGCCGGCCGCGGCCGGCCGGACCTACGGCACCTCGACGTCGAACAGCGGCGCGTATTGCTGCGAGCCGAACACGTCCGTCTCGCCGGGCGTGCCGCTCGGCTTGAGCCGCCGGATCGTGAACTTGATCGCGTTCGCCGGTTCGAAGACCGTGTGATGCGAGATGCGTGCCTCGGGAATCCCGAACAGCGCCGCGACCTTGTCGCGCGACAGCACCCCGCTGTCGCGCACGCGCTCGTAGTTGCCGCGCTCGCGGAAGATCACGTCGAAGGTGATGTGGTCGACGCCGGCGTTCTTGGACCGGATCGTCGAGGCGAGATCGCGAAGCCGGGTCATCACGCGACCTCCCTGATGCGGCCGGAGTCGACCGAGAAATGCCGGGTGCGGAAGAGTTCCATGGCGTCCTTGACCTCGATGGTGTGGTTGAGCGTCCACTCGTAGCCGGGCTCGCCGATGAGGATCTCGTCGGACATCAGCGCGGCGGCACCCGCGGTGCCCTTGGTCTCCGGCAGCCGGGCGTAGAAGAGGTTGCGGGCGGCGAGCGCGCAGATCTCCTCCGCCTTCCGGCCGTCCTTGTGGACGGCCTCGACGACGATGCCGAGCTCGTGCGGCGCCATGGCGGGCGCGGGGTCGAGCTCGCGCATCACGGCGCCGCGGCCGTAGAGGTGGTAGAAGACCTGATAGCCCTCGCCGACCGGGCCGAAACGCTCGGCGAGCTTGCCCTTGGCCCAGTCGATCGCCTTGTCGATCAGCCGGATCGTGTTGGGATCGCGGATGCCGACGATCGCGACCCGCCGCTGGCCGACCAGGCCCGAGCCCTCGAGCTTCACCTTGCAGGTCGGCGACGGTACGAAGACCTGGCCGGAGGCGCGGGTGGTCTTCGGACCGATCTGCTCGTAGCGGCAGTTGGTCATGTCGACATAGCCGCCGGCGACGTACTCGCGGAACGGATTGGTCCGCTCGTACATCGCGTGGCTGGCGATCGACGCCGGCGTGCAGCGCTGGCCGGGATGCATCGCCGTCACGTCGACGATCTCGCCCTCCACGCGGCCCCAGATCGACTCCTTGCCCATGTAGGGCTCGGCGCAGAACGACGCGCACTCCATCAGCTTGCCCGTGTAGTAGGCGATCGCGGGCGAGAACCCGTCCTCGAGCAGCGGCGCCGCGAAGATCGCGCAGTCGCTGGAGCGGCCGGCGATCACCACGTCGGCACGCGCGCGCAGCGCGGCACGGATCGGATCGGCGTTCATCACCGCGACGACACGGCTCGTGCGATCGAGGGTCGCGATGTCGGCATCCGTCCGGCCGTCGAGCCCCTCGATGCGCGCGCCCGCGCGCACGCGGCGCTTGAGGTCCTCGATATCCTGCTCGGCATGGATGGCCGCCAGCCTGAAGGGCGGGAGACGATGCTCGGCCGCGATCTCCTGGATCAGGCGCACGAACTGGTCGACGCCGCGATCGGTGCCGGTGTCCGACGCGGAGCCGATGATCATCGGCGCGCCGATCCTGCGCGCCTCGACGAGCATGACCTCGAGATCGTGCCGCTGCCAGGCTTCCAGGCTCACATGCTGGTCGGCGCCGAGCGGGCGGGGCCCCATGTCGCAGGAGCCTGCGTCGGCGATGATGTAGTCGGGCCTTTCCGCACAGCCGAGCAGGAAGCTGCCCTTCTCGAGCGGCGTGAAGGACAGGTGCCCGGTGGGACAGAGGATCGTCTTGACGGTCATGGAAGGCTCCGGCTGGCGTGTGATGGATTTGGGTTGCGAGAAGACGCGGACGCACCGGCGCCCGCGGATGAGACCAGGTCGTAGCGGCGCCACGGCGCCTGGCAGGGATTCCCGGCCGCCGCCACGAGGCGGCGCCGGCGGGTGTCCCAGACGGCACCCGCGATCGTGGTCGAGAGATCGTCGCCGCCGTGGCGGCAGAACGCCGTGCCGCCGTCGGCGCCGTGGTAGGCGAGGACCGCGCGCGCGTGATCGACCGACGGCGGCTCGGGGAGCGCGTCGAGCAGGCGTTCGAGGCAGGGGAACCGCGCGATCGAGTTCGCGCGGCTGGACGTGCTCGACGGCACCGCAAGATTGCGCGGCGCCATGGCGGGCGTGACGAAGTGGTTGCTGCGGCCGACGCGGCCGCTCGACTTGAGCTCGAAGCCGACGGCGCGGTGGCCGAGCTCGACCGCGGCGACCATGCCGCCGGCGTCGCCGAGCAGCAGCAGGCCGCTGCCGGTGTGGGTCATGCGCCGGATCGCGGTGATCGCCTCGTCGACGGTGCGGCAATGGATCAGGAGCCATGTCAGGAGGAAGTAGCGATGCATCCCGACACCCATGTCGGTCGTGCGGCTCGCGGTGTCCGTCACCGCGAGGCCGTCGCTGTTCATCCCCGATGAGAAGTTGCCCGGGCTGCCGAGCGAGCCGATCACGAGCAGCTGGCGGCCGTTCCAGCTCGGATCGACATGGCGCATCACGCGCTGGATGGGAATGTGCTCGGGGCGATAGTCGCGGTTCTTGGCGACCAGCGCGGATCCGTCCTGCGCGGTGACGGCGAAGGACGTGCAGCCGTCCGGCCGGTGTTCCTCGAGCTGCGCGAGGTCCATCGCGCTCGAGCAGTGCAGGTAGTCGAACACCGACTCGGCGCTCAGGCCGAATCCGTCGGCGATGCCGCGGATCTCGTCGAGCACTTCGGGATAGAGGCGCTCGGTCGCATTCCGCTGGCCCGAGATGAATGCCCGCACGTCGGAACGCTCCAGCGCCGCGCGTGTCTCCTCGAGGCGATGCGCGATCGCGTGCCGCACGTGCTCGACCTGGTCCGGGCAGGCCGCGGCCTGGGCGCGGCCGCGCGAATAGGCGTCGCCCGCGAGATCGAGAGCGCGACTCGGCTCGGCGTCGATCGGCTTCATGCAGCCTTCTCCCCATGGAGGTGACACGCCGCGAGATGACCGGCGGCGACCTCGACGAATTGCGGAACGACGCTGCGGCAACGCGCCATCGCCTGCGGGCAGCGGGTGTGGAAGCGGCAGCCCGGCGGCGGCCGTAACGGCGAGGGAATCTCGCCGGCGAGGCGCGCCGGCCGGGTCTCGCCGCCGGCAGCTGCCGCGACCCGGGGCACGGCGGCGAGCAGGGCCTGCGTGTAGGGATGCGCCGGACGCGACAGCAGCGCCCGCGCCGGGCCGATCTCGACGATCCGCCCGAGATACATGACCGCGACGCGGTCGCTGACATGCGCGACGACCGACAGGTCGTGGCTGATGAACAGGTAGGTCAGGCCGAGCTCGCGCTTGAGCTCGCCGAGCAGCGCAAGGATCTGGGCCTGGATCGACACGTCCAGCGCCGAGACGGGCTCGTCGCAGACGACGAAGTCCGGACCGACGGCGAGCGCGCGCGCGATGCCGATCCGCTGGCGCTGGCCGCCCGAGAACTGGTGCGGGTAGCGCCGCAGATGCGCCGTCGACAGGCCGACGCGGGCCAGGATGGCCTCCGTGCGCGACCGGATCTCGCCCGCGGCCGCGCCGGCATGGAGCCGCAGGCCGCGGCCGACGATCTGCTCGACCGTGCGTCGCGGATTCAACGACGCGTAGGGATCCTGGAAGATGATCTGCATGCGCCGGCGCATCGCCTTGAGGCCGGCCGCGTCGAGCGTCGCCAGGTCGACGCCGTCGAAGCGGACCTCGCCGCCGCTGGGCTCGTGCAGGCGAAGGATCGTGCGGCCGAGCGTGCTCTTGCCGCATCCGCTCTCGCCGATCACGCCCAGCGTCTCGCCGCGCCGCACGTCGAAACTGACGTCGTCGACGGCGTGGACGGTGTAGCCCTCGGGGCCGTGGACCAGGCGCCGCAGCCCGCGCCGCAGGTCGAAGTCCTTGCGCAGTCGACGCACGCTGAGGATCGGGGCGGTGCTCATGCAGAGACCCTTACGCAGCGCACCTGGCGCGCGTCGCCGATCGGACGCAGCTCGATCGGCTGCTCGCACCCGCTCCGCGCCATCGGACATCGCGGCCGGAACCTGCAGCCCTCGATCTTGGTCGCGGGATCGGGAACCTGGCCGGCGATCGGCTCGATTGCGCGATCGGGATCCTCGAGGCTGGGGATCGAGCGGAGCAGGCCCTGCGTGTAGGGATGCCGCGGCGCCGCGATCACCGCGGCCGTCGGCCCCGTCTCGACGACCTGGCCGCAATACATCACTGCGACACGCGCGCACCGTTCCGCGACGACGCCGAGATCATGGCTGATCAGCGCCATTCCCATCCCGAGCTGCGCGCGCATCGACGCGAGCAGGTCGAGAACCTGGGCCTGGATCGTCACGTCGAGGGCCGTGGTTGGCTCGTCGGCGATCAGCAGCCTCGGCCGGCAGGCGAGCGCGATGGCGATCATCGCGCGCTGGCGCATGCCGCCGGAAAACTGATGCGGATACTCCGAGAGGCGACGCGGCGCGTCGGGAATGCCTACCAGGGCGAGCATCTCGATCGCCTTGTCGCGCGCGGCGCGGCTCCCGGCGCGGCCCGCCGGGAGCGTCACGTCGTGCGCACGGAGCGTCTCGACGATCTGGGTCTCGATGGTGAACGCGGGATTCAGCGCGGTGAGCGCGTCCTGCATCGTCATCGCGATGTCGCGGCCGCGCAGGGCCCGCATCGTCGACGGCGACAATCCGCGCAGGTCGCGGCCGTCGAACAGGATCTCGCCCGCCGCGATCCTGCCCGGCGGCTTCACGAGGCCGAGGACCGAGTGGAACGTGACGCTCTTGCCCGAGCCCGACTCGCCGACCACGCCGAGGCATTCGCCCGCCGCGACCTCCAGGTCGACGCCGTCGACGGCGACGACGTCGCCGGCGCGCGTCGGGAACACGGTGCGCAAGCCGCGGATGCGCAGCAATGGCACCGCGGCGGTCACGTGCGCAGCCCCGGATCGAACGCGTCGCGCAGCCCCTGGCTCGCGAGGTTGATGGCCAGCACCAGGACGAGGATGGCGACGCCGGGAAGCGTGCTCACCCACCAGGAGTCCAGCAGGAACTGGCGGCCGTCGGCGACCATCGACCCCCAGGACGGCACCGGAGGCTGCACGCCGAGCCCGAGGAACGACAGGCTCGCCTCGACGATGATGATCGACGCCATCCGGAACGTCGCGACGACGATCACGGTCGAGAGGATGTTGGGCAGGATCTCGCGCAGCATGATGTGGAGACCGGTGTCGCCGAGCGCGCGAGCGGCCTCGACATACTCCATCTCGCGTGCCGCGAGCGTCTCGGCCCGCACCACCCGGCAGGGCAGCACCCACTCCTTCACGACGAGCACGAGGACGATGTTCGCGAGCCCGGGCCCCATCACCGCCATCAGGCCGATCGCGAAGATGAGGTACGGGAAGCCGAGCAGGATGTCGACGACCCGCGATACCGCGACGTCGATGCCGCCGCGGCGGAAGCCGGCGACCAGTCCGAGGGCCGTGCCGATCACCGTCGACACGAGGACGACCACGACGCCGATGAACATCGAAACGCGCGTGCCGTAGATCAGGCGGCTCAGGATGTCGCGGCCCAGCGCGTCGCAACCCAGCGCGTAGGCCCATTCGCCGCCCTCGCTCCAGCCCGGCGGCTGCAGCCGGCGCAGCAGGTCGCTCTCGTAGGGATCATGCGGCGCGATGAGCGGTGCGGCGATCGCGACCAGGGCGAACGCGACGATCACCAGGCTGGCGGCGACGGCGGTGCGGTTCGCCGCGAAGCTGCGCAGGTTTGCCGCGATCGGCGACTCGCCGTCCCCGGCGGCGACGGCCCCGGGCGATGCCCCGCGCCCGCCGCTCACAGCCGCACCCGCGGGTTGAGGATCGTGTAGAGGATGTCGGCCGCGAGGTTCAGCAGCACGTAGGTCACGGCGTAGAGCAGCACCGCCGCCTGCACGATCGGGTAGTTGCGCGCGAAGATCGCCTCGACGACCAGCCGGCCGAGTCCCGGCCATCCGAACACCGTCTCGACGATCATGTTGCCGCCGAGCAGCGTGCCGGTCTCGATCGCCGCGACCGTCACCGTCGGCACGAGCGCGTTCTTGAGGGCATGCCGCAGGAGCACGCGCGCGCGCGACAGCCCCTTCGCCTCGGCGAACGTGATGTAGTCCTGGTGCAGGACGTCGATCATGGCGGTGCGGGTGACGCGCGCCAGCAGCGCCGCCATGGCGAGGCCGAGCGTGACCGCCGGCATCAGCAGGTGGCGCAGGGCATCGAGGAAGCTCGCGGGGCGGCCCGCGATCAGTGTGTCGATGAGCGCGAAGCCCGTCACGAGCCGGACCTCGGACTCGTAGCCCATGCGTCCCGAGACCGGCAGCAGTCCCAGCGTCACCGCGAAGAGCAGGATCGCCAGGATCCCGAACCAGAACCCCGGCATCGAGACGCCGAGCAGCGAAGCGAAGGTTGCGAGCCGATCGAACCAGCTGTCGCGGCGCACCGCGGCGACGATGCCGAGCGGGATGCCGACGGCGAGCGCGATCACCATCGCCACGAGCGTCAGCTCGATGGTCGCCGGCAGGCGTTCCGCGATCACTTCGGCGACGGGGCGGCGATGATGGAAGCTGGTCCCGAACTCGCCGGTGACTGCCTTGCCGAGGAACCGCACGAAGCGCTCGTGGACCGGCCGGTCGAGCCCCATCTCGCGGCGCAGCGTGGCGCGCTGCTCCGGCGTCGCCAGCGAGTCGCCCAGCATCACGTCGACGGGGTCGCCCGGGGTCAGCGTCATCATCGCGAAGACGATGACGCTGATGCCGAGCAGCACCGGGACGAGCTGGAGCAGGCGCTCGACGAGCGCGAGGGGACTCACGTCGCGGCAACCCGCGCCGGCCGGCCTCAGTTCTCGATCCGCGCGTCGTGCAGCTTGACGACGCCGCGCGGCGAGGGCTGCCAGTCCTTCAGACGCCTGCTGGCGCCGTAGACGTCCTGCGGCAGCCACAGATAGAGCAGCGGCGCCTCGCGATGGATGATCGCCTGGGCGTCCTCGTACATCTTCGAGCGCTTCGCCACGTCGGTCTCGGTGTCCGCCGCGGTCAGCAGACGATCGACCTCGGGGTTGCTGTAGCCCGAGTTGTTGCCCCGATCCCTGGTCTTGAGCACCGGCACGAAGATGCCGACCGGATCGAGGGCGCCGTCGCCCCACGACCGGAACTGCATGTTGCGGTCGTGCTTCTCCGGCTCCTTCCACAAGGCGGCGAGCGCCGTCGCCTCCCAGAGCTGCACCTTCGTGCGCAGACCGGCCTGGGTGAGCATCGCGCCGACGGCCTCGGCCTGCTCCTTGAACGCGTTGGGCACGTCGAGAGTCACGTCGACGCCGTTGGGGTGGCCCGCCTCGGCGAGCAGCGCCTTGGCCTTCGCGACGTCGTAGGCGTAGGGCTGCAGATCCTTGTTGTAGCCGTAGGAGTCGGGGCTGATCAGGGTCGCAAGCGGGACCGCGAGGCCGCTGAGGATTCGGTCGATGATGAGCTTGCGATTGATCGCGTGGTTCGCCGCCTGTCTCACGCGCACGTCGTTGAACGGCGGCTTGGTCGTGTTGAAGTCGACGAAGAAGCTGCGCGTGCCGTTGGTGCGCAGCACCTGCGTGCGGGGATTGGCTTCGATCTGCTTGATCGCATGGTGCGGCAGCTCGTCGATCAGGTCGACCTCGCCCGCAAGCAGCGCCGAAACCCGCGACGACGGCTCGGGGATGATCTTGAAGATCACGCGGTCGACGCGGGCCGGCCCCACGGGCGGAACCGCGGCCGCGCCGCCGTAGTAGTCCGCGAAGCGCTCGAGGATCACGGAATCGCCTCGCCGCCATTCGACGAGCTTGAACGGACCCGGCCCCATCGCCTGTGTCGCGAGGCCGTCGGTCTTCACCCGCTCGACGAAGGCCTTGCTGACGACCTGGTTGAACGGAAGATACGCGGCGAAGATCGGCCACGGCGTCTCGAGGACGAAGCGCACGGTGTGGGAGTCGACGACGAGCGTGTCGGCGAGCGGGCCGACGAGGCTCTTTCGCGGGCTCGTCTTGCCGTCCATCGCGCCGTCCTTGGTCAGGCGATCGAAGGAGAATTTCACGTCGGCCGCGGTGAGCTCGCTGCCGTCATGGAACTTGATCCCCTTGCGAAGCTTGGCTTCCCAGGTCTTGGCGTCGATCTGGACGAGGCTCTCCGCGATCTCGGGCACGATGCGCATGTCGTCGGTGCGGGCGACGACGGCATCGTAAACGTTGAGCAGGACGCTCTCGGTCACGCGACTGCGGTGATTGCCGGGATCGAGCGTCACGACGTCGGACGAGTAGCCGACCCGCAGATCCACGGCCTCGGCTCGGATCGCGACGAGCGCGGCAGCGGCCACGCCTGCAACGAGCAGTGTCTTGCGCATGGGCAATCTCCCCCTGAGTGGATTTTGAAGGCGCGCCCACAAGCTTCGACCCCGCAGTCGCGCCGGACTCCCGCTTACCGAGACCGCGCTCGATTGGTCAAGGATCCGAGCTGAAATTCACGAAAATTCCGATCTCCGATCGAAAATATCTATCGTTTGCGATAGATCATCCCGCCGCAGTGCGCTGATGCGTGGCCACGCTGATGGTGAGGTTCGGCTCGGCGGCGAGGACGTCGAGGGCGAGATCGAGCAGCGCGCGCACGACCGGGCCTGGCGTGCCGCCCGCGATCGCCGCGACGTAATCCAGGGAAGGCAGGCTCGGACTCGTCGGCACCATGCGCAGCGTCCCCTCGGCAAGCTCGCGCGCCGTCATCGTCGGCGGCGCGATCGCGAGGCCGAGACCGTCGCGCGCCAGCTGCAGGCGTGTCTGCAGGCTGGAGCAGGCGTGATGGCATCGCGGCTCGACGCCGCCCGTGCGAAACCAATCGATCGCGAGCCCGTGAAGGAAGCTGCCCCGGACGTCGGTGATGATCGGCACGTCGACCAGGTCGGCGGGGCCGAGCGCGCCGCCGGGCAGCGAAAGGCCGGCCCCCGCGACCCAGGCCATTGTCGTGCGCCCGAGCAGGCGCGTCGCGAGGCTGGGATCGAGGATCGGCCCGGCCAGGAAGGCGATGTCGAGGTCGCCCCGCAGCAGCTGGTCGCGCATGCTCTCGCTCGAGTCCACGACGAACTCCGCCTGGATCCCGGGATAGGCCTGGGCCAGGCGACGCATGACGCGCGGCATCCACGTCACCGCCGGGATGCTGGTCACGCCGAAGCGCACGCGACCGGCGAGTGCATCGCGCTCGCCCACTCGCTGCGCGATCTCGCCCGCGATCTCGATCATCCGAGCGGCATGCGCGAGGAGCTCGCGCCCCTTCGCCGTCGGCCGCGCCGCCCGGCCCACGCGCTCGAAGAGCTTGATGCCGAGATGTCGCTCGAGCTCGCGCACGCGGGCGGAGATCGACGGCTGCGCCACGCGCAGATGGCGGGCGGCGGCGTGGAAACTGCCGAGGCGCGCGATCCAGTAGAAGGCTTCGAGCTGCTTGAGCTGCATGGCGAAATCGCGTTCAGGGTCGGCAGGCCCCGCATCAGACGCCGGATCCGGCGGCGAAGGAAGCCTTCCGGCGTTGCGGCGCAGGACGCAGGGGCGATCGGCAAAGGCGGCGCAGCGCCCGCGGCGCCGGACATGGTGTACTCGTCGGCGATGATGCGCGACGATTCGATGCACCCCCGATGACGGCGCCGGGGCCCGGGCCGTCGGCGCCCGGCGGAGGACGGGCGTCGTGGAGCGCTATCCTCGTCGCGATCGCCGGCTTCTCCGCCATGCTCGTCTCGGGCGCCGTATGGGGATCCTTCAGCCTCTTCCTGGTGGCGATCGAACGCGACACCGGGTGGTCGAAGACCGCGATCTCGCTCGCCTTCACCGTCTTCACCCTCGCCGGGACCTTGGCGGTCCCGGTCATCGGCCTCGCGCTCGGCCGGTTCGGTTCGCGGATCGTCGTCGCGGTCCTGGGCACGATCCTGGCGCTCGGACTGGCGCTGGGATCGCTCAGCCGGGACCCCGTCGCCTACTACCTCACCTTCGGTCTCGTCGGCGGAATCGGGTCGCAGGCCTGCGGCACGTACGTCCTGTTCATCATCGCCGCGAACTGGTTCCGAAGGCAGGCCACGGCGATGGCCTTCATGGACTCCGGGTCCGGCATCGGCACGCTGATCGCACTGCCGCTTCTCCAGGAGGTGATCGCCGCCCGCGACTGGCGCAGCGCCTATGTAGCGCTCGCGATCGCCGCGGTTGCCGTCCTGCTGCCGCTCTCGGCGCTGCTGAGGCTCAGCCCCGAGCCGATGGCCCCGCGCCAGGGCGAAAGCGCGTCGCTGCGCGCCGGTATCCAGGCGATCCTGGGCGACGGACTGCTGCGCTGGCTCGCGGTCATCTTCCTGACCGCCCCGCTCGCCTATCACGCGATCAACGCCCACCAGATCGCCTTCATGCAGGAGGGCGGGCTGGATGCCGACCTCAGCGTCGCGATCGTCTCGGCGATGGGCCTGACATTCTTCTTCGCGCGGCTCGCCCTCGGGGCCCTGATCGACGCCAAGGGCATTCGATTCGCCGAGATCGTGATCGCCCTCGCCGCGACGGCCGCCGTGGGCATCCTCCTCGCCGTCGCGACGACGTCCAGCGAGACGCTCGCCGTCGTCTACCCCATCGTCTTCGCGATCGGATACAGCTCGACCGGGATCATCTACGCGGCGACGGCCCGGGCCATGGTCCAGGGCGCCGCCTTCACCGTGGTCTACGCCACGTTGAGACTGATCTATGGGCTCGGGGTCGCCTTCGGCCCGCCCCTGACCGCCCTCATCGCCGAAGGCACGGGCAACTACGTCATCGCCTTCGTCGTGGTGTGGCTCATCGTGGCCGCCAACCACGGCATCTTCATTGCGGTGCTAACGCGCCACGGCCGACGCTGACGCCTCGAACCGCGGCGCGCCCTCGGCGCTCAGGCGTCGATCGTCCTGCGAACGATGGCGTCCTTGCGCTTCGCGATGTCGGGCAAGAGTCGGGTGCCGAGTCCAGGCTTCGTCATCGGATAGACGAATCCCTTCTCGATGCGCGGCAGATCGGTTACGAGCTCCTTGTACCAGCCCGTGTAATAGGCGCGGACCGTCTCCTGGATCAGCGCGTTCGGGCAGTTGAGCGACAGATGGATCGAGGCGATCAACGTGATCGGGCCGGTACAGTCATGCGGCGCCACCGGCAGGTGGTGCGCCTCGGCCATCGTCGCGATCTTCTTCGCCTCGCCGATGCCGCCGCACCAGGCGAGGTCGAGCATGACGATGCCGGCCGCCTTCTTGGCCATCAGCTCGCGGAAGGCGTAGCGCGTCGCCAGCGTCTCGCTCGCGGTGATCGGGATGCGCGTGAACTGCGCCAGCTCGGCCACCGCGTCGAGATTGTTCATCTTGACCGGATCCTCGAACCAGAACGGATTGTACGGCTCGGCTGCGCGGAAGACCTGTTTGGCGCCCGTCAGGTTCCAAAGCGAATGCAGCTCGAGCATCACGTCCATCTTGCTGCCGACTGCATTGCGGATCTTCTTGAACGGCTCGATCGCCTTCTCGGCGTCCTCGGCCCCGAGATAGCAGCCGTTGGAGGCCTCGGCCGCGTAGTCGAACGGCCAGATCTTCATCGCCGTGATGCCCTGCTCCATCAGCGAGTGGGCGAGCTCGTCGGCGCGATTGAGAAAGGCGTCGAGATCCTCGTACGGGCCGGCCTTCGAGCTGAGGCCGAAATTCGCGGTCAGCTGGCCCTTGCTGGACCTGACGTACTGGTAGCCGGCGCAGGTGTTGTAGATCCGGATCCGCTCGCGACTCAGGCCGCCCAGCAGCTGATGGATCGGGTGGCCGACCGACTGGCCGAACACGTCCCACAGCGCGATGTCGACCATCGACACGCCGCGCATCTCGGCGCCCGGTCCGGCGAAGCCGAGATAGTGGTTGCGCAGGGTGTGGATGTGCCGGTCGATGTGGAGGGCATCCTTTCCCAGCAGGTAGGGCGCCGCCGTGTCGTGCAGATAGGCGGCCGTCGAGGCGACGCCGTAGAAGCTCTCGCCCAGCCCGACGATGCCCTCGTCGGTATGGATGTGCAGCCACAGGAGGTTCGGAAACTCTTCGAGTTGGATCGTCTCGATTGCAGTAATCTTCATCGCGTCATTCCCCCTGCCGCCGGACGCGGCACGGGAAGAAACATGCGGAGGAACGAGGGGACATGGCAAGCACGCGCGTGGAGTCCGTCGACTTCTTCTACGTCGCCATGCCGCATATCGAGGACATCGGCGATGGCAGCCAGGATGCCTGCGTCGTGCGCGTCGCGGCAGGCGGCCAAGTGGGATGGGGCGAATGCGAGGCGGCGCCGCTGCCGTCGATCGCCGCCTTCGTCTGCCCGATGTCGCACAGCGCATGCCACCCCGTCTCCGCCTCGGTGCTGGGCGAGCCCCTCGAGACCCCGGACGACATACGACGCATCAGCGCCAAGGTCCGCGCCCGCAGCGCCGACTCGCTGCAAGCTTCGCATACGCTGTCCGGCATCGACATGGCGCTGTGGGACCTTCTCGGGCGCCTGCGCGACGAACCGGCGTGGAAGCTGCTCGGCTATGCCAAGGCCTATCCGAAGCTGCCCTACGCGTCGGTGCTCTTCGGCGACTCGCCGGAGGAGACGCTCGGCAAGGCGACGGCGATCCGCACCAAGGGTTTTCGGGCCGCCAAGTTCGGCTGGGGACCGTTCGGCACGAAGGACGCGAAGTACGATTCCGACCACCTCGTTGCCGCCCGGGAGGGGCTCGGAGCGGACGCGCGGCTCCTCGTCGACGCCGGCACGGTCTGGGTGGACGATGTCGAGCGGGCCAAAAAGTCGCTGCCGGCGCTCGAGGCCGTCAAGGCGACCTGGCTCGAGGAGCCCTTCATCTCGAGCGCGCTTGGGTCCTATGGCGCGCTCGCCAAGGTCTCCGGGAAGGTCCGGCTGGCCGGCGGCGAAGGCGCGCACGACTGGCATGTCGCCCGGAACATGATCGACTACGGCGGGATCGGCTTCGTCCAGATCGATGCCGGCCGCATCGGCGGCCTCACGGACGCGAAACGCGTCGCCGACTACGCGCAGGCGAAGGGCGTCACTTTCGTGAACCACTCCTTCCAGTCGCAGCTGGCCTTGTGCGGCTCGATGCAGCCCTTTGCCGGCATCGAGAAGGACGAGATCTGCGAATACCCGATCGAGGCGCGGGACGTCGCCTACGCGATCACGGTCGAGCGCCTCGACCGCGGCGCCGACGGCTTCGTCCGCCTGCCGGAGAAGCCCGGGCTCGGGATGACCGTCGACCCGGCGCGCTTCAAACCCTACCTGCTCGACGTCGAGATCAAGATCGGCGGACGGATGCTCTACCGGACGCCGCGGGTCTGATCCGCGGCGCAACGCCATCACAGCGAGGGGATGCACTCATGGCCAAGCAATTCGCGAACCTGATCGGCGGCGACTGGATCGAGAGCCCGGATGTCACCCGGAACCTCAACCCGTCGAACACCAACGATGTTATCGGCGAGTACGCGCGCGCCTCGGCCGCCGACGTAGCCCGGGCAATAGCGGCTGCGAAGGCGGCGGCGCCCGGCTGGGCCCGCTCGACGCCGCAAGAGCGGCACGACGCGCTGCGCAAGGTCTCCGACGAGATCCTGGCGCGGAAGGACGAGCTCGGCCGGTTGCTCAGCCGCGAGGAAGGCAAGACGCTCGCCGAGGGGATCGGCGAAACGATCCGCGCAGGGCAGATCTTCGCGTTTTTCGCCGGCGAAGCTCTGCGGCTTGCCGGCGAGAAGATCGCTTCGGTCCGCCCGGGCGTCGATGTCGAGATGACCCGTGAGCCGATGGGGATCGTCGGCATCATCACACCCTGGAATTTCCCCATCGCGATCCCGGCCTGGAAGATCGCGCCCGCGCTTTGCTACGGCAATGCGGTGCTGTTCAAGCCGGCCGATCTCGTTCCGGGCTGCGGCTGGGCGATCGCCGACATCATCTCGCGCAGCGGCTTGCCCAAGGGGGTTTTCAACCTCGTGATGGGGCGGGGCTCCGTGGTCGGCGAGGCGATCCTCCAGAGCCCCGACGTGAATGCCGTCACGTTCACCGGATCGGTCGCGACCGGGCGCCACGTCGCGGCAGCCTGCGTCGCGCGGATGGCGAAGTTCCAGCTCGAGATGGGCGGCAAGAACCCGATGGTCGTCCTGGACGACGCCGATCTGAAGGTTGCGGTCGAGTGCGCGGTGAACGGCGCATTCTTCTCGACTGGACAGCGATGCACGGCCTCATCGCGACTGATCGTCACCGACGGAATTCACGACAGGTTCGTCGCCGCAATGACGGAACGCATGAAGGGCCTGGTCATCGACGATGCGCTCAAGGCCGGGACGCATATCGGCCCGGTCGTCGATCAGGGCCAGTTCGACCAGGATGTCGACTACATCAAGATCGGCACGCAGGAGGGAGCGAGGCTGGTCGCCGGCGGCCAGCGTCTGAACCGCGACACGCCCGGCTTCTACCTCGCGCCGGCGCTGTTTACGGAAGCGACGAATGCCATGCGCATCAGCCGGGAAGAGATCTTCGGGCCCGTCGCTTCGGTGATCCGCGCCAAGGACTACGACGAAGCCCTCGCCTTGGCGAACGATACGAACTTCGGTCTCTCGTCCGGCATCTGCACGACGAGCCTGAAGTACGCGACGCACTTCAAGCGCAATGCCGAGGCCGGGATGGTGATGGTCAATCTGCCGACGGCCGGCGTCGATTATCATGTTCCGTTCGGCGGCCGGAAGGGCTCGTCCTATGGTCCGCGCGAGCAGGGCCGCTACGCGGCGGAGTTCTTCACGCAGGTAAAGACGGCCTACACGCTGGCCTGACGAGCGGCGCGGTCAAAAAGAAACAGGGGGCCGAGAGGCCCCCTGTTCGATTCCGCGCGGAATTACCGTCTCAGGCGCGACCGCGCCTGCCCAGACCCGCAAGGCAGATCAGGGCCGTGCCGAACACGACGACTGTTGCGGGGACAGGGGCCGCGATGAAACCTTCGACCGGATCATTGACCGCCCCGCGCCAGCCGTTGGCGAAGCGCGGGTCGGGCGAAACGATCGGCGCCAAAGTGAACTGGCCGGCGAGTTCATCGATCAGATCGCTGTCGCCGAAAATGTTGCACCCCGGCCCGGCCACGCAATCGGCGAAGAAGAAGCCGCGACCACGTGCCGGCAATGTCGCCGCCGACACGTCCTGGAACAGCGTCGACACCGACTCATCGATGAGCCCGGTGTCCGGGTTATCGAGGATGTGCCCCGCGGTCAGTTCCCACTTCATGAACAAGCTGCCGTCCGTCGTGATCTGGTTCAACGAACCGAACCCCGTCCGATCGGCGGTCGTCAGGCCACCGGCAGTGGCCCCCGGATTGGTCCCGCCGGTCGCCGTGCTGCTGTCCAGGTAGAAGTCGATGTGGATCTTGCCGTCGCAGGAACCGCCGGTGCAGCCGACATTGTAAATCTGCTGACCGAAAGTGCCGCCGGGCACGATGCTCAAGTCGGCGATTCCGTAGATCATGAAGCCGAGGCGGGCGTTGCCGAAGGCGGCGTTGTCCTGCTGCCAGATCGTGCCGAAGGTCGACGAGTTCTCGATCGACGTGACGTAGCCCCATCCCCACGTCGTCTCGTTCGAAAGCGCGGTCGTGGCGAACTCCGTCGTGACGCCCTGGAACTTCAGCGAAAAAGCATCGCCGGGCGACGCGTTGTAGATGAAGAAGGCGGCATCTGCGGCCGGCGCCAACGGCAGCGCCAACACGGCCCCAAGTGCTCCCGCACGAATGAAACGACCGAGGTACTGCATCGTCATTAACTCCTGAAGCGGGACAACCCAGATGAGGAGTCGCCCTTCCCCCTTAATTGAGCAAGATCCGTGCCGGCACACGCTCGCGTTGATTCTTCTCGGCTTTTGCGTTGCCGCAGCGGCGAGCAACCAGGAAATGTAAGAAAACTCTTACAGGCTAAGCCGCATGGAATTCGTTAACAAAACTAGGAGGTTGGCAAAAACCGCGCATTCAGAGGTAGCGGAACTTTCGCTCGTAATCGACCTCCATCGCCCACGGAAATTCCGCATAGGCATGGAAGCGGATCCTCGGGAGGACATCGGAAAACCCGTCCAGGGCGGCGCCGAGCCTGTCAGCGCCGGCGGGCGGCAAGTCGCGGTCTCGCCGAAGTTGCAGGTCCAGTTCGGCCTTGCCGTCGCGCCCAGATGACAGCCGGAAGTTTCCCGTCACGGCATTGGCGACGCCGTCATCGCTGTAAATCGCCTCTTTCACCGCCTCGGGCGAAAGGTCCCCGTCGGCCAACCGCAGCGTCTTGCCGCGACCGGACACCCAGACGAACGGCAGTTGCCAATGCGGCGCCGGCAAGCCGAAGCGCAGCGCAGCGTCGCGGACCGCGGCGTGATCATGGATCCGGCCGAAGTCGCCGGACCGGTACCGGAGCAGCGGGATCTTCATCTCCTCGCTGAGCATCGAGATCACCAATTCAGTGCCGCCCGCCACGGCGAGTTCTTCCACCAGCGTCCGATGCGGGTAGTAGATGAAGAACATTGGGCACGCCCGGGTGTCGGGACCGAACAATGCCTCACGGAGGGCCAGGTCACGATGCGCTGCGCGGCGCAAGCGAATCGTGTCGCGCGTCTCATGGAAGATGTTGAGATCGAGCTCGGCGACGCCCATCGACGAGGCGACAAGCTGCGAATCCGCACGGTCGGGATCGGAGATCCCGAGCTGCCGCTCGATGTAAGCGCGGTAGTTCTCCGCGATGCCCTCTTCGCCTGTCACGATATGCACTCGGTGCCGGGTCCAATCGATGCCATGGATCTCCGCACCGTCCTCGACGATCTTCTTGGCGAACGATCCCTCGGCGACGAGCACGATCTGGTCAAACTCGGGCCCGAACTTTTTCACCAGCGCATAGACCATGTCGTCGCGGACGCTGGTCTCCGCCAGCACCGTGGCCCGGGTATTGACCTTCACGCCCATCGGCAACGCGTTGATCAGCAATGTCGTTCGCTCATCGACCCCGAATAGGTATTGCAGTCCGGTGTCGATCGAACGCGCGGAGCGCTGCAGATTCTCGGCCGTATTTACGCCGAAGGAGAACACACCGGAATGTCCCGAACTCGTGAGGATCGACCGCACGCCCTCGAGCGTACCGTCGAGACACAGGGAGGAGATGTCGAACGCGCCGAACGTGTTGTGCTTGTCGAGCAGCGGTGCAGCGCGGCGGAAGCCCTCGATGTCGGCGACGATTGGCGTTCTGCCCTCGTTGTGCGCGGCGACGATTCGACGATAGGCCGGCACTGTCGCGATCGCGCGATCATAGGCTGCGAGCGCTCCGTGCTCGGCCGCCGCCAGAAGATCGCCGGGCGAAGTTCGGGCCAGCGCCGCAATAATTTCGCGGCGCTCGGCCTTGTCCGCCTCCGTCGCAAGCGACTTCAGGCGGGCGGTTGAGACGGGTGAGCTTGGCTGGTGCATTCTGGCGCCTCGTCGAGCAGGCGAAGGGGGGGTGGATAGAGCGAAGGCTCCAACCCTTCGGCGAGAAATCTCAAGAGCCCGGCGCGGCGGCGAACGACCAGGCGATCAAATCGATCGAGATCAAGCATGAAGGGAGCGACGGGACCGTAGTAATCGACCTCGGGGCCGATCTGTTCGAACGTGAAGCCGAGCGCATTGAGAAGGCGCGCAAGCGGCCTCTCGACGGCAGCAAGGAGGAAGTTGATCCCCGAACGGCGACACGCCTGATAGGCCTCGCGATACAGGTGCAGGACGAAGGGGGCGCTTCCGCGTCGTTCCGGCGTCGCGGAGATGTCGCCGCGCGGCAAGGTCTGTCTCGGTGGAGCGACCTGCAGGCTGTAGAAGCCATCGCCGGTACGGCGGCGAAAATTGCGGCTGACCGCCAGACGTGAGATTTCCCCGATCAGACCGAGCGGAGCAAGCAACCGCTCTGCGTCGGCGGCTAGGGGGCAATGCTCGACAAGCGGAAGCTGCGAAAGCCGGCCGCGAACGAGCCGCATCGTCCCGGCAAGTTCGTCGTCGAGGGAGTAGAGCCCGTAGTGTAGCGATAGATCATCGTACCCGTCGCGCTCGCGCCTGTCCGGGTAGTCTGCGGGATCGAGAAATCCACGTTCGACGCAATAGACTTGGTATCGGAGCTCGAAGATTGCCTCGAGTTGAGAAGCCACCATGACCTGACGCGCCCTGAAGTACGGGTTACAGAAGGCGTCCGGCCCGTGGCGATCGTCACGATGAACGGGAGCGCCCGCCACGACAGCACCCGTTCCGAGCGCGTTCACAGCGGTTCCTCGATGAGGACCCCTCTCGACCAACCCTGACTGCCCGCCGTTTGCCCGACCCGCAGATTCAAGTCCGCGGCCCGGCGACTGGCAGCCCGAGTGCCTGAACTCCACCTAAAGTCTGCGACAACTAGCAACATGGACCTCAACTACAACGTGACAAAAAAAGGGCGGCTCTGGCCGGTTTGCGAAGGTCGTCGGCTCGCAGCCGCGATCGAGCGACAACGCTTCAACACGTGGTGCCGACAGCCGACACAAACACGCAAACGGTTAATGCCCAGTTGCCGCCGGGTCACAACGCGCTCACTAGCCTGCGGTCGCTTGACGCGTGCCGTCCGAGATCCCCAAGGCTCCGGGGATGACGAAGGCGCCCCGATCAACGCAACGAGCCGACCGTGGAGGCATATGGGATGCGTCCGATCGGCACTGCGCCGGCGCAATTCTTTCATCGAGCATCGCTCGGCGAGATTCCTGGCACAGTCGGCGCGGCCAGCAAAAGTCGCGACGATGGGCAACTCGCTCAGGTGAGTCGATCTAAGTGCGGCACAACGACGCAATGCGCGGACTTATCGTAGGCTAATGCCAACCTGGCTGACGACTAAGGGCGATCCGGGTGAGGCGCATCGTCGCGTTC
Source organism: Alphaproteobacteria bacterium (assembly GCA_016793165.1). Classification (GTDB taxonomy): domain Bacteria; phylum Pseudomonadota; class Alphaproteobacteria; order CACIAM-22H2; family CACIAM-22H2; genus CAIOSQ01. The sequence goes on along the minus strand of JAEULA010000031.1, from coordinate 1,008 downwards.
GCCAATTCCCGTGGCGCGGAATCCAAAGGTGCAGGCGAACCAGATGATGCCGAAGCGAACTCAGCTTGAGACGAATTTGGTGCAATAGCGGGTCGCTCGCCCCAGCGGCCCAAGATCGAGACGCGGATCTCGACAAGGGAAAGATGTGGCCGGTGTCTGACACGGCACGGAGAAGCTCGAATCGGCAATCGCGGAATCCGACCTGACGATCGAAAACTGCCGAAGTGAAGCGCAGTCCGGAACGGTCACTCACTCCCGCACGGAGCACGCCCGCCCGGATCGCCAAACCATATGCTGAGCAGGCGGCGATAATCGTCGACTCGAGCACGAACTCGTGGCGGAGCAACGCAATGGCCCAAACTGACGAGAACGTCCGCGAGCCTCTCGAGTTGGCCCCTTACGGCACCGAGGCGACCGACCCGTACCGCCTGTAATGCGACCAGTCGTTCGAGGTGACGGTCCGTGCGTTGCGAGCGCCGGCTTTAGGCTACGGGGTTGGTGGCACCCATGACCGTCGATCTTAGACCAAGCTCCACGCTCGGCCGTCAGCCGATGCGCCAAATTCCGGGGGAATCTTACGTGCGTAGTGGCTGCGCGCCAAAGCGATACTCACCGCATGACGAGGTCCGCACATGACTTGGAACACGATCAACCAGCTGCGAAATCAAACAGGCACCTAATCCATACTTGGGAAGTTTGTGCGGCCCCTTGACCGTGTCGTGGTCCAATCCGTCACTCGGACGAAACAAAGGAAATTGCATCTGCAAGCCCTTTGCGCCACGCTCAGCCAAAGTCCGCCATCGTGCAGAACGCAACCCGTGCCCGGTCTATCGACGCCGTTGCCGTCCTCGGCAAGCGGTGCGGCAACGCAACTCATCGGACCAACCTAAAGGAAGGTTATCGGTCCTATCGTAAGCGTCCGGCCTGACGCGCGGTGATGGGACGTTCTCGTTGAGTTTCTCGTGCGGAAGAGTTCTCGGCTTCTGATGGAGCCGGGAATGGGACGAG
>JAEULA010000028.1 GCA_016793165.1 Alphaproteobacteria bacterium | reverse complement strand
AGGGTCCGATCCCGAACACCTGGTTCTCGCTGATCTACGTCTTCCGCTGCGTGCCCTACGTGTCCTGGGTGCTGCCGCTCTACTTCGTCACCCGCGCGCTCGGGATCTTCGACACCTATTGGGGGCTGCTGCTGCCGCATGTCGCGGTGCATGTCTGCTTCTTCTCGTGGATCATGAAGGGCTTCTTCGACGGCATCGATCCGTCGATGGAGTACGCCGCGATGATCGACGGCTGTTCGCGCTGGGGCGCCTTCTGGCGCGTGGCCATGCCGGCCGCGATCCCCGGCCTGACCGCGCTCGCGATCCTGTGCTGGCTCTACACCTGGAACGAGTTCCTCTTCGCGCTGATCCTCACGGCGCACGAAACGCCGATCCTCACGGTCGTCATGGCGCAGTTCGTCCACGAGCTCGGCATGGAGTGGCACCTCATGAGCGCGACCGCGGTGCTGTCGCTCGGCCCCGCGCTGCTCGTGACGGTGTTCGGCCAGAAATACGTCATTCGCGGATTGAAGGTCTGAACCGATGGCCGAGGTCGTACTCGAGAAGCTCTGCAAGTCCTACGGCAACGTCGTCGCCGTGAAGGATGTCGATCTGGAGATCGCCGACCGCGAGTTCGTCGTGCTCGTCGGCCCTTCGGGCTGCGGCAAGTCGACGACGCTGCGGATGATCGCCGGGCTGGAGGAGATCACCTCCGGCACGATCGCCATCGGCGACCGGGTCGTGAACGACTTGCAGCCTAAGGATCGGGACATCGCGATGGTGTTCCAGAACTACGCGCTCTATCAGCACATTACGGTCTACGACAATCTCGCCTTCGGCCTGCGCAACCGGAAGGTCCCGGAGAGCGAGATCGACGCCGAGATCAAGCGCGCGGCGCGGATCCTGTCGATCGAGCCGCTGCTCGACCGCCGGCCGCGCCAGCTCTCCGGCGGGCAGCAGCAGCGCGTGGCGCTCGGCCGCTGCATCGTGCGCAATCCCAAGGTCTTCCTGTTCGACGAGCCGCTCTCGAACCTCGACGCCCAGCTGCGGGCGCAGATGCGCCTCGAGATCAAGGAACTGCGCCAGCGCGTGCCCACCACCGCGGTGTTCGTGACCCACGACCAGGTCGAGGCGATGACCCTGGGCGATCGCATCGTGGTGATGAAGGACGGCTACGTGCAGCAGGTCGGCACGCCGCTCGAACTCTACCGCCGGCCGATCAACCGGTTCGTGGCGAGCTTCATCGGCTCGCCGGCGATGAACTTCATCGAGATGCGCGTCGAGGCGAGGGGCGACGGTTTCCGTCTGAGCAGTGAAGGCGCCGGCTTCGACGTGCCGGGCCGCGCCGTGCCCAAGCTCGGCACGCTCGCCGGCCGCTCCGCCGTCATCGGCATCCGGCCGCAGCATGCGCGCCTCGGCCGGCCGGGCGCGCCGGATCAGGTCGCGATCGGCGGCAAGCTGATGGTGACCGAGCAGCTCGGCGACGAACAGCTGCTGGCGGTGCGCATCGGCAGCGCCGACTTCCGCCTCGCCGGCGTCGATCCCGAGCTGACCTTCACGCCGGGCGTCGCGATCGACGCCGCCGTGGCGCTGGAGAACATGCATTTCTTCGAGCCGGAGTCCGGCCGGGCCCTGCGCTGACGCAACGAGAGAGGACACGCACGTGAGCGATTTCTACGTCAAGATCGGCGACAAGGTTTCCTTCGCCAAGACCGTCGGCGAGACCGACATCTACATGTTCGCGGGCATCACCGGCGACTTCTCGGTGAACCACGTCAACGACCAGTACATGAAGCGCTCCAAATACGGCTCGCGCATCGCGCATGGCGCGCTGATGGTCGGCTACATGTCGACCTGCTCGACCCTGATGATCGAGAAATGCGAGGGCACGGCGAAGGACGAGACGCCGGTCAGCCTCGGCTACGACCGCGTGCGCTTCCTCGGCGCGGTGCGCATCGGCGACACGGTCAGCCTGACCTATACGATCAACGAGGTCGATCCGGTCAAGCGCCAGTCCAAGGCCGCCATCGAGGTGAAGAACCAGAACGGCGAGCTGGTCGCGGTCGCGACCCACGTGATGCGCTGGGTGAAGGACAAGGGCTGACCATGCGCCTCAAGGACAAGGTCTGCATCGTCACCGGCGGCGGCTCGGGGATCGGCCGCGCCACCTGCCGCGTCTTAGCGCGCGAAGGCGCCAAGGTCGTCGTGGCCGACCGCAAGCCCGAGGCCGCCGCCGCGGTGGCGCGCGAGCTGCCCGGCGCGCTCGCGCTGTCGGTCGACGTGTCGAAGTCGGCCGAGGTGAAGCGGATGATCGACGACACCGTGAAGGCGTTCGGCCGTCTCGACGTGATCGTCAACAACGCCGGCTACGGCACCTTCGGCACCGTGGTCGACATCGACGAGCAGGAATGGGACGACCTGATGGCCGTCAACGTGCGCGGCGTCTATCTCTGCTGCAAGCATGCCATCCCGGCCATGAAGCGGACCGGCGGCGGCGCGATCGTCAACGTCGCCTCGGTCGTGGCGTCGATCGGCATCCGCAACCGCGCCGCCTATGTCGCGTCCAAGGGCGCGGTGGCGGCGCTCACCCGCGCGATTGCGCTCGACCATGTCGCCGAGGGCATCCGCTGCAACGCGATCGCCCCCGGCACGATCGACACGCCCTATTACGACGACGTGATGGCGCGCGCCCCCGATCCCGTCGCCTTCCGCAAGGGGCTCGAGGCGCGCCAGCCGATCGGGCGGCTCGGGACCGCCGAGGAGATGGCGGACTGCATCCTGTTTCTCGCCAGCGACGAGAGCCGCTTCGCGCTCGGCGCGATCGTCACGATCGACGGCGGCATGACCGCGCAGTAGCGGCGGAGGACGACATGGCTCGCTTCGACGGACGCATCGCCCTGGTCACCGGCGGTGGCGGCGGCATCGGCCGCGCGATCGCCCATGCGCTGGCCGGCGACGGCGCCGCGGTCGGGCTGGTCGACACGCGCGCGGACGGCGCGGCCAAGGTGGCCGCGGAGCTCGAGACGCTGGGCCGCAGGGCCGTCGGCGTCGCGGGCGACGTGACCGACCCGGTCTCGATCCGCGCCGCTGCGGCGGCGGTCGAGAAGGCGCTGGGCCCTGTCGACATCCTGGTCAACAACGCGGGCATCGCGCGCATCGGGCCGCTGCTCGAGGTGCCGGAGAAGGACTGGCACGACAGCTTCGCGGTCAATGTCGACGGCGTGTTCCACGCCAGCCGCGCCGTCATGCCGGGCATGGTCGCGCGCAGGCGCGGCTGCGTGGTCAACCTCGCCTCGTGGCTGGGCAAGCGCGGGGCGGCGAATTACGGCGCCTACGCCGCGACCAAGTTCGCGGTCGTCGGCTTCACCCAGTCGCTCGCCTTCGAGATGGCGCCGCACGGCATCCGCGTGAACTGCGTGTGCCCGGGCCTGATCGTCGACACCGAGATGCGCCGCGTGATCGACGACGAGAGCGGCAGGCGCGGCCTGCCGCAGGCGAAGGACCGCGCACCCGGCATCCCGCTGGGCCGCGTCGGCTATCCCGACGAGGTGGCGCGCGTCGTCGCCTTCCTGTGCTCGGACGAGGCGTCCTACGTCACCGGGGCGGCCTACGACATCACCGGCGGCAGCTGGATGAGCTGAGCCGTGCCCGGGCTCTTCGATCCGGGCCGCATCGGCCCGGTCGAGCTGAAGAACCGCCTGGTCATGCCGTCGATGACCACGCGCGGGGCGGACGAGGACGGCTTCGTCACGCCGGACACGATGGCGTGGTTCGTCACCCGCGCGCGCGGCGGCGTCGGCCTCGTGACGGTCGAGATGGCCTGCCCGGAGCCGGTCGGACGCCATCGCCGCCGCGAACTCGGCATCTACGACGATCGCTTCCTGCCCGGTCTGACCTCGCTGGTCGCGGCCCTGCACGCCGCCGGTGCCAAGGCCTCGATCCAGCTCGGCCATGGCGGCGGTCACACGCGCGTCGACGTCTGCGGCGAGACGCCGATCGCGCCCTCGGCGGTGCCGCATGTCGTGCAGGAGGGCCACACCGAGACGATCGTGCCCGAGGCGATGAGCCTCGAGCGCATCGAGCGGACCACGCAGGCCTATGTCGATGCGGCGGTCCGCATGGGGCGCGCCGGCTTCGACTGCGTCGAGATCCACGCCGCGCACGGCTATCTGCTCTCGCAGTTCTGCGCGCCGGCGGAGAACGTCCGCGACGACGCTTATGGCGGCAGCCTCGAGAACCGCGCGCGCTTCGGCCTCGACATCCTGCGCCGGGTGAAGGCCGCGGTGCCGAGGCTCGGAGTCATCTTCCGCACCAATCTGGAGGACTTCTTCCCCGGCGGCATGGGCTTCGACGAAGCGCTGCAGGTCGCGACCTGGGCGGCCGAGTCCGGCGCCGACGCGATCCACGTCACCGCCGGGCATTACCGCTCGCTGCCCTCGGCCGCGATCATGATCCCGCCGATGAGCGAGGCCGAGGGGCGCTTCATCGACTACGCGCGCGCGGTGAAGGCGCGGGTGAGCGTGCCGGTGATCGCGGTCGGCCGGCTCGGCAATCCGGCGCTGGCCCGGCGCGTGGTGGAGGAGGGGAGCGCCGACTTCGTGGCGCTCGGCCGGCCGCTGGTCGCCGATCCCGACTGGCCGCGCAAGGTCCGGGCCGGCGAGCCGGTGCGCCGCTGCCTGTCGTGCAACACCTGCGTGGACGAGATGCGCGCGGGCAACCGGCTGCATTGCGTGGTCAACGGCATGTCCGGCCGCGAGCGCGACTTCGAGGCCGCGACCCCGCCGCGGGGCGAGCGCATCGCGGTGATCGGCGCGGGGCCGGCCGGCCTGACCTATGCCTCGCTCGTCGCGACCGGCAATCGCGTGACGGTGTTCGAGCGCGAGGCCGAGGCGGGCGGGGCGTTCCGCCATGCCGGCCACGCGCCGCTGTTCCAGGGCGTGGCGGCACGGCCGGAGCCCTTTGCTGCCTACATCGCCGAACTGGCCCGGAGCTGCGAGCGGGCCGGCGTGGAGTTCCGCTTCGCCACCGAGCCGACGGCGGCCGATCTGGCGCCCTTCGGCCGCATCGTGATCGCGACCGGCGCGAGCTATCGCTACGGCCTCGGGACCCTGTTTCGGTGGGCATTGCCGCGCGGGCTCGCGCGCCGGGGCGCCGCCGCACGGCTCGCATCGCAGCCGGCTTGGCGCGACTGGTTCTATCACCGCGCCCGCGTCGCCACCGGCGAGCGCCATCGCGGGCTTGCGCGACCGGGGCAGCGCGTCATGGTGATCGGCGATGCCGCTCGCGCCGGCAAGAGCCAGCCCGCCATCCTCCAGGCCTTCGAGGCCGCTTTGCTGTCACGACACGAGGTCACGCGATGAAGTCGAAGCCCCTGAAGATCGCCGCCGTCGAGGCCTTCGCGCTCAAGCCGAAGATCATCAAGGAGGCCTGGGTCGACGACGAGTACGTCTGGCCGAGCATGCCGCCCTGCGTGATCGTCAAGGTCACGGCCGAGGACGGGACCTACGGCGTCGGCGAGGTGACGAGCCAGACCTGGTACCTGGGCGAGACGACGCCGATGCTCGTGTCGATCATCGAGGCCTTCGCCGCGGCGCTGAAGGGTCAGGATCCGACCAACTTCGCGCTCTGCCACCACCTGATGGAAGGCGCGGTGGGCGGCGGCATGCCGGGTGGGCGCGGCGCGCGCTCGGGCGTCGACATGGCGCTCTACGATCTCGCCGGCAAGGCATTGGGCGTGCCGGTGCACGCGCTGCTCGGCGGTGCGCATCGCCGAAGCTTCACGCTGCTCACCAACCTCTATCACAAGACGCCGGAGGCGATGGCCAAGGCGTGCCGCCACTACGTCAAGCGCGGCTTCAAGGGCCTCAAGATCAAGGTCGGCGACGTCATGCTGGCGAAGGGCTGGAACCGAGACAACCTGGAGAGCGAGCTCGCCAAGCTCGCGGCCGCGCTCGAGGCCACGCCGCGCGACGTCTACATCGACGCCGACGCCAACCAGGGCTGGCGCAGCGCCGCCTGGACCGTCGCCGTTCTCGAGCGTTTCCGCGGCCACGACAACCTCTCGATCGAGCAGCCGCTGGGCTACGACGACATCGTCGGCGCGGCCGAGGTCAAGGCGCGCAGCTTCGTGCCGGTGATCCTGGACGAGAGCGTTTGGTCGCCGGAGCGCATGATGGAGCTCGTGCGCCGCCAGGCCTGCGATCGCATCGTGCTCAAGCTCAATCGCCTCGGCGGCTTCTTCCCGGCGGCCCAGACGATCACGATCTGCGAGGCCGCGGGCATCACGGTCAGCGTCGACACCAACCCCTTCACCAAGGTCGGCGACACGGCGTGCTGTCACATCGCGGCGATCGCGAAGTATCCGATGCCGGTCGATTGCGAAGGCCACGTCTCGTTCCTCAACATCAAGGATCCGGATCCTTTCATCGGCGGCATCACCTTCAAGGACGGCCTCGCCCATCTTCCCGACGCCGCGGGCCTCGGCGTGGACGTGGACTGGAAGAAGCTCCGGAAGCACATGGCGTGAGGCGCGCGGGCGGCTGCCCCGAGGCCCCCCATGCTCCGCGATCGCGTCGTCGCGAGTCTCCTCCCGGACCGCTTCTCGGCCTGTCGCTCCTTATTCGAGGAGGGACGATGCGCCGCGCGAGGCGCGGTCTCCAGCGAAGCCGGGCAGCGCGTCAGGCGACGCCTCTCCTCGAATGAGGAGGGGCAGACGCCAAAGTCGTCGGGGAGGAGAATTGTGTCGCCGGCGTCGTTTGGACAGCTGCACGCCGCGGAGATGACGTCGTGACCACGGTCGCGATGCGCGCCGCCCTTGCCGTGCCCCTGTGGTCGGCCGCCCTCGTCTCAGGGTTCGCCGCCGGCATCGGCTGGTGGCGCCTCGCTCTCGGCGGCACGGCGCCGGCGACCGCCTTCGGTCAGGGCCTGCCCGTGGTCGTCGGCGGAGTGGCGCTCGCCCATGCCGCGTCGCTGGCGTGGCTCGCCGCGCCGGCGTCGCTGTCGGGTCGCGACGGCCTCATGGGCGCGATCGGGTTGCCGGTCGTCGCGGCACTCGGCTTGGGCGCCCTGCTCGCCGCGGGCATCGAGGTCGCGCGGCCGCTCGAACGCCTCGTGTCGTTCGCCCTGTACTTCAAGGCCGATCCCCCGCCGGCCGAGGCCGACGCGCTGCGGCTGGCAGTGGCGCTCGTCGTCGCGGTGCCGCTCACGCTGGCCTTCGTCGCGCTCTTCGGTCTCGCGGCTCGGATCGCGGCACCTGCGTTGCGCGGCGCGGCGGATGGGCTCGCCACGGCGCATTTCGTGACCGGCGCCGCGACCCCGGCCATCGTACTGCTCGCGATCCTGCTGGTGCCCGCGCGCCTGCCGTTGGCCGCGGCCTGCATCATCGCGGCCGCCACCGCGGCAGCACTGCTCGGCGTGCTGGCGCGACGATCGCGCGCCATGGATGCCATGTCGGGCGCGCGAGCCGATCAATCGGTCCTGCCGCTCGTCATCGGCGCGCCGGCCTTCGCGGCGCTCGGCTATGTCGCATCCCTGTGGGCGGGGCTGCCGTGATCGCGGCATCGATCACGGCCGCCGCCGACGCCCGGGGTCGATCGCCATGGGATAGGTCGGCCCATCTCGCAGCCGCGGCCGAGCCTCGGCGAAGACGTGGCCTCAGTCGTATGCGATCGGCGTGCCGAGCCAGCCCTGCTCGCGCTTTCGCCAGTAGAGCTGCTCCAGCCGCCGCGTCGTCGGCCCGGGCGCCCCGTCGCCGATCGTCGCGTCGTCGACCTTGCGCACCGGCATGATCCCGCCGGCGGTGCTGCAGATGAAGACCTCCTGCGCCGAGCGCAGCGCCGCCGGCGACAGGGGGGCGAGGCGGGCGCGCATGTTGAGCTCGCCCGCGAGGTCGAAGACGGTCGTGCGCGTCATGCCGTCAAGAACTCCGCTCTGCGGCGTGAGCAGCTCGCCGTCGCGCACGGCGAAGACGTTGAAGCCCGGCCCCTCGGCGACGTTGCCTTCGAGATCGGTCAACAGCACGCTGTCCGCGCCGCGGTCGTAGGCCTCGAGCAGGCCCATCTCGAAGTCGAGCCAGTGGTAGTGCTTCACGGTCGGATCGACCGACTGCTCGGGCACGCGCCGGATCGCGCTGACATGGAGGTCGAGACCGCGCGCGCGGACATCCGCATTGGCGATCCAGACATAGGGAATGCAGAAGGCCTGGAAGCGGTTCTGCGCCAGGCGGATGTCGCGGCTGCCGATCGGCATGCGGCCGCGAGTCATGATCAGCTGTAGATAGGCGTCGCGCAGGCCGGTCTTGCGCACGCACTCCGTCGCGATCGCGCGCAGCCGGTCGCGGTCGTAGGGACAGGTCATCCGCAGTCGCGTGAACGACCGCTCGAACCTCGCGAGGTGATCCTCGAGCCGAAAGAAGCGGCCCTTCCAGATCGAGATCGTGTCCTGGCACGCATCGGAGCGCAGGAAGCCGAGATCGAGCATCGGAATGCGCGCGTCGGCGATCGGGACATAGCCGCCGTCGACGAAGGCGACGCCGGCGCGGAAGGCGGGATCGGGCTCGGTCATCGAACGCTCCTGTATGCGGCGTGCTACATGCCGGTCCCGCCGGTGACCTTGATGACTTCACCGGTGATATAGCCGGAGGCGGGCGAGGCGAGGAAGATCACCGCCTCGGCCATGTCCTCCGGCGTTCCCATGCGCGGGATCGGATAGTCGTCCACGCCGTAGTCGTAGCCGTGCATGACCTGGCTCGTCAGCACCGGTCCCGGCGCGATCGCGTTGACGCGGACCCCGTGCTTGCCGAATTCTCGCGCGGCCCACTTGGTGAGGCCGATCAGACCGGCCTTCGCCGCGCCGTAGGCCGGACCCGAGCGGCCTTGCGTTCCCCTCGACGGCAGGCCGCCGATGATGCCCGAGATCGAGGCGACGTTGACGATGGCGCCGCTCTTGCGCGCCAGCATGCCGGGCAGCACGGCGCGCATCGTGTAGAATGCGCCGCTGAGGTTGGAGTTGATCTGGGTGAACCACTCCGCGTCGGAGGTCTCGACGAATCCGATGCGCTGGCCGCCGCCGGCGCAATTGACAAGGATGTCGATGCGACCCTGCGCCGACTCGATTTCGCGCATCGCACGGTCGACCGCGGCGGAATCGCTGACGTCGCAGAGGACCGCGCTGGCGCTGCCGCTGCCGCCCTGTGCCCGGACCGCCTCGAGCGTCTGATCGGCCGGCACGCGATCCAGGATCACCGCCCGCGCCCCACGCGCCGCCAACGCGAGCACGATCGCCCGGCCGATGAATCCCGCGGCGCCGGTGACGACCGCGACCTTGTCCTCGAACCCCGTCTTCATCGTCATCGTCGATCCTCTCGTCACAGCAGGGCCAGGCTCAGGCCCGGAACAAAGGCCACCAGGAAGAACAGCAGGAAGAACGCAGGCAGCCACCACAGCGAGGCGTAGAACGTCGGCAGCAGCGGCGCCTCGGCGACCTTCGCGGAAACGAACAGCGTGAGGCCGACCGGCGGATGGATCAGGCCGAGATTGATCCCGACGGTCACGAAGATGCCGAACTGCACGAGATCGAGGCCGATGTCCCGCACGACCGGCAGCAGGATCGGCACGATGATCAGAAGCATCGGCGCCGGTTCGAGCACCATTCCCGCGACCACCAGGATGACGATCATGCCGACGATCACCATCGTCCGGGAGAGCTGCATGTGCTTGAGGAAGGCGAGGACGGCGGCGGCCAGCCCTTGCGTCTCGATCAGCCACGACAGCACGGCGGCGGTCGCGATGATCAGCATCACCGCCACGGAGGTCACGGCGGCGCGCTCGACGATTGCCGGCACCTGCCGCCAGGTGATGTCGCGATAGACGTACTTGGCGACGATGAAGACGTAGAGGGTGATGAAGATCGCGGACTCGGTCGGCGTGAACAGCCCGAGCCGGATGCCGCCGAGGATCCACACCGGCGCCAGCAGCGCCCAGGCCGAGCGCCAGATCGCGCGCCCGATCGGCATCCTCTCGACGGCCGACGCGCGGCCGTAGCCGCGGCGCTCGGCCACGTAGACGGCGGTGATCGCCAGCAGCAGCGCGTTCACGATGCCCGGCACAACGCCCGCGAGGAACAGATCGGAGATCGAGACCTTGGCGACGATGCCGTAGACGAGCAGCGCGATCGACGGCGGGATCAGGTTGGCGAGCGTTCCGGCGGCCGCGATCAGCGAGGCGACGTAGGGGCGCGGATAGCCGGCGCGCTCCATCGGCCGCGTCATGATCGCCGTCACGCCCGCGGCCTCCGCCGTCGCCGAGCCGGTGAGGCCGCCGAAGACGACGCAGGTGAAAACCGCGGAGATCGCGAGCCCGCCGGGCAGCGCGCCGAACAGGGCGTTGAACAGGTCGACGAGGCGCTGTCCGATCGACGTCTCGGCGATGATGGCGCCGGCGAGTATGAAGAACGGCACCGCCAGCAGCACCCAGGAGTCGATCGACGACATCATCATCTGGGGCAGCACTTCGAGCGGCGCCAGATTGAAGATCATCATGGGCAGCAGGGCGGCGAGGCCGATCGCGACCCAGATCTCGAGGCCGGTGAAGAGCAGCACCGTCATCAGCGCGAACAGGGCGACGATGACCATCAGGGCTTCCTGCCCAGCAGCGGCCGGATCTCGACCTGCCAGATCCGCCACAGGCTGAGGATCGCGCCGACGGGCAGGGTGATCGTCAGGATCGCCGCCGGATAGCCCATGTTCGTGACGGCGTTGATCTCGAGCTGGAAGGCCAGCACGTCGAGCGAGGTGTAGACGAGCATGCCGAGGAACGCGGCCGTCACGAGCCACAGCACCAGCCGATAGGGGCGGCGGACGCGCCCGGGCAGGCTGTCGGGGACGATCTCGACCGCGAGGAGCGCGCGGCGCCGGTACATCAGCGGCATGCCGAGGAAGGTCATGCCGATGAAGATGTGGGGCAGGAGCTGCTCGAGATTCCAGATCGGCAGGTTGAGCCCGTGGCGATTGACGATCTGGAGGCAGCCGACGACGGTCAGCGCGAGGAAGAGCGCGACCATCACGAGGCGCTCGATCGCCGCCAGCCGGTCATGCCCGGCTGGCGGCATCGGGTGCGAGCCGCGCTCGTCCATCATGGCGCCGACTCCGCGCCGTCCCGCGTCAGCTGCGGCCGAGCTCCTTCTTCGCCCTGGCGACCTCGCTGCGCAGGAGGTCGATGTTGTCCTTGCCGATCTTGCCCTCGAACTCGGTGTAGAGCGGCTCGAAGGTGCGCTGGAACTGCGCGATCGCCTCGGGCGTCGGCACCGTGATCGTCATGCCCTTGGACTTCAGCTCCTCGATCGCGGCGAGGTCGTCCTTCTCGGCACGTGCGCGCTCCGCCAGCGCGGCGCGCGCGCCTTCCTCGCGCATGATCTGCTGCCACTCCGGCTTGAGCGAGCGGAACTTGCGCGTGTTGGCGTACATGATCATCGGATCCACGACGTAGTTCCACGCCGTGACGTGCTTCTGCACCTCGAACATGCGGAAGCTGAGGATCGAGACGTACGGGTTCTCCTGGCCGTCGACGACGCCCGTCGCCATGGCCTGCAGCATCTCCTGCGCGTTCATCGTGACCGCATCGGCCCCCATGCGCTTGAAGGCGGAGAGGAAGACCTCGGTGCCCGCGACGCGGAACTTGAGGCCCTTGATGTCGTCGACCGTCTGGATCGGGCGCTTGGAATTGGTCAACTGGCGGAAGCCGTTGATGCCCGTGCCCACGGCGGTGAGGCCGGCCTGCGCGAGCCATTCCTCGAGTTTCTTGCCCATCGCGCCGTCGACGACTTTGCCGAACACCTGATGGTCCGGGATCATGAAGGGCAGGCTGAAGACATCGAATTTCCGGTCGATGAACAGCCCGAAGATGATCGTCGAGTTCATCGCCATGTCGATGCCGCCGGAGCGCGCGAGCTCGATCTCGGTCTTGAAGTTGCCGCCGGCGAGCGTGTGGTTGGGGAACACCTCGATCTTGAGGGCGCCGTTGGTGCGACGCGCCACGCCGTCGGCAAGGTCCTTGGCCATGATCGCGGTGTGGCCGTCGGGCCGGTCGTTGACCGACATGCGCAGCGAAACCTCCTGCGCGAGTGCGGACGATGCCATGGCGACGAGGAACGCCGCCGTGGTCACGAAAGTGATTCGCCTGCTCATGTCTCCCTCCCCTGGGTTCGGACCGGCGTCGCCGGCCCGGTATCGTCAATGCGAGGCCCCCGTCGTCGTGCGAGCGGACTTGCCGCGAACCACCTGGCGGAGCCCGGCCAGGATCCTGTCGGACGTGACCCGATAGACGTCCTCGAGTTGCGGGGCGTACGGCACCGGAATTCGCGGTGCGCCCACCCGATGCACGGGAGCCGCGAGCACGTCCGCGAGCTCTTCGGCGATCGTCGCCGCGATCTCGGCCCCGAACCCGGCGACGCGGACGGCCTCGTGCGCGACCACGACGCGGCGCGTGCGTGCGACCGAATCGAGGACCGTGGTCCGGTCCCAGGGCCAGAGGCTGCGCAGATCGATCACCTCGACCGACACTCCTTCGCGCGCCGCTGCTTCGGCGGCTTCGAGCGCGATCGGCACGGTCATCGACCAGGACACGAGCGTCACGTCGCTGCCGGCGCGCGCGATGCGCGCGGCGCCGATCGGAGTCGCGTGGTCGCCGTCCGGGACCTCGCCCGTCGCAGCCCAGATCGCCCGCGGCTCGAACAGCACCACCGGGTCGTCGCAGCGGATCGCGGCCTTCATCAGGCCCTTGCAGTCGGCGGCGGTCGCCGGCGCGAGCACGACCAGGCCCGGCACATGCACGAGCCAGGCCTCGAGCGATTGCGAGTGCTGGGCGGCCGAGTAGCGCGCGAGCCCATGCGGCATGCGGATGACCATCGGCGCGCGCGCCTGGCCGCCGAACATGTAGCGGACCTTGGCGACCTGGTTCACCAGCTCGTCCATCGCGCAGAGCGTGAAGTCGGCGATGCGCATCTCGACGACCGGCCGGGTCCCGGCGAGCGCCGCGCCGAGGCCGGCGCTCATGATCATCGCCTCGGAGATCGGCGTCGACACGATCCGCTTCGGACCGAACTCCTCCAGGAAGCCGGCGTACTGGCCGAACACGCCGCCGCGCGCGAGATCCTCGCCCAGCGCCCACACCCGCGGGTCGCGGCGCATCTCCTCGGCAAGGCCGGCCTGGGTGGCCGCGATCAGGGTCATCGCGCTCATGCCGGCGCTCCCAGATCCTGAACGTCGGCGAACGCGTCGGCCGGCGCCGGGATCGCGGAGCCGCGCGCGAAGGCGATCGCGCGGGCCATCTCGGACTCGGCCTCCCGCGCGGCGTTCGCGATCGCGTCGGGGCCGGCACCCTGCTCGCGAAGCGCCGCGGCCAGCCGTTCGATCGGATCGGCGGCGCGACGCGCGGCGACCTCCTCGGCGGTCCGGTAGGGCGCGCGGTCGGCGATCGTGTGGCCGTCGAGCCGATAGGTGGGCGCATAGAGGAAGGCCGGCCCGTCGCCGCGCCGGCAACGCGCGATCGCCCGCGCGGCGGCGTCGTGGACGGCGAGGGCGTCGTTGCCGTCGACGCGCTCGGCCGGGATCCCGATCGCTTCGGCTCGTGCGGCCGCGCCCAGCCCGCCCGTGGTCTCGGTCGGCCGGGTGAAGGCCGCGAAGCCGTTGTCCTCGCACACGAACAGCACGGGCAGGTCGTAGATGCGCGCCCAGTTGAGCCCCTCGAGGAACGGTCCGCGATTGACCGCGCCGTCGCCGAAGAAGCAGACGCTGACCCGGCCGTCGCCGAGCAGTCTCGCTGCCTGCGCCGCGCCGACGGCAATGCCGATGCCGCCGCCGACGACGCCGTTGGCGCCGAGCATGCCGATCGTGAAATCCGCGATATGCATCGAACCGCCCTTGCCGCGGCAGGTGCCGCCGACCCGGCCGTAGAGCTCGGCCATCATCGCGTCGGTCGCGGCGCCCTTGGCGATGCAATGGCCGTGGCCGCGATGCGTGCTTGCGATCGTGTCGTCGCGACGCAGCTGCGCGCAGACGCCGGCCGGCACCGCCTCCTGGCCGATCGAAAGGTGCAGCACGCCCGGAATCTCGCCCTTGGCGTGGACGTCGCGCGCGGCGGTCTCGAACGCGCGGATCCGAGTCATCGTCCACAGCAGCGCGAGGCCGAGCTCGATGCGGGTGTTCGGCGGGGTGTCGGCCATGGTCAGCGCCTTCCGGATTGCGCGCGGTCGCGCTCGCGCGCGGTCACGACCCGCGCGCCGCCGAGCACCGCGAGCTGCTTCTCGATCCGGCGGGCATGCGCGTGCACCAGCGGGACGATTTCGCGACGGCGCGCAGGCGCCATGCGCGAACTGATCGCGGCAACGCTCAGCGCGGCGACGGGGCGGCCCTTGGGATCGCAGATCGGGACGCCGATGGCGCTCATGCCCTCGACGAGCTGCCCGTCGACCAGCGCATAGCCCTGGCGCCGTGCGGCGGCGACGTGCTGCGGCAGCCCGGCGGGGCCGAAGTCGCGATAGGCGGCAAGGCGCGGCCGGTTCGCGGCGATGCTCGCCTCGATCTCGGCGTCGTCGCGGAACGCGAGCAGGGCGAGCCCGCCGGAGCCGACTCCCAGCGGGCCGCGATCGCCGACATCCACCGTCAACGTGCGGATCGGGAACGAGCCGACCTGGCGATCGACGCAGAGCCATTCGTGCTGGACGGGCACGGACAGGAAGACGGTGTCGCCGGTCTCCTCGGCGAGCTTGAGCAGCGACGGGCGCGCGATTTCGACGATGTTGAACCGCATCGCCGCCGCGGTTCCCAGCAGGAACAGCTCGACGCCCGGATAGAAGAGCTTGGTCGACGGGTCGTGCTCCACGAGCCGCGCGTCGCATAGCGCCTGCATCATGCGATGCGCCGTCGATTTGCTGAGGCCGCTGACCGCCACCAGCTCATTCAGGCGCCGGCCCGCGCTGCCGGCCTCGGCGACGGCGCGCAGAAGGCCGATCGCACGTTCGACGCTCTGGATCGCGCCGCCCGAATCCTGCCGTCGCCGTGTCCGGCGCGGGTCGCGCTCGCTGCTGGCGGTCATCCGGCCCCTCCCGGAGTTCCACGATACGGAACTCAAGTTCCGTATGATGACGCTACACCCGCGACGACCGGTGGCGTCAAGCCCGCTCTGGCGGGTGTGCCGACCTGCGGACACGGCGATGCTGCGCCCGGCGGATCGCGGGGATGTACTGGCTGGCGATTCGGCGCGCGCTGTTGAGGGTGAGGACACCCCGTTCAGCGCCTTCACGAGCCCGGGCCCGGCCTCACCTTGCGATGCGCCGGAACACCACCGACAGGTTGTTCGCCGGCATTTCGACCACCTCGTCGAGCGACAGCCCGTGCGCGTGCGCGACCTCGCTCACCGTCTCCAGGTTCCGCACGCCCCAGCGCGGATCGCGCCCTCGCAAGTCCGCGTCGAATGCCGCGTTCGACGGCGCCGTGTGCCGGCCCTCGCGCATGAATGGGCCGTAGACGTAGAGCGGCGCGCCGGGCGGCAGCCACCGCCCGGCACCCCGCATCAGCGCCAGCGTCGCCTCCCACGGCGAGATATGGATCATGTTGATGCAGAGGATCGCCGCGACCGGATGCGCGACCGGCCAAGGTTCGTGCATCACATCCAGATCCAGCGGTGCCCGCACATTGCCGACGCCCGCTTCCGCCACCCATGCCGCGATGCTCGCGCGCCGCTCCGCGTCCGGGTCGCTCGGCTGGAAGCTCAGCGCGGGCAGCCGCGCGGCGAAGAACGCCACGTGCTGCCCGGTTCCGCTCGCGATCTCGAGCACGTCGCCGGCGAACCCGGCGGCGCCGCCGCGCGGCGCCAGCACCCGCGCGAGCACGGCGAGGATCGGCTCGCGATTGCGCTCGGTGGCCGGGGCGGAGATCCGTGCGTCGGTGGTCATCCCTCAGTCTTCAAGAAAATCAAACCCGGGGAGGCTTCTCGCACAGATCGGGCCAGCGTGAACGGTAGCTTGCAACCTTCTGGGCGAATAGTTCCGGGTATGGCGTGAGCGGATTGGGCGACAGCGCGCCGGCGTAGATGCCGGCGACGCCGAACGGCGCGGTGGCCTGGTTCGGGCGGACACCAACGCAGGTTTCAAGCACGAGAAAGCGGCTGATCCCCTCCTCGGTAGATGCGAGTTGAGGGTACGGGCGAGAAAAGAAGCGCGGATACCAGAGATGCACGCGCGCTTGGTTCGCGACCTCGATGGTGATGCCGAGGTCGGCCAGCACGGCGGTCGCCTGGGCTTGAGCGTCTCGTTCACCGGCTTCGCTCATGTCCGCGTCATCGAAGTAGAAGATGTCATAGTCCTTGATCCCGGCATCGGGATGACGCCCGGATTGGAGGTTCCAGATCGTCTGGAACAGGCAGCCGGCAACGAGCCACGCATTCGGCAGGTCGATTTCACGCCAACGCGCAAGGATGGCGGCGTTGGCGGGATTGGACGAGATGTCGCGCAGGAAGGAGGTCGTCATGGAAGCGGGGCCCGTAGCAAATCTCTCCGAAAGGATCTGCCGAGTGGAGCTTAGCGCGATAGCCGGATCCGATCCGAGCCGGGTGCGGTTCCGGAGGTGAGGGTTCCGCGCGCCATGCGACGACACCCGGCGCGGATCGCCCCCAGGAAGATCAGTCCTGGGGGCGAATTTGGAGGAGGTTGGTCAGGCCGGGCGCTTCCAGATGGGCGGCACGATCTTCCCGCGCCTCTCCGCCATGACCAGCATGGCGATGCCGGTCGCGATGCAAAGCAGCAGCGCGAGCACCGACGAATCGACGCAGAAGCGCCCGCCAGTGAGATAATCGGGGCCTTTGATCGTGGACCTGATCAGGCCCTGCGCAGCATCGTTCCCGGATACGATGCTCGGGAAAATCAAACCTGGGGAGGTTTTTTCCCCTGCCGCTGCGCCGCACAGGAGGGGCGTCGCCTCAGACAAACCCGCCGTTCACATGGATGCACTGCCCTGTGATGTAGCTCGCGTCCTTGCTGGCGAGGAAGCACACCGCCGCCGCTACCTCGTCCGGCTCGCCGATGCGACGCATCGGGATCTTGGCGGCCAGCGCGTCCCATTCGGCGTTGGAGAGGAACTGCTCGGTGTTGTGCGGCTTGCGGATCAGGCCCGGGACGACGGCGTTGACGGTGACGCCGCTCGGCGCGAACTGGGTCGCGGCGGCACGGACCATCGTCTCCATCGCGGCCTTGATCGGGCCGGAGCCGGGATAGAGCGGGTAGTCGTTGCGGAAGACGTGGGCGCAATGGGTGCTGATGGCGACGACGCGGCCATCGGTCGCCTTGAGCAGGTGCGGCTGGGCGGCGGTGAGCATGTCGAACAGGCCGCCGAGCATCGCGCGGTACATGTAGTCGAGATCGTCGCGCGTGAGCTCGCCGATCAGCTTGCGGTCGGGGAAGCCGGCATTGGCGATCACCACGTCGATGCGGCCGAAGGCGCGCGCCGTCGCCTCGACCAGCCGCGCACCGACGCCGGCGTCGGCGAGGTCGCCGAGCTCGATCGCGGTCTTGGCACCGCGCGCCTCGAGTTCGCGGGCGACGCGCTCGCAGCCGGCCCTGTTCTTCGCGGCGTGCAGCAGGATACCGGTGCCGGGGGCCGCGAGGCGGCGGACGATCATCTCGCCGATGCCGCTGCCCGAACCGGTGACCAGGATGCCGCGCGTGATCGTCGTCATGTGTCGCTTCCCCCCGGGGCTCAGACGAGCCCGCCGTTGATGTGGATGACCTGGCCGGTGATGTAGCCGGCGTCCTTCGAGACCAGGAACTGGACGAGGGCCGCGACCTCGTCGGGCTCTCCCAGGCGGCGCAGCGGCACCTTGTCGGCGAGCGCCTGCCACTGGGCGGCCGTGTAGAACTGGTCGGTCTGCGCGTCCTTGCGGATCAGCCCCGGCGCCACGGCATTCGCCGTGATGCCGTGCGGCGCGAACTGAGCTGCGACGGCGCGCGTCATGGTCTCGAGCCCGTGCTTGACGCCGCCCGAGCCGGGATAGGCCGGATAGTCGGCGCGGAAGACATGGGCGTTGTGGGTGCTGATCGCGATCACGCGGCCGTCGCGCGCGCGCTCGAGGTGCGGCCTGGCCGCGGTGACCATGTCGAAGAAGCCGCCGAGGATGGCGGCGTAGATGTAGTCGAGCCCGGCGCGGTCGAGCTGGCCGATGTTGCGCTTGTCGGGGAAGCCCGCATTGGCGACGAGCACGTCGAGACGGCCGAAGGCCTTCGCCGTCGCCACGACGAGGGCGGCGCCGACGCCCGGCTGCGACAGGTCGCCGAGCTCGATCGCAGTCGCGGCGCCCGCGGCGCGCGCTTCCGCGGCGACGCGCTCGCAGCCGGCGCGGTTGGCGAGGGCGTGGACGAGAATGCCGACGCCCGGCTTCGCCAGGCGACGCACGATGGCCGCACCGATGCCGCTGCCGGAGCCGGTGACGAGAACCGCGCGCTCCACAACGCTCATGTCGCCGCTGCGCCTCCCCGCATCGCGTTCGACAGCCAGCGCGGGGGGATTCTCACCGCCGGTCGTGGCCGTCCACGGCGCTCAGCCTGCCACATTCGTCCGCCTCCTGGGCACGTCCGGTGACGCGGCCGCTTCGCCCAGCGAAACGCCGGCTACACCGGCTGCTGAAACCTGCGCAGGCTCCACCGATCAGTCCAGGGCGGAAATCCGGCGGGCACCTGACACGGGTGCCGGGGTGCGATGGGGGTCGTTCTCGTGTACAGCGGGATGACGAAATCCGGATGCGGGTCTTCGCCATGACGGCGCGCGTCGTCCTCGCGGGCATCTCGCACGAAACCAACAGCTTCTCGTCCGTGCCGACCGACCGCGCGGCGTTCGAAGCATCGGCGCTGGTCGAGGGCGAAGCCCTGCGCACCGCCTTCGCGGGCACGAACACCGAGATCGGCGGCATGATCGAGGGTGCGAGGCGCGCCGGCTTTTGTCTGGTGCCGGGGCTGTTCGCCTGGGCGCTGCCGTCGCGGCCGATGAGTCGGGCGCTGTTCGACGGCTTGCTCGACCGCATCGCCCGGCTCGCGAGGGACTCCGCTCCCGTCGACGGCGCCCTCGTCGTTCTGCATGGGGCCATGGTGGTCGATGGCGTGCCCGACGCGGACGCGGCGGTCGTGGGCGCCATTCGCGGCGCGATCGGGGCCGACCGGCCGGTGGTGGCGACGTTCGACCTGCATGCCAATCTGTCGCCGGCGCTGGTCGCAGCCTGCGACATGCTGATCGGCTATCGCACCAATCCGCATGTCGACATGGCCGAGCGCGGCGCCGAGGCCGTCGCGCGGCTCGCCGATCTGCTGACGGGCCGGCGCTGGCAGCGCGCCTTCCGCAAGCTGCCGCTGGTGTCCGTTTCGCAGACCCAGGTCTCGGCCGATGAGCCGATGCGATCGATCATGCGCGAGCGCGACGAGACGGTCGCGGCGCTCGGTCTGGCCGGGGCTTCTGTTGCGGTCGGCTATCCCTACGCGGACGTGCCGCAGCTGGGCATGGCGGTGCTCGCCTATGCCAACGATGCCGACGTCGCGGCGGCCGGTGCCGACCGCATCGCGCAGGCGATCTGGTCGCGACGCGACGACTTCGTTCCCGAGGTTATGCCGGTCGACGTCGCGATCGCCGCGGCGACGGCCCGAGCCGCATCGAGGCCCGGTCCCGTGATCCTGGTCGATGTGGCCGACAACATTGGCGGCGGCACGCCCGGCGACGGGACCGTCGCCCTTGCGGGGCTGCTCGCGGCCGGGGCGCGCGAAGCCGCAGTGGTGCTGTGGGATCCCGAAGCCGCGGAACGAGCCTGTGCCCTCGGGGCCGGCGCACGCTTCGTCGGTGCCGTCGGCGCCCGCACGGATCGTTTTCACGGCGATCCGGTCGCGATCGACGGCACCGTCGTCTTCGCGGGACGGGTGCATTATCGCCGGTCCGGCCCCTGGATGACGGGGCAGCTGGCGCAGCTCGGCCGTGTCGCGCGAATCGACGTCGACGGCATCCATGTCGTCGTCACGGAGACCCGGATCCTGCCGTACGACACCCAGCATCTCGAGGCGGTCGGACTCGATCCGCGACGACTGCGGTTCATCGTGGTCAAGGCGGCCGCCGGCTGGCGGACGCCCTTCGAGCCGCTCATGTCCACCTGTTTCTATCTCGACACGCCGGGCGCGCATGCGCCCGACCTTTCCCGCTTCCCGTTCCGATCGCGCCCTAGGCCCCTCTATCCGCTGGAGCGCGACGCGACCTGGGACGGGGCCGGGGCGTCTCCGTGATCTGCGGGGACGACGGGACCGGACGGATCTCGCTCGACCGGCTCCGGGGATGGTCCCCGGAGTCGCGCAAGTACGGAGGGACGACATGGGACTCACGATGACAACGCGCCGGCTCGTGCTCGGCATGCTGATTGCCGGGCCTGCCTTGACCCTTCCCGCCACTGGCCAGGCGCAAAGCACGCTGCGCATCGGGACGGTCGTGACCGCGCCACATCCGGCGGTCACCCTGATGGACGACTTCAAGCGGCAGGTCGAGCAGCGCACGGGTGGCGCCATCAACGTGCAGCTCTATCCGAACTCGCAGCTCGGCGGCGAGCGCGAGATGGCCGAGGCGCTGAAGCTCGGTTCGCTCGAAGGCAGTCTCAACACGGCGACGGTGTTCAGCACCTGGGTGCCGATCGCGAGCGTGTTCGACATGCCCTTCGTGTTCCGCGACGACGCCCACGCTTGGGCGGTGTACAGCGGCGCGGTCGGCGATCGCGTCGCGGCGGCATTCCCGGCGCAGGGATTCCGCGTCCTCGGGTTCACCCTGGCCGGCGTGCGCAACGTCTTCGCCACCGTGCCGATCAACCGGCCGGAGGATGTCCGCGGGCGCAAGATGCGCACGCTGCAGTCGCCGTTGCATTTGCAGATCTGGAGCTCGATGGGCGCCAACCCGACTCCGATCCCGCATCCGGAGGTCTACAACGCCCTGCAGACCAAGATCGTCGAGATCGCCGACAACACCGCGACCAATTACGTCAACGAGCGATGGTACGAAGTGGCGCCGCACTACTCGACCACCGGCCACATCTACGCGATCTCGGGCCTGTTCCTCTCCGAGCGCTGGTACCAGCGCCAGAAGCCGGAGCACCAGTCGGTGCTCAAGGAGGCGACGCAGGTCTTCGCGCGCGCCCTGCACAAGGCGGTCGTCGACGGCGACGCGGAGAGCCTCGGCAAGGCGGCGGCCCTCGGCGCCAAGGTGATCCGGATCGATGACAAGTCCGCGTGGTCGACTCCGATGCGGCCGATCTGGGACGCCTGGATCGGCAACGACGCCGAGCGGCGGGATCTGATCCAGGCGATCACGTCGACGCAGTCGGCCGCCTTGCGGTGACGCAAGGTCCCGCAGCCGATCCGTCGCCGCCACGGGCGGCGACGGCCGGCGCGAGGGCTGCCGCGCGCGCTCTCGACGTCGTCGAGCGGATCCTGGACGTTGCCATGGTCGCGCTCCTGGTCGGCATCGTGCTCGACGTCGCCGCCGGCGTCGTCTCGCGCTACGTGTTCAACGCCTCGTTTCGCTGGACCGAGGAACTCGGCTTCGTGATGTTCGTGTGGCTGATCTTCTTCGGCATCACCCGCGCGCATCGCCGCCGCCAGCACATCGCCGTCGACGTCGTTGCGCGCTCCGCGCCGGCGGCGCTGCGTCCGGCGTTCGAATTCGGCGCCAACTTCATCGTCGCCTACACGACCTGCGTCATGATCTTCAGCGCCTGGGATGCCGCGACCCTGATCGGTGGCGTCCTGCCGGCGCTCGGTTGGCCGACGGAGGTGCGCTACCTTCCGCTCTGCGCGACCGCGGCGCTGGGCCTCGCCTGCCTGCTGTTGCGCGAGATCGAGTCCGGAGGCGCCGTGCTAAACATGGTCGCGGCGATCGCGTTCGGTGTTGCGGTCTTCGTTGCGACCGGCGTCCTCGACCTGGTTCGCATTCCCGCGCTGGCTCCGACACAGGTCATGCTCGGGGCCTTTTCGGTCGGCGTGCTGCTCGGCGCTCCGGTCGGATACGTCCTCCTGTTCAGCGCGTATCTGGCGACCTGGGGCGCGGACCTGCTGCCGGCGGCGGCGGTGGCACAGAACATGATCAATGGCGCGAGCAAGTTCATCCTGCTGGCGATCCCGCTCTTCCTGCTCGCCGGCTACCTGATGAACGCCGGCGGGCTGACGACCCGGTTGTACGATCTCGCATTCGCGCTGGTGGGGCACTGGCGCGGCGGATTCGCTCAAGTGAACGTCGTGAATTCCGTGCTGGTCGGCGGCGTGTCGGGGTCGTCGTCCGCGGATGCCGCGATGGATACCAAGATGCTCGTGCCGCAGATGGTGCGGCACGGCTACACCGCGTCGTTCAGCTGCGCCATCACGGCGGCGTCGGCGATCCTGCCCAACATCATCCCGCCATCGATCGCGATGCTGATCTACGCGTCGATCGCGCAGGTCTCGATCCTCAAGCTCTTCCTCGCAGGCTATCTCACCGGCCTGGTGCTGGCCGGTACGCTGATGGTGTGCGTCTATGTGATCTCGGTGCGCCGCGGGTACGGACACGACCGGCGGTGGATCGGTCGGTCTGGCCTGGCGCGGGCGGTGCGCGCGGCGATCCCCGTTCTTGTGATGCCGTTGCTGATCGTCGGCGGCATTCGCTTCGGCATCACGACCGCCACCGAGGCCGGCGGGATCGCCGTCGTCTACGCCCTCGGCCTCGGCTTCTGGTTGCGCGAGTTCCGGCCGGGGGACCTTTTGGCCAATCTGCGCGACGCTGCCGGCGACGCGGCGCTGATCGGCTTTCTGCTGGCAGTGACCGCGCCGTTCGGATACGTGATGATCTCCGAGCGCCTGCCCCAGCAGGTCGTCCAGTGGGTGGTCTCTTTGACCACGGACCCGCTGGTCCTGCTGCTGCTGATAAATCTCGTGCTGCTGTTCGCCGGCATGTTCCTCGATCTCGCCGTCTCAATCCTCATCCTCGTGCCGTTGACGGTGCCGGTCGTGACCCAGATGGGCGTCGATCCGATCCACTATGCGATCATCGTCATCGTCAATCTCATGATCGGCGGCATCACGCCGCCTGTCGGCCAGCTGGTCTTCGTCACCTCGAGCATCGCCCGTGTCCCGGCCACCGAGGTCTTCCGTGCCTCGATGCCGTTCCTTGCCGCCCTGCTGGTGGGCCTGGCGTTGATCACGGTGTTCCCCGGCATCAGCCTGTTCCTGCCTCGGCTGCTCGGGTGAGCCGCCGGCCGTTCCGCCACCACGACGTTCCTGTGAGGAGATCGCAATGAAGAAGAACCTGTTCGCGCTCGACGGCAAGGTCGCGCTGGTCACCGGAGGCTCGCGCGGCCTCGGCTATGGGATGGCGTGCGGTCTTGCCGACCATGGCGCGCTCGTCGTCCTCAACGGGCGCGTTCCCGACACGCTCGAGGCTCGGCGCAGGGAGATCGAGGCGCGCGGCGGCAAGGCTGCAGTGGCGAGTTTCGACGTCTGCGACCGCAAGGCCGCCGACGCCGCGATCGCCGACATCGAGCGCCGCTACGGCTCGCTCGACATCCTCATCAACAATGCGGCCTGGGGCGTTCCGCACGACCTGTTCGAGACTACCGACGACGAGTGGCGCAGCGTCCTCGATGTCGCGCTCGACTCCTGTTTCCGCCTGTCGCGCAGCGCCGCCAGGGGCATGGTGAAGCGCGGCTGGGGCCGGATCGTGAACATCTCTTCGATCAACACCCGCATCAGTCGCGGCACCAACACGGCATATGTGACGGGCAAGACCGGGCTCGAGGGGCTGACGCGCGGCCTGGCGGTTGAACTGGCCAGCAAGGGCGTGACGGTGAACGCCATCGCCCCCGGGTACATGGAGACGGAGATCAACGACGACTTCAAGGCCGACCCGCCGCGCTACGAGTGGATCCGCAACCGCACGCCGATGAAGCGCTGGGGCCAGTGGGACGAGATCGCCGGTGCGGCGATCTATCTGTCGAGCGACGCCTCGGCCTTCGTCACCGGACACGTGCTGGTCGTCGACGGCGGCATGTCGATCGCGATCTGAGCGGACCGGGGACCGCGCCGCGCCGGCCGGCGACGGTCCTGCATCTGTCGTCGGGTCCGGTCGCGCGTCCTCGGAGATCGCCATGCGCTTCTCACGCACCATCACGGTCGTCGGCTGCCACGTCGGCGGCGAGGAGAACAACGTCATCACGGGCGGCGTGCTGCCACCGCCCGGCAAGACCGTGTTCGAGATGAAGCGCTGGCTCGAGACCGAGGGCGACGACTTGCGCAAGTGGCTGCTGTTCGAGCCGCGCGGCAAGCCGACGCTCTGCGTGAACCTGGTCGTGCCGCCCTGCGACAAGCGGGCCGACGCCGGCTTCATCATCATGGAGTCGACCGACTACCCGCCGATGTCCGGCTCGAACACGATCTGCACGACGACCGTGCTGCTCGAGACCGGCATGCTCAAGATGGTGGAGCCGGAGACGCGGCTCGTGCTCGAGACGCCGGGTGGGCTGGTGGCGGTCGTGGCGCAGTGCCGCGATGGCAAGGTGACCCAGGTCAAGTTCGCGAACGTGCCGTGCTTCGCGACCCACCTCGACGCGCATGTCGAGGTGCCGGGCGTCGGCACGGTGAAGATGGACGTCGCCTATGGCGGGGCCTTCTTCGCGATCGTCGACGCGCCGTCGCTCGGCTTCGAGGTGAAGCCGCACGAGGCGCGCGACCTCGTGGCGATGGGCCAGCGCATCAAGCACGCCGCTGCGGAGCAGCTGCCGGTCGTCCATCCCGAGAATCCGGAGATCAAGACCATCACCTTCACCGAGTTCGCGATGCCGTTCACCGGCGCCGGCTGCAAGCCGCGCAATGCGGTGATCGTGTCGCCGGGGCGCATCGACCGCAGCCCCTGCGGTACCGGCACCTCGGCGCGGCTCGCCGTGTTGCACGCGCGAAAGCTGCTGAAGGTGGGCGAGGGCTTCACCCACGTCTCGATCATCGGCTCGGAGTTCGAGGGCGCGATCGCGAGCGAGATCCGCGTGGGCGACAAGCCCGGCATCGTGCCGACCATTGCAGGGCGCGCCTGGGTCACCGGCATCTTCCAGCACGGCTACGACCCGACCGACCCGTTCCGCGACGGCTATACGCTGCCGGACCTCTGGTTCGAATGAGACGGCGTCATGACGCCAAGTCACCGCCTGAATTCCCCTCCTGTCGCGCGCAAGCGCGATAGGAGGGGTGGCCGCGAAGCGGCCCGGGAGGACAAGCGCGTCTCTGGGAGCCGCGCTTTTCCTCCCCGCCCTCGCTGCGCTCGAGCACCCCTCCTATTCGCGCTGTCGCGCGAACGGGAAGGGAGTACGCGCACCGCTCGCAGGACCTGAGATCGCCATGGCCATCGGCTTCAAGCGCACGATCAACACCGTCGACTCCCACACCGAGGGCAATCCCACGCGGGTGATCGTCGGCGGCGTGCCCGTGCCGCCCGGGAAGACGCTGCTCGACAAGCGCGCCTGGCTTTGGCGCAACGACGATGGGCTGCGGCGGATGCTGAACTTCGAGCCGCGCGGCTCGGGCATGATGTGCTCGGTGTTGGTGCTGCCGCCCGAGACGCCGACCGCCGACTTCGCCGTCGTGATCATGGAGCAGGACGAGTACGTGCCGATGTGCGGCCACTGCATCATCGGCACCGCGACCACGGTCGTGGCGACCGGCATGGTCAAGGCCGTCGAGCCGATCACCGTCGTGCGCTTCGACACGCCGGCCGGCCTCGTCACCTGTCACGTGCGGGTCAGCGGCGGGGCGGTGCAGTCGGTCCATTTCGACAACGTCGAGAGCTTCCTGCTGACGAGCGGCGCGGCGCTCGACGTCGAGGGCCTCGGCCGGCTCACGGTCGACATCGCCTATGGCGGCGACTTCTACTGCTTCGTCGATGCCGACGCGATCGGGCTCGAGCTCGGGCCGCACAACGACGCGGCCCTGATCTCGGCGTGGCGACGCATCCGCACGGCGGTCGGCCAGCAGCTCAAGGTCGTGCATCCCGAGCGGCCGGACATCGACGTCTGCTACCAGGTGCTGTTCACCTCCGAGAAGAAGACGACCGGCGACTACAAGCAGACGATCACCTGCCCGCCGGGATCGATCGACCGCAGCCCGTGCGGGACGGGGACCTCGGCGCGCACCGCGGTGCTGCATGCGCGCGGCCAGCTGCCGCTGGGACAGTCGCGCAAGTTCGAGGGCGTGCTGGGCACGTGCTTCACCGGCACGCCGGTGCGCGCGGAGACGCGCGGCGGCATCACCTATGTCGTGCCGCGCGTCGAGGGCCGTGCCTGGATCACCGGCTTCCACCAGTTCGTCCTCGATCCCGACGATCCGCTGCCCTCCGGCTTCCGCATGGGCCAGGCGCCTCAGGCGGGGTCGCGGTTCTGATGGCGCGGGTTACCAAGCTTGTCCGCCCTTCTCGGCACGGGGGGTCATCGTCGATGGAACCCGCCGCCATGATCGCGGGGTCCAACCGTCCCCCTCGAAAGAGAGGGACAGGCGCCGCGCAGCGGCGCCAGGGGGAGACTCGCAGCCTGCTGCGTTCCAGCGCCTGTAGGACCGACTCCGAGTTCGCACGCCGCCATCTCCGCCTGCTCGCGCGCTGCGCGCGCGAGCTGTCCCCCTCATTCGAGGGGGACGGTTGGCCCGCGAAGCTGCTCGTTCGAGGGAAGGGGTGGGGGACCGGGGACCGCGTGCCGCGATGACTCTCGCTGACCAGCGCCTCGGCGTCATCGGCGTCGGCAACATCGCCGGTGCCCTACTGACCGGCCTTGCCACCGGGCCGCGGCCGCCGCACGCCGTGCTGCTCTCACCGCGCAGCGCCGAGACGAGCGCGTCGCTCGCGGCGCGCTTCCCGCAGATGCGCGTCGCCGCCGACAACCAGGCCGTCGTCGACGGCAGCGACGTGGTAATGCTGGCGGTGCGGCCACAGGTCGCGCGCGAGGTGCTCACCCCGCTGCGCTTCCGCCCCGAGCAGAGGATCCTCAGCCTGATCGCAATCCATCCGCTCGCGAAGCTCGCCCCGCTGGTGGCGCCGGCGACGCGCATGCATCGCGCGCTGCCGCTGCCGCCCGTGGCGCGCCGGCTGGGGCCGATCGCGATCTCGCCGCCCGATCCCGAGCTCGAATCGTGGTTCGCGACCGTCGGCACGGTGGTGCCGGTCGCCGACGACCACCACTTCGAGGCGATCTGGTCGACCAGCGCCCTGATCGCGACCTTCTACGCGCTCGTCTCGCGTGCCGCCGACTGGGGTGTCGCGCAGGGCCTGCCGCGCGAGTCGGCCGAGCGCTACGCGAAGTCGGTGTTCCATGCCGTCGCGCAGCCGCTCGCCGATCCCGGCGCGAAGCCGGCCGAGCTCGCGGCCCTCGCCCAGACCAAGGGCGGACTCAACGAGCAGATCCTGCGCCACATGACCGAGGTCGGCGCCTTCGACGAGGTCGCCCGCGCCCTCGATATGGTGCTGGCGCGGCTGGAGGGGCGGTGAGGACCTACAGGAGCTTGACCAAGCCGGCCGTGATGCCGACCGCGGCGGCCAGCATGGCGCCGAGCTTGACCGTCATTCTGAGCTCGATCTCCGCCATGTCTCGTCGCAGCAAGACGATGTCGGTCTTGGTCGCAAGATTGGCGATCAGATCGGACATCGCGTCGGCGATCGCGGACGACGTCGCGGCCGCCTGGTTGGGCGCAAACCCGACTTCCTCGAGTCGCTTCGCCAGCTTCAATGTGTCGAACGCCACGTTGCTCATGCCTTCGATTGTCGGACCGTCCGGGCCACGCCACCAGGGCGCCAGAATGGTTAACCCTGCTGTCGAATGAATCAAGGCACTCGGCATAGACTTCGGTATTTGTGGAAGAGTGATGCCGTTGGAGAGGGCGGAAATGGTGCGGCGGATCGAGATCTTTCCGGAGAGCGCGCTGCCAAGCGCCGCGGAGATCATCGCGCGCGGCAAGGCGCGCGCGCGCGACGCGCAGGTGCGGCCCGGCAGGTTCCTGACCCATTACGGCGTGCCGTCGGAGGCCGAGTACAAGCGCCGTCGCATGGCCGAGGGCGTGGTCATGCAGCATGCCCAGATCGGCTATCGCGACAAGTCCAAGAGCCGGCGGGCGTGGTTCGAGGTCTGGGATGCGGTGGAGAAGGCGGGGGCGCGCGTCGACCGCTACGGCATCTGCCTCGACTGGTCGATGGGCTATCCCAAGGCGCAGCGCGGCAAGCTCGGCCGCGGCACCGGCATGATCCTCGACGACATCGACGACTTCGTCGCGCTGACGTCGGAGGCGCCGGTCGCGCCGCATTTCGGCGACTTCGTCATCGGCATGCCCTCGGCGGTCGAGAACACCATCGCGGCGCTGGCAGCGGGCGCGACGTCGGTTGGCAATCTCGGCCAGTACTTCACCTTCCGGCTTCCCGAGTGGCACGACGACGTCGCCACGACGGTCGCCACGGTCGAGGCGCTGGCGCTGATGGCGGCGCAGCCGGTCGAGGTGCTGATCCATTCCAATCTCGACGACGGCTTCGCGCCGCTGTTCACCGACCTGTCCTGCACCTTCGGCGCGGCGCTGATCGAGCGCTACGTCATCGAGGAGCTGATCGGCGGCCGGCTGTCGCACTGCTTCGGCAACACCTTCACCGATCCGGCGACGCGGCTCGCCTTCCAGCGCGCGCTCGCCCGCGGCCGCGCCCAGGTGCCGGGCACGATGATCTACGGCAACACCGTCGTGTACGAGGCCGACAAGATCTCGAACTACGGCGGCCTCAGCGCCTATCTCCTCGCCGACGCGCTCGGCCAGCGGCTGATGCCGTCGGGCCACGCCATCAACGCCGTGCCGATCACAGAGGGCGTGCGCATTCCCGACATCGACGAGGTGATCGACGTGCAGCTGGTCTGCGCCAAGCTGGTCGAGCAGTCGGAGCTGTGGCTGCCGATGGTCGACCTGCCGGGCACCGACAGGATCGCCGACGCGATCGTCGAGGGCGGCGAGCGCTTCAAGACCCGCGTGCTGGACGGATTGCGGCGGTCGGGGATCCAGGTCGACGACGCCTTCGAGCTGCTGCTGGCGATGCGCCGCATCGGACCGAAGAAGCTCGAGGAGCTCTACGGTCCGGGCACCGAGGACCGCGGCACGCCGCGTGGCCGCCGGCCCCACGTGCCGTCGACGACGATGACGGCGCTGGCGCGGGCGGCGGAGAAGAAGATCAAGGCGCTCGACGCGCCGATGCGCCAGGACATCTCGGGCGCCGGCCTCAAGGCCGTGGTCGCCTGCACCGACGTGCACGAGTACGGCAAGATCCTGATCGAGGAGATCCTGCGTGGCCTGGGCGTCGGCATCATCGATGCCGGCGTGCACGCGGATCCGGAGAATCTCCTGCGCAAGGCGCGCGAGAACGGCGCCGACGTCATTGCGCTGTCGACGTACAACGGCGTCGCGCTCGACTATGTCGAGCAGCTCAAGGCGGCGATGGCCGGCGCGAAGCTGCAGCTGCCGGTGTTCATCGGCGGGCGCCTCAACCAGGTGCCGCAGAATTCCAACACCTCGCTGCCGGTCGACGTGTCGAAGGACATCGCCGCCGCCGGAATGACGCCCTGCTTGACGCCGGAGGACCTCGTGATCCCGCTCGCCCGCATGGCCCGCGACCGCCGGAAGGCCGCGCCGTGACCGCGCTCCTCGCCGGAGTCGGCCGTGCCGACATGACGCCGCCCGTCGGCATCGCCCACGTCAACTGGGGCGCCCGCACCCACGACCGCGCCGAGGGCATCGACCTGCCGCTGCTGGCGACCGTGCTGCTGCTCGAGCAGGGCGCCACGCGGGCGGCGATCGTCGACCTCGACTTCCTGCTGATGAGCAGCGACGACAGCCGCGATCTCCGGGCCATGGTCGGGCGGGAGATCGGTCTGGCGCCCGAGGCCGTGCGCCTTTCGTTCACGCATACGCATTCGGGGCCGCCCTGGCAGACCCAGGGATTCGGCACCCAGGCGCAGCTGCCGGGCATGGAGCTGGTGCCGGCCTATCGCGACAAGGTGAAGGCGGCGATCGTCGAGGCGACCCGCCTTGCCCGGGCCGCCCTGCGGCCCGCGCGCGCCGCCGCGGGCTTCGGCCGCAGCGACGTCAGCGTCAATCGCCGGCTCGGCCTTCCCGACGGCCGCGTGGTCGTCGGCCAGAACTGGGAAGGCTATCGCGACCCGGTACTGAGCGTGCTGCGCATCGACGACCTCGCCGAGAAGCCGATCGCGACGATCGTCGGCTATTCGACGCATCCGATCGTGCTGGCGCACGAGAACCGGTTCATCAGCCCGGATTATCCGGGGCATCTCAAGCGCACGGTCGAGGGCGCGCTCGGCGGGCACTGCCTGTTCCTGCAGGGCTGCGCGGGCGACCAGATCCCCCGCGAGGCACTGGTCGCCGATCTCGGCGCGCCGCGGCGCATCGGGACCGAGCTGGGGCTCGATGCGGCGCGGGTGGCGGTCGGCCTGCGAACGCGGCAGGTCAAGCGGCGCTTCGATCGTGTGGTCGAAAGCGGCGCGCCGCTGGGCATCTGGGTCGAGGACGAGCAGCCGACGGCGCCGCAGGTCCTGGCGGTCGAGAGCCGGCGCATGGCGCTGCCGGTGCGCAACTACGGCGACGTCGAGGCGCTGGACGCCGAGGCCAGGAGGGCCGGCGACGCGGTGAAGGCGCTCGACAAGTCGATCGCCACGCCGGCCGAGATCGCGGCCGCGAACTTCAAGGCCAAGCGCGCGCAGATGAGCGCGCATTGGGGCCGCTTCTGCGCCAATCGCCGCGCGGTGGACATCGAACTGCACGGGATCCGCATCGGCGACGCGGTGCTGATGGGCGCGCCGCTCGAGCCCTTCGCGCGCATCGGCGTCGAGATCCGCGATGCCAAGGCCGCGGCGATGGTGCATTTCGGCGGCTACACCAACGGCTGGGACGGCTACGTGCCGAATGCGGAGGACTTCCGCAGCAGCGGCTACGAAGTCGAGTGGGCGACGCCCTACGCGCCCGAGGCCGCCGGCGTTCTCGTGCGCGAGGCGCAGCGCCTGGCCAAGGACCTGATGGCGCGATGAGGATCACCGCGGTCGAGCCGATCCTGCTGCGCGGCACGCAGGCCTATGGCGCCACGACGGGCGGCGAGGAGGCGAGCGACAACGGCGACTGGCAGCTCGTCATCCGCGTCGCGACCGACGAGGGGCTCGCCGGCTGGGCCGACGTCGAGACTCTCGCCCCTGCGGCGGTCGCGGTCATTGCCGGCCAGGGCATGGCGGTGCTGGGCTTCAAGACGCTGGGCGAGCTGCTCGTCGGCGAGAATCCGCTCGAGGTCGAGCGGCTGTGGGACAGGCTCTACGTCGGCAGCGCCTATTACGGCCGGCGCGGCCTCGCGATGCAGTGCATGTCGGCGATCGACAACGCGCTGTGGTCGATCCGCGCGCAGGCCGCCGGCCTGCCGCTCGCCACGCTGCTCGGCGGCCGGCGGCGCGATCGCATCACCGCCTACGCCTCGACGCTGTTCCGCGAGACGCCGAAAGGCATGGAGGCGGCTGCGCGCGGCTATGTCGAGAAGGGCTTCCGCGCGGTGAAGTTCGGCTGGGGCGTGTTCGGCGAGGATCCCGGCCGCGATCGCGAGCTGGTCGCCGCGGCGCGCGCGGCGCTCGGCCCCGATCGCGCGCTGCTCGTCGATCCCGGCTGGTATCCCGCCGGCTGGAAGCAGTGGGGCCCGTCGCGCTCGCGCCGCGAGGCGCTGGCGATGTGCCAGTGGCTCGCCGACTACAAGGTCGGCTGGATCGAGGACTTCATCCATCCCGAGAACTTCGACGAGTACGCCTGGGTGCGAGCCAACTCGCCGGTGCCGATCGCGGCGGGCGAGCAGGTCGCGACGATCTGGGAGTTCGAGCGCTTCATCCGCCAGGGTTGCGTCGACGTGATCCAGCCCGATCTCTCGCGCTGCGGCGGCCTCACCGTCGCCAGGCGCGTCGCCGAGATCGCGCACCAGCAGGGCATCGACCTGGTTCCGCATTCCTGGCTCACGCATTTGCTCACGGGTTACAGCCTGCAGCTGATCGCCACGCTGCCGCGCGCGCGCTTCGTCGAGTTCAACGTCAGCCAGAGCGTGCTCACGCGCGGGATCACGACTCAGCCGTTCAAGCTCGAAGCGGACGGCACGGTCGCGATCCCCGACGCGGTCGGCATCGGGGTCGACGTCGACGCCGATTTCATCAAGGCGCATCGCGTGAACTGAAGCGGTGTCGCCGCCGTCCCGGGGGAGGGTCGGGGCGGGAGAGTTCTCGAGAAGGAAACGAGGGGAAATCCATGACTCGCGAGATCGTCCGACCGCAGCAACTCGATTTCGACACGCCCGGCCGGCGCGACTACTACGTCGCGCTCGAGCACGATTCGATCTGGGGCGATCACCTGATCCCGATGACGGTGCTCGTCGGGCCGAGGGCGAAGCCGGGCAAGGGCCTCGTCGCCTTCGGGTCGAACCACGGCAACGAGTACGAGGGTCCGATCGTTCTGCACCACCTGCAGCGCCAGATCGACATCGGCGACGTCGACGGCCGCATCATCCTGGTGCCCGTGCTCAACGTGGCGGCGTTCCGCGCCGGCACGCGCGAGTCGCTCTCGGACGACGGCGTGAATCTCAACCGCGCGTTCATCGACGGCGCGGGCAAGCGTCCCGGGATCTCCGGGATCACGCATCGGATCGCCGCCTTCGTGCGCGAGGCGATCTGGCCGCAGGTCCACGTGGTGATCGACCTCCATTCGGGCGGCGGCACGCGCTTCTCGCAGGTGGCGAGTTTCCACGACGTCGACGATGCCGAGCAGGCGAAGCTGATCGAGGACACGGCGCGCTGGTTCGGCACCCCGCTGGTGATGAGCTATCAGAACGAGACGCCGGGCCTGCTGCCGTCCGAGGCCGAGCGCCTGGGCAAGATCACCGTCGGCACCGAGCTCGGCTGGGGCGAGGCCGTGCAGGCCAACGGCGTGCGCTGGGGCCGCCAGGGCGTGCTCGCGGCGGCGATCCGCCACGGCCAGCTGCGCGGCCGGATCGAGAAGATCGACCATCACGCCGACGGCACGCAGCGCAAGGTCGCGATGGTGGATCGCGCGTGCTTCTCGATCGCGCCTTTCACCGGTCACTACGAGGAGGTGCTGCCCTGCGGCACGGCGGTGAAGGCCGGCGACGTCGTCGGCTGGCTGCACGACTTCGATCGCATCGACCTCGAGCCGGTCGCGATCCGCGCCGGGGTCGACGGCATCGTGCTCGCCCAGGCCTGGGCGACGCGGGTCCTTCAGGGCCAGCACATCGTCGTCACCGGCAGGCAGCTGGCGTGGCGAAGCTGACGCGCGGCGCGAGCGCCTCGATCCCTGCCGGCCGTTTCGCGGCGCGCGGGCATCGCCGGCGCGTCGCTACGCCACCAGCGGCCAGTCGCGCTGCGGTTCGCGCAGGCGCTCCCAGGCGCGGGCGAGTTGCAGGACGCCCAGGTCGTCGAACCGGCGGCCGGCGATCTGCAGACCGATCGGCAGTCCGGCCCGGGTATAGCCGGCGTTGATCGACGCCGCCGGCTGCTCGGACATGTTGAACGCGACGGTGAAGCCGATGTGTTCGAGCGGCCGTGCCGGATCGTTCGTGGGCCCCGCGAGCTCGGCGCGATAGGCGACGCAAGGCGCGGTCGGCGACAGCACGAAGTCGAAGGGCTGGCAGGCCCGCACGGCGGCCTCGCGCATCGCCATCATCTGGCTCATGCCGCGATAGGTCTGCTCGCCAGTTAGATCGCGCCCGCCCTCGGCCCAGCGCAGGATGTAGGGCAGCACCTTGGCGCGGCGCTCGGCGGGCATCGCCGAGATGTCGAGCCAGCTGCGCAGGCGCCAGAACGCGTCCAGCCCGTCGAGCATCTCGCGGGTGACGAAGCTTGCGATCGGCTCGACCCTGGCGCCGGCGGTCTCGAACTTGCGCGCGGCCGCCTCGATCGCGGCGCGGACCTCGGGATCGACCGGCAGTCCGAACCCGGCATCGAGCCAGAGGCCGAGGCGCAGGCCCTTCACGTCGCGGTCCAGCGCCAGCCAGTCGATGTCCTGCGGCGGCAGGCTCATGGAGTCGCGCCAGTCCGGCTTCGAGAGCTCGCGCATGAGCAGGGCTGTGTCGTGCACGCTGCGCGTCATCGGTCCGGCGGCACGGCCGTAGTAGGGCGGGTCGATCGGCACGCGGCCGAGGCTAGGCTTCAGGCCGACGATGCCGCACCAGCTCGCGGGCAGCCGGATCGAGCCGCCGATGTCGGTGCCGAGATGAAGCGGACCATAGCCCGCCGCGGCGGCCGCGCCGGCCCCGGCCGAGCTGCCGCCGGGATTCAGGCGCGTGTCCCAGGGATTGCGCGTCAGCGGATGGAAGCTCGACAGTCCCGAGGACAGCATCCCGAAGTCGGGCATCGTCGTCTTGCCGAGGATCACGGCACCCGCCTCGCGCAGCCGTGCCGCCGGCGGCGCGTCGACGGGCGAGGGCACGCAATCGCGCGCCGCCGTGCCCAGCGGGATCGGCACGCCCTTCGACGCGATGTTCTCCTTGATCGTGACCGGCACGCCGTCGAGCGGCAGCGCGGCGCCCGCCTTCCAGCGCCGCTCGGACTCGCGAGCGGCGGCGCGCGCGCCGTCCGGATCGAAGGCGTACATCGCCGCGAGCCGGGGCTCGGAGGCCTCGATCCGCCGGATCACCGCTTCGGCGACCTCGACCGGCGAGAGGCGGCGGGCGCGATACCCGTCGAGGAGATCCGCGGCGGCGAGGTCGGCAAGGTCGGTCATGGCGTCGATTTGCGGCGCGTCACGAGGCCTCGTCAAGATGGCGACGCGGCGTCATCGCGTCACGCGCAGGGCGCAGCGTGCCGCGGCAAGCTGTCCCGGCAGCGACCTTGCGGAGCGGGCGGCGGCCGACGAAGATCCTCGCGAGCGTCCGATCGATGCGGCGGAGCGAAGGAGAAGAAGCCATGGATGACGGCACGATGAAGCGCGGCGAGGCGATCGTCGTACAGCCCGACCAGATGCCCAGCTATTGGCAGCCGGTCCCGGCGAACGGCTACAGCGAGATCCACATCACGCCCGAGCAGACCGGCACGCCGACGCTGTCGATGGGCATCCAGGCCATCGCACCGGGCTGCTACATCCGCGAGCACTGGCACGACCGCAACGAGGAGGTGCTGCATTTCCTCCAGGGCGAGGGCACGGCCTATGTCGACGGGGTGCCGTATCCCATCAAGGCGGGCACGACGATCTATGTCGGCCCGTGGCGGAAGCACAAGTTCGTCAACGAGGGCAAGGTCGACCTGAAGATGCTCTGGGTGCTCACGCCGCCGGGACTCGAGAACTTCTTCGCCGGCATCGGCCGGCCGCGCACGCCGGGACAGCCCGCGCCCGAGCCGTTCGCGCGCCCGGACAACGTCGCCGAGATCGAGCGTCGCACGGTGTTCGCCGGCCTCGACGGGGCGGCGAGCAAGCAACTGCGCGACATCCCGATCAAGCGCTGAGGCATGGCGGAGCATCGGCTCGCGGACGGCGCGAGCCTCTACTACGAGACCCATGGCACCGGGCCGGCGCTGCTGCTGGTCCCGGGCCTCGGGGGCGTGGCTCCCTTCTGGCAGCGCCACGTGCCGGCGCTGGCACGGCATTTCACCGTCGTGCTCCACGACCATCGCGGCTGCGGCCGCAGCACGCCCTCGCGCATCGCCTATTCGGTCGCGCAGATGGCGGACGACCTGCGCCAGCTGATGGACGGCCTCGGCATCGCCAAAGCGCACCTGGTCGGCCACTCGACCGGTGGCGCGATCGGCCAGGTCCTGGCGCTCGACCATCCAGATCGCATCGATCGCCTCGTCCTGAGCGCGACCTGGACACATGCCGATGCGTATTTCCGGCGGCTCTTCGAGACGCGGGCCGAGGCCCTGCGCCGGCTCGGCGCGGCGTTCTACGGCCGCCTCGGCAATCTCGTGCTCTATCCGCCGGGGTGGCTGGCGCGGCACGCCGATCGACTGGAGGCCGCGCAGCGCGCTTCACCGCTGCCGGCGACCCCGGACGAGATCGTGCTGGCGCGGATCGAGGCGCTGCTGGCCTTCGATCGCCGCGCCGACCTGCCGCGCCTCCGCCATCGCACGCTGGTCATGGCGGCGCGCGATGATGCGGTGACGCCGGCCTATTTCAGTGAGGCGCTGGCCGCGATCCTTCCCGACGCCCGGCTCGTGCTGCATCCGACCGGCGGTCACTTCTACAACCACGTGGTCCAGGACGAATTCGAGCGGCTGACGATCGGGTTCCTTGCCGGCGCCTGATCAGTCGGCCGCGAGGGCGTGGGTGACGTTGCGGAGGACAATCCGCTCGCGCGGGAAGGCGATCGCCACCGTCGACCCGGCGGTGGGGGCGCTGCGCATGGTCAGGGCGCCGCCATGCAGTTCGACCAGCGAGCGCGCGAGCCACAATCCGCGCCAGCTCGACTCGCGGATGCGGGAGACGGTGCCGTCGGTGGGCGCCACCGGGTCCAGCGCCTGCGAGAGTTCGTCCTCGGTCATGCCCGTCCCGGTATGGGCGAGAACGATCTCGGCGCCACCGTCGCGCGTCCCGCGCATCTCGACCGAGACATGGCCGTCGCGGCGCGTCAGCCGGACTGCATTGCTGAGGATCGTCGCGAACACGTGCTTGAGCCGGCGGGAGTCGGCGAGCAGCACGAAGGGGGTGGGCCCTTGCGGCAGCTCGAGCGTCACGCCGTTGATGCGGGCCTCCGGCTCGACGAGGCGGATGACGATGTCGAGCAGGCGCTTGGGGTCGACTTCCTCATATTGAAGATTAAGTTCGCCGGCCTCGAGCCGGGCCTGGTCGAGGAGGGCGTCCAGCTTCTCGAGAAGCTGCTGGCCGCTGATGAAGATGCTCGATGCGTATTCGGCGCGCTTGCGGGGCGAGCCGTCGACGAACCCCTTCGTGAGCAGCTCGGCGAACACCATGATCGCGTTCAACGGCGTACGGAACTCGGCCGAGATCGTGCCGAGGGCGCGGGCCCGGGCCCGTTCGGCGATCTGGGCGCGGCCGCGCGAGGCGGCGAGGCGTAGGGCGGTGTCCTGCCGATCGTGGCGCATGCTCCGCAGGATGTAGAGGTTTACGCCCGCCAGGGTCGTGACGACGATACCCAGGGCGACCGGGCCCCAGGATCCGCTCAACGCCATCGAGTCGCGCAGGGTGTCGGCCACGAGCGACCACGCCAGCACGGTCACCGCGACGGTCAGGACGCCCGGGCCGATGCGCCGGGTCATCCGCAGCAGGTTGGTGGGCACGCGGTTCTTCTCCCTCGCGACTTGCGGTTGGTTGCGAGAGATCCTCGGCCGATCTCCCTAAAGCATGGTTAATCCGACGCTAACGCTGGGGTTCCGCTCCCCTGCGCGGGAGCGGCTCGGGGGCCGCCGTAAGGGGGTATTAGAGGTGGTAGAGGCGGCCTGGGACCGATTTCAAGCCTCGATGCGTTTGGCGTAACCCCAGCCTCAGTTCTGTGCTGTGGCCTTGAATTAGAACGATTTTTCCGGTGCCAGGGTGGTACGTCTCCGGCCGCCTGCAACCCCGGGTGTCCGGCAATATCCCGTTAACCAGGCGGCCGCAGCCTCGTCCGTGGTTCGACGAGCCGACTGCATTGCGCAGGGGGCCGTACGGACGACGGGAGAGCAGGGAATGTTGGATTTCACGGTCGGCAACTGGCAACGCGTGGTGATCGGGGCGGTCGCCGAGGCCCCCCAGAGCTTTGAAGATCTTCGCGGCCTGCTGCGTCGCCTCGGCCACTACCCCAGCCGCTCGGCGATGACCTGCTCGGTCGACGGGCTGGTGCGCCGGGAGATCTTGAGCCACGACAGCGAGGGGCGCCTGACCAAGGGCCCGACCTGGAATTTCGCCGTGCGCCGCTACGGCGCCAGCGACGCCCGGCTCGCGGCCGTCGCCTGACCGCGCGGGCCGGGAGCGGGCGCGGGATCCCTTAACGCCGCGTCAACCTAGGCCAAGGATCCGGTCGAGCCGCGCCCGGTCGGGCGCCGCCTTCAGCGGGCCGTCGAAAGCGCGCTCGGTCACACGGATGATGTGCTCCGCGATGAACCGGGCGCCCTCTCGCGCTCCGTCCTCGGGGTGCTTCAGGCAGCACTCCCACTCGAGCACCGCCCAGCCGTCGTAATCGTACGCGGCCAGGCGCGAGAATATCCCCCCGAAATCGACCTGGCCGTCGCCCAGGCTGCGGAAGCGGCCGGGCCGCTCGAGCCAGTCGCCGAAGCCGCCATAGACGCCCGACCGGTCGCTGCGCACGAACTCCGCGTCCTTCACGTGGAAGGCGCCGATGCGGGCGTGATAGCGGTCGATGAAGCCCAGGTAGTCCATGTGCTGGATCAGCATGTGGCTCGGGTCGAACAGGATCCGGGCGCGGCGATGGCCGTCGACGCGATCGAGGAAGCGGTCGAAGCTGAGGCCGTCGTGCAGGTCCTCGCCGGGATGCAGCTCGAAGCAGAGGTCGACGCCGTGCGCGTCCGCGTGGTCGAGCAGCGGGCGCCAGCGCCGCGACAGCTCGTCGAAGGCGGCATCGACCAGCCCGGCGGGATGCGGCGGCCAGGGATAGAAGTACGGCCAGATCAGCGCCCCCGAGAACGTCGCCAGCCGCGTGACGCCGAGGCGCGCGCAGGCCTCGATGGCGAAGCGTAGCTGGGCCTCGGCCCAGGCGCGGCGTGCGGCCGGATTGCCGCGCAGCGCCGGCGGCGCGAACACGTCGGCGACGTCGTTGCAGGCCGGGTTGACCGCGAGCAGCTGCCCGGCGCGATGTGCCGAGAGCTCGCTCACCACGAGGCCGTGGCGCGCCAGCGCATCCGTCACCGCCCGCGCCGCCGCGTCGTCGCGCGCCACCGCCTCGACATCGATCGCGCGGCGGTCGTGGATCGGCACCATGAACGACCGGTATCCGAGACCGGCGGCCCAGGCGGCGATCGCGGGCAGGCTGTCGAACGGCGGCTGGTCGCCGAGGAACTGGCTGAGCATCAGGCCGGGGCCCTTGAGCGTGCGCATCGGTCATGTCCTCGCTTTGGCGAACTCGCTCTCGAGCAGCGCCTTGGCCTCGCGCGCCAGGCGGTCGGGATCGTCGTAGACGTCGCGCCAGATCGACAGCAGGTCGCCCACCGTCGGATCGTTGACGCCGGTCGAGAAGGCCTCGAGGCCGATCGGGCCGCGGTAACCGATGGCGACGAGCGCGCGCACCGCGCCGCGGATGTCGACGCTGCCCTGCCCGAGCGCCCCGCGGTGCGACTCGCCGAATTCCATGAAGCCGAGTTCGGCGGCGCTGTCGAGGATGGCGGCGGCCGCGTCGCGCTCCTCGATGTTCAGGTGATAGGTGTCGAGATGCAGGCGCACATTGGCGGCGCCGACCATCGCCACGAAGTTGCGCCCCTGCGCCGCCGTGTTGAGCAGGTTGCTCTCGTATCGATTGACGCATTCCAGCGCGAGCACGATGCCCGAGGCGGCCGCGCGGCCGGCAAGGGCGGCCAGCGTCGCCGCCGCGCGCTCGCGCGTGCCGGGCGCGGCGCGGCCCGGATATTTCATCATCGCGCCGTAGAGGACGCCGCCGAGATGCGCGGCGCCGAGGTCGCGGGCCTTCGCGATCGCGAGCGCGAGACGCTCGGCGCCGCGCGCGGCGACCGCCGGATCGGCGCTGGAGATGTCGGCGTCGGGCCGGCCTCCCGACGTCGCATAGGGGCGGATTCCGGCCGCCGCGCACCACCGCGCGACCGCCTCGGCCGGCACCGCCGCGGGGTCGCGCAGCGGAACGGCGATGCCGTCGAAGCCGATCGCGGCGGCGCGGTCGATGGCGTCGCGGATCGCCGTCTCGGTCCAGGCCGGCGCCCAGATGAAGGCGTGCGCGACGAAGGGATTGCCGAGCGGACCCATTGCGCGCTCAGGCGCCCGCTGCGGCGCCGAGGCGTCGGGCGGCCTGCGCGATCGTGCGCTCCTCGTCCGCGGGCACGATCCATGCGCGCACCGTCGAGCCGCCGGCGTGCAGTACCTCGCGCCGCGCCCGGTTCGCCGCGTCGTCGAGGACCAGGCCGGTGAAGGCGAGGCGCTGGGCGATGCGCGCGCGCACCTCGGCCGCGTTCTCGCCGACGCCGCCGGTGAACACGACGGCATCGAGCCCCTGCAACGACGGCAGCGTCGCCGCCGCCTCGGCCGCCGCACGAGCGCAGAACAGCTCGATCGCGCGCTTCGCGCCGGGCCGCTCGCTGGCGAGCAGCACGCGCATGTCCGCGCTCTCGCCCGACACGCCGAGCAGGCCGGCCTCGTGGTAGAGCAGACGCGCCACCTCGGCGACGGGCATGTGCTCGCGCTCGAGCAGATGCAGCACCACGCCCGGGTCGATCGAGCCGCTGCGCGTGCCCATCATCAGGCCTTCGAGGGTCGAGAAGCCCATCGAGGTCGCGACGCAGCGTCCGTCGCGCATGGCGCAGAGGCTCGCGCCGGCCCCGAGATGAAAGACGACGACGCGCCCCGGCATCGCGCCGCCCGCGAGCGCGGGCAGGCTCGCGACGACATGCTCGTAGTTCAGCCCGTGGAAGCCGTAGCGCCGGATGCCGCGCTCGGCATAGGCATCGGGAAGCGGCAGGCGCCAGCTCGTCTCGGGCATCGTCGAGTGGAATGCGGTGTCGAAGCAGGCGACCTGGGGCCGCCCGGGCAGCTGCGTCGCGCAGGCGTCGATGCCGGCGAGTGCCGGCGGCATGTGCAGCGGGGCAAGCGCCGCGATCGAGCGCAGCGCCTCGCGCACCGCCGGCGTGACGCGTACCGGCGCATCGAAGCGGCCGCCGCCATGCACGACACGATGGCCGATCGCGGCGACCGATTCGAACAGATCGCGCGCGCGCAGGTCGGCGACGAGCGCGGCGATCGCCGCGGAATGGTCGAAGGGCGTGTCGTGCCGGCCGGACAGCAGGATGCGTCCCGCGCCGTCGGCAACCTCGATGTCGGTGCCGGTGCCGAGGCGCGCGATCCGCCCGCGCAGCGCCGGCGCGAGCGCGGCCGCGTCGGCGGCGTCGAAGAGCGCGAACTTGAGGCTCGACGAGCCGGCGTTGACGGCCAGGATCCTCGTCGTCATCGCCGCAGGCCTAGTCGAGCGCGCCGGCGGCGCGCAGCCGTGCGATCGCGGCGTCGTCGCGGCCGAGCTCGCGCAGCACCTCCTCGCCGTGCTGGCCGAGATCGGGCGCCGGCCGTGCGACGCGGCAGGGATGCTCGCGGAACTTCAGCGGGAAGCCGGTCATGCGGACGGTGCCGTGGCCGGGATGCGGAACCTCGATCGTCATCTCGCGCGCCTGCGTCTGCGGATCGGCGAAGGCCTGGACGAGGTCCTTGACCTCGGCGCAGGGCACGCCCGCGCGGTTGAGGACGTCGATCCAGTGCGCGCGCGGCCGCTGCCGGAGCCGCCCCTCGACCTCGGCGTTGATCCGGCCACGGTTCGCGAAGCGCGCGGCGGCCGTCGCGAAGGACGGATCGGCATCGAGATGCGTGAGCTCGAGCGCGCGCTGCAGCCGCCGGTAGATCTCGTCGTTTGCCGGCGCGATCGCGATGACGCCGTCGGCCGTCTCGAACAGCCCGTAGGGCGCGACGACGGGATGATCGTTGCCGAGCCGCGGCGCCTGGCGGCCGGTGGCCAGCACCTCGGCACCGGCATAGGCGGTGAAGCTGGTGAGGCCGTCCACCAGCGCGGTGTCGACATGCTCGGGCCGGCCGGTCTCGCGCCGGCGCACCAGCGCGGCGCAGACGCCGAGCGCCCCGTAGAGCCCGGCGATCAGGTCGCTGATCGGGAGGCCGGAGCGCATCGGCGGGTCCTCGGCGCGGCCGTTCAGGCTCATGAACCCGCTCATCGCCTGCGCGACGAAGTCGAAGGCCGGGCGATCGCGATAGGGCCCGTTCTGGCCGAAGCCGGAGATCGAGCACAGGACGATGTCCGGCTTGAGCGCGACCAGCCGCTCCCATCCGAAGCCCATCTCGGCGAGCACGCCGGGCCGGAAGTTCTCCACCACGACGTCGCTGCGGCGGACGAGGTCGGCGAGGATCTCCTTCGCCTCGGGCTTGCGCAGGTTGAGGCGCATCGAGCGCTTGTTGCGGTTGTAGGTCGCGAAGTACCAGCTGAGGCCGTCCCGGATGACACCCTGGCCGCGCACCTGGTCGCCATCGCCGCTCTCGATCTTGAGCACGTCGGCGCCGAGGTCGCCGAGCAGCTGGGTGCAGAACGGGCCGGAGAGGACGCGCGTGAGGTCGAGGACCTTGATTCCGGTGAGCTGTCCCATGGTGTCGCTTCGCTGGCGCGTCGGGAGGAGACTGGAGGATCGGACGTCAGGCGAGGGCGGTGACGGACAGGTCGCGCCGCTCGGCCTCCGCGGCGGCGCGCGCGCGCGCCTCGTCGCGCGCCTGCTCGCGGCGGCGGAGAACCTCGTAAACGATCGCGCCGAGTAGAGTCATGCCGATGATGATGACCGCAAGTGCGCTGATCGCAGGCGTCGTGCCCTGGCGCACCCGGCCGGCGAGCACGGTGGTCATCGTCTTGTCCGCAAGGATGGCGAAGGTCGTCGTGTTGTAGTTCTCGAAGCTGGACAGGAAGGCCAGGACCGCCGCCGAAAGGATCGCCGGCTTCAGGAACGGCAGCAGCACGTGGAAGAACACCTGGGTCCGCGTGGCGCCGAGGTCGAGCGCGGCCTCCTCCTGGGCGCTGTCGAAGCGCTGCAGGCGCGACAGGAAGATCAGCATGCAGTAGGCGGAGATGAACGTGGACTGGCCCAGGGTCGCCAGGAAGATGCCCTGGTAGAACTGGTCGCGCGTGCCGGTCCAGTCGGCCACGTCGCTCCAGAAGATCACCGTCGAGATCCCGAGGATGACGCCCGGCGTCAACACCGGCGAGACGACGACGAGGTAGTAGAGCGAGCGGGCGCGCGCGTGGATCTGAGTCATCACGATGGCGCCGGCGAGCCCGAGCGGCACCGCGAGGCAGACCACCAGCCCGCCGATCAGCAGGCTGTTTCGCAGCCCCTCCATCAGCATGCGGTCGCCGAGCAGCGAGGCGAACCAGGCGAGGGTGAAGCCCTCGAAGGGCCAGACCTGCGGATAGGTCGGCGTATTGAACGCCGTGATGCCCATGACCACCAGCGGCCCGAACAGGAAGGCGAAGAACAGCGCGATGTAGAGCCCGATCATCACGCGATGGACGCCGCGGGAGGTCATCGCGTGATCTCCGACAGGCTGACCCGGAAGATCCGCATCACCGCCATGACGAAGGCGATGCAGGTGAGCAGCAGGATGATCGCGTAGGCCGAGCCCTGCTGCCAGTTGAACGCCTGGTAGAAGCGGTCGTAGACGATCGGCGTGAACCACAGCGTCTTCGGGCCGCCGAGCACGAGCGGTGCCGCGAGCGAGCCGGCGGAGAGCA
Organism: Alphaproteobacteria bacterium; assembly: GCA_016793165.1. Taxonomy (GTDB): domain Bacteria; phylum Pseudomonadota; class Alphaproteobacteria; order CACIAM-22H2; family CACIAM-22H2; genus CAIOSQ01. The sequence goes on along the minus strand of JAEULA010000028.1, from coordinate 120,291 downwards.
TGAAGACGAGCGTGCAGCCCGAGGCGATGCCGGGCTTGGCGAAGGGCATCACGACGTGGACGTGGATGTGCCACCACGGCGCGCCAAGGTCGCGCGCCGCCTCGATCTGGTTGTGGTCGAGGCTCTCGATCGCGTTGTAGAGGGGGAAGATCATCAGCAGCAGGTAGGCGTAGGTCAGTCCGGCATACAGCGCGACGTTCAGCCCGATGAAGTCGATCGGCTCGCTCATCAGCCCGAGGCCGATGAGGATCCGGTTGATGGTGCCGCCGGTGCCGAACAGGACCAGGAAGGCGAAGGCGCGCAGGATCTCGTTCACCCAGTACGGCACGATCAGCATCAGCAGCAGCGCGCGCAGCCGCGCCGGCCGGGCGACCTGCGCCATGTAGTAGGCGAGGGGATAGCAGAGCGCGAAGTTGAACAGCGTCACGATCACGCTGACGACGATGGTCTGCCAGAACGCGTTGATGTGCACCCAGTTGTAGCTGGTGAAGACGCGCGTGCTGCCGTAGACGAAGTACCAGTAGTTCTCGAGCGTGTAGACGTCCTGCGGCCCGCCGCGCCGCGACGGCGGCAGCTTGGGGTGCAGCGAGTAGTCGACCATGTAGAGCAGCGGCCACACGATCATGAACAGCGCCCAAAAGCCGACCGCCGTCACGAGGTAGGTCGCGATGACCGGGCCGTTGCGCGTCACGAAGCCCTGGGCCCCCGGGTCGGCCGACAGGCGACGCTCGCGCCAGGCGATGAGCCAGAACACCGCCGCCACGATCAGCGGCGCGGCGAACAGGATCGCCGCGGTGACGGGATTGCTCACGGCGCCGCCGGCGCTTCGGCGAGCACCACGGCGTCCGTCGCCTCGTAGGTCAGGCCGAGGCGCGTGCCGGGCGGCGGGAGGTCGGCGCCGTCGTGGCGGCCGAGCGTCACGGTGATCGGCTTGCCGTCGTCGGCGCGCAGGAAGACGTGGGTCGAGTTGCCCTCGAAGGCGGTGGTCTGGATCGCGGCCGACAGCATGGCGCGGTCGCCGTCGCGCGCGAGGCGGATCGACTCCGGGCGGATGAAGATCTGCCCGGCGCTTCCGGGCTCGACCCCGGCGCCGCGGCGCCCGACAAGGCGGCCCTGCGCGGTGTCGATCGCGGCGGCCGGGCCGTCGACGGCCGCGACCTTGCCGACGAAACCGTTGTTCTCGCCGACGAAGCTCGCGACGAAGCTGGTCTGCGGATTCTCGTAGATCGTGCGGCCGTCTCCGACCTGCTCGATGACGCCGGCATTCATCACCGCGATGCGGTCCGACATGGTCAGGGCCTCGCCCTGGTCGTGGGTGATGTAGATGAAGGTGATGCCGACGCGCTTCTGGATCGCGCGCAGCTCGGTGCGCATGTGCTGGCGCAGCTTCAGGTCGAGGGCCGAGAGCGGCTCGTCGAGCAGCAGCACCTTCGGCTCGACGGCGAGGGCGCGCGCGATGGCGACGCGCTGCTTCTGGCCGCCCGACAACTCGCTGACGCGTTTGTGCCCCTGGTCGGGGAGCGCGACGAGGCGCAGCAGCTCCTCGGCGCGCTTGAGCCGGTCGGCCTTCGCCACGCCGCGCACGCGCAGCCCGTAGCCGATGTTCTCGGCGACCGTCATCAGGGGGAAGAGCGCGAGATTCTGGAAGATCAGCGCCGTCGGCCGCTTGTTCGGCTCGATCCCGCGCATGTCCTCGCCGCCGATGCGGACCACGCCCTCGGAGGGATGCAGGAAGCCGGAGATCGTGCGGAGCAGGGTCGTCTTGCCGCATCCCGACGGGCCGAGAAGGCTGAAGAATTCGCCGCCGCTGATCTTCAGCGTCGCGCTCCGCACGGCCGTGAAATGGCCGAATCGGATCGTCACCCGGTCGAGTTCGACGTCTGCGCTCATGAAGGGACCCTGTTGCCCGTGGGGCGCCGCCTGCCGGTTCTGGATCGCCGGCATCGCGGAAGTCGCATCGATGCGAAGATCCCGGCCCCCTGCGGGGCCGGGATCCCGTCACGTCGTGTGGTCGTCGTCCGCCCGACGGCGTCAGGCCGCCTTGAACTTCTCGGCGTACTGCGTGCGCAGCTCGGCGAACCAGGACGGCTCGACCGGACGCGCCCAGAGCCGCTCGATCGCGTCCTCGGGGTAGGCCTCCTTGAAGATCGCGCGCGCGGCATCGGAGAGCAGCCCGTCGGCGCCCTTGGCGACGGGGTTGTAGCCCGAGCCCTCGGCGACCTTGGCCGAGGCTTCGGCGGAGTGGAGGTAGTTCAGCCACTCGTAGGCCTGCGCCACGTTGCGCGCCGCCTTGGTCATCGACCAGCCGTCGACCCAGCCGATCGCGCCTTCCTTCGGCGCCATGTAGGTGATCGGCGAGCCGGCCTTCTTCAGGCTGATCGCCGGGCCGTCCCAGGTCTGGCCGATGACGACGCCGTTCGACATGAAGCCCGACTTCGTGTTGTCGGCCGAATCCCAGAATTGCTTGATCCACGGCTTGCGCGCGATCGCCTCCTTGAGGAGCACGTCGTAGATCTTCTTCATCGTCGCCTCGTCCTTGTAGGCGTCGAGCATGCGGTTCGACGGCAGCTTGCCGTTGCCGTCCATCCACAGCCCGATGCCGAGCAGGATCGAGTGCGGCCGGCCCTGGACCTTGCCGCGGTACTCGTCGTTCCACAGCGTGCCGAAGCTGAGGTTCTTGTACTCGAGCTTGGTCAGGTCGTTGCGCCAGCTGATCGCCTCCGTGCCCCAGCAATGCGGCACGTGGTACAGCGCGCCCTTCCAGGTCCAGTTGTCGCGCGACGCCTTGATCATCGACGGCAGCACGCCGTCGAGCTTCAGCTTCTTCTCGTCGAGCGGCTGCAGGACGTCGATCTCCTCGAACTGCTGCGCGCGATCGTGCGTCGGCTGGCACAGGTCGAAGCCGGCGCCGCGCGTGGCCTGCAGCTTGTTGATCTGCTCCTCGTTCTGCGAGAACGGCGTGGAGTTCACCTTGATGCCCGTCTTCTTCTCGAAGTCGGGGATCACCGGATTGGGCAGCTCGTCGTCCCAGTTGAGGAAGTTGAGCGTGCCGGAGCTCGAGAGCGCGTCGTGCACGATCGCCGGGCTGGCCGCGAGCGCGGCGCCGTAGACGGTGCTCTTGAGCATGAGGCGGCGGGAGAAGCGGCGTGCAGCGCGCATCGTCTCCTGAGCCGAAGTCGGAATCGTCTTCGTCATGGTGGCAGTCTCCCTGTTGAGGTCGCCGAACGCGTCGCTTGGCGCGGTCGATCCACGCGGGAGGTCCGGCGCCATCGGCGCCGCCCTCCCCGTCGTCCGCGGACGCTAGCCCAGCCGCCCGGGCGCGAACAACGAGGAAGCCGCCCGTCAGCCGCCGAGGTTGGGCAGGAACGTGACCAGCGGCGGCCAGAGCGTGATCAGCACAAGGACGATCACGGACCAGCCGAGGAACGGCAAGACCGCCCGGATCACCGCGCCGAGCGGCACCTTGCCCACGGCGGCGACGACGAACAGAAGCAGCCCGACGGGCGGCGTCAGCATGCCGATCATGAGGTTGATCACCATCACCGTCCCGAGATGGATCGGGTCGATGCCGAGCGCCCCGCCCACGGGGATGAGCGCCGGCAGGAAGATGATCATCGCCGGCAGGGGCTCGATGAAGCAGCCGATGACCAGGAGTGCCGCGTTGATGAGCAGCAGCCCGACGACCGGGTCGTGCGTCTGCGCCAGCACCAGCGCCGCGACGGCGTCGTTGATTCGCGCCTCGGCCAGCAGCCATCCGAACGGCCCGGCTGCCGCGAGCAGGAACAGGATCACCGCCGATCCGCGCGCCGCCGTGACGAAGGCGAGGGCGAGCGCGCGGCCGCGGATCTCGCGGTAAATGCCGACGCCGACGACCAGCGCGTAGACGGCGGCGACCGCGGCCGCCTCGTTGTCGGTGACCAGCCCGTAGCGCATGCCGACGAGGATGATCACGGGCATGAGCAGCGCCCAGAACGAGCTGCGCGTGGCGGCGAGGCGACCGCGCCAGGCGACGCGCGGCCGCGCCGCGTAGCCCCGCCGCCGCGCGATCACGGCGCAGATCGCCATGTACCCTGCGGCGAGCAGGATTCCGGGCACGACGCCGGCGAGGAACAGCTTGATGACCGACTGGTTGGCCATGACCGCATAGACGATCATCGGGATCGACGGCGGGATGATCGGCCCGAGCAGCGCGCCGGCCGCGATGACCGCTCCGGCATAGCCCTCGTCGTAGCCCTCCTTGCGCATCGCGGGGATCAGCAGGCCGCCGGTGGCCGCGGCGTCGGCGACGGCCGAGCCCGAGACGCCCGCCATGATCAGGTTGGTGACGATCGCCACCTGGCTGAGCGCGCCGCGCAGGTGGCCGACCATCGCGAAGGACCAGTCGATGAGCCGCTGCGTCAGGCCGCCCTGGTTCATCAGCTCGCCGGCGAGGATGAACAGCGGCACGGTGACGAGCGCCGCGCTGTCCATGCCGGTGGCCATGGTGAGCGGCACCATGACGAGATCGGTCGGCCGCTCGACCGACAGCCACATGCCGAGCGCCGCGGCCCCGACCATCGACAGCCCGACATCGAATCCGATCGCCATCAGCCCGAGGAAAAGGAGGAAGACGAGCAGGAGCACGTCAGGACTCCGTGGCCGTGGCGACGCCGCGCAGCCGTCGCAAGAGGCGCAGCGCGAGAAAGACGATCGCCAGGGCCGAGCCGGCGGCGAGCGCGGCATAGGTGACCGCGGCCGTGAATGGCGTGCCGAGGATGCGCAGGTTGCCGCCGACCTCGATCACCGGCCAGGCCTTGACCTGGATCAGCGCCATCAGGCCGAGCATCGCGAGATCGAACAGCGCGTCGCGGACGGCGCGGAGCCGCGGCGGCAGTCGGGCATCGATGATGTCGACGCGGATCGTTGCGTCGTCGCGGATGGCGACGGCGAAGCCGACGAAGCCGAGCCACACCAGGGCGAGCTTGGCGATCTGGTCGTGGGCGTTGAACTGGCTGTGGACGGCGTAGCGGTCGAGCGCCTGACCGAAGGTGAAGGCGACGACGACTGCGAGCATGACGACGAGCCAAGCGCGCGCCAGCCACGCGATCGCGGCCTCGAGCCGGTCGAGGTGGCGAATCACGCGCGGCCCTCGCCGCGCCGACCGGCGTCCGACGGTCCGCGCGGCGCGGAACGGCAGGTCACGCCCGGCTCAGCCCATCGCGCGAATGCGCTCGACCATGCCCGCGGGCCAGTCCTTGCCCTCGAAGCGCTTGGGGACGTCGGCCATCGCCTTGCGGAACGCCTCGCGGTCGGGGGTCACGACGTTGACCCCGGCCGCCTTCAGGATGGCGATGCCGTCGTCGTCCAGCTTCTGCATCAGCTGCGTGGCCAGCATGCCGGCCTCCGCGGCGGCCCTGCCGAGCAGGGTGCGGTCGGCGGGACTGAACCCCTGCCAGACGCGCTCGGAGGCGTACCAGCCGGTGAGCTCGTAGACGTGGTCGGTCTGCGACCAGTGCTTGGCCACCTCGTGGAACTTGAGCGGGATCGAGAGGTCGAACCCGTTGTCCTGTCCGTCGACGATGCCGCGGGCGAGCGCCGTGTAGATCTCGGTCATGCCGAGCGGCGTGATCTGGGCGCCGACCGCCTCGAAGGTCGCCGAGAAGATGTCCGCCGGCGGCACGCGCAGGCGCAGGCCCTTCAGGTCCTCCGGCCGCAGGATGGGCCCCTTGGTGGACTGCACCGCGCGCGGGCTGCGGTCGCCGTGGGCGCCGAAGATCCGCACATTCGTCTTGCGGGCGACGTCGTCGTAGATGGCGAGGAACTCGGGGCTGTTGAGCACGCGCCGGGCCTGGTCCTTCGAATTGAACAGGTACGGCGTGTAGATCAGCTTCATCGCCTCGCCGCCCTTCAGGAACACGGCGACGCCCAGCCCGAGATACGCCATCTCGATCGTGCCGAGCTGCATGCCCGCCATCGTCTGCTGCAGGTCGCCGAGCTGGCCGTCGGTGTAGACGAGCACCTTCAGCCGGCCGCCGGACTCCTTCTCGACCAGCTCGGCGAAGCGCTTCATCGCTTCGGCCCAGGGGCTGTTGGCGGCGGAGATCGTGTTGATCTTGATCTGCCGCGCCTGCGCCCTGGCGCCGAGCGAGATCATGGCGCCGAGCGGGGCGCTCGCGGCGCCGGCGGCGACGAGTTGACGACGCTTCATGGGACGGTCCTCCGTTCTCGGGTCAGCCGACCGCGCGCTTCGCCGCGGCGATCGTGTGCAGCTTGGAGCGCGGGCCGGCGCGCATCACCTGGCCCGGCAGCGGCCGGCCGAGGAACTGCTCGACCCTGCGCGCGACGGCGCACAGCGCGTCGAGATCGATCCCCGTCTCGATGCCGAGCTCGTGCATGAGATTGACGCAGTCCTCGGTGCAGATGTTCCCCGTGGCGCCCGGGGCGAAGGGGCAGCCGCCGAGGCCGCCGATGCTGCCCTCGAAATGCGTCACGCCCATCTCGAGCCCGGCCATCACGTTGACCAGCCCGAGGCCGCGCGTGTTGTGGAAATGGAGCGTCAGCTCCAGCGCCGGCGCGCGCCGCCGGATCGCTTCGACGACCCGCTTGACGATCGGGGGCGTCGCCATGCCGGTCGTGTCGCCCAGCGACACGTGGTGCATGCCCATGTCGCGCATCCGGACGGCGAGGTCGGCGACGCGCTCGGCCGGCACGTCGCCCTCGAAGGGACAGCCGAACGAGGTCGCGATCGCGCCGTGCACGGCCATGCCGGCGCCGTTCGCCACCGCCATGACGTCCTTGAGGCCGTCGAGCGACGCCTGCACGGAGCGGTTCACGTTGGTCAGGTTGTGCGTCTCGGACGCCGACAGGAAGAGAAGGGCGGTCTTCACCCCCGCCTTGGCGGCATCCTCCGCGCCGCGGCGGTTGGGAATCAGGCAGACCAGCTCGGCGCCGCGGGATTTGTCGATCCCGGCATAGACCTCGGCGGCATCGGCCATCTGCGGCACGGCGCGCGGGCTGACGAACGACGTCACCTCGAGCTTGCGCACGCCGGCCGCGATGATCGCGTTGATCACCTCGATCTTGGTCGCGGTCGGGATGAACTTGTGCTCGATCTGGAAGCCGTCGCGCGTGCCGACATCGCAGATAGTGACCTTCTTCGGGTAGCTCATGGGAGTTCCTCCATTCTGATGATTGTAGTCCGCAGCCCATGGCGGTTTCATCATCGCCGCGCGCCTGCCGTCCCGGTTCGGCGCGAGCAAGGAGATTTCCGCATGCGCCTGCAACTCGTCGTCGCCTTCGCCGCCCTCGCGGCTGTCGCCCCCGGCCTGTCGGCCGGACCGGCGCGGGCGCAGTCTTTCGACGGCACGTACAACGCGACCATCCGGTGCACGGCCTTCAGCGCCGAGATCGGCGCGTTCTCGCAGCCGATGAGCCTCAAGATCGCCGGTTCGAGCGTCACCGGGGAGCGTGCGGTCGGACGGGCGGGCCAGGTCGGCGCCGGCGGCACGGTCGAGCGATGGACGGGCACGGTGGCGCCGGACGGCACGATGAACATGCGCAGCCAGTCGCCGTCCGCGGCCGCCGCGATCGACGGGACCTTCGCCGGGCGGGCATCCGCCGAGGGCATTTCAATGAAGGGCAATCAGACCCTCACGACCTCGCGGTCCGGCCGCATGGGCCGCGAGTGCACGGTGACGGCCAAGCGGGCCTGAGTCCGGCCCCGCGGGCGGCGGCCTCGCCGCTTCCCAAAATGAAAGAGGCCGGGCGTGTTGCCCGGCCTCTCGGGACGGCGGGAGAGCCCGCCGTCGGCTCGACCGTGCTCGGGTCGAGCGACGCCCGTGCCGCGTTCAGCTCACCGCGCGCAGCTGCGGCCGGTTCATGGACCGCTTGATGGCCGACCGCGTCTTGTCGAACATCTCGTCGATGTGCGTCTGCTCGCAGATGAACTGCGGAGCGAGGATCAGCGTGTCGTAGGTGATGCGCGCCAGCAGGCCGTTGTTGAAGAGGTCCTGCAGGATCTCGTAGCCGCGCACGCCCGGCTTGCCGTCGACCGGCTCGAAGTCGACCGCGCCGAGCAGGCCGATGCCGCGCGTGTCCGTGACGATGCCGAACTCCTTGAGGCTCGCGATCTGCTCGAGGAAGTACGGGATCATCTTCTTGGCCCGCTCGAACAGGCCCTCCTTCTCGTAGATGTCGAGCGCGGCCAGCGACGCGGCGCACGCCACCGGGTTCCCCGACCAGGTGTAGCCGTGGAAGAACTCGATGCCCTTGGCCGGGCCGGCGTCGGAGATCGCCTTGTAGACGTGCTCGCGCGCGACGACCGCGCCCATCGGCACGACGCCGTTGGTGATCGCCTTCGCCAGCGTCATCAGGTCGGGGATGACGCCGAACGCGTCGGCGGCGAAGTTCTCGCCGAGGCGGCCGAAGCCGGTGATGACCTCGTCGAACACCATCAGGATGCCGTGGCGGTCGCAGATCTCGCGGATCCGCTGCAGGTAGCCCTTGGGCGGCGGCAGGATGCCGACCGAGCCGGCGATCGGCTCGATGAACACCGCGGCGATCGTGTCGGCGCCGTAGAGGTCGACCTGGCGCTGCAGGTCGTCGGCGAGATCGGCGCCGGTTTCGGCCTGCCCCATGACGAACTTGTGCTCGGGCGGGCGCGTGTGGCGCATGTGGCTGATGCCGGCGAGCAGGGGCCCGAAGGTCTCGCGATTCTTCACCAGGCCCGAGAGCGACGTCCCGCCGAAGTTCACGCCATGATAGGCCTTCTCGCGGCAGACGAAGCGCACGCGCTGCGGCTGGCCCTTGGCGCGGTGGTACTGCAGCGCGATCTTCATCGCGCTGTCGACCGCCTCGGAGCCGGAATTGGCGAAGAACACGTAGTCGAGGTCGCCGGGCGCCATCGCGGCGACGCGGCGCGCGACCTCGAACTGCAGCGGATGGCCGAACTGGAACGGCGGGGAGAAGTCGAGCTCCATGATCTGCTTGGCGACCGCGTCGGCGATCTCCTTGCGGCCGTGGCCGCCGGGGATGCAGTAAAGGCCCGAGCAGCCGTCGATCAGCTGCTCGCCGCGGTGGTTCTTCAGGTAGACGCCCTTGGCCTCGACGAAGAGACGCGGCTCCTGCTTGAAGTGCTTGTTGGCCGTGAACGGCATCCAGAGTTCTTCGAGCGAGTTGGGCTTGAGCGACATCGAGGGCTCCCTTGATCGGTGCGAAGGCGGGTCCGGGCCGGGGACGATCCGCCGGCGCCGTGCAATCCGAGCGGAATTGATATCCCCCCGCGTCCGGCTACGATAGGTCCAGATTCGTCCATTCGATGGGTCCAGAGGAATGGATCTGCTGTTCCCCCTGCGCCGGGGCGGCGTCGAGACGCTGCAGGCGCAGATCCGCCAGCACATCGCGGCCGCGATCGAGGACGGCCGCCTGCCGCCCGGCGCGCGCCTGCCGTCGAGCCGGGCGCTGGCGGGCAACCTGCGCGTGGCGCGCAACAGCGTCATCCTGGCCTACCAGCGGCTGATCGACGAGGGCTACCTGGAGGCGGTGGCGCGGCGCGGCGTGCGCGTGGCAGCCGACCCCCTGCCGCCCGATCGCGCCCGGTCGGCGCGCAGCGGGGCGGAGGCGGGCCATGCCGGGTCCTGGGACGCGCGCTTCGCCCTGCGCGCGGCGCCGCTGCGGCACATCACCAAGCCGGCGGACTGGCGGCGCTATCCGTACGCCTTCCTGCACGGCCAGGCGGACCGGACCCTGTTCCCGCTCTCGGTCTGGCGCAGCTGCACGCGCGCCGCGCTGGCCCGGGGTGCCGTCGAATCGTGGAGCGCCGACGAGGTCCAGGAGGACGACCGCGAGCTGGTGCGCCAGATCCGCCAGCGCATCCTGCCGCGACGCGGAGTCCACGCCGAGGGCGACGAGATCCTGATCACGCTCGGGGCGCAGCAGGCGCTCGACCTGGTGCTGCGCCTGCTGGGCGGCGCCGGGCGGCGGGTCGCGATCGAGGATCCGGGCTATGCCGATGCGCGTAACCTCGCGCTGGTCGGCGGCGCGACTCTGATGCCGATCGCCATCGACGAGTCGGGCCTGCCGATCGACGACCGGCTCGCGGGCTGCGATCTCGCCTACGTCACGCCGAGCCACCAGTCGCCGACGACGGTGACGCTGCCCTTCGAGCGCCGCGTGGAGCTGCTCGCGCGCGCGGAGCGCGACGACTTCGTGATCGTGGAGGACGACTACGAGACCGAGGCCAGCTACCTCGATTCGCCGACCCCGGCGCTCAAGTCGATCGATCGCCGCGGGCGCGTGATCTATGTCGGCACGCTGTCCAAGGTGCTGGCGCCCGGGTTGCGGCTCGGCTTCCTGGTCGCGCCGCCGGCCTTCGTGCGCGAGGCGCGCGCCCTGCGCCGGCTCTCGGTCCGGCAGACGCCGGCCAACAACCAGCGCACCGCGGCGCTGTTCCTCGCCGGCGGCCATTACGACGCGATGCAGCGCCGGCTGCGGCGGGTCTATCGCGAGCGCTGGAGCGTGCTGCGCGAGGCCATCGCGCGCGACCTGCGCGGCTGCCGCGTGCGGCCCAATCGGGGCGGGACCAGCTTCTGGCTCGAGGGGCCGGCGGACCTCGACGCCGACGAGCTGGCGCGCCGCGCGCGCGCCGAGGGCGTCGTGGTCGAGCCGGGACGCGTCTACTTCGCCGACGAAGCCACGGCGCCGCGCAACTGCTTCCGGCTCGGCTTCTCCGTGATCGCCGCCGACCGCATCGACGAGGGCATCCGTCGGCTCGCCCGCGCGATGGGCTAGGGCGGCCGCTCGCGCGGCCAGGCCGCGCCGGAGCCTGCCGCTCAGACCCAGCCGCCGTCGACGATGTACTGCTGGTTCGTGCACGCGCCTGCCTCGTCGGAGGCGAGGAACACGGCGAACTTCGCGACGTCGTCGGGCACCAGCTTGCGCTTGAGGCACTGGCGCTGCATCAGCTCCTTCTCGCCCTCGGGCGTGAGCCAGAGGTCGATCTGGCGCTGGGTCATGATCCAGCCCGGCGCGATCGCGTTGACGCGGATGTTGAACGGGCCGAAGTCGCGCGCGAGCGAGCGCGTCAGGCCGAGGATGCCGGACTTGGCGGCTGTGTAGGCCGCCATGCCGCCCTGGCCGATCATCCACGACGTCGAGCCGAAATTGATGATCGAGCCGCCGCCGGCCGCCTTCATGTCGGGTATCACGGCCTGCGCGGCGAAGAACTTGTGCTTGAGGTTCACCGCGATGCGCTGGTCCCAGTATTCCGGCGTGACGTCCTCGGTCTTGTGGCGCTCGTCATGGGCGGCATTGTTGACGAGCACCGTGATCGGGCCGAGGGCCTTGCGCAGCCGGTCGATCGCCGCGCGCAGGGCGGCGATGTCGGTGATGTCGGCGCGCTCGAACCGCACCTCCGCGCCGGTGCCGCCGAGCTCGCGCACCAGCGCCTCGGACTCGGCCTGCTTCAGGTCGATGAAGCCGACCCTGGCGCCCTGGACGGCGAATCGCCGGACGATCGCCTCGCCGATGCCGGAGCCGCCACCGGTCACCAGCACGACGCGGTCCTTCAGGCTCGGATAAATCGTCACGGGCGTCTGCGTGGTCATCGAATCCTCCATGGGACGGGCTATGCTTCGCGGTGAATACCGGCCACGCCTCGTCATCGAACACGGAGAATGCACCATGCTGATCGGCGTCCCCAAGGAGATCAAAGTCCGCGAGTACCGCGTCGGGATCACCCCCACCAACGTGCGCGAGCTCGTCGCGCACGGCCACAAGGTGATCGTCGAGCGCGAGGCCGGGGCGGGGATCGGCATGACGGACGCCCATTACGAGGCGGCCGGGGCTCGGGTCGTCGGCACCGCGGCCGAGGTCTTCGGCCAGGCGGAGATGATCGTGAAGGTGAAGGAGCCGCTCGCGCCAGAGCGCAGGATGCTGCGCAAGGGTCAGGTGCTGTTCACATATCTCCATCTCGCGCCCGATCCCGAGCAGGCGCACGAGCTCATGAGCAGCGGCGCCACCTGCATCGCGTACGAGACGGTGACCTCGCCGACGGGCGGCCTGCCGCTGCTGGCGCCGATGTCCGAGGTCGCGGGCCGCATGTCGATCCAGGTGGGCGCCTATTTCCTCGAGAAGGCGCATGGCGGCCTCGGCATGCTGCTCGGCGGCGTGCCCGGTGTCGACCCGGCCAAGGTCGTGGTGCTCGGCGGCGGCGTGGTCGGCACGCACGCGATCCACATCGCGCTCGGCATGGGCGCCGACGTCTGGGTGCTCGACCGCAGCGTCGACGTGCTGCGCCGCCTGTGGACGCAGTTCGACCGCCCGCTCAACACCGTGTTCTCGACCCGCGATGCGGTCGAGCAGCACGTTGCCGCGGCCGATCTCGTCATCGGCGGCGTGCTGATCCCCGGCGCCGCCGCGCCGAAGCTCGTGACGCGCGAACTCATCAAGAAGATGAAGCCCGGCTCGGTCGTGGTCGACGTGGCGATCGACCAGGGCGGCTGCTTCGAGACCTCCAAGCCGACGACCCACGACAACCCGACCTACGTCGTCGACGGCGTCATCCACTACTGCGTCACCAACATGCCCGGCGGCGTGCCGCGGACCTCGGCGGTGGCGCTGAACAATGCCACCCTGCCGTTCATGATCGCGCTCGCCGACAAGGGCGTGAAAAAGGCGCTGGCCGACGACCCGCATCTGCGCAACGGCCTGAACGTCCATGCCGGCAAGATCACGCATGCCGCGGTCGCGGCGGCGCTCGGCGAGACCTTCGCGGATCCGACCGCGGCACTGGCGGGGTGAGGGGACGCATAGCTCGCCGCGCGGCGCACGCTGCGGTGCGCGCGGCGCGGCAAGGCGCGGATCAGGCGAAGAAGCCGGCGTCCTCGGGCGTCAGGTAGCGCGCCGCGCGTTCCGGATCGATCTCGACGCCCATGCCGGGCCTGTCGCCGACAAGGATGTGGCCGTCGCGCACGATCGGGTCGGGCAGGCCGTCGACGATGTCGTACCACCACGCCGGATCGCCGACGGGATACTCGAAGGCGATGAAGTTGTGCGGCAGCGTCGCGCAGACCTGCACCAGCGCCGCGAGCCCGAGCAGGCCGTTGCCGGTGCCGTGCGGGGCCATCATCACGCCGTGCAGGTCGGCGTACTCGGCGATCCATTTCAGCTCGGCGATGCCGCCGACATCGCAGGGGTCGGGGCCGACGACGCGCACCGCCTTGGTCTCGATCAGGTCCTTGAAGTTCTGGCGCAGGTAGATCTGTTCGCCGGTGTGGATCGGCGTCGTCGTCGACCGCGTCAACTCGCGATAGACGTCGGCGTTGACGAACGGCACGTAATCGCCGGTCAGCGTGTCCTCGATCCACATCAGGTTGAACGGCTCGACCGCGCGCGCGAAGCGGATCGCGTCGGAGAGCATCCAGCCGGGCCCGCAATCGAGCGCCAGGCCGACGCGGTCGCCCAGCGCCTGCTTCATCGCCGCGACGCAGTCGATCGTCAGCCTGAGGCCGCGCTCGGTCATCGGACCGCGGTCGAGCGCGCCGTGAAAGGGGCTCGGCGACGGCTCGCCGTAGTAATAGCCGCCGACCTCGCGCTTCATCGGGCTGTGGAACGAGATCGCCTGCTTCACGATCGTGAAGCCCTCGGGCAGCGCCGCCATGCGCCGGACCTCGGCCGCGTAGGCCTCGGGCGTCTGGCTCGCGACCGGCTTGCGCAGCGCGCCGTTGTAGACGCGCACGCGGTCGCGGATCTTGCCGCCGAGCAGGCGATGCACCGGCAGGCCCGCCGCCTTGCCCGCGAGATCCCAAAGCGCCATCTCGATCGCGCTGATCGCGGCGCCGTAGGGTTTGAAGGCGCCGCGCTGGCGGATCTTGAGCATGACCCGCTCGACGAGAGTCGGATCCTCGCCGATCAGCGCCTCGCGGAACTGCAGTACGTAGGGCTTGAGATAGGGCTTGTACTGCTCGACCTCGCCGTAGCCGCTGAGGCCCTGGTCGCTGACGACGCGAACGATCGGGTTCTTCCCGATCACCGCGCATCTGAGGTCGACGATCCGCATCGCCCGGACTTTCAGGCGCGGAAGGCGCCGCCGCCGTCGACGTCCAGCACCGTGCCGCTGACGTAGCCGCAGGCGGGCGAGGCGAGGAAGGCCGCGGCGTTGGCGATCTCGTGCGGCTCGATGAGGCGGTCGAGCGGCAGGTTGGTGAGCATCTCCTGCCAGCGGCTCTCGTCGCCATGCGCCGCCTTGGCGCGGGTCTTGGCGAGGGTCACGATGCGGTCGGTGCGGGTCGAGGCCGGATTGATGCCGAAGACGCGCACGCCCCAGTCGACCGACTTGCCGCCCACGCCCGAGGTGAACGCCATCAGCGCGGCATTGCCGGTGCCGCCGCAGATGTAGTCGTAGCGCGGCGAGCGCCCGGCGGCGCCGATGATGTTGACGATCACGCCGGCCCCCCGTGCCTTCATCGCGCGAAGATAGGTCTGGGTCAGATGGATGTAGCCCATCACCTTGAGCGCCCAAGCCTGCTCCCACGTCTCCATGGTCAGATCGAGCAGGCCGCCGCCGGGAATGGCGCCGGCGTTGTTCACCAGGATGTCGACGTCGGGATGCGCCGCGGCGAGGCGCGCGCGCTCGGCGCCCTTCGAGAGGTCGGCCGCGAAGGTCTTCACCGCGCCGAGATTGCCGAGCGCGGCAGCGGTCTCGGCGAGCTTCGCGGCGTCGCGCGACGCGAGGACGACGGAGCAACCCTCGGCGAGGAAGGTGCGTGCGCAGGCGGCGCCGATCCCCTTGGAACCGCCGGTGATGAGGACCGAGCGGCCCTTGAGTCCGAGATCCATGTCTTTCTTCCCTCAGTACGATCGCGGCATGCCGAGCACGTGCTCGCCGACATAGGCCAGGATCAGGTTGGTCGAGATCGGCGCCACCTGGTAGAGGCGCGTCTCGCGGAACTTTCGCTCGATGTCGTACTCGGCGGCGAAGCCGAAGCCGCCATGGGTCTGCAGACAGGCGTTCGCCGCCTCCCACGAGGCATCGGCGCAGAGCAGCTTGGCCATGTTGGCCTCGGCGCCGTAGGGCAGGCCCGCGTCGTGGAGGGCAGCGGCCTGGTAGCGGATCGCGTCGGCGGCCTTGGTATTGACGTAGGCGCGCGCGATCGGGAATTGGATGCCCTGGTTCTGGCCGATCGGGCGGTCGAAGACGACGCGGTCGACCGAATAGGCCTTGGCCCTGTCGACGAACCAGTAGGCGTCGCCGATGCACTCGGCCGCGATCAGCGTGCGCTCGGCGTTGAGGCCCGCGAGGATGATCTTGAAGCCCTTGTCCTCCTCGCCGATCAGGTTCTCGGCGGGGATCTCGACATTGTCGAAGAACACCTCGTTGGTCTCGTGATTGACCATGTTGCGAATGGGCCGGACGGTCATGCCGGCGCGCATCGCCTCGCGCACGTCGACCAGGAACACCGACAGGCCGTCGGACTTCTTCGCGACCTGGTCGAGCGGCGTCGTGCGCGCCAGCAGCACCATGAGGTCGGAGTGCTGCAGCCGCGACGTCCAGACCTTCTGGCCGTTGATCACGTAGCGGTCGCCGACGCGCATCGCCGTCGTCTTGAGCTTGGTCGTGTCCGTGCCGGTGGTCGGCTCGGTCACCGCCATCGACTGCAGGCGCAGCTCGCCCGCCGCGATCGCGGGCAGGTAGCGCTTCTTCTGCTCGGTCGAGCCGGCGCGCAGCAGCGTCGACATGTTGTACATCTGGCCGTGGACGCTGCCGGAGTTGCCGCCCGAGCGGTTGATCTCCTCCATGACGATCGAGGCCTCGGTCAGCCCGAGGCCTGAACCGCCGTATTCCTCCGGTATCAGAGCGGCCAGCCAGCCCGCCGCCGTCAGCGCGTCGACGAACGCCTCGGGATAGCCGCGGGCCTCGTCGACGCCGCGCCAGTAGGCCCCGTCGAATCGACTGCACAGGTCGCGGACGGCATCGCGCAGCTCCTGGTGGTCGGCTTCGACCGGAATCTGAATCGGCACGGCGGCGGTTCCTCTCCGGGCGCGAGGCTACGCCGCGGACCGCCGCCTGCGGAACCGGAAACCGAAGGAGCCATGCCTGGGCGGCCGGCTTGCGCCGCGATCGCCGTCGACATGACTCGGCGCGACAGGGGAGCGGCGGCGGTGCCGGGCAGCCAGGCGTTCGATCCGGCGAAGACACGGGTCGGCTCCGGGGCGATCGACATCGTCGTCAACGTGCACACGCCCGAGTCCTATGCCGCGGGCCGGCTCCGCTCGACGACGCCTTCCGCGACGAGGCCCACGATCCCGGGAGCGAGCGCCGCGCGTCACGCTCGTGCCAACTCTCGGCAAGATGGACCGTGCAGGCATCGAGCACTCGCTGCTCGTCGCGGCGCGCTGCAGCGACCGCAAGGTCCGAGGGTCGACCGAGATCCCCGACGGGATGGTGCGCGACCTTTGCGCCAAGCACCTCGACCGATTCTCGCGCCGCGCCGGCATCGATCCGACCCGCGGCATCACGAGGCCCAGGAAGCTCGACGTCGCCGTGAGAAAGTGCGCCTTCGTCGGTGTCCATCGCTACTCGCCCGGGTACGAGATGGCGCCCGACGCGGCGGTCTTCTGTCCGTACGACGCGCGCTACGCCGGGCTCGGCATCCTGATCGTGCTGGCGGTCGGGCCTTGCCGGCTCTCCTCGAAGAATCGGTGCCGGCCGATCACGCGCGACCGCGTCGCGCTCCGCCACCCGGAGCGGCAGCTCGTCTGCTTCCGTTCAACCGGACACCGGGCCAAGCCGTCGCGACGCTACTTCCAGACCTGCTCGGCGATGCGGTGGAAGTTGCCGCCTATGATGCCGCGCACATCGTCCTCGCCATAGCCGCGGTCGAGCAGCGCTTGGACGACCACGGGGAAGGCCTCCGGTTGGACGTAGCCC
This sequence comes from Alphaproteobacteria bacterium, assembly GCA_016793165.1. Taxonomy (GTDB): domain Bacteria; phylum Pseudomonadota; class Alphaproteobacteria; order CACIAM-22H2; family CACIAM-22H2; genus CAIOSQ01. Next base: position 103,385 of record JAEULA010000028.1, on the reverse strand, counting down.
GAGCCGCTGTCGGGATACTGGGCCTCGGGCCAATAGGCGCGCGAGGCCTCGTAGACCGGGCCACGCGGCTTGGGATCGATGACGCTGTCCATGCCGATGCCGACATGGGCGGGGCCGACCAGCTCGACCATGTAGTCGATGTGCTCGACCAGATGCTCCGCCACCGCACCCTTCGGTCCGAGGAAGCGGCCGACGCCCGTGACGCCGATGACGCCGCCGGCCGCGGCACAGGACTTGATCTGGTCGTCCCGGATGTTGCGCTCGTGGTCCCACAGCCGGCGCGCATTGGAATGGGAGAAAATGACCGGCGAGGTGGAGAGCTCGATCGCCTCCATCGAGGTTCGATGCGCGCAGTGGGAGACGTCGACGATCATCCCGACCCGATTCATCTCGCGCACGACCTCGCGTCCGAAGGGGGTCAGGCCGACATCGGCATCGTGACAGCCGCCACCGGCGAGGTTGTTGCGGTTGTATGCGAACAGCATCTGGCGGACGCCGAGCGTGTAGTAGAGATCGACCATGCCGGCATCGCCGTTCAGCGAATCCATGCCCTCGATGTCGAAGGTGACGGCGAGCTTGCCGTCCGCCTTGGCGCGGCGGATATCGGCGACACCGTCGGCCAGCACGACGGTGTCGGCATGGGCCCGGATCCATTGCCGGTACTGGGACAAGGCCTCGACGGTAAGGGTCCAGGGCTTCACGTCGTAGCCGGCATTGATCGAGAGGTAGTCGATCCCCGCCCGGCGCCAGCGCTCGAGGCAGTCGAGCACCGAGGCCTTGCTGTAGCCGAAGCCGCCATGATCGTCCCACACCAGCGCATCGCGGTGGAGTGCCGCGGCACGCTCTGATACGGGCCACGCCTTGCCGTCCGACATCCCTTTGCTCCTTCTGCGGCCGTGTCGCGGCGCTCAGCGCGCCGGCCGGACCTCCATGGCGACCGTGCGCTCGTCGGCGCGGCCGGGATAGACGACGCCCTTGCGCGAGGCCCAGGTGCTCATCGGAAAATACATCGGGATGACGCCGACGAGCTCGCCCGCGCCGCGTTCGGCGGCGCGGTGCAGCATCGGCTCGCGCGCCTTTTCGTCCATGGTCACCATCGCCTCGTCGAGGATGCGGTCGAGGGTGGGGTCCGAGAAGCGACCGCGGTTGCCCGCTCCCAGCCCCTGCGCCGGCACCGGCGTGTGGAGGAGGTACACGATCAGCGACATTGGCTCGCCGCTGTCCGAGTTCGAGCCGATCAGCGACAAGCTGAACTCGAGCTTGGCGAGGCGGCCGAAATAGATGGTGCGCGACATGGTCGCGACTTCGGTGCGGATGCCGATCCGCGCCAGCATCTGCGCGACCGCCTGGGCAACCTGGGCGTCGCGCGGATAGCGGTCGTTGGGCGCGTGGAGTGTGATGCCGAAACCGTCGGGGTACCCCGCCTCGGCGAGCAGCTTGCGCGCGCCCTCCGGATCGTAGGGCTCGGGCTTCAGGTTCGGGCTGACGCCGTAGGAGCCGTCGAGGCCGAACTGCGCGCCCGGGACGGCGGCGCCTTCCAGCACGCGCTCGACCAGGGCCTGACGGTTGATCGCCTTCGACATGGCGCGCCGCACCCGCACGTCCTTCATCGGGTTCCGGGCGAGCGGCTTGCCGGCCGCGTCGGTGACAAAGGGCGAGGCGTCGCGGTCGCTGTCCGGAAAGAGATAGAGCAGCCGGGCGCTCGGGCTCTGGGTGACCGTGAGGGCCTGGTTCTGCTTCAGCTTCTCGACGTCGCTGCTGCTGACGAAGTTGATGAGGTCGACGTCGCCGGCGAGCAGTGCCGCGGTCCGGGTCGCCGAGTTCGGGATCGGCCTCACGATCACACGATCCCAATCGGGTTTGGCGCCGTAGAACCCGGCATAGCGCTCGAGCACGATGCGGTCGCCGGGCACCCGCTCGACCATTCGGTAGGGGCCGGTGCCGATCGCCGCCTTGCCGATGTCGTAGTCGGCCGTGGTGGCCCCGGTGCCGTGCCGGCGCGACACGATCGGCACGTTCTGCAGCGCATTGAGCAACAGCGGGTCGGCCGTCGCGGTCTCGATCGCCAGCGTATGCGCATCGACCGCCACGGCCTTGGTCACGCTCTTCAGGAATTGCTGGTAGCTCGCCGGGCTGTTCGGCACGTTGCGGGCACGCTCGAAGGTGAACACGACGTCGTCGGCGGTGAACGGCGTGCCGTCGTGGAAGGTGACGCCGGTCCTGAGCTTGAACTCCCAATGGGTGGCGTCGATCGCCCGCCAGCTCGCGGCGAGGTCCGGCGTCAGTCCGTAGTCGCCGTCGCGGCCGAGCAGCGCGCCGTAGATATGGGCGTGCAGCTCGGTGTTCGGCGTCAGATTGTAGAAGTGCGGGTCGAGGGTGGTCGCCTCGGAGGCGACGCCGATCCGCAGGTCGGCGGCGGCGGCGCTGCCGGCGATGCCTGCGGCGCCCAGGCAGAGCCCGACGAGAAACCTGCCAATCCGGTGTGCGAGCCCCATGGCGCCCAATCCTTCCGCGAGCCTGATCGCCCACGCAGCATAGCTGCTTGGGCCGCGATGTTGCGGCCGAATCGCCATCGCCGGCGCCCGGACCGCGGCAGCCCGGCGCGCCCCGGCATCAGCCGCCGGTGTCGAGGAAGGCTGCGGTGCGGGCCACCGCCTCGCCGCGTCGAGGCCGCGCGCCATGCGATGCTGCGCACGCTTGCGGCCCGCGACTTCGCGCGCGCCGAAGCCGCCGGCATCGGCGTGCCGGGTTCGGTCAAAGCCGGGTTCCTCTCTCCGCCGTCTCCAGGCGCCGTTTGCCCGCCGCGAGCGCGTGCGGGGAGCGCTTCTTCGGCTCGGGTGAGCCGGCGCGCAGCAGCGTCGACATGTCGTAGATCTGCCCGTGGACCGCGTCGGAGCTGCCGCCCGCGCGGTTGATCTCCGCCATGACAATCGAGGCGTCAGTCAGGCCGAGGCCGCAAGCGCCCTGCGCCTCCGGGACCAGCGCCGCGAGCGAGCCCGCCGCGGTCGACGCGTCGACGAAGGCCTCGGGATTGCTGCGAGCCTCGTCTACGCCGCGTCAATCGGCGCCGTCGAAGCGGTTGCACGGATCGCGGACGGCATCGCGCAGCTCCTGGTGATCGGTTTCGACCTGGATGGTCATCGGCATTTCGCGTCCCGCGGCTCTTACTGCGGCGCCATTCGGCCCTGGAACTCGCCCTTCTGGTCGTAGACCTCGAAGGCGCCATCGGGGCGCCGGATGATCTCGAAGCAGGCCTCTGCGCCGCCCCGGACATTCGGGTAGATGGTGCAGTCCCCCTTGTCGGAGACCCGCCAGGTTCCGTCGAGCGACCGATTGCCGCGAACCTCGACCTTGTTGTCCGGGCGTAGCCGGAATGTCGCCTCGGAGCGGTCCGCCATGCGGCTCTTCATCGGTTTGCCGGCGATCTCGCGCTGCATCTCGGCGACGGTCACCGGGCGCCAGTTCTGCTGAGCAGCCGTGCCGCCGGCCATCGCGGCCAGCAAAGCCACGATGGCGGCGCAACGATTCGCTCTCTTCGCGACATCTCCCTCTTGAAGGCGGAACTCGATCACGTCCGCTGCGCTCAATCCAGATGCGCCTGTCACGATCCTTGCTCGCGCCGTCGGCTTGCGGCTTGATCGCTGCGCGCCGGTCGTCGACGTCCGGCGGGATGGAGCGAGAATGACGCGGCATGGCGACGTTCTGACCTTCCGTTCGGTGCCGTTGCGCAACACTCCGCACGCCATCGCGCGGCGCGGCTTCAAGCTGTCCGGCTGATGGCCGAACTCGCGGCACGGCTGCGCGCGATCGTCGGCGCCGACAATGTCCGCGACGATGCGGTGGCGCTGGCATTGGCGTCGACGGATCTGTTCGACTGGCCCGATGCGGCCACGGCCGAACTCGTCGTGCGCCCGGGCTCCAGCGAGGAGACCGCCGGGGTGCTGCGGGCGGTTGCCGAGGCGCGGCGGGCCGTTGTGCCGCGCGGGGCAGGGCTGTCCTACACGGCCGGCGCGGTGTCCTTCGTGCCCGCCGTCGTGATCGACACGGCACGGCTCCACGCGATCGCGATCGATGCCGGGAATCTCGTCGCGACGGTCGGCGCAGGGACCACCTGGGCCGCGCTCGCCGAGCGCCTGCAGCCGCTGCATCTGCGCATCGCGGCGCCGGCGCCGATCAGCGGCAGCCATTCCACGGTCGGCGGTGCCGCGGCGCAGAATCTTCCTGGCGGCATGGACGGCTTCGTCGGTGCGACCGTTGTGCTCGTCGACGGCACCTTGGTTCGCACCGGCTCCGCCGCGCGGCGCGGCACCTCCGCCTTCTGGCGCCACCACGGCCCGGATCTCACGGGGCTGTTTCTGGGCGATTGCGGCGCCTTCGGCGTGAAGACCGAGCTGAGCCTGCGGCTCGCGCCCGAGAAGCCCGCCGACTTCGCCTCGTTCGCCTTCGGCGACGCCGCCGGCCTGGTCGCGGCCCTGGTCGAGCTGATGCGCGGACAGGTCGTGACGCGCGGCTTCGCGATGGACCGGCTGCGCGCGCGCGCCGCGGCGAAGCTGGAACCGGGCGAGGCGGCGCGAACTCTCGGGGCCGTCGTCGCGCGGGCGGGCTCGGTCGGGCAGGCGCTGCGCGACACGGCGCAGCTCGCCAGGGTCGCGCTGTCGCCGGCCGGCAGCGAGGCGCCCTGGGCGTTGCATCTCACCGCCGAGGCCGATTCCGAGCGCGCCGCGGCGGAGCGCATCGCGGCGGCGCGCGAGATCTGCGCCGCCGGTCGCGAGATCGACAACGTCATCCCCAAGACGCTGCGCGCCAAGCCGTTCTCCGTCCGCGGCATGATCGGGCCCGAGGGCGAGCGCTGGGTACCGGTCCACGGCATCGTGCCGCTGACGCGTGCGGTCGCCGCGATGGCGGCCCTCGAGTCGGCGATTGCCGACGAGCAGCGCGAGCTCGATCGGGTCGGGCTCGCGGTGAACTGGGTCGTCTCCTCGATGGGCGCCTACGTGACGATCGAGCCGATGTTCTATTGGCGCGACGCGCTCGAGCCGATCCACCTCGACGCGTTGTCGCCGAGGAATCGCGAGCGCTTCGGCGCCTTCGCGGCCAATCCCGAGGGCCGCGCGCTCGCGCGCCGGCTACGTCTGCGCCTGCGCGATGTGCTCGATGCGCACGACGCGGTTCACGCGCAGATCGGTCGCTTCTATCGTTTCACCGAGCAGATGGACGATGGCTCGGCCGCGCTCGTGCGCCGGATCAAGGCGGCACTCGATCCGGACGGGCGGATGAATCCGGGGGTGTTGGGGCTCTAGCGGCGCACCGGGCCGCCGAGCCCCCACCCCAACCCTCCCCCACTCGCTTCGCTCGGGGGGAGGGAGATGTTCTGACCCCGCGAGCTTGCTTCGGGGACGCGCAATGTCACTCCCTCTCCTCGAGCGAATTGAGTGGGGGAGGGTTGGGGAGGGGACTCATGACCACGCGGATCACCAAGCACTTCGTCACCGTCGGCAATCGCCGCGTCCATTACACGCGCGCCGGCTCGGGCCCCGCCGTGTGTCTCTTCCACCCGAGCCCGTGCTCGGCCAAGCGCATGCGTCCGCAGCAGGTGGTGTTCGCGTCGCGCTTCACCGCACTCGCCTTCGACACGCCGGGCTTCGGGCTGTCGGACAAGCTGCCGCTGGCGAAACCCGAGCTGACCGACTTCGCCGACGCCTTCGCCGAGACGCTCACGGCGCTCGGCATCGAGCGCACGGCCGTCTACGGCAACCACACCGGCGCGGCGATCGCGGTCGAGTTCGCGGCGCGCCATCCCGATCGCTGCGCGATGGCGCTCGCCGACGGCTATCCGGCCTATTCGAGCGCCTCGGCCGAGGACCGGCTCAGGCGCTACCTCGAGCCGATCGTGCCGAAATGGGACGGCAGCCATCTGCTCTGGCTCTGGTACCGCTATCGCGAGCAGCACGTGTTCTGGCCGTGGCACGACCACGACCTCGCGCATCGCGCCGACACCGACGTGCCCGACGCCGAGTTCCTGCACCAGGGCGTGATCGACCTTCTCGACGCCGGCGACGACTATCGCATCGGCTACGCCGCGGCCTTCCGCGGCCGCGGCCTCAAGGTCCTGCCGGATCTCAAGGTGCCGGTGTGCTTCACGCTGCGGCCCGGCGACAGCCTCTACAAGACCAAGCCGATGTACGAGGGCACCGGCGCCTGGGTCGTCGAGACGCCGCGCGACCCGCTCGCGGCGACGGTGCGCGAGATGGAGCTCCTGTCGCAGCATCCCGGCGACGTGCCGCCGGAGGCGCCGGCGTGCAAGCCGATCGAGGGGCGGACGACGACGGATTATCGGTCGATGGAATTCGGCGGTGGCAGCCTGTTCATCCGCTCTCGCGGCGGGCTGTCCACGACGCGGCCCGTCCTGCTCATCCATGATCTGCCGGGATCGACGGCTCTCGTCGACCCGATGCTCGGCACGTTGGGGCGCGGGCGATCGCTCCTGGCCGTCGACTTGCCCGGACAGGGTCAAAGCGATGCGACTCATCTGCCTCCAGGACTCGTCGAGATCGGAACCTGGGTCGGCGCCCTTCGGCACCTGTTGCGCGAAATGGAGATCGCGGAGGTGGACGTCGTCGCCATGGGCGGTGGCGGGGCCGTCGCCGTCGAACTCGCGACATCGATGAACGAGGCGGTGCGCTCGCTCACACTGGTCGCGCCGCCCTGCCTCGACGAGGCGGCGCGCACGGACCTTGCGCCGCGCTACGCGCCGTCGGCGGCGCCCGAGATGGATGGAACCCATCTGCTGCGGGTCTGGCACCAGCTTCGCGATCAGGAGCTCTGGTGGCCCTGGTTCGATCGGCGTCGGCAGAATTCGCGCAATGCGCCGCCGCGCCTGGATCCGCTGGGTCTGACCATAAGACTTCGCGAGGCCGTCAAGAATCCGGCGGCATATGCGTCGGCGTGGGAGGCCGTCCTGCGCTACCCCCTGCCGGAGCGCCTTGCCGCGATGCCGCGCGTTCCGACGTTGCTGACGGCGTCGAAATCCGACCTCTTCGCGCATTGCCTGCCGCGTGCGGCGGCGTTGATGCCGCATGCGAAGGTCGTCGAGGTCGAGGACAGCGATGCCGCGCGAGTCGCGGCGATCGAGGCGTTTCTGGCGGGGCGATGAGTGGCGTTGTGATCGGCTGCGCGGCCGCCACCTCAATCGTCCACGTCGAAGAGGGAGACAAGCCGCGAATCGGCCAAGTGGAGAGCCGCACGGTTCGGAAATGCTGCGTCGGGTTTGCACGCCGCGACTCTCGCCCTGGCTTCGCTGCGCGACGCCTGTCCCCCTTTTCGACGGGGACGGCTGGGGGAGGAGCTGCGTGTTTGTGTGCGCTGCTGCTCTGGCTCGTGGTCGTCCCTGCGTTCGCGCAGTCGCTGTCGATCGCGGTGCAGCAGGGGCCGACGACCCTGGATCCGCACTACGAGGGCTCGACGCCGAACATCAATGCGCTCGCGCATCTCTACGATTGTCTCGTCGAGGAGGAGGCGCCGGGCCGGCTCATGCCCGGCCTCGCGACGGGCTGGCGCGCGATCGACGACACGCGCTGGGCGTTCACATTGCGCGAGGGCGTGCGCTTCCACGACGGCACGCCGTTCACGGCCGAGGACGTGGTGTTCTCGGTCGAGCGCATCCGGCGCCTCGCCGGTGCGCCCAACCCGTTCACGCCGTTCGTGCGCTCGATCGTCGGCATCGACGTCGTCGATCCGCAGACGATCCACATCCGCACCGAGGCGCCGAACCCGTTCCTGCCGCGCGACCTCGCCTACGTACGGATCGTCAGCCGCAAGCTCCACGCCGAGGCCGAGACCAAGGACTTCACCGAGGGACGCGCGGCGATCGGCACCGGGCCCTACCGTCTCCTGCGCTTCACGCCGCAGGGCGGGCTCGAGCTCGCGCGCAACGACGCCTGGTTCGGGACCCGGCAATCCTGGGAGGGCGTGACGCTCAAGGAGATCCCGTCGTCGGCGGCGCGCGCCGCGGCCCTCGTCTCAGGCGAGGTCGATGTGATCGAGCGCGTCGCGGTCGCCGATCTCGCCTGGATGCGCAAGGACGCGCGCGTGGCGCTGGCGACCACGGCCTCGGGCGAGGCGCTGTTCCTGTTCCCGGATTCCACGCGCGAGGCTTCGCCCTTCGTGACGGACAAGTCCGGCCAGCCGCTGGCGGCCAATCCGTTCCGCGATGTGCGCGTGCGCCGCGCGCTGTCCCTGGCGATCGACCGGCCGGCCCTCGTCGAGCGCGTGATGGACGGCGCCGCCGTGCCGGCCAACCAGGTCAATTCGCCCGGCTCGGAAGGCCGCGCCGCGGACCTGCCGCCGCTGGCGCTCGACCTGGACCTGGCGCGGCGGCTGATGGCCGAGGCCGGATGGGCCGAGGGTTTCGGCGTCACGCTGCACGGCACGCGCGGCCTCTACACCAACGACGCCGCGCTGCTGCAGGCGTTGGCCCAGGCCTTCGCGCGCATCGGCATCGCCGCGAAGGTCGAGGCGCTGCCGCAGCCGGTGTTCATCACGCGCGCCAACGCCTTCGAGTTCTCGCTCTTCATGGCCGCCTACAACTCGACGACCGCGGCGAGCACGATCCGCGGCCTGCTCATGACGCGCGATCCGCCGCGCGGATTCGGGACGGTCAACCGCATGCGCTACGCGAACCCGGCGCTCGACGAGATCATGAAGCGCGCGCTCACCACGCTCGACGGTACCGCTCGCGGCGAACTGCTCGCCGCCGCCCAGCGCGAGGTGATCCGCGACATGGCGGTCGTTCCGCTGCTCTACTCGGTCCACAACTGGGCGACGCGTACCGGCCGGGCGCGCTTCCAGGCCAATGCGCTCGGGCGAACGCGCGCCATGTTCGTGATGCCATGATCGACGGAAACTGCGACCCGCGTTTCGCTCGCGTTCGCGACGCCTTCGCCGCCGGTTTCGAGGCCGATCCGTCGGTCGCCGAGCTCGGCGCCTGCGTGGCGGTGTCGATCGACGGTCGACCGGTGGTCGATCTCTGGGGTGGCTTCGCCGATCCGCAGCGCAGCAGGCCGTGGGCGCGCGACACGATCGTCGACATGATGTCGGTTGGAAAGGCGATGCTGGCGCTGGTCGCCCATCGCCTCGTCGATCGCGGCATGCTCGATCTCGACGCGCCGGTCGCGCGCTGGTGGCCGGGCTTCGCACAGGCCGACAAGGCCGAGCTCAAGCTGCGCCACCTGCTCGATCATCGCGCGGGCCTCGCGGTCGCCGAGGCCGCGAGGCCGGGCGACGCGCATGACTGGCAGCGCTTCTGCGGACTGCTCGCCGCCCAGGCGCCCGCCGCGCCGCCCGGAACGGCGCCGGTCTACCACTCGCTGACCTACGGGTTCCTGCTCGGCGAGTTGATGCGGCGCGCCACGGGGTCCCGCTTCAGCGATCTCTGGCGCGCCGAGGTCGCAGGCCCGCTGGCCGTCGACTACGCCTTCTGCCGACCCGCCGATGACGACGCGCGCTGCGCGTCCTTCCTGGAGGCGCGGCCTGCCGTGCAGCCTGATCCCAATGGGCTTCCCGTGCGCATCATGCGCGGGCTCGACGCGCCGGAAGACCGCAACTCGCGCCGGCATCGCGGCGCCGAGCTCTACGCCATCAACGGCCACGGCAATGCCCGGGCGCTGGCCACGATCTACGACGCGCTGGCGAGCGGCGAGAGGCTTTGGAGCGCGGCGACGCGCGCGCACGCGACGTCGACGGCGTGGCACGAAAAGGAGGCGGTGACCGGCAAGGTCGTGCGCATGGGATGGGGGTTCCGCCTGCCCGACGACGTCGGCATCTCCGGCGGCCCGCTGGCCTTCGGGCATGGCGGGCGCGGCGGCGCGACGTGCTTCGGCGACCCCGACGCGAAGCTCGGCTTCGCCTATGCCCCGAACCGCGCCTATCCCGGCGGCAGCGCCGAGAGCCCCCACGCGCGACGGCTGCGCGACGCCGTCTATGCCTGCCTGGGGGCGCGGTGATGCTGCGCTGCTGGGCCGCGTCCCTCGTCGCGCTCGGCCTGGCGAGCGCGGTGCAAGCGCAGGAACTCAGGCTCGGCGTCAAGCTGCCGCTCACGACGATGGATCCGCATTTCTACGCGACCTTCGCCACGGCGTCGGCGCATGCCGCGATCTGGGAGCGGCTCGTCGAGCTGGACGAGCACGGCCAGCCGGTGCCGCGGCTGGCGGAGTCCTGGCGCATCGTCGATCCGCTCACCTGGGAGTTCACGCTGCGCCGCGGCGTGCGGTTTCACGACGGCAGCCTGTTCACCTCGCAGGACGTCGTGTGGAGCTTCGATCGCGTATTCCGGATCCCGCGCAGTCCGAGCTCGTTCTCGCGCTACATCGCCGGCGTGAAGGTCGTGCCGGTCGACGACACGACGCTCCGGCTCGTGACCGACGTGCCGAAGCCGCTGCTGCTCTTCGACCTGCCCTACGTGATGATCGGGTCCTGGCGCACGCCGGCCGAGGCGACGACGGACGACTTCAACGCCGGACGCCACGTCAACGGCACCGGGCCCTATCGCTTCGCCGGATGGAGCCCCAACGAACATCTGACGCTGGAGCGCCATGACGGATATTGGGGCGGGAAGGCCGACTGGGCCCGCGTCGAGGAGCGCACCATCGCCGACGACGGCGCGCGCACGGCCGCACTGCTCGCCGGCGACGTGCAGGCGATCAACGCGCTGCCGCCGACCGGGGTCGAGAGCCTGCGCGGCCGTCCCGACATCGCGATCGTCGCCGTGCCGTCGACCACGACGATGGTGCTGGTGCTCGACCTCGTGCGCGCCGAGAGCCCGTTCGTGACCGCCAAGGACGGATCGCCGCTGGCGCGCAATCCGCTGACAGATGTCCGCGTGCGCCGCGCCTTGTCGTTGGCGATCCCGCGCGAGGCCATCGCCGAGCGCGTGATGGTCGGCACCGCCGTGCCCGCCGCGCAGCTGATCGCCCCCGGGTTGCACGGCGCCTCGGCGGATCTCAGGCCTGAGCCGATCGACATCGGCAGAGCCGGCGCTCTGTTGCGCGAGGCCGGCTGGGGCGAGGGGTTCCGGATCACGCTGCATGTCGACGCCAACGGCTTCCTGCGCGATCCGGCGGTGGCGCAGGCGATCGCGCAGGTCTGGTCGCGGCTCGGCCTGGCGGTCGAGGTGCAGAACCTGCCGACGCCGGTCTATCTGGCGCGTTCGGGCCGCCAGGAGCTGAGTGCCATCCTGGCGGCGCAGGGCGGCATCACGGCCAACGTGCCGTTGCGCAGCCTGCTGGCGACCTGGGACGAGAGGCGCGGCAACGGCATGACCAACCGCATGCGCTATTCCAATCCCATCTTCGACGCCGCCCTCGAGCGCGCGATGGCCGCGATGGACGCGCGCGCCCGGCTGGCGGCCTTCGACGAGGCGAACCGGCTGGTCGCGGCGGAGCTGCCGGTGATCCCGGTCTTCCATGCCGCCAACGTCTCCGCGGTGCGGCGCGGTGTCAGGTTGACGCTGTGGCCCGACCGGCGCTTCAACGCCCTCATGATGAGCCCGACTCCGCCATGAGCACTTCCCAGATCCCGACCCAGCGGGCCGGCAATGCCCGCGGCATGACCATCGCCGACGGCATCTTCTCCGCCGCGCGGCGCACGCCGGACAGGCTGGCGATCCGCGAGAGCGGACGCGGCCTGAGTTATGCGCAGCTCGCGGCACGCATACGGCGCGTCGCCAATCTGGTCCACGAGGGCCTCGGCCTGCGCCACGGCGACCGCGCGGCCGTGCTGCTGCCGAACCGGCTCGAATACATCGAGATCGTCGCGGGAGCCTCCCTCGCCGGGGTCGCATCGGCCACGATCGGCCCGGCCGCCTCGACGGCCGAGATCGCCTTCATCTGCGAGGACTCCGACGCGCGGGTCCTGTTCGTCGACCCGGCCCTGGAGGAGAAGGCGCGCGCGGCCGTGCCCGGGTCGGTGCGCCACGTCATCGTGCTCGACCGGCGCTACGAGGACGCGCTGGCGCGGTCGTCGGACGCGATGTGCCGCGTGCGCACGGACGAGCGCGACATCTTCTCGATCCCCTACACCTCGGGCGCGACCGGCCGGCCGAAGGGCGTGATGCTGTCGCATCGCGGCCGCATCCTCTCGGCCTACGCGATCGGCGCCGACCACGGCTGCTACGGCCCGGACGACCGCGCGATCACGCTGACCCCGCTCTTCCACGGCGCCGGCTTCCTGATGACTCTTACGCCCCTGTTCTTCGGCGGCTTCGTCGAGCTGCTGCCGCGCTTCGACCTCGAGCGCATGCTGACCACGATCCAGGAGATCCGCGCAACCAACACCTACATGGTGCCGACGCATTTCAGCGCGTTGTTCGCGATGGGCGAGGCGGCGCGCAGGTACGACGTCAGCTCGCTCAAGGCGGTCGTCTCCGGGACCGCGCCGCTCGCGCAGGCGATGAAGGAGCGCATCATCGAGTTCTTCGGCGAGGGCCGGCTCTACGAGCGCTACGGCTGCACCGAGACCTCGATCGTGACCGCCCTGCGGCCGGCCGACCAGCTGCGCAAGACGCAATGCGTCGGCCTGCCGCTGCCGGCGACCCAGATCCGCGTGCTGGGCGACGACGGCGCCGAAGTGCCGCGCGGCGAGGTCGGCGAGCTCGCCTGCTCCTCGCCGTACATGTTCTCGGGCTACCTGAACCTGCCCGAGGCGACCGAGAAGGCGATGCGCGGCGACTGGTTCGTGACCGGCGATCTCGCGCGCATGGACGAGGAGGGGTTCCTCTACCTCGTCGACCGCAAGAACGACATGATCATCACCGGCGGCGAGAACGTCTATCCGCGCGAGGTCGAGGAGATCCTGCTCGCCCATCCCGGCGTGCAGGAATGCGCGGTCGTTGGCCTTCCGCACGCCTATTGGGGCGAGGCGGTGACCGCCTTCGTGGTCCGGCGCCCTGGTGCGGACGTGACGGCGGAGGCGCTGGCCGCAAGCTGTCGCGCCGCCATGTCGCCCTACAAGGTGCCGAAGGAGTTCCGTTTCGAGGCGGCGCTGCCGCGCAATTCGATGGGCAAGGTCCTGCGCAGGGCCCTGCGTGACGCCGCGCCGAAGCCCTGAAGGTCAGCCGGCCCGGGCGAGGCCGAGACGCTCCCCGTCATGGAGGCGGGTGCGCGCGCCGATCCACCAGCGCCGGTTGGCGATGTACCAGGCGACGGTGCGCAGCAGGCCCTCCTCGAAGCCGATGCGGGGCGTCCAGCCGAGCTCGGCGGCGAGCCGGGCATCGTCGACGGCGTGCCGCGCGTCGTGTCCGGGGCGGTCGGCGACGGCCTCGACCAGGGTCGCGTGCGGCTTGTGCGCCGATTCCGGCACCAGCCGGTCGAGCACGCCGCAGATCGCCGCGACGACATCGCAGTTCCGCCGCGGCGAACGGCCGCCGATCACATGGCTGCTGCCGGGTCGGGCGTTCTGGGCGATGTGCAGCAGCGCGTCGACATGGTCGTCGACGTGCAGCCAGTCGCGCTCCTGCAGGCCCGAGCCGTAGAGGCGGACCGGCTTGCCCTCGAGGGCGTTGAGAATGGCGAGGGGGATGAGCTTCTCGGGGAACTGGTAGGGCCCGTAGTTGTTCGAGGCGTGCGTCACGATCGTCGGCAGGCCGTAGGTGCGATGCCAGGCGCGCACGAAATGGTCGCTCGCGGCCTTGCTTGCGGCGTAGGGGGAGTTCGGATTCCAGGGCGTCGCCTCGGTGGGGCGTTCGCTCGGCTCGATGCTGCCGAACACCTCGTCGCTCGACACGTGGATGAGGCGGAACCCCTCGCGCGCCGCCGGAGACAGGCGCTGCCAGTAGGTTTGCGCGACCTGCAGCAGCGTCGCCGTGCCGATCGCGTTGGTCTGGATGAAGGCGAGAGGATCGTCGATGGAGCGGTCGACCTGCGTCTCCGCGGCGAGATGGAAGATGCGGTCCGGCGTGAAGCGCTCGAGCACGCCGGCCATTGCGCGCGCGTCGCCGATGTCGGCCTGCATGAAGGCGTAGCGCGAGGACCGCGCGACGTCGGCCACGTTCGCCAGGTTGCCGGTGCAGGAGAGCGCATCGACGTTGAGCACCTCGGCCGGGGTGGTGCCGATGAGGCGTCGGACGAGTGCCGAGCCGATGAAACCTGCTCCGCCGGTGACGAGGATGCGCATGCCGCAACACTGGGCCGTCAGCGTTGACGATCCGCTAACGCGCAGTTCCTAGCCTGCCGTCGATATCCCCGCCCGCGCCGGAGCCTCGATGAAGGTCCTCTTCGCCCATCGCTTCTATCCCGGCCAGTACGGCCGCCTGGCCGCGGCGTTGGCCGCGCGGGGCGACCGCTGCGTCTTCCTGCATGCCGAGGGCGAGGGGGCGCCCGCGCCCGGGATCGAGATCCGGCGGTACATGCCCGCGCGGGCGGCGCGGGCCGAGACCCACCACTACCTGCAGGGCATGGAGACCGCCGTCCTGCACGGCCAGGCGGCGTATCGCGCGGCGCGCGAGCTGGCCCAGTCCGGCTTCCGGCCGGACGTGATCTGCGCCCATGCCGGGTTCGGTCCGGGCCTCTATCTCGGCGAGGCGTTCCGCGGCGTCCCGACCCTCGGCTATTTCGAGTGGTTCTACCGCGCCCGCGGGGGCGACGCGGACTTCCACGATCCCGCCGACGTGTCGCCGGACGACGCGCTCCGCATCCCGACCCGCAATGCCCAGCTGCTGCTCGAGCTCGAGACCTGCGCGCGCGGGCTGACGCCCACGGCGTTTCAGCACGCGCAGTTCCCCGACGCGTACCGGCCCAAGCTCGAGATCCTGCACGACGGCGTCGACACCGACGCGCTGCAGCCGCTCGCCGGGACGATCGCCGAGCTCGGCATCGCCGGCCTGCCCGACGACGCCGAGGTCGTGAGCTATGCCACGCGCGGCCTCGAATCCTATCGCGGCTTCCCCGCCTTCATGTCCGCGATCGCCGAGCTGGCCGCGCGGCGGCCGAAGCTGCACGCGCTCGTGCTCGGCGAGGACCGGACCTTCTACGGCCGACCGCCGCCCGACGGCCGCGGCTGGAAGGAGATCATGCTCGAGCGGCTGCCCGGCCTGGATCGCGGCCGAGTCCATTTCCTCGGCACGCTGCCCTGGGAGGGCTACCGCCGCGTGCTGCAGACCACGCAGGCGCATGTCTACCTGACGGTCCCCTTCGTGCTGTCGTGGTCGCTGATCGAGGCGATGGCCTGCGGCGCCCCGATCGTGGGCTCCGACACCGCGCCCGTCCGCGAGGTGATCGCCGACGGCGAGAGCGGCCTGCTCGCCGACTTCCACGCGCCCTCCGCGATCGCCGAGCGCATCGGCGCCCTGCTCGACGACCGCGCCATGGCGGCTCGCCTCGGCACCGCCGCGCGCGCGACGGCGATCGAGCGCTACGCCGCGCGGGACCTGCTGCCGCGCCACATCGCACTGATCGAGGCGGTGGCGCGCGACGGTCAGGGTCGGATGGCGACGCCGAAGCGCACGAGGTCGCGGTCCGCCGTCAGCTTGCAGTCGGCGCCGAGGTTGAACCGGGTGAGGTAGAGGTCGGCGCGCGCGCCGATCTCGTCGAAGTTGCGCGCCTCGCTGTCGGGATCGAGCAGCGCCGGATAGGCCCACGCGGCCGGCGCCGCGCAGTCGCGCGCCCACATCAGCGGCAGCTCCATCAGCAGCGCCGGCTCGCTCCATGCGGTGAGATCGGCGGAGTGCGTCGCCCAGACGCCGCCGCGGCGGCTTCCGTCGGGCATCGCTCGGACCGTCGCGTACACGGCGATGTAGCGGCCGCTCGGGCGATGGCGAACGACGCCGGAGACGACGCCGTCGAGCCGCGCGATCGGCGCGCAGACGTGCCGGGCCGGTTCGGCGATCGGGTCGCGATAGGCGTCGCGGAAGCGCACCGTGAAATCGCCGCCGTCCCAGGCGCGCCAGGCCTCGGGATCGGCGATGTCGGTGGTGCGCATCAGGCAGGCGCCGCGGCGCTGCGCGCCGATCGCCTCGGCCCAGAGGAACGCGTAGAGCCCGCCGGGCCCGCGCACGATGTTGCTCGGCTCGAAATAGCCCGAGCGCCGGCCCAGCGCGCCGTCGAATCGGTACGGCAGGCCTGCGACCAGGGCGACGCCGTTGCGCTCGAAATGCCGGCCGCCGTCATAGGAAACGACATGGACGAGCTGGTTGCGCCAGCACGCCATGTACTGGGCCGCCGGGCAATGCGCCGGCCGCGTCTGGCCGTGGAACTCGGCATGCGCCAGCGCGTGGACCGTCGTGCCGTCGTCGGTCCACAGGGCGCTGAGCCAGAGCTTGTCGTCATAGGCCTCGGGGGCGTCGGCGCCGCCGCCGTGGAAGGCCACGGCGCAGTCGACCCGGGCCCCGCGCAGCTGCTCGCCCGCCATGAACCGATTGCGGTGGTGGGCCGCGATCAGCCGCACGCCGCCGTCGGCCGTGCGGAAGGCGCGGGCCGGGGCGTCGGGGACGTGCCAGGTCTCGCAGCGGTCGGCGCTCCAGCGGAACACCTCCGTGGGCAGGCCCTCGACCCGGACCTCCAGCGCTTGCGTCCCGGTCGCGGCGCCCAGGGCGGCAAGGACGGCGGCGGCGAGCATGGCGATGGTTCGCATGGGGGGTCCGGGCTGGGGGCGAGGGGGAGGCGTCCAGGCTCAGGGCATCGGCCTTAACGAATTCCAAACGCTCCCGGGGTTCAATCGGCCGTTCCGGAGGCCGGACCGCGGCGACACTCGGCGCCGCACCGCCTCTCCCATCCGGAGGTTAGAGCCTGATGCGCAAGATCCTGGTCATGATCCCGGCCGGCGAGGTGTACGACCATGATTGCGTGCGCTGGTACCGTGCCCACGACATCCAACGATCGATCAACCATTACCACAACATCGGCGACGCCTTCGTCCACGACTCCTCGCTGAAGCTCTTCGACTACGACGAGGTCGAGGTGCTGGACATCCGCGAGGTGAACCAGAAGGCGATCGACCGCGCCAATGCCGAGTTCGACTTCGTCTTCCTGCGCGGTTCCAACTACCTGAACTCCAGCATGAACTGGGAGGTGGCGCTCGACGTGATCAAGCGCCTGAAGATCCCGGTCATTGCCTTCGGCATCGGCGCCCAGGCGCCGTCGAAGGGAACCCTCGAGCTCTCCGAGCAGACGCGCGACGTGATGCGCGCGATCGCCGACCGCTGCGTCACCATCGGCGTGCGCGGCATCTACACCGCCGACGTGCTGTGGTCGCTTGGCGTCAAGAACGTCCGGATCATCGGCTGCCCGACGCTGTACCGGCACAACAATCCGGAGAACCGCATCGACCTGCCGCCGCTCGATACGATCAAGCAGCTGGGATACACGCTGCGCCGCGAGGTCTCCGCGACCTATTCGCCGGACATCCAGCGCTATCTCGACCTGCAGCGCGAGTCGATCCTGTCGCTGGCCACGCGCTTCGACGTGACCGTGATGGCGCAGGGCGAGATCGAGGAGAAGAAGATCGTGTTCGGCACGCCCGAGCAGCGCGCCGACGCCATGGAGGAGCTCGCCAAGCACAAGTGGCTGCAGGGTGAGGACGATCCGATGCGCCGGATCTACGAGAGCCGCCTCTTCTACTCCGACATCGTCGCCGAGTACGACGCGATCGTCCGCCGGCAGCAGCTTGTCCTCGGCTATCGCCTGCACGGCAACCTGATCGCGCTGTCGAACGGCGTGCCGTCGATCTACTTCACCTACGACAGCCGCACGGCCGAGTTCGTGGAGACCTTCCAGATCCCGTCCTTCGACGTCTACAAGGGCGAGCCGTTCGACCTGGAATCCTACTGGGACCAGGCGAGGTTCGAGAAGTTCAACCGCGCCTGCTGGCGCGGCTATCGCGAGATGAAGCGGTTCCTCGACGAGAACGGCCTTGCAAATCGCATGCGCGACACCGCGCCGTCGTCGGATCCGGCGATCAAGCATGCCGCCTGAGGGCGCCCGGCGCGTTGCCCGCGTCACGCTCGACGCGACCGTCGAGGAGCCGCTCGGCGGCGCCCTCGACCGCGTCTACGAGACCCGCGTCACCGGCTGGGCCTGGGATCGGCGCGCACCGTCGACGCCGGTCGAGGTCGAGATCCTGGTCGACGGCGCGCCGATCGCCCGCGGCCTTGCGGACCGCCTGCGCGAGGACCTCGCGCAGAACGGCGTCGGGGACGGCCGCCACGCCTTCGACATCCGCGTCGAGCGGCCGCTGCCCGTCGACGCCAAGCACCGCGTCTCGGCGGCGGTCGTGGAGCCCGGCAGCGAACGTCGCGTCGAGCTGCTGAACCGCGAGGCCCCGAAGCCGCGCGCGGCGGGCCCGCAGACCCCGGTCGTGCCGATCGGGGCGATCCCGGAGGCGCTGGGGCGCTGGCTCGACGAATTCCGCGTCGTGCAGGCGAGCCTCGAGAACGCGCTGATCGGCGCGGTCAAGCAGGTGCGCACGACGGCGCATGCCCGCCTCTCCGAGGTGTCGGACGAGACGCAGCGCTTCTCCACCGCGCTGGAGAGCCTGGTCAATGCGCAGGGCCTGGTGGCGCGCCAGATCCAGACGCTGGAGACGGTCCAGGCCCGCATCGACGAGGCGCTCGCCTCGGTCCGCGAGGCCGAGGCCGAGCGGCCGCGCCGCGACGCGGCCGAGCGTTGGCTCAAGCGCGTCGTCGCGTTCCTGTCGCTGGTCTCGCTGTCGGCCCTTGGCCTGGGGATCTACTCGCTGTTGCGCTGATCGTCGCTCGGCGCCGGGTTGCGCTGGCTCTCGAGCCACATGGCAAGCATTCCCAGCTCATCCGCGCCGCGGGTCAGCCCGGCGGCCTGGTAGTCCTCGGCGAGGAAGCCGATCTGCTTGCTGGCCCGGCGGACCGCGGTCGGGTCCGTGACGGAGCTCAGGCCGAGAGCGACCACCACGTCCTCCCAAAGCCGCATCAGGTAGTCCGGGCCCGAATCCCGCGCATCCGGCGGCAGGGGCTCGGGATCCAGCCAGGCCGCCAGCGCGTCGGGGCGGTCGATCCGCTCGATCCGGCGCAGCGTCGCGTCGTACCGGCCGACCATCTCGACCTCGCTGTGCAGCAGCTCGACGATCTGGTCGCTCGCAGGGCGGGTGAGGAAGCCGGTCGCCGCCCGGCGCAGCCGGCTGACGAAGTTCTGAAGCCCGGGCGCGGTCTCGTCAGCGACCTCGCAGATGACCCCGCCCTCGCGGAACCGCCCGACCAGCGCACTGCGCGGCGGGATCATCTCGTGGACGGTCGTGCCGGCCCTCGGCACGCAGATCACGAGCAGCTGCTCCTTGATGTACTTCCGGCGCGCCACGGGCGTGGTGAGTGTCGTCAGGGGATGGACGCGGGAGCGGCGAATGAACACGCGGGACTGGATACCGCAGGCCGCCGCTCCATGTCACCCGCGGTGGTGTCCCGCACGCTCTCGCTGCAGGTCTGCCGCGAGGGATCGGCGTGACCGCGCGCGCGGCATCCGCCGTATCGCTGCCACGACGTTTCGATCGCATCGACCCGGCCGTCCGCGCATGCTCGACCTCCACCTGCCCATCGCCGACATCACGATCTCCGCGCTGGTGCCGGCGGCGCTCGGCGGCGGCATCGGATTCCTGTCGGGGCTGCTCGGGGTCGGCGGCGGCTTCCTCCTGACCCCGTTGCTGATGCTGGTCGGCATCCCGGCCCAATTCGCGGTGGCGACCGGCGCCATGCCCGTGATGGCGTCGTCGGTGTCCGGTGCGCTGGCGCATTGGCGGCGGGGCAATGTCGACCTCGCGATGGCGATCGCGCTCACCGCCGGCGGCCTGGTCGGCGCCACGGTCGGCGTGCGCCTGCTGGTGCTGCTGCGCTCGCTGGGCCAGGTCGATCTCGTGATCGGCCTCTGCTACGTGCTGCTCCTCGGCACGTTGGGCTCGACGATGATGGTCGAGAGCGTCCGGACCATCCGGCGCCAGCGCGCCGGCCAGCCCCCGGTCGGCCGCAAGCGCCGCCACTTCTGGATCCACAATCTGCCGCTCAAGATGCGGTTCCGGCGCTCGCAGCTGTACATCAGCGCGCTGCTGCCGGTCGCGATCGGCCTGATGGTCGGCACGTTGACGGCGATCATGGGCGTCGGCGGCGGCTTCGTGATGGTTCCGGCGATGATCTACGTGCTGGGCATGCGCACGTCGACCACGATCGGGACGTCGCTGGTGCAGATCGCGATCACCTCGGCGGCCACGACGGTGCTTCAGGCGATGACGAGCCACGCCGTCGACGTGATGCTGGGAGTCGTGCTGGCGGGGACGAGCGTCATCGGCGCCCAGCTTGGCGCGCGCCTCGGCGCGAAGCTGCCGGGCGAGAAGCTGCGCGTCGTGCTCGCCGGGCTCGTCCTCGCCGTCTGCGTCCAGGTCGCCATCGGGCTGTTCACGGCGCCGGTCGACGCCTTCTCGGTCGACTAGGTCGCGGTCGGCTGGCGGCGCAAGGCCGGGCGCCGGCGCGCGGGACGGGTCCGGCTATTCCTCGCGCATCGCGCGATGGAAGCGCTCGAAGAGCGGCTGAACGAGGTACTCGATGGCGCGTCGCTCGCCGGTGAGGATCAGGATCTCCGCCGGCATGCCCGGATTGAGCTTCACGTTCCGCCATTGGGCGAGGGAATCGCGCGACAGCCGGGCGCGCGCCAGGAAGTAGCGATCGCCGGTGCGAACGTCCTGCAGCATGTCGGCCGAGATGTACGTGAGCTCGCCGTCGACCAACGGCGCGATGGCGCGCTTGTAGGCGGTGAGGCGGATCTGGGTGGGCAGGCCGGCGCGGACGGAGTCGCTGTCCTGGGGCATGACGCGCGCCTCGACGATCAGCTCGTCGTCGAGCGGCACGATGTCCATGACGGGCTGGCCCGGGCCGATGACGCCGCCCGGCGTCACGAGGCGGATGTCGGTGACGGTGCCGTCCTGCGGGCTGACGATCTCGCGGCGCTGGCGGACGTCGCGGGCGGCGCGGATGCGGTCTGTGAGGTCGGCCTCGAGGACTCGGGCCTCCTGCAGTTCGCGCGCGATGTCCGACAGCCGCATGTCGGTCTGGTTCCCGATCTCCAGGTTCGCGCCGGCGACCATCTGCTCGCCGCGCGCGATGAAGCCGCGATACTCGCCGAGCTTGCCGCGCAGGTCGGCGAGGCTGCGCTCGAGGTCGAGCACGCGCGTGCGGCGCTCGAAGCCCTGGGAGAGGAGCTGGCGCGCGCCGCGCAGCTCGTCCTCGAGCGAGGAGATGCGCAGCGTTACGGCGGTCAACTGCGCCTGCGCGGCGGTCATCTCCTCGTGGATCTGGTCGATGCGCTTGCGCACGACGGCGATCGCGCTGTCATGGGCGCGCCAGCGAGCCTCGAACAGGCGCTGCTGGGCGAGCAGCGTCTCGGCGAGTGCCGGCTCGGATTGCGCCTTGCCGCGCAGGTCCTCGGGCAGGACGAGCTTGCGCTCGCCCTCCTGCTCGGCGCGCAGGCGCGCGATCCGCGCCTGCACGGCGTTGATCTGGCCGACGAGCTGCCCGAGCTGGGAGTCAGACTGGGTGGTGTCGAGGAGCGCGACCGCCTGGCCGGCGCGCACGACGTCGCCCTCCCGGACCAGGAGCTCGCGCAGGATGCCCCCCTCGAGATGCTGGACGATCTTGCGCTGGCTGTCCGAGACGATGCGACCCTGCGCGATGACGGCGCTGTCGAGCTGCGCGAACAGGCTCCAGCCGGCGAAGGCGCCGACGAAGGCGACGATGACGACCAGGCCGGCGACGACGGTCGAGCGCAGCTTCGGCTCGGGGTCCGCCGCCTCGTGGCCGTGCCCGGGGATGGCGAGGGTGGTCATGCGCGCGCGCTCCGCTCGGCCGGGAGCGGCGTCACGTTGCCGGCCGCCGCCGTCTTGGTGGTGGACAGCGAGCGCATCACCTCGGCGCGCGGGCCGAACTGCTCGACCGCGCCGTCGCGCAGCACCAGCAGCTTGTCGGCGACCGCCATGATCGAGGTGCGGTGCGCGACGATGATCACCGTCGTGCCGGCGGCCTTGCATTCCGTGATCGTCTTCATCAGCGACTGCTCGCCGGCGGCGTCGAGATTGGCGTTCGGCTCGTCGAGGACGAGCAGCTTCGGGCTCCCGAACAGGGCCCGCGCCAGCGCGACACGCTGGCGCTGCCCGCCGGAGAGCACGAAGCCCGCGTCGCCGATCCGCGTCTCGTAGCCGAGCGGAAGCCGGCCGATCATGTCGTGGACGTCCGCGCGGCGGGCGGCGGCGACGACGGCGGCGGCGTCGGCCTCGCCCATGCGCGCGATGTTCTCGCGGATCGTGCCGTCCAGGAGCCCGCCGTTCTGCGGCAGATAGCCGACCTGGCGCCCGAAGCTCTCGCGCTCCCAGGTGAACACGTCCTGCCCGTCGAGATAGATCCGTCCGGACGACGGCGACCACAGGCCGACCATAAGCCGCGCGAGGGTCGACTTGCCCGCGCCGGAGGGGCCGATGATGCCGAGCACGTCGCCGGGCTCGAGAGCGAAGCTGACCGACCGCAGCACCGCGCGGTCGGAGCCGTTGGGGACGAACGTCACGCGCTCGACGGTGATGCGGCTGTCGGCGGCCTCGACCGGGGTGGCGCTGCGGGTCTCGCGATGCTGCGCGAGCAGCCGGCGCAGCCGACCCAGCGCGCTGCCGGCATTCGTCCATTGCCGCCAGCCGTCGATGAGCTGGTCGAACGGGGCGAGGAACCGCCCCATGAGGATCGTCGCCGCGGTGATGCTGCCCGCCGAGGCGAGCGCGTCGATGGCGAGCTCCGCGCCGGCGGCCAGCACCGCGACCTGCAGGCCCATCCTGAAGCCGCGGGATACCGCGGAGATCGCCCGCGCGGCGCTGTTTCCGCCGCCGACGAGGTCGAGCGCGATGCGTTGGCTGCGTTGCCAGCGGCGGAGCACCGCCCCGATCATGCCCATGCCCTCGATGACCTCGGCGTGCCGGATGGCGGTGTTGACGTCCTGGTGCGCGCGCAGGGCCGCGTCGTTGGCGTGGCCGGACGGGCGCCGCGCCGCGAACTCCATCAGGAGGCTCAGCAGCAGCATGCCGCCGAGGCCGGCGACGGCGACGATCCCGTAGACGGGATGGAGCAGGAACAGCACGCCGAGCAGCAGCGGCGAGAACATCGCGTCCATCGGCAGGGCCACCGGCCCCGTGGTGATGAACTGGCGCAGCTCCTGAAGGTCGCGCGTCGCCTGGGTCGCGTTCGGCGACTGGGTCCGCAGCGCGTCCGCGACGGCGGCGCGGAAGACGCCGCCCTGGAGGCGATGGACGAGCTTCTCGGCGGTGATGATGAAGGTGCGCGAGCGGATGAAGTCGAGCGTCGTCATGAAGACGATGGCGCCGACCACGAGCACGGTCAGCATCAGCAGCGTGTCGTGGCTGCGGCTGTTCATGACCCGGTCGTAGACCTGCATCATGTACAGGGGTACGGCCAGGTGCAGCACGTTGATGAACAGCCCCACGAAGGCGGCGAACATCAGCCCGCCCACGCAGCGGTTGATCCCCGCGCGCAGCTCGTCGGTCGAACGTTCGCTGCCCGGCCCGGCCATCGTCGTCAGGCGGCGGCGACGAGGGCGCCGCGGCCGTAGCCTTGCGGATGCGCTCTCTTGAAGGCCCAGGCGGTGGCGACGATCTCGTCGATCGCCGCGTAGCGCGGACGCCAGCCGAGCTCGCGCATCACCTTGTCGGGGCGGGCGACGAGCCGCGGCGGATCGCCGGGCCGGCGCGCCGCGAGCTTGACGGCGAAGTCGACGCCGGTGGTCCGCTTGACGGAGTCCAGGACCTCGCGCACCGAGTAGCCGTTGCCGATGCCGACGTTGTAGTGGCGGCTGCCGTCCTCGAGCGCGTCGAGAACGCGGACATGGGCGTCGGCGAGGTCGCAGACGTGGATGTAGTCGCGGATGCAGGTGCCGTCCGGCGTGTCGTAGTCGTCGCCGAAGATCTGCATGTGCGGCCGCCGGCCCATCGCGCAGTCGAGCGCGATCGGGATGAGGTGGGTCTCGGGATTGTGGTCCTCGCCCAGCGTGCCGTCGGGGTGCGCGCCGGCGGCATTGAAGTAGCGCAGGCACGCGTAGCGCAGGCCGTGGATGCGGTCGGCCCAGGCGAGGATGCGCTCGATCAGGTACTTCGACTCGCCGTAGGCGTTGCCGGGCGCGATGCGCACGTCCTCGTCGATCGGCACGCGGTCGGGCTCGCCGAAGATCGCGCAGGTCGAGGACAGCACGAAGCGCTTCACGTCGTGGGCGACGCAGGTGTCGACCAGATTGACCGCGTTCTGGACGTTGTCGCCCAGGTAGAGGAACGGCTTCTGCATCGACTCGCCGACCAGCGAATTCGCGGCGAAATGAAGGACGGCGTCGAAGCGGCGGGTCGCGAACAGGGCGGCGAGCGCCTTCTTGTCCGCCAGGTCGCCGACGACCAGCTCGGCCGGCGCGCGCACTGCAGCGCGGTGGCCCTGCTGGAGGTTGTCGAACACGACCACGCGGTGGCCCTGGTCCAGCAGCGCCGACACGCAATGGCTGCCGACATAGCCGGCGCCGCCGGTGACGAGGAGGGTCTTGCTCATGCGTCGTGACTCCGTGATCAGGATGCCGCGGCCACGGCGGCGAGGCGCCGGCGGCCGGCGGCGGGCTTGGCCTGGCGCCTTGCCAGCAGCTGCCCGTAGAGTTCGAGATGCTGCGCGGCGGCGGCCTCGGCGGTGACCGGCGGCCGGATGCGCGCGCGCAGCTTTCCCCACAGCGCCGGCGCGCGGATCGCCTCGACGAGGCGGTCGACGAGGCTCTCGGCGCTCGAGGCGCGGAAGTGCAGGCCGTCGACGCCGTGCTGGACCTTCTCGGCCATGCCGCCGATGTCGCTCGTGATGATCGGGCGGCCGTGGAAGAACGCCTCCTGGATCACGACCGGCGAGTTCTCCCACCAGGTCGACGGCACGACCACCCAGTCGATCTCGCGCATCAGCTGCGGCAGGTCGGCGCTCTTGTAGCTGCCGAAGAACCGGACGCGCCGTCCGGCCTGCTGCATCAGGCGCTTGAACTCCTGCTGGTAGGCCTCGGGCTGGACCTCGAGGTTGCCGCCGAAGATGTTGAGCGTCGAGTCCTCGCCCCAGACCTCGGCCGGTACGCGCCCGACCGCCTCGACGAGGACCTTGGCGCCCTTGAACGGCGTCAGCTGGCCGAAATAGCCGAAGCGGTTGCGGCGGCCGTCCCGCGGCGCGGGGCGCGGCGGCGCCGGCTGGCCGCCGTCGAGGCCGTTCTCGAACATGTGCAGCTTCTCGCGCGGCAGGCCCCACGCGGCATAGCGCTCGAGCAGGAACTGCGAGGGCGAGATGAAGGCGTCGCACTCCGCGAAGAAGCTCTTGATGAACAGCTCGCGGCGCATGAACTGCGCGGGCGAGATGTCGGCGAAGCACACGTTGCATTCCGCCGGCGAGGAGCGCGAGCACAGCGCATGGTTCTTCGACTTCACCATCTGCCCGTGGTTGTTGCAGATGCTGAGGTACTCGTGGAGCGTCACGACGATGGGGGCGGCGGGCGCCGCGCGCTTCACCGCGCGGATCGCCTCCATGCCGAAGCCGAGGAAGTGGTGGAAGTGGACGACGTCCGGCTTCACGTCGGCGACGAAGCGCTCGAAGTCGCCGGTCAGCGCCTCGAGGTCGCGGTTCGACAGCCGGAAGTAGTCGTAGTCGTTGGCATAGAAGAGCGTCTCGCGCTCCTTCTGCCGCAGGCTCATGAACGGCGTATCGCGATGGCGCGCGATCGGCGGGCCGACGCGGGCGAGGTAATGCGATTCCACGCCGTCCAGCGTGTTGAGGCCCTTGTGCAGGTTGTAGGACGCGACCTCCGCTCCGCCGATCGAGAAGGAGGGGTGGCCGTGGGAGAGCATCAGGATGCGGGTCATGGCACCGATCTTCAGGCGGCGAGCACGGGCGACCATTGCTGGGAGAAGGCCCAGCGATCGACCAGGGCGCGCACGCGGGTCCAGTATTCGTTGGCGTCGGGGGTCTCGGGCTCGTCGAGCGCATAGAGCGACACGTCGGGCAGCCAGTAGGCGCGCTGTCCCTGCGTGCGCAGGGATAGCGCGAAGTCGGCGTTCTTGAACTCGGGCCCGAGCAGGACGCGCGAGAAGCCGCCGCAGCTCTCGAACAGCTGGCGCGGCATCAGGGCGCAGTCCATCGTGCCGGCCCAGACCGGCGCGAGCTCGCGGCTGGCGAGCCAGTGCTGCGAGTAGCCGGCGAAGCGGCCGAGCGAGGCGATCGCGCTCTGCGGCGGCGGCTCGGCCGAGCCCGCGAAGCGGATCGACTCGTCCTCGTAGAGCAGCGTCGGGCTGAGGACGCCCGGGGCGGGCAGGCCGGCGAGCGCCTTGCGCATCCGGCCGAGCCAGCCGCGCTCGCGCGGCAGGACGGACGGCGACAGGAACAGCAGCAGGTCGCCGCGGGCATGGCGTGCGCCGACCTCCATCGCCTCGAAGCGGTCGAGGCTGCGGTCGGTCAGCACCAGTGTGCCCGCCGCGCCGTAGAACTCCGCGCCGCGCTTGAGCGCCGCGGCCGCGCGCTCGCCGCCGGTTCTCGGCGCGACGAAGATCATCTCGCAATCCGCAAGGTCGGGATCGCCGGCGAGCTGCGCGAGATTGACGTCGAGATCCTTGAACTCCGCGGGAAGGGCGGTGATCACGGAGACGGCGATGCGCCAGGGCAGCGTGCCGAAGCTCCGCGGCGACGCAGCGACGTCGTTGCCGCGCCGTGCGGTGCCGAGTGCGGCGGCGAGCGGGCCGAGATGCCGGCTGACGATCTCCTCGATCGCGGGATCGTCGAGATTGACCGAGCCCAGCAGGCGGCTGAGCACGGCGCCGGGCTCCGGCCGCTCGAGGCGCAGCGGGGCGAAGGCGCAGGCGTCGTCGCCGAGGCCGAGCTCGAGGTAGAGCGTCTCCTCGGCGGCGATCGTCGTTTCCGACGGCACGAAGGCCATGAAGCCGTGGCGCTGGTCGTGCGGTCGCGCCAGGTCGGCGGCGAAGAGCGCGTCCTGGGCGAAGCCCTGGCTGACATCGGCGCGCGGCAGGCGCACCCACGCCTCGTCGACGCGGCCGATCACCCGCCCGGCGCTGCTGCGCAGGGTCACGTCGCGCACGAGGCGGCGGGGATCGAGGAGCCATCCGGAGACGAAGACGCCGGCGCCGGCGGCATGCAGCGCGAGATCCGCGGCGATGCGCACGGGCTGCGTCAGGGTGGTGACGGTGTCGATGCCGGTGAAGCGCGGGCGGCACAGGCGGCGCAGCGCGCCGAGGATCGCCGGCTCGGCCTTGAGCTTCGCCTGCACGTCGCGGAGATGGCCGGCCGTCTCCTCGGGGCCGAGCACCAGCCGCCGCTCGACGACGTCGAGATGCAGATACTCCTCGCCCGCCCGGAAGTGGATGCGCTGGACCGCGCCCGGGTCGACCGACAGCTGCGGTACATGGGCGACGAGCCCGCGCGCCGTGGCGGGCAGGTCCGGCCGCTCGAAGGTCGCGATCGTCGCGCGCCCCATCTCGAAGCTGCCGGCGAGGATGCCGAGATCGAGGGCGCCGGGCGGCAGGTGCACCGACCAGCCTTGGAGCAGCAGGCCGCCGCCCTCCGGCGAGCCGAGGATCTCGACGAATCCGTCCTGGCGCGAGA
This sequence comes from Alphaproteobacteria bacterium, assembly GCA_016793165.1. GTDB lineage: Bacteria > Pseudomonadota > Alphaproteobacteria > CACIAM-22H2 > CACIAM-22H2 > CAIOSQ01. The sequence continues at coordinate 75,724 of JAEULA010000028.1, read as the reverse complement.
TGGCGGAGAGCATGCCGAAGAGGAAACGCCAGACCGGTTGCTCGGGGCTGGCGCCGGGCGTCACGAGCGCCCGCCGCAGGAACTCGAAGCAGCGGCCGACATCCATGCCTTCGTCGCGCAGCGCTTCGATCAGGGCGCCGTAGTCGAGCTCGACGCGGCCGGCGTCGGGCAGGCGCACGCTGCCCGTCTCGGCCTGGAGGTCGATGCCGCCGGCTTGCGCGCGCAGCACGTTCGGCGTGACCAGCACGCCGAGAAAGCGCAGCTGGCCGTCATGCGGCATGTTCAGCGCGCGCCAGCGCCCGGCCGGCTCGCCGCCGCCGGTGCGGATCTCGGCGGACTCCGGCATGGCCGCGCTGCCGCGACCGATCGTGATCATCGTCCGCGGATCGAGGAGGAGGCCGAGATCGACGGTCGCCGTCGGCGGGCTCGCCGCGGGATCGATGTCGGAGATCGGCAGGTCGTCTGTCTGGCTGTTGTCCATGGTGCGGGTCAGGCTGAGCGGGCGAGGGAGGCGGTCGGCAGCGCCGCGTAGAGCTCGGCGTGGCGATCGGCGAGCTGGGCGGGTGTCGGCGGCGATGCGATGCCGGCGGCGAGCTGCGGCCACAGCCGCTCGTCGCCGACGGCGCGGCGCAGCGTGCGCGCGAGGTCGTGCGCATCGCGCGCACGGAAGAGCAGGCCGTTGGACTCGTGCTGCACGAGCTCGGCCATGCCGCCGATATCGGCGGCGATGACGGGGCGGCCGTGTCGGAAGGCCTCGAGGATCACGAGCGGCGCGTTCTCCCACCAGGTCGACGGGACGAGCACCCAGTCGACGGCGGCCATCAGGCGGCCGAGCTGGTCGCGGCGATAGGGGCCGTCGATCTGCACGGCCGGACCGGCTTCCGCCTTGGCCCTGTCGAGGGCGGCGAGGAAGCCCGGCTCGCGATAGAGCGTCTCGCCGTGCAGGCGGAGGCGGAAGTCGTCGATGTCGGCGAGGCTGCGCGCGGCCTCGAGCGCGAGCAGCACGCCCTTGTGCGGCGCCTGGTTGCCGAAGACGCCGACGATCGGTCGCTTCCCGGTCCGCGTCTCGGCCGCCGGGGTCGCCGCGGGAACGGCGTTGCCGATGACGTGCAGGCGCGATTGCGGGAGCCCCCACGCGACGTACCGATCGCGCAGGAAGCGGCTCGGCGCCACGAAGGCATCGACGAGCCCGAGCAGGCGCTGGAGATGCAGGCGGCGGAGCTCGAACCGGTCGGGCGCGACGGCGGGAAAGCAGCCGCGGCACGCGTCCGGGCTGGCCCGGTCGCAAAGCGCGCCGCCCGTCGTGGTCATCAGCCCTTCGTTGGCGCAGATCAGCGCATAGTCGTGCAGCGTGAGCACGATCCGTGCCGTCGGCCGCACCGCTCGAATCAGCGCCAACGTCTCCGAGCCGAGAAGGGCGAGGTGATGGAGATGCACGACGTCGGGCTCGAAGCGCCGCAGCAGCTCGCCGAAGCCCTGGACGAAGGACGCCGGCTCGGTCTGGGCGAAGAGGAACGGATCGAAGCCGGCGACATGAACCAGCATCTCGTCGGCGCTCGGGCCGACGGCCTGGAAGATCCCGGCTTGGCGCGCGTCGCGCTGCGCGGGCGTCACGCAGCCGACGAACAGCCCCGGATGGCCGGCCTGCTTCCAGGCCGAGAACAGGTCATGCGCCAGGATCTCGGTGCCGCCCGGCACGAGTGCGGGATGGCCATGGGCGAGGAAAAGGACGCGGGGAGGGGTCATGCCGCCCTCTTGGACTTGCGACGGTGGCGCTTGCGCGGCTTCGGTGCCTCGACATCGCCGGAGAGTTCCGCGTCGGCCGCGGCGGCGGGCATCGGGATCGGTGCCGCGCCCGTCGACGGCGCTTGCGCGGTCGCGGCGGCCGTCGCGATACGGGCGGCGGCCAGCGGCGCGATGTCGATCGCCTCGCGCAGCTGCTGCACGCGATCGGGCGGCGGCGGGGCGAAGCACACGAAGCGCGGCTCGCCGAGCGTCCAGGTCTCGAAGCCTGCGATGCCGAGGCGGGTGGCGAAGGCGATGTCCGTGCCGAGCTTCGAGAGCATCGTCGCGTCGAGCCCGCCGACGAGCTCGAACAGCGAGCGACGCATGAACCAGGCGCCGCGGCGGACCGCGTCGGCGCGCTGGGCGGCCTCATGGCCCGGGAATGCGGCGGGGAAGCCCGCCAGCCGCGGCGCAGGGCCACGCGCCGGCACGTCGGCGTCGGCCCATTCCAGGCCGGCATCGACGAGGCTGCCGTCGGGATGCAGCATCTGCGCGGCGACCAGGCCTGCGCGCGGGCGTGCGGCGAGCGCGCCGGCGAGGGCGTCGAGCCAGCCGTTCTCGCGCGGGATCGCCGCCTCGTCGAGCAGGGCGATGAAGGGCGCCCGCGCCGCAAGCGTGGCTTGCGTCAGCGCCTGCGCCATCGGCACGCCGGCGTTCGGAACCGCCAGCCGCGCCGGGCGGCCGTGCAGCCCGACCAGCCCGGCGAGTACGCCGCGGACCGCGTCGCCGGCCTCGGGACCGTCGACGACGACGATCAGCTCGGTCTCGCCGAGCGTGCCGTCCAGGGCGAAGGCGGCGAATCGCGCGCGCAGCATGCCCGGATCGCCGCCGGCCGGCGTGATCAGGCTGGTGCGCGGCAGGGCGATGGCGCCGCCGATATCCTCGATCGCGATGTCGGCGGCGACCGCGGCCTCGACAATGCCGGCGCGAACCACCGGGCCGAGACGTTCGGCAAGCTCGTCGATGCGTGTTGTTCGCGCGGCGGCGGCGTGCAGCAGCGCCAGGCTTTCGCCGGCGGCGGCGGGCGAGGTCGGTCCGCTGCCGAGGCGCACGGTCTCGCCGGAGCGGAGCCGCGCCCGGAGCTCGACGCTCGCCGGCAGGTTCGCGTCGCTCATCGGCGGCAGCGCGAGCACGAACCCGGTGGCCGGTCGCGGCCGGGCATCGCTCGCGGCGGGGAAGCGCATCAAGTCGCCGAGCTCGACCACCGTCGGACGATTGCGGCGGGTCACGATCAAACCGTCGAGCAGGTCGTGCGGGTCGTCGAGCACGCCGATGGCCGCGATCCCGCCGGCATTGCTGACGAGGCAGTCGAGCCGGCCGCCGGCCGGACCGCTTGGGGCGGCCGCCGCGCCTGCGAGCGACGACGTCGCGGCGCGCAGCTCGGCGAGGGCGGCACGCGTCGAGGACTCCGGCTTGTCCGCGGCGACGAGCGCGTCGATGAGGTAGTCGCGAAGCGCGCCGTCGATGCCCTTGTCGCTGCGCGCGCGCTCGTAGGTCGAGCAGGCGGGCAGGTCGTTCGGCAGCAGGCGGCAGGCGATTCCGCTTTCACCGAGGATGACGAGGATGCCGCCGGCGGTCGCGATGTCGCGATCGAGCGCGATCGCGAGGCGCGCGACCTCGTCGCTCGCTGCGGCCGCGGGCAACTCGCCCGGCGGGATCGGGCTGCGCAGGACGCCATGGCGCGAGACCACGACGGCGGTCAGGTGGCGCCCCAGACCGCGGCGGACCACGCCGTCGTAGACGGCAAGCGGGCCGGCCAGCGAATGCGCCTGCAGCCGCCCCGGACGTCGAGACAGCGACTGGACGATGTCGTCCGCGAGCGCGACGAATTGCGCATCGCGCGCGAGCTTGAACAGCGGCGGGCAGACCTCGAGGACGAAGCGGCAGAGGCGCACACGCTCGGAGGCGCGCAGTTCGCCGATCAGGCCGACGACGTCGAGATCGCCGGCGCGCGACGTGCCGCCGCGCGCGGGGGTGCTGTGGGCGAGCGTGGCGCCGTCGAGACCCGACACGTCGAGCGGCGCGGCGGCGAGGGACGAGGCCGCGACGGGAAGCGCGAGGAGGTGGATCTGGCGATCGCCGTGCGCGATCGAGCAATGCGCGGCCGGCGGCGGGACGGGCCTCGCGTCGAGTGCGGCGCGGAAGCCGCGGCGGGCGTCGCCGTCGGCGGCCCCCGTCCATGCGACGAGGGTGGCTTGCCGGCCGAGGGGAGCGAGCTCGATGCCGCTCGGCGAGAGGTTCGGTGTGGCCGCGGGCCCGTGATCGAGAGGCATTCGTGCCGATTGCTTGCTTTCCGAAAAAGGGAGCGGCGGCGCGCCGGAGAGGACGCGCCGCCGCTGCGACCGTCAGACGACGAGGAAGTACTTGCTCGGGTCTTGGGTCACGTCCTCGACGGAGACGCCCACCAGCGTGATGGAGTCGCCGTTGCCGAAGTCGACCACCGCGTTGCCGCCGTCGTCGCTGACATGTCCGGCGACGTCGTTGGCATTCATGATGCCGGAGCCGTTGATGTTCTTCGCGATGCGGATGTGGTCCTCGCCGGCCGTGAAGTCGACGACCACGTCGCTGCCGCCGCCGCCCGAGAACAGGAACAGGTCGCTGCCGGCGCCGCCGGCCAACTCGTCGTCGCCGGCGCCGCCGGAGAGGATGTCGTTGCCCGCGCCGCCGTCGAGCGAATCGTCGCCGGCCTCGCCGAAGAGCTTGTCATTGCCGTTGCCGCCGCTGAGCACGTCGTCGCCGGTGCCGGCGCTCATCGTGTCGTTGCCGTTGCCGCCCATCACGACGTCGTCGCCGGCATTCGTGTTGAGGATGTCGTTGCCGTCGCCGCCGTCGACGTAGTCGTCGCCGGTGCCGGCCGTGACGCGGTCGTTGCCGGCCCCGCCGAGCACGCGGTCGTCGCCGTCACCCGCGACGATCGTGTCGTCGCCGAGCCCGCCGTCCAGCGTGTCGCTTCCGGTGCCGCCCGTCAGCACGTCGTTGCCGGAGCCGCCCTTGATGACGTCGTCGCCGGCGCCGCCGAAGAGCTTGTCGTTGCCCGAGCCGCCGTCGATGTGGTCGTTGCCCGCACCGCCCTGGATCAGGTCATTGCCCGAGCCGCCCGTGATGACGTCGTTGCCGTCATCGCCTTGAAGACGGTCGTCGCCGGAGCCGCCCTCGATCTGGTCGTCGCCGTCGCCGCCCGACGCGAAGTCGTCGCCGGAGCCTCCGGTCAGGATGTCGTTGCCGGCATCGCCCCAGAGGCGATCGTCGCCCGAGCCGCCGTCCACCACGTCGTTGCCGTTGCCGGCTTGGATGTGGTCATCGCCGCCGCCGGCGCTGATGAAATCGGCGAACGTCGTTCCCACCAGGAAGTCGGGGAAAGCGCCGCCGTAGATGGTTGCCATGTGATCCTCCGTGGCATCAGTTCGTTGGCTTGAACCTTGAGGTCAGGCGCTCTGCCCGCCGCAATCGTCGATCGTTGTGAAGTGAAAATCCCTGTCCGTCAAATGTAGGTATTTGATGTTTCTGTGACTTTGACGGTCTTGACTTCTTTTTTCTCTGAGCGAGTCAGAGAAATACTTTGATGTTCACTGGATATGTCCTCGGTTCTTTTCGGCTCGGCCGCAACGGCCGCCACCAGCCCGTCCCGGGATCCTGCGTCCCGGGTTGGCATCGGCGCGCGATCGCTCGCCTGCCGAAGCACGGGCAGACTGATCGAAAGGCGTAAAATTTTGCTTGAGGGATTAAGCCGGATTGCGTCGTTCGAAGTACGACCGCGATGCCGTCCGAGCCTTGTCGCGCGCCGAGCGCCGTGCGCGGCGCGCATGCGCCGCGATGTCGCGGATCGACGTGCGATCCGGGGCCGCCGCTACTGCGTCGACGAGAAGAGGTTCACGAAGGCCGGCCCGCCGACGACGAAGAAGATGCAGGGCAGGATGAACAGGATCATCGGCACGGTCAGGATGACCGGCAGCTTGCCCGCCTTGGCCTCGAAGGCGAGCAGGCGGTTCGTCCGCATCTCGTTCGCGAGAATGCGCAACGCCTGCGACAGCGGCGTGCCGTAGCGCAGAGTCTGGGAGAGCGTCGTCGCGATCACGCGCGCGCTCATCACCCCGGTGCGCGTTGCGAAGTTCTCCAGAGCCTGGACGCGCTCGGGCAGCAGACGGATCTCCGCCGACGTCATCACCAGCTCCTCGGCGAGCTGGGGATGCGAGTTCGTCATCTCCGCGCCGATGCGGTCCATCGCCGTCTCGAGCGCGAGGCCGGCCTCGGCGCAGACCACGAGCAGGTCGAGCGCGTCGGGAATCCCCTTGTCGATGCGGTCCTGCCGCCACTGCGCCATCTGCGACAGGACGAGGTCGGGCAGTCGCCAGCCCGCGAGAGCGCCGCCGGCGACGCCGGCGACGGTGGCGAGGATGTCCGGCATGCGCGGCATCACGATCGGCAGCACGAAGGTCCCGATGATCGCGAGCACCGCGCCGCCGATCGCTTTGATGGCGATGCCGTACTCGACCGGCGTGCGGCGCAGGCCGGCCTCCGCCATCAGCTTGGCGAGGCGGCCGCGTTCGAGGTTGTCGGTCAGCACGCGCACGCCGAGCGCGCGCGCGAAGGTGTCGAAGCGGTCGAGGAACCGGGCGCGCGCGCTGGCGGAAGCGTCGGCCTCGCCGCGGGTCTGCGCGATGACCTGGCTCTGGATCCGCCGCGCCATCCTGCTGCGCTCGGAGATCACGTAGTAGGCGATCAGCACGATCGAGCCGAAGCACATGAAGCCCGCGGCGAGTATCACCGGCGACATCGCTCAGGCCCCCTTCAGCGTGCGCTTGATCAGCAGCTGCATGACCGTCAGGCCGGTGGTCAGCAGCGCGATGGCGCAGAACAGGACGAAGCGGCCGCGCTGGGTTGTGAACAGCACCGAGATGTATCCCGGGTTCTGGAACCACAGGAACGTCCCGACGATGAAGGGCAGCGCGGTGAGGATGCCGATCGAGGCCTTGACCTCGCTCATCAGCGCCAGCGCGCGCTGGCGCGCCGTCCGCCGCTTGCGGATGATGTCCGCGAGGTTGTCGAGCGTGGCGGCCAGGTTGCCGCCGGTCTCGCGCTGGATGTTCACGGCGACGACGAAGAACCGGAACTCGGGGATCTCGAGGCGCTTCGAGGCGTCGAGCATGACGTCGGGCATCGGATCTCCGATCGCCAGCCGGTCCGACATGCGCTTGAACACGTCGGCGACCGCGTGCGGCCCTTCCATGCCGACGGTGCGGATGGCCTCGGGCACGGGCAGGCCGGCGCGCACCATGCGCACGAAGATGCCCATCGATTCCGGGAATCCCTCGAGGAAGCGGGTCTCCTCGCGGCGCTGGTAGAAGGTGAAGACCGCGCGGAACGCGAGCCAGCCGCCGATGACGCCGCCGGGGATGGCGACGAAGACGGGCAGGTCGCCGAGGAACCGGATGATCGAGAACACGATCCAGCCGGTCACCCCGCCGCCGATGATCATCGTCAGGCGGTTGGCGCGCGTCAGCCAGCGCGGCATCAGCTCGCGTCCGAGCAGTCGGCCGAGCACGGGGTCGATGAACGACCGGTCGCGTTCGCGCGCCGCCTTGGTCGACTGCGAGACCGTCTCGCGCGGCTTGGCGGCTTCGGGGTCGGGGAGGCCGACGACGCGGGCGAGGCGCTCCCGGAACCGGCGCTTCGCGTTGATCGACTGGATGATCGCGACGGCGACGAGCAGGAGCCCGCCGACGACGACGATCCCGACGCCGATCCAGAGCGCGAGCTCGCGCGGGATCGTCATCCCAGCTCGCCGCGGACCGCCTGCATGACCGCGTCCTCGAGACCGAAATAGGCGATGCGCGTGATGCAGCGCGGACGGATGCCGGACGCCTCGAACTGGCCCTGCAGGCGGCCGTCGGGACCCTGGCCGGTGAACTTGAAGGTGAAAAGGTCCTGCGTGATGACCGTCTCGCCCTCGCGCCCGACGACCTCGGCGATCTGCGTGACGCGGCGGCCGCCGTCGCGCATGCGTTCGACCTGCACGATCACGTCGACGGCGGAGACGATCTGCTGGCGCACGGCGGCCGAGGGCAGGCCCATGTTCGCCATCATGATCATCGATTCCATTCGCGCGATGGCGTCGCGCGGTGTGTTGGCATGGATCGACGACATCGATCCGTCGTGGCCCGTGTTCATGGCCTGGATCATGTCGAAGGCCTCGCCGCCGCGCACCTCGCCGATGATGATGCGGTCGGGACGCATGCGCAGGGCGTTCTTGACGAGGTCGCGCTGGTCGATCCGGCCCGAGCCCTCGACGTTGGCCGGCCGAGTCTCGAGCCGCACGACGTGGGGCTGGCGGAACTGGAGCTCGGCGGCGTCCTCGATCGTGACGATGCGCTCGCCGTGGTCGATCATCGAGCTCATCGCGTTGAGCAGGGTCGTCTTGCCCGAGCCCGTGCCGCCGGACACGACGATGTTGAGCCGGCAGCGCGAGGCGATCTCGAGGAACCGCCCCATCGACGGCGAGATCGAGCGCTTCTCGACCATGGTGCGGAAGTCGAGGAAGCTGCGGGTGAACTTTCGGATCGAGATGCAGGTGCCGTTGAGCGCCAGGGGCGGGATGACGATGTTGACGCGGCTGCCGTCGAGCAGGCGGGCGTCGACCAGCGGCGAGGACTCGTCGATGCGCCGGCCGACCGCCGAGGCGATCTTCTGCGCGATGTTCAGCACGTGGGATTCGTCGCGGAACTTGATGTTGGTGAGGGCGAGACGACCGCGCTGCTCGACGTAGACCTGTTGCGGCCCGTTCACGAGGATGTCGTTCACGGTCTCGTCGCGCAGGATCGCCTCGATGGGGCCGAGACCCAGCATGTCGTCGACGATGTCCCCAGCGAGCGCGCGCTGCTCCGACTGGTTGAGCGACAGGTTGCGCTCGTCGGCGATCTGGCTGATCAGGCGCTCGACCCGCACCATGAGCTCGGGGGCCGGCATGCGCGAGGCCTCGGCGGGATCGACGCGGTCGATCACCTCGCGGTGGATGCTCACGAGCGTCTGCATGCTGACGCGACCGCCCTTGCCGCGCGTCGTCTCGGTGCCGGAGGGCGGCTGGTAGGTCGGCGTCGGCTCGCTCTGCGGCAGCTCGAGCGGGTCGAGCGACGGGTTGCCGTCGGTGTTGGGGCGGCGGCCGAAGCGGGTGAGGTTCATCGTCAGGACTTCTTCCGGAACAGCCGAGCGAACAGGCCCTGCTTGGCGGTCTCGTGCTGGTGGCCGGCGAGCTTGCTGGCGAGCTGGCCAGCCGCGCGCACCAGGGCGCGCTGGGTCATGGCCGAGGCGCCGCCGACATTCGCCGCCGCGGCGACGCGCTTGTCGAACGGGATGAAGATGTCGGCCGGCTGCCCGACCGCCGTCTCGAACTCCTTGGCCTTGAGGTCTGAGAGCCCGCCGACCTTGTTCTGGATGTGCAGCAGGTAGCGGCCGGCCTGCGAGGCCCCGAAATAGCTGCGCCAGCGCGAGACCTCGCGCGCGCTCGCGAGGCTGCCGTCGCTCACCAGCACGAGGGCGCCGTCCTCGAACACGACGCGGTCGATCAGGTCGTTGCGGCCGGCCGGCAGGTCGGAGATGACGTAATGGAACTTCTGCCGCAGCAGCGAGACGATGGTGTGGAACCCGGCGCCGGTCACGCGCGAGCTCGCGTCGATCGGCTCCATCGCGGAGCAGAGGAATAGTCGCTCGGTGACCTTCGTGGTCGCGCGCTCGAGCAGCAGCATGTCGACGCGCTCGCTGGTCTCCAGCGCCTCGTAGAAGGCGTGGTTCGGCGGCGAGTCGAGCAGCATCGCCGCATTGCCGAACGAGATGTCGAAGTCGACGAGCGCCACGCGGCGGCCGACGCTTTCCGAGAGATGCCATGCCAGCGACGAGGCGATCGTCGAGGCCCCGACGCCGCCGCGCACGCCAAGGACGTTGACGAGCTTGCCGAGCTTCTGATCGCGCTGCTGCACCGTGCCCGAGGTGACGCGGGCGAGGATCTCGCTGATGATCTCGTAGGTCAGCGGCTTGAAGACGTACTCGGCGACGCCCATGCGCGCGAGGCTGCGGTACAGCGCGATGTCGTTGCGCTCGCCGACCACCAGGACCTCGACGCCCGGCTCGCAGACCTCGGACAGGCGCTGCATCGCCTCCAGCGGCAGCTCGAGGCCGGCGATGTCGACGACGAGGACCTGCGGCGAGCGGTTGCGGTCGAGATCCTTGATCGCGGTCTCGATCGTGCCGCGGTTGACCGCGCCCTCCATCAGCCCAAGATCGCCGAAGCAGCGCTTCAGGATCGCGGCGGATTCCGGGTCGTTGACGTAGGCGGCCGCGCGCAGCGCCTCCGAGTGCGAGTCGACGACCTTCAGCTGCGTAGACATGACCTGCTCCTTGTACCCCAGCCGTCAGCGCGTCGTCAGACGCTCGGGCTTGAGCAGTTCCTTGACCTCGTCGCCCCGGTAGCGCTCGACGCCGTTGGCGGCGTGCTCGGCATCGGCGGGCCCGAGGGTGCGTCCGTGCAGGAGGTCGCGGGGATCCTCGACCATCTGCGTGAGGTTGCGATCGTTGGTGCAGCCGAGCTGCGACACGGGATTCTCCTGCGACGTCCGGTTGAGGTCCAGGGAGAAGCTCCGGCATTCCGGCGGGGTCACGACGTAGCGGTGCAGGACGACCTCGTTGACCGGCGTCGTCCGTGTGGCGAAGACGATGTTCGTCGGCGGCACGCCCGCCTCGACGAGGGAGCGGCGGATGGCGTTGCGCACGGCAGGCGTCGCGCCGGCCTGGAGCACGACGCTGGCGTGGACGGCGGCGCCCGGCCCGAAGCCGTTCACGCCGCGCTGCAGGGCGACGACGTCGGTGGCGCGCAGCGGCGCCTGGGGGCTGACCGGGACGGCGCGCTCGATGTGGTCGACCCGCGACGGCTTGGCGCGTTCCGACACCTCGAGCCCCGGGGGCGACTTGCAGGCGCCGAGGGCCAGGAGGAGGGCGACCAGACCGGGGCGAGCCAAGCGGGAATCGGGAAACACCCTGTCACTCCATCATGAAACCGGCATCGCCGCCGAGACGCATGCCGTCGGCATTGATCGGGCCGCGGGCGCCGGTCGGCTGATTGTTGCGGATGATCCGGCCTTCGAACAGACGTTCCGCGTCGTCCGAGACCCGCACGCCGTCGGCAGGCGTGCCCAGCCGCTCGCTGGACGGCCGGACGATATAGGGCGTGACGATGATCACGAGCTCGCTCTCGGCGCGCTGGAAGCGGTCGGAGCGGAACAGGGCGCCCAGGATCGGGACGTCGCCGATGCCGGGGGTGCGCGCGAGCTCGGTGTTCATGTTGTTCGAGAACAGGCCGGCGATCGCGAAGCTCTGGCCAGACCCGAGCTCGATCGTCGTTTCGGCCCGGCGCACCGACAGCGCGGGGATGCGCAGGCCGCCCTGGGTCGTGATGGCGCCGCGATCGGACAGCTCGCTGACCTCCGGCCGCACCTTCATGCTGATGCGGTCGCGCGATAGGACCGTGGGATTGAAGTCGATGCTGACGCCGAAGCGCTTGAACTCGATGCCGATCGTGTTGTTCGAGGTCGAGATCGGGATCGGGAACTCGCCGCCGGCCAGGAAGGAGGACTGCTCGCCCGAGATCGCGGTGATGTTGGGCTCGGCCAGGATCGTCACGAGGCCGTCGCTGGCCAGCAGGTCGAGGGCCTGGTTGATCGACAGGTTCTTGGCGGCGAGGCCGCCGGAGATCGTCGTCGGCGTCTCGGCCGAGGTGCCGAACAGCGCGCCCTGGGTCGCCGAGGCGAGGGCACCCACGGCCGGCGCGACCGCGGCGCGACCGGTGAGCAGGCCGATCGCGAAGGTTCCGTTGGAGATGAGCGACTGCCAGTTGAAGCCGAGGCGCTTGGTCGCCTGCCGCGACACCTCGGCGACGCGCACGCGCAGGTTCACCTGCGTGGCGCCGCTGACGGTCATGTTGTCGATGACCTCGTCGTCCTTGTTGATGAAGCGCTTGGTCAGATCGCGGATGCGCAGCGCTTCCGCCGGCGTCGGCGCGGAGCCGCCAAGGACGATGCCCTGCGGCGTCGACGTGACCGAGATCGTCGAATTGGGAGTCTGGGCGCCCAGCAGCGCGCGCAGGTCACCGAGATCGTGGGTGACGCGCACGGTCAGCGACGCCAGGGCCTGGCCGCTCGCGCCGAGCGCGTAGATCGACGTCCGGCCGGGCTTGCGGCCGAACACCATCAGCGTCGTCGCCGTCGGCGCCTGCACGTCCGCGATGTCGGGATTGGCCACGAGAACGCTGGTCGCGGGGGCGGGAAGCTGGATCAGCTCGCCGCTGTTCTGCTGGACGGCGATCTCGCGGATCTCGCGCGGCGCCTGCTGGGCCGGCGGGGCCTGACGCTGCTGCGCGTGGACGCCACCAGCAGCAAGCAGCGCGGCGAGACCGGCCGCGAGCCACATGGTGAACGGATGGGGTGAACGAAACGTCATTTAGGGGCACCGCCGTTAAGGTCAATGCGGTCGACACGATTGCCACGGTAAACGGTAAGTGTGGACGGAACCTCAACGACCGCGCGCTGGCCCTGCCGATTGTTCGGGTTGAGGGCGGCGGACGCGGCGTCGGCCCAGGTGGGCCGCTGGCGGTCCGGCTCGCTCTTGGTATCGGCGCTGCGCAGGGCGAGATCGAGCCGGCCCAGCTCGTTGGCGAGCAGAAGGCGCTCGGAATCCTCCGCCGACACTTCGACGGTGATGTTCCGCTGGGCGCGCGGATCGGACGGCGGCGCGCCGCCGCGGACGGCGCCCGGCGCGTCCTCGCTCGGCCGGATCGGGGTCGGCAGCAGGCGCTGGTCGATGGCGATGACGCGGATATTGTTCAGGATCGTCTCGCTGGCGGCGCGGCGCGGCGACAGCGGCGGCTCCTGTCCGAAGGACTGCAGGAGCAGGACGTCGACGATGTCGCCGGGCTGCACCAGCCCGCCGACCGCGGATCCCTGGGCGAGATTGATGGAGACGGCGCGCATGCCGGCCGCAAGCACCGAGGCGAGGAAGGCGCGATCGCCGGGACGAACCACCATCGTCGAGCCGATCTGCTGGCCCTCGGTCACGGCTGCGCGCAGGGCTGCGCCGTAGAGCTCGTCGTCGGGCACGACGCCGCGGACGAACAGCCCGGACGTGTCGGCGCCGTCGGGAAGGTCGACCCATTGCAGATCCTCGCGGCGAAGCAGCGTGCCGAACGGCATCGCGCGCGCGGCGGCCAGCACCGCGAGGCGGCGGGGCGGCGGGGCGGGGGCAGGGGTGTCCGCCGCGATCGGCGTCGGCGCGGGCGCCTGCGGGCCAGGGGCGGAGACGAAGTAGAGGAGTGCCGCGGCACCGCCGAGGAGCAGTGCACCTCCCAGAAGAAGGACGAAGCGCATGGGTCAGACCTCTTGCTCAACTCTGTGTGGCGGCCAGCCAACCGATGGCAATGGCGGGGACGTATGGAATGGAGCGGCCGCGGCGAAGCCGCGCGCGCTCATGGCGCAGCCAGCGGCTGAAGGGGCCGTGGCGGCCTCCGACGAGAACTCTCGGCGCGGAGGCCGCGGCGTCGTGCCGGCGGAGGATCCGCGAAAGCGCGAGAACGATGAGACCGATCACCCCACCCACTAGGCACATGACGACGGCGAACTGAAGGCAGCCCCAGGCCGTCAGGCTCGGGAGCAGCGCGAAGATCAGCTTGGTGTCGCCGCCGCCCATCATGCCGGCGAGGGACATCGAAAGGACTGTGACGAACATGGCGCCGTAGGCCATCCATCCGATGGACGACGGGAGCCCGTGATCGACGGCCAGGATCCCCGCGGCCAGCAGGACCGCGAGGCAGGCTTCATTGCAGACGATCCGGTATCGCAGATCGGTGAGGCAGGAGAAGACGAGACCGGCGACGATCAGCCAGTACGCGCTCTGTGAAAGCAGAGGCATCAGGCTGCTCGTCGCCGGGGACATCGTCATTCCGCTCCGTTCCCGACGGCTCGCGGGCGGCCTGCGCCGCCGCCCCTTGTCGAGCGTCAGGTCAACTTGTTGGCGACCGCGTTGAAGGTCGTGCCGAGGTTGGTGCCGACGGACGAGACCGCCGTGATGATCACCACCGCGATCAGCGCCGCGAGAAGACCATACTCGATCGCCGTCGCGCCTTCGCGGTCGATGACCGCGGAATGGAGGCGGGCGACGGTGCGTTCAGCAAATGCGCGAAGCGAATGGAACATGGGATCTCCTATCGAGTTGGGTGCTGAATTCGGCCCTCTCAAATGAGAACCGTAGACCTCGTGGTCTCGGGCACAAGAGAAACCGAGTTTCCTTAATTCAAGGTTTCCTTTTGTCTCAGATCTACATCTGAAGCCGTACGTAGTAGTACCCGAAGCGCCGTAAACTTAGGGTTAACAACTGTGGATTAACCTTGTGGGCCTGAGAGGTGCGCGTATGATCACAATCCCAGGCAATGGCTGGTTGCAGCCGTCGGTGATGGTCGAAAATTTCAGATTGAACAGCGGCTTGACAAGCGGTGCTGAGTCCTGCCCGCAGCACCATTGCGGCGCGACGCGCCGCTACGTCCGGTCGTTGATCTGCCTGGTCGCGACGACGTTCCTGCTGGCCGGATGCCTGGGCATGACGGCGACAGAGCCGGGTCCGCGTGCGGTCGCGACCGATCAGGCCGGCGATCCCAACTCGTCCGCCGATCTGATCGCCCGCGCGCGCGCGGCGCGCGCCAATGGCGAGATCGAGGTCGCCGTCCGGCTGTTGCGCGCCGCGCTGACCGCCGCCGGAACGAACCCCCCCCTGCGCATCGAACTCGGCGAGGCGCTGACCGATGCCGGCGACTACGACCAGGCCTACGAAGCGATCAACGCGTCGCTGCAGGAGCAGGATCCGCAGGTCCGCGAGGCGGGCTACGTCGCGCTCGGACGACTGTTCTTCAAGCTGCGGCGGCCGAGCGAGAGCGCGTCGTTCTTCGACAAGGCGTTGGACGTCAACCCGCGCAACGTCCGCGCGCTCATCGGGCGCGGCGTCGCGCTCGATCTGACCGGACGATTCGATCAGGCGCAGTCGTCGTACATGGCAGCGCTCGAGGTCGCCCCGGGGGACGCGCGGGCGCAGAACAATCTCGCGCTGTCGCACGCCTTCGCCGGCAACTTCGCGCGCGCCGTCGAGATCATGTACCCGATGGCCACGGCGCCGAACGCGACGAAGCGCCTGCGACAGAATCTCGCGCTCATCTATGGGCTGATGGGCAACGGCGAACTTGCCGCGTCGATCAGCCGCCGCGATCTCGACGAGGAGACCGTCCAGAACAACCTCCGCTTCTACGAGGTGCTCCGGCGCATGCCCAATCCCGCCGAGGCGCTCGCGGGGATGGGCGGCTGACGCGCATGATGCGGCCCCCGGCAACACGGCGCTTTCGACGGATCTTGCGCGACCGCAAGGGAAGCCCTGCGCTCGAATTCGCCCTGATGGCGCCGGTCTTCTTCGGCACGCTTCTCCTGGCCTTCGAGATCCTGTACGCGATCGCCGCGAAATCCGTGATCGACACCGCGCTCGACGATTCGAGCCGGACCGCGGTCACCGGCGGGGCAAATCCAACCGATACGGCGGCTCGGCGCGTGGCATTCGAGACCAATTTCTACGCGATCAGCGATCCGCTCATCACGCGTGCGAACCTGACCCTTGGGATCGCCGCCTGCGCATCGGCGGCGCAGCTCACGGCGTCTCCCGCCTCGTGCCGAACCAACGATCCGGGCGCGACCGGCGAGATCGTCCAGTTCTCCGCCACCTACAGGCATCAGTTCCTCGCGCAGGCCGCCGTCTGCGGCCTGCTCGGGATTTCGACCTGCCCCTCGATCACGATGCACGCGCAGTTGGTGAGGCGGAATGAGCCGTTCTGATCCCCCGCCACCGGAACGTGGCGCCTCCATGCGGTCGCGGCGCGGCATCTCCGCGGTCGAGGCGGCGTTGGTCTCGCCGGTGATCATCATGGCGGCCGGCGTCGGCTACGACCTGACGCAATACACGCTGGCGCAGATGCGCGTGCGCGAGGCGGCATTCAGGCTTGCCGACCTGGCCGCCTCGGATCGAGGCGTCGTGGATTACGGCACGCTGACCAGCCCGGCGGAGGTGTACCAAGCGGCCTGGCAGATGATGCGGCCGTACAACATCTGCGGCGTCAGCAGCTTCGTCCTGTCCGGCGTGACCAATCCCGATGGTCGCGGGCCCAAGATCGCGTGGCAGCAGAAGTGGGACTACGAGTACGTCCCGGCGCCCGTCGGGCGCTGCGACATCGGCCATCCGAACGCGACGCTCACCTCCGGGCTGGGCGTTGTCGGTGCCGCGCCGGTATTCGCGAACGTGCTGCCGAACCAGGCCACCGTGCCGATGACGGTGGGCCTCCAAGACAGCGTCATCGTCAGCGAAGTCGTCTTCATCAACCCATACCTGCTGTTCCCGCGGTTCTTCGCGACGGCGTTGCCGACATCGCACGTCGCCAGCGCGGCGGCACGCGTTCGCAACGTCGAGGATGCGACGCCGCGCGAGGTTGCGGCCCCGCCGCCACCGCCGCCACCGCCACCGCCGCCACCGCCGCCACCGCCTCCTCCTCCGCCACCGCCGCCGGGCCCGCCGCCGCCACCGCCGCCGCCGGCGCCACCGCCGGGGCCGCCACCGCCGCCACCACCGCCGCCTGCTCCCCCGCCGCCGCCGCCCCCTGGGCCGCCGCCGGGGTTCCGATGAGCTAGGCGGCGATGAAGGAGGGACATCGCTTGCTGCGCACGACGAAGAGCCTGATCGGTCGATGGACCGGGACGCCGGGAACCGGCGCCCGGTCCCGCCGGGCAAGCGTCGCGATCATCGCCGCCTTCGCGCTCATTCCGCTCCTGATCGGAGCCGGATTGGCGATCGACTACGTCCGGCTGGCGTCCGTGCGCGGCGAGCTGCAACGGGCGGTGGATGCCGCTGCGCTGGCCGGCGCCCGCGTGGTCGTCTCCTACCCGCCGAACGACGAGGCCGTCGAGCGCGACGCGCGGCGCTATTTCTGGGCCAACTTCCAGAGCGGCCGCTCGGCCGCCACCGTGGGCGCCTCGGATCCGGCGGTGGCGATCTCGGCGCCGGACCGCGCGAGCGTCACGGTCTCGGCCCGCGCCAACATCCCCGTCCTGCTCGTCGGAGTTTTCGCGGCGCTGCTGCCGGGCAGCGGGACCGGCGTCTCCGACTTCGTGATCTCCGCCTCGGCGACCGCGATGAAGAGCCAACGCACGATGGAGATGGTGCTCGCGCTCGACACGACGAACTCGATGGCGATCGGATCGCGCCTGGCCAATCTCAAGAGCGGCGCCAACGACCTCCTGGACATCGTCTACGGCGCGACCGCCAACGAGCGGGGAACGCTCGAATGTCCCGGCGGGGCAGGCGATCCGCGCTGTCGCATGAATCACTCCCTCGTGGTCGGCATCGTGCCCTTCGTCGCCACGGTGAATGTCGGACCGTCGCGCGGCCGCCCCGGCGGGGTGCCGCCGATCGTCGATCCGGCGCTCATCCGTGCGGTTCCCTGGGGCGGACCCGGACCCGGGAACAGCTGGAAGGGCTGCGTCATGGCGCGCCCGGCGCCGTTCGAGGAAGCCCGCGCGGACGCCACGCCGGCGGAGTCCCCGTTCGCCCCGTATTTCTGGGCCCCGAGCTCGGCGACGGTACGCTGGGCCGGCGTCACCTACGCCGGCCCCAATCCATGGTCCCCGGCGACCACCGCGGAGACCTGGCCGGACTGGCCGGTCCCGGGTGCGCGTGACAACCGCGAGTTGGTCGGCTGGGGCTCCGGCAATCACGCGGCCGGCCCCAATCGCGGGTGCGGCTATCCGATCCTTCCGCTGCAGCCCTACAAGGACGTCGCCAAGCAGCACATCGCCGGACTGCAGGTCGGAGCCACGAACGGGACGACCTCGACCCTCGGCTTCTCCTGGGCCTGGCGCTTGCTGAGCCCGCAATGGCGCCCCTGGTGGGAGGACGTCCCCGGCTACGCGTACGGCGCAACCAGCCGGCTCGCGACGTCCACGCCCCGCGGGATGCCGAGGGACTACGACGCACTTGCAGAGAAGGTGATCGTGCTGTTCACCGACGGTCAGAACGAGATGGGGGACGGGACCCCCGATTCCGTGCAGTCCTGCTGCACCAGCGCCTATGGCGACTGGTCGACGCGCCCGCTGGGCAGTGACCCGGTGCGGGAGCTCAATCGGCGCACCGTGGAGGTCTGCTCGGCAATCAAGGAGAAGGGCGTGAAAATCTTCGTGATCCTGCTCTATGCCAGCCCGCCGACCTCGATCCTCGAGACCTTCAACGAGCGCGGGTGCGCAAGCGGACCGGGCTACTTCTTCCTGACGCCCGACGGTCGCGACCTTCGGGCCATCTTCCGCGAGGTGGGGGCCCATCTCACGAACCTGAGACTGGTCCATTGACGGGGTATGGGGCGGGCCCGGCGGCAATCCAGCATCTTGAAGCCGAATCTTGCCCTCCGCTCCACAGCCTGTGCTTGTTGGCCTTGACGGGGGTGGCGGGGCTTACCGATTATTAATTCGCCCGGAGTAACTCTGTTGCTGACGCGATTTTTTCTCGCGGAAGTTGAAACATCGCGGTTGCAGAAGGCGTTTGGACGGTCCCATGAAGCTGTTGCTTGCAGATGACCACGCGATGTTCCGCACGGCGGTCGCCGATGGTCTCGAGGCCATGATGGGCAATGGCACGGAAGTGCTCGAGGCCGACAGCTACGACTCGGCGTACTCGCTCCTCAAGGGCAATCCCGACGTGGACGTCGTGCTGCTTGATCTTCTGATGCCCGGTTTCGCCAATTTCGACGGCCTCGGCGCCCTGGTCCGGGATTTTCCGAGCGTCCCCGTCGTCGTGCTCTCGGGATCGGGGCAGTCGCGCTACCAGGTCGAGGCGGTCCGCCGCGGCGCGCGCGGCTACATCGTCAAGAACCAGCCGTTGTCGGTGCTGGCCCAGATCATCCAGATCGTGCGTGACGGCGGCACCTACGTCTCGACCAGCGTACTCGAATCCGGTGGCGGCACCATGGAGCCGGTCGCGGAGGCGGGCTCGGCCCTGCCGTCCAACGACTCGCTTCCGGTCGGCAGCGACGAGACCGCGGCGCGCCTCGCGAAACTCACCGATCGCGAATTGCAGATTCTCGGGTGCCTCGCGCGCGGCGCCTCGAACAAGCAGATCGCCCGCGAACTCGGGATCACCGACACGACGGTGAAGGTCCATCTGCGGATGATCTTCAAGAAGCTCGGCGTGTCGAACCGCACCCAGGCGGCATTCTTCGCGCGCGAGCGGCCGGCGCTGATGGCCTGATCGGGCCGCGCATCGCGAACGCGCTCGAACCGCCGGTCGCGCATCGCGACCGGCGGTTTGCGTTTCCGCATTGCGGTTCCTATGCTCCGCGGCCGTTTTTCCGTCGCAGGAGACTCCGTTGAAGCCAATCGCCCGCCGCTCCGTATCGCTCGGTGCCGCGTCCGTCCTCCTCGCCGCCGCGTCGGCCCGCGCCCAGCAGGTCCGCGACCCCGAGAACACGTTGTTTCTCGACCTCAAGGACGGCCGGGTCGTCATCGAGCTGCGGCCCGACCTCGCGCCCAAGCACGTCGCGCGCATCAAGGAGCTGTCGCGCGCGGGCTTCTACAATGGCCTCGTCTTCCATCGCGTGATCGATGGCTTCATGGCGCAGACCGGCGATCCCCAAGGCCGGGGAACCGGCGGGTCGGGACGCAAGCTCGACGCCGAGTTCAGCAAGGAGCCGTTCGTGCGCGGCACCCTCGGCATGGCGCGGACCAACGATCCGAACAGCGCCGACAGCCAGTTCTTCATCATGTTCCAGCCCGCTCCGCACCTGAACGGCCAGTACACGGTCTGGGGGCGCGTGATCGCCGGCATGCAGTTCGTCGATCAGATCGCCAAGGGCGAGCCGCCACGACAGCCGGACCGCATCGTGCGGCTCCGGGTGGCCGCCGACGTGAAGGAGTGACTTGAATGACGACCGATCTCGACAACACGCTCTGGCTCGACGTTCCATCCGGGCGCGTGACGATCAGGCTGCGGCCCGACCTCGCGCCCAAGCACGTCGCGCGCATCAAGGAGCTCGCCAATGACGGCTTCTACGACGGCATCGTCTTTCATCGCGTGATCGACGGCTTCATGGCGCAGACCGGCGATCCGACGGGCACCGGCACGAGCGGCTCCGGAAAGAAGCTGCCCGCCGAGTTCTCGAAGGAGCCCTATGTGCGCGGCACCTGCGGCATGGCGCGGACCAACGATCCCAACAGCGCCGACAGCCAGTTCTTCATCATGTTCGCCGAGGGCAGTTTCCTCAACGGCCAGTACACGGTCTGGGGCCAGGTGACCGACGGCATGGAGCACATCGATGCGATCAAGCGCGGCGAGCCGCCGCGCAATCCGGACAAGATCGTCCGGATGCGCGTCGCGTCGGCGGGCTGACGGACGTCAGGAGGACTTCGGCTCGAGCAGGTCCTCGAGCTTGCGCCGCATGTTGTCGAGGTTGAAGGACGGCAGCTTGTAGAGCCAGGGACCGACGCGTCGATTGATCGCGTCGGCCTCCGCCTTCACCTCGTCGGGCTTCTTCAGGCCCGAGATGCCCTCGGGCAGCGTCGCAGGCGGGGCGGCCGTCGCGGTGATCGCCACCCAGGTGGCGCCGTCGGCCTCCCCGAAGCGCGCGGTGACGGCGAGCCCGTCATAGGTGGTGACCATGGCGCTCGGGCCGTCGGCGGCGATCGTCGCCTCGCCGGCCTTGCGCACATCGTCCAGTTCGAGCTTCTCGAACGCGCCGGCGACGCTGTTGATCTCCCAGCTCGACTTCGCCTTGCGCCCTTCGGGCACGTCGGCGACCGCGAAATCGCGATCGCCCGGCGAGGCGCGGCGGACGGTGACGACCGTGCCGTCGGCGTGGCGGACGACCGCCTCGTGGACGCGGTCGCGGGCGACATTCGTGATCTCGCGGTCGAGCCAGTGCACCGTCTCGCGATTGACGGTCAGGCGGCCGCGCGCGAGCCAGGCCTGGGCGTCGCCGGCCTTGCGGACATAGACGGCGTCGTCGCCGCCGCCGCCGCGGCCGTACCGGTTCTTGCCGGCGAGCAGGGCGAGGATGTCCTGGCCCTGGGCGTTCTTGAAGGCGACCCGGGTCGACTTGGCATCCTTCTGGTCGCGATCCTCGACCTCGAGCGAGGCGTAGAGGTCGCGGTTGCGCGTCTTCGCCTCGAGCGTGCGCAGGGCGGTGACCTCGACGAAGAGCTGGCGGACCTTGGCGCTGTCCGCGGGGTAGCCGAGCTTCGCGGGAACCCGCCACGCGTCGCCGTCCCGGGCGATGGCGATCGTGCCCTCCGGCCGCTGCAACTCGATCGAACGGACGTCCTCCGACTTCGCGGCGAGTTCCGGGAACATGCGCTCGCCGAGCTTGGCATCCGGGTTCTCCCCGGTGGGGACGAGCGTGACGGCGGCGATCGCGGCGACGGCGGCGACGCCGCCGAGGATCCCGAGCGTGATGAGGCGCATCGTCGATTCTCCCGTCGATGGTCAGGCGGTGCCGGAGGCGGAGCGGCGCCGATGCACGCGCCACCAGCCGAGGCCGAGTGCGAAGAGGGCGATCAGCGCCGGGATCAGGCCGATGTTGACCGCGCGGACGGTCGTCTCGAGCGACTGGATGTCCCGGCGGAGATCGAACTGCACGTCGCGCAGCTGGCGGCGCGTGTCGAGCATCTCGGCGCGGAACTGGTCGATCGCCTGCTGCTGCCCTGCGGTCACCAGTGCGCGCGCGGCACCCTCGCCCTGCTCCTTGACCTGGAGCTCCTTCAGCTTCGCCTCGGTCTCCTTCAGCTTGTCGGTGAGCGCGCGCTCCTTGGCGCGGAACGCGAGCTCGGCCTGACGTTGGATCTCCTGCACCACCGTGAAGGGGCGGGCCGACTGGCCGCGCGAGCGCAGCGAGATCAGGTCGTTGCTGCCGGCGAGGTGGTCGATCGCGTTGATCACGAAGTCGCCGTTGTTCGCGATCGGCACGGCGAGGCGCTGGCCGAAGAACTCCTGCACCTGGGCCCAGAAGCGGTCCTCGAGCATGTCGGTGTCGGCGACGACGATCACGTTGATCGGCTCCTTCGACTCCGCGAGATGCGCCGGCAGGGCGGGGGCCGGCTTGTCTGCGTTCTCCTCGCCCTCCTTCTTCTCCGCCTTCGGCGCGCCCTCGGGGAAGGCGGTCTTGATCGCGCCGCGCACGCGCGCGACCAGCGTGAACCGCTCGCCCGACGGCTTGAAGTTCGCCAGCAGCGCGACCGGGTCGGGTGCGAACTTCAGCGGCTCGACATCGAGCGCCTGCGACTGGGTCGACGTCTGCACCAGCGGCGTCACCTGGAGGCCGCTGTCGGGAATCGGCTTGAGGATGCCGGCCGACGCGAAGTTGAGGGCCTGCACCTCGGCGAGCAGGACGTCGCTCTTCGCGAGGGCGGCATCGCGCAGCGTCAGCCAGGCCAGATAGTCGACCGAGCGGACGCGCTGCGCGTCGCCGGCATTGACGCGCCGCGCCGCCTGGCGGTCGCCGGCGATCTTGCCCTCGACCAGCTCGAGCCCCCAGGACTTCAGCAGCCGCGGGATGTTCGAGCTCGTCTGGCCGGTCTGGGCCGCCGGACCGGGGCGGCTCATCTCGCCCTCGGCGTGCGGATCGACGAAGGCGATCACGCGGCCGCCGCGCAGCACGAACTGGTCGATGGCGTAGAGCGTCGGGTCCGGCAGATCCTTTGGGTGCACGAGCATCAGCACGCTCACCGTCTCGGGGATGACGGTCGCGTCGCGCTCGATGCGCTGGACGTCGAAGAACTGCGCCAGCTGGTCGTGGATGACCCAGGGCTGCGGCGGCACCCGCGGGCCCATGAACTGGCCGGCGAGGGGCAGCGACGACAGCAGGCCGATGGTCTTCTTCTTCGTGGTGACGAGGTCGAAGATCAGCTTCGTCAGGTCGTATTCGAGGAAGCGCTCGCGCTCGGGCTGGAGGAACGGGATGGTCCCGTCCTTGTCGGCACTGCTCGTCCCGGCGAGCCCGAAATAGACGAGTTCGCCGCTCTGGTTCACGGGCACGCCCTGCAGGCCCATCGCCACCGCGCGGTCCTCGTCGTCGGAGAAGGGCTGCGGATCGATGATCTGGAGGCGGACCTTGCCGTTGGCCGCGGCGCGATACTCCTCGAGCAGCTCGCGGACGCGCGCGGCGTAGACGCCGTAGGACGGGATCTCCCGCACGAGGCGGTCTGACACGTAGAGCCGCAGCGTCACCGGCTCGTCGATCTTCGCCAGCACGCTGCGCGTGCCCGGCGACAGCGTGAAGAGCTTCTCCTGCGTGAGGTCGGCGCGCAGGCCGGTGGCCCGCCGGTCGACCACGATGTTCGTGGCGACGAAGGCGATCACCGCGAAGGCGAGGCCGAGGATCGCGAGGGTGCCGCGCTGAAGGGAGGAGGATGCCATGGCTCAGCCTGCCTTCTTGAGATCGACCACGATCGCGTTCGCGAACAGGAACAGCGCGATCAGCGAGCCGAAGAAGAACAAGTCCTTGAGATCGATCACGCCGCGGTTGAGCGCGTTGAAATGCGTGAGGAAGCTGAACGACCGGATCGCCTCGCTCAGCCAGTCGGGCGCCCATCCCGCGAAGAAGTTCAGGACGAAGCCGGTGCCGCTGACGGTGAAGATGAAGGCGAGCGCCGCGGTGACGACGAAGGCGATGACCTGGTTCTTCGTCGTCGCCGAGATGCACGCGCCGATCGCGAGGATGCCGCCCGCCATCAGCAGGCTGCCGAGATAGCCGGCGACGATGACGCCGTTGTCGGGCGTGCCGAGCCAGTTGACCGTGATCCAGATCGGCGCCGTCAGCGCCAGGGCGACCGCGCAGAACGCCCATGCCGCCAGGAACTTGCCGAGCACGGCCTGAGCCAGGCTGATCGGCAGCGTCAGGAACAGCTCGATGGTCCCCTGCTTGCGCTCCTCCGACCACAGGCGCATCGCGATCGCCGGGATCAGGAACAGGTAGAGCCAGGGATGCCACATGAAGAAGGACTGGAGGTCGGCTTGGCCGCGCTCGAAGAAGTTGCCGAGGTAGAACGTCAGCGCGGCCGCGAAGGCCAGGAAGACCACCAGGAAGACGTAGGCGACGGGCGTCGCGAAGTATCCGGCGAACTCCCGGCGGAAGATCGTGAGGGTCTGGCTCATGCGGCGGCTCGCGGGTTGGCGGAGGTGGTGGTGACCTGACGGAAGACCTCGTCGAGGCGGCCGCGCTCGACGCGGATCTCCTCGATCGACAGCGCGGGGTCGCGGCCGATCGCGCCCAACTCGCCGACGAGCGAGGCGCCGGGCCGGGTGAAGGCGGTGACGCAGGAGAGATTGTCCTCGCCGACCGCGTCCTCGATCGCGACCACGTTGCGGACGCGGGCGAGGGCCTCGCGCAGGGCGGCCACCTTCGCGCTGGGCAGGATCATCGACACCGCGTTGTGCCAGCGCGAGCGCGATTCCAGCTCGCGCGGCGTGCCGTCGGCGACGATGCGGCCCTGGGCGATGATCAGCGCCCGCGAGCAGACCGCGTCGACCTCCTCGAGGATGTGGGTCGAGATGATCGTCGCCTTGTCGTGCGCGAGCTCGCTGATCAGGCCGCGCACCTCGTGCTTCTGGTTGGGATCGAGGCCGTCGGTGGGCTCGTCGAGGACCAGCACGTCGGGATCGTGGAGGATCGCCTGCGCGAGGCCGACGCGGCGCTTGAAGCCCTTGGACAGCGTCTCGATGGGCTGGTGCAGCACGTGGCGGATCTGCGTGCGCTCGACGACGAAGTCGATGCGCTTGCCGCGCTGCTCGCCGCGGATGCCGCGGATGTCGGCGATGAAGCCGAGGAAGCTCGCGGGAGTCATGTCCGGGTACGCGGGTGCGCCCTCCGGCAGGTAGCCGATCCGCGCCTTGGCCTTCACCGGCTCCGCCGCGACGTCGTGGCCGCAGATCGTGGCGCTGCCCGCGCTGGGCGAGAGGAAGCCGGTGATCATCTTCATGGTCGTCGACTTGCCCGCGCCGTTCGGGCCGAGGAATCCGAGGACTTCGCCCTTGCGCACGTCGAACGAAATGTCGTCGACCGCGCGGATGGTGCCGAAGTCCTTGCACAGACCGCGGATAGCGACCATCGGATCCATGCCGCAACTCCCTGTTCTCAAAACGGATTTCGCCCCGACTGGGGCGGCGAAGGATTTAAGGAAAAGTGTGGCTTTTGCAAGGCCCGTCTCGGGGGCCGGCGGCCACAACCGGCGCGTTCACCCGGGCGGATCAGGCGGCGCGGACGGCCGACCGCGTGCGCGGCAGTTGGACCGTGAAGGTCGAGCCGGCGCCGACCTCGCTCGCCACGGCCACCTGCCCGCCATGCGCCTCGACGAGCGTGCGCACGAGGTGGAGCCCGATGCCGGTGCCGGCGATCCCCTGCGCGGTCCGGGCGCGGAAGAAGCGCGTGAAAAGCTGCGACAGCTCGTCGGCCGGAATGCCGATGCCGTGGTCGCGCACCGCGATCCGCACCCCGTCGGCCGCCGCCTCGACGACGACGGTCACGTCGCGCGACGGCCC
Organism: Alphaproteobacteria bacterium; assembly: GCA_016793165.1. Taxonomy (GTDB): domain Bacteria; phylum Pseudomonadota; class Alphaproteobacteria; order CACIAM-22H2; family CACIAM-22H2; genus CAIOSQ01. Next base: position 50,305 of record JAEULA010000028.1, on the reverse strand, counting down.
GGAATACTTCGCGGCATTGGACAGCAGGTTGGCGAAGACCTGCTCGAGCAGCGCGGGGTCCGCTTCGATCGTCGGGGCCACGTCCGGCGCGCGCAGGTCGACGCGGATCGCCGGCGTGATCGTCGCCTGGCGAGCGATCGCATCGCGGAGCACGGCGACGATGTCGACCGGGCTGAACTGCGGGTCGAGGCGGCCCTCGTCCGATCGGGCGCTCGACAGCATTCGCTCGACGAGATCGCCGAGCCGTCCGATCGCGGCATGGATGCGCTGGAAGCGGATGACGACGTCGGACGGCAGCGTGCCGGCGAGGCGGGACTCGATGCGCTGGATCGCCGACAGGATGATGGCGAGGGGCGTGCGGAACTCGTGGCTCGCGATCGAGACGAACCGGCGCTGCTGCACGTTCAGCTCGCGCTCGGCCGCCAGGGCGCGCTCGAGCGCACGTTGGGTCTCGCGCCTCGTCGTCACGTCGCGATGAACGGAGACGATGCCGCCCTCGGTCGTGCGCCGCTCCATGACCTCGATGATCCTGCCGTCGCCGATCTCGATCTCGAAGGCGGGACCGGGATTTCGGTGCCGGTCCAGGCGAAGTGCGGCGATCGCGGCGCGCTCGTCGGCCGGGGTATCGGGGAATCGACGGGATGCAACGATCTCGATCAGGCTCGGGAAGGTCATGCCCAGGACGAGGTGACCCGCGACCTCGGGATTCATCGCGACGAACTGGTCGTTCCACGCGAGCAGGCGATCCTCCGGGTCCCACATCGTGAAGCCGTCGGCCATGCTTCCGATGCCGTCGCAGAACCGCGCCTCGCACTCGCGTTGGGCGCGGGCCGCATGTCTGTATTGGGTCACGTCGCGGCACAGCGAGACACGGCCGCCACGCGGCGCGCGCCGCTCGACGATCTCGATCACGCGGCCGTCCCGCTCGACGACGTCGACGACCCCGTCAGCTTGACGTTCCGACAGGCGCCGCTCGACCCGCGCGGCGCGCTCCGCGGCGGGCATGTCGCTCCGCGTCGCGACGATCGCGGCGGTGATGACCTCGCGCGCCGTTGCTCCGCGATGAAGGGCGGGCTGCAGATAGGGGAACAGGGACAGCACGGCCCTGTTCCACGTCACGACACGATCGCGCTCGTCCCAGACGATCAGTCCCTCGTCGATTGCATCGAACGCCGAGGCGATCCACGTCGCCGGTGCCGACAGGTCCTCGTCGCCACCTGCCCGCTCGAACGGAGAAGTCGCCGCGCTCATGACGCGCGACGCCGTGTACCGCGGGCAAAACGCACATCCACGAAGGGCCACCTCCGATAGCGACTCGCAATACTCCCACTCTCAGAGCGGAGTGTTAACGACTCGTTACTCAATCGGGCGTGCGTCACGCTTTCAGATGGATGGTGACGAGCAGCTTGATGCGCCCGCCTTTCGGCAGGTCTGCGGCGACGCGCAGCCAGTTGCCGAAATGCGTCACCGGCACGGCGCTGATCGCGTCCTTGCGGGCGGGCAGCGAGAAGGGCTTGCCGTGGTCGAGCCAGCGGATGCCGTCGGGCGACACCTGCACGCGCGCCCGGGCGCGGCCGAGCTTCACCGGCGCCTCGAGCGCGCGCACGAACACGATCGCCTCGCGGGCCCAGCCGCACTCGTAGGGCTCGCTCGCCGCGCTGCCCTGCCAGACCTCGTTGCGCGCGACGACGGCGGTGGCGTTGTGGGGCAGCGACATCAGAAGTCTCCCGAGATGCAGACGGAATCGATGTAGTAGAGGGCGCGCTTGTCGGCATCGGCCTCGGCGAAGAAGGCGATGTTGAGCATGCACCAGAGGTTCCGCATCGCCGGGATGACGATCGGCGCGGCGTCGCGCAGGTCCCAGTGGCGATCGTTGCACTGGAAGTCGATCGCGCGCATGCGCGCGAGGTCGAAGTCGAAGCGCGCGTAGTGCCAGTTCACCTTGGTCGGGATCTCGTTGTAGCAGAGCTTCTGGTGGCCGCCCGGCACGTCCCGCCAGCCCTCGGGCGCCAGGTGGTCGTGGGTCACCGTCTTGCCCTCGGTGCCCAGCGCCTTCATCGGCGTGGTGCTGTCCTTGTACTGCCACTTCTGGACGTGCGCGCCGTCGAGCGCGTTGAGGAATCGCATGTGCGGCATCACGCGGTGGCCGCCCTCGTGCGGGTCCTGGAGGTCGTAGAGGAATCCCACCGAGCGGACATCGGTCTCCGACAGCCGAAGCTCGGTCGCCTCGGGCTTGAAGGTGAAGAAGAACTCCAGCCGGATCGGGCACGGCTTGCGGAAGGTGATGCGCTTGATTGCGACGTTGCGCGCGCCCTTGCGCGGGCGGGTCTGCACCTTGAGCGCATAGGTGCCGTCCCAGCCGCCGTGCGTGCCGTTGTCCCAGTGCGTCACCGTCGAGAGCTGGGGCTGGGTGTGCTGCTGGTAGGTCGGATTCATCGAGTCCAGCGTGTGCTCGTAGTTCCCCACGAGCTGCGTCCAGCCGCAGAACCCGCGGTCGAAGTCATCGAAGCAGATGATCCGCTTCATCGGATCGAAGCGACTGAGCGCCGGGTCGGCCAGCCGGAGGTCGGCGAGGGACAGGGACATCGGGTCTTCCTTCCTGAGGATCAGCCTTTGGTGGCGCCGGCCGTGAGGCCGGCGATGAGGTATTTCTGCGCGAGGATCACCAGCGTGAGCACGGGGACGAGCTGGATCGTGGTGGCGGCGAACAGCACGCCCCATTCGACGCCGTCGACGGCGCCCGTCATCTCGCTGAGGGTCAGCGGCGCGGTCTTCGCCTTGGTCGTCGTGAAGATGAAGGCGAAGAGGAACTCGTTCCACGCGAAGACGAAGACGAACACGCCGACCGCGATCATCCCCTGCGCCGCCAGCGGCAGGATCACGCGGCGGACGATCGCCCAGGGGCCGGCGCCGTCGACCATGGCCGCCTCGTCGAGCTCCTTCGGGATCTGGTCGACGAAGGTGCGCAGCACCATCGTGCCGAGCGACACGAAGAAGGTCGCGTAGAGCAGGATCAGCACGAGATGCGTGTCGTTCAGCGCCAGGTTGTTCACGATCGGGAACAGCGGCAGCGTGCAGACGATCGGCGGGATCAGCCGCACGAAGATCATGAAGAAGGCGGTGAGGGTCAGCGTGCGCGAGCGGTGGCGCGAATAGACGTAGCCGGCGAGGGCGCTGGCCAGGACGGCGAGGACCGTGGCTCCGGCAGTGACGATCGCGCTGTTGACGAGGTTGCGCAGGAAGTCGGGCCAGCGCAGCCAGAGCCCCGCGTAGTTCGCCAGCGTCGGCGTGAACAGCCAGGCCGGCGGATAGACGAAGATGTCGCGCGCCGGCTTGAACGACGACGCGACGACGAGCGCGATCGGGAAGATCGACCACAGCACGATCAGCGCGAGGCCGAGGCCGCGCAGCAGCCGGACCGGGAGCGACCTAGGCGACATCGTTGGCGAACATCCGCTTGTAGAGCTGGCGCAGGTACGGGATGGCGAGCACGATCGAGGCGAGCACCATCAGCCAGCCGGTCGCCGAGGCGACGCCGAAGTCGTTGTACCGGAACGCCTCGAGGTAGAGGTACACGGCGAGCACCTCGGTCTGCCGGGCTGGGCCGCCCTGGGTGATCAGCCACACCTCGGAGAACAGCCGGAAGGCGAAGATGTAGCGGAACAGCATCGCGATCAGCAGTGCCGGCATCAGCAGCGGCAGCGTGATCGTCGCGAGCTGCTGCACCGGCGTGGCGCCGTCGATGCGCGCGGCCTCGTAGAGCTCGCCGGGGATGGCGAGGCGCGCCGCGTAGAGGATCAGGAAGCTGAAGGGCAGGTGCAGCCAGATCGACAGCAGCCCGGCGAGGCCGAGGCCGTGGACCGGGTCGACGGCCCAGTCGAGCCCCGGCAGCCCGAGCATGCGCAGGGTCTGGGTCACGAGCCCGATCTGCGGGTCCATCATGAAGCGCCACATCACCACGGCGCTCACCTCGCTGATCGCGTAGGGCGCGAGCACGATGGCGATCATCACCCGGCGCATCGGCACGCCGCCGGCGAACAGCAGCGCGGCGCCGAGGGCGAGCAGCATCTCGAGATGCACGACGACCAGCACGACGGCGACCGTGTTGCGCAGCGCCCGCCAGAAATACGGGCTCGCGAGCACCTCGGCGTAGTTGTCGAGACCGACGAAGCTGGGCGCGACCCCGAAGCTCGACTTGTGGAGACTGAGCCACAGGACGTAGAGCGCCGGCACGAAGATCACGAGGCCGAGCAGCGCCTGGACGGGCGCCACCATCGCCCAGTGGGCCGGTGTGAGCCTGCCGGTCATGCCCGGCGGGTCACAGCGCGAGTCCGCCGTCGACGGCGAGCTCGGCCCCGTTGATGTAGGCGCCGGTGTCGCTGCAGACGAGCACGGCCAAGGCGGCGCAGTCGTCGGGCGTCCCGAAGCGGCCGGCGGGGATGCGGTCGAGGATCGCCTTGCGGTAGACGGGATCGCCGAGCTGCTTGGCGTTGCGCTGGGTCGCGATCGCGCCGGGCTGCAGCACGTTGGCGGTCACGCCCTTGCCGCCCAGGGTCCTGGCGAGGCTGCGCATCATGTTCGTCTGCGCCGCCTTGGTGCCGGCATAGACGAAGTGGATGGGCGACGGCCGCTGCTCCTGCACGCTGCCGATCGCCAGGACGCGCCCCCAGCCGCGCTCGACCATCGTCGGCACCGCGGCCTGGAGGAGGCCGACCGTGGCGACGATGTTGACGTCGAGCTGGCGGCGCATCGCCTCGGGCGTGACCTGGTCCCAGGTCTCGAGGATCTCGACCGCCGCGCACAGGACGAGGATGTCCGGCCGGCCGATCGCGGCCTCGGTGTCGGCATAGAGGCGGCGGGGGCCGTCGACCGCGCCGACGTCGATGCTGCTGAACGCGCCGCCGATCTCGCCGGCCAGCGCCCGGCCCTCGTCGGCCTCGATGCCGTTGATCATGACGCGGGCGCCCGCGGCCGCGAGGCCGCGGGCGATCGCCTGCCCGATGCCCCGCGTCGAGCCCGTGACCAGGGCCCGCTTGCCGTCGAGACCCGTCGTCACAGCAGCGGCTGGACGCGCTTGGCGGCGTCGGCCATCGCCCGCTCGGCCGTCTTCATGCCGAGCATCGCGGCCTGGCTTTCCTCGGTGAAAATGTCGTAGGCGCGCGCCTGCTGGTCGAAGGCCGGAAGCGGGATGCGCGCGCTCTTGATCGCCTCGGCCTCGATCGCCGCGTGCGGCAGGCTCTTGGCGAGCGCAGCCTCGGAATAGGTCGAGATGCGAACCGGCCCATTGCCGTTGAGCGCCATCTTGAGCGTGCCCTCCTTCGAGCACAGAGCCCGGATCAGGTTCCAGGTCAGCGCCTTGTTCTTCGAGTTCTTGGGGATCGCATAGGCCCAGAACTCGTAGGTCGTCGCGTAGGGGACCTTGCCCGCCAGCTCGGCGGCCATCGGCATCAGGGCGGCCTTGATCCTGCCCGGGTACTTGGAATTCGCCGGATCGTTGTAGCTGACGACTCGCGCGAACGGGTTGATGGCCATCGCGACGCGACCCTGCTGGATCATCGTCGTGATCTCCTCGTTGGTCATCGCGCTCATGTTGCGCGGCAGGACCTCCGCTTTGTGCATCTCGGCGATGGCCGCGACGCCCTTGACCATGCCCGGCTGCTCGCAGGTGATCTTGCCGTCACCCGACATGTAGTCGCCGTTGAAGGCGCGGCCGAAGGCGAGGAAGTTGGCGGCGAACTGGACCGCGAAGACCATGCCGAAGACCTGCGTGCCGTCGGCGCGCTTGAAGGTCAGCTTGCGCGCCGCCTCCATCAGCTCCTCGAAGGTCTTCGGGATGCCGGCGACGCCGCGCTCCTCGAAGATCGCCTCGTTGTAGACCAGGGCGTTGGTCGCATGGCGCATCGGCACGCCGCGCAGCCCGCCGTCGAGCTTCATCGGCGCGACAAGCCCCGGGGAGATGTCGGCGAAGTCCTCGATGGGCTCGGCCTGCTGCAGCGGATCGAGCGGCTCGAGCAGGGCGAGGCTGCGCGGGATCGCGCGGCCGTTGACGATGTGGACGAGGTCAAGCGACGTCTCGGCGAGGGACAGCTCGCGCAGGACGCGCTCCTGGACGGCATTGCTGTCGCCGAGCGTGTTCCAGTTGATCTCGGCCTTGTTCGCCGTCCGCCATGCCGCGGTCACGTCGCCGCCCGGGCCGTTCATGATGTTCTGGTGCACGCGGTGGCCGAAGGCGTTGAGCGTGCGGGTCTGGGCGCGGGCCGGCAGGGCCGCCGCCAGCGCGGCGGTGGCGAGGGCCAGGCGACGGCGTGAGATCGAGATCATTCGTTTCCCCCTCTGATGGTTTGCGCCAGCCTACACCGGGTCGCAGGCGCGACTGAACACGCTTTGCGACATCGGCGCGGCGAGCGGAGGCGACGGGGCGTCGCTCAACTCGCGCGATAGCGGGCCAGCGCGTCGCGGTCGATCTCGACGCCGAGGCCGGGGCCCTGCGGCACGTCGCTCAGCCCCTCGCGCAGGTCCTGGAAGCTGCCGGCGCGCGACACCAGCAGCGCCTCGCGCAGGGGGTTGTCGAAGACCATGCACTCGAAGGCGTGGAAGTTCGGCGCATAGGCCGCGAGCTGCAGGCTGGCCGCCGCGCAGATCGCGCCGGACCAGCCGACATGCGGGCAATAGGCGACGTGGAAGGCATCGGCGAGATCGGCGATGCGCCGGGTCTCGCTGACGCCGCCGGAGCGCGCGACGTCGGGCTGGATCACGCCGACGCTGCGCGTCGCGATCAGGTCGCGGGCGTCGGCGACGGTGAAGTCGCTCTCGCCGGCGGCGAGTCGCACGCGCGTGCGTGCGCGCAGCCGGGCATAGCCGTCGATGTCCTCGGCGGCGATCGGCTCCTCGAACCAGGAATAGCGCAGCGCGGCGAGGGCTTCGCCGACCAGGGTCGCCTCGTCGACGTTGAACGCCCAATTGGCGTCGACCGAGAGTTCGAGATCGTCGCCGGCCACCTTGCGGATCAGCTCGGCGCGCCGGATCGCCGCCGCGGGCGGTCCGCCGATCTTGACCTTGATCGACCGGAAGCCGCGCGCGACGGCGGTGCGCGTCTCGGCCTCGGCGCGCGCATCGTCGCCCCAGTTGATCGACGAGGCGTAGGCGAGCACGCGCGTGCGGCCGATCCCGCCGAGCAGCTTGGCCAGCGGGAGTCCCGCCACCTTCCCGGCGATGTCCCACAGCGCGATGTCGACGCCTGCGATCGCCTCGATCTGCATGCCGCCGGTGCGCCCGGTGAGCGGGCGGCGCATCGCGCGCCAGAGCGCCGCCGCGTCGAGCGGATCGCGGCCGAGCACGGCGGGCTTGAGCAGCCGCTCGACGATTGCGGCATAGGCGACCGAGCTCGAGCGCGCCAGGCACTCGCCCCATCCGGTGATCCCGGCGTCGGTCCGGACCTCCACGACGCAGATGTCGAGCGCCGGCCAGTCGCCCTGGCTCGTCACCTGGGCCTGCGGCAGCTTCGCGCGCAACGGATGGGCGATGACGTCGGTGATCCTGAGATCGGCCTTGGCGGTGCTGGTCATGCGATGTCGCCTCTTCGCTGTTTCGCCGGCTCGGGTATTGTCGCGCCGAACGAGCGCGGAGGGTGGCGGACGATGACGGTGCACGGCAAGGCCGGTCTGGCGCTCGGCGCCTTTCCGACGCCGCTCGAGGCGGCGCCGCGATTGGCCGAGACGATCGGCATCGACAGGCTGCTGATCAAGCGCGAGGACCTCGCGGGGCCGGCTCTCGGCGGCAACAAGATCCGCAAACTCGAGCTGCTGCTTGCCGACGCCCGGGCGCAGGGATGCGACGCCGTGCTGACCACCGCGGGCCTGCAATCGAATCTCTGTCGCGCGCTCGCGGGCGTGTCTGCCCGGCTGGGCCTGCATTGCGCGCTGCTGCTGCGCGGGTCGCGACCCAACAGCGTCGTGGGCAACCTCCTGCTCGACGAATTGTTCGGCGCCGAGGTTCGCTTCCTCGACGTCACCGACCCCTGGGACCCGCGCGCGCGGGCCGCGCTCGACGCCCTCGCCGAGGACCTGCGCCGCCGCGGTCATCGGCCCTATCTGATCCACCTGCCCGGGCAGAGCGCCGCCCTGGGCGTCGAGGCCTGGGCGCGGGGCGCGGCGGAGCTCGACGCGCAATTCGCGGCAGCAGGGCTCGACCCGGATCGGCTCATCGTCGCCTGCGGCTCGGGGCTCACGCTCGCCGGGCTGGCGCTGGGGTTCAAGCGCAGCGCGCGCCGGTGCCGCGTCACCGGCATCTCGGTGCAGCAGCCGGCGAGCCGGCTGAAGCCCTGGATCGTCGAGGCGGCCGGCCGCGTCGAGGCGGGGCCGCGCCTCGAGGCCGGGGATTTCGACGTCGTCGACGGCTTCGTGGGGCCGGCCTATGGCGTCGCGTCGCCCGAGGCGGTCGCGGCGGTGCGGCTGGCCGCGCGCACCGAGGGCCTCGTCCTCGATCCCGTCTACACCGGCAAGGCGATGGCGGGCCTGATCGCCGGCGCGCGCGACGGCTCGATCGGCGCCGGCGAGCAGGTCGTGTTCCTCCATTCCGGCGGCCTGCCGGGGTTCTTCGCCCAGTCCGCGCTCTTCGCCGACGCGCCCGCGTGACGCGCTTGCCGGCGTGCGGGACGGGCGTAGAGTCGGCTGCAGTGGAAATCCAGGGAGAAACGTCATGACCGTCACGCGTCGCGAGACCTTGCGCATCGGCGTCATCGGCTCGGCCGCGGCCGCCGCCGCGGCGGGGCTGCCCGCCGCCGCGCAGTCGCCGGCGAAGCTCAGCGTCTTCGCCCATCGCGTCCACCAGACCGTGGCGACGGGCGCGCAGGGCGGCGACATCACGAAGGCCTGGAGCGAGCGCACGAAGACGGCGGTGGAGTGGGTCACCTTCGACACCGGGCCGCTGTGGGAGCGGGTCCAGCGCGAGACCAGCCTGCGCGAGGGCGCGATCGACGTCGCCTTCCTGCTCAACACGCAGATCACGCCGCGCGCGGCGACGCTGTTCGAATCCCTCGATCCCTACATGGCCAAGGCGGCGCTCGAGGATCCCGCCGACATCTTTCCCGGCCTGATGTCCGGCTTCCGGGTCGGCGGCCAGCTGGTCGCCGTGCCGTTCCGCCACGCGTCCTCGGGCATGCACTACAACGAGGAGATCCTCGCCGAGCGCGGCTTCTCGGGCCCGCCAAAGACGGTCGAGGAGCTGGTCGAGATGGCGAAGAAGTGCACCTACACGCGTGCGAACGGCACGCCGGTGGTCGGCTTCGTGGTGCCCGGGGTCACCTATCCCAACGTGATCGATCTCGCGCGCGCGTGGGACGGCGAGTTCATCACCCCGGACATGAAATGCGTCGCCAACGAGCCGCCCATGGTCAAGGCGCTGACCGTGCTGCGCGACCTGTTCGTCGCCGGCGCCTTCCCGCGCAACTTCGCCACGATCCAGACCGAGGAGGTCGCCACCTGGATGCAGACCGGCCGCGCGGCGATGAACTACGCCTCGATGGGCCGCACGCAGATCTACAACGATCCGGCGAAGTCGCAGTTCGCGGGCAAGGTCCGCACCGTCCCGATCCCGGTGAGCCGCGAGCTGCTCGGCAAGTACGACGTCGCGCCGGCGAAGGTGGAGTTCTGGGGCATGGGAATCCCGAAGAACGCCCGCAACAAGGACGCCGCCTGGGACCTGATCCGCGCCATGGTGTCGAAGGACGCGACGGTGATGACCGCGATCAACGGCAACGGCCCGGTGCGCGCGTCGTCCTACGCCGACGCCCGCGTGAAGCAGAAGCTGAGCTACGCGGAGGAGGAGAAGAAGGTCCTGCTGGTGTCGCGCGCGCCGATGCCGGCCTTCGACCAGTCCGCGCGCGCGGCCGACTTCTTCAAGGAGGAGGCCGAGGCGGCGGTGCTCGGCATGAAGACGCCGCAGAAGGCGATGGACGACCTCGTGGCGCGGGTGAAGCCGCTCCTGGTCTGATCGTCGGGGCGGGCCCGCGCCGGCGGGCGCCGCCGCGCGGCACGACTTGCGCCGGCGGGATGGTCACGGCCGGCGGGCCTGCTATATAGGTCGCAACCCCCTCCCGACCGGAGACCGAAAGCCATGGCAAGCGGCAGCCCGCATCAGATTCCCGTCACCGTGCTCACCGGCTACCTCGGCGCCGGAAAGACCACACTCCTCAACCGGATCCTGACCGAGAACCACGGCAAGAAATACGCCGTGGTCATCAACGAGTTCGGCGAGGTCGGCATCGACAACGAGCTGGTGGTCAACGCCGACGAAGAGATCTTCGAGATGAACAACGGGTGCATCTGCTGCACCGTGCGCGGCGACCTGATCCGCATCATCGGCGGCCTGATGAAGCGCGCCGACAAGCTCGACGGCATGATCATCGAGACGACGGGCCTCGCCGACCCGGCGCCGGTGGCGCAGACCTTCTTCACCGACGACGACGTGCGCGCGAAGACGAAGCTCGACGCGATCGTCACGGTGGTCGACGCGAAGTTCTTCCTCGCGCGCCTCAAGGACAGCCACGAGGCCGAGGAGCAGGTCGCGTTCGCCGACGTGATCCTGCTCAACAAGACCGATCTCGTGTCGCCCGAGGAGCTCAAGGCGGTCGAGGCGAAGATCCGCGAGATCAACAAGTACGCGAAGGTCTTCCACACGCAGAAGAGCGAGATCGACCTCGACAAGATCCTCGATCGCGGCGCTTTCGACCTGCAGCGCATCCTCAGCGTCGAGCCGGAGTTCCTGCACGACCACCACCATCACCACGACCACGACGGCGAGATCGTCTCCACGTCGGTGACCATCGACGGCCCGGTCAATCCCGAGCGTTTCCGGATGTGGATCTCCGGCGTGCTGCGCGAGAAGGGCCAGGACATCCTGCGCTCGAAGGGCGTGCTCGCCGTCGACGGCGACGACCGGCGGCTCGTGTTCCAGGGCGTCCACATGCTCATGGACTCCAACTGGGGCCAGGTCTGGAAGCCGGGCGACGCGCGCGTCAGCAAGATGGTGTTCATCGGCCGCAAGCTCGACGCGGAGGCGCTGAAGCGCGGCTTCCAGGCGTGCGCGCAGAAACGCTGAACCGCGACGGAGCCGATCGGGCGTGAGCACGGCAGGGACGGGAGCGCCGCCGCAACAGGCGCTCGAGGTCGGCGGCTATGTCGTCGGCATCGGCTTCGCGGCCGACGGCACGGTGGCGGTTGGAACCGGCGCGGGCAAGACGGTCTACGTGTCCGGGGCGGCCACCGCCGCCGCGATCCGCGGCGAGGTCGTCGTCCATCGCGGCGCGGCGCTGAGCTTCGTGCGCGATCCGGCGGGCGACGCCTTCCTGTCGGGTGGCGACGATGGCCGCCTTGTCCGCGTCGGCGCCGACGGCGCTCTGAGCGAGGTCTTCGATACGCGGGGCAAGTGGATCGAGGCCCTGGCGATCAACACCAATCGCCGGCTCGTGGCCGCGGCGGCGGGGCGGCAGGTGCATCTGATCAAGTCCGACAGGATCCACGATCTGGGCCCCCACCCGAGCACCGTGATGGACGTGACCTTCAGTCCGGACGGATCGCGCCTCGCGGCCGCGCATTACGGCGGCGTTTCGATCCATCTCACCGACAAGCCCGGCGAGAAGCCGAAGCCGCTGAACTGGAAGGGCTCGCATCTCGGCCTGCGCTACAGCCCCAACGCCAAGTTCCTGGCGACGGCCACGCAGGAGAACGCGATCCATGTCTGGCGCCTCGCCTCGGGGGCGGACATGCAGATGCAGGGCTACCTGACCAAGGTGAAGTCCCTGGCCTGGACCTGGGACTCGAACTGGCTGGTCTCGAGCGGCGCCGAGATCGCGGTGTGCTGGGGCTTCGCGGGCAAGGGCCCCGAGGGCTCGCCGCCGCTGGAGCTGAACACCCATTCCGTCGGCGCGACGGTCGCGCAGGTCGCCGCGCACCCCAGCGCGCCCTTCGTGGCCCTCGGCTTCTCCCACGGCGCGATCGAGATCGCCGATCTCGAGAAGAAGCGCGTCCTGCCCCTCGCCGCCGCGATCGACAGCCCGGTCACAGCGATCGCCTGGTCGCCAGACGGCTGGCGCATCGCCGCCGGCTCCGAGAGCGGCGTCCTGCGGCTGATCGACCTCAGACCGCGGAGCTGAGCGGCCGGACTCGCGCTCGCGCGGCTCGCCCGCCCGTGTCGCGCCACGCGGCCGCCGGTCAGACGTCCGCGTGCCGCGCGAGCTCGGCGCGATCGATCGCGGCGGAGAGACCGGCGACGATTTCCTCGATCTCGGCCGAGGTCACGACGAGCGGCGGCGTGATCGCGATGCTGTCGCCGTCGGGCAGGGCCCGCAGGATGAGGCCGGCCTCGCGCGCGAGCGCGACGACGCGCGTGCCGAGCCGCAGCGCCGGATCGAAGCGCCGCCGTGCCGCGCGGTCGGCGACGAACTCGACGCCGACGAGCAGCCCGTCGCCGCGGATGTCGCCGACGAAGCGATGGTCGCCCAGCCGGTCGCGCAGCTGCGCGATGAGCACGGCGCCCATGCGCGCCGCGTTGTCGGGCAGCGCCTCGCGCTCGAGGATGTCGATGTTGGCGAGGGCGGCCGCGCTGCAGACCGGGTGCGCGACATAGGTGAAGCCGTGGGCGAGGGGACCGAGCCGCGTCGATCCGCGCTCGAGCATCGCCCAGACGCGGTCGGAGACGATGCTGCCGGCCAGCGGCAGGTAGGCGCTGGTCAGCCCCTTCGATATCGAGATGAAGTCGGCGTCGAGGCCGTAGCGCTGGGCGCCGAACCAGCTGCCCAGCCGGCCGAACCCCGTGACGACCTCGTCGAGGATCAGCATCACGTCGTGCCGGCGCAGCACGCGCCGGATCTCCTCCCAGTAGCCCTCGGGCGGCGGCAGCATGCCGCCCGAGCTCATCATCGGCTCGGCGATGAAGGCGGCGACGGTGTCCGGCCCCTCGGCGACGATCAGGCGATCGAGCGCGGCGGCGCATCGGGCGGAAAACTCGCGCTCGCTCATGCCGGGCGGGGCGTCGCGATAGAAATAGGGCGCGACCGTCCGCAGCACCGGGCCGATCGGCAGGTCGAAGCCGCGATGGTTCTGCGGCAGGCCCGAAAGGCTCGCCGCCATCACCGTCAGCCCGTGATAGGCGCGATCGCGCGCGATGATCTTCTTCTTGGCCGGCCGGTCGACGGCGTTGTTGGCGTACCACACGAGCTTGACGATGGTGTCGTGCGCGTCCGAGCCCTGCAGGCCCCAGAAGATGCTGCGCATGCCGGACGGGCCGAGGCGCAGGACCCGGTCGGTCAGCCGGATCGCCGGCTCGGACGCGTGGCCGGCATGGGCGTGGTACCAGGCGAGGCGGCTCGCCTGCGCATGCATCGCGTCGGCGATCGCCTGCCGCCCGTAGCCGACGTTGACGCAGAACAGGCCGGACGCCGCGTCGAGATAGCGGCGTCCCTTGCTGTCGACGAGCCGCAGGCCCTCGCCGGCGACCATGATGGTGGGATCGCCGAGCTCGCCCGCGGCGAAGGCGCGCAGGTCGGTGTTGGGGTGGAAGAAGCTCTGACGGTCGATGTCCTCGAGCGTCAGGTTGTGGCGCGGATCGATCATGACCCGCGCAGTAGACACGCGCGGCGATCCGGTGCGGAAGCGGCGTTTCATCCCAGGATGGCGCGCCGCCCGACGCCGCGACGGCCCTCGCGCGCCGCCGCCCCGCCCGCGCCCAGGGGCGCGAGCGGGATCGGTCGGGCCGACGCGGGTCAGACCGCCTTCACGCGGACGCCCGCGCGCGCCATGCGCCGCGCCGCCGTCGCGGCCCCGAGCATGCCCGCGAACAGGGCGAGGCCGCCCGGCTCGGGGATCTCCGCGACGCCGACCGGCGGTGGCGGCGGTGGCGGCGGCGGATCGACGACCGGGTCGCCGCCGGCGAAGGTGAACGTGAGGTCGTCGAAGGCCTCCTGCTGGGTCCGGATCTCGAACAGGGCGATGGAGAAGTTCTCGCTCGGCGCCAGCGCGAGGCGGTTGGCCGGCGACGCGACGGCGTCGTCGAGCGCCTCGACGAAGTCGACGACGCGATAGCGTCCCGCCGTCGCCGTCTCGGCCAGCGCGATCAGCCGGATCGTGTTCGCCGTCTCGACCGCGTCGTCCGATGTGACGGCCAGCGACGCCAGGGGCGCGGCGAAGCTCATCAGCAGGTCGTTCGACGAGCCCCCGAGCGCTGGACCGGCGAGCTGCTCGCCGGAGATCGCGGTCGCGTCGCGATACAGCCTCATGTCGCCGTTGACGTCGGCCAGCGTGATGGTCGCACCGAGCGCGACGGTGCCCGAAAGCCGGACCGTCCGGAACGTGACGCCATCGCCCGCGAAGCTGTCGCCCGGCGCCTCGGCGACGGCGCCGGCGATCGCCGGCGCGTCGAAGTCGATCACGGTCGCGTGGCCCGGTGCGCCGGCCAGCGCCGCCATCATGGTCAGGCCCGCGGCGGCGGCCGCCTTCGGACCGGCCTTCGCCGCCCGTCGCCCTGCCGCGACCGGCTGCGTCGTTCTTGCTGTCGTCTGGTGCATCTGGAACCCCTCCCTTGCACACGTTGAAGTGGCGGGAGGGTGGTCGATCGGCACCCCGATCTTCAAAGCGGCGGCCGGCTTAGGTCCGGCGCCGGGACGACTACGCCGTCGGCCTAAGCCTGTGGATGATCAGCCCAGCGCGCGGCGGATCGCGGCGGCGAGCGCCGCATCGTCCTCGGGCTGCAGTACTTGCGGGTCGACCGTGAGAACGCCGCGCGCGGTGAAGCGCTCGGACAGGTGGACGGGCGGGTCGCCCTTCTGCAGGCGGCCGGAGAGCTCGATCGCGCTGCAGCCGGCGGCTCCCGGGTCGATGGCGACCTCGATCACCGGCACGCGGCCGGTGACGCTGGCCGGCACGATGCGCGTCGCCACGCCGCGCGCGCCCTGCAGCGCCGCCGCGATCGCCTGCAGCCGCTTCTCGAGCGCCGAATTCGTCGCGGCGTCGTCGGCGGAGACGAACCGCTCGAGGGCCGCCAGCAGGCCGACGATCTCCTCCTTGCCGGCCTTGAAGCCGCGGCCGAGGCCGTGATGCGGCACGCCCGTGAGCTTGGCGCGATCGATCAGCTCGGGCGGCGACCACGTCTCCGGCGCAACGTCCATGTCGATCTGCTGCACGAGGGCGGCGCCGATCAGGTCGCGGCGTCCGGCGAGGATGCCCGAGGCCTGCGGCCCGCCGATCGCCTTGCCTCCGGAGAAGGCGACCAAGTCCGCACCCAGCTCGATGAACCGGGTGAGGTTCCCTTTCGGCGGCAGCTGCGCCGCGGCATCGACGATCACCGGGATGCCGCGCTCGCGGCAGACCGCGACGACCGTCGGCAGGTCCTTGACGCTCTCGATGTTGGCGGCGAAGGCGAAGGCGGCGGTCCTCGGCGTGATCGCGGCCTCGATCTCCCAGGCCTCGAGTCCGCGCACGCCGGCGCCGGTGCCGCGATCGTTGTGGCCGATGTCGATCAGCCGCGCCCCCGCGGCGGCGAAGGCGTGCGCGTAGCCGGTGCGATGGGTGCGCGGGATGATCACCTCGTGCGCGAACGCCTCGGCATGCGGCAGCGCCGCCATCTTTGCGACGTCCCAGCGCGTCATCGCGGCCGCCGTCCCGAGGGTGAGCGCGGCCGCCGCGCCGGTCGTCACCAGCGCGGCCTCCGCACCGGTGATGCGCGCGATCGTCCGGCTGGCGGCGGCCTGCAGCTCGGCGATGTCGACCGAAGCGCGGGCCGCGGCGGCCATCGCGGCGATCACCTCGGGTGCCATCAGCGCGCCGCCGAGCCGCGTCAGCGTGCCGGCGGCGTTGATGCGGCGCTTCACGCCGAGCGAGGCGTAGATGTCGTTGGCTGTCATTGGGGTCCCCGTCGGGCTCGGGCCCGCCGCCGCGCGGCGGGCCGCTGGATCAGAAGGCGAAGCGCGGCGCGAGGCCGGCGATCGTGTCGCGCGCGACGTTCGCGATGGCGATGCGCAGATGCGCCTCCTGGTCCGGGCCGAAGAAGCTGCCCGGCAGGCACAGCACGCCGCGCTCGGTGGCGAGGCGCTCGGCGACGCGCTGCGCCTTCTCGCCGGCGAAGGGATGGCGGACATAGGCGAAGTAGGCGCCGGCCGAATCGACGCGCCAGCCGGGCACCTGGTTGAGCATGCGGCGGAAGGCGGCACCGCGCTCGACGATCTCCGCGCGGCCCTGCTCGCGCCATGCGCCCAGCGCGTCGACGCCCCAGGCCAGCGCGATCTGCGCCGCGCGTGGCGCGCAGATCTGCAGGTTGTCGAGGACCTTGGCGATCTCGGCGACGACGCGGCCGTCGGCGATCATCGCGCCGACGCGATGGCCCGGCACGGCGTAGGCCTTGGAGAAGCTGTAGAGGCGGATGACGGTATCGCGCCAGGCGGGATCGCCGAACAGCGCGTGCGGGCGCTGCTCGGCCGCGGGCAGAAAGTCGCAATAGGTCTCGTCGAGGATCAGCCAGATGCCGCGCGCGCGGCAGAGCTCGGCGAAGCGCGCGATCACCTCCTGCGGATAGATGGCGCCGGTCGGATTGTTCGGCGTCACCAGGGCGATCGCCTTGACGCGCGCGTCGCAGAGGCGCGCGGCCGCCTCGACGTCCGGGATGAAGCCGGTCGCGGCGGGGCAGGGCAGCGGCCGCGGCTCGATGCCGAGGATCTCCAGCGTCGTCTGATGATTGAAGTACCACGGCGTCGGCACGAGGATCGCGTCGCCGGCCTTGGCCACCGTCAGCGCGGCGACGAAGAAGGCCTGGTTGCAGCCCGCGGTGATCGCGACGTCGTCGGCGCCGATCGTCCCGCCGTAGCGCCGCGCGGTCTCGCGCGCGATCGCCTCGCGCAGGGCGGCATCGCCGGCAATGTCGCCGTAGCGCGCCGCCGCGGCGGTCGCCGCCGCCTCGCCGAGCTTGGCGAGCAGCGCGTCGGGCGGCGCCGTCCCGGGTGCGGCCTGGGAAAGATCGACGAGGGGCCCGAAGCCGCCGCCATAGCGCCGCGTCCAGGCGCGGGCCTCCGGGATCGGTGGCGCGTCGGTGCGCGCGAGCAGCGGATTGACGGCGGGCACGGCGGGACGGTCGGTCAGCGCAGGTGGCAGGCGACGAGCTGCCCGGTCGCGGCGGGCTTGAGCTGCGGCTCCTCGCTGCGGCACCGGTCGACGGCGAAGGGGCAGCGGGTGTGGAAGCGGCAGCCCGGCGGCGGGTTGAGCGGCGAGGGCACGTCGCCCTCGATCACCAGCCGGTCGCGCCGCGCGCGCGGATTGGGCACGGGAGCCGCCTGGATCAGGGCTTGCGCATAGGGATGCTGCGGGCTCGCGAACATCGTCGCCTTGTCGGCGAGCTCGACGATCTTGCCGAGATACATCACGGCGATGCGATGGCCGATATGCTCGACGACGCCCAGGTCGTGGGAGACGAACAGGTAGGAGAGGCCGAACTCCTCCTGCAGGTCCATCAGCAGGTTCAGCACCTGGGCCTGGACCGAGACGTCCAGCGCGGAGACCGGCTCGTCGGCGACAATGAGCTTGGGCTGCAGCGCCAGCGCGCGCGCGATGCCCAGGCGCTGGCGCTGGCCGCCGGAGAACTCGAAGGGGTAGCGCTGCATCGCGTCGGCGCGCAGGCCGACGCGCTCGAGGAGGCTGCGCACGCGCTCCTTGCGCTGGTTCCCGTCCATCTCGCCGTAGTTCTCGAGCGGCTCGGCGATGATCGAGCCCGCGGTCAGGCGCGGATTGAGCGAGGCGTAGGGATCCTGGAAGACCATCTGCGCCTGGCGGCGATGCGGACGCATCTCCGCCTCGGTGAGCTTGGTGACGTCGACGCCGCCCAGCCGGATCGTGCCGGAGGTCGGCTCGATCAGGCGCAGGATGAGGCGCGCGACCGTCGACTTGCCGCAGCCGGACTCGCCGACGAGGCAGAGCGTCTCGCCCGGCTTGATCGCGAAGCTGACGCCGTCCACCGCCTTCACGTGCGCGACCGCGCGGCGCAGGACGCCGCGCAGCACGGGGAAGTGCTTGACGAGATCCTGGACCTCGAGGACCTGCTGCGTTGACGTGCTCATCGGGCGTCCGCCTTTCCCGCTTCCCAGCACGCGGCCTTGTGCCCGCTGCCGTGCGACTCCAGCGTCGGCGCCTCGCGCCGGCAGCGCTCGGTGGCGATCGGGCAGCGCGGAGCGAAGGCGCAGCCGGCGATCGGCTCGCGCAGGTTGGGCACGATGCCCGGGATCTCGGAGAGGCGCCGCGCGCCGGCCTTCTTGAGGCGCGGGATGGAAGCCATCAGGCCGCGCGTGTAGGGATGCAGGGGACGGTCGAACAGCTCGTAGATGTCCGCCTCCTCGACGACCCGGCCGGCATACATGACGATGACGCGCTGGCAGGTCTCGGCGACGACGCCGAGGTCGTGGGTGATCAGCATGATCGCGGCGCCGATCTCGCTCTTCAACTCGACCATCAGCTTGAGGATCTGGGCCTGGATCGTGACGTCGAGCGCCGTCGTCGGCTCGTCGGCGATCAGGAGCTTGGGGTTGCACGACAGCGCCATGGCGATCATGGCGCGCTGGCGCATGCCGCCGGAGAACTGGTGCGGATAGTCCTGCACGCGGCGCTCGGGGTCCGGGATCTTCACCAGGCGCAGCATCTCGACGGCGCGCGCCATCGCCTCGCTGCGGCTCTTCCTCTGGTGGATGACCACGGCCTCGGCGATCTGGTCGCCGATCGTGAGCACAGGATTGAGGCTCGTCATCGGCTCCTGGAAGATCATCGCGACGCTGTTGCCGCGGATGGCGCGCATCTCGCTCTCGTCGAGCTCGAGCAGTTCGCGCCCCTCGAACCTGATCGAGCCGCCGACGGTGCGGCCCAGGCGCGGCGGCAGCAGGCGCAGGATCGACAGCGCCGTGACGCTCTTGCCGCAGCCCGATTCGCCGACGATGCCCAGGGTCTCGCCGGCCTTGACCTCGAAGGAGACGCCGTCGACCGCGCGCGTCACGCCGTCCTGGGTGAAGAAGTGCGTGCGCAGGTCGCTGACCTGCAGCACGGGCGGCGGCGGGGATGCGGGCGGGGAGGCGGATTTCGTCGTCATGGCGTCACATCCGTCGCGCGATGCGCGGGTCGAGGCGGTCGCGCAGGCCGTCGCCGAGCAGGTTCACGGCGAGCACGACGATGGCAAGGCCGGCGCCCGGAAAGAAGATGGTCCAGGGCGCGGCGCGAAGGTTGATGCGGCTCTGCGCGATCATGTTGCCCCAGGTCGGGGTCTGCGGGGGGATGCCGGCGCCGAGGAAGGACAGCGCCGCCTCGACCAGGATCGCCGAGGCGCAGATGTAGGTCGCCTGCACGATCAGCGGCGCGAAGGTATTGGGCAGGATGTGCCGGTGGATGATCTTGACCGACCGGCTGCCGCCCGAGACCGCGGCGTCGACATAGGGCTGCTCGCGGGCCGACAGCACGACGGCGCGCACCAGCCGCACGACGCGCGGGATCTCGGGGATGACGATCGCGACGATCACGGTGACGATGCTGGCACCGGTGAGCGCCACCATCGCGATCGCGAGCAGGATGCCGGGGATCGCCATGAGCCCGTCCATGAAGCGCATCACGATGCCGTCGACGCGGCGGAAATAGCCGGCGGCGAGGCCGATCACGAGGCCGATCAGGATCGAGATCGTGGCGACGGTGATGCCGACGACCAGCGAGATGCGCGAGCCGAAGACTGCGCGCGAGTAGACGTCGCGGCCGAGATGGTCGGTGCCGAACCAGTGCTGCGCGCTCGGCGCCTTGAGTCGGTTGACCGGCGCCTGGAACAGCGGGTCGCCGGCGATCCACGGCGCCGCGACGGCGACGACGGCCATGAGCGCGAGCAGCGCGGCGCCCAGCACGATCGTGGGATTGCGCCGCGCGAAGACGGCGAAGGCGCCGCGGGGCTGTCCGGTCGTCGGGCGGCTGTCGAGCGTGGTCGCCATGTCAGTAGCGGATCCGGGGGTCGAAGAAGGTGTACGAGAGGTCGACCAGCAGGTTCACCACGACGTAGATGCCGGAGAACAGCATGATCACGCCCTGGATGATCGGGTAGTCGCGGCGCTGGATCGCGTCGACGACGAGGCGGCCGATTCCCGAGATGTTGAACACGGTCTCGGTGATGACCACGCCGCCGATCAGCAGCGCCACGCCGATCCCGACGACGGTGACGATCGGCACGGCCGCGTTCTTGAGCGCATGCTTGAGCAGCATCGGCCGCGTCGCCACGCCCTTGGCCCGGGCGGTGCGCATGTAGTCCTCGGCGAGGACGTCGAGCATCGTGGCGCGGGTGATGCGCGCGATCAGCGCGACATAGGCGAGGCCGAGTGTGACCGAGGGCAGCACGAGATTGCGCAGCCACGGCCCGACGCCCTCCTCGATCGGCGTGTAGCCCTGGACCGGCAGCCAGGCGAGCCAGATCGAGAAGCAGTAGATCAGCAAGTAGCCGACCACGAAGACCGGTACCGAGAAGCCCATCACCGCGAACCCCATCACGAAGCGGTCGACGGCGGAGCCGGCCTTCCACGCGGCGATGACGCCCAGCGTGAGGGCGATCACGACCGCGAAGGTGATCGTGGTCAGGGCGAGCGAGATCGTCGGCTCGGCGCGCTGTCCGATGAGCTCGGAGACGGAGGTGCGCCAGAACATCGACTCCCCGAGATCGCCGCGCGCGAGGCTGGTCATCCAGACCATGAACTGCCGCCACAGCGGCTCGTCGAGCCCGAGCTTCTGGCGGATCTGGGCGATGTTCTGGGGCGTGGCGTTGTCCCCCGCCATGATCGCCGCGGGATCGCCGGGGGCGAGGTGCAGCAACAGGAACACGCAGACCGCCACGATGAACATGACGGGGACGGTCGAGATCAGGCGTCGGACGATGTAGGCGATCATGTCGCGGGACCCGAAGGCCGCCGACCCGGCCGTCGCGCCGGGTGCCTCGCCCCGAGAGGCGGCGGGGCACCGCGCCCGTCCCCGGTCGCGGGGACGGGCGCTTGCGCGCGTGCCGGGTCGGCGCTTCCCGTGCTCAGACCTTCTCGGTGTTCCAGAAGGGGACCATCTCGGCCATCGGCAGCATGTTCTTGATGTTGGTGCGATGCGCCGCCGGCTGGGTCCACTGGCCGAAATAGAGGTGCGGCACATAGTTCCAGGCGTTGGCCTGGATCTCGGTGGCGATCTTCTTGCGCTCGTCCATGCTGGTGGCGAGCGCCCACTGGTTGCGCAGCACCTCGTTCTTCTCGTCGCTCGGCCAGCCGAACCAGCCCTTCTCGCCGGTCGAGGCGTGGCCCGCGAGCGCGATCGGGTTGCCGACCGCCGGTCCGCCCGCCGAGGTGAGGAAGATGTTCCAGCCGCCGTCGGCGGGCGCCGACTTCACCGCACGGCGCGTGACGACGCCCGACCAGTCCATCGGGATCACCTTCACGTTGACGCCGGCCTGCCGCAGCTCCTGCGCCAGGATGTCGGCCGAGTTGCGCATGTAGTCGATGTTGGTCGCCTGCAGCAGCGTGACCTCCTCGCCCTTGTAGCCGGCCTCGGCGAACAGCGCCTTCGCCTTGGCGTAGTCGGGCTTGCCGCCGTTGAACCAGCCGGTGTTGGCGTTGTTCTCGAGCGGCGTGCCGCAGGTGAAGTACGAGGCGCAGGTCCGGTAGTACTTCGGATCCGCGAACGTCGCCTTCATGTGGTTCTCCTGGTTGACGATGTGGAGCATCGCCAGCCGCGCCTTCGGGTGGTTGAAGGGCGGGTGCAGGAAGTTGAGCCGGATCCAGCCGACCTGGCCGACCGTGTTGAGCATCGTCAGCTGGATGTTCTTGTCCGACGCAAGCTGCGGGATCAGGTCGATCGGCGCGAGCTCGAGGAAGTCGATCTCGCCCGCCTGCAGCGCCGCGACGGCGGTCTGCGAGTCCGGCATGACCTGGAAGATCACGCGGTCGAGCTTGACGACCTTGCCGCCGGCGATGCCCGAGGCGGCTTCGCTGCGCGGCACGTAGTTCGGGTTCTTGTCGTAGACGTACTGCGAACCCGGTCGGGTCTCGTTCATGTTCAGGATGAACGGGCCGGAGCCGACCACCGTGTCGATCTTCTGCATCGGGTCGGTGAGGGCCTCCTTCTCGCGCATCATGAAGCAGACGGGCGTCGAGGTCTTGGCCATGGAGTCGAGGACGAGGCCCCAGCGCTCCTTCATCTTGAGCTCGATGGTCTTCTCGTTCTTCGCGTCGAGGCTCGCCATGCGCTGCTGGATCAGCTGGCCGGCGCCGTCGCGCGCCATCCATCGCTTCAGCGAGGCGACGCAGTCCTTCGCGGTCACCGCCGTGCCGTCGGTCCACTTCAGGCCGTCGCGCAGCTCCATCGTGTAGGTCAGCTGGTCCTGCGAAACGTCGTACTTGCCGACCATCTGGGGCTTGACGTTGTAGTTCTCGTCGATGCCGAACAGCGTGTCGTAGACCATGCCGCCGTGATAGGCGGACATGTTCGCGGTGGTCCAGATCGGGTCGAAGGTCGGGATGTCGCCGTGCATAACGGCGCGCACCGTCTTCTGCTCCCCGCGACGGGCCTGGCCGGTCGCGATGGCCGGCGCGCCGGCGATTGCGGCGAGGCCGGCGGTGGTCTTGAGCACTGAACGTCGTGTCGTTTTCATGTGTACCTCCCTCGAAGGACTGGTCGGACGGCCGTGCCGGATCAGAGGATCAGGCCGGGCTGGGTGTTCTGGTCGAGCGGCCAGATCGGCCGCTGCACCTTGGTGTAGGGGATCTTGCGATAGTCGCGGCTGAGCGGTCCATCGGAGTCGATATACAGGACCTTCTTGGCGATCGGGCCGAAGGCCGCGCGGAAGTGGTTGGTCGACTTGACGGCGACGATCTTCCGCTGCGTCGGCTCGATGCCCACATTGCGGAACAGCTCGAGCCCCAGCGCCTGGGTGCGGTTGGTGATCAGCACGACCTCGACGCCGCCGATCCGGATCGCGGCGCAGTCGCCGAGCGGGACCTGGGTCGGCCCGAAGCTCTGCCAGCAGTCCTTCTTGAGCCCGACCACCTTGACGGTCGCGTCGATCGGCTGACCCGAGCTCGGCGAGATCTTGCCGCCGAAGCGCAGCGGGAACTCGGCGTCGAGCCCGGCGGCGAAGCACAGCCGCACGGCGATCGGATCCCAGATCGGGCCGAGGCAGGCGCTCTCGACCTTGCGCTCGATCAGGCGGCGCAGGATCGTCGTGTTGTCGGACGGCGCGCCGCCGCCGGCGTTGTCGGCGGGGTCGGCCATCACCACCGGCGAGTCGTTGAACTCGATCGCGGCGCTGATGCCGCCCTCGACGTCGTGGTAGGCGGGCGCGGTCTTGCCGCGCATGGAGACGAACTCCTGGCCGATCTCGGTCGCGAGCCGGTCCGCCTTCCCCTTGTCGCCGTCGGTGACGACGAGGATGCGGCCGGTGAGCTCGGCCACGTCGGCATAGGGGAAGCAGTGGCCGATCGAGATCGACAGGATGCCGTCCTTGCCCTCCATCGCCTTCATGCGGTCGACGAAGGCGCGCATCATCGGCTCGGTCGTCGGGTAGCTGCCGATCTGGCGGCAGTCGTAGACCGACATCACCGGCTTCACCTTGCCGCGGATCGTCCGGAGCACGATGTCGAGCACCTCCTCGGCGCGGTCGACGACGTCGGTGTGCGGGAACTCCTTGTACAGGATGACGACGTCGGAGCCCTTCACGCGCTTGAGCGTGAGGTGGCAGTGCGGGTCGAGCTCGACCCCGATCACGCATTTCGGCCCGACGATCGCGCGCACGCGCTCGATGATGTCGCCCTCGACGTCGTCGTAGCCCTGCGCGACCATCGCGCCGTGCAGCCCGAGCAGCACGCCGTCGAGCGGCATCGCCGCCTTGCACTGGCCGAGGATCTCGTCGCGCATCGTCTCGTAGTCGCGGCGGGTGGTCGTGCCCGACGGGCTGGCTGCGAAGCAGCTGCCCTCGATCAGCGTAAAGCCCTCGGCCTTGGCGCGCTTGCGGGCGACCCAGAGCGGCGCCGTGCACATCAGCGGCGTGTCGTCGGGATGCTCCCCCGGGCGCAGGAACACGCCCTGCTTGTAATCGTCCAGGCACGTCGCCATCGGCGAGAACGTGTAGGTCTCGGTTGCGAGCGTCGCCGCGAAAAGCCGCATTCCAGGTCCCCCTCGATCGTCGGTACGCGGCCCATTAGAGCGCGACAGGGCTATGGGTTGCCAGTCGTCCGTGCATCCGGCGCGGCGGCGTTTCGCGTGGCGGCACGCTGGCGCTCGCGCCACCACACGTAGAGGCCGCTCGCGATGATCACCGCGGCGCCGGCGAGGGTCCACGCGTCGGGCAGCGCACCGAACATGGACCAGCCCAGGATCGTGGCCCAGACGATCACGGTGTAGGTCAGCGGCGCAACCGCCGAGACCGGCGCCAGCTGGAGCGCGCGCACGGTGAGCCACTGGCCGAACAGATTGAGGGAGCCGTTGAGCAGCAGCAACCCGGCATCGCGCATGTCCGGAGTCTTCCAGGTGAGATACGCGAACGGTGCGGAGAGGACGAAGCCGGTCAGCGCCTGCCAGACGACCATGGTGATGGCGTCGGCGCGGCCGCCGACGCGGCGCGTGGCGATGATCCCGAGCGACCAGCACACGGTCGAGCCGAGCACCAGCAGCGCCGGCCAGCCGACGCTGTCGGCGCCGCCGGGCCGCACCACGATCAGCATGCCGGCGAATCCGACGCCGATGGCCGACCATCGCCGCCAGCCGACCTGCTCCTTGAGGAGCAGCGCCGACATCGCGGTGACGATGAAGGGACCGACGAACATCAGCGTGGTCGCCGTCGCCAGCGGCAGGCGGGCGAGCGCGCCGGCCATGAAGCAGGTCGCGCCGAGGAAGGCGCAGCCGCGCAGGATCAGCAGACGCCGTTCGGGCGACGGCGCGAGGTGCGCCGGGCGCAGGACGACGAGCGGGCCGAGGATGACCAGGAAGATCGCGAAGCGGCTCCACACCACGATCATCAGCGGCACGGTCTCCATCAGCAGCTTCTGCAGCGCGTCGGTGACGCCGAAGATCGCCTGGGCGGCCATCATGATCAGGATGCCGCGGGCCGGATGATCGCTGGGGTTCAACGGGTTTCCTCTCGAGGCGCCGACGTCATCCTCGCTTGCCTCGTCGCATGTCGGACTGAATGATAGCCTGCGTCGCAACGGGGGAGGGAACCATGACGAGCACCACGCGCATCTGGACCGACATCGATTTCGACAGGGCCGGCAAGCAGGTCGGATGGGTGAACCTGCCGCATTCGGTGACGCGCTCGGCCTACGGGATGATCGCGATCCCGATGGCGGTGGTGAAGAACGGCTCCGGCCCGACCGCGTTCCTGATGGCGGGCAATCACGGCGACGAGTACGAGGGCCAGATCGCGCTGTGCAAGCTCATCCGCGAGCTGCAGCCCGAGCGCATCCAGGGCCGCGTGATCGTGATGCCGGCGGCGAACCTGCCTGCGGCCATGGACGGCGCGCGCGTGTCGCCGATCGACCACGGCAACCTCAACCGCTCCTTCCCCGGCGATCCCGAGCGCGGCGTCACGCAGGAGATCGCGCATTACATCGACAGCGTCGTCTTCCCGATGGCCGACATGTTCGCCGACCTGCACTCCGGCGGCTCGTCGCTCGCCTACGTGCCGTTCGGCAGCACCAACGAGGGTCCCGACGCGGCGCTCAACAAGCGCTCGCTCGACGCGCTCACGGCCTTCGGCTGCGAGTACTCCGTCATCTGGAAGCACGCCGACCCCCGCTATTCGCCCGGGGCCGCGATCAAGCGCGGCATCCCGCAGATCGCCGGCGAGTTCGGCGGCGGCGGCAGCGTGAACCGCCGGATGCTCGCCAATGTCGAGGCCGGCCTGCGCCGCCTGCTCAAGCACATGGGGATCCTCGACATGCCGACCGCGCCGGCGCCGAAGACCCGCTACATGAACGTCCCGGGCATCGACTACCACGTCCATGCGCCGGATCACGGACTGTTCGAGCCGGCGACGGATCTCGGCCAGTGGGTCAAGGCGGGCGATCTCTGCGGCCACGTCCATTTCGTCGACGATCCCGGCCGCGCGCCGGTGCCGTGCCATTTCAAGCGCGACGGCATGGTCGTCTGCCAGCGCCACCCGGCGCGCGTCGTGCGGGGCGATTGCGTCGCCCACCAGGCGATCGATGGCGTCTGATCTCGCGTCGCTGACCGCGAGCGAGATGCTCGCGGCCCTCGCGCGGCACCGCGTCACGTCGCAGCGGCTCGTCGAGGCGAGCCTGGCCGCGATCGTGCGCCGCGACCGCTCCCTCAAGTCCTTCGTGCGCCTGTCGCCAGAAGCGCGCGCCGAGGCCGCGCGCAGCGACCGGCGCGGCGTGCGCCGGCCGCTGGAAGGAGTCCCGGTCGGCGTGAAGGACATCATCGATACCGCCCGGCTCGGCACCGAGTACGGCGCGCGCATCGCGGCCGGCCATGTGCCGGCCCACGACGCGACCGCCGTGCACCGGCTGCGCGAGGCGGGCGCGGTCGTCGTCGGGAAATGCGCGACGACGGAGTTCGCCCACATGCACCCGGCGGCGACCCGCAATCCGCACGATCCGACGCGCACGCCCGGCGGCTCGTCCAGCGGCTCGGCGGCGGCGGTCGCTGCCGGCCTGGTGCCGCTGGCCCTGGGCACGCAGACCGGCGGCTCGGTGATCCGCCCGGGGTCGTTCTGCGGCGTCTTCGCCTTCAAGTCGAGCTGGGGCCGGACCGAGACCCACGGCATCCACGAGCTCGGCCGCTCGCTCGACACGGTCGGCTGGTTCGCGCGCAGCGCCGAGGATCTCGGCCTGCTCGGGCCGGTGCTGCTCGCCGGCCACCAGCCCGCGCGGACGGTGACCAAGCCGAGCTTCGTTCGACTGCGCACGCCCTACGACGCGCTCGCCTCGAAGGCGATGCTCGCGGCCTGCGACGACGTCGCCGCCCGCCTCGCGGCGGCGGGTGCGGAGGTCGCCCGGCGCCGCCTGCCGGCCTGGTACAAGTCGGCCCGCGACGCCCATCGCGTCGTCATCTCGGTCGAGGCGTCGCGCGCCTTCGCGCGCTACGCGCGCGAGCAGCCGACCCGGCTCAGCGCGACGCTGCGCGACTTCATCGAGAAGGGTCAGGCGGCCGAGCCGGACTACGCCGGCGCGCTCGCCTTCGGCGATCGCGCGCGCGTCCATCTCGACCAGGTCTTCGGCGACCACGACGTGCTGATCGTGCCGGCCGCGGCGGGCGAGGCGCCGAAGGGCCTCGGCTGGACCGGCGATCCGGTCTTCAACGGCTTTTGGTCGCTGCTGCGCGTGCCGTGCGTCTCCCTGCCGGCGGCGAGGAGTCGCGCGGGCATGCCGCTGGGCGTCCAGCTCGTCGGGCGCTTCGGGCAGGACGAGCGGCTCCTGGCGATCGCTTCCTGGGTGGCGGAGCGCCTCAAGATCGGCCCGGTCGCGCCGGTATGACCGGGATCCGGGCGGGCGCCGCGCGATGAGCGACGGCGGCCGCATGCGACCGGTCGACACCGGCCTCGGGGCGATGGCGACCCTGGTCTGGGCGGGCGCGTTCATCGTGACCGACGCCGCCCTGCAGCACACGGCGCCGATCGCCTTCGCGGCGATGCGCTTCGTGATCTCGGCGGCGTTCGTGCTCGTCGTGCCGCGACCGGCGGTGGGCTGGCGGCCGCTGCTGGCCATCGGCCTGCTGCTGGGCGTCGGCCAGCATGCCGGCATCTTCCTCGGGATGGCGCTGGGCGTGCCGCCGGGAATGGCGGCCCTGCTCGCGCACACGCAGAGCTTCTTCACGCTGGCGATGGCGTGGGCGCTGATCGGCGAGCGGCTGACGCCGCGCAAGGTCGCGGCCTTCACCCTCGCGCTGGCCGGGCTCGGGCTGCTGATGGCCGAGCGCGGCACGCCGATGCCGCTGCTCGCGATGCTCTCGGTGCTCGCCGCGTCGATCTCCGCCGCCACCGGGAACCTGATCCTGCGCCGCCTGGGCGGCGCCGATCCGGTCGGCATCGCGGCCTGGATGAGCGCGGTCGCCGCGCCGGGACTGGTGGCGCTGTCGATGATCGTGGAGGGGCCCGGCCCGGTGATCGCGATCGCGACGCAGTGGAACACCACGCTCGTGCTGGCCGGGCTCTACTCGGGCGTGCTCTCGGGGCTCGGCGCCTACACGATCTGGGCCCGGCTCTTCGGCCGCTACGAGGCGCATCGCGTCGCGCCGTTCATGCTGCTGGTTCCGGTCGGCGCGATCGTGCTGTCGGTCGCGTGGTTCGGCGAGCGGCTCACGCCGTGGCGCGCGGCGGCGGCCCTCGCGATCCTCGCAGGCCTGGCGCTGAACCTGGTGCCGTCGCGACGATCAGCGCGGTGAGGCGGCGGTACGCGCGACCGGCATGCGACGGCCGATCGCGACGATCGCCACGACGGCGACGCAGAACAGCACCACCTCGAGCCCGATCCGCTCGCCCGCGAAGGCGGCCGCGCCGACGAGCGTGAAGAACCCCTGCAGCAGCTGGATCTGGCCCACGCGCGCCGTGCCGCCCAGGGCGAGGCCCCGGTACCAGGCGAAGAAGCCGACAAACATCGAGAACACGCTGACATAGGCGAAGCCGATCCAGGCGGAGAGGCCGGCTGCGCCGGGATCGGTCCGCCAGGCAAGCACGGCGACCGGCAGCAGCAGAACGGGCGCCGACAGCACGAGGATCCAGGAGATGGTCTGCCAGCCGCCCAGCGCGCGCGAGACCACGGCGCCCTCGGCGTAGCCGATCGAGGCGCAGGCGACCGCGAGCGCGAGCCAGAGATCGGCCGCCACGAAGCGGCCGCCGCCTTCGCGCAGCGCGAACCAGGTGACGACCGCGCTGCCGGCGAGCGCGCAGAGCCAGAAAGCCGGCGACGGCCTCTCGCCGCCGCGCAGCGTGCCCGCGAGGGCGGTGCCGATGGGCAGCAGGCCGAGCACCACCGCCCCGTGGCTCGCCGGCACCGTCGTCATCGCGATCGTCGCCGCGATCGGGAAACCCACGACCACGCCGAGTGCCGCCACGGCGAGCCGCGGCCAGTGCTCGCGTCCGGGAAACGGCGTGCGATGCCACCGCAGCATCGCCGCGGCGAGGGCCGCGGCGACCACCGCGCGGCCCAGCGCGACGAAGATCGGATCGAGCCCGGCCACGGCGAGCCGGGTGAACGGAAGGGTGAGCCCGAACAGCGCGACACCGACGAGACCCCAGAGCATGCCCCGGGTCTCGGCGTCTCCCGCCGTCATCAACGCCGCCCGCGGCGGCGGCGGCTCATCGCGGATGCCACCAGCGGCCGGCCAGCACCACGCCGGCGGCCGTGATCCGCTGGTTGCCGACGACCCGCTCGCCGATGACGTCGAGATACTCGAAGCTGCCGTCCTTGATCTCGAGCACCGCGGCGTCGCCGGTCGCGCCGGTCCTGAGCGTCCCGAGATCGGGCTTGCCGATCGCCTTGGCCGCATTGAGCGTGGAGAGCCTGATCACCGTCGGCAGGTCGACGCCGAGCACCAGGAACTTCGACATCGTCGTCACCAGGTCGAAGGCCGGACCCTCGATCGACAGGACGTGGATGTCCGAGGAGATCACGTCGGGAAGGAAGCCGTTCTTCAGCATCGCGCGGGTCGTCTTGAAGCCGAACGACCCGCCGCCGTGGCCGATGTCGAAGATGATGCCGCGCGCGCGCGCCTCGAGGACCTCCTCGTGCACCCGGCCGTCGGCCGTCGCGGGGGCGTTGGGGAAGGGCCGGAAGCAATGGGTGAGGATGTCGCCGGGTCGCAGCAGCTTGAGGACGTCGCGGCGCGAGGGCGGCGCGTTGTCGAGATGGGCCATCACCGGCATGCCGACCTCCTCGGCCACCTCGATCGCCATCTCCAGCGGCATGTTCCCGGTCATGTCGCTCGTTCCCTTGCCGACCCGGACCTTGATCCCGAGGATCAGGTCGCGGTTCTCGCTCGCGATGCGCGCGCATTCGCGCATGTCGAGCAGGCGAAGGTCCGAGCTCTCGCCGACCATCACGGTCTTCGAGAACGCGAAGATCCCGGGGAAGGAGAGGTTCAGGTAGGGGAGGATCCGGACCGGCGACACCTCGATCACGTGCTTGCGGAAGCCGGCGAAGTTCCCTGCGCCGGCGCTGCCGGCGTCGACGAAGGTCGTGACCGCGCCGTTCCGGGCCAGGGGCTCCGCGGCTACGCCCAGCGACGTGCCGCCCCAGTAGACGTGGGTATGCAGATCGATCAGGCCGGGGCAGACCACCTTGCCGCGGACGTCGCGGGTCTCCTTGGCGGCGAGACCGTCGCCGATCGCGGCGACCTTGCCGCCGGTGAAGGCGATGTCCGTGACGCGGTCGATCGACTGCGCCGGATCGATCACCCGGCCGCCCTTGAGTACGAGATCATTCATGCCGAAACAGCCCCCGATGGACGAAAGTTCGAGGCTAGCTTAGTCATTCGCGCCGTCTCCCGTCTCGTTCCCGTTCACGCCAGCAGCCTTCGAGATCCCGTGGTCGCGACTTCCGACGACTCCGCGGCCGGTCCGGCCGCCTCGGCCGTGCGCCGCGCCGCGCGCGTCGCGCTGGTCGTCGCCGCGGCGCTGATCGTCTACGGCAGCCTCTATCCGTTCCAGTTCAAGTCGTCCGGCGCCGCGGTGCTGGGATGGCCCGCCCGGGCCACGACCAGCGACGTGCTGATCAACTTCCTTCTCTACATGCCGATCGGCGCGCTGGGCCAGCTCGCCGCCCCGGCCGCGATGTCGATCGGCCGGCGGCTCGCGCTCATCGTGGCCTTCGCGACGCTGCTGTCGGCGGGCGTCGAGGTCACGCAGGCCTTCGATGCGGGGCGGCATTCCAGCCGCCTCGACGTGATGATGAACGCGGCCGGCGCGCTGACCGGCATCGGCTTCGCGCTCGGGCTGCGCCACGCGCCGTTCTGGCGGCACCTGCCGCGCGAGACGGGCGTCGGCAGCGCGCTGTTCGTGCTCGGCCTGTGGCTCAGCTGGCGGTTGTCGCCGTTCCTGGTCGACTTCAGCGGCGCGACCGTGCCGGCCGCCTTCGCCGACTTCGCCGCGCATTGGTGGCCGGACCGACCGACGCTGCTGGCCTTCGCGATCCAGTGGCTGGTGGTCATGCACCTGATCGCGGCGCTCGGCCCGCAGCGCCACGTGCTGGCGCGTGCGGCGCTCTGTCTCGCGGCAATCTCCGCCATCCGGGTCTGGATGCCGGGCCGCGCGATCACCGCGCAGGAGGTCTACGGCTTCGCGATCGCCGCGAGCCTGTGGGCCGTCGGGCTGCGGCAGGCCTGGGTGGCGGCGCTCGCTCTCGCGATCCAGTTCATCGACATCGGTCTGGCGCCCGCGGGACCGTGGCGGCCGCGGCCGGTGAACTGGCTGCCGTTCCGCAGCCTGATCCGGAACGCGAGCGAACTGGCCATGCAGATTCTGCTCGGGCACCTGTTCGCGGCTGGCGTGTTCGTGTGGCTGCTCGCGCGCACCGGCATCGGCTATCGTGGCGCGATTCCGATCGGGCTCGGCCTCAGCATCGGAATCGAGTGGGGTCAGACGGGCGTGCCGGGCCGCTATCCCGACGTGACCGACCCGGTCATCTACGTGGTCATGGCGCTCGCCCTGGCCCGCATCGAAACACTCGCGCTGCCGGGCGGTCGCGCGGATCCACGGCGATGACGAAGGAGAACTCCCGATGGCCGACGACACGATGCACACGCGCCGGCTGCCGGCCCAGCCCGCCACGCCCGAAGCGCTCGCCGACTACGGCTGGGTGATCGCCGCGCACCCGTCGATCCCCTCGCGCCCGCTCAACTTCTATCCCGGCACGATGCGCATGCCGGCGCCCTTCGTATCGGACGAGCAGACCGAGATCTCGCTCGTGCGCCTCGCGCGGCGGCCGTTGGAGGTGGTCTATCTCGAGCGCCATTTCCGGCACACCCAGGCCTTCCTGCCGCTCGGCGGCAAGCCCTTCGTGCTCGTGCTGGCGCCGCCGTCCTTCGACGACATGCCGCCGCCGGAAGCGCTGCGCGCCTTCCGCTTCGGCGGGGACACCGGCTTCTGCCTCAAGCTCGGCTGCTGGCACGAATTCCCCTTCGTGCTGGAGGACGACAGTGACATGGTCGTGCTGCTCCGGCGCGAGACCTACACGGACCTGCAGCGCGTCGTGAACGACGAGGCCGCGGGCGCGGATCTCGACAAGCGGAACTTCCGACGCAGGACCGGAACCTCGGTGACGATCGATGTCTGAGCGCGACAAGGCGAACGAGACCCCCGTCTATCCCTATCCCGACCCCGCCGCGCCGCTCGAGGGCGAGGTGCGCGAGGCGCTGAAACGCGCTCTGCTGCTGCGCGACGAGGATTTCGATCGCATCTCGCCGGAGATGAAGCAGCTGCTCGGCGTGCGCCGCCACCTCGGCAACACCTGGCTGGACGATTTCGAGGTCGTGCTCGAGGTGACGTCCAACGAGCGCTGCGCGTGCGGCGTGGCGCCGGGGCAGGTCGTGGTGTTCGACATGCGCCATCGCATCAAGCCCGAGAAGTCGAACGCGCCGCTTTGCATGCACCTCCTCGCGCCGGTGCTCGCGATCTTCTACATGACCTTCGATCGCGCGGCGGAGGGGTTGAACCCGGTCACCAGCATCTGGCGCTTCTACGAGTGCCTCGACACCGGCGCGGATCTCGGAGCCGGCAAGGCGCGCGCGCGCGTCTACCTGCGCACCTCCGACACGCACGAGCCGGTGATGATCCGCGATCTCGGGCCGCGCCAGACCCTGCCGCGCTGAGCGCCGCATCCCGGCGCCGCTCCCGGGCGGCCGCCCCGGTCCGCGCCCTCAGCCGCTGGAGCGCGACGAGCGACGGCGGCGCCGGTAGCGGCGGCCGTCGTCGACCGGACGCGGCGCGCCGACGATCTCGGAACGCGGCCGCGCCGCGGCGGCGAAGCCGGCCATCGCCGCGAACAGCGCGAGATAAAGGAGGGCGGCGAGGCGCGGCGTCTGCAGCGGCTGGTCGAAGATGCCCGAGCTCATCGTCGTCAGAGCCGCGGCGACGAGCGCCGGGCCGAGCGCGTGTCCGGCAAGCGTGAGGCGCACGGCGCCGACCAGCGCGACGCAGAACAGCAGGAGCAGCGCGGCGAGCCGCGCGCCGCCGCCGTCGAACAGGGCCGTGGCGTACTCGCTCTCGATGCGCCACGCCCAATGGTAGTCGTCCGTGATCGCCCAATGGCGCATGCCGTCGCGGAAGTCGCCGTTGCGCAGGAGCGATCGCGCGCCGCCGTCGCTGAGCACGATTTCGGCGACGTCGAGCCGGCGGCCGGGCCGGTCGAGCCACAGCGTCAGCTCGAAGGGCCGGGCCGGCAGCCAGGCGGGACCCGCGCCGGCCAGCGGATGCAGGCCGAGGGCGACCTCGACCCGCTCCCAGCCGGGACCGGCCTGGATCGGGACGGCGGGACTGCTGCAGTTGGTCGAATAGAGGACGAGCTTCTCGCACAGCGATACCTGCAGGCCGACGGGTCCGTCGGGTGCGCGCAGCCGCAGCGACATCCGGTGATCGCGATCGACCCGCAGCGGGATCTTCTGGCCGAAATAAAGGGTCGCTCCGGAGCGGATCGAGAGCGCGGGCCGCGCGTCCTGGATCGACAGCCAGTAGTCGGTCGGCGCGACCGCCGGTGCGCCGCGCGCCGCGTTGATGCGCGGGAAGGTTCCCGCGCCCATGCCGAACAGCGTCGTCATGAGCCCCGGGTCGCGCATCGCGAGCCCGTCGCGCCAGTTGGCGAGGCGCAGGGCGAGGTCGCCGCCCGAGGTCTTCAGGCGCTCGGCCATGTGGCCGGCGCCGGCGAGGCCGAGCAGGGCGCCGCCGATGAGGAGCGCGAAGAGCGCCGCCACCGCGCCGGAGGTCAGGCGCCTCCCTGCCGCCGCGACGGTCGCGTCGCCGCGCGCGGCGCGCCGGGCGATCGCGGTCGCCGCGGCCAGCGCCACGAGGCCGAGCAGGATCGAGGCGTAGGCCGCGCGCGTGTAGGTCGCAGCCAGCGCGAAGAAGCCGAGGGCGACGGCCGTCGCGATCGCGGCGGCCGCGGCGCCGCGACTGCGCAGCAGATGGGCGATCGCGAACGGCAGCGCGAGCACGAGGAACACGGCGATCTGGCTGCCGCCGAGATGCATGGCGGTGAAGGGGCCGACGACGCGGTACTCGGTCACGACGTCGAGCGGGTCGACGAACATCAGGCGCTCGACGATCGCGAGCGCCGCCGTGAGGGCGAGGGCCAGCGTGAATCCCGCCGCGAGGCGCGCGGGCGTGCGCGGATCGCGCCGCCAGTCGGTGCGCAGGAACGGCAGCAGCGCCAGCGCCATGAGGAGCCCCTTGCTCACGCGCCACGCGTTGCGGGGATGCAGGTAGGGGTTCGCCGTGTGGGCGAACACCGCGGACTCCGAGGCGAGGCCGATCGCGAGGCCGATCGCCGTCGTCGCGACGACGGCGCCGATGGCGAGCGCGACGATGCGGGGCAGGCGCAGGTCGCGCAGTGCCGGCGGGCGGCGCACGGCCATCGCCGCGAGCGCGCTGGCGAACAGCACGTCGCTCTCGCCGGCATAGACCCATCCGCTCCACGGCATCAGGTCGACGGAGCAGAGCAGCGCCGGGACGAGAATCGGCCAGGCCGCGGGGCGCAGCCAGAGCGCGAGCGCGGTGGCGAAGGCGGCGGCCGCGAGCGCCGGCCGCGACAGCGGATAGGCGACGATCAGCGCGACGGCGATCGCCGCGGCGAGGGCGGCGAGGATCCAGTGGGAGACGGACGGACGGCGGTCCGGACGCGCGACGGCGGTCTCCGGGGCAGGGGCCGCGCTTGCCTCGACCGTTGCTGGCGCCTCGTCGACGGCGTCATGCGACGCCGGCCGATCGTCGTGCAGCGGCATCGTCTCGCGCGCCGCCCCGGATCGCGGCGAAGGTTCGTCGCGCGCGGCCCCGGCGATCGTGTCGCCGCCGCGCCGTGCCGCCGTCTCGGCCGCGCCGCGGCGGGCGGCGGCTTCGGCCGCGGCCGCCCGGCGGTCGTCGAACGCCGGCGCGCGCTCGAGATCCAGCAGCATCGCCCAGAGCATGGGCGCCAACCGCAGGGTCGCGACGGCGGCGAAAACGGCGAACAGCGCGTTGGTGAAGTCGGGCGTCAGCTCGGGCTGCAGACCGCGCGCGACCTCGACCGCAACGCCGAGGGCGAAGGCGGTGAGCCCCGCGAACCAGGCCGCGCCGCGCCCGGCGCCGGCGACCAGCCAGACCATCGCGCCCACGGGCGCGAACAGCACGAGATGGACCAGCACGCTCTGCGCGGCCTGGCTCTTCGACACGATGTAGTGATGCCAGAGCGGCGTCATGCCGGGGACGTTGAGCTTCGCGACCAGGGCGTCGAACGGCAGGAACGTCGTCGTCGCGACGCCCTTCGTATGCGCCAGGGCCACCAGGTAGCCGATCGCCAGGACCGGGACGCTCGCGCGCAGGATCGGCAGCAGCCGAGCGGCGCGGCCGGCCTCGAGCCAGCGGCCGAGGCCGAGGCCGAGCGCGAGCCCGATCGCGCGCAGCCCGAGGGTCGTGAATTTCGGGCCGGCGCTGAGCACGAACAGCGCCAGCGCCATCACGCCGGCGATCGTCGTCACGCCGGTCGTGAAGAGGCGCGCGGTGCCGCGATGCGGCCACGCCAAGCGCAGCCAGGCGCCGAACGGCACGGCGACCGCGATGCTCGCGAGCGACAGCACGACCATCATCAGCGTGCCGCGGCCCTCGCCGGGCCAGCCCGTGACGACCGCGGGCAGCGCGGCGATCCGCTCCGCGAGGTCGCCGGCGCTGAGCGTGAAGTCGAACGGGAACAGCATGAACAGCAGCAGCGCCGCCGTGTAGATCGCGAGCAGGGCCAGCAGCAGCCGGCGGCCGCCGACCGCGATCGCGTGCAGGAAGGCCTCGACCCTCCGGCGCAGCAGCGCGAAGGCCGCGATCCCCAGTGAGGCGCCGAGCGTCTGGGCGAGCACGTAGTTGATGCTCACGGTGCGCGGCGGGAAGAAGAGCTGCGCGTACTTGACGGCCAGCAGGAAGACGACCGCGAGCAGGAAGGCGCCGACCAGCCGGCCGGCGCGCGTCGGCCGCGCGCCGGTGCGCGCCGCCGCCAGCAGGAATCCGAGGACGGCGAACATCAGCAGGTTCGCCATCCAGTCCTGCCGCTGGTCCGACCCGTGGTCGTAGTACGGCATCGTGACGAAGGCGTGGAGGGCCTCGAGCGGATCGCGCGCGACGAAGTTCAATCCCGACGGGCCGAGGACCGTGCTCACGTAGACGATCGCGATCGCGTAGGCCCACGCGATGCGGCCCCAGCGCAGGGGGCGCGGGACCGCGTGGCCGGGACGGGAATCGGGATCGGTCATCGGGGAGCGCGAGATGGCCCCCTCACTCGCCCGCGCGACCCGAAAACGCAAGAGATCGGAGGGATCAGGCGCCTTTGGCGGCGTCCTCGACGCGCGCGAGCGTCGCGGCGTCGCGCAGATGCATGGTCACGGTGACCTTGCCCATGCCGCCGTGGTCGATGCCGGTGTCGTAG
The DNA here is from genome assembly GCA_016793165.1 of Alphaproteobacteria bacterium. GTDB lineage: Bacteria > Pseudomonadota > Alphaproteobacteria > CACIAM-22H2 > CACIAM-22H2 > CAIOSQ01. The sequence continues at coordinate 13,677 of JAEULA010000028.1, read as the reverse complement.
CAGTCGAAGCTGTTCCAGCGCGGGCTGACCGGGTGCAGGCCGTCGGCCGCGCGGTCCATCGCCATCACCAGGGCGGGCTGCAGGCGGGCGAGGATGCCCAGGCACAGCTTGCCCGTGCTCTTCTCGGCCTTGAGCAGGCCGCGCAGGTCGAACACGAAGTTCTGGCCCGTCGTGATGAAGTTGGCGCAATGGATGGCGGAGGTGACCTCGGCGACGAGCTCGTAGCGGTCGAGCCAGGTCGGATCCTTGGGCAGGCGGGAGGCGGCGTTCGCGTTCACGGAACGACATTGGCAGTATCGTTCGCGCGGTGCAACGCGAGGACGCGGTCCGTCGCCGTGCCGTGCATCGCCGGGGGTGCGGCAACGGTTGCCAGCAACGGGGCCCGTCGCCAATATCGCCGCCCCGCACCGGAGCGCCGCCGCGGACGGCGACCCTGACGGTGCCGGGTGAACCGAGTGAGCGCGATGTCCGACGACGGTGGCCTCCGACCCAAGACTCTCATCGACCATGTCTTCTGGTACCTGGCCGCCGGGCTGATGCTGGTGATGACCGGCGCGATGCTCTACGCGGTGGTCGCCCGCTATTTCTTCAACCGCCCGCCGATCTGGTCCGAAGACGTGCCGCGCACGCTGTTCGTGTGGATGGTGATGCTGGTCCTCGGCTTCGCGATCAAGCTCGGGCTGAACATCCGGGTCACGACCTTCACCGACATGCTGCCGCGCGGGCTGCGCCTCGCGGTCGAATCGTCGATGCACATTCTCGTGCTCGGGATGATCGCGCTGCTGTTCTGGCAGACCCTGCCGATCCTCGAGCTCAAGGCGACGCAGCGGATGCTGTCGACCGGCTGGGCCGAATCGATCCTGGTCTGGCCGATCCTCATCGGATGCGTGCTGGCGTTCCTCTACCAGGCGCGCCAGTTCGCCGACGTGGTCCAGGCCTTCCGCACGGGCAAGGATCCCTCCGGGGCGAACATGTCCGGCGCGGGCATGGGCTGAGCGCGCGCCATGCTCCTCGCCGCCCTGATCGTCCTGCTGCTGCTGTTCATCGCGCTGGGCATGGAGGTCGCCTGGGCGATCGGCATGGCCTGCCTCGCCTATCTCCTGCTCGCGGACTACATGGATGCGGGCGCCAGCCTGCGCATCTTCTCGCACTACTTCCTCGACGGCGTCGATTCCTTCTCGCTGCTCGCGATCCCGCTGTTCCTGTTCGCGGGCGAGCTCATGACCGAGAGCGGCGTGACCCAGCGCCTCGTGCGCGTGGCCTCGGCGTTCGTCGGCCATATCCGCGGCGGCCTTGCCAACGTGGGCGTCGTCGCGAACTTCATCATGGCCGGGATCTCGGGATCGGCGATCGCCGACGCCGCCGCGACCGGCGCGGTGCTGATCCCGCGGATGCGCGAGAAGGGCTATCCGGTCGGGTTCTCGTGCGCGGTGATCGCCGCGGCCTCGACGGTCGGGCCGATCATCCCGCCGTCGATCTCCTTCGTGCTGATCGGCGCGCTGATGAATCTCTCGGTCGGGCGCCTGTTCCTGGCCGGCGTCATCCCCGGGATCCTGATGTCCTGCGCGATGTTCGCGCTGACCTGGTGGTTGTCGAGCCGCCGCGGCTACCCGGTCGAGCCGAAGCTGGGCTGGAGCGAGCGCTGGGCGGCGCTGTTCGCGGCGATCCTGCCCCTCGCGGCGCCGATGATCGTGGTGCGCATCATGGCCGCGGGGATCGCGACCCCGACCGAGGCGGCGGCGGTCCTCGTCGCCTACGTCATGCTGCTCGGCTTCGCCGCCTTCCGCACGCTCAGCCTGCGCTCGGTGATCGATTGCGCCGCCCGCGCCGCGCTCGTCAGCGCAATCATCATGCTGACCGTCGGCATGGCGCAGATCTTCTCGGCCCTCGCCGTGCTCGAGCATTTCGGCGAGATCCTGACCGCCGGCATGCTGGCGGTATCGACCAACGTCCACGTGCTGCTGCTGGTGTTCAACATCCTGCTGCTCGTGCTGGGGACGTTCATGGAACCGCTGCCGCTGATGCTCGTGCTCGGACCGATCGTCTTCCCGCTGTTCCAGGGCATGGGCGTCGATCCGATCCACCTCGCGGTCATCTTCGTCATCAACGTCATCCTCGGGCTCGTGTCGCCGCCCGTCGGCCTGATCCTCAACGTCGTCGGCGTGATCGCCCGGATCGACCCGATGGTCATCTTCCGCGACATGGTGCCGTATTTCGCGGTCCTGGCGGTCGTCCTGCTGGTCGTGACCTACGTTCCCGACTTGTCACTTTGGCTGCCCCGCCTGATCATGGACTGACGCGGCGGCGCTGCGCTCGAACCGACCCGACACCCATCCTGCAGAGGAGTTGCTCACCATGACGACGACTGGAATTTCGCGACGGACCGCCCTGGCGACCCTCGGGGCGTCGGCGGCGCTCGGCTCGCTTCCCGCTTCGGCGCAGGCGCGCCTCGACCTCAAGCTCGGCAATGCCGGCGGGCCGACGACGATCTCCAACAAGTTCAACATCGCCCTCTTCGAGGCGGTCGAGAAGCGCACCAACGGCGCGATCAAGACCCAGATCTTCGCGGGCACGCTCGGCGGCGAGCAGCGTCTGCTCGAGGGCATGTCGCTGGGCACGCTCGACGTCTACAACGGCGCCTACACCGGGACGCGCGAGTTCGACATCTTCTACGCGCCCGGCTTCTTCAAGGACGGCGAGCACGCCAAGCGCGTGATCAAGAGCGCGATCGGCGAGAAGGCCTCGGCGGTGCTCGAGAAGCGCTACCAGGCGCGCCTGCTCGGCGTCGGCCGCCTCGGCCCCTGGGTGCTGTCGACCAAGAAGAAGATCTCGTCGATCGACGAGATCAAGGGCATGAAGCTGCGCGCCCCGCAGATCGAGGGCGTCGTCGAGGCGCTCAAGCACCTCGGCGCCAATCCGACGCCGATCGCGTTCAACGAGATCTACACCGCGCTGCAGAGCGGCACGGTCGACGGATTCGTCTCGGCGCTGAACCCGTCGGTCGCCGGCAAGTTCTACGAGGTCAGCAAGTACGTGTTCACCAACCGCTTCGGCGAGGGCCTGGACAAGATCGCGATCGCCACGCGCGCGTGGAACCGCATGTCCGCCGAGCAGCGCGACATCGTGCTGAAGACCTTCGACGAGATCGAGGCCTCCGACTACTACGGCGCCGGCAACGCGGCGATCGACACCGACCTGGCGACGTGGAAGCAGTTCAACGGCGCGGATTCGGTGGCGACGCTGGACCAGGCCGGCCTGGTGAAGCAGATGGAGCCGCTCAACCGCCGCCTCGCGGACGAGGTGTACGGCCCGGGCAGCTGGGACGCGATCCAGAAGCTCTGATGCGGATCGGGGCGGGGCCGCGACGGCTCCGCCCCGCTGTTCTTGCGACGCGGGAGACGACATGAGCGAGTTGAGGGGACGACCCGAGCAGACCTATTTCGCCGATCCGGCGATCGACCGGATCATGGGCGTGGTGATGGCGCTCGCGGGCGAGGTCTACGTGCTGCGCGATCGCGTCCGCGTGCTCGAGGCGCGGCTCGTCGAGCAGGGCGCCCTCGCACCCGGCGCGCTCGATTCCTGGAAGCCGACGCCGGAGCAGGCCCAGGCGACGCAGGCGGATCGCGACGCGTTCGTGTCGCACCTGCTCGACAACCTCCTCGGCCAGCAGGCCGCGCGCGGCCCGCTTTGACGTGAACGGGACGGGAGCAGGGCGTTCGTGACCGGGATGTCGCACGCGGAGCGCCAGGCGCGCATCGATCTCGCCGCGGCCCACCGCATGGCCGTGATGCACGGCCTCAACGAGGGGATCTGCAACCACTTCACGCTCAACGTGCCCGACCGGCCGGGGCTGTTCCTGGCGATGCCCTACGGCCTGCATTGGTCCGAGGTGAAGGCGAGCGATTTCCTCGTCTGCGACTACACCGGCAAGGTGGTCGAGGGCGACGGCGAGATCGAGCTGACCGCGTGGTGCATCCACGCGCCGATCCACCGGCTGAAATCCGATGCGGCGTGCCTCCTGCACACGCACATGCCGTTCGCGACCGCACTGACGATGCTGCAGGACCAGCGGCTCGAGCCGATGGGCCAGATGTCGGCGATCCTTCAGCCCTCGATCTGCTACGACGACGACTACACGGGCCTGGCGCACGATCCGGGCGAGGGCGAGCGCCTCGCGTCGAAGATGGAGCCGGGCAAGACGATCCTGTTCATGGCGCAGCACGGCGTCATGGTCGCGGGCCGCACGATCGCCGAGGCGTATGACCGGCTCTACTACCTGGAGCGCGCCTGCCAGACCCAGGTCTACGCGTACATGACGGGTCAGCCGCGCAGGCGCGTGCGCCAGGACGTCGTCCAGCTGCTCAAGGGGCAGGTCGCCTTCGGGCTGGAGCAGGGCGGCGTCGTGCCCAACGGCCCGAACCCCGCGCAACGACATTTCGAGGCGCTCAAGCGCGTCCTCGCGCGACGCGGCGAGGGCGACTTCGACCAGTGAGCCGGGGCGACGGGAGGGATCCGCGCTATTCGCCGTAGGGCGACGGGCAGCAGCCTTCCGACGCCGATTTCGCCCAGGCTTCGACGGCGTCGATCAGGGCCGGCGCGCCGCAGGGCATCAGCAGGTAGCTCAGCCCCTCGGCGATGGCGTCGCGCGAGGCGCCCGCCTTGAAGGCCCGCGGCAGATGGAACTTCATGCCGTCGAGGCTGCGCCGCGCCGCATGGCTGACGATCGCCATCGTCTCGGCCATCCGCGGTTCGATGGCGCCGCAGCCGGCGATGAACATCCGCTCGTAGCGCAGGCAGGCATCGCTGCGGCCGAGCCACTCGCTCCAGGCGCCGTGCCCGAACCCGACCAGCGCCGGCCACGCCTCGACGGCCGCGGCGATGGCGATCGCGTCGGCGATCAGTTCGCGCGACACCGAGGCCGCCTCGGCGCGCTTCAGGTGGATCGTGCCGTGCGCCTCGCGCGCGCTGGCCAGCAGCGCCGTCCAGACCAGCTCGCGATCGCGCGTGCCGAGCACGCGCGGGCGCAGCGTCAGGCGTTCGTAGAAGGAGTCGTAGGCCGCGAGCAGGTCGGGATCGGCGGCCGCGAGCATGCGGTGGTAGCTGAGACGGTAGCCGCGCTTGCCCTCGACCTGGGCGAGGACCTTTCCGCTCGAGACCTTGCCGTCCGCCATCGGATCAGACCTTTCCGTCGAACCCACTCTGATCGATCGAGGCCCAGAGACGCATCGCCGCCGAGGCCGGAACCGCGTCGGCCTTGACGAGGTCGCGCCACACGCGCGCCGCTTCGACGAAGTGCGGCACGCTGCCCGGGAACATCACCAGGGACAGGGCCTCGGCCAGCTTCACCTCCGTGAAGCCCGCCGAGTATGCGCCGCGGATGTGGATCGCCAGTTCCTCCCATTGCGCGAGGCAGGCATGCGTGGCCGCCATCGCCGCCTCGACGAGGCCGGCCTCGGCGCCGCGGTCGCGCGTGAGCGCCGCGAGGGCGTCGCGATAGGCGCGCTCGCGATCGAAGCCCGGAAGCAGGCCGGCCCAGTGCCGGTGCACGAAGCGGAAGTCGCGCGCACCGCGCGCGAAGCCCGCCAGGCGCAGGCAGGTCTCGGCATCGCGGTCGGTCCCGCCCGCGGCCTTGAACTTCGCGATGTGATGCGTCGCGATCGCCTCGTCGGTCGCCATCAGGATGGGCAGCCAGACGAACTCCTTCTCGAACTCGCTCAACGCGCGGCGATCGAGGGTGAGCGCCGTGTACGCCTCGTCGTAGGCGCGGGCGAGGCGCGGCGCGGTGAGGGCGAGCAGCCCGTGATGCGGCAGCAGATAGCCGCGCTTTGCCTTGACGGCTTCGAGGATCGCGAGCGCGTCCTGTTCGGAGGCGAGATCGGTCATGTGGCCTTCGCATTGCGGAGAACGGAGGGAGTCGACAATATCATCGCCGCCATTCAGGGAGTGCGTCGGCGATGAGCAGCGTGGGCGATCGGCAGTTCGAGGCCTATCAGGCCTTTCTTCTTGGGTGCAAGCTGCACTGGACCGGGCGGATCTTCCCGGCGCTGCATGCGCAATACCGCGACAAGGCCGAGCGGGCGGCGAACGCCGGCACCCCCGTGACCGACGCCACGGACGTCGCGAAGCTGATGGAGGGCGAAACGCTCTACCGCAACTTCGCGTGGCTGGAGCGCCATCTGCAGCGCTTCAAGTACTCGGGCCGCTGGGGGCTGCAGCCGGTCCATGACGCGGCGCGCGACGAGCTCGTCGCCGAGCTCGATGCGCCCATCCCCGAGGGCCTGCTCGAGCTCGATCCGGATTTCGAGATCCCGACCTATTTCCGCTCGGTCGACATCCACCAGCATCCCGGCGGCATCTGGTCCGACGCGATCGCGGGCTACGTCTACGAGCGCGGCGCGCGCTCGACCACGCCGCTCCTCGACCGCGACAAGGACCTGCACTACCGCTTCACGCGCCTGGTCAACGAACGCAAGCAGGGACGGCGGATCCTCGACATGGGCTGCGGCTTCGGCAAGTCGACGCGGCCCTTCTGGGAGGAGAACCGCGACGCCGACGTGGTCGGCGTCGACATCGCCGGCCCGTGCCTCAGGCTCGCGGCGCACGACGCCGCGGCGGCGCAGGCGCGCAATGTCAGGTTCCTGCAGCGCGACTGCCGCAGGACCGGCCTGCCCGACGCCAGCCGGGACGTCGTCACCTCGACGATGGTGATCCACGAGATGCCGCCGCCGGCGATCCGCGACACCTTCGCCGAGGCGATGCGCGTGCTCGAGCCGGGCGGGCTGATGATCCATCTCGACTTCATCCCGGCCGACGATCCGTTCATGCACTTCATGCACTACGGCCACGGCCGGCGGAACAACGAGCCGTACATGGAGCCGATGGTGAAGATGGACGTGAAGCAGACGATGCGCGACCTCGGCTTCCGCAACGTCGAGACCTTCGACTTCGAGGAGATGCCCGGCGCGCTGGCGAGCCGCTTCGAGCGCTGGCGCTTCCCGTGGACGGTCATCGTCGGCGAGAAGTGACGCGCCGGCCATGCTGCTCAACCGCGCGCGCCTCGACGCGCTGCTGCGCGACGAGGGGATCGACGCCGTCGTCCTGACGACGCCGATCAACGTGGTCTACGGGTCCGACTTCGGCTCGGAGTTCATGCTCGGCCGCTTCGAGGACCACACGACCGCGGTCGTCCTGGGGCCGGGCGTCGAGCCCGGCCTGCTCATCCCCGAGTTCGACCTGCCGTTCCTGTGCGAGACGCCGAGCTGGATCGGCGACGTGCGGATCTACGGCAACCCGTGGAGCTCGGTCGGCGTGTTCATGGGCGCGGCCGTTGAGGCCAAGCTCGACACCGCGCTGCGCCGCGCGCTCAAGGAGCGGCGCGCCGCGCTCAAGCCGGCGCAGGAGGACGATTTCTTCGCGGGGCTCGCGGCGCTGCTGCGCGCCCGCGGCCTGGCGGGCGCGCGGCTCGCCTGCGACGACCTGCGCGTCGCGGCGCGGCTGGCCGGGATGGGCTTCGGGGCCAAGGCGCCGATCGTCGACGCCTTGTGGACGATGCGCCGCGCGCGGCTGGTGAAGACCGCGGCGGAGCGCGCGATCATGACCACCGGGGCGCGGATCAACGCCGACGCGCTCGCCGACGTGATCAGGGCCGGCCGGCCCGGCATGCGCGAGAGCGACCTCGCGCGGATCTACCGCCGCCATCTGATCGAGCGCGACGCCCGCCATCTCGGCGAGCGCGGCATGATGTTCGGCACCGGCGACGCCTCGAGCTTCAGCCTGCCGCAGAGCGACGAGCGCGCGCTGGTGCCGGGCGACGCGATCGTGCTCGACTGCCTGGGCACCTATCGCGGCTACCACATGGATCTGGCGCGCACCGGCGTCGTCGGCGGGCCGACGGCGGCGCAGAAGCTGCGCTACGAGGCGGTGCTCGCCGCCCTGCTGGCGGTCGAGGACCGGATGATGAAGCCGGGCGTCCACACCTCGGACGTGCGCAAGCTCACCCGCGAGACGATCGCCGGGTTCGGCCTGCGCGGCGAGCTGGTGTCCGTCACGACCCACGCCTGCGGCCTCGAAGTTTTCGAGTTCCCCTATCCGGACAGCCTCGCCAAGGGCTTCACGCTGGAGGAGGGGATGGTGGTCAATACCGAGGTCTTCTACCGCGATCCGGAGCTCGGCTCGTTCCATCTCGAGGACTCGGTCCTGATCGAGCGGCAGGGCTGCTCGCTCCTGGTACCGCTGCCGCGCGACCTCGTCGTCTTCGGCTGACCGGGCGGCGCGCCCGGGGCGCCGCGGCGAGGTCGGCGCGGTAAATGCTCGACAGAATTTTTTATAAGAAATAATTTCAGGCGATGAAGATCGCCCGGATCGAAGCCGTCGCCCTCGAGGCCCCGTTCGCCCGCCAGTTCGGAGGCATCGAGAAGGTCCCGCCGCAACTCCTTCGTCCCGCGGCGCATTTCCAGAAGATCGTGCGTGCGGGCCAGTACGCCACCTTCGCCGTCGTAACTTCAGAAGATGGATCAACCGGGGTCGGCGAAGCCTTTGGCCTGCCTCATCCCGTCCCGTCGGCCGCGCTGATCGAGAAGGTGATCGCACCGGGGCTGGTCGGCACCGCGCTCGGCGATCCGTCCGAGATGCTGGCCGAGTACCGTTTCTACTTCGCGGCGATGGGCCATGCGCGCGGGATGCCGGCCGAGGCGCTGAGCGCGGTCGATATGGCGCTTTGGGATCTCAAGGCGAAGCTGGCCGGCAAGGCGCTGTGCGAGGTGCTCGGCGGCACGCCCGGCCCGGTGCCGCTCTACGCCAGCCCGGTTCCGTTCCTTCCGACGCCGGAGGATTCCCAGAAGGCGGCGCGCAAGCTGGTCGGCGAGGGCTACAAGGCGATCAAGCTGAAGATCGGCCGCGGCGCGGCAATCGACCTCGACCACATCGCCGCGGTGCGCGAGGCGATCGGCGCCGAGACCGGGCTCATGCTCGACGTCAACTGCGGCTACGACGAGGCGACCGCCACCGATGTCGGCCGGCGCCTCTCGAATCATGCGGTGACCTGGTTCGAGGAGCCGATCCCGCCGGGCGATCCGGCGGCCCTGGCGCGGGTGCGCGCCAAGTCGACCGTGCCGGTCGCCGCGGGCGAGAACGAGTTCGCGCATCACGACTTCGAGGCGCTGGCGCGCGCCGGCGCGGCCGACGTCCTGATGCCCAACATCGCGCGGGCGGGCGGCGTCAGCGGCATGATGGCGCTCGGCGCGCTGTGCGCGCGGCACGGCATCGGGCTCGCGCCGCACGGCGTCGGCAGCTGCGTGGCGGTCGCCGCGGCGCTGCACGTGTGCCGCGCGGCGCCCGGCTTCCGGATCTACGAGGCCAACCGCCTGATGAACCCGCTGCGCGACGAGATGCCCCGCGCGCCGCTGCGCCTCGTCGACGGCGCCTTCCTGACCCCCGAAGGCCCGGGGCACGGCGGCGACCCGAAGCCCGACGTGATGGCGAGCTTCCGCGTCGGTCTCGCCATGACGTCGCCGGCGTGAGCGACGTGGTCGTCGCCTCGATCAAGGCGCCCGACGAGCTCGGGCCGCTGGTCGGCTCGCCGGGCGAGACGCTCACCGCGACGCTCAAGCGCACGATCACCGAGATGATCCTGTTCGGGTTCTTCGCGCGCGACGCGCGGCTCTACCCGCACGAGCTCGCGCAGCGCTTCGGCGTCAGCCAGACGCCGGTGCGCGAGGCGCTCATGCAGCTCGCGAGCGAGGGCCTGATCGAGGCGACGCCGCGCCGCGGCTTCCACATCAAGACCCCGACCGCCGAGCATGTGGCCGAGGTCTGGCAGGTGCGCCTGGGGCTGGAGCAGACCGCCGCCGAGGCGGTCGTCCAGCGGCTGCGCACCGGCATGCTCGACGCCGCGGCGGTCGAGCGGCTCGCCGCGATCCAGGCGCAGCGCGACGCGCTCGGCGCCGCGATGTCGACCAAGGCGCATATCGAGACGAATGCCGCCTTCCATCGCGCCCTCGTCGAGCTCAGCGGCAACCGCGTGCTGATCGGCATGTTCGGTTCGATCCAGATGCAGCTGATCGGCGCCTGGGTGCAGCGCGGCGTCGATTCCTGGCGCGGGCGCCTCGCCGAGGACGCCCGCGAGCATCACGCCATCATCTCGGCCCTGCGCGCCGGCGACGCCGAGAGCTGCCGCCAGGCGATGGCGCGCCATGTCGGGCGCTCGCTCGACGGGGCGCTCGACGATCTCGCGCGCCAGCGCGCGGAGGACGGCCGGACGACGATCCGGCCGGCAAAGCTCACATCAGAGGGAGAGACGCCATGAAGCGATTGAAGTTCATGAAGGCGGCCGCGCTCGCGCTCGCCGTCGGCGCCGGCGGCCTGATCGCCGACACGGCGGCGGCGCAGACGCTGCGCATGTGGACGTTCCTCAACCCGTCCGGCACGGCGCCGCGCGAGAAGGCGCTGGCCGAGGTCATCCAGCGCTTCGAGGCCGGCAATCCCGGCGTGAAGATCCAGGTCGAGCCGCAGGTCTGGGACCAGATGACGCCGAAGTTCCTGGCGGCGCATCGCGCGGGCAACGCCCCGGACCTGATCTGGGTCGTGACCGACCTGCTCGGCGACGCGCTGAAGTCCGGATCGCTCGCCGACCTCAACGAGCTCTTCGTCTCCAAGTGGCCGGCCGATGCGGTGGCCGAGCGCAAGGACGGCTACTGGAAGGTCTGCGAGCGCGACGGCAAGGTCCATTGCCTGTTCCATTCGCGCAACTACTACGGCGTGATCTATCGCAAGGACTTCCTCAAGGAGGCGGGGGTCGATCCCGACAAGCTGACGACCTGGCCCGCCTTCACCGAGGCGGCCAAGAAGCTGACGGTGAAGGACGCCGCCGGCAACGTCACGCGCTGGGGCTTCGGCCAGCAGTTCAGCGAGAACCTCGCGGACTCGCAGATGATGACGTCGATCCTGCTGTCGCGTCAGGGCGACCTGTTCGAGCCGAACGGCCGCGCGAAATGGGCCAATCCGACCGGGATCGAGGCGCTGAAGCTTCAGACCGACATGGTGACCGTGCACGGCGTCACGCCGCGCCAGGCGGTGAGCTGGAGCGCCGAGGACCTCTACGAGCAGTTCGCCGCGGGGCGCCTCGCGATGTTCACCGCCGCGGTCGTGCGGCTGTCGACGATGCAGGCCAAGGTCGGCAAGGAGAATGTCGGCTTCATGATCTGGCCGGGCGTCGACGGCAAGCCGCACGCGCCGGCGGTGATGGCGGGCTGGGCCGTGGGCGTGTGGTCGGGCGGCAAGAACAAGCCGCTCGCCGGCAAGTTCCTCGAGTTCATGTCGACCGGCGACCAGGACCGCGTCTGGGTCGAGGTCGGCGGTCAGCTGCCCGGCGCGCCCTCGACGCTCGCCACCATGAAGGACTTCATGGCGCGGCCGGAGAACGCCTATCTCTCGATCGCCGCGCGCGGCGTGAAGGACTACGGCTGGATCTCGCCGGTCGAGTTCGGCGTCGGCGGATTCCGCCAGGCGCTCAACAAGGCGGCGCAGGACGTGATCGTCGGCGGCGTCGACCCGAAGGCCGCGCTCGAGGCGGCCGAGAAGCGGTTCAACACGCAGAACAACCGCTGAGCGGGGTCGCGGACGGCCCCGGCTGCGGCTTCCGGTTCCGCCGGAAGCCGGCACCGGGGCCGCCCCGGATCCGGCCGCTCCCGCGATGCGCGACACGCGAACCGCCTTCGTCCTCTTCGCCCCGGCCTTCGCGCTGCTGGGCTTCGTGCTGTTCTCGCCGGTCGTCTACGCGATCTGGTTCAGCCTGTTCCGCATCGAGTACGGCGCGCCGACCACCTTCGCGGGCCTGCGCAACTTCGAGCGGCTCCTCGACGACGACGTCATCGTCGCCACGATCGGCCGCACCGCGTTCCATACCGGCGTGTCGGTCGTCCTGACGATCGCCGTCGCGCTGGCACTGGCGACCTGGATCCACCGGCTGCGGCCGACGGCCGGCTTCGTCGTGCAGACGATCGTGATCGTGCCGTGGATCATCTCGACCGTCGTCGCGACGCTGCTGTTCCGCTGGGTCTTCGTCAGCGACATCGGCATCGCCGCCTACCTGCTGGGACGCTTCGTCGGCGGCGTCGGCGAGCTGCTGACGACGCCGTCGGGCGCCATGGGCCTGCTCGTGCTCGTGTCGGTGTGGAAGCGCATCGGCTACGCCGTCATCGTGCTGCTCGCCGGCCTGAAGAGCATCCCCGGCGAGCTCGAGGAGGCCGCCCGCATCGACGGGGCAAACGGCTGGCAGATCTTCCGCCGCATCACCCTGCCGCTGCTCAAGACGCCGCTGCTGCTCACCGCGGTGGTGCTGACGCTCTCGAACATCAACACCGTCGAGACGCCGCTGATCCTCACCGGCGGCGGCCCGCGCGACGCCACGCGCACGCTCGCCATCGACGTCTACGAGCGCGCCTTCGCGGTCTTCGACCTCGGCTCGGCCACCGCGCTGGCGCTGGTGATGTTCGCCGGCAACATCCTGCTCGTGCTGGCCTATGTCCGGCTGTCGCGGTGGCGGGCATGAGCGCGCCCGCCGCCGCCGCAACGGCCGCCGCCGCGCCGCGCCGCGCGCTGGGCTCGCTCGCCGGCATCGCCGTCAGCCTGCCGCTCGGCCTCCTGGTGCTCGCGAACCTGCTGCCGCTGGTGTGGGGCGCGCTCACCTCGCTCAAGGGGGACGCCGACCTGTTCCGCTTCCCGCCGAGCTTCCTCGACTTCACGCCGACGCTCGAGCACTACGCGCGCGTCGCCGCATCGGGATTCTTCGGCAGCATGGGCACCAGCCTCGCCTATGCGACCGCGACGGTGCTCGCCACGCTCGCGCTGGCCCTGCCGGCGGCCTACGCCTTCGACCGCTTCGAGTTCCCCTATCGCCAGCCGCTGTTCCTTCTCGTCGTGGCCAGCATCCCGCTGTCGCTGGGCGCGGCGGCGCTGCTGATCCCGAACTACGTCTATTTCGTCAAGCTCGGGATCACGAACACCTGGTTCGTGCTGCCGCTGATCTACACCGCGCACCAGCTGCCGATGGCGATCTGGATCATCAAGGGCGTGATCGAGAGCATCCCGCGCGAGCTCGACGAGGCGGCGATCGTCGACGGCGGCACGCATCGCGACATCCTGCGCCACGTCATGCTGCCGCTGGCGCGACCCGCGCTGGGCGCGGCGGGCGTGCTCGCCTTCGTCGGCACCTGGAACGAGTTCGTCGCCGGCTCGGTGATGGTCGACTCCGCCGCGCTCAAGCCGGTTCAGCCGATGATCTACAGCTTCATCGGCTTCTTCGGCCGCGAATGGGGACCGCTCACCGCCTCGGCGACGCTGGCGATCGTGCCGATCCTCGTCGCCTTCGCGGTGCTCGGCCGGCACATCGTCTCCGGCCTGACCAAGGGATCGGTGAAGGGATGAGCGCGCTGGCGGAGATCGCCGCGGCGACATGGGACGTCGTCATCGTCGGCGGCGGCAGCGCCGGCTGCGTGCTCGCCAACCGCCTCTCCGCCGATCCGCGGCGCCGGGTGGTGCTGGTCGAGGCGGGGCGCGACGTGCCGCCGGGCACGGAGTCGAGCGCGATCCTCGACATGTATCCTGGTCGGGCGGCCTTCGATCCCGCCAACCACTGGCCGGACATCGCCGCGCATCTCCAGCCGGTCGGGCACAATTCCC
>JAEULA010000118.1 GCA_016793165.1 Alphaproteobacteria bacterium | reverse complement strand
CAGGCGAGACCGATGGCCTGGCCGCCGCCGGTGACGAGCGCCACCCGGCCATCGAGCCGGAACATTTCCATGTACATGCGAATCTCCTGTTCGAACTCCGTGCCGGCGCGGCCGGCCTCTCAATCCTGTCGCGGTCGCCCCGGGCGACGGGAGGCGATGCCGGGCTACGCCGACAGCGCCCTGCCATCCTCTCCGAAGCGATGGATGCGTCCCTGCTCCGGCGTGAGACCGACCGCATCGCCCGGCTCGATCCCCACCTCCCCCGGCGCGCGCACCGTCATCTCCCCTGCCCCGTCGACGTGAACGTAGAGGAACGTGTCGCTGCCGACATGCTCGGCGACGCTGACCTTGCCGCGCCATGTCCCGCCGTCGCGCCCGGCGTGGAGATGCTCCGGGCGGATGCCGATCGTCGCCGCGCCGAGCGCCTTCGCAGGGGCACCGCCGACCAGGTTCATCTTCGGCGAGCCGATGAAGCCCGCGACGAACAGGTTGGCGGGATGATTGTAGAGTTCGAGCGGGCTGCCGACCTGCTCGATCCGGCCGGCATTGAGCACCACGATGCGGTCGGCCATGGTCATCGCCTCGACCTGGTCGTGGGTGACGTAGACGAGGGTGATGCCGAGCTGGCGCTGCAGCGACCGGATCTCGCGCCGCATCTCCTGGCGGAGCTGCGCGTCGAGATTGGAGAGCGGCTCGTCCATCAGGCAGACCGGCGTCTCGGCGACGATCGCGCGGCCGAGCGCGACGCGTTGCTGCTGGCCGCCCGACAGTTGCGAGGGTTTGCGCTCGAGCAGCTGCGACAGGCCGAGCAGCGCGGCGGCGCGGTTGAGGCGCCTGTCCCGCTCGTCGCGCGGCACGCTGCGAACCTTGAGGCCGAAGACGATGTTCTCCGCCACCGACAGATGGGGGAACAGCGCGTAGCTCTGGAACACCATCGACACGCCGCGCTTGGCGGGGGGCAGGTCGGTGACGTCCTGCCCGCCGATATGGATGCGGCCCTCGCTCGCCGCCTCGAGGCCGGCGATCAGGCGCAGCGTCGTCGACTTGCCGCAGCCCGAGGGCCCGAGCAGGACGACGAAGGAGCCGGCCGGGACGCGCAGGCTCACGCGATCGACGGCGGCCGTCTCGCCCCAACGCTTGCTCACGCCCTCGAGAACGATGTCTGACACCGCGTTGACTCCGGCCCTGTCGCTAAAGGCGGGGCATGAAACCCGGATGACCGCCCCGTGACAAGCAGTCGTCGCAGGACCTCGGGGGAGGGCGGGCGGCCGGGACGCCGCCGGGCGGTCGCCGGCGGGGCCGGCGATCGGATGCGGTGCCGCCCGGCACGATCGGATCGCCGCTCCCGCTTGAGCCCCGCGGCGAGCCCGGCGCGGCATCCGTCCCGGCGTCGCGGTCCACGCGCGGCGCCGCCGCGGATCGCGCGTCGATCGGGCTCACGCCGGCGCCACAAGCTGAGGTAGGCTCGTCGGCGCGCGACGATCACTCAGCGATCACCGCGCTCCTCGATGGACATGTGTGAAGTGCACGACACGCGCGCAGCGACGGGCTGCTAGGCTTTCGCGCGTGCCGCGCAATTCGCGGCGTCCCTGCTTCCTGGTTTGGAGTTCCCCATGGCTCGACGTCGTCACCGGACCGGCAGCGCAGCGCGGCGATCGCAATCGACGCCAGCGCGTTCCCGCCTGACGCGTCGTCGCGTACTGGTCGGCGGATCGGCCGGCGCCGCGGCTGTCGCCGCCGCCCTTTCCGGTCCGTCTCCGGCGGAAGCGCAGGCCCGCGCCATCACGACCCTGATCCTCGAGAACGCGGGCAAGGACTCGCTGCCGGCCCAGTTCGTCACGCGCGCGATCGGCCACGCCTTCCGCAAGGGCGACGTGCCCGCGGGCTCGTACCCGCGATTCGAGCTCGAAGACGGGACGGAGTGCCCGATGTCCTGGTGGGGGCGCGCGACCTACGACGACGGCTCTTGGCGCTTCGCGGGGTTCGTGCTGCGCGTTCCGCGCGCGCTCCCTGCCGGCGGCAAGCTGCCGCTCCGTGTCAAGGCGACCACTCGAAAGCCGGCGACGGCGACGCGCGGCCTCGCCGATATCGGTCGGCGGAACTTCCAGATCGAGGCGGTCGGGCGCAAGAACATCACCGGGACCTGGATCGCGAGCGTCAATCAGGGCATTCGCGACGGCGCCGACGTGGTCGATCTCGGCGACCCGGCGGCCGACAACGGCGGCGGTCCGGTCGCGAAGGTATTCCGCATCGGCCAGGGCTTCGTGCGCGACGGCGCCGTGCACGACAGCATCTACGCCTGGTTCTACGTGTTCGTGCTGCAGGACGATAAGGGCGGCCTCTACGGGATGCGCATCCTGCCGGGCTACGCGATGCCGTGGCTGCAGTCGGGCGACGCCGCCTTCAAGGCTTTCGACGACGTCGTGCTGAAGGACGGCAAGGAGAAGATCGCCGAGGTTCCGCTGATCGAGCGCAGCTTCGAGTTCTCGCACAGTTCGGGTCCGAGCTTCACGAAGACGGGGCAGGTCTCGCTGGGTTGCGTCTTCCGCCCGGAATCGACGGGTCGGCTTCCGGACGGGCTGAGCGCCAATGACGCCTACACGATGCGCGTCTACTACCGGCCCGACCAGGCCTGGGTGAATTCGACCAGCCTGATCCAGGCCGGCCACCCCGATCGGCCCGGCTACATCAAGCCTGCCGGTGGCAGCGGGCGCCACTCGGCGCGCGTGCTGCCGTTCGTCGGTCGCGGCATGATCTCGTTCCTTTGCCAGCCGAACGCCGAGTACGGATTCATCGCGGCCGGCGGGACGGGGCGCGATCCGGAGGTCATCCCTCTGCACGATCGGGCCTATCTCCGCAGCACGTGCCTGATTCCGGCGCTGCCGCTGGAGCCGCCGAAGCAGAAGATGGAGATCGAGCTCACCTACCACTGGGGCTACTCCACCGGCGCCGGGATCTACTACGGCGAGATCGACACCGGCGGCCGCAACACGATCGGCCCGGTGCATCGGCTGCACGCGGAGCACTTCGCGTTCCAGAGCGCGCGCGACTGGCAGAACTGCATGGTCATGGGACTGCAGGCCGGCTGGCGCCCCGTGCTCAAGATGGATCGCGAGACGCGGTCGATGATGCGGGTCCGCGAGGGCGATTATCCGGGGATGGGGCGGATCAGCATGGTCGGCTTCCGCATCTACGATGGCGCGCCGCTGCCGAAGGACGTGGATCCGGACTTCAACCGCAATTGGGGTGCAAAGGTCAGCGACGGCTGGCTCGTCGTGCCGGACACGGCGCACGTCAATTGCCTGCTTCCCTATTCTTACCTGATCTCGGCCCGGCCAGAGATGAGCGACCTGCTCGCCGCGACGGCGATCGATCGCATCGCCTCCCAACCGACCCATCATCGCGACTTCGACTATCGGGGGCGCCGCTACGGGGGCGTCTTCGCGCTGATGGACGGACAGTCGCGCGACACGGCATGGGCCATCCGCGACGTGATGGCCGCCGCCGCTCTGCTCGGCGACGCGGCGACCTGCAAGCGGCACATCGCCGATTGCATGGACGACACGATCGACTTCATGGTCGCGAGCCGGGCGACCGCCAATCCGCTCTTCGATCGGATCGGCCTCCCCTGGCACTACTCGGTCGAGGACAAGCAGTTCTGGACGCCCAACCCGAACACCATGTTCGCGCTGCTATACCATGTGAACATGCTGGTCTGGCTGTCGCAGGTGTTCCCGGGAGAGAAGACCGATGCGATCCGGGCGCAGGTCGCGAAGTTCGCCGGCTATTTCTGGCGTCGCGGGCAGCTCTATTCGATGTCGAGCTTTCCCAGCGTCTGGAAGGTCGGGCCGAACGCGCGGACCTTTCCGACCGACGAGGCGCAGATCGGCGAGCCGTTCACGTGCCGGAATGCATCGTGGAACGGCGGGACGGGGCGGATCGTCATGCCCGGCACGAATGGCGGCGCGCCGTCGATCGGAAAGCTCGCGGGATTTGCCGCGGGCGACCGGATCGTCCTGCATGCAGGCAAGATCGGCGGGGTCGAGCTGTGGCGCCCGTACCATCTTCGCGACGTCGATGGGGAGGGCTTCGGGCTCAGCGAGACGGCCGGCGGTGCGCCGATCGCCATCGCGGGCTCCGGGTCGGGTGCGGTCACATTTACCGGCCTCTTCTCGCGCGGGCTGCTGCCGAAACAGTATCGCGAAGGGCCGACGCTGCTGCAGATCGAGAGCCTGTGCCGGGTGATACGCGCGCTGCACGGACCCGCCGTCATCCCCGACAAGCTGCTCGCGGATGTCGAGGCGTGGATGCAGGTCGCCGCGCTGGGCCCGGCGGTGGACCAGAACAGCCAGTTCCGCGCCGAACAGTGGTGAGCGTCGCGGCGGGCGCGCATGGCCTCGGGTCACGCCGGAGTCCGCCGCACTCGCCGGTTGACTTTCCGCCGTCCCCGCTCGCGCGCGGCCTGTGTCCGGTGACTCCTCCTTGAGTCGGCGCGCGCCGGCTCGACCCCCGCGTGTCGGGCGCCGCGCCGCGCCGCATGTTCGCGGAATTCAAGAGTGGTAGTCGGGCCGTCGCGCCGCCGCGCGGCTTGTCCCCGATATCTTTCGCTGAGATAGTCCGGTCAGAAGAAAGATCGGGGATCCGACGTCTTGATCCGGCATGCGGCGATCAACGCCGTGCCGCCGTCGGACATAGGGTCGCCAACCGAAACCGCGCGGACCGAGACGAAGATGACTCGACCTGCACCCGAGGAGGCGCCCCTGCCGTCGAACCGCTCGTTCGGCCGGCTGTTCGTCATCGTGTTCGGACTCGTGGCGCTCTGGTCCTGGTGGCGCGGCGGCGCCTGGTTGCCCGTGTGGCTAGGGCTGAGCGCGGCGACCCTGGTCGTCACGCTCGTGGCCCCCGACCGTCTCGCACCGCTGAACCGTCTCTGGATGCGGTTCGCGGAGCTCCTGCATCGCGTCGTCAGCCCGGTGATGCTCGGCGTCATCTATTTCATCGTGCTGACGCCGTTCGCGCTGGTGATGCGCGTGCGCGGCCGCGATCCGCTCTCCCGCCGGTTCGAACCGGGGATGAAGTCCTATTGGGTCGCGCGCGATCCGCCGGGACCGGACCCCAAGACCTTGCCGAATCAATTCTGACGGGAGCGTCGCGCCTTGTCCTTCCTATCCGAGCTCTATGCCTTCCTGCGATCGCGCAAGAAGCTGTGGATGATGCCGATCATCGTGATGATGCTCGCCGTCGGCGGCCTGCTCATCCTGGCCCAGGGGTCAGCGATCGCGCCTTTCATCTACACGCTGTTCTGAGCCGGGCGTCATGCTGATCCTGGGCCTGTCGGCCTACTATCACGACAGCGCGGCCGCGCTCGTCGCCGACGGCCGGATCGTGGCCGCGGCGCAGGAGGAGCGGTTCACCCGCAAGAAGCACGACGAGGGCTTTCCCCATAACGCCGTGCGCGCCTGCCTCGACATCGCCGGCGTCGCGCCGAGCGCGATCGACCATGTCGCCTTCTACGACAAGCCGTTCCTGAAGTTCGAGCGGCTGCTCGAGACGTATCTCGCCTTCGCCCCGCGCGGCTTCGAATCCTTCCGCCAGGCCCTGCCGGTCTGGATCAAGGACAAGCTGTTCCAGAAGCGCCAGCTGATCGGCGAGCTCGGGCAGCTCGACGCGAGCGTGGACTGGCGCTCGCGCCTCCTCTTCTCCGAGCACCATCTCAGCCACGCCGCCAGCGCCTTCTATCCTTCGCCGTTCGAGCGTGCTGCGGTCCTGACGATGGATGGGGTCGGCGAGTGGACGACGACGTCGCTGGCGCTGGGCAACGGTGCCAAGCTCGACGTGCTGCGCGAGATCCACTTTCCGCACTCGCTGGGCCTGCTCTACTCGGCGTTCACCTACTACACGGGCTTCAAGGTCAACTCGGGCGAGTACAAGGTGATGGGGCTCGCGCCCTACGGCGAGCCGCGCTTCGTCGACAAGATCAAGTCGCACCTCATCGACATCAAGGACGACGGCAGCTTCCGCCTGAACCTGGACTATTTCGACTACTGCACCGGCTTGCGCATGACGAACGAGCGCTTCGACGAGCTGTTCGGTGCGCCGCCGCGCAAGCAGGAGTCGCGGCTGACCCAGCGCGAGATGGACTTCGCCGCCTCGATCCAGGCGATCACCGAGGAGGTCGTGCTCAAGCTGGCGCGCGCGATCGGCCGCGAGACCGGCGAACGCAACCTGTGCCTGGCCGGTGGCGTGGCGTTGAACTGCGTGGCCAACGGCAAGCTGCTGCGCGAGAAGCATTTCGACCGGATCTGGATCCAGCCTGCCGCCGGCGACGCCGGGGGCGCCGTCGGCGCGGCGCTGGTCGCCCATCATCTCTACAAGGGCCAGTCGCGGCGCACCGGCGACGCCATCGACGGCATGGCCGGCAGCTATCTCGGCCCGACCTATGCCGACGACGACATCGCGGCACGGCTGCGCAAGGCGGGGGCCCGCTTCGAGCGCATCGAAGGTGACGGCATCATCGATCTCTGCGCGCGTGCGCTGGCCGACGGGAAGGCGCTCGGCTGGCACCAGGGCCGCATGGAGTTCGGCCCGCGCGCTCTCGGGGCGCGCTCGATCCTCGGCGATGCGCGGTCGCCGACGATGCAGAAACTGCTGAACCTCAAGGTCAAGTACCGCGAATCGTTCCGCCCCTTCGCGCCCTCGGTGCTGCGCGAGGACGTCGGCACGTGGTTCGATCTCGACGAGGACAGCCCCTACATGCTGCTGGTCGCCGACGTCGCGGCGCGGCACCGCATCGAGATGACCGAGGCCGAGCGGGGCCTGTTCGGCATCGACAAGCTGAACGTTCCGCGCTCCACGATTCCGGCGGTGACGCATGTCGACTATTCGGCGCGCATCCAGACCGTCCATCGCGAGACGAACCCGCGCTACTACGCGATGATCTCGCGCTTCAAGGAGCTGACCGGCTGCCCGGTCATCGTCAATACGAGCTTCAACGTCCGCGGCGAGCCGATCGTGTGCACGCCGGAGGACGCGTTCCGGTGCTTCATGGGGACGGAGATCGAGACGCTGGCCGTCGGCAACTGCTTCCTGCGCAAGGAAGACCAGGACCCGGCGCTGCGGCAGAACTATGAATCCAAATTCGAGCTCGACTGACGGGCCGGCGCCGCCGGCCACCGCCCGATTGTGGGCGGGGCTCGCGGCAGTCGTCGTCCTCGCGCTGGTCGTCGTGCTGCTCGCCGCGGAGGGATTCGTCCGCGTCCGCCAGTGGTACAAGTACGGCACCCTCGCGAGCTATGAGCATCTCTACCAGGAGGATCCCGTCCTCAAGCTGCGGGTCTTGCGCGCCGGTGCGCGCGAGGGGACGATCAGCATCAACTCCCTCGGGTTCCGCGGCCCGGAGATCCCGCGCGACAAGCCCGCGCATCGCCTCCGCATCGCATTCCTGGGCGCCTCGACGACCTATTGCGCCGAGGTGAGCAGCGATGCCGCGGTTTGGCCGCACCAGGCGATCGAGATGCTTGGACGCCGGTTTCCCGGCGTCGAGTTCGATTACGTGAACGGTGGCGCGCCCGGCTATCGCGTCGAGGCGTCGCTGACCAACCTGCGCCATCGCGTCGGTGTGCTGAAGCCCGACGTGATCGTGATCTACCACGCCACCAACGACCTGAGCGGCGAACTGCGCCGGCTGGCCGAGGAGGCGGGCATCTTCAAGCCCAGCGACCTGATGCGGCACGGGATCGACGAGTATTCCCTGCTCTACGAGCTGCTGCGCAAGAACCTCCGCGTGATGGCGGCGGAGCGCCAGGCCGCCGACGCGAAATCGATCCTGGCCTTCGATCCCGCGCGCCTTGGCGAGGGCTTCCGGGCCGATCTCACGCGCCTCGTCGAGGAATCGCGACGCGTCGCGCCCGTGGTCGCGGTCGCGACCTTCGCCACGCATCTGCGACCCGAGCACAATCTCGAGCAGCAGCGTCGTGCCGCCGTCTCGGCCCTGGTGGTCATGCCGTTCATGAGCCTGCCGGGTCTGGTCGACGGCTATCGCCGGTACAACGACGTGATACGCGAGGTCGGCCGCTCGACGGGCGCGATGCTGATCGAGGGCGAGAACGACATTCCGGGCGACCCGGCGCACTTCGTGGACACCGTCCACTTCACCGACGCCGGCGCGCGGCGGATGGCGGAGCGTGTCGTCGGCGTCCTCGCGACGGCGCCCGAGTTCCTGCGTCTGGCGGAGAGCCGGCGCCGCTGATCGCCAAGCGCCGGCGCCGCGCCGCACCCGGCTCCGCGCCGCACCCGTTCAGAACAGGCTCATCTGCGCGCTCGGCTTGGCCGGCACGCGGAAGCGGGAGAGGTCGAGCGACCAGTCGTTCTTGTTCAGGCCGAGGCGCTGGCACGCGAGGCGGAAGCGTCGCGCGATCAGCTCCGCGTCGAGGCCGGTGCCGCGCATGCGCGAGCCGAACTCCGGATCGTTGAGCCGCCCGCCGCGCAGCTGCATCACCCGGGACAGCACATGCTCCGCGCGCAGCGGCGCGTGCGCCGCCAGCCATTCCTTGAACAGGTCCTTGATCTCGAAGGGCAGCCGCAGGACCGTGTAGCCGGCGGACACGGCGCCAGCCTCGTGCGCGGCCTGCAGAAGCGCCTCGACCTCGTGGTCGGTGAGCGCGGGGATGATCGGAGCGGTCATCACGCCGACATGCACGCCGGCTCCGGCGAGGGCGCGGATCGCTTCGAGCCGGCGGGCCGGCGTCGAGGCGCGGGGCTCGAGCTTGCGCGCGAGCTCGCGATCGAGCGTCGTCACCGAGACGAAGACCTTGGCGAGGCGTTTCGCCGACATCGCCGCGATCAGGTCGATGTCGCGCACGACGTTCGCCGACTTTGTGACGATGGTGAACGGATGCTCGTGCTCGACCAGCACTTCGAGCAGCTGCCGCGTCAGGCCGAGCCGCCGCTCGACCGGCTGGTAGGGGTCGGTGTTCGAGCCGAAGGCGATGGCACTGGGCTTGTAGCCGGGGCGCGCCAGCTCGGCGCGCAGCAGCTTCGCGCCCTCGGGCTTGAAGAACAGCTTGGTCTCGAAATCGAGCCCCGCCGACAGGCCGAGGTAGCCGTGGCTCGGTCGCGCGTAGCAGTAGACGCAGCCGTGCTCGCAGCCGCGATAGGGATTGATCGACTGGCTGAAGGGGATGTCGGGGGAGTCGTTGCGCGCGATGATCGTGCGGCTCGCATCGACGGTCAGGGTCGTCGCCAGCGGCGGCGGCTCGTCGTCGGCGTCGCCGGGAGCCGGCGCTCGCGCCCAGCCGTCGTCGACGACGACGCGCCGCGATGCCTCGAAGCGGCCGTCGGGATTCGACACGGCGCCGCGGCCCTTTCGCGCGGCGGATGGCAGCTCGTCGACCATGCGCAGAGCATAGCGGGCGACGAGAACGAATCAAGAACATGCTTCCTGGGGTTGTTCCGGCCCGCTCGGGGCAAGCGTCGATGCGATTTCGGGGCGCGGTGAGGATAAGCTTGCCGCTCCATTCATCGCTCCCAGGGGGGCTTGGGCATGAACGACTCGCCCGCTGTCGTCGCTACGCATCCGGGTTTCGCCGAGGTCCGCGCGGCCATCGCGCGCATCCCGCGCGTCGACATCGCGATCAAGAACACGCCGATGACCGAGGCGCCCAACCTCGCGAGGCTTCTCGGGGGGCCGCGCATCTTCGTGAAGCGCGACGACCTCACCGGTGTCGCCTTCGGCGGAAACAAGCTTCGAAATCTCGAGTTCCGGCTTGCCCGGACGATGGCCGAGAAGCCCGATGTCGTGATCGTCGGCCTCGACCTGCAATCCAATTCCGCGCGCCAGACCGTCGGCGCCTGCAACAAGTTGGGCCTCGAGACCATCCTCGTGCTCGAGGGCTCGCGACCCAACCAGGTGCAGGGCAACCTGCTGGTCGACTACCTGCTCGGCGCCGAGGTGCATTTCGCGCGCGACCGGCAGGAGCAGCGCCGGCTGCTGGATTCCCTCGCCGAGGAGTGCCGGCGCAAGGGCCGCAAGCCGCACATCCTCAACGACAACCCGATGTTCGACGTCGCGTCCGCCGTCGCCTATCTCGAGACGACGATCGAGATGCTCGAACAGCTCGACGCGATGGGTCTGAAGCCGACCGCCTTCTACATGTCGTCGAGCGGCAAGGGCGCTGCAGGCCTCGAGATCGCGCGCAAGCTGTTCGGCGGCTTCGCCGTCCATTGCGTGACCGCGACCAGCGAGTTCGACGTGCCGTCGCGCACGGCGAAGATCGCCAACGAGACCTGCGAGGCGCTGGGCCTTTCCCTGCGCCTCGCGCCGTCGGACATCACGAATTTCGGGGAGTTCGTCGGCGAGCGCTACGGCGTGCCGAGCGACGCCGGCAACGAGGCGACGCGGCTCTTCGCGCGCCACGAAGGGATCATCCTCGACCCCGTCTATACCGGGAAGGCGGCATCGGGGATGATCGCGCACATCCGTGCGGGCCGGTTCAAGCGCGACGATGTCGTCGTGTTCGTCCACACCGGCGGCACGCCTGCGATCTTCACGTGGAACCAGCTGTGGGCGGACGGCAAGGGCGCGACATCGTAGCGACGGCCCGACGCGCGCGATCCGGCCGCAGGGCGGCCCGCGGCCGACGCCACGGAGCATCATCATCGACACGTCAAAGGGGAAAACCATGGATCGTCGTACAGCACTTGGCCTGATGGGCGGCGTCGCCGCGACGCCGCTGCTCGGCTGGCGCACGGCGCTTGCCCAGGCCGCGCCGGGCAAGACCATCACCTACGGCCAGAGCACGCGCGTGACCGCGCTCGACCCGGCGCAGGGCGCCTTCGCGACCTATCCGGGCGGCTACGAGGTCGGCTACTGCCTGTTCGACCGCCTCGTGGACTTCGACGAGAACCTGAAGATCGTGCCGCAGCTCGCGACGGCCTGGGAGCTGGCGCCGGACGTGAAGTCCGTGCGCTTCACGTTGCGCCAGGGCGTGAAGTTCCAGGACGGCACGCCATTCGACGCGGCCGCGGTGAAGTTCAACGTCGAGCGGCTGATGGACAAGGAGCGCACGCCAACCAACCGTCCGCTCTGGGACGTGGTGGCCGGCATCGAGGTCGTCGACGCGAGCACCGTCGTCGTGCGCACGAAGGCGGCGTTCTCGCAGATCCTCAACAGCTTCGCCCACGGGTCGGGCTCGATCGTGTCGCCCGCCTCGATCGCCAAGCACGGCGAGAAGGGTGTCGCCCAGAATCCCGTCGGCGCCGGCCCGTTCATGCTCGAGAGCTTCACGCCGGGCCAGGAAGTCGTGCTCAAGGCCTTCGACGGCTACTGGGGCGGCAAGCCGGCGACCGAGCGGCTGGCCTTCAAGTTCATCGCCGAGCCGGCGACGCGGGTCGCGGCGCTGCGCACCGGATCGGTCGACGTCGTGGACTCCGTCCCCGTGCAGCTCGTCGCCGGACTCAAGCGCGAGGCCTCGCTCGAGGTCATCACGCGACCCAGCCTGCGGCCCTTCGGCCTGGTCATCAACCTCGCGGCGGCCCCATTCGACGACGTGCGGGTGCGCCAGGCGCTGAACCACGCCGTGCCCGTGAAGGCGATCGCCGAGCGCGTCTTCTTCGGCTTCGCCAGGGCGTCGGATTCGCCGCTTGCCTTCGATACCCAGGGCTACCGGCGCGCCGGCGAGTACGAGTACTCGATCGACAAGGCGAAGGCGCTGCTGGCGCAGGCCGGCTGGACGCCGGGCGCGGACGGCAAGATGCAGAAGGGCGGCCAGCCGCTGAAGATGCGCATGCTCGCTTCGGAGGGGCTGTTCCCGGGCGACGTCAGCATCACCGAGATCTGCCAGCGCGCCTTCCAGCAGCTCGGAATCGATGCGGCGATCACCAAGATCGAGGGCGGCGCCTACTGGGGCGAGCTGCGCAAGGACCGCGCGGCGCTGAACTTCGACGTGGCGATCTTCGGCTTCAACCCGTCGAACGCCTCGGGCCTCTATCACCTGGAGTCGCTCTTCAAGTCCAACGCGGACGATGCGGGCAAGCTCGACGTCTGGAACATCGGCCGCTACCGCAACGCCCGGGTCGACGCGCTGCTGCAGCAGGCGAACGAGACGGTGGACCTCGCCAGGCAGAACGACCTGCTCGGCCAGGTGCAGAAGATCGTCTGGGACGAGGCGCCGTACGTCTGGCTGCACGTCAACGAGAACGTGACCGCGATGCGCAAGGGGCTGAAGGGCGTCGAGCTGTGGCCGATCGTGTTCACGATCCCGCGCCGCGCGAGCGCGTGAGCGGAGCCGCTCCCCTTCTGTCGCGCACGGCGCGATAGGCGGGGTGGCCGCGACGGCGGCGGTGACGACGGGCGTGGCGCCGCGCGACGCCGTCGTCCCCTCCGCCGCCGTCATGGCCATCCCTCCCGGTCGCCAGCGGCGGACAGGAGGGGCGTTCGCAGCGCCCCATGCTCCTCTTCATACTCGCCCGCCTCGCGCGCATTCCGCTGATCGCCTTCGGCGTGGTGACGATCGTATTCTTCATCTTCAAGGCCGTGCCGGGCGACGAGGCGCTGATGGCCGCGGGCGCCACCGCGAGCCAGGCCGACATCGAGCTGATGCGCGCGCGTCTCGGCCTCGACCGGCCCGTCCTCGAGCAGTACGCGACCAGGCTTTCCGGGCTCGCGCGGGGCGACTTCGGATACTCCTCGACCTTCCGCGGCAACCCGCTGCCGCACATCCTCAACCGCCTCCCGGCGACGCTCGCGCTGACCGCAGCGGCGATCCTCACGACGATCATTCTCGGGATCCCGGCCGGCGTGGTCGCCGCGGCCCGCCAGGGCAGCGCGATCGACCTCGCGATCTCCTTCGCGGTCGTCGGCCTGCTCGCGATCCCGAACTTCTGGCTCGGACTCATCCTGATCATGGTGCTCTCGGTCGAGTGGCGGTGGCTGCCCAGCTTCGGCTTCACGGGCTGGGCGTCGCTCGTCATGCCGACGATGGCGCTGGCCGCACGGCTGATCGCGCTGGTCGCCCGCATGACCCGCGGCGTGATGCTGGAGGAGCTGGGCAAGGACTACGTCCGCACCGCGCGCGCGAAGGGCGTCGCGGGCCGTGCGGTCGTGACCCACCACGTCCTGCGCAACGCGATGATCCCGACCGTGACGGTGCTGGGCCTGCAGACCGGCTACCTGCTCGGCGGCTCGGTCGTGGTCGAGCGGCTGTTCGCCTGGCCCGGCGTCGGCGACCTGATGATCAACGCCATCGGCGCGCGCGACTTCACGCTGGTGCAGGCGATCACGCTGCTCTTCGTGGTCGGCTTCCTGCTGATCAACCTCGTCGTGGAGCTGCTCTACTTCGCGATCAATCCGCGGCTGCGCCATGGGTGAGGCCTCCGCCATGCTCCGCCCGCGGCGCGCGATCGCGCTGGCCGTCGGCGCGACCCTCCTGGCGCTCTACGCAGCCGTCGCTCTGCTCGGGCCCTGGCTCGCGCCGGTCGACCCCAACGCGCAGGACCTGCTCGCCGTGCTCGAGGCGCCGTCGCGCGAGCATTGGCTCGGGACCGACCAGATCGGCCGCGACATGCTCGCGCGCCTGATCGTCGGCACGCGCTTCACCCTCAGCGCCGCCCTGCTCGCGGTGGCGATCGCGACGGCTCTGGGCGTGACGCTCGGGCTGCTCGCGGGCTATGCCGGGGGCCGCGTCGATGCGGCGATCACCGGGATCGTCGACCTGATGCTCACGATCCCCAACCTGATCCTGGCGATCGCGATCGCGAGCGTGATCGGCGCCGGCATGACCGGGCTTGTCGTGGCGACGACCGCCAGCTTCGTCCCGCCGCTCACCCGGCTCATCCGCGGCCGCGTGCTGGAGATCCGCGAGGAGGACTTCATCAAGGCGGCGATCGCCGTCGGCACGCGCCGCGCGAAGATCCTGCGCCGTCACGTGCTGCCGAACGCCTTCACCGTCATCGTCATCGAGACGAGCCTGCTCGCCGGGCAGGCCGTCCTCGTCGGCGCGGCGCTGGGCTTCCTCGGCCTCGGCGTCCAGCCGCCGGCGCCGGAATGGGGCACCATGCTCGGCGCCGGGCGCGAGTTCATCGAGGTCGCGCCGCATCTCGTGCTCGCGCCCGGCCTCGCGATCTCCGGGCTGGTCTTCGCCTTCAACATGCTCGGCGACGGCCTGCGCGACAAACTCGATCCGACCTATCGCAACTGAGGACAGACATCATGGCGAATGCTCCCGACTTCGAGGTCATCGACTGCCACGGCCACATCTTCCCGCCGCTGGGCGAGGCCTGCGGCTTCCCCGACGCGGCCACCCACCTGCTCCACCAGCAGCGCGCGATGCACGTGCACGGCAACCAGCCCTACCGGCGCGCGCGCGACCACGCGCTCGTCGCCGAGCGGCCGCTGTGGAAGGCCGACGATCCCTCGGAGGCGGGCCGCGCCCTCGACCGGAAGTTCCGCGTCGGCCGCAACGGCCGCTTCGAGTGGGAGAGCGGCGGCGAGGCGCAGTACGTGCAGTTCCTGCCGCCCTACATGCACGACCTGTCGGCGCCGCCCGACGCGATGGTCGTCGACATGGACTACAGCGGCATCAAATCGGTCGTGCTGCAGAACGATCACATCTACGGCGACCTCGCCCCCTACTTCGCCGATGCGATGAAGCGCTTCCCGGGCCGATTCATCGGCCTGGCGCAGGTCGACGAGCCCTTCGCCTACCGCGACGAGCAGCTGGCCAAGCTCGAGCGCGAGGTCACGCAGCTCGGAATGCGCGGCCTCTACTTCACCATGACCGCCTTCTTCCGCAACGCGTACCGCAACTTCCCCGACGAGGCGCTGTTCGATCCGCTGTGGAAGCTCGTGGCGCGGCACCGGCTGCCGGTGTTCTGGGTCCATTCGGCGAAGTCGCCGGCCGGGAGCTACGTCGACGAGATGCGCCGCCTTCGCCGCATCGTCGACCGCCATCCCGGCATCAGCCATGTGCTCGTGCACGGCGTGCCGACGAGCATCTATTGCGACGACAAGGACCGGATCGCATTCCCGGCCGAGATCGCCGACCTGCTCGACAACGCGCCGGTCTATTCCGAGGTGCTCTACCCGATCGCCTGGGGCGGCCGGATGGACTATCCCTATGCGCGCGCGCAGCTGCACATCCGCCAGGTCTACGAGCGCTTCGGCGCAAAACGCCTCGTCTGGGGCTCGGACATGCCCAATGTCGGGCGCTACTGCACCTATCGCCAGACCTTCACCTATGTCTGGGACTATTGCGACTTCATCGCCCCGGCCGACCGCAGGCTGATCTTCCGCGAGAACACGCTGGGCCTGCTCGCGCCTCAGTCGACGCGGTAGACGGTCGTCCGCTTCTCGGCGGCGTCCTCCAGCTCTTCGGGCGTCGGTACGTCGTAGCTGGACAGCGCCTCGAGGCCGCGCTCCGGGATGTAGCTGCGTCCGGGATCGGCCGTGAGCACCGTCCTGCCCGCCGCCGCGCAGCGCCGCAGCCAGCGCTGCGTGCGCGCCGACATCGGCCCCTCGTAGAAGACGTCGGCCGCGATGACGATGTCGGCGTCGGGCGGCGGGCCGTCGAGGACGTCGGACGCGGTCGTCTCGATCTCCACGCCGTTGGCCCTGGCGTTGATCGCGATCGCGCTGAGGGCGAAGGGATCTATGTCGGAGGCGACGACGCTGTGCGCGCCGGCGAGCGCCGCCGCGATCGCGTCGATGCCGCTGCCGGCCGCGAAGGCGAAGACGCGGCGGCCGCGCATGACGGCGGCATCGTCGAGCATGAAGCGGGCGAGCGCCTGGCCGCCCGGCCAGGCGAAGGCCCAGTAGGGCGGCGGCAGGTCGAGATCGTCGAGCGTCTTCTGGGTCGCCCGCCACAGCGGCGTCATCTCGGTGGCGAGCTGCAACCGGACCTCGGGGACCAGTCCGGGCGCGGCGAGCCGCGTGTGCTTGCGGATGAATCGTCGCCGTGCGGCCTCGTTCACGCGAGCACGCGGCCGGCGACCAGGCCGGCCAGGACGAGCCAACCGGTCACGCGGTTGGACTTGAATTTCGCGAGGCAGTCCGCGGGCGAGTCGGGGTCCACCCGGGCAGCCTGCCACGCGAGCTGCGCGGCGGCACCCGCGATTCCGAGCTGCGCCGGCCAGCCCAGGCCGGCCGCCCAGGCGCTCGCGGCGAACAGGGCGACGGCCGCCGCGTAGAACAGCCACAAGGCGGGGCGCGTGCGCGCACCCAGCCGGCGCGCCGAGGATTTCACGCCGATGAGCGCGTCGTCCTCCTTGTCCTGGTGCGCGTAGATCGTGTCGTAGCCGAGCGTCCAGGCGATGCCGCCGGCGTAGAGCAGGAGCGGGGCCCAGCCGAGGCCGTCGGTCACGGCGCTCCAGCCCATCAGCGCGCCCCAGTTGAACGCGAGGCCCAGGAAGAACTGCGGCCACCACGTGACCCGCTTCATCAGCGGGTAGGTGAACACGAGCACCAGCGAGGCGACGCCGAGCAGGACGGACGTGCGGTTCAGGCTCAGGAGGATCACGAAGCCGAGCAG
Source organism: Alphaproteobacteria bacterium (assembly GCA_016793165.1). Lineage (GTDB taxonomy): Bacteria > Pseudomonadota > Alphaproteobacteria > CACIAM-22H2 > CACIAM-22H2 > CAIOSQ01. The sequence goes on along the minus strand of JAEULA010000118.1, from coordinate 72,733 downwards.
CAGCTGAACGAGCAGGAACGCGACTGCCTGCTTCACGCTCACCGCACCCGAGGGGATCGGGCGGTCCGCGGTCCGCGCGACGCGGCCGTCGAAGTCCCGATCGACGATGTCGTTGTAGGTGCAGCCCGCCCCGCGCATCACGAAGGCTCCGACGGCGAACACGGCGAGCAGCCAGAGGCTGGGCCAGCGCGGCGATGCCAGCGCGATGCCCCACCAGCACGGGAACAGGAGCAGCCAGGTTCCGATCGGCCGGTCGGCGCGCATCAGCCGCGCATAGGGGATCGCGCCGCGCGGCAGGAGCCGGGTGACCGGGCTTTCGCGCGGGATGTCGGAGGCGAGGATCATGATCGCGGCCCGGATAGGAACGACATCGGCCGCCCGAAGTCACGCGTTTCCGTCGGGCGTCGGGCACCGCTCATCGCGCGCCGGCGCGCTCCAGCAGCGCGGTGATCGCCGCGTAGCCGCGACGTCGCGCATGGGCGATCGGCGTGACGCCGTCGCGGTCCGCGAGGTTGGGGTCCGCCTTGGCCGCCAGGAGGAGTTCGACGATGCGGGTGTGGGCGGGGCCGCCGTCGCCGAGGATCACCGCTTCGAGCAGCGCGGTCCAGCCGAGGTTGTTGACGTGGTCGACGTCGATCGCGGTCGCGAGCAGCCGGCGCACCGTCTCGACATGGCCGTGATGCGCGGCCGGTATCAGCGCGGTGCCGCCGTAGCGGTTGGTGCTGCGCAGATCGGCGTCTGCCGCGAGCGTCAGCTCGAGGATCTCCAGCAGCCCCTCGGCGCCTGCGTAGAGGAAGGCGCTGTCGCGCTGGTCGTCCTGCGCGTTGACGTCTGCCCCGGCGGCGATGAGGACGCGGGCGACGGCCGGGCGATTCGCCCGCGTCGCCACCAGCAGCGCCGTGCGCCCGCGCGCGTCGCGCGCGTCGACGTCCGCGCCCTCGCGCAGCAGGACGACGACGCGCCCGACGTCGCCGCTCGCCGCGGCCGCGATCAAGGCGCGGTCGACGTCCCGGCCCTGCGCGCGCGCGCTCACGGGGCGGGCCGCCGCCAGCGCCGTGAATCCACCGAGGAGTCGCCGGCGGGCGACGGTCGGGGCCGGTGAACGGTTCGACATGTTCGAACTCCCGCCATGCGCGTGCCGTCCTCCACGGCGGCTCGCGATCATAGCGAGCCTCGGCCGGGCCGCGGCAAGCGCCATGTCGCGCGCGCGCAGGAAGGGCCGCGCCTCGAGGCGCGGCGATGTGCTATGCGCGGGACCTCAGCTTGGCGGCGCCGGCCGCCGGACACAGAGGGGAGTCGCGTCGCATGTTCGCCTATGTCGGATCCTTCACCACCGCCAACCGCAAGGCGCGGGGCAACGGCATCAACGTGTTCCGCGTCGACCCGGCGACCGGCACCTGGACCCATGTCCAGCATGTGGGCGACCTCGTCAATCCGTCGTTCCTGGTGCTGAGTCACGACCGGAGATTCCTCTACGCCGTGCACGGCGACGTGGACTACGCGACCGCCTTCGCGCTCGATCCGGCGACCGGCCACGCGCGGCCGATCGGGCGCGCCGCCACGGGCGGCCTCAACGGCGTGAAGCAGGACTTCGATCGGGCGGGCCGATTCCTGGTCGTGGCGAACTACATCGCGGGCAACGTTGCGGTGCTTGCGGTCAAACCGGACGGCGCCCTCGCCGATCAGCACGACCTGCTGCCGCTCACGGGCCCGCTCGGCACGCACCGCACCGAGCAGACCCGGCCGCATCCGCACGACGTCGTGTTCGACCCGGCTCGGCGCTTCGTGCTCATCCCCGACAAGGGGCTCGATACCGTGTTCGTGCTGCGCTTCGACGACGCCACGGGCCGCATCGCGCTGCATTGCCAGATGCGTGCGCGCCCCGGGGCCGGCCCGCGCCACGCGGCCTTCCATCCGGCGCTCTCCGTCGCCTATGTCTGCAACGAGCTCGACAGCACGGTCATGGCCTGCCGTTGGGACGCGGAGGCGGGGACGCTCGCGCCGCTGCAGGTGGTCGCATCGCTGCCGGAAGACTTCGTCGGCGCGAACACGACCTCGGAGCTGGCGATCAGCCGCGACGGCCGCTTCGTCTATTGCTCGAACCGCGGCCACGACAGCATCGCGATCTACGCGGTCGATCCGGCATCGGGGCGGCTCGCCGCCGTCGGCTGGGAGAAGAGCCAGGGCCGCGATCCACGCTACATCGGCATCGAGCCCAACGGGCGGTTCCTTTATGCCGCCAACGAGCAGGGCGACAGCATCGTCACCTTCGCGCTCGATGCCGCGAGCGGCCGGCTGACGCCGACGGGACAGGTGATCCCGCTCGGCAGCCCGGTGACGATCGCGTTCACGCGCTGATCCTGTCGCTCAGCGAGCTGCCGGGCCGGACGTCGGGCAGCTCGGGTCGCGCCGCGCCTCGGCGACGAACACGAAGAGGCACGCGCCGTAGCGCAAATTGAAACCGGGCGAGGCGCCGGCGGCATGCCCGCGCAGACCCGGCGGGTGATCGATGAACAGCACGCCCTCGCGCGACCCCAGGAGCGCCGCGACGTCGTCGCTTCGGCCGCCGGGATCGAAACTATCCGCCTCGAACAGCGTGATCGCGATCGGCAATCGCTCCGGCCGCGCCGCCACGCGCTGCAGCAGGGCCCGGAAATCGCCGCGCGCCCGGCCCATCGCCGGCGAGTCCGCGCGATTGCCGTGGGTGGCGGGCGCCGTCGCGATGACGCCGTCGATGGCGGCACCGGCCGCCGCGGCCTGCAACGAGATCCAGCCGCCGCGGGACTGGCCTGCCAGCACCACGCGCCGATAGCCGGAATCGCGCGCGGCCGCGATGCCGGCGAGCAGGCCGGCGAGATCCGCGGCGCCGCTCTCGATCGCCACGCGGTTGTAGCGATAGACATCCCACCCGGCGGCGGCGAAGCGGCTGACATAGGCATGGGCGAGCGTGCCGCTCGAATCCGTGCCCGGCCGATAGCCGTGGCTCCAGATCACCAGTCCCGGCGCGACCGCAGCGCCGCGGATCGTCACGTAGTCGCCGGGAACGAGCGGGCCGAGACTCGGCGCGGCGGGATCGCGGCGCGGGAGCGCCGCGGGGTCGGTTCCGTCGACCGCGATGCCGTTCACCACCCTCACGCGGCAGCCCTCGCCGCGGTCGCGTGCGCAGGCGGCGATCGCGTCGCCGATCGCCTCCTCGATGGTGGGCCGGTGTGCCGCCCAGCCGAAGCGGCCGTCCGGTGCGGTGGCGAAGGCGCGGTGGAAGCCCGACGGCAGGAAGCGCTCGACGAACTGGCTGCGCGCGTTCGGTCCGAGCGGCGCCGGCGCCTCCTGGCTCGGGGCGGGTGCGGCGACGATGCAGAGCGCGCTTGCGGCGAGCAGGAGTCTCGGCACGGACATCGCCCGCGATGGTCGACATCCGCTCGCTCCGGCGCAACGGCTTCCTGCGTCCCGGCGTCGGCCGCTTGGCCGAGCTAGGCGCGCCCGTATCGCGGCCTCGTGCGGCTTCGCCGGATCGCGAGGCCGCCCAGAGTCGCGGCCGCCAGCACCGAGGCGGTCAGGGCCGGGACCATCCATGGCGCGATCGTCGACGCCGATGGCGGCGACACGCCGGGCAAGGGCGTGGCGGCCGGCGGGTTGCGCGAGCCGCTGGTCTCGGGCGCGGGGCCCGGTGTCGCGACCGGCGCCGTCGTGCCGGTCGCGAAGGCAGACGCGAAACTCGTGCCGGCGCCGAATGCGGTCGCGACGTCGCGATCGAAGAAGCCGACGAGGGCGGCGGCGCGGACATCGTCGCTCGCCCGGATCGTGATCGTCAGGTCGGTGGCGAGCTGCTGCGCCGCTACCGCGGGCCCGAGCAGGATGCCGTCTGGGATCAGGCCGAGAAGCGAATCATCAGTCGCATCGTCGATTGCAGGCGCCTGGGTCGTCGCGCCGCCCGACCACTGGACCCGCGATCCGCGTCCGAGCTCGCCTGCCGCCGCATCGATGATCGCGATGGCGCCGCCGAGCTCGTCGCTGGGAGCCGGCTCGGCCGCGGTTTCGACCAACCCCGCGAGAACCATCATCGCCGAGGCGGGCGACGTCGTCGCGGCGGCGAGCGCGAGTGTGACGAGCAGGCATCGGATCGAGGCTCGGTTCATTGCAGACCCATGTTCCGGGATTGTGTCCGCACCGCGGCGGCGCGCATCGCGCGTGCGATCCGCGCCGATTGCCGAGGCGTGCGAGATTTCGGGCCGCAACCCGCGATCGCGGTCGGATGCCGGCGCAGCCGCCGGGCGACGATGCGGGCCGCCACTGCCGAATCCTGTCATGCTGGCCCGCCGCGATCATTGCATGCGCAGGCGCGGCATCTTGCACGAGGTCGGCGACAGGGGCGGGGACAGCATGGTGACATCGACGGGCGGGAACCATCGCGCACGCGGGTGGCTGCGCGTCGCGCTGGCGGTCATCGGCGTGCTGGCCGCGGTCGTCGGCGTGCTCGCGCTGCTCGAGCTGTTCGCAAGGCTCGGGCGCGGCGCATCGGCGGCGCCGGTCCTCGTCTATGCGATTGCCGCCTTCGGCATCGCGCTCCTCTGCCTGCGCGCCGTGCGGCGGTCGATCCGGGGCGAGGGGCCGGGAGGCGACAGGCGCGCGATGTCCGGCCTCGGTGCGGGACTTCTGCAGCTCGGCCTGCTGCTGGTCGGTGGAATCGCGTTGGTCCTCGCCGCCGCCGCGCTGTTCGATTCCACGCCGACGACGTCGCCTGCGGACATGGTCATGCTGCGCCGGGTGGTCGGCGCCGCGGCGGGCGCGTTCGGCGGCGTCTGCCTGTACGCGGCCTACGCGCTGCAGCGTCGCAAGCGCGAGGACACGGCCGGTTGAGGCCGCCGGCGGCGTTCAGCGGCGGCGGATCGGCGGCGGCTCGAAGCTCCGCACCGCGGGAAGCGGCCCCTCGAAGCGCTCGACCTGGACGAGGGTCGAGTGCGCGACCGACCCCTGGCTGAGCTTCGAGCAGCCTTCGTCGCGCGTGAGCACGTTGGGATTGCCGTGCCGCTCCAGCGTGCCGAGTTCGCCCGGTGGGGCTGGATCGAACCATGCGCCGGTCGATAGCTGCAGGATTCCCGGCCGCACCGTATCCGTGACGATCACGCCTGCCAGGCAGGCGCCGCGGTCGTTGAACACGCGGATGACGTCGCCGTCCGCGATGCCGCGCGCCGCGGCCTCCGTCGGGTGCAGGCGTGCGGGCTCGCGGTCCCGGATCTTGCTCGCGCGGCTCGTGCAGCCCGGGTCGAGCTGGCTGTGCAGGCGCGTGCGCGGCTGGTTCGAGACGAGATGCAGCGGGAAACGGGCGGCGAGCGGCGCGCCGAGCCATTCCTTGGCCGGACGCCACACCGGGTGGCCCGGGCAGTCGTCGTAGCCGAAGCCCGCGATCCGCTCGCTGAAGATCTCGAGCTTGCCCGAAGGCGTGGTCAGGCGATTCTTCTCCGGATCGCTGCGAAATGCCGAGAACATCACCTTTACCGGGCCCTTGCGCTCGAGCGTCATGCGGCCGAGCTCCCAGAACGAGTCGAAGTCCGGCATCTCGACGCCCTCGCGCGAGGCGCGCTGACGCGACACGTCGTAGAGATGGCGCAGCCAGTCCATCTCGTTGCGGCCCTCGGTGAAGCGCTCGGCGAAGCCCAGTCGCGTCGCCACGCCGCTGAAAATGTCGAATTCGCTGCGCGCCGCGCCGACAGGGGAGATCGCCCGCTTCATCGCGACCATCGTGGAGTCCTGGCGCGCCAGGGCGAGATCGTTGCGCTCGAGCGTCGTCGTCGCCGGCAGCACGATGTCGGCGTGACGCGCGACCGGCGTCCACCACGGCTCGTGGACGATGATCGTCTCGGGGCGGCGCCATGCCGTGACGAGGCGATTGAGGTCCTGGTGGTGATGGAACGGGTTGCCGCCGACCCAGTAGACGAGGCGGATGTCGGGATAGGTGAGGCGCTGGCCGTCGTAGTCGTAGCTGGCGCCTGGATTGAGCAGCATGTCGGCGATGCGCGCGACGGGGATGAAGCGCTGCACCGGGTTCTCGCCCTGCGGCAGCGAGGCCCAGGGCACTTCCTGGAAGTCGGCGCCGATGCCGTGCACCGCGTTGTAGCCGAAGCCCACGCCGCCGCCCGGCAGGCCGATCTGGCCGAGCATGCAGGCGAGCGTCAGCGCCATCCAAAACGGCTGTTCGCCGTGGTCGGCGCGCTGCAGCGCCCAGGCGACGGTGACGACCGTGCGCGAGCGCGCCATGCGCCGCGCGAGGTCCCGGATCGTGTCGGCGGGCAGGCCGCACAGCGCCGCCGCCCAGTCGGCGCTCTTGGCGACGCCGTCGACGCCGCCCGTCAGATAGGGCTCGAAGCGCTCCCAGCCGACGCAGCAGCGCGCAAGGAAGCCGCGATCGTGCAGCCCTTCGCTGACCAGCGTATGCGCGAGGCCCATCATCAGCGCCGTGTCGCTGTTCGGGATCGCCGCGAGCCACTCGGGCTCGAGTTCGGGCGGGATGTCCTCGGCCACCGGCGAGATGTTGACGAAGTGGACGCCCTTGGCGTGGGCGCGCTTCATGCTGCTGAATGCGGTGTGGCGGCCGACGCCGCCGGCGTTCACCTGCGCGTTCTTGAGCGCCAGGCCGCCGAAGGCGACGACGAGCTGGCCGTGCTCGGCGATGACGTCCCACGGCGTGTGCGTCTCGAACAGCTCGAACATCGAGGCGGCGATGTGCGGCAGCAGAACGTGCGCGGCGCCCAGGCTGTAGGAGTTCCGGTGGTAGACGTTGCCGCCGTAGAGGTTGAGGAACCGGCGCAGCTGGCTCTGCGCGTGATGGAAGCGTCCGGCGCTCGCCCAGCCGTAGGAGCCCGCGAAGATCGACTCGTTGCCGTGGCGGTCGCGCACCCGCTTGAGCTCGCGCGCGACGAGATCGAGCGCCTCGTCCCAGCCGATCTCGACGAACGCCTCGCGCCCGCGGCCCTCGCCGTGCCCCGGCCCCTTGGCGAGATAGCCCTCGCGCACCATCGGCGCGCGCACCCGGACCTCATGCTGGACCGCGTCGCGGAAGGACTGCCCGATCGCCGACGGATCGGGATCCTCGGCGGCGGGCTTCACGCCGGTGATGCGACCTTCGACCGTCTCGATCTCGTAGGTGCCCCAATGCGACGCGGTGGTCGTGATCCGGGGGCGCGTGTCGTCGGGCATGGGTCGTTCTCCGGCAGGTTTCGTCCAGCCTATCACCGCGCGCCGTCGAACGGGACACGGCCGGCGGCGAGCGTCGCCCGGGGCAGCGGCGTGAAGCGGAAGACCATGGAATGCCGCAAGCCTGTATGCGGCTTGCGGGTTTCGAGTACCAGGCCGTCGGCCGTGGCGACGCCGTCGAAGGCAAGCGCCTCGTCCTCGGGGGCGAGGACGAAGGACACGCGCGGGCCGTCGATCGCGGCGTCCGCGGCATCGAGCGTCGGGTTGTCGCGCGTGAGCCAGGCCGCGATGCCGTCGAGCCCGCGCGCCGACGGCACGACGACAACGCGGCCATCGGGATAGAAGCGCAGATAGGTGCGCATCCAGGCGCCGTGAACGTAGCGCCGCGGCCCGTGATAGACGCCGTCGTAGCGCAGCGCGCTCGGCCCGGACATTGCGGCCGCCGCGACCTGCGCAGGCAGAGACGGGCCGGGTGCGCGCGCGGCGACCGCGGGATCGCCGCCGCTCGGATCGTGCCGCGGGCCGAGCGCGCAGCCGGCCAGCAGCAGGCCCGTCGCGAGCAGCGCCTTTCCACACCCGGGCATCTTCGCCTCCACCTCGTTCCCCGACCGCGGACTCTGGGGCGGGATCCGACGGCGGCGCCATGGGGCGCGCTTCCGGTCGGCAGGGGACGGCGCCTCGGCCGCGCAGGGGATCAGCCGGTGTCGATGCCGAGCTCGAACGCGCGCGCGAGAAGGCGCCGCGCATTGGCATAGCCCGGCACCTCGACGAGCGCGCCATCGAGCTCGACGCGGGCCTCGCCGCGCAGGCGCGCGGCCTCGAAGGCGGCGACGAGACGGCGTGCCCGCGCGATCTCGTCGGCCGACGGCGTGAGCACGCGATTGACGATCGCGGCGTGCTCGGGCGCGACGACGCTCTTGGCCTTGTAGCCGAGGCGCCGCGCCCAGCGCGCGTCGCGCTCGACGCCGGCGCCGTCGCGCCAGGTGTAGGGGCAGTCGACCGCGACCACGCCCGCGGCGACGCACTCGACGAGGAAGCGCTGGCGCGCATAGGCGAGCTCGAGCCCGTCGGGTGCGCGCTCGGCGCCGAGATCGGCGGCCATGTCCTCCGACGCCATCAGGCAGGCGGCGATACGCGGACTCGCCTGGGCGATCGCGATCGTCGCCACGAGGCCGCGCGCCAGCTCGATGTTCGGCCACAGCGCGGTCGTGCCGACCGCGATCCCGTTGGCACGCTCGAGCTCCGCGACGGCGGCGTCGAGGCGTCCGACCTGCGCGGCGTCGCCGACCTTGGGCAGGCCGACGATGTCGGGGCGTCCGCGCATGACCGCGGCGAGATCCGCCATGCCGTCGCCCTCCAGCGGATTGATGCGCACCGCGACGACGGCGCCGGCCGCGCGCCAGCGCGCGTAGATGCCGGGTGCCATCGCGCGGGCCTTTTCGCGCTGCGCCGGCGGCGTGAAGTCCTCCAGTTCCTGGATCAGCACGTCCGCGCCGCTGGCGGACGCCGATGCGATCGCCGTCTCGTCGGCGCCGGGCACGAACAGCCACGACCGGCAGAGCGCTGCCGGGCGCGGCGCGGCGGGCGTCGAGGACGAGAGGCTCATGCGCGTCTCCCTGCCGCGTCCAGCCGCGGTCAGCGCGCGGCGGCGATCTCCAGGACGAGCTTGTTGAGGATCGCCGCCGCGAAGGTCTCGTAGCTGTCGGCCGCGATGGCGAAGGCGCCGGGGCCGCCGATGACGTTCTCGCGGAAATACTCGTCGAGATTCGGCTCGAGCGCGAGGATCGGCAGACCGTTGATCCGGATGTCGAGCGCAACCGCTTCGTCGCGCGCGGCGGTGACCGGCCGCCCGCCGTTGTTCCAGCCGTCGCCCGAGACGTCGATGATCCGGCGCGGCGCCCTCATCGGCGCCCCGCCGAGCAGGCGTACGCCGTAGTCGATCGCGCCGCTGATCGAGGTGCCGCCGCCGAAGAGCTGGCGCGGCGCGGCCTCGACCGCATCCGCGAAGGCCTCGGCGGAGGCCTCGTCGCGGATCACCTGCCAGGGGACGACCCAGCGCTGCATCGACGGCCCGGTCCACTGGAACATCGTGACGGCGACGGCGCGCGCCGGGCCCGAGCGGATCGCGGCGAGCACGCGCGGATGACGGAAGGCATCGGCGTAGCCCTGGCGCTGCAGCTCGAAGCGCGCCTGGTTCACGCTGCCCGAGGCGTCGACCGCGAGCACGAGCAGCAGGTCGACGGTCGCCGGCTGCTGCGATCGCGCGACCGTCGCCGCCGCGCCGAGCAGCGCGGCGGCGGATCCGCGGACGAAGCGGCGGCGCGTGGCGCGGCGCATGCGATCGGGACCGCGGCGCGGGCAGCTCAGTTCGCCGGCTTCATCATCATCGCGTGCGCGCGTCGTTGCGGCTTGACGATCACGCGAAGGTCCTTGCGCGCCGCGAAGTCGAAGGCCGGATAGAAGACCGGGATCACCGCCTGCTCTGCCATCGCGAACTCGATCATCGACGCGACGGCGGCCGAGCGCTGCGCGGGGTCCATCAGCCCGAGCGCCTGGCCGAGCCTGGCGTCGAATTCGGGGTTGGAATAGCGCGTGCGGTTGGCGGTGCCCCAGCCCTTGTCGGGCAGGAAGCTCGCGACCAGCGCGCGCGGCCCCTCGACCGCCTCGATCGTCCCGAACTGGGCGATGAACAGGCTGAACTCCTGCTTCGAGGCGCGGCCGAAGAAGATCGCGCCGGGCACGCCCTCGATCTCGACGCGCAGGCCGAGTCGCGACCAGGTCTGGCCGATCGCCTGCGCGATCTGGATGTCGTTGGGATAGCGGTCGTTGGTCGAGTGCATCACCAGCCGGAAGCCGTCGGGCCAGCCGGCCTCCGCGAGCAGCTTGCGCGCGGCATCGAGGTCGAAGGCGTCCGGCCGCAGCTTCTGGCTCGTGCCGAAGAAGCGGCCGGGCAGGAACTGCGACGCCGCCTCGGCGCTGCCCTCCATCAGGCGCGAGACGATCGCCTCGCGGTTGATCGCGAGCGACAGCGCCTTGCGCACGCGGGGGTCCTTGAGCGGATTGCGCGCCAATGGCGCGCCGTCCTTCGCGGTGACGAAGGGCGAGACGTCGCGCGCGCTGTCCATCGCGATGTAATGGATGATCGCGGCCGGACCGCTGAAGGTCGCGTAGCGGGCGTCGGCCTTGAGCTTGGGAAGGTCGGCGGTCGGCACGAGGTCGATGACGTCGACGTCGCCGGCGAGCAGCGCGGCGACGCGCGCCGGGTCTCGGGTGATGACGCGCTCCGTCACCTTCGTCCACGGCTCGCGCGGGCCCCAGAACCGGTCGTTGCGCTCGGCGACGAGCCGGGCGCCGTTGACCCACTCGACCAGGCGATAGGGCCCGGTGCCGTTGACCTTGCCCGCGTTGAACTCCGCGGTGGTCTGGTTCAGCGCCGCCTTGCCGACGATGAAGACGCTGTCGAGGTCGCTGAGCAGCGTGGGGTGCGGCTGGTGCGTCCTCATCTGCACGGTCAGGTCGTCGACCTTGACCAGCTCCTTCACGGGACGGGTGAACTGCGAGAAGGAGTTCGGGCTGTTCGGCACGGCCGGCACGCGCGCGAAGGTCGCGATCACGTCGTCGGCGGTGAACGGCGCGCCGTCGTGGAACACGACGCCGGGGCGCAGCTTGAACTCCCAGGTCGTGTCGTCGACGTTGCGCCAGGACAGGGCCAGTCCGGGCTGCGGGGCGAGATTCTCGTCGAACTCGACGAGCCGGTTGAAGAACATCGCCAGCGACGATCCCGACGGGAAGCCGTTGAAGAAGTGCGGGTCGAGCGTGTTGAGCTCGAGCTTCGTGCCGATCGTCAGGTCCTGGGCGACCGCCGGGGTGGCCAGCAATCCCGTCGCCAGGGCCAGCGCCCGTGCCAGTCGACCCGGTCGAGCCAGTCTCGTCATCTTGTTCTCCGCTCCGCGAGGCAATCGTTCCGGGGCATCGTAGTGGAGACGACGGGCCGGCGCGACCCGCCGCGCCGGCGTCAGCGCGCTGTTGCCGGACCGCCCCCGGAGCGGCATTGTGACGGCTCGCGCGAGAAGAGCGGGGACACGCCGTCGCGCGACCCGGGGCAATCGACAGACAGGAAGGCGACGAACATGAAACGACTCATGGCAGTGACGATCTGCGCGGCGACGCTGGCGCTGGCGCAGGCGCCGGCATCGGCCCAGGACGGGCCGGTGATGAAGCGGATCGCGGAGACCAAGACCGTCAACATCGGCCATCGCGACGCGTCGGTGCCGCTCTCGTTCATCGGGCCGGACGGCAAGGCGCAAGGCTATTCGATCGACATCTGCCTGAAGATCGCCGAGGCGGCGAAGGAGGAGCTCAAGCTCGACAAGCTCGAGGTGAAGTTCGTCCCGCTGACGCCGCAGACGCGCATCCCGCTGCTGACCGCCGGCACCGTCGACATCATCTGCGAGAGCTCGACCCACACGATCGGCCGGTCGCGCCAGATCAGCTTTCTCAACACCACCTTCCTGACCGGGTCGAAGCTGCTGGTGCGCAAGAGCTCCGGGATCAAGAAGATCGAGGACATGAACGGCAAGGTGCTCGTCGCCGTCCTCGGCACGACCAACGAGAAGGCCGCCCAGGCCGAGGTCGACAAGAAGGGCATCAAGCTCAAGGGCGAGATCGTGAAGGTGAAGGACCACTCGCAGGCCATGCTCAATCTCGAGCAGGACCGTGCCGACGCCTACGTCTCGGACGACGTCGTCCTCTACGGCCTGAAGAGCACGGCCAAGAACCCGGCCGACTGGGAGGTCGTGGGTCCGTACTTCTCCTACGATCCCTACGGCATGATGATCCCGCGCAACAACGACGACTGGCGCCTGATCGGCAACCGGACGATCTCGAAGCTCATCCAGAGCGGCGAGATGGATGCGATCTACAAGAAGTGGTTCGAGCCGGGGCCGACCAAGATCGACTACCCGATGAGCGCGCGGCTGCGCGAGAACTTCGAGCTCGTCGCGATCCCGGACTGACCGGGACGTCCGGCCCGGCCCGGAACGCGCGGCGCCACGAGCCCCGGCTCGCGGCGCCGCGCGCCCGGGGCGCGGTGCTGGCGGCGATCGACGATGGGCGCCTACAACTGGAACTGGCCGATCCTCCTCAAGGATCCGTATTTCGGCTGGATCGTCTCCGGCTTCGGCAACACCTGCCTGATCGCGCTGCTCGCCTGGGCGATCGCATTCCCGCTCGGCTCGGCGATCGGCATCGCGCGCACGACCGAGAGCGCGCCGCTGCGCGCGATCGGCACGGCCTATGTCGAGCTCTTCCGCAACATCCCACTGCTGGTGCAGATGTTCCTCTGGTACTTCGTCGTGCCGGAGCTGCTGCCGTCCGACTGGGGCCGCTGGATCAAGCGCGACCTGCCGCACCCGCAGTTCGTGACCGCCGTGGTCTGCCTCGGCCTCTACACGGCTTCGCGCGTCGCGGAGCAGGTCCGCTCGGGCATCGAGTCGATCCCCCGCGGCCAGCGCAACGCTGGCCGCGCGATGGGGCTGACCGAGCTGCAGGTCTACCGCTACGTGCTGCTGCCCGTCGGCTACCGCACCATCATCCCGCCGCTGACCAGCGATTTCCTCGGGGTGTTCAAGAACTCGTCGCTGGCGCTGACCATCGGCGTGCTGGAGCTGACCTCGCAGGCGCGCCAGATCGAGGAGTACACCTTCGCGGCCTTCGAGGCCTTCACCACCGCGACGGTGCTCTACTGCCTCGTCACCGGCCTCGTGATCCTGGTCATGCGCGTCGTCGAGCGGCGCACCCGCATCGTCGGCGCGATCACCGTGGGGTCGAAGTAGATGTTCGCCGGCTTCGACCTGGGCGTCCTCGTGCGCGCCGCGCCGTTCCTGTGGAACGGCATGCTGCTGACGCTGCAGCTCACCGCGCTCGCCGTCGCCGGCGGCCTCGCGCTGGGCCTCGTGCTCGCGGTGCTGCGCCTGTCGCCGGTCAAGCCGGTGGCGTGGCTGGTCGCCGGCTACGTCAACTTCCTGCGCTCGATGCCGCTGATCCTCGTGATCTTCTGGTTCTATACGCTGGTGCCGAAGATCACCGGAACGTCGATCAGCGGCTTCTATTCCGTGCTGATCGCCTTCGTGATGTTCGAGGCGGCCTACTACTCCGAGATCATCCGCGCCGGCATCTCGAGCGTGCGCCGCGGCCAGATCGCCGCCGCGCTCGCGCTCGGCCTCACGCCGATCCAGTCCATGCGCTGGGTCGTGCTGCCGCAGGCCGTGCGCAACATGGTCCCCGTCCTGCTGACCCAGTCGATCGTGATGCTGCAGGACACCTCGCTGGTCTACGTCGTCGGCCTGCGCGACTTCCTGACTTCGGCCGAGATCGTCGCCAGCCGCGACAACCGCCCGACCGAGCTCTACCTGTTCGTGGCGCTCGTCTTCCTGGTGATCTGCTTCGGCGCGTCGCGCCTGGTGAACCGTCTGCGTCGGAGATACGCGCTGTGATCGAGATCGAGAACGTGAGCAAGTGGTACGGCGATTTCCGCGTGCTCAACGACTGCTCGCTGCGCATCGCCAAGGGCGAGGTGGTCGTGATCTGCGGGCCGTCCGGCTCGGGCAAGAGCACCCTGATCAAGTGCGTGAACGGGCTCGAGCCCTTCACCCAGGGCCGGATCTCGGTCGACGGCGTCTCCGTCGGCGACCGCGCGACCAACCTGCCCCGCCTGCGCTCGCGCATCGGCATGGTGTTCCAGAACTTCGAGCTCTTTCCGCACATGACCGCGACCGAGAACATCGTGCTCGCGCAGCAGAAGGTGCTCGGCCGCGATCGCACCGCGGCGGAGGCGAAGGCGCGCGAGCTGCTCGCGCGCATCGGTCTGGCCGAGCACGCAGTCAAGTACCCGGCGCAGCTCTCCGGCGGCCAGCAGCAGCGCGTGGCGATCGCGCGGGCCCTGGCGATGGATCCGATCGCCATGCTGTTCGACGAGCCGACCTCGGCGCTCGATCCGGAGATGATCACGGAGGTGCTGGAGGTCATGGTCGCGCTCGCCCATGAGGGCATGACCATGGCGGTCGTCACGCACGAGATGGGCTTCGCGCGAAAGGTCGCCCACCGCGTCGTGTTCATGGACCAGGGCGCGATCGTCGAGGACGCGCCGAAGGACACCTTCTTCGGCACGCCGCGCAGCGAGCGCGCGCAGCTCTTCCTGTCGAAGATCCTGCAGCACTGAGGGTGGCGCGGGACCCCGGGCCGCCATGGCGGCACTGATCCTCCTCGGCATGGCCGGGCTCGCCGGCGGCGCCGTCGCCTTCGGTATCTGGTTCATGCGGCGCATGAGCCGCCGCATCGATTCGCTGATCGACGCCCAGCAGCGCGGGCGTGCCGCACGAGGGCCCGCCAGGGCGCCCGCGGCGCCGATCGAGCTGCTGCCGGCACGCCAGATTTCGACGTCGAGCACCGGCTGGGCGATCGGCCTTTTCGTCCTCGGCGGGTCGCTTCTCGGCACGCCCGACATGCTGTGGACCGCATGGCTGAGCTATCCGGCCGGCGTCTTCGTGCTGGCGATCGCCGCGTTCTGTGCCGTCTCGGCGTGGTTCGAGCGCCAGGAGCGCATCACCGCGGATGCCGCCGGGCTGCGCATGCGCGGCCGCGCGGGCGACATCTTCGCCGTCCGCTGGGCCGATGTCGGCGCCGTGCGCCTGGTCGAGCGCGGATCGCGCGCCTATCGGCGTGCGGACCAGCCGGCGCCGACGCGCCATCTCGTCCTCTATGGCCACGACGGCGGCGAGTTGCGACGGCTGGTGACGCCGTTGCGGCCGGTGGCACGCTACACCGAGCTCCTCGAGGCGATCGAGGCCTGGACCGGGGCGCCGGTCGTGCCGGCTCGGGAGCCGTGAGCGCACCCGGGCGTCGACGGCGTTTCATGACCGGAATCAATCCGCCGCTCCGGTTTTGGCTCGACACTTCCCTCTTCGCAACGCAGCGGGGAGTCGTGCCATGGCCCACAAGAACGTCCTTTTCCGCTCGGCCGCGCGCGAGAAGATCCTGCGCGGCGTGACCCAGCTGGCGGACGCCGTGCGCGTCACCCTGGGCCCGAAGTCGAAGTCGGTGCTGATGCAGCGCAAGTGGGGCGCGCCGCTGGTCTGCAACGACGGCGTCACCATCGCCAAGGAGTTCGAACTCAAGGATCCCGAAGAGAATCTCGGCGCGCAGATGCTGCGCCAGGCGGCGGAGAAGACCGGCGACATCGTCGGCGACGGCACCAGCACCTCGACGGTGCTGGCGCACGCGATCTTCGCCGACGGCATCCGCAACGTGGTGGCGGGCGCCAGCGCGATCGATCTCAAGCGCGGCCTCGAGCGCGGCGCGCGCGCCGTGATCGCCGCGCTGAAGGCGCAGTCGCGGCCGGTGAAGACGCGCAAGGAGCGCGCGCAGGTCGCGACCATCTCCGCGCACAACGATCCCGCCATCGGCGAGCTGGTCGCCGAGGCGATGGAGAAGATCGGCGCCGAGGGCGTCATCACCGTCGAGGAGTCGAAGACGACGGAGACGGCGCTCGACGTCGTCGAGGGCATGCAGTTCGATCGCGGCTTCGTCTCGCCCTATTTCATCACCGACGCGGACAAGATGGAGGCGGTCCTCGAGGACGCCTATGTCCTGATCTGCGATCGCAAGCTCTCGATCCTCAAGGACCTGATCCCGCTCCTCGAGCAGGTGGCGAAGTCCGGGCGGCCGCTGTGCGTGATCGCGGAGGACATCGACGGCGAGGCGCTGGCGACGCTGATCGTCAACCAGCTGCGCGGCGCCCTGAAGGGATGCGCGGTCAAGGCGCCGGGCTTCGGCGACCGCCGGAAGGCGATGCTGCAGGACATCGCGGTGCTGACGGGCGGCGAGGTGATCACCGAGGAGCTCGGCCTGAAGCTCGAGATGGTGACGCTGGCCCAGCTCGGCCGCGCCAAGCGCATCGTGGTCGACAAGGACGCCACCACGGTCATCGGCGGCGCGGGCGCCCGGCGGCTGATCGACGCGCGCATCGAGCAGATCCGTCGCGAGATCGACAAGGCGACCAGCGACTACGACAAGGAGAAGCTGCAGGAGCGGCTGGCCAAGCTCGCCGGCGGCGTGGCCGTGATCCGCGTCGGCGCGCCGTCGGAGGCCGAGATGAAGGCCAAGAAGGAGGCGCTCGACGACGCGATCAGCGCGACCAAGGCCGCCGTCGCCGAGGGCATCGTTCCCGGCGGCGGACTGGCGCTGCTGCGCTGCCTCGACGCCGTCGCGCGCGAGGAGGCGCAATGCGACGGCGACGAGCGCACGGGCGTGCAGGTGCTCAGGCGTTCGCTCGAGATGCCGGCGCGTCAGATCGCCGAGAACTCGTCGGTCGACGGCGGCGTGGCGGTCGCGCGCATGGTCGCCGAGACCGGGAATGTCGGCCTCGACGCGGCGACCAAGACCTATGTCGATCTCGTCGAGGCCGGGATCATCGATCCGACCAAGGTCGTGCGCATCGCCCTCGAGAACGCGGTGTCGGTTGCGAGCGTGCTGCTCCTCACCGAGGCCACGATGACCGAGATCCCCGACGAGAAGCCCGAGCGCGCGCCGGCACCCGAGATGCCGATGTGAGGTGCACGGTGTCGCGCGTCGCGCGCGGCCTCAGGCCGCGACCTTGATCGCGAAGCCGCCGTAGGACATGCGCTTGCAGTCGAACGGCATCGCCGCGTCCTTCATCATCGCCGCGAGCCGCGGGTCCTTCATCACCTTCGCGTTCACGCGGTCGCGATGGGCGCGCGACTTGTAGACGATCCAGGCGAAGACCACCGTCTCGCCGGCCTTCGATTTCGCGCGGCGCGGGAACGAGACGCCCATCTTCACCGCGAGGTCGTCGCCGACGGCCTCGCGATACTCGAGTGCGCCGTGCTCGCGCCATATTCGCGCGGCCGCCTTGGCCATGCGCAGATAGGCCTTCATGTTCCGCTTCGGGACCGGCAGCAGGAAGCCGTCGACGTATCGCATCATCGTCTCCTTCAAGATCGGTGCGTAGAAGGGCGGCCGCGCCTAGGTCCGGGCGCGTTTCGGGCGCTGCAGCGTGCTCGACCGCCGGATCGTCACGATCCGGCGGCCGACGCGCCGCCCGGCTGCATCTTCTCGAAGCCGGCGGCGGCCTTCTGCACGTCGGCCGGAAAATCGGCCATCTCCTGCACCTGGCGGACCTCGATGGTCTCGTTCTCGGCGGCCGGGCAGCGCGACGCCCAGGCGATGGCCTCGTCGCGCGAGGCGACGCGGATCATCCAGTAGCCGCCGAGGACCTCGTGCACGCCCGGGTACGGCGCGTGCGCGACCACCGGCTTGCCCGCGGGGAAGCTGACGCGCGCGCCCATCGACGGCGGGTGCAGGCCGTCGAGCCCGATGAGGATCCCGGCTTCCTGCATCGCCGCGTTGAACCGCATCATCTCGGCGACGCGGTCGGCGGGCGGCATCGCGCCGGGCGCGGCCGCCTCGTAACCCTTGGGAATCATCAAAAGCATGAAGCGCATGTCGGAACTCCTGTCGTTCGGGCGGGGGCAGGTCGAGGACGCGGCGGGATCACGCCGGCACGATGACCATCCACCCGACGCCGAAGCGGTCGGTGACCATTCCGAAGCGGGGCGAGAAGAAGGTCTTGCCGATCGGCATCTGTACCTGGCCGCCCTCGCCGAGGGCGGCGAAGAGGCGATCGGCCTCGGCCTCGTTCGCTGCCTGGATCGACAGCGAGAAGCCCTTGAAGCTCGGCTGGCCCGCGCAATGCCCGTCGGATGCCATCACGACCGCGTCGCCGATCCGCATCGCGGCATGCATCACCTTGTTCTCGCTGCCCGGCGGGATCATCCCCGGCGGCGGCTTGTCCGGGGACTCCCTGTAGCGCATCAGCATCTCGACCTTCGCGCCGAGAGCCTTGCCATAGAACGTCAGCGCCTCCTCGCAGCGGCCGTCGAAGAACAGATAGGGCTGGATGGTCATGGGTATTCTCCTGCTGGGACTGGTGGATGATGGCCCCGTCCGATCCGGCGGCCCTGCTCCGAGGACGAACGACCCCGGCCCGCTCCGACATGGCGTTGCCGAATTTCGGCGCAACGGTCGGCGACCCGTGCCGGCAAGGGCCGGCTGTCAGAGGATCATGCAGGTCGTCGAGCCGTGGGCGAGGAGTTTCCCCGTGGCATCTGTGAGCCGCCCCTCCGCCGTCGCGAGGCGGTTGCCGCCGTGGACGACCTTGCCATCGCAACGCAGCGTGCCGGAGCGGGGTGTCACCGGCCGCACGAAATTGACCTTGAGTTCCGCGGTCGTATAGCTCTGCCCGGCCTTGAGCAGGCTGTGCACGGCGCAGCCCATCGCCGAATCGAGCAGCGTCGCCATCCAGCCGCCGTGCACCGTGCCCAGGGGATTGAGGAAGCGCGCCGACGGGACGCCCACAAAGACGGCGCGCCCTGCTTCGACCTCGGCGAGCCAGAATCCGGCGGTCTCGGAGATCGGCGCCGCCGGGATTCGTCGCGCCAGCAGGTCCTGGAGGAACTCGAGGCCGGAACGGCGAACCGCCTCGTCGCGCGGGACGACGCCGAAGACGGTGAAGGGATTGGTCTCGGACATGACCGCATCCTACACCGGCGACCAGCGACCAGCGACCGGCGCCGGTCCGCTCGCGGCCCGTTTTCCGCGTCGTCTTGCGGCCGGGCAATCGCTAGCCTCGCGGCCATGACGAACGATCCCCGCATCGCCGCGCGCCTGCATGTCGCGGACGGATTGTCCGGCGCGACGCTCACTCTCGACGCGGCGCGCGCCCATTACCTGCGCAATGTCCTGCGGCTCGCGCCGGGGGCCCGGATCGCGGTGTTCAACGCGCGGGACGGCGAGTTCGCCGCGACGATCACCGCGCTGACCAAGAATGCCGCGAGCGTCGCGCTCGGCGAGCGCCGCCGGCCGCCGCAGGCGGAGCCCGATCTCTGGCTCTGCTTCGCGCCGATCAAGCGCGCGCGCCTCGACACGATGGTCGAGAAGGCGACCGAGCTCGGCGTCGCGCGGCTCATCCCCGTCTTCACGCGGCATACGGTGATGGAGCGCGTGAACGGCGAGCGCCTCGCGGCGATCGCGACCGAGGCCGCCGAGCAGAGCGAGCGGCTCGCCGTGCCGATCGTCGAGCCGGCGACCGACCTCGCGAGGCTGCTCGACGACTGGCCGGCGGACCGGGCGCTGATCGTCGCCGACGAATCCGGCGGCGGCCTGCCGATCGCCGCCGCGCTCGCCGCTCTGTCGGGGCCGCTCGCGGTGCTCACCGGGCCGGAGGGCGGCTTCGCGCGCGACGAGTTCGAGCGGCTTGCACGCCATCCCTCGGTGCGACGCGTCGGTCTGGGCCCGCGTATCCTCAAGGCCGACACCGCGGCGATCGCCGCGCTCGCAGTGGTGCAGGCGGTCGCGGGCGACGGCGCGCAGGCGCCGCGATTCATCGCCGAGGATGCGACGTCGCCTGCCAGCGGGTGAGCGCGCCGCGCGCCGGTATCCGCGTCGCAACAACGTTGCCGTCAGGGTCTCTCGCCCGCGGGGCGTTCCTGCGGCACCGGCATGCTTGACGCCGCGGCGTTGCGCCTGTTTGTTCGGGGCCCGGGCTTCGTCCCGGGGTTCCCCACGGCCCGACGCTGAGCGCGTCCCGCGGAATCTGCGGGCGCGGGCATCGGCCCTGCGCCGGAGTTCGCGGCCGTCGCCGACGACCGCGCCATCGAATCGACTGACGGAGTTCCGCTTGTCCGCACCGCCGACCACGCAAGGCGCGCCGATCGAGAGCCGGCGCCAGCTCGTCGAATACATCGCCGCCGGCGCCAAGCCGAAGGCGGATTGGCGGATCGGGACCGAGCACGAGAAGTTCGTCTTCGCGCTGTCCGACCATCGCCGGCTGCCCTACGAGGGCGACGGCCCGACGATCCGCAAACTCCTCGAGGGGCTCGCCGCTCGCTTCGGCTGGACGCCGGTCGAGGAGAACGGCAAGCCGATCGCGCTGGTCCGCGATCGCGGCAGCGTCACGCTCGAGCCGGGCGGCCAGTTCGAGCTTTCGGGCGCCCCGCTCGAGACGATCCACCAGACCTGCGACGAGGTGAGCAGGCACCTCGTCGAGTGCAAGGCGATCTGCGCCGAGATCGGCGCCGGCATGCTCGGCCTCGGCTTCGATCCGAAGTGGCGGCGCGAGGAGGTGCCCTGGATGCCCAAGGGCCGCTACAAGATCATGCGCGAGTACATGACGAAGAAGGGCAAGCTCGGGCACGACATGATGCTGCGCACCTGCACGGTGCAGGTAAATCTCGACTACGAGTCCGAAGCCGACATGGCGAAGAAGTTCCGCGTGTCGCTGGCACTGCAGCCGGTCGCGACCGCGCTCTTCGCCAATTCGCCGTTCCGCGACGGCCGGCCCGCCGGCATGGTCTCGGCGCGCAGCCACGTCTGGACCGACACGGATCCCGACCGCACCGGCATGCTCGACTTCGTGTTCGACCCGGCCTTCGGCTACGAGCGCTACGTCGACTACATCAGCGACGTGCCGATGTACTTCGCGTACCGCAACGGCACCTACCACGATCTCAGCGGACGCAGCTTCCGCGACTTCCTGGCGGGGAAGTTCAATGCCGAGTTCGGCGACGTCCCGCGCATCACCGACTTCATCGATCACCTGACGACGGCGTTCCCGGAGGTGCGGCTGAAGCGCTTCCTGGAGATGCGCGGCGCCGATGGCGGGCCGTGGAAGCGGCTCTGCGCGCTGCCGGCGCTATTCGTCGGCCTGCTCTACGACACGACCGCGCTCGATGCGGCCTGGGACCTGGTCAAGGACTGGACCCTCGAGGAGATGCATGCGCTGCGCCGCGACGTGCCGGTCCATGGCCTGCAGACGCCGTTCCGCGGCGAGAAGCTGCAACGCGTCGCGCAGCGCGTGGTGGCGATCGCCGTCGAGGGGCTGCGCGCGCGCAAGCGGATGAACCGCATGGGCGATTCCGACGAGACGCATTTCCTCAACCCGCTCGTCGAGATCGCCGCGACCGGCCGCACGGCCGCCGAGATCCTCGTCGACCGCTTCAACGGGCCGTGGGGCGGCAAGGTCGATCCGATCTTCCATGAAGAGGCCTATTGAGCCGGCATCGGGCGGCACGCCGCGCGGCCGGCTGCGCCGCGCGCTCGGCCGCTTCGGCCGCATCTTCCTGATCGTCTTCCTCCTGCCGCTCGGCACCCACGGGCTGTGGCAGTGGCAGCGCGGCTGGCCCGCGAGCTGGAACCGCGCCGACTGGTCGTCGACCGGCCGCCTGCCGCAGGCCGGCGCCCATCCCGAGGCGGTGGTGCACGTCTATGCCGCGCGCGTCGGCAACTGGCGCGGCATCTTCGCCCACCACACGTGGATCGTCGTGAAGGAGGCCGGCGCCGCGCGCTATCGCCGCTACGACGTGGTCGGCTGGGGGCGGCCGGTGCGCGAGAACGGCTGGGCCCCGGACGCGCGCTGGTACTCGAACGAGCCCGAGCTGCTGCACGCGCTGGAGGGGCCCGCGGCCGCCGCGGCGATCGCGCGCATCGACGCCGCGGTCGCCCGCTACCCGTTCGACGACTACGGCCGCTATGCCGCGTGGCCCGGCCCCAACTCCAACACCTTCACCCAGCATGTGCTCGCCGCGGTGCCGGAGCTCGCGATCGCGCTGCCGCCGACCGCGATCGGCAAGGACTACCGCGCCGACGGCCGCGTGATCGGGGCGACACCGAGCGGCACCGGCGTGCAGCTCTCGCTCGGCGGCCTTGCCGGCGTGACGCTCGGCTGGGTCGAGGGGATCGAGGTCAATCTGCTCGGCCTCGTCGCGGGCCTTGATCTGCGCCGGCCGGCGATCAAGCTGCCGGGCTGGGGCCGCATCGGCGTGTAAGCGCGGGACCGCTGCCGCCGGCGGTCCGGCGGCGCGGCCCGGCGTGCGGGCAGGAAAAAGGCGGCGGCTCGCGCGAGCCGCCGCCTTGTCGAGTTCGGCGCGGCCGCGATCAGGCCGACTTGCGACGCCGCATCGCCAGCAGTGCGGGAACCGCGACGGCGAGGATCGACAGCCCGGCGGGCGCCGGGATGCCCTCGACCTCGAAGGCGAGGAACTGCGTGAACTGGTCGGTGCTGAAATTGTTGTCGGCGACGAGCACCAGCGAGTTGCGCCCGTTCGACAGGGTCGGACCCCAGCTCATGCCCTCGATGTTGTCGAGCGGCGCGCCGATCGTCTCGAGGTCGAGGATCAGCGTCTTCGACACCGGGGTGTAGCTGGCCGAGGCGAGCGACGGGATGCCGCTGACGTCGCTCGCCCCCGCGAGGTCGATCAGGAAGATCTTGATCGTGTTGCCGACCGCGCTGGCGAAGGAGCGCTCCATCGCCAGCAGCTGCGTGTCGGAGATGGCGAGCAACTCGACGAGGCCGTTGTCGTTGAAGGTCGACGGCCCCGGCGGCAGCGGCGTGGCCTTCGGGATCGGCGCGACCTCGTAGACGTACTGCGCGGTCGGCAGGCCCGTGGCGATGTCGTAGGCGGTGATGCGCGACGGGCTGCCGAGGGTCAGCGAGGCGATCGGGCCATCCTGGACGATGGCGTTCTCGGCGCCGACGAACAGCGTCTTGCCGTCCTTCGACACGGCCGAAGCCTCGAACAGCAGGTTGCTCCGCCCGCCGGCGGTCGCGCTGTCGACGTAGTTGAACTGGGTCGGCACGGCGAAGTCGCGCACATGGACCCCGGCCGTCGTCAGCTCGCGCACGAAGGGCTGGAACAGCCGCGTCGGATCCGTGTTGAAGTTGCCCTCGCTCGAGATGAACAGGTTGCCGTTGGGGGCGATGCGGATCGTCTCCGGATCGACCTGGCGCGGGGTCGGCGAGGCGGGGAAGGGAGTGCCGTCGGGCCGCAGCATCTTGGTCTGCGAATGCACCGTGATGCCGGTGAAGCCGCCGAGGCCGTAGCTCAGCGTCATGTCGTAGAAGCGCGGATTGCCGCGCTCGCCGCGATTGTCCGAGATCACGGTGAAGCGCCCGGTGGCGGCGTTGTAGTCGAGGCCCGACAGGCCGCCGAACTCGTCGCCCGTGGGCGAACCGAGCGTGGTGCCGTCGAACAGCGTGCCGGTCGGCACGACGGTCTGGCCGAGATAGTTGAGCGTCAGCGTGCCGGCGTGCGCGGCCGAGCCGGCCGCCGCGATCGCGAGCGCCAAAGCGAGTCTACGCATGGAAGGAACCCCGTCTCCTGAAGTGGCATTGCGCATGCCCGCGCCGGTTCATTCCGGCGCGAGTGCGAGCGGGGAGCCTAGAACGTCGTGGCGACGGCCGGATAGGAGTCGTGTTGCGGAATGAAGATTCCGGTCAGGAGCGCAGCGGCTGTGCGCGGGCGCCGCCGGGGCCGGGGGACTGGGTCACCGGTTCGCGCGGCAGCGGCCCGGTAAGGATCTGCGGCGCGTCCTCGTCCGACGTCTCGGCATCCACCGGCTGCGGTCCGCCCTGCGGCCGCGGCTGCTCGCTCGGCTTGCCGTCCGGCGGCGGCGCGACGCCGACCGCCGGCGGCAGTCGGGGCGCGCCGATCGTCGCCGGCGGCTGCGGCGCGGGTGCCGCCGCGGCGGGCGGCGCCGGGACGGATGGCGCCGGGCTTCCGACGACGGGCGGGACAGCGTAGGCGGGTGGGGCGGGATAGGGCTGCGGCGGCGGCCCGCCGACGGGCGGGGAGAAGATCATCGGTGCCGGGCTGGGGGATGGCGCCAGGTCGCGCACGACGCGCGCGCGGCTGCCCCGCAGCACGACCACCCGCTCGCCCGGCATCAGTCCCTCCTCGTTGGCCTGGACGACGGCGACGAGCTGTCCGCTCTCCTCGCGCACCGTGAATTCGGTCGCGGTCGTGCGCGAGAGGTGGTTCTCGGCGAGCGAGCCGATCACCGCGCCGAGGATCGCGCCGGCCGCGGCACCGGCGATATGGGCACGACCACCGCGGCCGATCATCGAGCCGCCGACGCCGCCGATCACGCCGCCGCCGATCGTGCCGAGGCCGGAGCGCTCGCCCTCGATCGCGACGTCGCGTGTCGCGACGATGGTGCCGCGGCTGACATACTGGATCTCGCCGGCCTGGCGGCGATGATAGGCGCCGCCGGAGTGAACGGTGCCGCACGCGCTCAGGCCGAGCGCGGCCAGCAGGAGCACCGTGGTCGTCCGCAAGCGCTTGATCGTCATGGCGTCTCCCCGCGATCGGGCTGCCCGCGCATCCCGGCCGTGCGCACAGAACGGCCGACCGGGCGCGCTTGTTCCGGACCTCGCGCGTGGCGGCAAGGCGGCGGCGCGCACCGGCCTTCCCGGCCCCGCCTCATCCTCGTCGCGACGCGAAGGAGGCGAGGCCCCGGCGGCGACGTCGGACGACGAGCGCGACAGGCCCGTGGCTGCCGCCGGCCTCAGGGTCTGCAGTGGACAGCGTTGCGCAGCGGGCGCAGCGTCTCGCCCGGGGCGGATCCGGGGGGAGACCACGATGGCGCGAACGACGACACAACCCGCTGTGCGTGCGGTGCCGACGACGGTGCGGCGGGCGATCCGGGTGCGGCTCGAGGGTTCGCCGGGATTCCGGGCGATGCCGGCGGAGGGCCGCCGCCAGCTCGCCGATGACACGGCGACGCTCGCGGCCTTCGCCGACGTCACCGCGAAGGTCGACTTTCCGAGTTTCGTGGCGGGACTGCTCAAGGGCGTCTTCGACGCGATGGTCGACGGGTCGCTCCGGCAGACGGAGGCCTATGTCGACCTCGTCCAGGCCGTCGCCAAGACCGTCGACCGCTTCGTCGCCGATCCGACGCAGCGCAGCGAGCTCGCCGGCGCGCTCGGCGACATCTTCGAGCTTTGCCCCGACGGCTCCCTCGCCTTGCGCGGCCGCTGCCCCAAGCGCCGGGGCCCGCGGGGCCGTGCCGGCGCCCTCAGCCGCGCGGTCGTCGCGAAGAGCAAGAACGCGGGACGCGCCGCGGTCGCCCGCAAGCGCCGCTGACGCGTGACGCGCGCGGGCCCCGCGCGCGCCGGTCGATCAGTAGGTGATGCACGCGGCGTTGAGCAGGCCGACGCTCAGCGAGGCGGTGGCGAGCGCCGTGGCCGGAGCGGCCTTGCCGTTCTTCACGCTGTCGACCAGGCCCGGCGCCAGGATTCGTGCCGCGGCGTAGACCGCGAGCTGGACGATCATCGCGACGACGCCCCAGACGATCATGTCGAGCCAGCCGACGCTGTGGGCGATCACGCTGGCGAGCGGCATCGCGAAACCAAGGACGGCGCCGCCCAGGCTGATCGCCGCGGCGACGTTGCCGTCGCGGATGAGCTGGAACTCGGGATAGGGCGTGAACCTCTCGTAGATCAGGACGAAGAGCCCGACGAGCACGAGCGCCCCGCCGAAATAGGCGAGGAAGGACGGCAGCGTCGCGAGCGAGGCGAGGACGGGCATCGGTCGGTCTCCAGGGGCTCAGCGGAAGAGATGAGGGACGAAACGCGAGGCGTTGGTCGTGATCGGGCCGTCATCCTCGCGCATGCCGATGCCGGCGGGCTGCGAGGCGACGACCCAGCTGCCGACGAGCGCGTGGTTGCCGTCGAAGACCGGCAGCGGCGCGAGGCGCTGGTAGACGAACGGCTCGTCGCCGTAGGGACCGGCCGCGCGCGCGATCGTGCGGCCGCGCTCGGCGAGCCGGATATTGGCGCCCTCGCGGCCGAGGATCGGCTTGGCGGCGACGGCGCCGTCGATCCGCCCCGGCTCGAACGACGCCTCGAGCAGGTTCGGATGGTTGGGCGCCATCGTCCAGAGCAGCGGCAGGATCGCCTTGTTCGACAGCAGCATCTTCCACGCCGGCTCGATGAACTGCGTCTGCGAACGCGGGATGTTGCGCGCGAATTCCTCGCGCATCAGCCATTCCCAGGGATAGAGCTTGAACAGGCTGGTGATCGGCTCGCCGTCGAGATCGACGAAATCGGTGCCGTCCCAGCCGATCTCGTCGATGAACAGGAAGGCGGTGTCGAGGCCGGCCTGGATCGCGGTGTCGCGCAGGTAGTCGACCGTGCCGCGATCCTCGTCGTGGTCGCGCACGCAGGTGAAGTGCGTCAGGTTCCCCTCGTCGCGGATCCCCTTCCAGGCCGCGATCAGCTTCTCGTGGATCGAATTGAACTGGTCGGTGTCGGGGAAGACCGTCTCGAGCCATTCCCACTGCACGACCGACGATTCGTAGAGCGCGGTGGGCGTGTCGGCGTTGTACTCGAGCAGCTTCGGCGGCTGGCCGGCCGTGTACGACAGGTCGAAGCGGCCATAGAGGTTCTTGTGCGCGTTGCGCCAGCTCGCCTCGATGAGCGCGATCGCGCCGTCCTCGAGGTGGAAGGGCTCGTAGCCGCCGCTGCCGATCACGCGCTCGACCAGCGCGAGGGCGAGGCCCTCGAGCTCGGCCGTGGCCGCCTCGATCGCATCGATCTCCGCGGCCGTGAACTCGTAGGCGGCGTCCTCCACCCAATAGGGCTGGCCGTCGATGGTGTGGAAGCTGAAGTCGAGCTCTTCCGCGCGCTTGCGCCAGTCGACGCGCGGGGTCAGGCGCAGACGCTTCATCGCCGGCGCGTCAGGAGCTGGAGGAGGAGGAGCTGTAGCTGCGCGAGGTCGAGCCGAAGCCGCCGCGCGACACGCCGCCCGCCGCGGCGATCTTCGAGGCGCCGAGGGCCGAGCGACCGGAGAAGACCTGGTTGCTCGCGTCGCGATAGATCGGGCGCGCCGTCGCGGCACTCGCCGCGCCGGTGCTCGGCCGGAAGCCCGAGCCGCTCGACGACGAGCCGGACGACGACGGCGAGGTGGCGCAGGGCGGCTGGCCGACGCCGCCGCAGGTCTGGTTCGGGACCGCCGCGACGCCCTGCGGCGGCATCGCCGCGCGGGGCGTCAGCAGATTGCCCATCATGTAGCCCATCATCAGCGGCATGAACCAGCCGCCGCCCGACGGCGACGCGCCGGTCCGCGGCTCCTTGACCTGGTCCGGGCTCGGGTTCGCCTCCTGCCAGGCGCAGTTGGCGGCGCCGAACTGCTGCTCGCAGGACTCGCGGGTGGCGAAGGCGGGGGCGGAGCGCAGGTGCTCGCTGCGCGCTTCGGCATAGGCCTGCTCGCAGGTGCTGCGGTCGAGGCTGCGCGCGCACTCGACGGGATCGCGGTAGAAGTTGCCCTCGGCGAGCGGATCCTTGGCCTCGTCGCAGGCCGCCAGCGACAATGCGCTGGCCGAGCCGAGCAGGACGAGACGTATCGAGCGGGACCGCTTCATCGGGCACCCTCCATCGCCGGGAATGCACGGACTATGCGGTGTCGGCCGCCCCGGTTCAACGCAGCGCAAGGGCGGCGAGCAGGACGCCGCCCAGCGCGAGGCGGTACCAGGCGAAGGGGGCGAAGCCGTGCCGGCCGATGAACGCCACCAGGCCGCGCACCACGAACAGCGCCGAGACGAACGCGGCAAGGAAGCCGACCGCGATCAGCGCGAGGTCGTCGAGCACGATCTCGTTGCGGTTCTTCCACAGCGAGAAGACCGCGGCCGCGACCATCGTCGGTGCGAGCAGGAAGAACGAGAACTCGGTGGCGGCGCGGCGCTCCACGCCGAGCAGCAGGGCGCCCATGATCGTCGCGCCCGAGCGCGAGATGCCGGGGATCATCGCGACGGTCTGGCACAGGCCGATCAGGAAGGCCGTCCGCATCGGGATCGCGTCCGGCGCGTCGTGGCGCGGCGCGGGCGCGTTGCGCTCGATCCAGAAGATCGCGAGGGCGCCGACGACGAGGGCGATCCCGACGACAAGCGGCGTCTGGATCAGCTTGACCAGCGAATACCCGGCGCCGCCGATGACCAGGGCCGGCACCAGCGCCACGACGACGTTGATCGCGAAGCGCCGATCCGGGCCGTCGCGGCCGAGCCCCGCGATCATGGCCAGGATCCGGGCGCGGAAGTGCCAGCACACCGCGGCGACGGCCCCCAGCTGGATCACGATCTCGAAGGTCTTGCCCGGCGGCCCTCGGAACCCGATCAGCTCGCCCAGCACGATCAGGTGGCCGGTCGAGGAGACGGGAATGAACTCGGTGAGCCCCTCGACGATGCCCATCAGGACCGCGTCGAACCACTTGCCGAAACCCATGATGGTGAATCCGTGCTGCCGGAGAGGAAGGGAGCGAAGGTGTAGTCGCTCGCGTCGCGCCTCGCCAGACTCAAGGCGGCGGCGTCATCCCGCCCGCTTGCGGGCCGCGACGGCGAGCCCGACCAGGATCAGGCTGCCGCCGAGCACGATATCCCAGCCCAACCGCTCGTCGAGCCAGAGCGTCGACACGGCGACGCCGATCAGCGGTGCCGCGAGGAAGCCGATCGACGACACGTTCGCGGGCAGCGCACGGGCGACTGCGGCGGCCCCCCAGGCGCCGATCGGTCCGACGAACAGGGACAGGAACAGCAGCGCGAGCAGGCTTTCGGGGGTCGGGGCGATCCGGCCGTCGGGCTCGAGGATCGCCGCCGCCGGCAGCAGCCAGCACGCCGCGAGCCCCATCTGCCAGGCGAGCAGCTGGAGCGGCGGGCTCTCCCAGCGCCGATAGCGGCTGTGGACGATGGCGATCGCCCAGCCGAGCGCGGCGCCGAGCAGCCAGGCCTCGCCAACGAGCACGCCGGGACTGCCGAGCCGCGGCAGCTCCGGCATGAGCAGTGCGCCGAGCCCCGCGAGCCCCAGCGCGCTGCCGAGGATGCCGCGCACGCCGAGCGGCTCGCGCAGGAACAGCGAGGCGAGCGGAAGGACCCAGATCGGCGTCGAATAGGCGATCACCACGCCGCGTCCCGCGGGCATGTGCATCAGCCCGAAATGGCTGCACGCGAAGAAGGCCGCGATCTGCGCCGTGCCGACGCTGGCGACCAGCGGCCAGTCGCCGCGCGGCGGCACCCGCGCCTCGCGGCGCAGCGCCAGCACCGCGAACACCGTCGCCGAGATCAGCACGGAGCGTCCGGCCGCGAACCACAGCGGCGTCGCGCTGGCGAGCGCAACCTTCATGACCGGCCACGAGGCGCCGAACAGCACCACGGTCATCGCCAACATGGCGAGGGCGCGCGCATCGGGCCTGTGTCCCACAAATGTTCCTTCCGCCTCGACGAACTCGCGCGATGCGATCGTGTCCGGCCGCAGCCTAGGCGAGGACGCGCGGTGCCGGCTCCGCTATTTCGACACCCGCGCCCCGCCGCGGGTTAGAAGGAGCGCGGCGGCCGTGCCGCCGTCCGCCCTCGCCCTGCCAAGGAGAGCGTCGCATGCAGCGCCTGTTCGCCGTCATCGTCCTGATCCTCGTCGTCGCGACTTCGGCGCCGCTGCGTGCCCAGGGGCCCGGCGTCACGTCGGCGGTCACGCCTGCGGGCAGCCGGATCGGGATCGCGCCGCTGGCGGGCATGACGGAGTCCGACGACTTCACGGGCTTCGCGGACAAACAGACCGGCGCATCGGTGGTGTTTGCCGAGATGCCGCCGGAGGCCTGGCCGCAGATGCGCGACGGACTCACGGCGCAGGCCCTGCGCCAGCGCGGCATCCAGGAAATGGCGCGCTCGACGTTCAGGACCGCGGCCGGCGACGCGCTGCTGATCGAGGGCGTCCAGGGCAGCGGTGCGACGAGCATCGGCAAGTACATGATGGTGTTTCCCGGCCCGGGCTTCACGGGCATGGTCACCGTCAACCTGACGCCGGCCGCCGCCGATCGCTACGCCCACGCCGATGTGCGCGCGATGCTCGCGACGACCATGGCGGTGGCGACGCCGACGATCTCGGCGCGCGATGCGCTGACCTTCACCTTCGTCGAGACGCCGCGCCTGAAGCTGCTGCAGACCTTGGGCCGCCAGGCCGCCGTGTTGCGCCAGACGCCGCCCCCGGGACCGCCGGCGCAGGCCGCGGCGGCCGTGGTCTCGACCGCGCGCCTCGATGCCGTACCCGCCGATCGCGTCGCCTTCGCGACGCGCGTGCTCGGCCAGGTCGAGCAGCTGGTCGACGTCACCGTGACCGAGAGCCAGCCGCGAACGATCGGCCCGCACGCCGCGATCGAGCAGCGCGCCACCGGCAAGGACCGCCGCTCGGGCAATCCGGTGTCGATCTATCACCTGCTGATCGCCGAGGACACGCGCGTGCTGCGCGTCGTCGCCTTCGTCGAGATCGCGACCGCCGAGTCCTGGCTGCCGGAATTCCGCGCGCTCGCGGACAGCGTCCGGCTGCGCTGAACCGCCGCGCGCCGGAAGGCGCGCGCTCAGCGTTGGCAGCGGATCAGGACGGTGAACCGCTTGGCCGCGTCGGCGATGTCGACGATGCGCTTCTCGCCGCCGCGCGCCGCCGGACGCACCGGCGTCAGGCCGGCCGCCTGCATCAGCGCGACGGCCGGGCCGGCCTTGACCGCGAAGTTCACGTTCTGCGGCACGTCGCCCGTCACCCGCGCGACGGCCAGGGCGTTGAGCTTGCTGACCACGATGCCGACGATCTGGCCCTGGCGATCGAGCAGCGGCCCGCCGCTGTTGCCGGTCTGGACCGGCGCGGAGATCTGCAGCTGATGCTTGGCGCCGCCAAGCCCGTAGAGCGAGCTGACGATGCCGGAGGTGACGGTGCCGCTCGGCGACACCTGTCCGCCGAACGGATAGCCGTAGACGACGATCTCCTCGCCCTCGCGCGCGTCGCCGGAATCGCGGAACGTGGCGACGGCGGGGGCGGGCCGGGGCGTCTCGATCAACGCCAGATCGACGGCCGAGTCGCTGCGCAGGAAACTCGCGACGACGAAGCTGCCGTCATCCTGGCGCACGCCGATCTGCGTGCAGCCCTTCACGACGTGTTCGTTGGTCAGGATTGCGCCCTGGGCGGTGACGTGGAAACCGGTGCCGAAGCTCACGCGCTGCGCCGCCGGGGCCTGGCTCGCGCCCTGGTTCGACGGGAGCGCGGCGGTCTGGCGCCCGGTCTCCCAGGTCCCGGCGGTGACGACCTTGCCCTGCGCGTCCGCCAGGGCGCCGAGGCCGTGGCGGCGATCGCCGCGGAATTCGCCGAAATACTGGCCGCCCTGGGCGTCGACATCGACGCCGTAGCCGTTGCGCTGGCTGGTCTGCCACTCGCCGTCGTAGCGCGGCGAGGCGCCGTCCTTCGACCACACGCCGACGCCGCTGCGGCGGCCCTCGCGCCACTCGCCGGCATACCGGCTGCCGTCCTTGTAGGTGTAGACGCCCAGCCCGTTGCGCGTGGCGCCGATGAATTCGCCCTCGTAGCGGCTGCCGTCGCCGTAGACGTCGACGCCGCGCACCGTCTTCTGGCCGTCGGCGCGCTCGCCGCTGAATTTGGTCTGGCCGCGCTGCGCGACGACGAAGCGGGGGCCGTCGCCCTCGGCGGTCGCCTGCTTGGCGACGGCCTGCGCGGCCGCGGCGACTTCCTGCGCCTTCTGCGCGCGCTCGCGCGCCCGGTTCGCTTCCTGCGCCGCGCGCTGCACCACCGAGATCACCGGCGCCGCGGCCGCCTGCCCCCCGATCACGGGCGGCGAGACCTGGCCGGCCTCGGGCACGCAAGCCGTGAGGACGATGTTCCCCAGGGTCAGTGTCGCCAGGATCGGCAGGGCCGGGACTACGCGCATGGCCTTCGTGGATGGGGCGGGATCACGGACGGCGGCGGCGGCGACCGGACTCCGATCGTCGCCGGGCACGCAGGATCGAACGCCCGGCGCGGTGCGCGCAACCGTCCAATTGGGTCGCCCGCCCGGTCCGGACGGGCTGCGGCGGGCTTCAGCCGCCGGTGCCGCCGACGGTGAGATTGTCGAGCAGAAGAGTCGGTTGTCCGACTCCCACCGGCACGCCCTGGCCGTCCTTGCCGCAGGTGCCGACGCCGGGATCGAGAGAAGTGTCGTCGCCGATCATGCGCACCTTGGTGAGCGCGTCGGGGCCGTTGCCGATCAGCATGGCACCCTTCACCGCCGGGCCGATGCGCCCGTCCTCGATCAGATAGGCCTCCGAGGCCGAGAACACGAACTTGCCCGAGGTGATGTCGACCTGGCCGCCGCCGAAGTTCACCGCGTAGAGGCCGCGCTTAACGCCGCGGATGATCTCGTCCTTGGACCGGCTGCCCGGCAGCATGATCGTGTTGGTCATGCGCGGCATCGGGTGATGGGCGAAGCTCTGGCGCCGCCCGTTGCCGGTGGGGGCCATGCCCATGAGGCGCGCGTTCTGGCGATCCTGCATGAAGCCGACCAGCCGTCCGTCCTCGATCAGGACGGTGCGCGAGGTCGGCGTGCCCTCGTCGTCGATGCTCAGCGAGCCGCGGCGGTCGGCGATCGTGCCGTCGTCCACCACCGTGACCCCGGGCGCGGCGACCATCTGCCCCATCAGCCCGGCAAAGGCCGAGGTCTTCTTGCGGTTGAAGTCGCCTTCGAGGCCGTGGCCGATCGCCTCGTGGAGCAGGATGCCGGGCCAGCCCGGCCCCAGCACGACCGCCATCTCGCCGGCGGGGGCGGGAACCGACCCGAGATTGACCAGGGCCTGGCGCAAGGCCTCGTCGACCGCCTCGCGCCAGCGCTCGGGCGCGATCACGCGCTCGTAGGCGAACCGGCCGCCGGTGCCGAAGCTGCCGCTTTCCTGCCGGTCGCCCTCGCCGACGACGACCGAGACGTTCATGCGCACCAGCGGGCGGATGTCGGCGAGGCGCTGGCCGCCGGCGCGCAGGATCTGCACCGCCTGCCACTCGCCGGTTAGGCTCGCCATGACCTGCCGCACCCGGCCATCCTTGGCGCGGGCATAGGCGTCGATGTCCGCGAGCAGCTTCAGCTTGGCCTCGAAGGGCATCAGCCCGAGCGGGTTGAGGTCGGCATAAAGGTGACGATTGGTGCCGACCGGGGCCGGCGCTGCCGCGCCGCTGTGGCCCGACTTGACCGCCCGGACCGTGGCCGCGGCCCGCGCGATCGCTTCGCGCGACAGCTCGTTCGAATGCGCGTAGCCGATCGCATCGCCGGCCACGGTGCGCAGGCCGAAGCCCTGGCTGGTGTCGAAGGCGGCACTCTTCAGGCGGCCGTCGTCGAAGGACAAAGCCTCGGACTGGCGGTATTCGAGGAAGAGCTCCCCGTCGTCGGCGCCGCCCAGCACCTCGTTCACCTGCGCCTCGGTCGCGGCACGGTCGAGGCCGGCGCGATTGAAGAAGATGTCGTCGGTCTGGGACAGGGCGTTCATCGAGGGGACCTTTGGGCGGAGGACGATTCGCGGAACCGATGTTTAGCTAGTCCGCCGGCGGCCGTCATGGAGGGGGAGTCGCTCGATCACGGCCACGGCCGGCGGCCGTCGCGGGCGTGCTTGCGACAAACCGTCGCGGGGTCGCGCGCCGATCGCAAGGGCCGAACGCCTCGAGGCGAAACTCGGGCCCCGTCCGGGTTTTAGTCCGTTGAGAATCCGATCGGCGCTGGTGTAGCTTCCGCAGCGTTTCGTCTCCGGGGTGCCGGAAGCTAACGCAATGATCGCGCTGGAGAATGCTTCGGCCCGCGATCGGCGGCGCCGGCTTTCCAGCGGTTCGGCGAAGAATGACGCGGCGGGCGCCTCGTTTCGGGGCGGCCTCGCGCCGGCCCACTGAACGCCAGTCCAGTGAATGAAATTCCAGTGAACGACAAGACGGACCAGGACCCATGCGTTGGATGACTCGCGCTGCCGCGCTCGCCCTTTCGGCGATCGCTCCGCTCCATGCCGCGTTCGCGCAGCTGGGGCAGCCCGGCCCCTGGGGCCTGGGGCTCCAGGAAGGGGCGTCGCCGATCAAGCACGGCATCGCCATGTTCCACGACGGCCTGCTGCTGCCGATCATCTCGGTGATCGTGGTCTTCGTCCTGGCGCTGCTCGTGATCGTGATGGTCAAGTTCAACGCCAAGGCGAACCCGAACCCGACGCGCACCGCGCACAACACCCTGATCGAGGTGCTGTGGACGGCGATCCCGATCGTGATCCTGGTCGTGATCGCGATCCCGAGCTTCCGGCTGCTCTACAAGCAGGACCGCGCGGTCAACCCGGAGATGACGGTCAAGGTCACGGGGCGGCAGTGGTACTGGAACTACGAGTATCCCGACCACGGCGGCTTCCAGTTCGACAGCTACATCGTGCGCGACGCCGCGGGCAATCCGGCCGGCACGCCGCGCCTGCTCGAGGTCGACAACAGGCTGGTCGTTCCGGTGGGCGCCACGGTGCGCGTGCTGGTCGGCGGCGCCGACGTGATGCACTCGTTCTTCATTCCGTCGCTCGGCGTGCAGATCTACTCGGTGCCCGGCCGCCTGAACGAGACGTGGTTCCAGGTCGAGAAGGAAGGGATCTTCTACGGCCAGTGCAACCAGATCTGCGGCAAGGACCACGCCTTCATGCCGATCAACATCGAAGCGGTGTCGAAGGAGAAGTTCCAGCAGTGGGTCGAGCAGGCGAAGAAGAAGTTCGCCGCCGACCAGCCGGTCCCGGTGGCGGTCGCCGCCGCACCGGTGAAGTGACGACCACCGCGACCCGTTCAACATCCGGACCGCGCCGCCGCGCGACCTCCTGAAGGAAGATCACCATGGCCGACACCGCCGCTCACGCGCATCACGACGACCACCACGCCCACCATCCGGCCGGATGGCAGCGCTGGGCCTATTCGACGAACCACAAGGACATCGGCACGATGTACCTCGTGTTCTCGGTGATCGCCGGCATCATCGGCGGCCTGTTCTCCGTCTGGATGCGCCTCGAGCTGCACAATCCGGGCATGCAGTGGTTCGCCGACGGTCACCAGTGGAACATGGTGATCACGGCCCATGGCCTGATCATGGTGTTCTTCGTGGTCATGCCCGCGCTGATCGGCGGGTTCGGCAACTGGTTCATCCCGATGATGTGCGGCGCGCCCGACATGGCGTTCCCGCGCATGAACAACATCAGCTTCTGGCTGCTGCCCGTCGCCTTCCTGCTGCTGATCGGCTCGGCCGTCCTCGGCGGCGGCGCCGGCACCGGCTGGACGGTCTACGTGCCGCTTTCCGGCTCTGGCCCCGGCCAGCATCCCGGGCCGGCGATGGACATGGCGATCCTGTCGCTGCACGTCGCGGGCGCCTCGTCGATCATGGGCTCGATCAACTTCATCACCACGATCTTCAACATGCGCACGCCCGGCATGACGATCCATCGCATGCCGCTCTTCCTCTGGGCGATGCTGATCACCGCCTTCCTGCTCGTGCTGTCGCTTCCGGTGCTCGCCGGCGCGATCACGATGCTGCTCACCGACCGCAATTTCGGCACCAACTTCTTCAACCCGGCCGGCGGCGGAGATCCGATCCTGTTCCTGCACCTGTTCTGGTTCTTCGGGCATCCCGAGGTCTACATCATGATCCTGCCGGCCTTCGGGATCATCAGCCACGTCGTGTCGACCTTCTCGAGGAAGCCGATCTTCGGCTATCTCGGCATGGCCTACGCGATGACGGCGATCGGCTTCGTCGGCTTCGTCGTCTGGGCGCACCACATGTACACGGTCGGCCTCGACGTCGACACGCGCGCCTACTTCGTCGCTGCGACGATGGTGATCGCAGTGCCGACCGGCGTGAAGATCTTCTCCTGGATCGCGACGATGTGGGGCGGGTCGATCGAGTTCAAGGTGCCGATGATCTGGGCGATCGGCTTCATCTTCCTGTTCACGGTCGGCGGCGTCACCGGCGTCGTGCTGTCGAACGCAGGAGCCGATATCGCGCTCCACAACACCTATTACGTCGTGGCGCACTTCCACTATGTGCTCTCGCTCGGCGCCGTGTTCGGAATCTTCTGTGGGGTCTACTACTGGTTCCCCAAGATGACCGGCCGCGAGTATCCGGAGTGGGCGGGCAAGTTCCACTTCTGGACGACCTTCGTCGGCGTCAACCTGACCTTCTTCCCGCAGCACTTCCTCGGGCTGCAGGGCATGCCGCGCCGCTACCCGGACTATCCCGATGCGTTCCACGGCTGGAACCTCGTGTCGTCCTGGGGCTCGTACATCGCCTTCGCCTCGACGATCTTCTTCGTCGTCATGACGATCAAGGCGATGCGTTCGGGCAAGGTCGTCACCGAGGCCGACCC
Organism: Alphaproteobacteria bacterium; assembly: GCA_016793165.1. GTDB lineage: Bacteria > Pseudomonadota > Alphaproteobacteria > CACIAM-22H2 > CACIAM-22H2 > CAIOSQ01. The sequence continues at coordinate 36,481 of JAEULA010000118.1, read as the reverse complement.
GTATCACCAGAAGGAGCCTACCCTCGAGTGGACCGTCGCCTCGCCGGCGCCGTTCCATACCTTCGAGGAGCTTCCGAAGTTCACCGCCGAGGCCAAGCACTGAGGCGCGCGGCAGCCCGCTTCGCGGTCCAGGGAGCCCGAGCGAATGGTTGATGGCGACATCGCCTTCGACGCCATGCCGGCGCGGCCGGCCGACGGCTCGCGCGTCGGCCATGGGCGTGCGGGGCATGGACGTGTCGGGCATGGGCGTGTCGGGCATGGGCGTGTCGGCGAGGCGGCGGTCGGGGACTTCGTGGCGCTGCTCAAGCCGCGGGTCATGAGCCTCGTCGTCTTCACCGCCTTCGCGGGCCTGGTGGCGGCGCCGGGCAGCTTGCATCCGCTGCTCGCGGCGATCGCCGTGCTGTGCATCGCCGTCGCGGCGGGCGCGGCGGGCGCGATCAACATGTGGTACGACCGCGACATCGATGCGCTGATGACGCGCACGAAGGATCGCCCCATCCCGGCCGGCCGGATGGATCCGTCGGAGGCGCTGGCCTTCGGCGTGGTCCTGTCCATCGGGTCGGTGCTGACGATGGCGCTCGCCGTGAACTACGTCGCGGCCGCGCTGCTGGCGCTGTCGATCGGTTTCTACGTCTTCGTCTACACGATGTGGCTGAAGCGCCGCACGCCGCAGAACATCGTGATCGGCGGCGCCGCCGGGGCCTTTCCGCCGATGATCGGCTGGGCCGCCGTCACGGGCGATGTGAGCGTCGCCTCGATCGCGCTGTTCGCGATCGTCTTCATGTGGACGCCGCCGCATTTCTGGGCGCTGTCGCTGTTCCGTGCCGGCGAGTACGCCAAGGCCGGCGTGCCCATGCTTCCTGTGGTCGCGGGCGCGCGCGAGACGCGACGCCAGATCCTCGTCTATTCGTGCATCCTCGCGCCCCTGGCGCTGGCGCCGACCGTCCTGGGCATCACGGGCATGGCCTACGCCGTGGTGGCATCCGTCCTCGGCCTCATCTTCGTCGCCGGCGCGCTGGCGGTGTGGCGCGACCGCGGCGAGACCGCCGCGAAGCGGCTGTTCGGCTACTCGATCGTGTACCTGTTCCTCGTCTTCGCGCTGATCATGGTCGATCGCGTGATCGCGGTGATCCCGTGACCGCCGTGGCCCCGATGAACGAGTTCGAGCGCCGCCGGCGCAGCAAGAACGTCGCCGTCGCGCTGACCGTCGGCGGCTTCTGCCTGCTGTTCTTCCTGATCACCGTCGTGCGGATGGGGATGCGCGGATGAGCACCGCCGCCAAGGGCAATCGCCGCCTGGCATTGGGGCTGGTCGGCATCGTGGTCGCGATGGTCGGGCTCTCCTTCGCCGCCGTGCCGCTCTACCAGTGGATCTGCGCGGTCACCGGCTTCGGCGGCACGACGATGCGCGCCGACCGCGCGCCCGACACGCCGGGCGAGCGGATGATCACCGTGCGATTCAACGCCGATATCGGCGGCAGCGACCTGCCCTGGCGCTTCCGTCCGCTCGAGAACTCGGTGACGCTGCGGGTCGGCGAGGAGCGCCTCGCCTTCTATCGCGCCGAGAATGTCGGTCGAGAGCCGGTCGTCGGGACGGCGACCTACAACGTCACGCCGCACAAGGCGTCGATCTACTTCAAGAAGATCGCCTGCTTCTGCTTCACCGAGCAGGAGCTCGCCGCGGGCGAGAGCCTCGACATGCCCGTCTCGTTCTTCGTCGATCCGGCGATCGCCGACGATCCGAGGATGCGCGACGTCGGCACGATCACGCTTTCCTACACGTTCTTCCGCGCGCCCAACGCGGCCCCGAAGGGGCCGGCGACGCGGACCAGCGCGGCGGCGCCTGCGGCGCCGGCGCCGATCAACTGAGTTCGGGTCAAGGAGACTGACAACATGGCCAGCACCAGCCACGGCACCGGCATGAAGGCGCCCTACCATCTCGTCGAGCCCAGCGCGTGGCCGATCATCGGCTCCTTCGCCGTGCTCGTGCTGACCTTCGGCACGATCGCCTACCTGCATCCGTCGATCTTCGGGACCGGGCTGGAGTCGATGTTCAAGGCCCTCGGGCCCTGGAAGATCCTGATCGGCCTCGGTCTCGTGCTGTTCACGATGGCCGGCTGGTGGCGCGACGTCGTGAAGGAAGCGCGCACGCCGGGGCTGCACACGCCGGTCGTCCGGCTCGGGCTGCGCTACGGCATGTTCCTGTTCATCGCCTCGGAGGTGATGTTCTTCGTCGCCTGGTTCTGGGCGTTCTTCCACTACGGCCTGTTCCCCGAGCATCACCCGTCGGGCCACTGGCCGCCGCCGGACATCCACACCTTCGACCCGTGGGGGCTGCCCTTCCTCAACACCGTCATCCTGCTCACCAGCGGCACGACGGTGACCTGGGCCCATCACGCGCTGATCGAGCGCAACAAGCAGGGCCTGGTCTGGGGCCTGGCGCTGACGATCCTGCTCGGCCTGCTCTTCACCGGCGTCCAGGCCTACGAGTACGGCCATGCGCCTTACAAGTTCAGCGACGGCGTGTTCCCGGGCGTGTTCTTCATGGCGACCGGCTTCCACGGCGCGCACGTCATCATCGGCACGATCTTCCTGATCGTGTGCTTCTTCCGCGCGCTCAACGACCACTTCACGCCGGAGCGCCATTTCGGCTTCGAGGCCGCCGCCTGGTACTGGCACTTCGTCGACGTCGTGTGGCTGTTCCTGTTCTTCGCGATCTACATCTGGGGCGCCTCGCCGGTCACGCATTGACGGCGCGGCGACGTGGCAGTCTCGCCGTATGATGCGGGCTTGCGATGCCGCTGCCCGCGCTGCGGCGAGGGGCGCCTGTTCGAAGGCGTCCTGACGGTGCGGGAGCGCTGCTCGAGCTGCGGACTCGATCTGCGCGCGCATGACTCCGGCGACGGCCCGGCCGTCTTCGTGATCCTGATCCTCGGCGCCCTGGTGGTCGTCGCGGCGCTGATCGTCGAGGTGAAGTTCGAGCCGCCGCTCTGGGCGCACGCCCTGATCTGGCCCGGATTCATCGTCGCCGGCGCCATCGCCATGCTGCGCCCGCTCAAGGCCACGCTCATCGCGCTGCAATACCGGCACCGCGACCTGTAGTCTGCGGCCCATGTTGGCTTCCCTCCTTCGCGACTTCCGGCCGCGATTCTGGCCGAGCGTGATCGCCGGCGTCGGCGTCCTCATCCTTGTCATCCTCGGCACCTGGCAGGTCGTGCGCCTGTTCGAGAAACGGGCGATCAATGGGCTGCGGGCCGAGCGCCTTGCCATCGCGCCGGCGCCGCTGCCGGGCCGTTTCGACGACCCCGCGGCATGGGAATTCCGCCGCGTGATCGCCCGCGGCACGCTGCGCCACGACCACGAGCTCAATCTTCCGTGCCGCTCGCAGCGCGGCAACGACGGCACCTGCATCCTGGTGCCGCTGATTCGAGCCGACGGCGAACCGGTGATCGTCAACCGCGGCTGGGTCCCTCCGGCGCGGCGGGAGCCGGCGCGCCGCGCCGACTCGCAGACGGCGGGCGAGGTGGCCTTCGAGGCCGTGCTGCGCGTCGCGGCGCAGCGCACGGGCTTCATGCCGGACAACGATCCGGGCCGGAACGTGTGGTTCTTCTACGACCTGCCGGCGATGGCCAAGGCGCTGGGCCTGCCGCGCGTCGCGCCGTTCTACCTCGAGGCGGCGCTCGACCCGCGCGCGCCCGAGACCGCGCCGATCGGCGGACAGACGCGCTTCCAGCTCCCCGACAATCATCTCGGCTACGCGTTCACATGGTTCGCGCTGGCGATCGCCCTTGCCGTGATCTACGTCGTCTCGCAGCGCGAGGAGAGCAAGCCATGACTGCCGCCTACACCGAGCTCGAGCGCCGCTTCCGCCGCCTGTCGCTGCTTGGCGAGGCGGCCGGCATCCTCCAGTGGGACATGGCGGCCGTGATGCCCGACGGCGGTGCCGGGATCCGCGGCGAGCAGCTCGCCGAGCTCAAGGTCGTCGGCCATGAGGCGATCGTCGACCCGCGCATCGCCGACCTGCTCGACAAGGCCGAGCGCGACGAGAGCGCCGCGCTCGATCCGTGGCGGCGCGCCAACCTGCACGAGATGCGGCGCGCCTGGCGCCACGCCAGCGCCCTGCCGGGCGACCTCGTCGCCGCGCTTTCGCGCACCGTCTCCGAATGCGAGATGCGCTGGCGCGGGGCCCGCGCCGCGAACGACTACAAGGGCCTGCAGCCCCTGATGCAGCGCGTGCTCGATCTCACCATCGAGGCGGCGAGGATCAAGGGCCAGCGCTTCAACGTCGATCCCTATGACGCGCTGATCGACGAGTACGAGCCCGGCGCCGATGCCGCGAGGATCGCGGCGATCTTCGACGATCTCGCGGCCTTCCTGCCCGGTTTCATCGAGCGCGTGCTCGTGCGTCAGGCGGCTGCGGGGCCGATCGCGCCGCTCGGCGGGCCTTTCCCGGCCGCCAGGCAGCGCGCGCTCGCCGAGACGCTGATGCGCGCGATCGGCTTCGATTTCGACCACGGCCGGCTCGACACAAGCCACCACCCGTTCTGCGGGGGCGTACCCGAGGACGTGCGCATCACGACGCGCTGGGACGAGAAGGACTTCACGCGCGGCCTCATGGGCGTGCTGCACGAGACCGGTCACGCGATGTACGAGCGCGGCCTGCCCGCGGACTGGCGCCTCCAGCCCGTCGGTGCTGCGCGCGGCATGGCCCTGCACGAGAGCCAGTCGCTGCTGGTCGAGATGCAGGCCTGCCGCAGCCGCGAGTTCGTGTCGTACCTCGCGCCGCTGGCGGCGCAGGCCTTCGGCGGGACGGGCGCCGCGTGGGGCGTCGACAACCTCCATCGCCACTACACGCGCGTCGCGCGCGGTCTGATCCGCGTCGACGCCGACGAGACGACCTATCCGTGCCACATCATCCTTCGCTTCCGGCTCGAGCGCGCGCTGATCGGCGGCGACATGACCCTCGACGACCTGCCCGCCGCGTGGAACGCCGGCATGAAGGAGCTCGTCGGCATCGTGCCGCCCGACGACAAGGACGGCTGCCTGCAGGACATCCACTGGCCCGGGGGCGCCTGGGGCTACTTCCCGACCTACACGCTCGGGGCGCTCGCGGCGGCGCAGCTGTTCGAGGCCGCGGTGCGCGCGGTGCCGGGAATCCCGGCCGGGCTCGCGCGCGGCGACTTCGCGCCGCTGATGGCATGGCTGCGCCCGAACGTCCACGCCAAGGCCTCGAGCGGCACGACCGACGAGATCCTCGCGGCGGCGACCGGCAAGCCGCTCGGCACGGATTCGTTCAAGCGCCACCTGGAGCGGCGTTATCTCGCATAGGGGTGTTCTCGCTTCCGGGCCGCGACCCGGGCCGCGATGTACGAGGGGGAAGGGGACGACAATGGCGAAGATCGCTGCGTTGACGACGCGCGCGCACCGCGTGCCGCTGCCGGTCGTGCTGTCCGACAGCACGCACGGCGACATCACCCATTTCGAGCTGATCAGCGTCGAGATCCGCGACGCCGACGGCGTCGAGGGGCTCGGCTACACCTACACCGTCGGCGCCGGCGGGCTCGCCGTGCATGCGCTGATCGCGAAGTACCTCGAGCCGATGCTGATCGGCCAGGACGCCTCGCTCATCGAGAAGCTCTGGCAGCACATGTGGTGGGGCCTGCACTACGGCGGGCGCGGCGGCCCGACGAGCTCGGCGATCTCCGCGGTCGACATCGCGCTGTGGGATCTCGCCGCGAAACGCGCGCGCCAGCCGCTCTGGCGCCATCTCGGCGGCTTCGATCCCGCGGTGCCCTGCTATGCGGGCGGGATCGACCTGCAGTTTCCGCTCGACCGGCTGCTCAAGCAGTCCGACGACTTTCGCGCGCAGGGGTTCCGCGCGATCAAGATGAAGGTCGGCCGCGACCATCTGCGCGAGGACGTCGAGCGCGTGCGCGCGATGCGCCGGCATCTCGGCCCCGATTTCCCGCTTATGGCCGACGCCAACATGCGCTGGACGCCCGACCAGGCGATCCGCGCGGCCAAGGCGCTGGCCGAGAGCGAACTCGTGTGGCTCGAGGAGCCGACGATCCCCGACGACGTCGAGGGCCACGCTCGAATCGTGCGCGAGACCGGCCACCCGATCGCGACCGGCGAGAACCTCCACACGCTCTACGAGTTCAAGCAGATGATCGCCGCCGGCGGCGTCACCTTCCCCGAGCCCGACGTCAGCAACTGCGGCGGCGTCACGGTTTTCATGAAGGTCTGCCGTCTCGCCGAGGCGTGGAACCTGCCCGTCACCTCGCACGGCGTGCACGATCTCACCGTCGGACTGCTCGCGGCGGCGCCCAACCGCTCGTATCTCGAGATCCACGGCTTCGGCCTCGACCGCTATCTGGAGGCGCCGACGCCCATCGTCGAGGGCAATGCGATCGCCTCGGAGCGGCCCGGCCACGGCGCCCGGCTCGACTGGGCGCGGCTCGAGCCGCATCGACTCGTCTGAAAGCGCCAGGGGGAATGCATGCGCACGATCACGTGGTCCAAGTTCCAGATCTACGACGTCGCGGACAGCGATCTCGACGACGCGCCGGCGCGGCCGTTCCCGCACGTGCCGGGCGCGCTCTACAAGGCCGTGAACGGCGGCATCAAGGAGCCTGCCTGCCAGGTGAATTTCGAGGACTTCTTCCCCGGGCCGGACATCGACTGGTTCATGTCGCACGACGAGGTGCACTACGTGACCTCCGGCGAGGCCGAGATCATCGCCTTCGCGCCGCCGCTGCATAAGGAAGAGATCCGCTGCGTGGCGAAGGCCGGTTCGGTCTACCTGCTGCCGCGGGGCCTGCGCATCACCTGGCGCGTGCGCGGCGACAAGCCGTTCCGGCATCTGTGCATCTGCTTCCCGGACCCGGACTATCCGACACCGCTGGCCAAGAGCGTCGCCGCCCGGGGGCGGAAATGAGCGAGTCCTTCGATCTGATCGTCATCGGTGCCGGCACCGCCGGCATGCCCGCGGCGATGGCCGCGGCGACCCGCGGCCTCAAGGTCGGGCTGATCGAGAAGTCCGGCCGCCTCGGCGGCACGCTGCACTATTCCTCCGGGCAGATGAGCGGCGCGGGCACGCGCCTGCAGGCGGAGCGCGGCATCGTCGACAGCCCCGACCTCCATTTCGAGGACGTCATGCGCATCAGCCGCGGGACGGCGAACCGCGGACTGGTGCGGCGCGCGGTCGACATCGCCCCGCGCACGATCGACTGGCTGATGGAGAACGACTTCGCGATGCACCCCGCCTGCCCGGCGATCCTGCATCTGCACGAAGCCTACAAGATCGCGCGCAGCTACTGGGGCGTCGACGGCGGCCGCTCGATCCTGGCGGCGATCACGCCGCCCTTCGAGCGCGCCCGCGAGCGTCACGGCATCGACATCCGCTTCGGCACGACCGTCACCGAACTGCTGCCGGGCGAGGGTGTCCGCGTCCGCAAGCCCGACGGCAGCGTGGCGACCTGCCGCGCCCGCGCCACCATCCTGGCGACCGGCGGCTACGGCGCAAGTCCGCCGATGTTCGCCCGGCTGCACGGCGGCGCGCCGCTCTTCACGACGGCGTCGCCGACCTCGGACGGCTCGGGCTTCACGATGGCCGAGGCGCGCGGCGCCCGGATCCGCAACGCGAATTACTGGAAGCCCGCGATGGCCGGGATCGAGGACCCGCCCGGCTCCGGCAGGGTGGTGTGGGACGACGTGCCGTCGCTCACGCCGCAGGTGCGGGCGCCATGGGAGATCTACGTCGACTCCGCCGGCCGGCGCTTCGTCGCCGAGGACCACGACAGCGTCGACGTGCGCGAGGCCGCGCTCGCCCGCCTGCCGGGTCTGTCGTTCTGGGTGGTGTTCGACCAGGCGATCCTCGATGCTGCGCCGCCGCTGCTGCCGCGCTACGACCGGGCGCGACTCGAGGCGGCCGTCCGCGCGCATCCCGACTTCCGGCGCGCCGACACGCTCGCGCAGCTCGCCGCCGCTGCCGGGATCGATCCGACGGGGCTCGCCGCGACGATCGACGCCTACAACCGCGCCGCGTCGGGCGGCGGCGACGCGCTCGGCCGCAAGCACATGCCGCGGCCGATCGTCGGCCCCGGCTTCTACGCCATCCGGTGCCGCGGCATGGTGCTGCGCAGCTTCGCCGGCCTCGTGATCGACGACGACCTGCGCGTGCTTGGACGCGACGGCGCACCGCTGCGCGGCCTCTACGCGGCCGGCGAGATCGTCGGCGGTGGCACGATGTCGGGCGACGGCTATGTCGGCGGCATGAGCGTCACGCCCGCGCTCGGCTTCGGCCGCTGGCTCGGCGAGACCGTGCTCGGCTGACGCGCGGATCGGACGGGCCGTCGCCCGCGGCCGTCGTGCGCGCGACGACGGGAGCGGCGCGCAAGCTGCAACCGATCCACGACCGATCCCGCATTCCGGCCGAAGGGCTCACGCCGTCGAGACGCCTTGCCCGAAGCCGGAGAGCGGGAAGTGGCAGGCTGCCTGGCGAGCCGGCGCGACGGACCGCATCGCGGGCACCTCGACGCGGCAGCGGTCGCGGGCATCCGGGCAGCGCGGATGGAAGGGGCACCCCGTGGGCCGGTCGCGCAGCGACGGCACTTCGCCCGAGAGCAGCGGCGCGCTGCGCGCATCGTCCGGGTCCGGACGGGGGACCGCGGCGACCAGGGCGCGGGTATAGGGGTGCGCCGGCGTCGTGAAAACGGCTCGGGTCGGGCCCTCCTCGACGATGCGACCGAGATACATGATCGCCAGGCGCGAACTGACGTGGCGGATCACGGGCAGGTTGTGCGTGACGATCACGTAGGCGAGGCCGAGCTCGGTGCGCAGCCGGACCATGAGGTTCAGGATCTCGCCTTGCACCGAGACGTCGAGGCCGGCGGTCGGCTCGTCCGCCATGACGAGGCGCGGCCGCAGCGCGAGCGCGCGCGCGACGCCGACCCGACGCGCCTGGCCGCCCGAGAGCTGGTGCGGATAGGCCTCGAGCAGCGCCGGCGCAAGGCCGACCATGTCCATGATCTCCGCCGCGGCGCGCGGCGGATCGGCCAGCGCGACGCGGTGAATGCGGAAGGGCTCGAGCACCAGGCTCCGCACCGTCTTGCGCGGCGACAGGCTGGCGATCGGATCCTGGAACATCATGCCGATCTGCCGCCGCACGGCCCGGAGCGCCGCGTCGGACCGGTCGGCGATCTCGCTTCCATCGAACCAGATCCGCCCCGTCGCGACGTCGACGAGGCCGATGATCGCGCGGATGAGGCTGGTCTTGCCCGAGCCGCTCTCGCCGACGATGCCCAGCGTCTCGCCGGCGGCGAGTGTCAGGCTCACGCCCGCGACGGCGTCGAGATAGGGGTCGCGCACGCCGGTGGCCGCGGCGCGCAGGGCGCCGACGATGCGGAAGCGCACGCCGACATCCTCGAGGCGGAGCAGGGGGCCGGCATCAGTCATCGCCGGCCCGCACGCAGCGCGCATCGTGGCCATGGCCGAGCGCGACGAAGGGCGGGGCCGCGGCGCGACAGCGCGGCTCGGCATCCGGGCAGCGCGGCGCGAACACGCAGCCGGGCGGCAGGGCGGCGAGATCGGGCAGGCCGCCGGCGATCGTCGGCAGGATGCCGGCATCCCCGTCGGGCAGCCGCGCCGGATCGCAGGCGAGCAGGAGGCGCGTGTAGGGGTGACGCGGGGCGCGGAAGATCGTCCGCACGTCGCCGCGCTCGACGACTTCGCCCGCGTACATCACGACGACCTCGTCGCAGAGCTCGGCGATCAGGCCGAGATTGTGCGACACGAACAGGATCGAGCCGCGGAACTCGCGCTTGAGGTCCCGGATCAGCTGCACGATCTGCGCCTCGAGCGTCACGTCGAGCGCGGTCGTCGGCTCGTCGGCGATCAACAGCGACGGGTTCATCAGCAGCGCCATCGCGATGGCGATGCGCTGGCGCTGACCGCCGGAGAAGCGGTGCGCGTAGCCGTCGATCCGCTCCTCCGGATCGGGGATGCCGACGCGGCGGAGCTGCGCCAAGGCCCGGGCGCGCTTCTCGGCCCTGGGGGCTGCGTCGCGGAACTGGATGTCGATCATCTGCGTGGCGATCGACACCACCGGATTGAGGGCCGTCATCGGGTCCTGGAACACCATCGCCGCGCGCTTGCCGCGCAGCTCGCCGAGCGCGGCATCGGGCATGGCGAGGACATCCTCGCCCTCGAACCGGATCGCGCCCGACTCGACGACCGCGTTGGGCGCCAGCAGCCGCAGGATGCTGGAGATCAGGGTCGTCTTCCCGCACCCGCTCTCGCCGACGATGCCGACGATCCGGTCGCGGGGCACCGAGAGACTCACGTCGCGCAGCGCCCGCACCTTCCCCCGCGGCGTCGCGAACGACACCGACAGGCCAGTGATCTCGAGGATCGGAGGCGACGACGTCATGCCGGTCGCCCGACGTCGCCGTTGTAAGGATTGAACCGCGGAGAGCACGGCGATCGCAGAGATGGAGGACGCGCGCGAGACGCGCTCTCGCGATTCCGCGATGTTTCCATCACGTTTCGGCGTAGCCCGGCATCTCTGCGATCGCCGCGCTCTCCGCGGTTCAAACGCTCTGCCCGCACCGCAATCGCGAGGGGCCGGGATCGCGCGCTTCGCACGCGTGCTTCATCTCCGCAACCTTCGTGCTCACCGCGCTTCAATCCTTCCGACCTCACCGGCCTCACTCCCGTTTCAGCCGGGGGTCGAAGACGTCGCGCAGGGCTTCGCCGAGGAAGGTGAAGCCGAGCGTGGTCATGATCACCGGCAGGCCGCCCGCCAGGATCAGCCAGGGCGTGTCGCGGATGAAGCCGTAGCCGTCGTTGAGGATCGAGCCCCAGCTCGGCGTCGGCGGTCGCACGCCCAGTCCCAGGAAGCTGAGCCCGGCCTCGATCGTGATCACGACCGGGACCTCCATGCTGGCGAGGATCAGCACGGGGCCGATGACGTTGGGCAGGATGTGATGAAGCAGCACGCGCGCGGCGCCGGCGCCCATCGCGCGCTCGGCGAGGATGAACTCCTGCGCCTTCAGCGACAGTGTCTGCGTGCGCACGATGCGTCCGTAGACCGGGATCGAGGTCACGACCACGATGAACACGACCGTCTCGAGGCTCGGACCGAACAGCGTGACGACCGCGAGTGCGAACATGATCGTGGGGAAGGAGCGTACCGCGTCGAAGGCGAGCACCAGCGTGTTGTCGAGCCAGCGCGGCCCGTAGCCCGCGAGCATGCCGAGGACCAGACCGATGGCGAGCGACAGGCCGACGGAGACGAGCGACACGAGAAGGGCGACGCGGCCGCCGTGCACGACCCGCGAGAAGGTGTCGCGGCCCAGATGGTCCGTTCCGAACCAATGCTGCGCCGTCGGCTCGGACAGCCGGTTGCGGATGTCCAGCTGCGTGGGCTGGTAGGCGGCGAGCAGGTCGGCGAAGGCGGCGCTCGCCACGATGACCAGCACCAGCACCAGGCCCAGCGCGCCGAGCGGCTCGCGCAGCAGCCGTCGGGTCGAATCGCTCACCGTCCGCCCCTCCCCGATCGGGGAGGGGCGGCGCGCGGCCCGCGCCGCGACGAGCTGGCGGGCCGCCGCGACGTCACGCCAGCTTGAACTTCGGCACGAGCACCTTGTTCGCGTCCGGCGTCAGGGCCGGGATGAAGCTGTCGCGATGCAGGATCGGGTTCACGCCGTGGGTGAGGAACACGTAGGCACCCGAGTCCTCCATGATGTCCTGCATCCGCACGTACATCGCATGACGCTTCTGCGGGTCGGGCTCCTTCAGGGCCTGGGCATGCAGAGTGTTGTACTCGGCGTCGGGGAAGCGCTCCCAGTTCCACTCGCCGATCTGCTCCTTGGTGAACCAGACGCTCGCCCAGCTCGGATCGGGCTGCATCGAGAAGCGCGCGATGTGCAGCGCCATCTTCTTCCATTCGCCGGCCTTGCCCGAGGCCATCGCCTTCTGGACGCCCTGGTCGAAGGGCTGAACCTGCGCCTCGATCCCGATCTGCGCCAGGCTCGCCGCGACGACCTGCGCGGCGTTGACGAACTCGGCGGAGTTGCGCACGCCGATCTCGGTCTTGAAGCCGCGCGGGTGGCCGGCATCGGCGAGCAGCTTGCGCGCGGCGGCGAGGTCGGGCTTGGCGACCTTGTTCGCGGGGCGATGGCCGATCATGCCCGGCGCGATGAAGCCGGTGGAGCGCGGGGCCACGCCGAAGAAGGCGCCGTCGAGCACGGCCTGCACGTCGACCGCGAGCTGCACCGCCTGGCGCACGCGCTTGTCGGCGAAGACGCCGTCCTCCATCTGCATGCCGAGCCACCAGTAGGCGAGGGACGGCGCGACGACGAGCTTCGAGCGCGCAGGCATCGCCTTCTGCACGCGCGGCACGGCCGTCATCGGCAGCAGCGTGAGGTCGATCTCTCCCGCCTGGTAGGCCGTCTCGGCGGCGTTGGCGTCGAGGATGTTGAGGAAATCGACCTCGTCGAACACCGGCTGGCGGCCGGGCCAGTCGCGGTTGCGCTCCAGCGTCATGCGCTGACGCGCGACGTTCTGCTTGATCTTGTAGGGGCCGAACGTCGCCGGCGGCTCGAGGGTGAAGCGCTTGCCGTCGAGCTTCTCGACCGCCGACTTGCACACGATCGAGCCCGAGTTGAACGGCAGCGTCGTCGTCCAGAGCGGGATATAGGGCTCCTTGAGCACGATCACGCCCGTGTGGCTCGACGTCACCTCGACCTTGTCCAGGGCCGCCCAATCGCCGCGATAGGCGGACTTGTTCTCGGGGTTCGCGATGCGCTCGTAGCTGTATTTCACGTCCTCGGCCGTCACCTCGCCGAAGCCGTTGGTCCAGCCCATGCCCTTGCGCAGCTCGAACTTGATATGCGTTGCGTCGACCTGCTCGATGGCGCTCGCCGCATCGAGCTCCCAGCCCCAGCTGCCGTCACCCTTCGACGTGACGAGGCCGGGATAGAGGCAGTCCATCACGTCGCCCTCGGGCGCGCCGAGCCGGTTGAGCGGATCGAGCTGCTGCAACGTGACGTAGGAGCGCACGCGCAGCGACTTCGTCTGGGCGCGCGCCGCCTCGCGCGGTGCCGCGGCGGCAAGCGCGCCGCCGAGCGCCGTGGTGGCCATGAAGCTCCGTCGAGTCGTCCTGGTCATGTCCCTTTTCCCCCTGCTGTCTGCGCCGTGGCGGCGCGTGGCCGGCTGCGCCCGAGCACGTTCATGCGCGAGCGTTCCGTGAAATTCATGTCCGGGCGCCGGTCGTAGCTGAACAGCGCGATGATCCGCGGCCGTGCGCCCTCGATCGGCGTGACGCGATGGATCGAGTGCTTCCCGCGGAACAATGCCAGCGTCCCGGGCGAGACCTCCGGCATGCGGAGCACGGCGGGGTCGCCGTCGAGCGCGCGCGCGACGCGGTCGTAGTTCGGATCGCTCTCGCTGCGGATGCCAGGGGCGAAGACGAAGTGGCCACCGCGCTCCGGCGCCTGCAGGAGCAGGCTCACGACGAAGTCGTTGCTGTCGAAATGCCAGCCGTGCTGGTCGCCCTCGCCCATGATCGTGACGTTGCAGCTCAGCAGCGGATCGGCGACGCGATGAAGCGCGGGAAGCTCGAGCAGGTCGGCCACCAGACGCGTGAGCCCGTCCCAGCGATAGAGCCGCATCACTGGGCCGTCGGGTGCGAAGTCGTCGGCGCCGATCACGTGCTGACGGAAGGGCGAGACCCGGCGGCGCGGATGATCCGCGGGGAACCCGTCTGCGGACTGGTTCGCGTAGGCGCAGAGCTGGAGGTCGCGGCGATTAGACCGCGGGAGCAATCGCATCGCTTCCGCCGCCATGGCCGCCGTCCCCGCGGGCGTCACGAACCTCGGCAGCATGGCGCAGCCCTCGTGCGCGAGGCCCTTGCGCCCGGCGGCCACGATGCGCGCGCGCGCGGCGGCGTCGGCGAGCGGATAACGCGCGGCATCGATCAGGTCCTGAGGCGGGGCGGTCAGTCCATCCGGCAAGGGTGCTGCTCCTACAGCCTGTCCCGTACGCGCGGGTCGAGCTTGGCGTTGATCAGGTCCGCAAGCAATGTCGACAGCACGAACAGGATGGTCGTCACCAGCACCGCTCCCATGACGATCGGGTAGTTGCGCGAGATCACGCCGTCGTAGACGAGCTTGCCGATCCCGGGCCGCGTGAACACGATCTCGGCGAATACCGCGCCCGAGAGCAGGCGGCCGATGCCGACGCCGAGCAGCGACACCGTCGGCAGGATCGCGAGCTGGAGCGCGTAGCGATACACGATGCGCCGCTCGGGCAGGCCGTAGGCGCGCGCCGTGCGGATGTGGTTCTCGCCGAGGATCTCGAGCATCGAGGCCCGCACGAGCCGCGCCAGGAAACCGACCCAGCCCAGCCCGACCGTGAAGGCCGGCAGCACGAGATAATGCAACTGCTCGCCGAGCGTGCCCGAGCGGCTGATGCCCAGCGCCGGGAACCAGCGCAGCCACACCGCGAAGATGAGCAGTGCATAGAGCGCCACGACGAAGGAAGGAATCGCGATCGCGCTCACCGACAGGATGCCGGTGAAGCGGTCGAGCCAGGAGTTGCGGCGGATGGCCGAGAAGCAGCCCAGCGGCACGCCCAGCAGCACCGCCCAGCCGAGCCCGGCCCCGGCAAGCGCCAGGCTCGATGGCAGGTCCTTCATGATGATCTGCAGGACCGGCTGGTTGGTGAACACGTCGCGGCCCAGATCGCCGCGCAGGACGTTGAGCAGGAACAGCGCGAACTGCACGACGATCGGCCGGTCGAGCCCCATGCGCTGGCGGAATTCCTGGATCAACTCCGGGGTCGCCCGCGGCCCCAGCGCGATCGACGCCGGATCGCCGGGAACGAGGTGGATCATCCCGAACAGCAGCGCCAGCGCGATCGCCACGATCGCGACCGCGAGAGCCAAGCGTTGGGCAATGTAGAGCGCCACGCCCTCGTCCCCCCTTGTCGAGGGCTACGCTAGTCGCACCCCGGTACCCGGTCCAGCCGCTCCCGGGGCACCTGCGGGGCGATCGCACGCGACGGGGCCGCGTCCCAGCCGTCCCCTGTTGGAAGGTCGACGGTTGGCGGCGCGACGACGGCGCCGCGATCCCGATGCGATTGCGTCGCAGGCCCAGCGAGAAGTGCGTCGTCAGCGTTCGCCGGCGCCGCGGCGACGATCCCGGGTACGGCATCCGCCGGCAAGGCCGGCGATGGCGCCCGCGAGCAGGAGCAGCGTTGCCGGAGCCGGGACGTCGGCAGGGCCCTTGGTGCGGCCGACGCTGCCGGCGACGGTCTCGCGATAGAGCACCTCGCTCACGGTTTCGAACACGCTCTCGACCGAGAAGCCGAGCAGGTCGTCGAGCAGATAGGCATCGGCGGTCGCCTCCCAGGTGACGGCGTCGCTCGTGACGCTGGCCACGACCCAGCCGCCGAAGCTCGCACTCACCGCATCGCCGGATGCGAAGCCGGCAAGCAGGCCGTCGGCGAACAGCGTGATCTCGTCGCCGGTGGCGACCGGCAGTCCGAGGCTCGGTACGCGGAAGACGTAGTCGTAGACCCGCGGAGGATCGCCGATGAGTTCCAGCACGCCGGTCGGGAAGTCGTTGATCGGATAGTCGACCAGCTCGGCCTTGAGCGTGACCGGTGGCAGCCCCTCGAAGATCTTCACGTCGTCCGCAACCGGCGGATCCTTGAGCGGTTTGCCGCCCGTGAGCACCTCGGCCATCGTGCCGTAGTCGCCGCCCCGGAACTCGGCCTGGCCCTTGGGAACGTCGGCCGGCGCGTGCACGTACTCGCCCCACGTTCCCCACTTGCTGCGTACCTTGGTGACCTTGCCCGCGGCGTCCACCTCCTCGACGAGGCCTGAATGGGTGATCGCGCCGTCCTTGCGGTAGATGACGACGTCGCCCTTTTTGGCCTTGCCGTCGCCCGGCGGCTTCCAGCCCTGGTCGTCGATGATTTTCTGGACCTGGTCGTTGTTGATGAACACCGTGCCGGCCTTGAACGTCAGGCCGTGGCAGTCGTAGGCCATGTCCGGATCCTTCACCACGGTGATGCCCGGATATAGGTCCTTGGCCTTCTTGTTCATCGCCGCCTTCTGTTCGTCGGTCGCGGGGCGATACGGGGCCAGGGCCTCGACCTCGGCCGCAGTGGTCGAGCCCGGCTTCTGGCGTTCGCGCGCCATCACGGTCGATCCTGCCGGGGTGACGATCGGCGTCCCGCCCGGCGTCTTGAACGACGTCTTGATGTCGTTGCGGACGAAATTGCCCTTGTCGGTATAGATCGGATCCGCCGCCGCCTCCTCGGCGACGACGAGGACCGTGCTGGCGAGCAGGGCCGATGCGACAGCAATCGACCGCAGATTCCGGCTTGGACCCGACATTCCACCCTCCCTTTCCATCCGTGATGGACTCTCGGGCGGCGCGCACGCGCGACCGCAAAGGCGGCAACGATGAAATGAGTCGCGAGCAGGATGATCCCTTGCAGGATCGCTGGCAATGGGCCCGCCGCCAAGCAGCCGGGGACGCGGCAACCCGCGACGCCGTTTCAGGACGTCAGACGTGATCCGGGCTCTGTCCTCGATTGCCGGAGCGATCACTCCTGGCCGATCCTGCTCCGGATCTCCATGGCAACCGCGAATGGCGGTCTGGATCCAATCGGCTATTTCGGCCGCGGTTCCGGTTCGCCGTCATCCGGCCGTCGGAACTTGCCGCGCCGCTGCAGACGCACCGCTTCCAGCAACGAGCGCGCCGCGGACGCGACCTCCGAGCGCAACGCAGCGTCGGCGTCGAGATCGTCGTGGCTCGTCGCGTAGGGCCGGTAGTACCCGATATACGATTCCACCAGCGCCTTTCGTCCGGCCGCGATCAGCCCCATGTCGCTTAGCCAATCCGCCAGGCTGCGTCGCAGCGTCTCCACGCCCGCCGTGTCGCCGTGCACGACCAGCGAGAACACGCGTCCCGCAAGGTGGCGCGGATAGGGCCAGCCCGCGAGCTCGAGCGCCTTGGCGCGTGCGGGGTCCTTGCCGCCGGTCGAGGTCGGATCGGGATTGCCGCCATCGGCGCAGACCAGCCGATCGATCATCAGCTTGAGCGTGCTCGGCGCCTGGTACCAGTTCACCGGACAGACGATCATCACGCCGTGGGCGGCGACCCATTTCGGGTAGATCTCGGCCATCCAGTCGTTGACCTGCCCCATGGCGTGGTTGGGATAGCAGGAGCACGGCCAGTGGCACAGGGGCATCGCCGTCGAGACGCACGCCTTGCACGGATGGATCACCCGTCCGTACTCCGAGGTGAGGCGGCTCAGGTCGAGGACCTCGACCTCGACGCGACGCTGTCGCCGCAGCACGTCGCGCGCCAGGCTGACGAGGCGGTAGCTCTTCGACATCTCGCCCGGGCAGCTCTGATCGGTGCGCGCCGACCCGTTGATCAGGAGGATGCGTGCCGGCGCGCCCGGCTTGCGCTGCGCCCGTTCCGCGGCGCGGATCCGCCGGCGCGTCTCCAGCCACTCCTTGGGAAGCTCGAACTCGGGATCGGCGAAGCCGGGCCCGGCGCGCCGCGTGCGAGGGCTCTTGCGATACGCGTCATATCCGTCCCACGCGGCCTCGATGACGCGGTCGATGTCGTCCCCGACGCCGGCGAAGACGGGATCGTAGAAGCGCTCGCGCACCCTGGCCGCGAACGCCGCCTTCGTCAGTTGCACGCTCGGCATCCCCTTGCGGACCTTGACCTTCGCCATGCGCAACCTCCCTTGGAGCACTCGCATCCGGAGAGCGACTCCGGACGTCGCCTTCGCGCCGCGTCACTTCGCTGGCGCCGAACCTGGAGCCGAGATCCGGAAGACCATCAATCGCGCAGAGCACCCTCCAGACGAAACTGGTGTCGCGCTCCGATCGCTCCGAACCGATGAATCGCGAACGTGCGATGCCCGCGCGGGTCGATCCGCTTCGGTCGATCACCCGGGACCGGCCTCGGCCCAGCCCACTCTTGCGCAGGGGAGAGCGTCGTTCCCCTTCCATCCGCGATGGCCCCTCGCGCCGCGCACACGCGCGACCGCCGAAGCGCGATGGTGAAGCGAACTGCCGGCAGGATGGTCCGTTGCAGGATCCCTGGCAATGGGACCACCGCCGGTCGCGACACGCGGCAATCGCGGCGGGGCGGGGACTAGTCCCGGACGCCCGAGATGATCCGGAGCGAGCCGACCCCGTCCGCGGTTCGCAATCCCGCGATCGCTGCCGATGAAGGGCAGAGGGGGCCGGCGAGGCATCGCGGGCCGGTTCGCCCTCTGGCGCCGATGCGCGGTGCCTGTCACCCTGAGATTCCATTCCGCCGTGAAGGGATCCTCGAGACCGGATCTCGGAGCCTGGGAAGGGGCCGCGCTCCATCGAGTGCGTGCCCCATGATCGCGAATACACCACGGGAACCATGACCGACATCGCCACCACCCGCCCCATCGAAGCCGACCATCGCGCAGCCGGCCGGCGACGCGGCACCAGCGGCCTGCGCCGGCTCCGGAACGTCCTTTGTCTCGACGACTTCGAGGCGCCTGCGCGCCGCTTCCTGCCGCGCCCGATCTTCGGCTACGTGTCCGGAGGCGTCGAGACGAACTCGGCTCGCGACGGCAATCGCGCCGCCTTCGCCGAGTGGCAGTTCCTGCCCCGCGTGCTGGTGAACACCCGCGCCCGCCATCAGAGGACGACCGTGATGGGGCGGACCTACGATCTGCCCTTCGGCTTCCCGCCGATGGGCAGCACCTCGCTCGCCGCCTATCGGGGCGATTCCGTCCTGGCCGAGGTCGCGGCCGAGCTCAACACCATCATGATCCAGAGCGGCGCATCGCTGACGCCGATGGAGCGCGTCCGCGCGATCGGGCCGACCGCCTGGTTCCAGGCCTACCTCCCGGGCGAGCGCGAGATCATCGTGCCGCTCGTCGAGCGTGCGCAGCGCGCGGGCTTCGATACGCTTGTGCTGACGGTGGACGTGCAGGTGATCGCGAACCGCGAGAACAACGTGCGAAGCGGCTACGGTTCGCCGCTCAGGCCGACGCCGCGCCTCGTCTGGGACTGTGCCGTTCGCCCACGCTGGAGCTTCGGCGTCTTCGCCCGCACGGTGCTCCGGCACGGCATGCCGCACCTGGAAAACATCGGCTTTCCGCGCATGCCGGTCATGGGCTTCTCGGAGCGCCCCGGCATGGCGCGCGACGGCCTGTCCTGGGAGCACCTCGAGCTCATGCGCAGGATGTGGAAGGGCAAGCTCGTGCTGAAGGGCGTGCTCTCGCCCCGGGATGTGCGCATCGCCCGCGAGAGCGGCGTGGACGGCATCTTGGTGTCGAACCACGGCGGCCGCCAGCTCGACTACGCCGTCTCGCCGCTGCGGATGCTCCCCGCTGCCGTCGCCGAGGCCGGCGACATGACGGTCATGCTGGACGGGGGAATCCGCCGCGGCACCGACGTGCTGAAGGCGCTCGCCCTGGGCGCGAAATTCGTCTTCATCGGCCGGCCGTTCCTCTACGCCGCCGCCATCGCCGGCCCGGCCGGCGTCCGCCACGGCGCGTCGCTGCTCAAGGACGAGATCAGCCGCGACATGGCCATGCTCGGCATCGACTCGCTCGACCAGATGAACCGCGAGCTGCTGGTTCCTGCGCGCCCCTAGCTCGTCGTCCGGGGCGGACGTCGGTCGTCCTTGCCCGCGGGCACCCCGAGTTTGACTTCGACTGGAGCCGCAGTGTTTCCTAGTCGGCGATGCGCCCGATCGATGCGGCGCCCGGAGGGATCGATGTTCCACTACGCAAGGATGCTTGCCGCCGCCGCGGTCGTGTCGCTGTTCGCCGCCGCGCCGGCCCAGGCGGGCAAGGACGTGTTCGTCGTCGACCTGACCAACGATCCGGCGTCGCTCGACCCGCACGGGCAGTGGAACCCGGACAGCTATTTCGTCTACCGCAACGTCTTCGACAATCTGCTGACGCGCGACGATGCGGGCAAGATCGTCCCGCAGATCGCGACCGCTTGGCGGCAGGTCGACCCGACCACGGTCGAGTTCACGCTGCGGTCGGACGTGAAGTTCCACGACGGCAGCGCGCTCACCGCCGAGGATGTCGCCTTCTCGGTCCAGCGCATCACCAACCCGGCCTACAAGAGCCCGCAGCTCAGCCAGTTCGACAAGATCGTCGCGACCGAGGTGGTCAACCCGACCACGGTCCGGATCAAGACCGACGGGCCCTATCCCGTTCTGTTCGCCCAGCTGGTCAAGCTCTCGATCGTGCCGAAGGCGCATGTCGAGAAGGTGGGCGACCAGGCGTTCAACGCCGCACCCATGGGGAGCGGTCCCTACAAGTTCGTCTCGATCCAGCGCGGCGTGAAGACCACGCTCGCCCGCAATGACGGCTACTGGGGCACCAAGGGCGGCTTCCCGACCGTCGAGTTCCATCCGGTGCCGGATCCGGCGACGCGCGTCGCCAACCTTCGCTCGGGCCGTGCCGACGTGATTGTCACGATCAACACCGACATCGCCGCGCAGCTCAAGGCCGACGCCAACACCAAGGTGCTGAGCGTCCTCTCCGAGCGGGTGGCCTACTTCGCGCTCAACGCGCTGACCGGCCCGACCGCCGACCTGCGGGTGCGCAAGGCGATCGCGCACGCGATCGACCGTCAGGCGATCATCGACGGGCTTCTGGGCGGCTACGACAAGCCGGTCGGCTCGATGCTCTCGCCGGTGCATGCCGGCTACGTCGATGGCTTCCAGAGCTACGCCTTCGATCTCGCCAAGGCGAAGGCGCTGATCCGCGAGGCGGGTGTGGCGCCCGGGACCGAGTTCATCCTCTTCACCTCGCCGACCTTCGACCAGCGCATCGTCCAGGCGCTGCAGCAGATGGTCGCCGAGCTCGGCGTCAAGGTGACGATCCAGTCGAGCGACTTCGCGAACTGGCTGAAGCGCGCGCAAGGCTCGCCCGAGGAGTTCGGCCAGATGACGTTCAGCAGGTGGTCGTGCGGCTGCCAGGACGCCGACGGCATCCTGTTCCCGCTCTACCACTCGTCGAGCCAGTGGGCGAAGTTCAAGAATGCCGACGTCGACAAGGCGCTCGAGGCCGGGCGTACGTCGCTCGCCGATGCCGACCGCGTCGCCGCCTACAGGCGCGCGCTCGAGATCGCCGAGGCGAACATCCCGCTCGTCCCGCTCTACCAGGCCGCGATCCTCTACGGCGCGCGCAAGGAAGTGATGTGGACGCCGACCCCGAACGAGAGCTTCTTCCTCAACCGCATCACGTGGAAGGACTGAGGCGCAAGCGTGCGGGCGTAGTCGGCGGGGAGAACGGGAAGAATCCGGTCAGAGCAAGAACGCGCTGCCGCAGCGAACATTGATGCTCCGGAGGGAATATCTGGGATTCTTGAACGGGAACGAAGCCCTGATTGCGCGCCGCGCTGACAGCAATTCGGGCTGCCTCCCGTTCTGGATCAGCGCCCCTTCTCGAGGAAGGCGCGAACCATCGCGATCGTGGCTGTCGGATTTTCCTCCATGATCCAGTGGCCCGAGTCGGCGATCACGCCCTCGGTGACGTCGCTCGCACCGCTGCGCATCACGGTCGCCATCGTCGTGCCGAACGACTTCTCGCCGCCGATTGCCAGGACGGGCATCGGGAGCTTGCCTTGGGCCTTCAGGAACTGCGCGTTGTCGATGGCGTCCTGGTCGAAGGCGGCGAACTGCGCGAAGCCCGAATGCATCGCGCCCGGCAGTGCGTAGAGGCGCGCATAGTGCTCGCGCGCGGTCTCGCTGAATCGGTTCGGGTTCGCCGAGAACTCGTTCCAGAAGCGATCGAGATAGATGCGCTCGCGACCGGCAACGAGCCGCTCCATGTCCGGTCCACCGAAGCGGAAGTGCCAGAGCAGCGGGTTCTTGAGGATGTCCTCCCACGGCCCGACACCGGGCACCGGCGCATCGATTAGGACGAAACGCCTCACCTGCCCGGGGAACCGTGCGGCGAAGGCGAAGCCGACCATGTTGCCGATGTCGTGCGTCACCAGGTCCGCGCGTTCGATCTTCAGCGCCGCGAGCACGCCGGCGACATCACCGGCCTGATTCATCTTGTCGAAGCCCGCTGGCGGCTTGGCCGAGAGACCGAGTCCACGGAGGTCGGGAACGATGACCCGATGGTCGCGCGCGAGATCGACCGCCATCGGCGCCCACATGTCGCCGGTCTCGCCGTAGCCGTGCAGCAGCACGACCGCCGGCCCGGCGCCGCCGACGCGGACATGGATCGTGGTGCCGTTCGTTTCGATTTCCTGCGTCGCGAATGTCGCGGGAAACGCGGGCATTTGCGCGCTCGCGGCGCCCGCGAATCCAATGACTCCTGCGGCGATGACGGATTTTAGCATCGGCTAGCCTCCGACCATCGGGAGGGCGATCCCTGCGACCGCCACTGACGACCCGTTGGGAAGCGGCGAGTGTAGGGGACGGAGCAAGACCTCCCCAGGTTTGGTTTCGATCGGGCTCAGGTGGGCGGGCCCGGCAAACCAAATCTGGGGGCTTTTCATGCACGCAACATCCCCGGGGACCACGCGATCGCGACCGAGCCGATCGCCGACGAGGCAATCCCGGTTGATCCCGTCCGGTATCGCCGACTGATCGTTGCTTGGATCCGATCCGTCGGGTTCGATTGCGCCCGCGCGCTCGATCACGCGTGCCGCTTCGTCCGCCACGCCGCGATCAGGCCGATCATGCCAGCCATCAGCATCGCCGCCGAACGGGGCTCCGGGACGTCGGCGGCGATCTCCGACGCATAGATCCGCAAGGCATAGGCGTGATTCACCCCGCCACCCGCACTGGGATGCGGGATCACCTCGAACGTGGTCGTCACCTCGCTGGGATCCGCGATCACCAGGTCCTGGAAGTCGATCTCGGTGTTGAGTGCCGGAAAGCCGAAAAGAATCGGATGTCCTTCATTCGGCGCCAGCAGTCTGACGGAAAGCAACGCACCGCTGGTCCTACTGTACGACAGGAATTCGACCGTCATTTGATCGACCTGCAAGCCGACTGGGATCGAATAGGTGATGGAACTGCCGACGGTCAGGCCGGAGGCCGTGATGTTGCCGGCGCGGATCACATTGACTCCGGCGTCGATGGCGCCGACATCATGGAAGCTCGGGCCGAGCTCCCCGAAATCGAGATCGAGCGGAGCGGCATGCGCGGCGGCGCTCCAGGCCCCGACGGCGACTGCCGCGAGCACCCGAAGATGCCGGAGGGCGAAGACGGACGAAGGACTCATGTCGGCTCCATTCATGTCGGCTCCGAGATGGCTTCCGCGAGGCCATCGCAGCGAAGGGGACGCCCATCGTGGAGGCCATGAAGCCGAGGCATGATTTGCAGCATCCGTGCCAGACCGGAAATCAAGGACTTAGTTGGCCGCTTGTCGCGCAATGTAAGAAATCGCGACGCAGTCGATCGAGCAAGACCTCCCCAGGGTTGGTTTCGATCGGGCTCAGGTGGGCGGGCACGGCAAACCAAATCTGGGGAGGTTTTCCGGACGCTGCCCCTAGGGCTGATCGAACTCCGGCCTGTGCCGCAATTTGTCCTGCCATCGTTGCCTGAGGCTCCGCGGCGCCGGTTCGACCGTCCCGGCCCGGCGAATGCGCAGTTCCTGGCCGGGGTCGATCTCCGTGTGCATGTCGCAGCGGTAGAAGAGGAGGAACTTCTCCGGGGGATGAGGAGCCTCGTGCAGTTCGGCAACCAGGACCTCGCCCGAAGCGAGTGCTTCGACGAGTGCCACCGGCGCGAGCTTCAGCACGGGGGCAGGCTCCACGAGATCGAACACGAAGTCGTCGTGCTGATGATGCGCATTGCCTTCGAAGTAACGGATCGAGCCGCCGGCGTCGTTGGCCAGCACCAGAACGTCTCCGGGGCCGAGGCCGAGTCTGAGGGCGTGGGCGCTTCGATCCAGGATTTCGATGCCGACGCGTGCACACGCCGCCGCAACGGCGTCAAGATCGTAAAGCATATGCGTGCGCCCTATGCTTGAGGGTCGAGCAAGTCCCTCGAGAGCAGAAATCAGGTCGTGTCGGCGGTCAACGGGGCTCCGCAAGACCTGCCCAGCTTTGGTTTCGATCGCTCGAAGTCGACGGCCCCGGCAAGGCAAGTCCGGCAAACCAAGTCTAGGGAGGTTTTCCGCGCTCCCGTGCCATAACGCGGCGATGTGGCGCGTACCGCGCGCGTTTCCAATTCCGGAGCTCGCCCGATGAAAGCGATCGTCTGCACGCGCTACGGATCACCCGACGTGCTGGAGATCCGCGACCTGCCGGAGCCGGTGCCGGGGCCGGACGAGGTGCTCATCCGCGTCCGGGCGACCACCGTCTCCTCGGCCGACTGGCGCATCCGCTCGCTGAGCCTGCCGCGCGGCTTCGGGCTGCTCGGACGCGTGGCGCTGGGCTTCGCGCGGCCGCGGCGCCGGATCCTCGGTACCGAGCTTGCGGGCGACGTCGCCGCAGTCGGGGCGCGGGTCACACGATTCCGTCCAGGGGATGCCGTGTTCGCCTTCGCCGGCGGACGGCTCGGCTGCCACGTCGAATACCGCTGCTTCCCCGCCGGCGGCGCGATCGCGCACAAGCCGCCCGGCCTCTCTTACGAGCAGGCGTCGGCGGTCTCATTCGGCGGCGCCACGATGCTCGACTTCTTCCGGCGTGCTTCGTTGCAGGCGGGCGAGCGCGTGCTCGTCAACGGCGCCACCGGGACGGTCGGCAGCGCGGCGGTGCAGCTGGCGCGGCTGGCGGGCGCACGGGTGACGGCGGTGTGCAGCGGCGACAGCGCGGCGCTGGTGCAGTCGCTCGGCGCGACCCGCGTCGTCGATCGCGCGCGCGAGGATTTCGTGCGCGGCGGCGATCTCTACGACGTGATCGTCGACACGGCCGGCACCGCGCCGTTCTCTCGCTGTGCCGGCGTGCTCGCCCCGGGCGGCCGGCTGCTGCTGGTTCTCGCGACGCTGCCCGAGATCCTGCGCGCGCCGTGGAACCGGCTGCGCAGCGGCCGGCGCGTCATCGCCGGGCCTGCCGCCGAGCGTCCCGCATACATCGAGACGCTGCGCGGGCTGGCGCAGGCGGGGAGCTTCGTTCCGCTGGTCGACTCCATCCACGATTTCGATGCGTTCCGCGCCGCGCATGCGCGCGTCGATGGCGGGCGCAAGCGCGGCAGCGTGGTCCTGCGCGTCGCGGGCGAGGCGGCCGCTCCCGGGAGGCCGGCGTGACGCGATGATCCCGACGGTCGAGGATCGCTGCACAACCCTGGGGCCAGCGGAATCGAAACCCCCATCAGGTTGGCGACCGGGAAGTCATCCGGGTCGTCCCCGCTTGGGCCAATTGCGGTTTGCCAGCGCAGGATGGTCAAGCGCACTCGGAGCGGCGCCCGGATTGCAACTTCGAGTCCGCTCTGATCTGCGCTCCGGCCTCGGTTCTCCAGCTCTTCCCTCGGCAGCTAGGGTTGGCGGAACAGGCCGAGGTCGATGCTGTTGGCCATCGCTTCGTAGCCGGCGGGGCTGGGATGCAGGTGGTCGCCGGAGTCGAACTCGGGGCGCGAGCGCGACGGGCGTGCCGGGTCGCGGACAGCGGCGTCGAAGTCGATGACGGCATCGTACGCGCCGCTCTTGCGGATCCAGTCGTTCAGCGCCTGGCGCTTGGCCTCGCCCTCGGGCGTGTAGTAGGCCGCACCCTCGAAGGGCAGCAGCGTGGCGCCATAGATGCGCAATCCCCGCGCGTGCGCGCGATCGATCATCTGGCGATGGCCGGCGATCAGCTCGGCGACCGACGGCGAGGGGTTGGCCCCGCCCACGCCGATGTCGTTGATGCCCTCCAGCACGGTGACGTAGCGCACGCCCGGCTGGGCCAGCACGTCGCGGTCGAAGCGCGCCAGGGCGTTCGGGCCGACGCCGTCCTGCAGCACGCGGCCGCCGCCGATACCGCCATTCACGATGGCGAGGCGCGTGCCGGCACCTGCCAGGCGCGCGCCGAGAAGGTCCGGCCAGCGGCGATTGGCATCGGTTCCGGACTGCGTGCCGTCGGTGATCGAATCGCCGAACGCCACCAGGACAGGAGCGCTCGCCTCGACCTCGATGCGGCCGAGGAAGAAGGAGGACGCCGACGCCAGCCCATCGCCGCGCCGGTAGGCGGTGGTGGCGGCGACGGGAAGGGCGCTCGCGCCGACATGATTGCCCGGAGTGGACACGTAGTTGACCTGCCACGACGCGGGATGAACGGTCAGCGGCGATTTCCAGTTCGCGGTGTCGCCCGGCAGGTAGAGATCGACGACGAGGTCGCCGCCGTCCGGCACCGCGAGATCGACCGGGTCGCTGATCAGGATGGCTCCGGGCGGAATCGTCGGCGCGGCGATGCCGCCGAAGGTGAGGACACGTTTGGAAGCCGGCTGGATCGCTGGTCCCTTGTCGCGCAGCGCGACGCCGGCGGCGCCGACCGCCAGCGGCAGTGTGCCGAGGCTGTTGGCCAGCACGATGCGAACGCGCGGCCCGCCGATGGAGACATGCGCGACCTGGCGCAGCGTCTGGTCCTTGATGTGAAGCGGCGAGGCGCCGCCGACCGGCAACTCGACGTTCGGCGCGACGTCGCGCACGGCGGCGGGAATTTCGGTCGTCCAGGGGAATGCCCGTGCCGCGGCCGACAGCGAGCCGGCCGGCTGGTCGGTCCGCGCCGCGGCAGGTGCCGCCCATGTCGAGATCCATGTCTGGGCTCTTGCCCCGGTGAGACCGGAACTTCCGGCCAGCAGCAGCGCGGCGATGGCGGTTGCACGCAATGCGATCATGGTGTCGTTCCTCCCGCTATCGGTGACGGTGGCACCGCATGTTTCCGGGAATGTTAGCAACCTTCCGTGGAACGGCAACATGACGACAATCGGGGCACCGGATCGGGAGTCGGATCCACCCAACCCTTTCATGCCGCTAGCGCGGAATCGCAAAGACCTCCCCAGGTCCGGTTCCATCTGCCGACATCGGTCGGTTCAGCGCAATCAAACCTGGGGAGGAATCTCCTCGACGGCGCCGAACCGGAAGGGAGACGTGCTCATCGGGACAGGGCGGTGTTGCGCTCCAATGGGAAGATCGGCACGCGGCGGTGCTTGTAGCTGAAGGTGGTGAGGTCGGCGGTGGTGACGCCTGGCGTGGCACACCAGATGAGCTCCTTCGCGATCGGCTCCATCGCGGGCCTGGGCGAGTGGACGCCCTTGGCGACGATGATCTTGAGCTCGGTCGGCTCGATCCCGAGCGTGCGGAACTGCTGCAGGCTCGCGGTGCCGCCGGGGCGGGTGATCAGGACGAGCGTGTAGCCGTCGTCCGTCTTGATGGCGGCGCTGGGGCCGTCGTCGAAGAAGCGGAAGCCGCCGTGGGTGGGGCCGGTCTCTTCGTACTTGCCGTCCGACAGCGCCGTGACGACGCCCTTCACGGGGAAGGGTTTGCCGTGGCGGTCGTCGGTCTTGCCGCCGACCGCCATGTTGAATCGACCACCGACCCCGACGCGCCGGCATTCGCGCACGGCCTCGGGATCGCACAGCGCCTGCAGCATGTCGCTCACGCCCATTCTGCGCGCGGCGTGGAGGATCAAGGTCGAGTCCGCGGGGCTGCCGCCGCCGACATTGTCGCCGACGTCGAAGATCGCCACGGGCCGCGCATTCACCTGGCGCGCGCGGTCGAGGGCCGCCTCGATCTTCATGCCGCCGGTGTTGAGTGCCTCGCGCATCGACCACGCGGCCTCCTCCAGCTTGGCGGCGACGTCGTCGGCCAGCGCCGGGTCGTTGTCGGTCACGCAGATGAAGCTCATGCCCATCTCGGCGACGTCGGCGTAGGGATATCCTTCGACGACGCTGACCGAGAGCACGCCGGGGCGACGGCGCTGCTCGTCGGCGATACGCAGCAGGTCGCGCATCGGCGCGTCACTCGTGCCCTGGTTCAGGATGTTGACCAGCAGCGGCGGCATGCGCAGCGCGCTGCGCGGGCGGATCTCGCCGCGGACCATGCGAAGGATCAGCCGCGCGCAGTGCAGGCCCTGCTCGCGCGCGTCGATATGCGGATTGGTCTGGTAGACGGTCGTGACGTCGGCGTTGTCGACCATCTGGGGCGAGACGTTCGCGTGCATGTCGAGCGCAAGCCCGATCGGGACGTTGGGGCCGACGAGTTCGCGCACACGCCGCACGTACTCGCCGTCGGCGTCGGGATAGGGATCGGAGACGGCCGCGCCGTGCTGCGGCAGCAGCACCGCGTCCCACGGTCCGTTGTCGCGGATGGCGGCGAGGCAGCGCGCCATGATGTGCTCGATCGCCTCGCCGGTCATCGCGCCCATCGGCGTCAAGCGGGTGAAGACGAGGGGCACGAGCTCGACGTCCTTGGCCTCGGCGCAGGCCTGGAAGAAGCCGGCGAGCGTCGCCTGCGAGGTCGCGTATTCCCGCCGGATCGCGTCGCCCTCCTGGATCCCGGCGCGCTCCCACTTGTCGAGGCTCGCCGGCACCGACGAGAAGGTATTGGACTCGTGCTGGAAGCCGGCGGTGGCGATACGGATCATCGTCGGGGTCCCCCGTTGTGTGCGAGGGACTCTGCCGCAGGGCGGGCAGGCGGCCAAACCCGTGGCGTTCACGTTTCACGAGGCGGAACCGCCTCTCCCCACGGCTTGCTGGCGCGGAGGTCGGGGGACTACCGTCCGCCAGGGTTCCAAGCAGGGGGATGCAATGACCGATCGTCGTTCGAAGGACGCGACCATCACGGCCGGGCCGGCCCTCGGCGCGCTGGCGCGTCGCGATGCGCTGCGCCTCGCCCTCGCCGGCGGCGCGATGGGATTGTCGCCGCTGGCCTTTGCGCAGACCGGCGGCTCGCCGAAGCGCGGCGGCCGCCTCACGATCGGCGCCGACGCGGATCCGATCGGGCTCGATCCCAGCACGCTGACCGCGTTCTCGTCCTACGACTTCACCTCGCTGCTCTACTCCGGCCTGCTGCGCTGGACGCCCGACATGAAGGTCGAGCCCGATCTCGCGACCGGCTTCGAGCAGCCGAACGAGACGACCTACGTCTTCAAGCTGCGCAGCGGCGTGAAATTCCACAACGGCCAGGCCTTCGACGCCGAGGACGTGAAATACACCTTCGAGCGCATCCTCGATCCGAAGACGGCGAGCCCGAGCGCCACGCTCTTCGCCAGCATCAAGGCGGTCACCGTGCTAGACCCGCTGACCGTGCGCTTCGAGCTCAATTCGCCGAGCGCGCCGTTCCTCAGCTATCTCGCGACCAATCCGACCGGCGTCATCGTGCCGCGCGGCGTCGGCGAGCTGAACACCAAGCCGGTCGGCACCGGCCCCTTCGTCTTCGAGTCCTACCAGCCCAACCAGGTGCTGACGCTGAAGGCCAATCCCGACTACTACGAGAAGGGCCAGCCCTATCTCGACTCGGTCGCCTTCCGGTTCTTCAAGGACCAGGCCTCGCTCACCTCGGCGCTGCGCTCCAAGGCGATCGACATGACCTGGTTCAAGGACCCGAAGGTCTCGGCGCAGATCGTGCGCAGCTCTGCCGATCTCGTCTCGGCGCCAGGCAAGACGACGCGCACCTTCCCGGTGTGGATCAACATGAAGGCGCCGCCGCTCAACGACGTGCGCGTGCGCCGCGCGCTCAGCCTGGCAACCGATCGCAAGGCCTGCCTCGAGACCGTGCTCGGCGGGTCGGGCAAGGTCGCGGCGATGGTCCCTGAGAGCCATGTCGGCGGCTACGACGGTGTGGGCGAGATGCCCTACTACAAGACCGACGTCGCGGCCGCGAAGAAGCTGCTCGCCGAGGCCGGCCATGCCAACGGCCTCGACCTCGGCGACTACATCGTCGTCGCGGCGAATCCGCTGGACGTGAGCTGCGCGCAGATCCTGCAGCAGCAATGGGCCGAGGCGGGGATCAAGGTCGCCATCAAGCCGATGGAGACGGCGCCGCTGATCTCGATGTGGCTGAAGGGCGAGTATCCGACGCTGCTGTCGGTCGCGCTGTCCTGGAGTCCTGATCCCGACGCGATCGTTTCGCGCATCACCTCGGCGCACGCCCAGGGCAAGGGAATGGGCATGAACGACGCCAAGCTCGACGCGATGATCGCCGAGGCGCGCACGATCCTGGACACGGGCAAGCGCGCCGCCGCCTACATGGCGATCCAGCGCCATGTCTGCGAGCAGGTCTACTGCCTCGACATCTACCAGTACCCGCTGCGCTGGGAGGCATGGTGGAGCTACGCCAAGGGCTACCAGCCGCTGGCGGCGAACATCCGCAGCTACGTGCGCACCGCGTGGATCGACAAGTAAGGGCAGCGGCGCGGGGCGGCGACGCCCCCACTCGGATGCTCCTCCGGTCGCGCCGTTTCGGCGGGGGGCGCCTCGCGGCGCCGAGATCGGCCCGCGCGCGAGGCGTCACCGAACCTTCTTCGCCCGTGAGACGCGACGAGGGGGGTGCGGGAGCGGGAGGGGCGCCGCCGGTCGCGATGCGCGCGGCACCGCGGCGCCCGGTGCCGGGAGCAATCGTCCCATGACCCGCATGATCGCGATCCGGCTGCTGCTGACGCTGCCGATCCTGCTCGGCGTGTCGTTGGTCGCCTTCGTGCTCATGCGGGCCCTGCCCGGCGACTTCGCGCAGGCCTCGGCCGGCACGTCGACGATCTCGGCGGCGGCGCTCGACCAGATCCGCGCTAATCTCGGTCTCGACCGCCCGATCTGGGAGCAGTACCTGCGCTGGCTCGGCAACGCGCTGCAGGGCGACCTCGGCCGCTCCTTCGCCAGCAAGCAGCCGGTCGTCGGCGAGCTCGTCCCGCGCTTCCAGGTCACGGCCGAGCTGACCCTGATCGCCGGGTTGATGGCGCTGGCGATGGGATCGGCGACGGGGCTCGCCTCGGCGCGCCTGCGCGGCGCGACCGATTGGGTCGTGCGCGGCCTCAACAGCCTCTTGCTGGCGGTGCCGAATTTCGTGATCGCGACCCTGATCGTGCTGCTCTTCGGGCTCTACTTCCCGGAGATCGGCATCTTCAACTACGTGCCCTTCGCGAAGGATCCGCTGGGCAACCTCTCGAGCCTGCTGCTGCCGGCGCTGTCGCTGGCGCTGACCGTCTCGGTGACGATCTCCGAGAACACGCGCGCCGCCGTGCTCGAGGTCTCGAGCCAGGACTACGTGATGGTGGCGCGGGCCAAGGGGCTGCGCGCGCGGACCATCCTGGGCAACTACCTCGTGCGCAACGCGCTGACGCCGGTGATCACCGTGACCGGCTTGCAGCTCGCGGCCCTGCTCGGCGGCTCGATCCTGATCGAGACGATCTTCACCATTCCCGGCATGGGCCAGTACCTGTTCGAGTCGGTGACCAACCGCGACTACCCCGCGATCCAGGGCATCGTGCTCGTCGCGGCGACCGTCGTGCTGCTGATGAACGTCGCCGTCGACATCGCCTATGCGCGCGTCGACGCCCGGGTTTCCTATGACTGAGGCGGCCCAGCCGGCACCCGCGCGACGACCGCGCACGCGCGGCCAGGTGCTGGTCGCGCTCGGCGTCGGGATGCTGGCCGTGCTCCTGCTCGTCGTGGCGCTCGGCCCGCTGCTGGCGCCCTACAGCCCTTCCAAGACCTCGCCCGACTCGCTGGCCGGCCCGACCGCCGCCCATTGGCTCGGCACGGACTCCATCGGCCGCGACGTGCTGAGCCGCCTGATCGTCGGCGGTCGCGGCACGCTGCTGATCACCTTCGTCGCCGTCGCCCTCGCGCTGGCGGCGGGGCTCGTGCTGGGCCTGCTGTCCGGCTATGTCGGCGGCCGCGTCGATCTCATGATCATGCGCGCCCTCGACGTCGTCTTCGCCTTCCCGGTGTTCCTGCTCGCGATCGCGGTCGTGGCCGCGCTCGGCCCGACGCTGCGCAATCTGATCCTGACGATCGCGATCGTCTACACGCCGACGCTGGCGCGCGTCGTGCGCGGCCCGGTACTGAGCGTGAAGCGCTGGGACCATGTCGAGGCGGCGCGCAGCGTCGGTGTCGGCGAGCTCGCGATCGCGCTGCGCCACGTGCTGCCGATGGTGATCTCGCCCGTCCTCGTGCAGACCAGCCTGACCCTCGCCAACACGATCTTCACCGTCACCGCGCTTTCCTTCCTCGGCCTCGGGCCGCCGCCGCCCGACCCGAACTGGGGCAGCATGCTGGCCGAGGCGCGGCAGTTCATGGAGCTGGCGCCCCTGACCGTGATCGGGCCGGCCGCCGCAATCGTGTTCGCATCGCTGACCTTCATCGTGTTGGCCAACGGCCTGCGCGAGATGCTCGACGTGCAGGCGCGCTGATGGAGCCGCTGCTGCAGGTCCGCGGCCTGACCGCCGAGTTCCGCCGCGACGGCGTGCCCTCGCGCGTGGTCAAGGGCATCTCCTTCGACGTCGCGCCGGGCGAGGCCGTCGGCTTCGTCGGCGAGTCCGGATGCGGCAAGAGCGTGACCGCCCGCGCGGTCATGCGCCTGGCGCCGGAGGGTTCGCCGGTGTCCTGGGGCGGCAGCATCCGCTTCGCCGGCCACGACCTGCTGGCGCTCGACGAGCGCGCGATGCGCGACATCCGCGGTCGGCGCATCGCGATGGTATTCCAGGACCCGATGGCCTCGCTCAATCCCGTGATGAGCGTCGGCGCGCAGATCGACGACATGCTGGTCCGGCACCTGGGGCTGTCGCGCCGGGCGGCGCGCGCGCGCACCGTGGAGCTCCTGGGTCTGGTCGGCATCCGCGAGCCGGCCGCGCGCGCGGACGACTACCCCCACCAGTTCTCCGGCGGGATGCGGCAGCGGGTGCTGATCGCGATCGCCGTCTCGTGCCAGCCCGACCTGCTGATCGCCGACGAGCCGACCACGGCGCTCGACGTCACCGTGCAGGCGCAGATCCTGCGGCTGCTGCTGCGCCTGCGCCGCGAGCTCGGCATGGCTCTGATGCTGATCACCCACGATTTCGGCGTCATCGCCGGCATGGTCGAGCGCGTCTACGTGATGCACGACGGCGAGATCGTCGAGACGGGCGCGGTCGACGCCCTGTTCGCGTCGCCGGGCCATTCCTACACCCGCTCGCTGCTCGCGGCCGTGCCGCGGCTCGAGACAACGGGGCGGCGGGCATGACCGGCGGGGCGGCACCGCCGCTGCTGGAGGTCCGCGACCTCTCGGTCGTCTTCCCGCCGCGGCGCGGCCGGCCGGCGATGCGGGCGGTGGACAAGGTGTCGTTCGACATCGCGCCGGGCGAGACGCTGGGTCTGGTCGGCGAGTCCGGCTCCGGCAAGACGACCACGGGGCGCGCGATCCTGCAGCTGCAGCCGGCGACCAGCGGTTCCGTGCGGCTGCTCGGTCGCGATCTCGGCGCCCTACCGCGCGGCGAGATGCGCGCGATGCGCCGACACATGCAGTTCGTCCTGCAGAATCCCTATTCGAGCCTGCATCCCCGCATGACCGTGGCGCGGATCCTCGCCGAGCCGCTGGCCGTGCACGGCACCGTCCCGAAGTCGCGGATCGCGGAGCGCGTCGCCGAGCTGATGACGCTCGTGAACATGGACCCCAAGGCGGTGAGCCGCTATCCGCACGAGTTCTCCGGCGGCCAGCGCCAGCGCATCGTGATCGCGCGGGCGCTCGCCGTGAACCCGGATTTCGTGGTATGCGACGAGCCGGTCTCGGCGCTCGACGTGCGCACCCAGGCGCAGATCGTCGACCTGCTGCGCGATCTGCAGGACAAGCTCAAGCTCTCCTACCTGTTCATCGCCCACGACCTGGCGATCGTGCGCGCCGTGGCCCACCGCGTCGCGGTCATGTACGGCGGAAGCATCGTCGAACTCGGCAGCGCTGCCGACGTCTACGACCGTCCGGCGCATCCCTACACCCGCAACCTGCTCGACGCGGTGCCGATTCCCGATCCGGCGAAGCAGCGCGCGAAGCTCGCCGCGCCCGCCGCCGATCCGGATTTTCACGGCCGTGGAAATGTGGCCGGCCCTTGCATCCTGGGCGAGGACCATGGCGCCGCCGGCACGCCGGAATGGCACGCGATCGCTCCCGGCCACGCGATCTCCTGCCGCTTCTGGCCGCCGGGCGCGGCGCCGCCGCGGAACGCGTGATGTCGCAGGTCGCGCTTCCGTTCTAGTGTCGCGTTGGATTCACCCAGGGGGGCTTTCATGCTCGCATTCGCACATGCTCGTATTCGGCTGGCGACCGCGCTTGTCGCCGGTTTGGCGCTCGTCGCGGCGGCGCCCGCATCGGCGCAGAAGCGCGGCGGTACGGCGGTGATCGCGCAGGAGGCGGGGCCGGCGACGCTCGACATGCACTTCTCCACCAACATCGCGACGCGCAATGTCGTGATGCAGGTCTACGAGCAGCTGATGACGCGCGACGAGTCCAACGCGCCGATGCTCGAACTCGCCGAGAGCATGGACCAGTCCGCCGACGGCCTCACCTACACCTTCAAGCTCCGCAAGGGCGTCACCTTCCACAACGGTCAGAAGATGACCTCGGCCGATGTGCTGGCCTCGTTCGAGCGCTTCGCGAAGATCGGCCTGCAGAAATCGGTGCTCGATCCGGTGGCGACGATGAGCGCGCCCGACGCCGACACCTTCGTCATCGTGCTCAAGCAGAAGGTGCCGGCCTTCCTCGAGGAGCTCAGCCAGTTCGCCAATCCGATCGTCATCATGCCGGCGGACCAGAAGGATCGCGCCGGCGGCAAGGCGGATGTCGTCGGCACCGGGCCCTACCAGTTCGTCGAGTGGGTGCCCGACAGCCATGTCCGGCTCAAGCGCTTCGACGGCTATGCGCCGGATACGCGGCACAAGGGCACGACCGGTTTCGGCGGCCACAAGGTCGCATGGCTCGACGAACTCGACTTCCGCTATGTCAAGGAGGCGGTCGCGCGCGTCGCCGGACTCGAGACCGGGCAGTTCCATCTTTCCGAGGACGTGCCGACCAAGGCGGCGAAGCGGCTCAAGGACAACCGCAACGTGGTCCTCCATCCCGTGCAGCGCTGGTGGATCCACGGCACCTGGGTCAACCACGCCAATCCGCCCTTCGACAAGGTGGAGATCCGGCGCGCGATGCAGATCGGGCTCGACATGGAGGAGATCATGGACGTCGCGACCGACGGCGCCTTCGACCTCCAGCCCGGATTCCAGTATCCGGGGACGCCGTACTACACGGACGCCGGAAAGCAGTACTACAACGTCAACGACAAGAAGAAGGCGGCGGAGCTGCTCAAGGCCGCCGGGTACAAGGGCGAGGAGATCGTCGTCATGACGCTGCCCGCGTATCAGAGCATGTACGACGCGGCGGTCGTGATGGCGGAGCAGATGAAGCAGATCGGCTTCAAGGTCCGCATGGACCCGGTCGATCTGCCGACCGGCGCGGCGCGGCAACGCAAGGCCGATGGCGGCTGGCACGTGTCCTTCACCGGTCTCGGCACCGGCCCGTCGGTGGGACCCTTCGGCGCGCTCGTGCTGATGGTCGGCGCCAACAGCCTCAACCACGCGCCCGATCCGGTCTTCGACCGGCTCTATGCCGAGATGCAGACCGGTGCCACGCTGGAAGCGCGCAAGGCGACCTTCGCCAAGGCGCAGGAGCGACTCTACGAGCAGGTGAAGATGCTCAAGATGGGCGACCTGACCAAGGTCCAGGCGGCGCGCAGCAACGTGAAGGGCTTCATCCCCTACCGCATCCCGCGTCTGTGGAACGTGTGGCTCGAAGGCTGAGTGGCGGTGAGCTCGTTGGTCGCTGGATCTCATCGCTTCCTACCGCGCAGCCGTAGGAGCCAAGGGGTGGATGAAGTTCATCCCCTCCTGCCGCGCAGCGGTAGGAGGGGTGGCACGCGCCCAAGCTCGAGAAGTAGGGCGCGTGACGGGGAGGTCATGAGCCGCTCTGAGAGACGCCATTGACCTCCCCACCCTCGCTGCGCTCGGGCACCCCTCCTACCGCTGCGCGGCAGGAGGGGATGAGAGATCGTCGGCCGGCCGCTTCTCCGCTCTTGGCGTGATCGACGGACGCGCGCGCCATGGGTCGCTACATCGTCCAGCGTCTGCTCAGCGCGATCCCCGTCCTGCTGATCGTCACCCTGATCTCGTTCTGCGTGATGCAGCTGGTGCCGGGCGATCCGGCCGCGGTGATGGCCGGGCCGCAGGCGACCAAGACCGAGATCGAGCAGGTGCGCATGCAGCTCGGCCTCGACGAGCCGTTCCTGCTGCAGTTGAAGCGCTGGTACATCGGATTGGCGCAAGGCGATCTCGGCCGTTCGATCCTGCTCGGCCGAACCGTGACCCAGGCGATCATCGAGCGGCTGCCCGTGACCATCGCGCTCGCGCTGATGGCCTTCGTCCTGACGATCGCGATCGGCGTGCCCTGCGGAATCCTCGCCGCGCTGCGCCACAACAGCTGGATCGACCAGGTCGTGATGACCGTGGCGCTGCTCGGCGTGTCGCTGCCGAATTTCTGGCTCGGGCTGATGC
>JAEULA010000086.1 GCA_016793165.1 Alphaproteobacteria bacterium | reverse complement strand
GCGCGCTGGCCCACGGGAATCCGCGCCGGCGCCGAGTTCGTGATGCCGACGATGCGCTGAGGCGCCGCGTCCGGCGACGTCAGGACCGGGGTCGGTGCCCGCGCACCGGCCCCGGTTCCGCTTTGGGCGGAGGGGACGGCGCCGCGTTCGCGGTCGTGGCGCCGATGCCCCGCTCCCGTCAGTTCCCCGGCACGCGCCGTCGCCACAGGGCCGGCGCGATGCCGACATGGCGCTTGAAGGCGCGGCTGAACGCGGCCTCGGACTCGTAGCCGACCTGCTCCGCGATGCGCGCGAGATTGGCGTCGCCGTGCCGCAGCTGATGCGCCGCCGCCTGGACGCGCCAGCGCGCGAGATAGCGCATGGGCGGCTCGCCGATCAGGCGGGTGAAGCGCTCGGCCAGGGCCGAGCGCGACATCCCGACCTCGCGGCCGAGATCGTCCACGGTCCAGGGCCTGGCGATCTCGCGGTGCAGGAGGGCCAGCGCCCGCGATACCGCGGCATCGCGCAACCCGGCGAGCCAGCCGGTCCGGTCGGCCGGCAGGGTGTCGACGTGGCGGCGCAGCGCCTCGACGAAGAGGAGCTCGGAGAGCTTGGCGAGCATCGTCTGCGATCCGGCGCGCTGCGCGGCCAGCTCGCCGGCCGCGAACTCGAGCGTGCCGCGGATCCAGTCCGCGGCCGGCCCGTCCCGCGCGTCGAAGGTCATCAACCCCGGCAGCGAGTCGATCAGCGGATTTCCCGCCAGCCGGTCGCATCCTAGGAAGCCGCAGACGATCCGGGTCGGGGCACCGCCGGCGCCATGGCGGATCTCCCACATCCGGCTCCCGGTGGTGGCGACCAGGAGCTGCTGGGTCGGCACCGGTGGCAGCCGCAGATCGCTGCCGAGGAGATGCGCGTCGTTGTGGGGCAGAAGGAGCACATGGCCGGCCTCGAGCTCGACCGGGGCGGCGCCGCGTCCGGCCAGCCTCGCGGTCATCCGGCCCTCCAGGACGTAGTGGTAGAGGACCAGATGATCGGCGCCCTCGAGCAGCGCGCGGCATGCGTCGGGCGCCACGCGGGAGGCCACGCACCACGGCGCGGTGAACTCGGCCTGCAGGAAGACGCCGCCCTTGATGCGGACCACGCGCAGCACGTCTGAGAGCGCATCCATCGGATCTGCGTCCTTGCGGTGTCCCGGTCATGCGATCCGGCGCGCCGGTCATTCGCGCGCCGATGTCGTCACGATATCACCCTGCGCACCGGCGGCACGACGACTGCCGCCGGATGAGGCCGGCGGAACGGGCGGCGATGCGCCGACCCCTGCTGCCGGACGCAGTCCAAGGAGGACAGTCATGACGATTCACAAGGGTGCGTGCTTCTGCGGTGCCGTCGAGATCGAGGTGACGGGCGAACCCGAGGGCATGGGGTACTGCCATTGCCGGTCGTGCCGGTCGTGGTCGGGCGGACCGTTGAACGCCTTCACGCTGTGGAAGCCGGAGGCCGTGCGGATCACCGCCGGCGCGGAGCACGTCGCCGTATTCCAGAAGACGCCGATCAGCCGCCGGCACTATTGCGCGAAATGCGGCGGGCATCTGATGACGGACCACCCGACCCTCGGTCTGGTCGACGTCTTCGCCGCGACGGTGCCGACCGTGGCGTTCGCCGCGGGCGTGCACGTGAACTACGCGGAGACCGTCCTGCCGATCCATGACGGCCTGCCGAAGTTCAGGGACTTTCCGGCCGCATTCGGCGGATCCGGGGAGTGCGTCGCGGAGTAGTGCGGCGGTCCGCGGGGCCCGCCGGTCGCACGGGCACACATCCGATCCGACTCGATGCCGAGCACCATCGACGCCGGATCGGAGCCCCTGTCGGGGACACCCGGGCGTGCGGCCTGCGCCGGCGCAGCCCGCCATGAGCGGCTTGCGCGGGCCGGGGCGGGCTCCGAGAGTGCGGTCGACCATTCCTTCCGACCGGAACCCGCCGATGAACCTGATCGACCGCAAGGCCACGAAGCTGCTGACGCGCAGCCAGCGGATCCTCGCCGACATGACGGGCGAGGCGCTCTGCGAGCATCCGCAGAAGGCGATCGTCAAGGTCATGCTGGCCGAGCTGAAGGAGATGCTTTCGGAGTTCGAGGACGCCTACTTCCAGGAGTGACGCGGCATCGCCCGCGACATCGTCGTCGCGGCGATGCCGGGGATGCAGCGGCGTGCCGGACCGAGCCGCGCGACGCCGCGCGCGCCGGTCACAGCCCCAGTTCCTCGTCCGTCGCGGCGTGCCCGTATTTGTCGGCCGGCGGCCAGGGGCGATCGCGCCACGGCGGCTCGAACGCGAATGACGATCTCCTGCGTCCCGGGAGCAGGGCCCCGTTCCCGGCGCCCTTCGCGTAGTCGTAGTAGAGCTTCACGATCTGCTCGCGGGTGACCTGCTGCGCCGCCTCGTGGGCGACGCAGGCGTCCCGCCACTTCCGGACCCGCGCATAGCGCGCTTCGTCCGGCAGGCGGAAACCCTCGTAGTAGTCGAGGAACCAGAACCGCATGAGCAGCGGCGTGAACACGACCTCGGCCCAGCCGAACGTCTCGAAGAGGAACGTCCCCGTCGCGCCATGCTCGACCAGGAAGTCGTCGAGCCGCGCGTAGTGGCGAAGCATGCCCTCGTGCAGCGCCTCGCGCCGCTCGCGGCTCTGGTTCATGACGAACGCGTAGCCGTGGTTGGCGAACTCGCCCTCCATGCGCGCAAGCATGCCTTCGACGGCGTGCCGGTAGGGATCGGGCTGCGCGATCCGTCGCTGCGCAAGCATGTCCTCGAGGTACCGCAGGATCACCAGGCTTTCCTTGATGATCCGGCCGTCGGCCGTCTCGAGCACGGGCAGCGCGGTCGTGCCCCGCGTCCTGCGCAGCAGCCAGTCCGGTCGCGGCTGCGTGATGTCGACGACGTGGAACCGCACGGCGTCGCTCCGGCCCTTGAGCGCGAGCAGGATCTCGAGCCGCTGCGAGAACGGGCAGACCGGGATGTGGTAGACGACGGCGGTCATGCCGCGCTCACGACGTCAGGGCGCCGCCCGTCATGCCCTGGACCATGTAGCGCTGCAGGAAGACGAAAGCTCCGACGAGCGGCAGGCTGGCGATCACCGAGAACGCCATCATCGTGTTCCAGTCGGTCACGAACTCGGCCATCAGGCTGTAGATCGCCATGGTCAGAACGCGGTTCTCCCAGGACTCGATCAGCACCGCGGCGAACAGGAACTCGTTCCAGGCCAGCAGGAAGGTGTAGAGCCCCGCGCCGATGAAGGCCGGATAGGACATCGGGAACAGGATGCGCGCGATCGCGCCCAGCCGCGTGCAGCCGTCGACCATCGCCGCGTCCTCCATGTCGCGCGGGATGTTCAGGAAGTAGCTGCGCAGCATCAGGATGCAGAAGGGCAGCGTGAAGGTCAGGTAGGCGATGACCAGCGCGGTCAGGGTGTCGTAGAGGCCGAGCGCGATGAATACCCGGAAATACGGGATGCACAGCAGCACCAGCGGGAACATCTGGGTGATGATCAGGAACATCAGCACCGAGCGCTGGCCGAGGAAGCGGAAGCGCGCCAGCGCGTAGGCGGCGAGCGCCCCCAGCGTCAGCGACAGCAGCGTCACCACGATCGAGACGAAGAACGAGTTGAAGAACACCCGCGTGTAGCGCGCGCTCTCGAAGAACTTGCGGTAGCCCTCCAGCGTCCAGACCTCGGGCAGCCAGGCCGGCGGGATGCGCGTCACCTCGACGTTGGGGCGGAACGAGACGCTGAGCATCCACGCCAGCGGGAAGCACATCACCACGATCGCGAGGATCAGCAGCCCGTAGGTCGTCGCATTGAGCGCGGCGCGGTTCGCGTGCATGGCGCCGCCCTCAGTTCGTGTTGCTCAGGGCGCGCCGCACGTAGAAGGCGCTGACCACGAGCAGGGAGAGGAACATCACCACCGCCTCGGCCGAGGCGTAGCCGAACTTGGAGTTCTGGAAGCCGCTGAAGTAGATCGCCGTCGCCAGGACCTCGGAGGAGTTCGTCGGACCGCCGCCGGTCATCACGAACACCGGATCGAACGCGCGGAACGTCCAGATCGAGTCCAGCAGGACCACCGTGGCCGTGACGCTGCGCAGCGACGGCATGGTCACGAAGCGGAACTGCTGCCACAGCGTGGCGCCGTCGATCTCCGCCGCCTCGTAGAGCTGCTGCGGGATCGCCTGCAGGCCGGCGAGCAGCATGACCATGAAGAAGGGGAAGGCGCGCCACACGTTCATCAGCGTGACCGACAGCAGCGAGGTCGAGGGCGAGCCGAGCCACGCGATGTTGGCGTTGGCGTCGACCAGCCCGAGCGTGGCGAGCAGCGCATTGGCGACGCCGAAGGGCGCGAGCATCAGCACCCAGATCATGCCGGCGACGGTCGGCGCCAGCAGCCACGGCACGATCAGGATGCCGCGGGACAGCGAGCGGAAGCGGCGGTTGATCTCGGCGTTCAGGAGCAGCGCGAGCGCCAGCCCGATCGCGAAATGCAGG
Source organism: Alphaproteobacteria bacterium (assembly GCA_016793165.1). GTDB lineage: Bacteria > Pseudomonadota > Alphaproteobacteria > CACIAM-22H2 > CACIAM-22H2 > CAIOSQ01. Next base: position 5,299 of record JAEULA010000086.1, on the reverse strand, counting down.
ACCACGCTGCCGACGGTGAAGGCGAGCGTCTGCAGAGTCGCCTTCCAGAACAGCGGGTCGTTGAACAGCACAACGTAGTTGCCGAAGCCGACCCAGGTCTCGCGCGAGAGGTTGGCGTCGTAGAAGCTGAGGCGGATCACCGAGCCCAGCGGGTAGATCAGCAGCGCGACCAGGATCAGCAGCGACGGCCCGAGGAACGCATAGGCGCGCAGCTCGTCCTGATAGCTCTTGCGCAGGATCGTCATTCGTCGGCGGGCCAAGGCTCGGATTGCGGTGGGCGAGGGCGCGGGGCGGTGCGCAAGGCAGACAGGGCGGCCCCCGCGAAGGGGCCGCCCTGGCCGTGCCGTACGGCGCGACGGTTACTTCGACGCCGCCGCGAAGATCTTGTTCCACTCCTCCGCCGCATCGTCCAGCGCCTGCTTGGCCGCCTTCTTGCCCTGCACGACGTTCTGGATCTCGGTGGTGATGATCTTGTTCATCTGCACCGCGTTGGGCATGCCGAGGAAGGGCGACTGCGCGTTCTGCCAGCCGACCTGCTGCACGAAGGCCTGCACCTCCTTGCGCTCCTTGAACCAGTCCTGCTGCGTCACGTCGCTGCGCGCCGGGAAGGCGCCGGTTCCCTTCGACCACATGTTGGCGCCCACCGGGCCCGACATCCAGCGCATGAACTTCCACGCCGCCTCCTTGTTGGCGGACTGCGTGGTGATTGTGTTCATGCTGCCGCGGACCATCGTGCCGTTGGTGGCGTTGGTCGGCAGCGGCGCGATCGCGAACTCCAGGGCGGGGTTGAGCTGCTTCTGGATCGAGATGCCCCACGGGCCCTCGAACATCATCGCGATGTTGCCCGAGGCGAAGTTCGCGCGCTTTTCCTTCTCGCCGTTCGACAGGATACCCGGCGCGACGACCTTGTCCTTGTTGACGCGATCGACGTACCACTCGATCGCCTTCACGCCCTCGGGGCTGTTGAACACGGCCTTGTTGGTCGCGGAGTCGATGATCCGGCCGCCCGCCTGCAGGATCAGGGGATAGATGTCGTAGGTCATGTTGGTCGGCGGCTCGGTCGCGAGCGTCGCGGTGGTCGCGAAGATCTTGGCGTCCGGCTTGGTCACCTTGCGGGCGATCTCGGCGTACTCGTCCCAGGTCTTGGGCGGCCCCGCGATGCCGGCGTCCTTGAAGATCTTGGTGTTGTAGAACAGCGCGACGGAGCCGGTCTCAAGCGGCAGGTAGTACTGCTTGCCGCGCCACTTCTGATGGAAGGTGGTCGGGATGCCGGCGAAGAACTCGGCGGGCTCCTTGGCGATGAAGGGATCGAGCGGCTCGATCATGCCGAGATCGGCGAACTCGGCGATCCAGTCCACCTGGACCATCAGCACGTCGGCCAGGCGCTTGGCCTGATGCTGGACGATCGCGCGGTCATGGAAGCCGGTGAAGGGCGAGTCCACGAGCACGAGCTTGATGCCGGGATTGTCCTTCTCGAACGCGGCCTTCACCTCCTGCATGAACTTCTCGCCGACCTCGGTCGTCTTCCACTGCGCCCAGCGCACTTCCTGCGCCTGGGCGACGGCGGTGGCGGAGACCGCGAGCGCCGCGGCAAGGCAGGCCGCCGCGGTGCGCCGCGTCAGCTTCGTGAATGCAAGAGTCATGTCGTCTCTCCCTCGAGGGTTCTTGACCGTGGGGCCGATGTCCCGTGCCCGATGCAGGTACGCGAATGCCGCGCGGATGACCGCCGCGGCGCCCCTGCATTCAGTTTACGCCGCCCTCGGCGGGCGGCGCAGGAATTCTCGTCGTGTCGGCGCGGCCGGCCCGCACCCGGCGGGAACGGGTCCGTCGGACGCCTCGTCGTCGATCCGGCGTCTAGCTCCGCCGGCGCCGGGCGAGGCCGAGCCCCGCGAGGCCCGCCGCGAGCGCGGGCAGCGTCGCCGGCGCCGGGACGGCATCGGCGATCTCGAAGCTGAGGTTGTCGATCACGATCGCCGGCGATGCGATCGGCCTGTAGCCGAGGAGCCGCAGGTCCTCCGGATCGTCGGGAGCGGCCGGGATCGCGAACACGACGAGGAAGGCCTGATGGGGCGCTCCCGCGTAGGCGAGCGTCTGGTCGACCAGGAAGTTCCGGTTGAGCGGCAGTACGACCATGCTCGAGAGGTCGGGCGTGGCCGTGTCGTCGATCAGCGCGAAGAGCAGGGCGACGGTCGGCGACGTCACCACGAGGTCGCCAAGCTCCGTCGTGCCCTCGGGGATGTCGAAGCCGATCTCGAAGGAGAGGCTGGCGATGGGCAGCCGGCTCCCCATCACCAGCGCGCCCAGGCCGTCGGTGAAGCTCGCCGCGAGCGTCCGGTTCGAAGGATGCAAGCGAGGGAATAGGGACGTCCCGACCGCGCCGGGATCGATGATCGCGATCAGTCCCGTCGGAAGCCCGGTGAAGGCGAAGTCGAGCCCGCCGGCATCGACGAAGTAGAAGCTGTCCGGCGTTGAATCGGCGGGTTCGCTCTCGAAATCGATCGTGAACACGGCTGCGGCCGCGCCCGTCGCGAGCAGCGGCAGCGCGACGGCCACGGCAAACAGCGTGTGCAGCCAGCTCGCGCCGGTCGTGCGCGACCCGATTCTGGTGATCATGCCGGTCTCCCCCTCGATGCCCCTCGTCGCAGCGCCCGACGCTTCCCTCGCCCGGCGTCGACCGGGCGCACCTTAGCGTCCCGCACGCGCCGCACAATCAACTCCATTTGAAGCACATGGGATTGGCCGGGCGCGTCGGCGGGCGCAAAGTCCCTGCACCGGCGGGGACTCGGAAGTGCCCGCGCGCGGTCAGGGAGGCAAGCGATGGTTCGGAATCCCCAGGACATGCCGGCGACCTTCGAGCGCCTGTTCAACGCGGGCGATCTCGACGGACTCAACGCGCTCTACGAGAAGGACGCGCTGTTCGCGGACGGCGACGGCAACGAGCATCGCGGACTTGCGGCGATCCGCGGCGTGCTCGCCGGCTTCCTCGCCGGGCGGCCGAGCATCCGACTGCGCGGCGTCTATACGCGCGTCGCCGGGGACCTCGCCCTGGCGCGGGTCGCTTGGACGCTCGCCGGCAAGGATGCGGCGGGCAAACCGACCGAGGTCGCTGGCGCGAGCAGCGAGCTGCTGCGGCGCCAGGCCGACGGGCGCTGGCTCTTCGCGATCGACCTGCCGTTCGGCGGCGCCTGAACGGGCGGCCAGCCGGCTATTTCAGCAGGTTCGGCAGCCAGAGCGCGACGTTCGGGAAGAACAGCACGATCGTCAGCCCGATGACCTGCAGCCCGATGAACGGGAACAGCGACTTGAAGATGTGATCGAGGCTGATCTCGGGCGGCGTCACCGATTTCAGGTAGAAGGCGGCCTGGCCGAAGGGCGGCGAGAGATAGCCGACCTGCATGTTCATGTTGAACAATACGCCGAACCAGATCAGGTCGTAGCCCAGCGCCTGCACCGTCGGCCCGAAGATCGGCATGGTCAGCAGCATGATGCTGAACCAGTCCATGAAGCAGCCGAGCATCAGCAGGATCGCCATCATTACCAGGATGACGCCGATCGGGTCGAGCGGCAGGCCGGTCATCACGCTCTTCAGGTAGGTGATGCCGCCGAGCAGGTTGTAGACGCCGACCATGGCGTTGGCGCCGATCGTCAGCCAGATGAGCAGGCCGCAGGTCGACATCGTCGTGAAGACGGAGTCGCAGAACATCGCCCAGTTGAGCGTGCCGCGGATCCATGCCGAGACCATGACGCCGGCGACGCCGAGCGCGGCGGCCTCGCTGACCGAGGCGAGTCCGCCGTAGATGCTGCCGAGCACCGAGGCGATGATGAACAGCGGCAGGATCACGTTCTTGAGCGCGGCGAACTTCCGAAGCAGCGGGATGTCGGTGATCTCGCGCGAGGCCGGCGGTCCCAGCGACGGGTCGATCCAGCAGCGGATCAGGACGTAGATCATGTAGATCCCGGCCAGCATGAGCCCCGGAATGGTCGAGGCCAGGAACAGGTCGCCGATCGAGGTCGACGTCGTCAGGCCGTAGAAGACGAGCACGAGGCTCGGCGGGATCATGACGCCGAGCGAGCCGCCGGCGCACACCACGCCGATGGCCAGCTTCGAATCGTACCCCAGTCGGAGCATCTGCGGCAGCGCCACGAGGCCGAGCAGGATGATCTCGCCGCCGATGATGCCGGTCATCGCCGCCATGATCGCGGCCGCCACGAGGGTCATCACGGCAACGCCGCCGGGCAGCCGTCCCGCCCAGATCTTCAGCGCGTCGTAGAGGTCGTGGGCGACGCCCGACTTGTCCATGACCGCCGCCATCAGCAGGAACATCGGCACCGAAAGCAGCGCGTAGGAGTTCACGAAGCCGTAGGTGCGGAAGGTGATGATCGACAGGGCGTCGACGTCGCGAAAGACGATGCAGAAGATCACCGCGATCAGGCCGGTGGCGAAGCCGATCGGCATGCCGAGGACGATGATGCAGACCACGAACGAGGCGAGCATCAGGAGGGAGATCGTCTGGATGCTCGGGGAGAAGTCGCCGCCGGCCAGCCAGGACAGCGGCTGGAACCAGCCGTAGGCGCCGTCCGAGGGCAGCATGACCGTGAGGTACAGGGCCGTCAGGCCCGCGGCCGCGAAGGCGGCCCACACGGCGAGCGGGATGCGGCCGAGATCGCGCAGCACGTTGCGCAGGTTGGAGAGGCCCTGGAGGACGATCAGCAGCGTGCCGAGGAACATCGAGATCTTGACGATCGCCGGCGTCGGCTGGCCCCAGGCGGAGCCGCCGACCTCGAGCTGGAACACGCCGTCCTGGAAGGTGGCGTCGCGCGCCAGCCGGAACGAGAACCATGCGAAGACGAAGAAATAGACCAGCGTGCCGGCGTAGCCGATGGCATCGCAGATCAGCTTCGTGCGCGGCGGATAGCGGTCGAACAGCGCGGTGATCTGGATGTGCTCGCGGCGCTGCAGCGCCCAGGAGCCACCGAACACGAAGGCGACCGCGATCGCGGTCGTGACGACGTCGTAGACCCAGATGGTGGGGGAACCGACCATGTCGTTCCCGACGTCGTAGATCGTGACGATGATGGACAGCGCATAGCAGAAGCTCAGCGCCTTGCCGATCGTGATCACCGTGCGATCGATCGCGTTCGTGGGCGCCGGAATTGCGGATTGGGTCGCGTCGGTCATGTTACGGGGATCCGTTGGTCGATGGTGCGGCGCACCGAGGCGCCGCGGAAGTCGGGCAGGCCGGGAGGCTGACACAAGTCGGGGGGCGGCGCCCGCCCCCCCCGCCCCCAACGACGAGTG
>JAEULA010000021.1 GCA_016793165.1 Alphaproteobacteria bacterium | reverse complement strand
GGGGGCAGGTTTCGACCTATAATTCCGACATCACATCCCTGATCGTTCATCGCCAGGTCGCGCCCTACGCGCTCGGCCAGCCGGCCGACCAGATCGAGCGCATCGTCGACATGATCCCGGAGAAGGAGCACAAATTCCCCGGCTCCTATCTCTGCCGCGCCACCTGCGGGCTCGAGACCGCGCTGTGGGATCTCAAGGGCAAGCTCGCGGGCAAGAGCGTCTGCGAACTGCTCGGCGGCACGCCGCGCCGCCTGCGCGCCTACGGCTCGTCGATGCGCCGCGACATCACGCCGGAGCAGGAGGCCGATCGCCTCGTACGGCTGCGCGACGAGCACGGCTTCGACGCCTTCAAGTTCCGCGTCGCCGCGGAATACGGCCACGACGTCGACGAATGGCCCGGCCGCACCGAGGCGATCGTGCCGCTGATGCGCAAGCGCATGGGCGACACGGTCGCGTTGCTGGTCGACGCCAATTCCGGCTTCTCGCCGCGCCGCGCGATCGAGGTCGGCAGGCTGCTGATCGACAACGGCATCTCCCACTTCGAGGAGCCCTGCCTGTACTGGGAGCTCGAACAGACCAAGGCGGTCGCCGACGCGCTGGCGATCGACGTCACCGGCGGCGAGCAGGACTGCTTCATGCCGGTGTGGAAGCAGATGATCGCGATGCGCGCGGTCGACATCGTGCAGCCGGACGTCTGCTACATCGGCGGCATGATCCGCACCATGCGGGTGGCGAAGCTCGCCGCCGCGGCCGGCCTGCCCTGCACGCCGCACAGCGCCAATCTGGGCATGGTGACGCTGTTCACGATGCACCTGCTCGGCGCGATCCCGAACGCGGGAAAGTATCTCGAGTTCGCGATCGAGGGGCCCGACTATTACCCGTGGCAGGAGGGCCTGTTCCGCAACTCCCCCTACACGGTGCGCGACGGCCACGTGACGATCCCGAGCGAGCCCGGCTGGGGGGTCGAGATCGAGCCGCGCTGGCTGGAGCAGGCGCAGTACCAGGTCAGCCGCGCGGAATAGTCCCGGCTTTTCCTCCGCCCGCCCGGCGGCAGCGGGGACTCAGAATCTCGGACGCTTGCCGTTCCAGCCCGGCTGGTGCTTGCGCATCTCGGCGCCGTCGTCGCGCTTGCGGATGCCGCAGCGCAGGAAGTTCTCGTGCAGCTCGGCGAGCGCCGCGCGATCGAGCGTGACGCCGAGCCCGGGCCCCTTCGGCACGGCGAGCATGCCGCCCTCGAAGCGCAGCTTGCCGCCGGCGATGACCTCGTCGACCTGCCATGGGTAGTGCGTGTCGGCCGCGTAGGCGAGATTCGGGATCGCGGCACCGACATGCGTCATCGCCGCGAGGCTGATGCCGAGATGCGAGTTCGAATGCATCGACAGGCCCAGTCCGAAGGTGCGGCAGATCTGCGCGAGATGCTGCGTGGCGCGCAGGCCGCCCCAGTAGTGATGGTCCGACAGGATCACCTGCACCGCGCCGAGGCGAATCGTCTCCGGGATGTGGCCGAAGGCGATGGTCACCATGTTGGTCGCCAGCGGCATTCCAGCGAAGCGCGCGACCTCGCCCATCTCGGCCAGCGTGCCGACGGGATCCTCGAGATACTCGAGCAGACCGTCGAGAAGGGGCATTACGCGCCGCGTCGTCGCCACGGACCAGCCGCCGTTGGGATCGATGCGCAGGGGATGATCGGGAAAGGCGGCGCGAAGCGCCCTCAGCGTCTCGATCTCGTACTCCGGCTCGAAAACCCCGCCCTTGAACTTGATCGAGCCGAAGCCGTGGGCCTCGATCATGCGGCGCGTCTCGCCGACCATCTGCGCGTGCGTCAGCACCTCGCCCCAGTCGTCGCCCGGAACGGCCGGATCCTTGTGGCGCGCGAACTTGTAGAAGAGATAGGCGCTGTAGGGCACGCGCTCGCGCACCGCGCCGCCGAGCAGCTCGCACAGACGCAGCCCCGCGATCTGGCCCTGCAGATCCAGGAGGGCGACCTCGAAGGCGCCGAGCGCCGAGGCGCGCGCCTTGTCGCCGCCTGCCGGAAATTGCGCCGCCGGATCGCCGCTGCCTGGAAACCGGGCATAAACCGCGCGCGTCAGCGCGTTGAGGTCGAACGGGCTGAGGCCGATCAGGCTCGGCGCGATCGCGTCGAGATCCGCCAGGGTCGTCGCCTCGCCGTAGCTCTCGCCCAGGCCGACGCGGCCGTCCGAGGTCTCGACCTCGATGATCGAGCGCAGCGCCCAGGGCTCGTGCACGCCGGCGACGTTCAGGAGCGGCGGATCGCGGAATGCAATGGGCGTTACACGGACGGACTTGATGCGCATGGCGGTCGCGATCCCCGGCAATTCCAGCCCTCGAGCGGCCAAGGGCAGAGACGACGATGGGGGCGTTCCTATAGCATCGCCGGCGACACGCAAAGCCGCCGCCGCCCCAGGGCCGCCGCAGGCGCCAGCGAAGGAGGAAGACGCCATGACCGACCACCGTCGAAGCATTGAACTCGACCGCCGCGCCGTGCTGAAGGGCGCGGCCGGCGCCGCGACGCTCGTCGCCGTTGCCGGACGCGCGCAGGCCCAGGCGGCCAAGGAGGCCCCCGACCTCGTCAAGCTCGCGGCCGACGGCAAGCTGCCGAAGCTCGCCGACCGGCTGCCGGCCGATCCGCTCGTCATCAAGGTCGACAAGGTCGGCAGGTACGGCGGCTCGCTGCGCCGCGGACTGCGCGGCTCGGCCGACCACAACGGCATCCTGCGCATGGTCGGCAACCAGGGCCTGGTGCGCTGGAACCTCGCTTTCACCGAGGTGCTGCCCAACGTCGCCGCCAAGTGGGACGTCAACGCCGACTCCAGCGAGTTCACCTTCCACCTGCGCAAGGGCATGAAGTGGTCGGACGGCAAGCCCTTCACCGCCGACGACATCGTGTTCTCGATCGAGGACTGCGCGAAGAACACCGAGCTCTACAAGTCGACGCCCTCGCCGCTCGTCATCGGCGGCAAGCCGTGCACGGTGACGAAGATCGACGAGAGCACCGTGCGCTTCAGCTTCGCCGGCCCGTACGCGTTGTTCCTCGAGATGATGGCGACACCGCTCGGCCAGCATCCGACGCTGTTCCCGAAGCACTACGGCAGCCAGTTCCATCCCAAGTACAACCCGAACGTCGGCGACCTCGTGAAGGCCGCGAACCTCTCCGACTGGCCGTCGCTGTTCCGCGCCCGGCTCGGCGACATCGAGATCCCGTCGCGGTGGAGCAATCCCGAGAAGCCGACGATCGATCCCTGGGTGATCAGGGAGCCCTACACCGGCGGCGCCACGCGCGTGGTCATGGAGCGCAACCCCTATTTCTGGCAGGTCGACCACGAGGGCAACCAGCTGCCCTATATCGACCGCGTGGCCTTCGGAATCTCGCAGGACGTCGAGTCGCTGATGCTCGACGCCATCTCCGGGCGCCTCGACATCCAAGACCGCCATATCGACACGCTGCAGAACAAGCCGACGCTGTCGCAGAACATGCAGAAGGGCGGCTACCGCCTGGTCGAGCTCGTCGCCTCCAGCGCGCAGCAGGTGCAGATCTACCTGAACATGACGCACAAGGACGCGAAGCTGCGCGAGATGTTCGCGAACAAGGAGTTCCGCCAGGCGCTGTCGCTCGGGATCAACCGCAAGGAGATCATCGACATCGTCTACCTGGGCCAGTCCGAGCCGTACCAGACCGGGCCGCGCCCGGGCCATCCGTGGTTCCACGAGAAGCTGGCCCGGCAGTTCACCGAGCACGACCCCAAGCAGGCGGGCGCGATCCTCGACCGGCTCGGCTACAACCGGAAGGACAGCCAGGGCTTCCGGCTGCGGCCCGACGGGCAGAAGGTGTTCTTCGCCGTCGACATCATTCCGACGCTCTATCCCGACGCGGTCGACACGCTCGAGCTGGTCAAGCGCCACTGGGCCGACATCGGGGTCGACATCAAGATCAACACGATCGAGCGCGCGCTCTACTACACGCGCGGCGACAACAACGACCACGACGCGGCGGTGTGGCCGGGCCCGGGCGGCCTCGACCCGATGCTCGATCCGCGCGACTACTTCGCGCAGCATCCCCAGGGCTCGCGCTACGCGGTGCCCTGGACGCTCTGGTACGTCTCGGGCGGCAAGGACGGCCAGGAGCCGCCGGAGGGCCAGAAGCAGCGCATGAAGCTGTTCGACGACGCGCGCGCGACCGCCGACATGGCCAAGCGCAGCGAG
>JAEULA010000085.1 GCA_016793165.1 Alphaproteobacteria bacterium | reverse complement strand
GGCGACGTGCTGATCGGCGGGCGCAACGTCAACGAGGTCGAGCCCAAGGACCGGAACATCGCGATGGTGTTCCAGAACTACGCGCTCTATCCGCACATGTCGGTCTACGACAACATGGCCTACGGCCTGCGCGTGCGCGGCATGGACAAGGGCGAGATCGAGTCGCGCGTCCACAAGGCCGCGAAGATCCTCGAGCTCGGTGCGCTGCTGCAGCGCAAGCCGCGCCAGCTCTCAGGCGGCCAGCGCCAGCGCGTCGCCATGGGCCGCGCCATCGTGCGCGACCCGCAGGTGTTCCTGTTCGACGAGCCGCTGTCGAATCTCGACGCCAAGCTGCGCGTGCAGATGCGCATCGAGATCAAGCGGCTGCACCAGACCATCAGGACGACGTCGGTCTACGTCACCCACGACCAGGTCGAGGCGATGACGCTCGCCGACCGCCTGATCGTCATGAACGCCGGTCATGCCGAGCAGATCGGCTCGCCGCTCGAGGTCTACGCCAAGCCGGCGACGACCTTCGTGGCGAGCTTCATCGGCGCGCCCGCGATGAACCTGCTGCCGGCGCGCGTCGCGGGCGCCATGGCGCGGGTCGGCGCGGCGACGCTGCCGCTCGCCGCGGGCGTCCGCGCCGAGGACGGCCGCGAGATCGTCTGGGGCGTGCGGCCGGAGCATCTCGCGCTGGCGGCCGACGGCGCCAAGCCGGACTTCGATCTTGGCGTCGACCTGGTCGAGGCGCTGGGCGCCGACACGCTCGTGCACGGGCGCCTCGGCGACGGCGCCGCACTCACCGTGCGCATGCCGGGCACGACCCGCGTGCGCGAGGGCGACCGCGTCCCGCTGGCGCTGGGCGACGACGCCGTGCACGTCTTCGACAAGGCGACGGGACGACGGATATGACCGAGGGCAGCGTCGCCGCCGTCCCCTCCCGTTTCGGCGCGCTGCTCGCCGCCGAGGGCTGGATCGTCCTCTACGTCGACGACTTCTCCATCTATCGCGAGTGGGAGCGGCTGGCGAACCAGATCCGCAACAAGCTGGCGAACCCGGCGGAACTGCGCGAGCAGATCCGCGACCTGTACGGCCGCGCCTTCGTCGAGGCGTTGCCCGTGCTGGCCTGGGCGGTGCGCTCGCGCGCGGGCGAGAGCGACGAGATCGTGCCGCTGGTGCCGTGGATGAACCGGGTCGGCCCGGCGGACGAGATCGTGACCCAGCGCCAGATGATCCGCCTCGTCAGCGTCACCTTCCTCGACGAGGACGAGCGCCGGATGCTGACGCGCGACGGCATTCTGCGCCGCAAGCTCGAATGGTACGCGGAGAAGGTCGCGGAGTGAGCGCCGCGGCGCCCGTTCAGTCCAGCGTCACGCGGTAGCGGCTGATCGCCACCGTCGTCACGATCGCGAGGGTCAGCGCGAGGGCGCCGATCTCGTGGGTCACGCTCGCCGCCTCGCCGCCCTTGAGCAGCACGGTACGCACGATGCGCAGGAAGTGCGTCGCGGGCAGCGCCTCGCCGAGCGTCTGCGCCCAGCCCGGCATGCCCCGGAAGGGGAACATGAAGCCCGAGAGCAGGATCGAGGGCATCAGGAAGAAGAAGGACATCTGCACGGCCTGCAGCTGATTCCGCGCCACCGTCGAGAAGGTGAAGCCGATTGCGAGGTTGACGGTGATGAACAGGACGGTGGCGGCGGCGAGCAGCGCGAGGCTGCCGACCATCGGCACCTCGAAGACCAGCCGCGCGGCGACGAGGATCACGGCGACCTGGATCGAGCCGACCAGGACGTAGGGCGCGATCTTGCCGATCATCACCTCGATCGGGCGCACGGGCATCGACAGCAGCGTCTCCATCGTGCCGCGCTCGTGTTCGCGCGTGACCGCGAGCGCGGTCATCATCACCAGCGTCATCGTCAGGATGATCGCCAGCAGGCCGGGCACGATGTTGTATCGGGTCAGCCCTTCCGGGTTGTAGCGGCGCTGCAGCACGACCTCGACGTCGCGCAGGGCGGCGGCGCGCGCGGCCAGCGGGCCGACGAGCTCGCGCGCGAGCGCGGTCTGCACCGCCGGCGGGATCGCGCCGAGCGCGCCCGAGGCGGACAGCGGATCGGTGGCGTCGGCGTCGACGACGATCTGCGCGCGCTCGCCGCGCACCAGCCGGCGCGTGAAGTCCGCGGGGATCGTCACCACGAACTGCACCTCGCCGCGCTCCATCAGCCGCGTCGCCTCGGCCTCCGAGGCCGGCTCGCGGACGAAGCGCACATAGCCAGTGTTGGCGATCGCCGCCGCGATGGCGCGGGTGACCGTCGACTGGTCGGCGGCGACGATCGCCGCAGGGAGGTCGCGCGGATCGCTGTTTATCGCGAAGCCGAACAGCATGAGCTGCATGATCGGGATGCCGAGCATCATCGCGAAGGTCAGGCGGTCGCGCCGCAGCTGGCGCGCCTCCTTTATCGTCATGGCGAGGACGCGTGCGAGGAATCCCATCGCTCAGGCCGCGTCCGCGTTGTCGCGTGCGCGCCCCATGAGGTGGATGAACACGTCCTCCAGAGTGGGCTCGGCGATTCGCCAGGTCAGCGCCGGGTCGGCCTGGAACGGCGCGACCGCGGCGGCCAGGGCCGCGGGATCCGGCCCGCAGACATGCAGCGTCGCCCCGAAGGCCGCCGCAGCGGTGACGCCGGGCCGGCCGCGCAGCGCCGGCGCGAGGCGATCCGCACCGTCGCCGCTGGCGACCCAGGCGGCGAGGCCGGACCCGGCGATGATCTCGGCGGCGGTGCCGCGCGCCATCAGCGAGCCGTAGGCAATGTACGCGATCTCGTGGCAGCGCTCGGCCTCGTCCATGTAGTGCGTGGAGACGAGCACGGTCATGCCGTCGGCCGCATAGGCGTGGATCTCGTCCCAGAACACGCGCCGCGCCTTCGGATCGACGCCCGCCGTGGGCTCGTCGAGCAGCAGCAGCTCGGGTTCGTGCAGCACGCAGGCGGCGAGCGACAGCCGCTGCTTCCAGCCGCCCGACAGCGTGCCGGCGAGCTGGTCGCGCCGGCTGGCGAGGCCGAGCCGCTCGAGCGAGGCGTCCACGCGCTGCCGGCGCCGGTCGAGCCCGTAGAGCGCCGCGACGAAATCGAGGTTCTCGCGGATCGTCAGGTCCTCGTAGAGGCCGAAGCGCTGGGTCATGTAGCCGGTGCGCCGCTTGATCGCGTCGCGCTCGCGCCGCAGGTCGAAGCCGAGGCAGGTGCCGGCGCCGGCATCGGGCGTCAGGAGGCCGCAGATCATGCGCAGCGTCGTGGTCTTTCCCGAGCCGTTGGGGCCGAGGAATCCGCAGATCCGGCCGCGGTCGAGACGCAGGCTGACATCGTCGACCACGGTGCGCGCGCCGTAGCGCTTGACCAGGCCGCGCACGTCGATCGCCGGCGTCCCGGCCGCTGCGGTCTTGGCGGTCACGGCGCGGCCCGGTCGAGCGGCTCGACGCGCACGGGCAGGCCGGGACGCAGCGCCGCGACGTCGGCCGCGAGCCGGGCCTCGACGAGGAAGACCAGCTTGCTGCGTGCGGACTCGCTGTAGATCACCGGCGGCGTGAATTCGGGGCGCGGCGAGACGTAGCTGATGGTCGCGCGCAGCGTCGCCGGGCACGAGTCGCAGGCGAAGCGCACGCTGCGGCCCGGCGCGACGAGGGCGAGATGCGCCTCGGGCACGAAGAAGCGCAGCTTCACGCGGTCGGGCGCGAGCAGCGACACGACCGGGGCGCCGGCGGGCACGTGCTCGCCGACATTGAAGAAGGTGTTTTCGACGAGCGCGTCCTGCGGCGCGCGCGGCATGAGGTCGTCGCGCCGCGCCCGCGCCTGCGCGAGCGTGGCCTGCATCTGCATCACCTGGGCATCGGCCATCGCGATCTCCTGGTCGCGACCGCCGAGCTCGCCGACCCGCTCCTGCGCGGCGAGCGATTCGCTGCGCGCCCGGAGCTGCGCCGCCGCCGCGCGCGCCTGGTCGAGCCGCGCCGTCGTGGCGGCGCCGCGCGCGGCGAGGGCGATCTCGCGCGCGAGCTCGGTCTCGGCAAGCGCGAGGCCGGCCTCGACTTCCTTGCGCTGGGCGCGGATGACGTCCTGCTCCGCGGCGCGCCGGCCGCTGAGCAGATTGGCGAGCCGCGCCTCGGCCTCGTGCACCGCGGCCTCCGTGCGACGGATCTCGGCGTCGGCCTGGGCGGTGTCGACGATGAACAGCGTCGTCCCGGCACGCACGCTGTCGCCGCGCTCCACGCCGCGTACCGTCAGGCGGCCGGCGACGGGCGCTGCGACGAGCGTCGTCTCGCCCTCGACGTAGCCGAGATAGACGGGGGACGGCGGGCCGAAGCCCAGGACCGCGAGCCGCGCGTCGATCCAGGGCTGCCAGACGCCGCGGCTCGCGATCGCCGTCGCGGCGATCAGCACGAGCGCGATCAGGCGCACGCGCTTCACGGTCGTGGCTCCCCGGCCTTGAGCGCATGGACCACGAAATCGGCGTGGTGCGCGCTGAAGGCCGCGACGTCGAGCTTCGCGGCGCCGATCGGCTCGAGGACGCTGCGCCAGACCATCGCCAGCATCATCGGCCCGATCATCGAGCGCACCGCGAAGGCGGGATCGACGCGGCGGAACTCGCCGCTCGCGATGCCGCGGACCACCAGCTGTTCCATCAGCGGCAGGCCGCGGCCGATCACCTCGCGAAGGTAGAAGCGGCCGATTTCAGGGAAGGCGCGCGACTCGCCGATCACCAGCTTGACGATGCCGGCGATCGGCGTGTCGACGATGCGGCCGCCGATGAAGGCGAAGATCTGACCGATCAGCGGCCCGATCGGGCCGCGGTGGGCGGCCACCATCGCCGACAGCGCGTCGAAATTGCCGGTGAGGCGCTGGCGCACGACCGCCTCGAACAGCGTCTGCTTGTCGTCGAAATAGAGATACAGAGCGGCCTTGCTGAGGCCCGCGCGCGCCGCGACGTCCTCGAGCCGCGTCGCCGCGAATCCCTTCTCGACGAAGAGCGCCAGCGCCGCCTCGAGGATCTCGCCCGGGCGGGCATCGGGGGCGCGGCGCTGGCGGGTCGGCTTGCTCATGCAACTAACTTACCGGTCAGTCATAATATCGGCAAGCGCTCCGTAATGCGGGGCGGTGGGGCCCGTCAGGGGGCCGGGGCCGTCAGGCGCCGGAGGTGCCGCGGCCGAGCCGCTCGTCGAATTGGATGATCTGGGCCATGACGCGGCCGTAGACGGTGTCGGCCGGGTAGTCGCCGCGCGCGTCGGGATCGCCGGCGGGCATGTCGAGCATCAGCTCGACGGCATCCTCGATCGTGGTGACCGTCCACAGGTGGAAGCGGCCCGCGGCCACGTCGTCGCGCACGCCGTCGTGGAGGATGAGGTTGCGCGCGTTGGTCGCCGGCACGATCACGCCCTGGGTGCCCGTCAGCGCGCCGCGATCGAGGCAGGTGCGGTAGAAGCCCTCGACCTTGTTGCGTACCCCGCCCACGGGCTGGGCCTGGCCGCGCTGATTGACCGAGCCCGTGATCGCGATGTCCTGGCGCACCGGCACGCCGGCGACGTCGGACAGGATCGCGACCAGCTCGGCGAGCGAGGCGCTGTCGCCCTCGACGCCGCCGTAGTTCTGCTCGAAGGTCAGCGAGCAGTTGAAGGCGAGCGGATGGCGCCGCGCGAAGCGGCCCATCAGCCAGCCCTGGATCACCATCGCTGCCTTCTGCTGGATCGGCCCGCCGAGGGACACGTCGCGCTCGATGTTGATGATGCCGCGCCGGCCCATGGCCGCGCGCGCTGTCACCCGGCTGGGGGCGCCGAAGCTGTACTCGCCGACCTCGCGCACCGTCAGCGCATTGACCTGGCCGATCACGCGGCCGGTCACGTCGATCAGCACCGTGCCGTCGGTGATCAGGCCGTGGCTGCGGTCCTCGATCAGGCCGTTGCGCCGCCGCCGCGCCGCGCCCGTCGTGTCGACGACGTCCGCGTCGATGATCGACTTGCCGGCGCCGCGCGCATGCGCCGCCGCCTCGGTGAGGTAGTCCTCCATCAGCTCGAACCGCGCGGTCAGCCGCGTGCGGTCGTCGGCCCAGCGCGCCGCGATGCCGAGCAGCCGCGCCATCGCGCCGTCGTCGACCGGCAGGGCCTGCGGCCCGGCGGCCATCCGCCGGATCATCGACACGTAGCTCGCGATGTTCGCCGGCGTCGCCGGCAGGTCGGGCTCGATCTCGGCTCGGATCTTGAAATAGTGCTGGAAGTCGGGATCGACCGAGAAGAACACGTAGTACCAGCGCGGATGCCCGACGAGGATCACCTTGACGTCGAGCGGCACGGCCTTGGGCCGCGGCGCGCCGGCGATCGGCGGGCCGCCGCTGCGATGGCGCTCCTCGATGCGGATCGCGCGGTCGCGCAGCGCGGCCTTCAGGAAGCTCCACAATTCGGCATCCGCGGCGATGGCCTCGGCGCGCAGCACGAGGATGCCGCCGTTGGCGCGATGGAGGGCGCCCGACCGGATCAGCGTGAAGTCGGTGGAGAGCGCCCCCTGCACCTGCTTGTAGTCGATCTGGCCGAACAGGTTCTCGTAGGTCGGATTGGGCTCGACGACGACGGGCGGGTGCGACTCGTCGCCGTGGTCGACCAGGAGGTTCACCGAATAGCGGCGCTGCATCGCCTCGAAGGCGGCGGGCAGCTCGTCGGGCGGCAGCATCAGCAGCCCGGGCACGTGCTCGACGAGATCCACGCGCATCTCGGTCAGCCATCGGGCGAGGCGCGGCTGGCTCGCGAAGGCGCTGATCGCCTCGTCGAGCAGCACGCCCGCCACCTGCTCGCCCAGCTGCCTGGCGATACCCTGGCGCCATTGCGTGAAGGCGACCTGGCGCTCGGCGATCCAGCGGCTCGTCTCCTCGACGTCGTGCCCGAGCCGGGCGACAGCGTCCGGTGACGGCGGCTGCGTCGTCTGCGGCAGCTGCATCAGCGCGATCCCGCGCTCCGTCTCGACGACGTCGAGGCCCTGCGCCTGCGCGTCGGCGCGCAGCGCGCCCATGCGGCGCGCGATCTCGCCGCGCAGCTTCTCCGCCTCGCCGTGGATGCTGGCCTGCACGCTCTCGGCCGACATCGCCTTCTGCAGCGACTCGCGCAGCCGCGGCACCAGCGCTGCCATGCGGTCGCGGAACTGGCGGCCCGTGCCGGTCGGCAGCTGATAGGGCTTTGGCCGGTGGGGTCGACGGAAGTTGTTGAGATAGACCCAGTCGCCGGCCGGCCCGCGATCGGCCACCGCTTCGGCGAGGAAGGCGAGGGTCGCGGTCATGCGGCCGCTGCGATCGTCGCCCATCACGAAGATGTTGAAGCCGACCTCGCGGATCGGCAGGCCGAACTGCAGCGCCTCGCGCGCGCGCGCATGGCTCGACAGGTCGAAGGCGTCCGCGGCCGGCGGGGCGCCGTCGAATGTGAGGCGCGGCAGGCCGACGTCGTCGGCGCGGAGCGGGCGGATCGTCATGGCGCGGTCAGCTTGACCGATCGCCGGTCGCGGCGCACCTGCCGTTCCGCATCAGGCCGGCGCGCTCGCCGCCGCGTTGCGCCCGGCGATGCGGCCCGAGGTGAAGGCCCAGCCGAGGTGATGGCCATGGCCCTCGAGGAGCAGCCCGCCCTGGCCGGTCGAGCCGCCGGCGAACAGGCCCGGGATCGGCTGCCCGGCGCCGTCGAGCACCTCGAGGCGCTCGCTCACCGCAAGGCCGCCGTCGGTGAACATGATGTAGCTGCGGGCGGGGCCGAGCGCGATGAAGGGCGCCGTCGCGATCGGTGGCCGCGGCGGCTGGTTCGAGGTGGCGCGGCCGGCGCCGCTCGAGAGCGCGGCATTGTGCGTCTCGACGGTCTGCCGCAGACGCGCCGGCTCGATGCCGAGGCTCGACGCGAGCGCATCAAGCGTCGGCGCCTCGCGGAACACGTCGCGCCGGTTGCGGCGATAGTCGTCGAGGTAGGCGTAGGCGACGCCCGGCGCCGTCGAGATGAAGTTCGGCCAGGCGCCGAACTGCCGCGCGACGGTCGCGTCGAGGATGATGTAGCCGACGCCGTCGGGCTGCCGGGCGAGCGCCGGCGCGGGGGCGTCGAGCTCCTCCGCGAAGCGCTCGCCGCGCGCGTTGACCATGATCGCGCCCTTGGCGAACAGATTCGCCGACGGCGCCAGCGCCGTGGTCAGGAAGCTCATCAGGAAGGGGCGCAGCAGCGCGGGCGGCGCCACCTTCATGCCGATCCGCATCATGCGGGCGAGCAGCGTCGAGGGCGGCAGGCGCTGGACCCACGGCCGCGCCGTCGGCGGCACGAAGCGGATCTCCGGGCCCCAGACGATGTCGCCATTGAGGATCCTCGCGCCGGCCTCCAGCGCCATGCGATGGCCGTCGCCGGTGCTCGCCGGATTGAACGGCTCGACCGCCGCCACGGCGTCGGAGACGAGCTGCGCCTTGAGGTCGCGACTGGCGCTGTAGTCCCCGGCCGCCAGCACGACGCCGCGTCGCGCGGTCGCGCGCAGCGCGCCGCCGGGGCCGGTCGCCTCGACGCCGCCGACCCTGCCGCCGTCGCGCAGGAGCCGGACGGCGGCGGTGGCGCAGCGGATCTCGACGCCGAGCGCGCGGGCGCGGCGCTCCAGGTGGAAGACGAAGGCGCGCGAATTGGGCAGCACGTTGTGCAGCCGCGGCTTCTGGTGCGGCGGCTCGGGCATCGGATCGACGAAGACGAGGCCGAGCTCGCGCAGCCAGCGCATCGTGTCGGGGGTGTTCTCGACCAGCAGTCGGCGCAGCGCCTCGTTGTCGCGGCCGGCGTGACGGCCGTGGAAGCGCGGCATGTCGTCGAAATGCTCCTGCGGGGTGTCGGTGATCCCGACGGCGCGCTGCTCGGCCGTCGCGCTCGACGTGATCGAGCCGACCGACCAGCCGGTCGTGCCGCCCAGCGTCGGGTTCTTCTCGATCAGGAGCGTGCGTGCCCCGGCCTGCGCCGCCTCGATCGCCGCTGCCAGCCCGGTGCCGCCGCCACCGACGACGACCACGTCCGTGGTGATGTCCTGCATCGCGCGCCTCCCGACCCGCTGTCCGCCGGTCAACGCTCGATGATCGCGCGCGCCAGTTCAACCACGGCGCGCGGCGCGCGGCGCCGTGACGCGCAGGGCAGCGTTGCGTCGCCTCGTGCGCGCCGGCATTGCGCGGTGCGGGCCCGGTGGCCGAAGCTCGCCGGTCCATGCCCATCGCGTTCCCGACGCCGCAGCCCCGCGCGGCGCTGATCCTCATGCTGCTCGCGGTCGGCATCATCTGGGGCGGGACCTTCGGCCTCGCGCGCACCGGCGGCGCCGGCGGGATCCCGACCCTCGGCTACGGCTTCTGGTTCCATTTCGGCGGCGGCATCGGCCTGCTCGCCTTCGCGCTGCTGCAGCGCTCGCGCGCGACGCCGAGCCGCGGGCTCGCGCTCTACACGGTGCTGGGCGGGCTGTCGGTCAACGCGCTGCCGTCCTTCTTCATGTTCAGCTCGGTGCGCCACGTGCCGACCGGCGTGATGGCCGTGATCATCACGCTCGGCCCCGTGATCACCTACGCGGCGTCGCTTGCGATGCGCTACGAGCGCTTCGTCGCCACGCGCGCGCTGGGCACGCTCGCGGGGCTCGTCGGCGTGGCGCTGATCGTGCTGCCGCGCGCGAGCCTGCCAGAGCCCGGCATGGCGGCCTGGGTGCTGCTCGCGCTGATGTGTCCGACGGTGCACGGCGTCGGCAGCATCTACGTCGCGCGCGCCCGGCCGGCCGGGCTCGATTCCTGGATGGTGGGGGCGCTGTTCCAGCTGGCCTCGGCGGCCTTCGTCCTGCCGATCGCGCTCGCGACCGGCCAGTTCTACATGCCCGGGACCGCAACCCTGAAGGCCGACCTGGCGCTGCTGGTGCACGCCGGCACCGGCGTGCTGTCGCAGTTCCTGATGTACGAGATCCTGCGCCTCGCCGGCGCGGTGTTCATGAGCCAGGTCGCCTACATCGTCACCGTCGCCGGCATCTTCTGGGGCTGGCTCCTGTTCGGCGAGCAGCTCAGCCCGTGGATCTGGCTCGCCGCCGCGGTGATCGTCGCCGGCGTCGTGCTCGTGACGCGGCCGGTGCCCGCCCAAGCGTCCTGATGCGCGCGGCCGCCGCGCCGGGGATCCGGCGCCGGCGTCAGGCGCGATCGTGCTGGCGGATGAAGTCGCGCAGCTCGGGCAGGATCATCGAGCGCCAGCGGCTGCCGTTGAAGATGCCGTAGTGCCCGACGCCCTTGGCGAAGTAGTGGCGGTGGTTGTCGGCGGGGATGTTGGCGCAGAGGCCGTGGGCCGCGCGCGTCTGGCCCGGGCCGGAGATGTCGTCGAGCTCGCCTTCGACCGTCATCAGCGCCATCCGGGTGATCGCCTTGGTGTCGACCCGGCGGTTG
This sequence comes from Alphaproteobacteria bacterium, assembly GCA_016793165.1. Taxonomy (GTDB): domain Bacteria; phylum Pseudomonadota; class Alphaproteobacteria; order CACIAM-22H2; family CACIAM-22H2; genus CAIOSQ01. The sequence continues at coordinate 23,239 of JAEULA010000085.1, read as the reverse complement.
CGCGACACCCACAGGCCGCGCGGCAGCAGATGGCGCTGGAAGGCGATGTCGATCGTCTGCAGGTAGAACTCCGCCGAGAGGTCCATCACGGCGAGATACTCGTCGTAGAACTTGCGATGCGCCTGGGCGCTGTCGCCGTCGCCGCGCACGAGATGCTGGAAGTGCTTCACCGTCGAGCCGAAATGGCGGTCGAGGTTCATGCTCATGAAGCCGGTGAGCTGCAGGAATCCCGGGTAGACCTTGCGTCCCGCGCCGGGGTAGATCGCCGGCACCGTCGACAGCACGCTGCGCTCGAACCATTTCAGCGGCTTCGACTCCGCCAGCTTGTTGGGCTTGGTCGGGCTCATGCGCGTGTCGATCGGCCCGCCCATCAGCGTCATCGACGCCGGCGCGGCCGGATCGTCCTCGCCCGCCATGATCGCGGCGGCGGCGAGCGCCGGCACCGAGGGCTGGCAGACGGCGACGACATGCGTGCCCGGTCCCAGCACGTGCAGGAATTCGATGATGTAGTCGGCGTAGTCGTCGAGGTCGAAGCGGCCCTGCGACAGCGGCACCTGGCAGGCGTTGATCCAGTCGGTGATGTAGACGTCGTGCCCGGGCAGGAGGGCCGCGACCGTGTCGCGCAGCAGCGTCGCGTAGTGTCCCGACATCGGCGCCACGATCATGACGCGCGGCTCGTGGCGCCCGGCGCCATCGACGGCCTTGCGGAAGTGGCGCAGCTCGCAGAACGGCTTGGCGTGGGCGACGTGCTCGCTGACGGCGACCGGGGTGCCGTCGACCGGCACCGACTTGATGCCGAACTCGGGCTTGCCGTGACGGCGCGTGGCGCGCTCGAAGATCTCCGACCCGGCGGCGATCGCGCGGCCCATGCGGGTGTAGGAGGCGGGAACCAGCGGATGGCTGAAGACGTGCTGCAGCGTCTCGGCCATGAGCCGCGCCGGCGTGACCATCGCGTGATGCAGATCGTAGAAATGATAGAGCACGACCGGCCTTTCCGAGTCGAACGAGCAAGGCGCCGAGCCTAACGCGTCGAGTCTCGGCGCGGCGAGCTTAAGAAGCGGCTAACGGCTTGGAAAGACGTCTTGTCGCGGCGGCGCCCCCGGCCGCTTGGGCGGTCGCGCGAGCCGCTCCCGTCGCGACGCGCGGGAGGTCTAGGATGGCCCGGCGCCGGCGCGGCCCCGCGACCGGTGCGCCGATTCGCCGACGGGAGGACGTGCCATGGCCGAGCAGGGACGCGAAGCGACTGCGGATCGTGCCGCGCGCGACACGGCGTGCGCGTACATGACCGGTTTCGGCAACGAGTTCGCGACCGAGGCGCTGCCGGGCGCCCTGCCGGTCGGCCGCAACTCGCCGCAGCGCTGCGCCTACGGGCTCTATGCCGAGCAGATCTCGGGCACGGCGTTCACCGCGCCGCGCGGCGCCAACCGGCGCAGCTGGTTCTACCGGATCCGCCCGGGCGCCATGCATGCGCCGTTCCGGCGCCTCGACAACGGCGGTCTGGTCGGCGATTTCGCCGGGCTCGAGTCGCCGCCCGACCAGCTGCGCTGGGGCCCGCTGCCGCTGCCGGCGGCGCCGACGGACTTCGTCGCCGGGCTCGTCACGATGGCCGGCAACGGCGATCCGGCGGCGATGAGCGGCTGCGCGATCCACGTCTACGCCGCCAACCGCTCGATGACCGACCGCTTCTTCTACGACGCCGACGGCGAGCTGCTGATCGTGCCGCAGCAGGGCCGGCTGCGGATCGTGACGGAGTGCGGCGTGCTCGCGGTCGAGCCGCAGGAGATCGCCGTGATCCCGCGCGGCATCCGGTTCCGCGTCGAACTGCCGGACGGTGCGGCGCGCGGCTATGTCTGCGAGAACTACGGCGCGCCGCTGCGCCTGCCCGACCTCGGGCCGATCGGCTCGAACGGGCTCGCCAATCCGCGCGACTTCGAATATCCGGTCGCCGCCTACGAGGACCGCGAGGGCGCGTTCGAGCTCGTGGGCAAGTTCCTGGGGCGCCTGTGGTCGGCGGCGATCGGCCACTCGCCGCTCGACGTCGTCGCCTGGCACGGCAACCACGCGCCCTACCGCTACGACCTGCGCCGGTTCAACACCATCGGATCGATCAGCTACGACCATCCCGATCCGTCGATCTTCCTGGTGCTGCAGTCGCAGAGCGACACGCCGGGCGTCGACGCGATCGACTTCGTAATCTTCCCGCCGCGCTGGCTCGCGGCCGAGGACACGTTCCGTCCTCCCTGGTTCCATCGCAACGTCGCCAGCGAGTTCATGGGCCTCGTCCACGGCGCCTACGACGCCAAGGCGGAGGGCTTCGTGCCCGGCGGCGCGAGCCTGCACAACTGCATGACCGGGCACGGGCCGGATGCCGGCACCTTCCTGAAGGCGAGCGCCGCCGACACGTCGCGCCCGCATCGCGTGTCCGACACGATGGCCTTCATGTTCGAGACGCGGCTGCCGATCCGGCCGACGCGTTTCGCGCTCGAGGATGCGACGCGCCAGCGCGACTACTGGCGCTGCTGGCAGGACCTGCCGAAGAACTTCGACCCGACCCGTCCCTGAATCCCGGAACCCGCACGCGATGTCCCCGATCAACGAGACGCACGACAGGGCGCTGGCCAGCTGGCTCGACGCGGCCAACGCGCCCGAGGCCGCGTTCCCGATCCAGAACCTGCCCTTCGGCGTCTTCCGCCGGCGCGGCGGCGGCGAGTCATGGCGCGGCGGTATCGCGATCGGCGACGCGGTCGTCGACCTCGCCGCGCTCGTGGCGAGCGGCGCGATCGCGGGCACGCCCGGCGACGCGCTCGCGCACGCGGCGGCGCCGGGCCTCAACGGCTTCATGGCGCTCGGACCCGCGGCGTGGGCGAGCCTGCGCCTGGCGCTGTCGCGCGCGCTGCGGCGCGGCGCGCGCGAGCAGTCGGCGCTCGGCGCGTGCCTCGTGCGGCAGTCGGAGATCGAGCTGACGCTGCCCGCGGCGATCGGCGACTACACGGACTTCTACGCCTCGATCCACCACGCGACCAATGTCGGCCGGCTGATGCGGCCGGACCAGCCGCTCTACCCGAACTACAAGTGGCTGCCGATCGGCTATCACGGTCGCGCGTCGTCGATCGCCGTGAGCGGGCAGGACGTCGCGCGCCCGCTCGGGCAGACCATGCCGCGCGGCGCGACGACGCCGGTCTTCGGTCCGAGCCGTCGCCTCGACTACGAGCTGGAGGTCGGCGTATTCGTCGGCCCCGGCAACGCGCTCGGCGACCGCATCGCGCTCGACGCGGCGCCGGCGCATGTCTTCGGCCTGTGCCTGCTCAACGACTGGTCGGCGCGCGACATCCAGGGCTGGGAATACCAGCCGCTCGGCCCGTTCCTCGCCAAGAGCTTCGCGACGACCATCTCGCCCTGGATCGTCACGCTCGAGGCGCTCGCGCCCTTCCGTACGGCCTGGACGCGACCGGCCGAGGACCCGGCGCCGCTGCCCTATCTGGATTCGTCGGCGCATCGCGCGGCCGGCGCCCTGGATGTCGGGCTCGAGGTGTGGCTGCAGACCGCGGCGATGCGCGCGGCGGGAGCGCCCGGCGTGCGGCTGTCGAGCAGCAACCTGCGCGACTCCTACTGGTCGATCTTCCAGATGCTCGCCCATCACAGCGTCAACGGCTGCAACATGCGGCCCGGCGATCTCTACGCCACCGGCACGCAGTCGGGACCGGCGCCCGAGCAGGCCGGATCGCTGATCGAGCTCACGCAGGCCGGCAAGGTCGCCGTCGATCTCGGCAACGGCGAGACGCGCGGCTTCCTGCAGGACGGCGATCGCGTGACCCTGCGCGCCCGCGCCGCGCGCGACGGGTTCGCCGGCATCGGCTTCGGCGACTGCAGCGGCACGGTGCTGCCGGCCCGGGCTTGAACCTCGCGCTGCCGTCCCCGCCCGCTTACGCGCGGCGGTCGACGAGATGCACGAAGGAGCCGGCCACGCTGCCGACGCGGCGGCCGGCGGGTCCGAGCGCCTTGCCGCGCGCATCGCAGGCGTCGAACAGCGGCTCGCCCGCACCTTCCGACACGATGCGCGCGTAGTGGAACTCGTGTCCGGCGAAGCGCGCGCCGGCGCTGCCCAGCATGGTCGCGCTGCGGGCGACCACATCGCGATAGCCGAGATGCAGCCGTCGCTCGGCGAAGCTCGTCTCGACCGGCAGAAGGCCGAGCATGGCATGGCGGCGCCCGTCGGCATCGACGAGCCCGGCGCCCAGCGTCATGTAGCCGCCGCACTCGCCGTAGATCGCGACGCCGCGCGCCGCGGCGGCGCGCATGCCGGCGGCGAAGCGCGACGCCGCGGCGAGGCGGCCCGCATGCAGCTCGGGATAGCCGCCCGGCAGGAAGACGGCATCGGCATCGACGGGCGGCGGCTCGTCGTCGAGCGGCGAAAAGAAGTCGAGCCGCACGCCGGCGCGGCGCCACAGCGCCAGCTGGGCCGGATAGGCGAAGAGGAAGGCGTGGTCCTGCGCGATCGCGATGCGCTGGCCGAGCGGGGCCAGCAAGGCGCCGCCGTCGTCCTCGTCGTCCTCGACGGACCACGTCGCCGGCCCGCCGGCGAGGCCCGCCAACGCGTCGAGATCGACCGACGCGGCGACCAGTTCGGCGGCGCGCGCGATCACCGTCTCGGTCTGCGACGCCTCGCGCGCCGGCACCAGGCCGAGATGCCGCTCGGGCAGGGCGATCGCCGCGTCGCGCGGCAGGCTGCCCAGCACCGCGATCCCGGGACAGGCCGCGGCGAGGGCGTCGCGCAGCAGCGCCGCGTGAGGAGCGCTGCCGACGCGGTTGAGGATCACGCCGGCGATCGCGACCGTCGGCCGATGACACGCGAAGCCGGCGACGAGCGGCGCGACGGAGGCGGCCATGCCGTGCGCATCGACGACGAGGACGACCGGCCAGCCGAGCCGAGCGGCGAGGTCGCCGGTCGAGGCCGTGCCGACGGCGTCGATGCCGTCGAACAGCCCCATCACGCCCTCGGCCAGGACGAACGTCGCGTCGCCGGCGAGGGCGCCGAGCACGCGGCGCAGGCTCGCCGCGCGCATCGCCCACGGATCGAGATTTGGCGACGGCCGGCCCGCGGCGCGCTGATGCCAGGTCGGATCGATGTAGTCGGGCCCGATCTTCGCCGGCGCGACGCGCAGGCCGCGGTCGCGCATCGCGCGCAGAAGGGCGAGGGTGAGCGTGGTCTTGCCGTGGCCGGAGCCCGGTGCCGCGAGGATCAGGCCGCGCATCGCGGCGCGCCTCAGAGCGCGCGGCGGATCAGCTTCACCGCCGCGTCGTTCGCGCTCTCCGGCGAGAAGGTGCCGACGAAGCCGCCGTCCCGGTTCATCACGTAGATGAAGCCGGAATGGTCGACGAGATAGTTCGGATTGGTCGCCGGATCGCCGTGCACCTTGTAGTAGACGCGAAACGCCTTCGCGACCGCGGCGATCTGCTCGGCCGTGCCGGTGAGGCCGGCCATGCCCGGATAGAAGTGCTCGACATAGGATTTCATCACAGCCGGCGTGTCGCGCTGCGGGTCGACCGAGATGAAGATCGGCTTCACCTTGGCGGCGTCGGCGCCGAGCGCGTCCATCACCTCGGCGATGCGCGCGAGGCCCATCGGGCAGATGTCCGGGCAGTTGGTGTAGCCGAAGAAGTACAGCTGCACCTTGCCGCGATAGTCGGCCTCGGTGACCTCGCGCCCCTCATGGTCGCGAAGCCTGAACGGGCCGCCGACCTGGGCCGAGATGACCGATGTCGGAGGGCCGTTGTCGAACATCCAGTTCTGGAGCGCGAAGCCGATCGCGATGCCGGTGAGGGCGGCCGCGATCGCGACGGCGAGTCGGAGCCTGCGCGTCATCGCACGGCGCGGCGCTCAGCGCGGCGCCGTGTCGCGATAGCGGCGCCAGCCCTGCCGCTCCATGCATTCGCGATAGACGCCGCCGCCGGCCGACCCCGCGCGCCGCTCGCCCGCCGTCGTGTCGTCGGCGTTGCGCGCGCCCTCGAAGGCGAAGCCGTAGCGCTCGGCCTCCCGCGAGCAGGTGCGCTGGGCAAGGCGGAGATCCTCTTCCTCGGCCCCTTCCTTGTGCCAGACCGTCTGCGACGCGCAGGCGGAAAGGACGAGGGCGAGAGCGACCGAGGCGACGGCAAGCACGGGCTTCATGCGCGCGATTCTCGGGCCGGCGGCTTCGTGGGGCAAGCCTTGAATCGCGCGCGCCGCTGCGCGCGCTCGGCGCCAAGCTCGTTGCACGGCCCGGCGGCGACCCATAGGCTCGATCGCGACAGGGCAGGGGACGGCGGGGCATGGGGAAGCAACTTGGTCGTCTGATCGTCAGCGGTCGCTGGGACAACAACGTCGCGATCGTCGACGTCGAGAAAGCGCTGTCCGCCGAGAACGACTGCACGCCCAATGCGGTGATCTCCCGCCCGCGCGTCACGCCCGACATCGACGCCGACGGCGATGGCGTGCCGGAGACTCCGGCGAGCGGCCAGCCGGTCGCGGTCGTCGTCGACCAGGCTTCGCGATACGCCTATGTCGTCAATCATTCCGGCGCGGCGACGCCGTCCGGGGCGGGCCAGTACCAGCACGGGCATCCCGGCCTGATCACGGTGGTCGACCTCGAAAAGGCCGCCGATCCGGCCCATGACGGCAGGCTCGGAGCGGTCGCGGCGTTCATGCCGACGGGCCGCTCGGGACCGGTCGGCCTCGCGCTGACGCCGGATGGGCGCACGCTGCTCGTCAATTGCGGCGAATCGCCGGGCAGCGAGGACGGCGGCGACGAGATCACCGCGTTCGACACGTCGAAGCGCGAGGTCGTGCGCCGGATCATGCTTCGCGAAGCGGCCGGTCATCCGGCCCCGGGGCCGAGCAGGCACGACAGCCCGCATCCCAGCTTCGGGCGCTATCCCAACCCAACGGGCATCGCGGTCTCGCCGTTGCAGGGCGGCTTCGTGTTCGTCGGCAACGGCGGCTTCAGCGACGTCTCGGTCCTCGATCTTGGCGCCGCGATGGCCGGCGATCCGGGCGCCGAGATTTGCCGCGTGCCGGTCGAGACCGGGCCGTTCGGCCTGGCCGCGAGCGGCGACGGCCGCCTCGTCGCCGTCGCGGCGCGCGAGAGCATGTCCATGCCGTACGAAGGCCGGACGATCTCGATCATCGACGTCGCGCGCGCCGCAGCCGGGGGCAAGGATGCGGAGGTCGCGCGCGTGCGCGTGGGCAGCGATGAGCCCAACGAGCAGACCCGTCCTTTCGCCGTCGCCTTCACGCCGGACGGCCGACATGTCGTGGCGACCTGCTTCCGGTCGAACACGATTTCGCTCGTCGATGTCGCCGATGCGATCGCCGGACGACCCGCGGAAGCGGCGCGCATCCATCCCGTCACGCCGACCGGCGCGCAGCCGCGGCCGCGCGGGATCGCGATGGCCGGCGGCCGCTACGCCTGCGTCGTGGGCGGCGCCAAGGCGGGGCCGCGCAGCAGCCTGGTTTGGCTTCTCGATCTGCAGCGCGGCGCGATCGTCTCCACCGTCACGGAGGTCGGCAACGAGACCTACATGCTTGCCGCGATCGCGCCGACGACCGCGCGCTAGTCGCCGAACGCCTGCAACGGGCGTCGACGTTCAATGGCCACAAAGGCCCACAGGGAGGACACGACCATGCTCACGCGACGCAACATCCTGCTCACGGCCTCGTCACTGCCCGTCATCGGCGCGGCGCCCGCCGCCTCGGCCCAGTCGTCCTGGGTGCCGACCCGCGACGTCGAGTTCGTCGTCCCCTTCGCCGTCGGCGGCGGCGCCGACCTGCTCGCGCGCGTCATGCACAAGATCATGGTCGACGAGAAGCTCGTGCCGGTGCCGATCGTGCTGAACAACCGGCCCGGCGGCGGGGGCGCCACCGGCATCAGCTACGTGACGTCGCGCAAGGCGGGAGACGCGCACACGATCATCCTGGTGAACGGCTCGACCCAGATCACGCCGATCCTCAATCCGGCGGCGAAGACGCTGTCGGAGGTGCGGCCGGTGATGAACGTGATGCTCGACGACTTCCTCCTGTTCGTGAAGGGCGACGCGCCGTGGAAGGACGCGAAGGAGTTCGTCGCGACGGCGAAGAGCCGGCCGCCGAAGAGCATCCCGTTCGCGACCGGCGGGACGACGGACGTGATGGCGATCGCGGTCTTCGCCAAGGCCAGCGGCGCGGAATACAACGTGCTCAACTTCAACAGCGGCGGCGAGGCGCTGACCCAGCTGCTCGGCGGACACGTCCAGGCCTGCATGGGCAATCCGCTCGAGTTCATGGGCCATCTGCAATCGAAGGCCGTGCGCGCGCTGGGCGTGTTCCGCGACGATCGTTTCGCGGCGCTCGCGGACGTCCCCACGATGAAGGAGCAGGGCATCGCCGCGCCGAACTTCCAGATGTGGCGCGGCGTGGCCATGCCGAAGGGCGCGCCCGACGACGCGGCGCGGTACTGGGAAGGCGTCCTCGCCAAGGTCGTCGCGACGCCGGCGTTCAAGGCCTACATCAAGGACAACATCGCGTCCGAGGCCCCGATCGCCGGCGCGGCCTTCGCCCGCTTCCTCGAAGACCAGGAGAAGCTCTACCGCGACCTTCTCGGCAAGCCGGCCTAGTCGATGAAGCTCCGCGGCTTCGAGGGCGAGCTCATCCTCTGCGCCGTCTTCATCGGAGCCGGCGCGTTCTGGGTCGCGGTGGCGGCGGGGATGCCGCTCTGGGAGGGATTCGCCCCGGCTTCGGGATTCCTGCCGCTCCTCTACGGCGTGCTGCTCACGGTCCTCGCGGTCGCCGCGACCCTTGCCGACGTCCTCGGACGCGGCGAGGCCGGCGAGGCGAGGGCGCCGGTGCGTCGGCCCGCGACCGTGCTGCTCGCGCTCGCGGCCGGCGTTGCGGGCATCGAGACGGCGGGATTCTTCGCTTCGATGGCGCTGGCGATGCTCTTCCTCTTCCGTGTCGCGGAGCGGCTTCCGATCGTCGGATCGGTCGCGGCCGCCATGGGCGTCTCGGCGGGTCTGACGCTTGTTTTCCGTTCGTGGCTCGGCGTTCCGCTGCCGGCCGGACCGTGGGGCTTCTAGGCGATGTCCGTGCTCTACGAGCTGGCCGGCGGCTTCGCGAGCGCGGTGACGCCGTGGAACCTGGTGATGTGCTTCGCGGGGGTCTTCGCCGGCCAGCTCGTCGGCGCCTTGCCGGGAATCGGTCCGTCCTCGGCCATCGCCCTGCTGCTGCCCCTCACCTTCGGCGCCGACCCGACCTCGGCGATCATCCTCTTCGCCGGCATCTACTACGGCGCCCAGTACGGCGGCACGTTGACGTCGGTGCTGATCAGCGTGCCCGGCGAGCCGTCGAGCGTGATGACGAGCATCGACGGCTATCAGATGGCGTTGCAGGGCAAGGCCGGAGTCGCGCTCGGCATCGCGGCGATCGGCTCCTTCATCGCCGGGACGATCTCGACGATCGGTCTCATGCTGCTCGCTCCGCCGCTCGCGCGCGCGGCGCTCGCCTTCGGCCCGCCCGAGTATTTCTCGCTCGTCGTCCTCGGCCTGACCGCGCTCGCCGCGGTCGGCGGCTCCGTGCTCAAGGGACTTACCGCGGGGATGTTCGGGCTTCTCGTCAGCACGATCGGCGTCGACCAGCAGACGGGCGTCGCGCGCTTCGCCTTCGATCGGGTCTGGCTGCTCGACGGCATCGGCTTCATCGTGTTGACGGTCGCGCTGTTCGGCATCGGCGAGGTGCTGTCGAGCGTCGGGATGGCGAGCGTCCAGCCGATTACCAAGGTCTCCGGCGTCCTGCCGTCGCGCGAGGAGTGGCGGCGCAGCCGGTTGCCCATCCTGCGTGGCAGCGCGATCGGATTCCTGATCGGCGTCCTGCCGGCCACCGGCGCGACGATCGCCTCGTTCGTCGCCTACATCGTCGAGAAGAAGCTCGCCCGGGATCCCTCGCGCTTCGGCCGGGGAGCGATCGAGGGCGTCGCGGGGCCGGAATCGTCGAACAACGCCGCGGCAGCCGGCGCGATGGTGCCGATGCTGGCGCTCGGTGTCCCGGGCTCCGGCACCACGGCGATCATCCTCGGCGCCTTGATCATGTTCGGAATCCGCCCCGGCCCCGAGCTGTTCGAGAAGAATGCCCAGCTCGTCTGGACCGTCATCGCCAGCATGTATATCGGCAACCTCATCCTGCTGGTGATGAACCTGCCGCTCGCCGGCCTCTTCGCGCGGCTGTTGCGCGTCCCGTATTCCTGGCTCTATCCGCCGATCCTCGCCTTGTGCGTCGCCGGCGTGTATTCGCAGGCGAACTCGATCGAGGACGTGTGGATGCTGCTGGGGTTCGGAGCCCTCGGCTGGGCGATGATGCGCTACGACTGGCCGGCGGCGCCGATGATCCTCGGGCTCGTGCTCGGCACGATCTTCGAGAACTCGCTGCGCCAGTCGTTGACGCTGTCGCATGGCAGCGCATCGATCTTCTTCACCCGTCCGATCTCGGCCGTGCTGCTCGCGGCCGCGGCGCTGGCGCTGATCACGCCCCCGGCGCTGCGGTTGCGCCGCCGCTGGATCGCGTCGCGGGCGTGACGTCGGCGGCGTCGTCCGCCGCGGCGATCAGCCCGTCTCGCGCGCCGCACCGCGCAGGCCGAGCGGATCCGGATCGAGGCGGCGCCCGCCGAGCGCGCCGAGCCAGTCGAGACCGGCGCGCAGCCGCACGATCTCGCCGATCGCGATGATCGTCGGCGGCTCGATCCCGGCGGTCTCGGCGTCGGTCGCGGCGCGCGCCAGCGTGGTCTCGAGCACGACCTGCCGATCGGTGGTGGCTCGGCTGACGATCGCCACCGGATCGTCGGGCGTCCGGCCGGCCGCGATCAGGCGCTGCGCGATCGTCCCGAAATGCTTGAGCCCCATGTAGAACACGAGCGCCGGGCTGCCGCGCGCGATCGCCGCCCAGTCGAGGCCGTCGGGCACGTCGCCGGTGACGCCGTGGCCGGTCACGAAGGTGACGCAGTGGTTGGTGTCGCGATGCGTGACCGGGATCCCGGCATAGCCGAGGCCGCCGATCCCGGCGCTGATGCCGGGCACGATGCGGAACGGGATCCCGGCCTGGACGAGGGCGAGGGCCTCCTCGCCGCCCCGGCCGAAGACGAACGGATCCCCGCCCTTGAGCCGGAGGACGCGCAGGCCGTCGCGCGCCAGCTCGACGAGCCGCGCCGAGATGTCGCGCTGTCGCGGGGACGGCTTGCCGCCGCGCTTGCCGGCGTAGTCGCGCCGCGCCTCGGGGCGGGCGAGGTCGAGGATGCGCGGGTCGACCAGCGCGTCGTAGACGACGACGTCGGCCTGGCGCAGCGCGTGCAGCGCCGCGAGCGTGAGCAGCGCCGGATCGCCCGGGCCGCCACCGACCAGCCAGACCCAGCCCGGCTGGAAGGCCGGAAGCCCGAGGGATTCGAGGTCGAACATCCATGCAGGCTAGCGAAGCGGCGCCGACCGGGCCAGCCGCACGAGGCCGGGCCGCGGGATCCAACCCTCGGCTGCGTCGAGCTGGTGTGCGCCGTCGTCGCCGGTGCGCGGCGATTGCGCCGGGGCGGTTCCGTGTGGCTGTTCCCTCGCCGGCCGGTTCCGCGTCGCCCGCTTCAGTTGCGTTGCGTCCCTGCCGGACCGCCCCGAGAATGAGGGCATGACGGTGCCAGACGATCCGGGACTGGCGCGCCTCCTCGACGAGGCGGCCGTGCGCGCCGAGGCGACCATCGCACGCCTGCGCGTGGTGACGGCGCTCGTCTTCGGCGGCGCCCTCGTCGTGTTCGCGCTCGCCCCGACGGTGATCGGCCGCGCGGCGGCGCCGCGCTGGCAGATGCTCACGGCCGCGGTGACGCTGGTCGGCTATCTCGCCGTCGCCGTCGCGAGCCTGCGCCTGTCGGTGCCCGGCCGCTTCCGGTCCTGGATGTCCTTCGTCTTCGTCGGCCTCGACGCCTCGCTGCTCGGCGGCGGCCTCGTTGCCGGCTACCTGCAGTCCGGGCTGCCGTCGTCGTTCGGCGCGGTCTTTCCGGCGATCTGGCTGGCGCCGCTCGTCCTCGCCTTCGGCACGCTGCGCTACGACGTGCGCGTGCAGGTCTTCGCGCTGGTGGCGATCCTCGCCGCCATCGCCGTCGCGGCGATGTGCGCGCCGATGCACGTCGAGGGCGCGCCGCTCGACAGCGTGATCCCGCTGCTGGGCGTGCCGCCGGCGCTGGTGCGGCTGACGATCCTCGCGATGGCCGGGATCGTGCTGGTCATCGCGGTCCGCCGCAGCCGCAACCTGCTGCTGCGCGCGATCACCGAGACGCGCGCGCGGTCCAACCTGACGCGATTCCTGCCGCGCCAGGTCGTCGAGGCGATCGCTGCGGCCGGCGACGAGACGCTGCGCCGCGGCCGCCGCCAGCGCGCCGCCATCCTGTTCATCGACATCCGCGGCTTCACGCGGCGCTCCGAGCTGCTCGCGCCGGACGCGATCGGGCCGTTCCTCGGCGAGTTCCGTCAGCGCGTGACACGCGAGATCGAGGCGCGCGGCGGGCTGATCGAGAAGTTCCTGGGCGACGGGATCCTCGCCGTCTTCGGCGTGCCGCAGGTGCGCGGCGACGATCCCGCGCGCGCGCTCGATGCGGCGCGCGCGGTGCTCGCGGAGATCGCACGCTGGCCCGCCGAGATCGGCGGCGAACGTTCGCCCGTCGCGGTCGGCATCGGCGCGCATTTCGGCGAGGTCTTCGCCGGCACGATCGGCGACGAGACGCGGCTCGAGTTCACGGTGATCGGCGACACGGTGAACGTCGCCGCGCGGCTGCAGGAGATGACCAAGGAGCACGGCACCACGATCCTCGCCTCCACCGCCATCGTCGAGGCCGCCGGCGAGTCCGGCCATGCGCGCTGGCTGCGCCTGCCGCCGCATCCGATCCGCGGGCGCGAGGCCCCGATCGATCTCTTCGCGCTCGCGGCATGACCGCGTTCGTGCTCGTCGTCTTCGCCGTCACCTATGTCGGCATGGCGCTCGGCCGGCTGCCGGGGCTGGCGATCGATCGCAGCGGCATGGCGTTGGTCGCCGCCGTGCTCGTCGTGGTGGCGCGCGCGGTGGCGCCGGAGTCCGTGGCCGCGGCGATCCATTTCCCGACCCTGATCCTGCTCTTCGCGCTGATGATCGTGTCGGCGCGCTTCGCCGCCGCCGGCCTCTACGACTGGATCGCGGCGCGCATCGCCGCCGCGGCGGGGTCGCCGCACCGACTGCTCGCGCTCACCATCGCCATCGGCGGCGGGCTTTCGGCGGTGCTGGTGAACGATGTCGTCGTCTTCGTCATGACGCCGCTCCTGGTCCGCGGGCTGGTCGCGCGCGACCTCGACCCGCGTCCGTTCCTCGCCGCGCTCGCCGGCGCCGCCAACGCCGGCTCGGCCGCGACGATCATCGGCAATCCGCAGAACATCGTGATCGGCCAGGTCGGCGCGCTCGACTTCGTGAAGTTCCTCGCGGTCTGTGGCCCGCCCGCGCTGGCAGCACTCGTGGTCATCCATCTCGTGGTCGCGCGCGTCTGGGCCGACGAGCTGCGCCGGACGCCGGGACGCGAGGTCCCGGCCCTGCCGCCGGTCGAGCGCGACCAGACGATCAAGGCCGCGCTCGCGACCGCAGCGCTGCTCGTGCTGTTCCTCACGCCGGTGCCGCGCGAGCTCTCGGCCCTCGCGGTCGCGGCGGTGCTGCTGCTCAGCCGACGCTTCGCCAGCCGCACCATGCTGACCGCGGTCGACTGGCCGCTGCTGCTGCTGTTCACCGGCCTGTTCGTGGTCAACCGCGCGCTCGCCGACACCGGCCTGACCGCGGAAGCGCTGGCCTGGGCGCGCGACCACGCGTTGTTTCCGGACCGCCTCGCCGTGCTCCTGCCGGGCGCGCTCCTGGTGTCGAACACGATCGGCAACGTGCCGGCGGTCATCGCGCTGCTGGCGGCGGGGAGCGGCTGGTCGTCGTCGATGCTCTATGGCCTCGCGCTGACGACCACGCTCGCCGGCAACTTCTTCCTCGTCGGCAGCATCGCCAACCTGATCGTCGCCGAGCGTGCGGCCAGCGTCGGCGCCTGCTTCGGCTTTCGCGAGCACGCACGTGCCGGCGTGCCGATGACCCTGATCTCCATGGCGATCGCCGCCGCGTGGCTGTGGGGCGGCGGGTGGCTCGGCTGGTGAGCGCGCGATGACCGCGACGCCGCCCGTCGACAAGCCGACCGGTCGTCCGCTGCGCTACGGCTGGACGACCGGGGCGTGCGCCGCCGCTGCCGCGCGTGGCGCCTGCGAGGCGCTGCTCACCGGGCGCTTCCCGGCCGAGGTGACGATCACACTGCCGAAGGGCCAGACGCCGAGCTTCCCGCTGGTCGAGACCCGGCTCGGCGAGGGCTGGGCCGAGGCCGGCGTCGTCAAGGACGCCGGCGACGACCCCGACGTCACCCACGGTGCGCTGGTGCGCGCACGCGTCGAGCGCGGGCCCGCCGGCGCGGGCGTGCTCTACCGCGCGGGCGAGGGTGTCGGCACGGTCACGCGCGCCGGCCTGCCGATCCCGCCCGGCGAGCCGGCGATCAATCCCGGCCCACGGGCGATGATCGCCGCCGCGATCACCGATGCCGCGCAGCGCTTCGCCGGCGACCACGACGTCGTCGTCACGGTCTCGATCCCGGGCGGCGAGGCGCTGGCGCGCAAGACGCTCAATGGCCGGCTGGGGATCGTCGGCGGCCTGTCGGTGCTCGGCACCACCGGCATCGTCGTGCCGTTCTCCTGCGCAGCCTGGATCCATTCGATCCATCGCGGCATCGACGTCGCGCGCGCCGCGGGGCTCACGCACATCGCCGCCGCGACCGGCTCGACCTCCGAGGCGGCGGTGCAGCGGCTGCACGGCCTGCCCGAGATGGCGCTGATCGACATGGGCGACTTCGTCGGCGGCACGCTCAAGTATCTGCGCAACCATCCCGTGCCGCGGGTCACGCTGGCCGGCGGCTTCGCCAAGATCGTCAAGCTGGCGCAAGGGCAGCTCGATCTGCATTCGAACGCCTCGCGCGTCGACCTGGCGGCGCTGGCGGCGATGGCGCGCGACGCCGGCGCGGACGCTTCGCTGGTCGCGGCGATCGCCGCGGCGGCCGGCGCGGGCGAGGCGCTGGCACTCGCCGATTCCGCGGGCATCGCGCTGGCGAGGCTCGCGGCCGCGCGCGCGCGGGCGACCGCGCTTGCGGTTCTCGCGGGCGACGTCGCGCTCGAGGTCGCCGTCTTCGATCGCGCCGGGATGCTCATCGGCCGCGCCGGCGCCGAGTGATGAGGCGCGCGGCCCGGCATCGGCGCATCCTGATCCTCGGCGGCACGACGGAGGCGCGCGAGCTCGCCGCGCGCCTGGTCGAGCGCCACGGCCGCGCGCTGGACGTCGTCACCGCCCAGGCCGGCCGCACGCGCGCACCGCGTGCCGTCCGTGGCATCCTGCATCGCGGCGGCTTCGGCGGCGCCGCGGGCCTCGCGTCCTTCCTGCGGCGCGAGCGGATCGACGCCCTCGTCGATGCGACCCACCCCTTCGCGACGCGGATGAAGGCGCAGGCGATCGCCGCGGCGCGGGCGGCGGGGACGCCCTTCGTGACCCTGCGCCGCGGGGCGTGGCCGCGCGTGTCCGGCGACCGCTGGATCGAGGTCGAGGACGGCGTCGCTGCGGCGTCGGCCGCGGCCGCGCTCGGCCGGCGCATCTTCCTGACGCTCGGTCATCGCGACCTCGAGGCCTTCGCCGCGATTCGCGACCGTCACTTCCTGGTCCGCACGATCGAGCCGCCGCTGCGCTTCGACTTCGCCTCGGCCGAGCTGCTGCTCGCGCGCGGGCCCTTCGCGCTCGATGCCGAGCGCGCGCTGATGCGCGCGCATCGCATCGACGTGCTCGTCACCAAGGCGAGCGGCGGCGACGCGACCTACGCCAAGATCGCCGCGGCGCGCGAGCTCGGCCTGCCGGTCGTCGTCATCCGCCGCGGCGCGCCGCCCGAAGCGCCGAGCGTCGGCGACGTGGATGCCGCGGTCGCCTGGGTGCGTCGCCGCCTCCGACTCGGCGCCGGTGCGACGCCGCGTCGCGGCTGACGCCCCGACGCATCGCGCCGCAACGCCGGGCGGATCGCGGGCGCAACCGTCGCTTGACGGTGCTCGCGGCAACCGCCCAGAGTCGGGCATGATCTCGCGTCGACATGCGGCGATCGCGATCGCCGTCTTGGCCGGGCTCGGCAGCGTCGAAGCGCCAGGCCAGGGCATCAATATCGACGTGCTCAACCGCACGCCGCTGGCGGATGCGGCGCGCGTCGGCGACGTGAAGACGCTGCGCGGCATGCTCGCCGCCGGCCAGTCGCCGAACGTCGACGATCTCGACAAGGTGCCGGCGATCATCCTCGCCGCGCAGGGCGGGCATGCCGCCGCCATCGACCTGATGGTCCAGTACAAGGTCAACGTGAATGCGCGCGACCGGCAGAACAACACGCCGCTGTTTTATGCCGCGCAGCGCGGCCATCTCGAGGCGGTGGAGGCGCTGCTGCGCGCGCGCGCCAATGCCGAGCACGACAACAACCAGGGCATGACGCCGCTGATGGCGGCGGCGGCCAACGGCCATGGTGCGGTCGTCGCGCGCCTGCTCAAGGCCGGCGCCGACTGGCGCCGCCAGGACTACACGGGCCGCACCGCGCTGCGCTACGCCGAGGAAAGCTCGCGCCGCGGCGCCGTCGCGCCGCTGCGCCAGGCCGGCGCGACGCAGTGACGCCAACGGCAGGGATCTCCCCTCCCGCTGCCGGACACAAACGGCGGTACCGTTAGCCTCCTTGGGGGCGGCAGCAATCATCGCCGCTTGCATATCGGGGTCGATGGTCGCCTTGGACTCCCGCTCGATGCTCCGTCAGGCCTCGTGCTTCCGCCGGTCGAACGCGTCGCCGGCATCGAGATCGGTCGAGACTGCGCGGCCCGGATCGTTCACTCGTCGTTGAGGCTTAGCCGCTTCTCGACGCGCTCCAGTCGGCTTTCCACATGGTCGGCGCGCACGCCGATCGTGGCGACATTGGCCTCGACATGCGCCAAGCGAACGGACACGTCCGCCAAACCGCGTTCGACTCCACCGAAACGTTCGCGCAATTCGTCCAAGCGACGGTCGACGCCGTCGAGCCGATCATCGAGGCGACGGAGCATCGGAAAGAGGTCGCCGAGGCGGGATGCGAGGTCGTCGAGAGTCGTCATGCGACTTCCTCCGACAATCACTCCGTCTGCTTCGAAGGGTCCGGATCTTCTACGCGGCGTCGGTGTTAACCGAACGGACGGACCAGGCTATTCCGCTTTGCCGGGCCGCAGCACGTGCGTGTGGTCGGCGGCGTAGAGGCGGCTGTCGGTGAAGGCCGCGGGGCCGAGCGCGCGGCCGACCAGGATCAGCGCGGTGCGCGTGATGCCGGTCTCCTTCGCCTTGGCGCGGATGTCGGCGAGCGTGCCGCGGATGAAGGTCTCGTCAGGCCACGAGACCCGATAGGCGATCACGACCGGGCAGTCCGCGCCGTAGACCGGCGTCAACTCGCGCACGACGTTGGCGAGATTGTTGATCGAGAGATGGATCGCGAGCGTGGCGCGGCTCTGCGCGAGCGTCGTCAGCTCCTCGCCCGGCGGCATCGCCGAGGCGCGCATCGCCGTGCGCGTGAGGATCACGCTCTGCACGACGTCGGGCAGCGTCAGCTCGGTCCGCAGGGCCGCGGCCGCCGCGGCGAAGGCCGGCACGCCCGGCGTCACGTCGTAGGGAATGCCGCGCTGCTCGAGGGCCCGGATCTGCTCGGCGATGGCGCCGTAGAGCGAGGGATCGCCCGAGTGCACGCGCGCGACGTCCTGGCCCCGCGCATGCGCCGCCTCGATCTCGGCCAGGATCTCCTGGAGATTCATCGGCGCGGTGTCGAGCACGCGGGCACCGGCCTGCGCCTCGGCGACGATCTCGTGCGGCACCAGCGAGCCGGCATACAGCACGACGGGGCAGCGCCGGATGAGGTTGAGCCCCCGCACGGTGATCAGGTCGGGCGCGCCGGGGCCGGCGCCGATGAAATGGACGGTCATGACTCGTGCTTCTTGCCGGCATAGCCGCGTGGCGTGAAGACGCCCGACGGGCCGATGCGCGTGGCGCTGGAGCCGACGATGAGGAGGGTGAGCATGTCGACGCGGTCCGGATCGAGCGCCTGCAGCTCGACGACCTCGA
Source organism: Alphaproteobacteria bacterium (assembly GCA_016793165.1). GTDB lineage: Bacteria > Pseudomonadota > Alphaproteobacteria > CACIAM-22H2 > CACIAM-22H2 > CAIOSQ01. The sequence continues at coordinate 5,022 of JAEULA010000085.1, read as the reverse complement.
CGCGCTCGCCGTCGCGCCCGAGGTTACGCGCGACGATCACCGGTGTCGCCGGCGGCCGACCTGCGCGCAGCAGCGCCAGCGCGTGATGAAACGGCTCGCGCCGGCGCTGCGAGGCGGGGTTGTAGAAGGCGACGACGAAGTCCCCGGCGATCGCGGCGCGCACCCGCGCCTCGATCGTCTCGATCGGCGTCAGCAGGTCCGAGAGCGAGATCGCGCAGAAGTCGTGGCCGAGCGGCGCGCCGGCGCGCGCGGCCGCCGCCTGCATCGCCGAGACGCCGGGCATCCCGCGGATCTCGAGGCGCCGCCACGCCGGATCGTCGCCGCGCTCGACGAGCTCGTGCGCCAGCGTGGCGAGCGCATAGATGCCGGCGTCGCCCGACGAGACCAGCGCCACGCGCTGTCCGCGGGCGGCGAGGTCGAGCGCGAGCTTCACCCGCGCCTCTTCCTCGCCCAGAGCCCGCGCGTGCTGCGGCTTGTCGGCGATCAGCGGCCCGAGCAGGTCGAGATAGAGGCCGTAGCCGACGATGGCGTCGGCGGCACGCAGCGCATGCGATACCTCGGGCGTGCGCCAGTCGGCCGGGCCGGGGCCGATGCCGACGATGTCGAGGCGGCCGCGGGCACGGCCCGCGCGCGACGGATCGGTGTCATGCGGCGCACGTGCGACGGCGACGGTCGCGCGCGGGCCGACGCGCTTTGCGAGCACGAGGCGCGAGTCCGGACCGGCGGCGGCGAGGGCGGCGGCCTCGGCCACGCCCGCGACGCCGACCGTCGCCTTGACGTAGTCGGACGGGGTCGCGAGCCGCGCCTCCTCGCGCGCCAACTCCGCCGCGGTGAAGAACCGCGCCGGCACGTCGAGCGCGCCGGCGAGCGCGTGCACGGCGGCCTCGTCCATCTTGATGTCGATCGACGCAACGCCGGCGACCGACCCTTCGGCGAGTCCTGCTTCGGCGAGTGCTTTGCGCGCGAAGGCGATGACCTCCTCGGGTGTGGCCCCGCGCTCGCAGCCCACGCCGAGCACGAGCACCGGCGGGTGATAGACGAGCGCTTCGCCCTGCGCGGTCGAGCGATCGGTGACGACGATCCGCTTCGCTGCGCGGTCGCGTGAACCACGAGAGACGGGGGCGAGCCAGTCGGCGTCGCCGGCCTCGACGACCAGCTCGACCGGCTCGCCCGCGACGAGCGCGGCGGCGGTCGCCTTGAGCCGCGTGGGCGTCGCGATTCGCCAGCCGCGCGGCGGATCGTCGAGCGCCACGCCGTGCACGAGCTCGCCCGCCGTCGTGATCGCCGGCGCGATGCCGAGCAACGCGGCGATCCGCGCCGCGAGCGCGTTGGCGCCGCGATGGCCGCCGAGCAGCGGGACGACGGCCGAGCCGTCCTCGGCCAGCACCACGACGGGCGGCTCCGCATGCTTGTCGGCGAGCAGGGGGCCAAGTGCCCGCACGACGATGCCCGCGGCCATGATCGCGACGATCGCCTCGCCGCCGGCGAACAGCGCGCCGAGCTCGGCGCGGGCGTCGTCGAAGCGCGTGTCGGACCGCGCGACGCGGCGCGCGAGGCCGTGGACCAGCGAACCCGGGAAACACGGCTGCAGCCGCCGCGCGAGCGCGGCGCCGCTCTCGGTCAAGGCGACGAAGCGAGGCGATGGAGGCGTCATGGCGGGACGTGTCCTGCGGCGGCGGTCGGGACCGCGCGGGCGAGGGGCGCGGGATGAAGGTCGGCGAGTTTCATCGCCAGGCCATCCCGCGACGATGGACGAGGATCAGCGAGAAATACGGCACGCCGGCGGGATCGACCTCGTCGAGGGGCAGGATGCGCTCGTCGTCGAAGCTCGCGCGCTCGATGTAGCGGGCGTTGGCCGCGAGGCCGAGTCGCACGAGCAGGCCGCGGATGCGCGCGAAGTGCCGCCCGAGCTTGAGGATCGCGAGCGACTCCGCCTGCGCGAGGTGACGCTCGATCGCCGCGTCGTCGAGCAGGGCCGGCACCACCGTCATGACGTCGCTGCGCGCGGCAAGCGGGAAGCCGAGCCGCGCCGAGGCGGCCGAGATCGAGGTGACGCCCGGGACGATCTCGACCGGCGCTTGCTCGGCGAGCCGCGCGAAGAGGTACATGAACGAGCCGTAGAAGAACGGGTCGCCCAGGCACAGGATCGCGACGTCGCGCCCGGCGGCGGCATGCGCCGCGATCGTCGTGGCCGCTTCGTCGTAGACTTGGTTCACGGGGAAGCGGTCGGTCGACAGCGGCATGCGGATCGGCAGCTCGATGCGGTCTCGATCGAGGGGCGGGGCGTCGAGATGCGGCGCCATGATCCGCCGCGCCAGGCTCTCGCCCTCGAGCGGGGCCGGATAGGCGAGCACCGCCGCCGCCCGCGCCAGCCGCACCGCTTTGAGCGTCACGAGCTCCGGATCGCCGGGCCCCACGCCGATGCCGTGAATCGTGCCGTTCATGTTGGTCCGTCCCGGTCCAGCCGGCGCACGAGGCAACCGTCCCCCTCGAATGAGCGGGACGGATCGCGCGCGCAGCGCGCGATCAGGGGGAGCGGCGCGCGGTGGAAGGAAGGAGTGCGCTGGCGTGAGTTGGATGATGCGGTGCCGCGACTCTCCCCCTGGCGCCGCTTCGCGGCGCCGGTCCCCCTCATTCGAGGGGGACGGTTGGGGGGTGAGATGACGGTGGGCAGGTCCGCTTCGCTTGGGCGGAGCGGTCGGCGATCGGCCTGGGTGCGCGTTTCGCTCACTTCGAAGTGCTCCACTGCGTGACCGGCATCAGCGGGCGCCAGCCGTGAAGGGGGCCGATGGGCTCGAGGCGGGCGATCGCGAGGCGGGTCATCGTGCCGCCGAGCTTCGCGTGCCAGCCGGCCAGCGCCGACTCGCCTTCCAGCGTCACGACGTTGGCGACGAGGCGGCCGCCGGGCTTGAGCGCCGACCAGCACGTCTCGACGAGACCGGCTGACGTGATGCCGCCGCCGATGAAGACGGCGTCGGGGGCCGGCAGGTCGTGGAGCGCGGCGGGCGCCTCGCCGGCGACCGGCTTGAGTTTGGGCACGCCGAGCGCGCTCGCGTTTCGCGCGATGAGGTCGAGCCGCGCGGCGTGGCGCTCGATCGCGATGGCGGCCGTGCGTGGCGCGGCGCGCATCCACTCGACACCGATCGACCCGCAGCCCGCGCCGACGTCCCAGAGCAGCTGGCCCGGCAGCGGCGCCAGCGCCGCGAGCGTCGCCGCGCGCACCTCGCGCTTGGTGAGCTGGCCGTCATGCGCGAAGGCCTCGTCGGGCAGACCGGGGATCGCCGACAGTGGCCGCGCGCCGGGGTCGGCGACGCAGGCGATGGCGAGCGTGTTGAGGTCGTCGGCGGGCGGCGCGTTCCAGTCGCGCGCGACGCCCTCGACGCGCGACTCCTGCGGGCCGCCCATGCGCGACAGCACGACGATGCGGCTGTCGCCCCAGCCGCGCGACGTGAGCCAGGCGGCGACCTGGCGCGGCGTGTCGCCGTCCTCGCTCAGCACGATGAGCCGCGCAGCCGGCGCGAGATGCGGGGCGAGCTGGTCGATCGAGCGCCCGTGCACGGTCAGGCAGGCGCTGTCGCCGGTCGGCCAGCCGAGACGCGCGGCCGCGAGCGTGAAGGCGCTGAGATGCGGGACGATCGTCATCTCCTCGCGCGCGAAGCGCCGCGCGAGCGTGACGCCGACGCCGAACCACATCGGATCTCCGCTCGCGAGCACGCACACGCGCCGGCCGCGCCGCGCCGCGATGTCGTCGATGGTGAGCGACAGCGGCGTCTTCCAGCTGAGGCGCTCGCTCGTGCTCGGCACGAGGGCGAGGTGCCGCTCGCCGCCGACCAGCGTCTCGGCGGCGTCGATCAGGGCGCGCGCGGCGGGCGCGAGGCCGGCGAGCCCGTCCTCGCCGAGCCCGACGATCGAGAGCCAGGGCGTCATGGCCGCCTCGCCTGCGGGTCGCGACACGGCGATATCGCGGGAGCGGAGGCAGGCTTCCGTGGTCCGGCGTCGCGCGGCGCGCGTCCTCGGATCGGCGTCATGGCGTCGCGTCCTCCGCATTGCCGAGCAGCGCGTTCACCGCCGCCGCCGCCATCGCGCTGCCGCCGCGGCGGCCGAGCAGCGTCACGAACGGGACGCCGCGCGGGTCGCGGACGAGCTCGTCCTTCGACTCGGCGGCGCCGACGAAGCCGACGGGGAAGGCGAGGATCAGCGCCGGGCGCGGCGCGCCGCGGTCGATCTCCTCGAGCAGCCGGAACAGCGCCGTCGGCGCGTTGCCGATCGCGACGACCGCGCCGGCGACGACGTCGCGATGGATCGCCATGCCGGCGGCGGCGCGGGTCGTGCCCTCGCGCCGCGCACGGTCGGCGGCACTCGGCGCGTCGGTGGTCACGACGACGCCGTTCGAGCGCGGGAGCCGGGCGCGGATCACGCCCTCCGCCACCATGCGCGCATCGCAGTAGATGCCGGCCCCGGCCTCGAGCGCGTAGCGCCCGGCCTCCGCGGCATCGGGCGAGAAGCGCAGGTCCCCGACGATCTCCGGCATGCCGCAGGCGTGCACCACGCGCAGCGCCAGCGGCTGCAGCGCCGCCGGCACGCGCGACAGGTCGCAGGCCTCGCGGATCATCGCGAAGGAGCGCCGGTAGATCTCGGCCGGATCGCGGAGATAGGGCGGGACGCTCACGTCATCGTCCCTCGAGCGATCGCGCGCTCCCCGAACCGTCCCCCTCGAATGAGGGGGACCGGCGCCGCGCGGCGGCGCCAGGGGGAGAGGCGCAGTGCCGTCGCCAACTCAACCGTCCCCCTCATTCGAGGGGGACGGTTGGGGTGTACGGCCGCGGCGCGGCTACTTCTTCTCATGACCGGGGCTGTGGCCATGCGAGTGGTCGCCGGTGTGGCCATGGTCATGCGCGTGACCATGATCGTGGTCGTGATCGTGGGCGTGGCCATGACCGTGGGCGTGGCTATGGCCGTGCCCATGATGATGATGACCATGTCCGTGGTCATGCCCGTGACCATGCCCATGCCCATGCCCAT
>JAEULA010000083.1 GCA_016793165.1 Alphaproteobacteria bacterium | reverse complement strand
CATGTCGAGGACGTCGCTGATGAGGTCGTGCAGGAAGCGGCCGGACCTCACGATGTCCGCGGCGTATTCGCGGTAGCGCGGCGTGCCGAGCGGGCCGAGCAGCTCGCCGCTCATCACCTCGGCGAAGCCGATGATCGCATTGAGCGGCGTGCGCAGCTCGTGGCTCATGTTGGTGAGGAAGTCGGACTTCGCCTGGCTCGCCTTCTCGGCGTGCACGATCGCCTCCGACAGCGCCTGCTGGCTCGCGCGCAGCCGCCGCTCGGTCGCCTTCTGCGCCGTGATGTCCATCGCCACCGTGATGACCATGGTGACGGTGCCGCGCGCGTCCTTGAGCGGCAGCTTCGCGGTCAGCCAGTTGCGCTCGACACCGTCGGCGGCCGCGAAGGTCGCCTCGTAGAGCCCGCTGGACGCGCCCGACTCGATGACCTCCTGCTCGACCCGGCGCGTGTGCTCGCCGTGCGCCGCGCCCAGCAGGTCGCCGGCGGTCCGCCCCACCGCCGCCTCGGGCGTCGTGCCGTAGAGCCGCGCCTGGTAGCTGTTCATGAGGACGTAGCGGGACTGCGTGTCCTTGGCGTTGATCATCGCCGGGATCGCCTCGATCACCGCGCGCAGCGTCGCCGCCGCCTCGACCTCGGCGGTGATGTCCCGCCCGGTACCGCAATAGCCCTTGAAGCGCCCGTCCACCGGATCGAAGACGGGAACGCCGTTGATCGAGAAGTGCCGGAGCCGACCGTTCGCATCGACGCGCTGGAAGCGGAAGTCGCGGAACGGGCGGCGAGCCTCGAGCTCGGCCTCGTGCCGCGTCCACTGCTCCGGCGTGACCCCCAGCGGCCGGGTCTCCTGCCGCGTCTTGCCGGTGTGGTCGGCGCCGGTGACGCCGGTCACCGGCTCGCCCGGGGCCGACATGAAGTTGAAGCGCAGATCCTCGTCCTGGGCCCAGTACCAGTCCGACGACGCCTCCGCGAAGCGCCGGAAGTTGCGCTCGCTCTCCTGCAGCCGGGCCATCGCATCCTCGGTCCGCTGACGCTGGGCCTCGAGATCGCGGATCAGCGCGGCCTGCCGCTCGGTCGCCTCGTGACGCTCGATGGCGACGGCGGCCAGGTCCTTGAAGCTGTCGATGATCTCGAGCTCCCACGCATGCGGCTCGCGCGGCTCGCGGTAGTAGACGGCGAAGCTGCCGACGGGGCGGTCGCCGGCGGCGGCGATCCACATCGACCAGCAGGCGCGCAGGCCGTAGCCGAGCGCGAGGTCGCGGAACGCCGCCCAGTAGGGATGCGTGCCGATGTCGGAGACGATGACGCGCCGGCGCTCGGCGACGGCGGTGCCGCAGCAGCCCACGCCCGGCCCGGCCTGCAGCCCGTCGATCGCGGCGGTATATGCGGGCGCCAGCGACGGCGCGGCGCCGTGATGCAGGACCAGCTGCGCGTCCGCGAGCAGGATCGAGCACGCGGCGCCCGGCATCTGCGCCTCGCACAAGGACGCGATGCGTGCGAGTACGGCGGGCAGCTCGCGGCCCGCGGCGATCGCGCGAAGAACCTCGTTCTGGCCCTCGAGCAGGGCCTGGCGGAGGGCGTCGCCGCGCTCGCGGCAGCCGGCCGGCATCACGCGGCCTGCACGGGCGCCCGCGCCTCGACGACCGGCGCCAGGGGCAGGCGGACCGCGAAGGTCGACCCCCGGCCGACCTCGCTCGACACCGTGATCTCGCCCTCGTGCATGGCGACGAGGTCGCGGGCCAGGTTGAGGCCGATGCCAGTACCCGGAAGGTTGCGGGCGGTGCTCGCGCGATAGAAGCGCGTGAAGAGCTTGGGGAGTTCGTCGGCGGGAATGCCGATGCCGTGGTCGCGGATCGACACGACCGCCAGGCCCGCTTCGGCCGCCACCGCCATCTCGATCCGCCGGCTGTCGCCCGAGTACTTGACGGCGTTCATCAGCAGATTGTTCAGGACCTGGTCGAGCAGGCGCGGATCGCCCAGCACGACCGCCGGATCGTCGCAAAGGTCGAGCGCGATGTCGAAATCGGTCGCGATCCCGCGGATGCGATCGGCGATCGTCGCCGCCATCGCCTTCAGGTCGACCGCGCCGGCCTTGACGTCGAGCGCGCCCGAATCCACCCGCGCGGCGTTCAGCGTCGTCTCGATCAGTTCGCCCATCCGCGCGACGGCGCGGCGGATCTTGTCGACGCGCTCGCGGATGTCCGCCGGGCCGGCGTGCTCGGCGTTGCGCGCGAGGCGCTGGGCCGCCCCGTCGATGATGGTCAGCGGCGTGCGGAACTCGTGCGACACGATCGACACGAAGCGGCGCTGCTGCTGGTTGATCTCGCGCTCGCGCTCCAGCGCCTCGGCCAGCCGGCGCTCCTGGCGCTTGCGCTCGGTCACGTCGCGGCCGATCGCGATGCAGCGCTGGACCGTGCCGCGCTCGTCGTGAAGCATCGTGCTCGTCAGGTCGACCCACTTCGCGGCGCCCGACTTGGTGTAGTGCAGGATCTCGACGGCGAAGGCCTGGCCGCGATGGAAGGCTTCGCGCATCGCCTGCACGGTCCCCGGATCGGTGTCCGGCCCGTTGAGCAGGCGCGCGGCGGTCTTGCCGGCCGCCTCCGCCAGCGAATAGCCGGTCATCGCGGTGAATCCGGGGTTCACCCATTCGATCGCGCCGCGGGGATCCATGATCACGATCCCCGAATCCACCTGCTGCGCGATCGCGGCCAGCTTCTCGTTCTCGCGCTGGCGCGTCTCGACCTCGGCGAGCGAATCCTGGAGCCGCGCGTTCGTTTCGGTCAGGACGCGCGTGCGCTCGGCGACCTCGCTCTCCAACTGCGCGCGATGCCGCGCGAGCTCCGCCTCGTGGGCGGCCAGGCGCTCGAGGCTCCGCCGCAGGAACGGCACGGCCTGCAGCCGGATCAGCAGGAAGACGCTGACGCCCAGGATGCAGCTTGCGATCGTCACCAGCAGGACGTCGTCGACGACATGCGTGATGTTGTGGATCCCGGTCAGGCGTCCGACGACGACGGCGCCGTCGAGGATCTCGACCTGGCGCGCGAGCGTCGGCCAGCGCGGCGGTTCGCCGGCCTCGACGACCGTCTCCCACGCGTCGCCGACGCGGGCCTCGAGCAGGTAGGCCGACCGGCCCGGATCCGAGCGCAACGGTTCGAGGATGTCCCGGATGCGATGCCCCTCGAAGCGCCACAGGCCGGTGTTCGCGTAGACCATCTTCGACACCGCGGCCGCGCGTCGATCGAGGGCGCCCGCGAAATCCTCGCCGGCATGGTCGACGGCGATGAGCATGTAGGCCGCGGACGGGATGACCGCGACGGCGAGCGCGAGGACGATCCCCCAGCGCGCGAGCATGCGGACGAGGCGCCCGCCCTCGCTCGCGACCAGGGTCGTCGACCGCGCCATCTCGCGACCCGCGCCGGATCAAGCCGTCACGGGGACGTTGCCGCACTCGGCGAGGATCCGCGCCCCGCGGGTCGACATCGCGAAGTCGATGAAGGCCCGCGCGGCCTCGCTCGTCGCGGGCATCGTCACGAAGTACAGCGACCGCACATGCGGATAGGTGCCGGCCGCGACGGCCTCGCAGGTCGGCTTGACCCCGTCGATCGCCAGGCCCCGGAGGTCGCGCCCCTCGCTGATCACGGCCGCCATCGTCGAGCTTGCGAACGAGCCCTCGAGCTTCTCGGCGAGATCGAGGTTGGCCTGGTCGGTCTGCGCGACGGGCAGGATCTGCTTGGCGTGCGTCGCCTCGAGGACCGGCTCCGCCGCCGGGAACCGCTCGATGACGAACTGCGAATCGCCGTCGCGACGGGTGCGAAGGATCACGCGGATCGGCGATCCGTCGGGCCAGGTCCGGCGCTTGAGGGCGTAGATGTCGAGGATGTCCGCCGTCGTCAGCGTCGCGGGCGGGTCGCGCAGCGAGGTGACGAAACCGAAGGGCGAGCGCGCGTAGAGGACCGACTTCGCGCCGCGCGCGGCCTCCTCCGGATTGACCGGCCGCACGCTGATGGCGATGTCGATCGCGCCGGCGACGACGGCGCGCAGCCCGCCCGTCGTTCCGAGGCTCGGCGGCAGCTCGCACTGGAGGTCCGGGTTGCCGGCCCTGAATGCGTCGATGAGCCGGCGCATCGTCCCCAGTGCCGATCCGGTGCCGCCGACGACGAGCCGGTTGGCGGACGCGCCGGTCGCCCGCGACAGGCCGAGGCCGGTGGCGACGAGTGCGCCGACGGCCGCGCGTCGCGACAAGGCTGCAGATTTCGGCATGGATGCACCCGCGATGACCGCGCCGCCCCGCGCGTCGGGGACGGCGAAGCGGCAACTCGGCGCCGATATTCGGGCACGGTGGTTAATGTCCGGTTAGATCTGCGGCCGGACGTCCGCGAGCAAGCGGGTTACCGCTTCTCGAAATCCGTGCGCTCGTCGATCGGCAGCCCCTGGAGGTGCCGGCGCAGGCTGTCGAGCCCCATCTCGACGGCGCCGAGGCGCAGCCAGTCGCGGCCGCCCAGGATGCGCGCCTCGCGGGTCGCGATCCCCGCCGCGTCGGCGATCGCGATCGCGAGCGTGCCGCCGAAATCGAGACGGTCGCCGCCCTCGTCGAGCGCGATCAGGACGGCCAGCGCATGGGTGGCGCCCGACTCGGCACGCGCCTCGGCCGCCAGCTTCGACGCCGTGCCGATGTCGAGAGCCCCGGCGGCGCCCGCCCCCTCGAGGACCTGCGCGAAACGTGCGGGCTCGCGGGCGATGACGCCGAGTCGGAAGATCGCCTCCGCCCCGGGCAGGTGCGCCAGCCGGCCGGCGATCTGCCCGGCCGTGAAGCTCTCGACGACCGCGAGGCTGGCCCCGCGCTTCGCCAGCTCGGCGAGGACCACGCCCTCGAGCGTCTGGTCGTCCTCGGCGAGGATGAAGTTGCCGAGCTGCCGGCGCACCGCGGCCTGGACCGGCGCCAGCTTGCGCTCGATGTCGGCGTCGTCGCGGCCGCGGATGGTGATC
>JAEULA010000042.1 GCA_016793165.1 Alphaproteobacteria bacterium | reverse complement strand
ACATCCGGCGTGCTCCGGCCGCCCCGGCCGCTCGACGGCATGGATTCCGGCGCGTCGACGCCTCAGGGCTTGATGCCGTAGGCGGTCAGCGTCTCCTTCTGCTGCTCCGGCGTGATCATGTCGTTCGAGCCGACATGGCGGTGCGAGATCGGCGGGCAGGCCACGCCGGGAGGCGGCGGAACGTTCGGGGTCGCGCCGAATTTGCAGAGCAGTGCGGCGGCCTCGAGGCCGAGCTTCCAGTTCACGTAGAGACGCGCAGCATTGGGATGCGGAGCCGTCAACGGCAGGCCCATCGCCATCTCCAGGCCGTGCGTCGGGCCCTCGGGACTGTGGAGGGCGATCGGCGCCCCCTGCGCGCGGATGTCGGTGGAGTGGTTGATCACGCTGGGAACGACCATCTGGAACGCGCCGGCCGCGACCTGCTGCGCGCCCGACGGTCCGCCCGTCACGACGCGGAACTGGTTGGCGGAGAAGCCCTTCACCCATTCCTCGCCGTAGGTCTCGCGCATCAGCATCAGCCACGAGACCATGTTCGTTGAGATCTTGGGATCGACCATCGCGATCTGACCGCGCCAGCGCGGATCGGCGAGGTCCTTCCAGCTGCCGAGATGCTTCCTGATGTCGTCGGCCGTCACGCTCTGCGTGTTGTAGGCGACGATGTGGGGCAGCACCTCGCCGACCGCGTAGTTGGGGTTCTTGGCCGGGATGACGAGCTTGACGCTGTTCGGGACGAGCTCGGGCGTCAGCTTGTGGAACAGCTGCGGGCGCTGCTGGTAGAGCTGCGACGAGCCCGAGTACAGGACGTCGGCGTGGTCGGTCTTCGCCTCGGACTCGGCGACGAAGCGGGTGAACAGCGTCGTGGAGGTGAGGCGCAGCCATTCGACCTTGATGAACGGATAGCGCGCCTCGAACAGCTTGACGATCTCCTGCGTCTCGGCGTCGACCGAGGACGTGTAGAGCGTCAGCTTGCCCTCCGCCTTCGCGGCGGCCTCGACCGCCGAGAGGTCCTGCGCGGGCGCGATCGCCATCGTCGCGGCGAACATCGCGAGCGCGGCAAGAACGCCGCGCCGCGTCGTCGCCAGGAATGCTGTGCTGGCCATCATCTCTCTCCCGTATCTCTTCCTCTTCTTCATCGCGCCGAGCGCCGGCGCACGAACCAGGTCATCAGGCCGACGACCGCGGTGTTGATCAGGCACATGACCGTCGAGAAAGCCGCCAGCAGGCCGAAGCTCCCGGTCTCCCAGATGGTCAGGATCGCGAAGCCGATGACCGGAGTCTTGACGCCGGCGAGCAGCGCCGAGGCCGAGAGGTCGCCCATCATGTGGACGAAGACGAGCGTCCAGCCGGCGGCAAATCCGGGCAGCGCGATCGGGAGCACGATGCGCCGGATGGTCCGACCTTCGGATGCGCCGGCGATATACGACGCCTCGCGCAGGTCCGCGCCGACCTGGGTGAGCGCGGAGGCCGCGGCGATCGAACCCGGCGGGATGTACATCACGATGAAGGCGATCAGCAGGATCATCAGCGTTCCGGACAGGAAGAACGGCGCGCCGCTGAACGTCGTGAGGAACGCGAGGCTGATCACGAGATTGGGGATCGTCGCCGGCGCCTTGATGACGACGTCCACCACGCGCCCGAGCACGCCGCCGTGGAAGGCCGCGTAGATCGCCGTGATCACCGCGATGGCCATTGCCAGCGTGGCGCCCGAGCCCGCAAGCAGCAGGCTGTTCTGGAATGCCGAGTAGGTGACGCGGTTGACCAGCAGCACCTGCTCGAAATGGAACAGCGTGAACTTCGATGGATCGATGATCGGTGACCAGAAGCGCTGCACGGCGACCAGCAGCAGGGCCGACATCGGCAGCACCGACGCGACGAGGATATAGAACCACATCGCCGCGCGGGCCGGATGCTTCCAGACGCCGAGCGCCATCGGCGCGGAACCGGCGGCGCGCCCGCCCACGGTGACGAACTGGCCGGTGCTCGAGAGGCGGCGCTGGAGCCACCAGAAACCCATCACCACGACGAGCATGATCAGGCCCAGGAGCTGCGCATAGGCGAGCTGCGGCGGGTAGTCCTTGACCAGGAGATGCACGATCTTGGTCGGCAGCATGTCGAGCTGCGCCGTGGTCGCGATGATCGCGGGGATCGAGTAGGTGCCGAGGCCCGAGATGACGACCAGCAGGCACGAGCCGGCGAGGGCGGGAACGATGGCCGGCAGCGAGATGCGCACCAGCGTGCGCAGAATGCCCGCACCGCTGATCAGCGACGCCTCTTCCAGCGCCGGATCGAGGTTCCGGATCGCGGAGGCGACGACGAGATACGCGTAGGGCACGCCGTGGATCGTGTAGACCCAGATCAGCCCCATCCAGCCGTAGATCGTCACCTGCGGCCCGCCGCGGCCGAAGGTCCTCGCGAGCAGCACGTTGATAAGCCCGACATTGGGCGCGCACAGGAACACCCAGCCGATCGTCAGCGCGACGCTGGGCAGCAGCAGCGGGATGACCGGCAGGACCGCGCCGAAGGCGCCGAGGCTCGCATCCGTCCGCTCGTTGAGCCACGCGAGGACCGCGCCGATCGCCACCGCGAGCACCGTGCTGACGCCGACCGCGAAGAACGTGTTGCCCAGCACGGAAAGCAGCCACGGCTCGCGCAACAGCTTGGCGGCCGCATCGACGTTCGGAACGCCGCCGGGAAACAGCGTCAGCGCCAGCATGCGACCGATCGGATAGACGACCAGCAGCCCGAGGGCCGCGAAGCTGGCGATCGTGAGCAGCGAAAGCGGCTGCAGGAGCGGCGCGACCCTGGACCGGCAGGACCCAAGCCCGGCGTCACCGCTGATCGCGGTCATGCCGCGAATCCCTCCGCCGAAACGATGCGTAGGGCGGCGGGCGGCGCGGAAATCCAGGCGCGGTCGCCGTCCGAAAGATCGCGAAGCGACTCGTCGTGCGACCAGATCCGGATCGTGTGCCCGCCGGCGCTGACGACGTACTCGGTATGCGCGCCGGAGAAGAGCCGCGCCTCCACCTGCACCGGGAAGATGTTCGCGATCGCCCCGGCTGCGGGCTGCGTCGTGTGCAGCGCGATCTTCTCCGGCCGCAGGACAACCAGCACGGACGAGCCGGGCGAGAAGGTTCGGCCGGCCGGAGCCGCGTCGATCCTACCGAGCGCGGTCTCGACCGCGGACACGTCCGCGGTCGCATGGCGCAAGGTTCCCGGGATGAAGTTGCTCACGCCGACGAAGCCGGCGACGTAATGGTCCGGCGGCTCGTCGTAGACGTCACGCGGCGTGCCGAGCGCCGCGATCCTGCCGGAGTTGAGCACGGCGACGCGATGGCCGAGCTCCATCGCCTCGGCCTGGTCGTGCGTGACGTACAGGCCGGAGAAGCCGATCTGCCGCTGCATGCGCTTCAGCTCGAAGCGCAGCTGGCTGCGGACCTGCGCATCGACGTTGGACAGCGGCTCGTCGAACAGCACGACGGTGGAGTTGGAAACCAGCGCGCGGGCCAGCGCCGTGCGCTGCTGCTGCCCGCCGCTGATGCGGCCGGGATACTGGCCCTCGAGCCCGGCGATGCCGACCATCTGGAGCGTCTCGCGCACGCGTCGATCGACTTCCGCCGCGGCGAGCTTCCGCCCTTCCAGCGGGTAGCCGACATTCTGCGCCACCGTCATGTGCGGCCAGAGCGCGTAGGACTGGAAGATCATGCTGATGCGGCGCTGGTCGGGGCGCACGAAGATGCCCTTCGCGGCTGAGAAGACCGTCCGCCCGTCGATGGCGATCTCGCCGTCGTCCGGCCGCTCCAGGCCGGCGACGCATCGCAGCAGCGTGGTCTTGCCGCAGCCGCTCGGCCCCAGCAGGACGACGAGCTCGTGCTGCTCGACGGACAGGCTGATGTCGTCGACCGGGACGACGATCTTCCCGCCGCCGCGCTTGAAGCGCTTGGTGACGCGATTGATCTCGATGCGCGGAGCCATCAGCGATCGTCCCGGGACGCGGCTCTCCTGCGGCGCGGCGAAGGCGTACTCAGGGCTTCAGCCCCAGCTGCTCCATGATCTCGCGCTGCTGCTCGGGCGTGAGCAGGTCGTTCGATCCGACATGCCGCGACGACAGCGTGGGACAGGTCACGCCGGCCGGCGGCATCACCGTCGGAACGCCGAGGTTCTTGCAGATCAGGCGCGCGCCATCCTGGCCGAGCTTCCAATTGAAATAGACGCGCGCGGCGTTGGGATGCGGCGCGCGCAGCGCGATGGCCATACCCTGTTCCAGCGCATGCGAGGGCCCGTCCGGCGTGTAGACCGTCAGTGGCGCGCCCTGCGCGCGGACATCGGTGCTGTGGCTCTGCACCGTCGGCACCACCAGCTGGAACGCGCCGGCCGCGACCTGCTGCGTGCCCGACGTGCCGGTGCCGACGACCTTGAACGCGTTGGCGGCGAAGCCCTTCACCCAGGCGTCGCCATAGGTCGCCCGCATGTTGAGGAGCCAGGAGACGACGTTGGTCGAGATCTTCGGATCGACGAGCGCGATCTTGCCCTTCCAGAAGGGATCGGCGAGTCCGGCCCAGGACTTCAGATGCCCGTCGATGTCGGCCCTGGTGACGACCGCGTTGTTGAAGGTCACCGCGTGCGGAACGATCTCCGCGACGACATAGGACGCGTTGGCCGCCGCGACCTTGAGGGTCGCGACGTTCGGGACGACTTCGGGCGTCAGTTTCTGGAAGAGTTCGGGGCGCTGCTGGTAGAGCTGGGTCGACCCGGAGAAGAGCACGTCGGCCGTGTGCACCCTCGAATCGATCTCGCCGACGAACCGCGCGAACAGCGTGGTCGACGGGAAGCGCAGCCACTCGAGTTTGATTCCGGGATAGGCCTTTTCGAAGACGCCGGCGATCTCCTGCATCTCCGCATCCACGGCGGAGGTGTAGATCGTCACCTTGCCCTCGGCCTTGGCGGCGGCGATCACCGTCGCCGGCAGTTCCTGAGGCGTCTGCGCGATGGCGGGTCCGCAGGTCGCGGCCAGCATCGAGGCCGCGAGGACGAAGACCGCCCGACGCGAGCGGCGGCCGCGAGAATGCGGCTCTGTCCTGTCGATTCGGTCGATTGCGCGCATCTCCCCCCCATGGCCCCCGAGGGACCAGCGTTTGAACGCTGGACATTGATCCGATCCGGATGGCCGGACCAATTCAAACTCCCGGTGTGGCCATAACGGGTTCTTATGGGGCGGCACCGGCGTTGCATGCCGGCCGGGCGCGCAGGATCAGCGCGGAAACGCCGCCGGCACGCCGCCGTCGACGGTGACGATCGCCCCGGTGGTCTTCGAGAGTTCGCCGCCGACCAGCGCCAGCGCCGCGGCGGCGACGTCGTCGGGCGTGATCTCGACGTTGAGGAGCGTGCGCTTCGCGTAATGCGCCGGCAGCTCGTCGACTGTGATGCCGTAGGCCTTGGCGCGGCCCTCGGCCCAGCCATGCGCCCAGATCCCCGAACCGCGGATCACCGCGTCGGGATTGATCACGTTGACGCGCACACCGTCCTTGCCGAGCTCCGCCGCCAGCAGCCGCGCCTGGTGCGCCTGCGCGGCCTTGATGCTGCCATAGGCCACGTTGCTCGGGCCGACCGCGACGCCGTTCTTGCTTGCGATGTAGAGGATATCGCCGCCCAGTCGCTGCCGGCGGATCGACCGGGCGAAGGCGCGCGACAGGAGGAAGGCGCCGCGTGCCATCACCTCCTGCATCAGGTCGTAGTCGGCGACGTCGAACTCCGCGATGTCGCCGGACACCGAGAGCCCTGCGTTGTTGACGAGGATGTCGACGCCCCCGAATGCGAGCGCCGCTGCGGTGAAGGCGTCGTCCGCGGCGCGCGCATCGCGCAGGTCGGCGACGACGGAGTCGACGCGATCGGCGTCGTGGCGCGCGCGCAGATCCGCCGAGGCCGCGTCCAGACGTGCCGCGTCCCGATCGAGCAGCATGACGGCGGCCCCCTCCGCGAGGAACCGTTCGGCGATGGCGAGCCCGATTCCGCCGGCCGCGCCCGAGACCAGCGCCACGCGGCGCGCGAGCCGCTTCTCCGGCGGCCGGCGGCGCAGCTTCGCCTCCTCCAGCTGCCAGTACTCGACACCGAAGGCCTCGCGCCGAGGCAAGCCGACATAGCCCCCGAGAGCCTCGGCGCCGCGCATGACGTTTATCGCGTTGACGAAGTATTCGCCGGCGACGCGCGCCGTCTGCTTGTCGGCCGCGAAGGTGAACATGCCGATGCCCGGCCACAGTACGACGACGGGGCTGTCGTCGCGCATCGGCGGCGAGGCCGCGTCGCGGCATGCGTCGTAATAGGCGCGATAGGCCTCGGCATAGGCGGCGAACGCAGCCCGCGCCTGCTCGCGAAGCGCCGCCGCGTCCTTCGCCAGGTCGGCGGGCAGATCGAGCAGCAGCGGCTGAACCTTGGTACGCAGGAAATGATCCGGACAGCTGGTGCCGATCGCGGAGAGGCGCGTCGCATCTGCGCCGCCGGCGAAGGCGAGCACCTCGGGCGCGTCGACGAAGTGGCCGATCTTGCGGCTCGCTCCCGACGCGAGGCCGCGCAGGATCGGCGCCGCCGCGGCCGCGACCTCCCGCCGCTTCCCCGCATCGAGCGGAGGCACGCAAAGGCCACCGAAGGCGACGCGCCCCGCCTCGCGCGCGGCAAGGAAGCGCCCCGCCGTCTCGATGATGTCGAGCGACAGCCGGTAGCAGGCCTCCGAGGTCTCGGCCCAGCTGATCACGCCGTGGCCGCCGAGCACGATGCCCTGCAGGCCCGGGTTCGCGCGCTGCATCTCGGCGATGCGTACGCCCAGCTCGAAACCGGGCCGCAGCCAGTCGATCCAGCCGAGCCGGCCCTCGAAGATCTCCTGCGTGAGCGCTGCGCCTTCACGCGCAGCGGCGATCGCGATCACCGCATCGGGATGCAGGTGATCGACGTGCCGCGCCGGCAGCAGCGCGTGCAGCGGCGTGTCGATCGACGGTGCCTTTCCCTCGGTGCCGAACACGCATTGCGCATAGAGCGGCACCATCCCGTCCTCGTGCGCATGGCCGCGATAGAGGGCGCGCAGCCGCGACATCCGGTCCATGCGCAGCGCCGCGAGTCCGCCGCGCGTCATCGTGCCGAGATCCCCACCCGAGCCCTTCACCCAGAGCACGTCGAGCCGCTCGCCCGTGATCGCGTCCACCGCCGGCGCCTTGCAGCTGGTGTTGCCGCCCGCGAAGTTGGTGATACGCAGATCCGCGCCGAGGAGGCGCGAACGATAGACGAGCAGCTCGACCTCGTCGGCGCAGCGCGCCGCATTCTCCGGGCGCCAGAGATCGTTCACGTGGCGGAAGCTCTCGAAGCGTCGCGTCATCTCACCAACTCCCGCAGCCGCGCCGCGCGGCCCCGCGTCAAACCAGGACTTCCTCGCGCCGGCCCATCACCCAGAACAGCACCGCGAGGGGCAGGAACGTGAGCGCGATGAGGATGGTGCCGTAGGCGGCGGCGAGGCCAAAATTGGCGTTCACCACCTCGTTGAAGATCTCCACGCTCATCGTGACCGTCGGCCCGGACTGCAGGATCAGCGTGGCGCTGAGTTCGCGGATCGTGTTCGACCAGGTGAGCAGCGCGCCCGAGAGGATCGCAGTGGCGATCAGCGGTACCGTCACCAGCGCGAAGGTCCGCGCCGGCCCGGCGCCGAGATTGATCGAGGCGTCCTCGGTGTCGCGCGAGATCTGCTGCAGCATCGCCACCGAGGAGCGCACCGAGAAGGGCAGTCGCCGCACGAAATAGGCGAGCACCAGGATCGTCGCCGTGCCGGTGAGGATCAGCGGCGGCTCGTTGAACACCACGACGAGTCCGACGCCGAGGACGATCCCGGGGACGGCGTAGGAGAACATGATCACCATGTCGAGGAGCCCGGTCAGCGCGCTGCGGCGGCGCACGACGATGTACCCGACGGCGGTGCCGACGACGGCGCAGAGGAGCGTCGCCGCCGTCGTGAAGAGCAGGGTGTTGGAGAGCGGCGTCCACAAGGTGCGGCCGACATGGCGGTAGTTGTCGAGGGTTGCCTGGGCCAGGAGGATCGGCCCGTTCGCCTTGAGGAAGGATGAGACGACGATGTTGGCGATCGGGAGCAGGGCGAACCCGGTCAGGGTCAGGACGAAGGTGCTGGCAACCGCGCGCTTGATCAACGGTTGCTCCTGCATCTCGAGCGGCCGGATCGTCTGCGCGCCGTGCGAATGCCGCGCCGCGACCGCGCGCTGCACCACGAGCGCCGTCGCCGTCATCGCAAGCAGCAGCACCGAAAGCGTCGCGGCGAAGGCGGGCCGGCCGCCGAACTCGTTCACGAACTCGCTGTAGACGAGCACAGGCAGCACGCGGAAGCGCTCGCCCAGGATGATCGGCGTGCCGAACTCGGAGAAGGACGCGACGAAGACCAGCAGCGCGCCGGTCGTGATCGAGGGGATGAGCAGCGGCGCGATCACGGTTCCGAAGCTGCGGAACTCGCTCGAGCCGAGATTGCGCGCGGCGTCTTCGACGCTCTGGTCGATCGAGCGTAGTCCGGAGGAAACGAGCAGGAACACGAAAGGGAAGAACTGCAGCACGAAGACGAAGACGATGCCCTGCGCACCGTAGATCGACGGTAAATCGATGCCGAGCTGTGCCGCCCAACCCGAGATGAGGCCGCTGCGCCCGAACAGGATCACCCAGGAATAGGAGCCGATGAACGGCGGCGAGACGAAGGTGAGAACGACGGCGGCGCGCACGAAGCCGCGACCCCAGATGTCCCAGCGCGTGACGAAGTACGCCGCGGGCACGCCGACCAGCACGGCGCCGAGCGTGGCGAGGCTCGCGACGACGAAGCTGTTGATCAGCGTCTGGTAATAGAAGCGCTCGGTGAAGAAGGTCGCGTAGTTGTCGACCAGCCCGGCGCCGTCGGTCTTGCCGGCGAAGCTCATGCCCACGATGCCGATGACCGGCAGCACGAGCAGCACGGTGACCGTCGCGAAGGCGCCGAACGTCGCGAGCGGCCAGAAGCCCAGGAGCTCGCGCAGCCGCGGCCCGAGCACGTTCGTGCTCATGGGCCGCTGTCCGGAAAGGCGGTGATCGCATCCGGTGGCACATCGAAACTCAACGTCGAGCCGATTGGCAGGCTCGGCGCGCCGGGAAGGCTCAGCATCAGCGCGGAGAGCCGAACGCCGTCGCCGAGATCGATCGCGTGCCGGACCGCGGTTCCCGAGTAGACCGTATCCGCCAGGGCGCCCGCCAGCGCCGCATCCGGCGCGAGGCGCACGTGATGCGGGCGGAAGGCGAGCATGAAGCGCGCGCCGTCGCCGCGCACGCGAGACGTCGGGACCGCGATGCGTCGGCCGCCGACGGTTTCAAAGACGACGCGGCCGCCGTCTGCACCGAGGCGGCGCGCCGGCAGGAAGTTGCTCTCGCCGATGAAGCCCGCGACGAAGCGCGTCTCGGGCTCGTTGAAGACCGCATGCGGAGAGCCGATCTGCTCGACCTTTCCGGCGCGCATCACCGCGATGCGGTCGGACAGGCTGAGCGCCTCCTCCTGGTCATGCGTGACATAGATCGTCGTCACGCCGATCTGCCGCTGCAGCGCGCGGATCTCGCCGCGCAGATGGATGCGCATCTCCGCGTCGAGATTGGAGAGCGGTTCGTCCATGAGCAGCACGTCGGGCTCGATCACGACGGCGCGCGCGAGCACCACGCGCTGCTGCTGCCCGCCCGAGAGCTCGCGCGGCTTGCGCGCGGCGAAGGCGGCGAGCCGCGTCATCTCGAGCATCCGCGCCACGCGGCGCTCGATCTCCGCGCGCGCGAGGCCGCGGGCCCTCAGGCCGTATGCGATGTTCTGGGTGACGCTGAGATGCGGGAAGATGGCGTAGTTCTGGAACACCATGCCGGTATTGCGGCGATGCGCCGGGACGTGGTCGATCACGCGCTCGCCGAAGCGCACGCTGCCGGCGCTCTGGCGCAGGAAGCCGGCGACGATGCGCAGCAGGGTCGTCTTGCCGCAGCCGCTCGAGCCGAGCAGCGTGAAGAACTCGCCCGAGCCGATCTCGAGGCTCACATCGTCGACCGCCGTGAAGTCGCCGAAGCGCTTCGTCAACGAGTCGATCCGTACCGAAGCCGTCGCCAAGATGTGCCGCCCGTCCGCTTTGCCCGTCGATCGCGCGGACGCCGCCGCCTGCGGCGCCCGCCGGATCCGATCAGCCCTGGGTCTTGACGATGATCTTCTGCATGCGATCCAGGATGTCCTTGCGGCTCTCCGCACCCCACTTCGAATCGTACTCGATGACCTTGAGCTTGTCGGCGTTGCGCATCTCCGGATGCGTGCCCACCCCCTTGCGGGTCGGGCGGCGGCCCGGGAACTTGGTCGCGAGGTCGCTCTGTGCCTCGTGCGAGAGCAGGTAGTCGGCGAACAGCCGCGCCGCACCCGGATTCTTGGCACCCTTCACGATGAACATGCCCTCGGCCTCGAGCAGCGTGCCGTCCTCGGGGTAGACGATTCCGGCGGTCCCGGCGAGGACGTAGTTGAACGCGCCCTCCTCGTAGGTCACGCCGATCGGATATTCGCCGCGGCCGACCTGCTGGAAAACGAGGCTCGAGCGGATGACGAGGTTCATGTTCTTGGTGAGCTGCTCGACCATGGCCCACCCCTTGTCGTCCTTGCCGTAGATGCTGAGCCATGTGACGAGCGCGGAATAGGCCGAGCTCGACTTCGACGGGTCGGCATGGACGACCTTGCGGGCCCATTGCGGCTTGGCGAGATCGGCCCAGGTCTTCGGCGCGTCCTCGGGCTTCACCTGCGCCTTGTTGTACATGATGACCATCGTGCTCGCGCCGAAGGGCGTGTTGTAGCCGGCAGCATCGATCATCTTCGGCTCGATGTTCGCGAGCTCCTTCGAGCGGTATTGCTCGAAGAGATCGGGCGCCGAGGCGCCGGTATCCGCGAAGCCGCCCCAAAGCACGTCGGCGCCGGGACGCGCGCGTTCGGCGCGGATGCGGTTGAGCAGCTCGCCCGTGCCAGCCTTCACCGTCGTGACCTTGACCCCGTGCTTCTCGGAAAAGGCCTTCGTGAAGTAGTCGACCATCTCCGAGGGATGCGAGGCGTAGACCACCAGATCCCTGTCGGCCTGCGCGGAGGCCGGGCCGGACATCGCCGCGCCGGCAAGGGCGGCAGTTGCGACGAGGGTGGAGCGACGTGAGATCGGGCGCATGGACTCTCCTCTTGCCGGCGGCCGTCGAGGGCCGTCCGTGTCTTTCACGGCAGCGACAATAGCCTCGCCGTCGTGGAATGACAGCTCGCGCGACGACCCGTGGCCGGGACCGCGCGATCACCACCTCCGGACGCGGCGTAGGAAAACTACATTGAAGCCTGTTCCTGTAGCCCGGCCATGGTACCGTCATTGACATCGCAGAGCGCGTCCCGCCGGGGAGAGCGCGCCGCAGACGACCGGAGGAACTCCATGATCAGACGACTCCTGCTGGCCGCCATCGTCGCGACCGGACTGGATGCCGGAACCACGGCGCCCGCGAGGGCCGCGGAGCCCATCACCGCCTACTGCCCGATGTCGGAGGACGACTGCCGCTCCGTGCTCGCCGCGTTCAAGCGCGACACCGGCGTCGACTCGCGTTTCGTGCGGCTCGGGGCGGGCGAGATCGTGGCGCGCATCCGCGCCGAGCGCTCGAACCCGCGGGCGAGCCTGTGGCTCGCGGGTGCCGCGGACAATTTCATCCAGGCCGCGAATGAAGGGCTGCTCGAAGCGCATGAATCCAGGAACCTGGCGCGCGTGACGCCGGCCTACACCGACCAGAAGCGGATGTGGACGCCCATCTCCATGTCGCCGATCGTCTTCGCCTACAGCGAGGAGCAGCTGAGGCGACTCGGAGCGCAGCCGCCGACAAGCTGGAAGGACTACGCGGCGGCGGTGTTCAAGCAGCAGCTGGCGCTCGCGCATCCCGCGGCGTCGGGGACCGCCTACGTGTCGCTCGCCACGATCGTGCAGATCTACGGCGAGGACGAGGCCTTCAAGCTCATGAAGGCGATCAACGAGAACGTCGTCCAGTATACGCGCTCCGGCTCGGCGCCCTCGCGCATGGCGTCGACCGGGGAGGTCGCCATCGCGATGGCCTTCTCGCAGGACGTCGAGGCCGCGCTCGATCAAGGCTACAAGCTCGGCTATTCGGCGCCGGTCGAGGGCACCGGCTACGAGATCAACGCCGCCGCGCTGATCGCCAACGCGCCCGCCGAGCAGCGCGCGCCGACGCGCGCCTTCCTCGACTGGGTGCTGAGCGATGCCGGCCAGGCGGCGATGGCGGCGACGTTCCGCGGCGCCGTCGTCTCCGGCCATGTCAATCCCAAGGCGCGCATCGACACGTCGAAGATCAAGGTCATCGACTACAACGCGGCCTGGGCGGGCGACAACCGCGCGCGGCTCCTGCGCCGCTTCGAGCAGGAAGTGCGCAACGCCTCGGCGGCACGCTGATCGGCCGGCCGCCAGGACCCGCGGAATGACCGCGGCGCGCGCCTCGGCTGCGCCGACGTGGCGGCCGGCGAGGCTGCGCGCCGTCGTGCGCGATCCTTGGCTGTTCGGCGCCTTCGTCCTTCTGACCGCACCTCTGGTGCTGTTTTCGGCGGTGCCGATCCTCGGCGTGCTGCGCCAGGCGGCGTGGAGCGGTGCCGCGCCGGACCTGCCCGGCACCATGCAGGCGCTGGCGGACGCCTCCGCCTGGCGCGCCCTCGGCAATACGCTGCTGCTCGGCGCCACCTCGGGCGTGGTGGCGACGCTCACCGGCTTCGCCCTCGCCTTCGCGGTGACCCGCACGAGCATGCCCGGGAAGGGCTTCATCCACGCCGTCGCGCTGTTGCCGGTCGTGTCGCCCCCCTTCGTGATGGCGCTCGCGATCGTCATCCTGTTCGGCCGACAGGGGCTGATCAGCAAGGGACTTCTCGGCATCACCGGCGCCAATGTCTACGGCTTCCGCAGCCTCGTGCTGATCCAGGTACTCGCCTTCACGCCGATCGCCTACCTCAACATCCGCGGCATGCTGCAGGCGATGAACAGCGCGCTCGACGACGCGTCGGCCTCGCTCGGCGGGACGTCCTGGATGACCTTCCGCCGTGTGACCTTGCCGCTGGTGACGCCGGCGATTCTCAGCTCCTTCCTGCTCGTCTTCGTGAAGTCGCTCGAGGATTTCGGCAACCCGATGATCATCGGCGGCAACTTCAACACCCTCGCCGTCGAGGCCTACTCGCACATGGTGGGCTATTTCGACTTGCGGACCGGCGCCCTGCTCGCCTGCGTGCTTTTGACGCCGTCGCTGCTCGCCTTCGTGCTGCATCGCTACTGGATCTCGCGGCGGAGCTACGTGACCGTCACGGGCAAGCCGGGCGCGCAGAGGATCCGCCTCACCTCGCGCCGGGTCGTCTGGCCGCTGGGCACGATCTGCTACGCGCTGGCCGGCACGATCATCCTGTTTTACGCGACCGTCGTCGCCGTCTCGTTCATGCGCCTGCCCGGCGTCGACGCGTCATGGACGCTCGATCACTACCGGACAGCGTTCACCGCAGGCTTCGAGACTTTGCACAATTCCATGCTCCTCGCCGGCGCGGCGACGCCGATCACGGCCGTCGCCGGCATGCTGATCGCGTTCCTGCTGGTCCGCCGCGCCTTCCCGGGCGCGGCGCTGCTCAAGTGGAGCACGATGCTGTCATTCGCGGCACCGGGTACGATCCTGGGTATCGGGTATATCAGCGTCTTCAATGAACCGCCGCTCGTGCTGACGGGCACCGCCTTCCTCATCGTCACGGCGATGGTGGTCAAGAATCTCCAGGTCGGGATCGAAGCGGGGTCGAACCAGCTCAAGCAGATCGACCCCGCGATCGAGGAGGCGTCGAGCGCGCTCGGCGCCTCCAGCACCCGCACCTTCCTGCAGGTGACGATGCCGCTGCTCCGGCCGGCGCTGTTCACCGCGCTCGCCTACGCCTTCACGCGCTCGCTGACGACGCTGAGCGCGGTCGTCTTCCTGGTCTCGGCACAATGGACCCTGATCACGGTGACGATCCTCTCACACGTCGAAACGCTGAAGATCGGGCTGGCAGCGGCCTATTGCGTGATCCTGATCGTCGTCGTGCTCGCCGTGCTTGCGGCGATGCAGGCCGCGCTCGCGCTGCGCATGCACAGGACCTGACCGGATGTCGCGCGTCGTGTTCACGGCGGTGCAGAAGCGTTTCGCGGGCGTCGGCGGCCGCCCCGCCACGCTCGCCGTCCGCAGTCTCGACCTGGAGATCGAGTCCGGCACGCTGGTGACGCTGCTCGGCCCGTCCGGATGCGGCAAGACCACGATCCTGCGCATGCTCGCGGGGTTCGAGGAGCCGACATCCGGCACGATCACCATCGACGGCCAGGACGTCACGCGGCTTCCCGCGAATGCGCGCGGCACCGGAATGGTGTTCCAGAGCTACGCGCTGTTCCCGCACATGACCGTACGCCAGAACGTCGCCTACGGCCTGATCGCCGCCGGCCGGAGCACACGCGAGGTCGCGCGCAAGGTCGACGAGGTGCTCGCGCTGATGCAGCTCGGCGCACTCGCGGAGCGCGCGCCCGAGCAGCTGTCCGGCGGTCAGCAGCAGCGCGTCGCGCTGGCTCGGGCGATCGCGATCGAGCCGCGGGTGCTGCTGTTCGACGAGCCGCTCTCCAATCTCGACGCGCAGCTCCGCGAGCGCATGCGCGACGAGCTGCGCGCCCTGCAGCAGCGCCTCGGCATCACCAGCCTCTACGTCACCCACGACCAGACCGAGGCGATGGCGATCTCGGACCGCGTCGTCCTGATGCGCGACGGCGCCGTCGAGCAGCACGACACGCCGAATGCCGTCTACACGCAACCGCGAACCGCCTTCGCCGCGGAATTCATGGGCAAGGCCAATCTGCTCCCCGCATGCGTCACCGCCGTCACCGAGGCCGGCGTCGATCTCGACATCGGCGGGCTTTCCGCGCGGCTCTCGCCGAGCGGACGGCGCCTCGTGCCCGGCGATGTGCTCGACTGCGTCGTCCGGCCGGAGCACTTCGTGCTGGGCGGCCCCAAATCGCGCGAGGTGACGGTGCTGCGCGCGATCTACCAGGGCGGCCATGCCATCTACGCCGTCGAAATCGCCGGCCGGTCCTGCACCGTCGTCGATGCCGGCATCCACCAGCGCGGCATTGCCGAGGCCGGCCAGCGCATCGCCATCTCGCTCGCGGGTGCGCCTGTCTGGCCGCTTCTGCCGGCGGGCCAGCAAGAGTCACGAAGGGACGATTCGAAATGAGTCAGGTTGAAGGCGCGGCGGAAACGCTCGCGCACGATGTCGCGAAGGCACTGGAGCGGGCCGCGCGCGCCGCCGGCGCGGTGGCCCGCGAGGCCTTCGTCTCCGGCGCGACCGGCGTCGAGCACAAACAGGGTTTCCACGACGTCGTCACTGCTGCGGACCGCGAGGCGGAACGCGTCGCGACGGGCGCGCTGAGGGCCAGGTTCCCGGATGCGCGCATCGTGGGCGAAGAGGACGGCGCCAGCGGCAGGGGCGAGATCGCCTTCTTCATCGATCCGATCGACGGGACGAGCAACTTCGCGTCGGGCCTGCCGTTCTTCTGCACCTCGATCGGCGCCTTTCTTGGTGATGCCCCGATCGGCGGCTGCGTCTACGACCCTATGCGCGACGAGATGTTCCTCGCCGAGAATGGCGCGCTCAGCCTGAACGGCGTGCCGGTATTGCCGCGCGTGCGCGGCACGCGCGACCGCGACGTCGAGCTGCTGACGCACGCACCGCACGAGGGCAGCCGGCCCGACGACGTCGCGCTCTCCGAGTTCGCCGCGGTCGTCGCGGCGTTCCGCGCGGTCCGCCGCCTCGGCTCCTGCGCGCTGCACCTCGCCTACGTCGCCGTTGGTCGCGCGGCCGTGAGCCACGAGCTGAAGTTCGGGCCGTGGGACATCGCGGCCGGCCTGCAGCTCGTCGCTGCCGGCGGCGGCCAGCTCGCTGCGTGGGACGCTGCGGGGCGTCGCCTCGCGGCGCCGCTTCGCACGATCGAGGCCGTGGCGCGTGTCGTCTCGGCCGGCCCCGGCTTCGCGCTGGAGAGCGCCAGCTTGCCCGGGCTTGGCCGGCCGATCCCCGCAGGCTTCACGACGACGCGCGCATGAGCGACAGCGCGTTGCTCGCGGAGATCCGCCGATCGCTCGCACGGCTGACGCCGGCGGAACGGCGTATCGCGGAGACGATCCTCCAGACGCCGCACACCGCGATCACGTGGTCGATCGCGGACGCCGCCCGTATCGCCAAGGTCAGCGAACCGACCGTCATCCGATTCTGCCGGCGCCTCGAGTGCGATGGGTTCCCGGCGTTCCGGCTGAAGCTCGCCCAGGCGCTCGCCGTGCTCGAGCGCGACAAGACTCCGGCTCGATCGGCGAGCCCGAAGCCGGAGACGACGATCGTCGACGAGGTGTTCGCGCATGCCCGCCAGGCGATCGACGAGGCGCGCGCCGATCTCGATATCGAGTCGCTGCAGCGCGCCGCCCGCCTGCTGCTCGCCGCGCGGCGGATCGACATCTACGGCTATGGCGGCTCGGGGTTCGTCGCGAGCGAGGCACAGCACCGGTTTGCGGCCCTCGGCATCGCGAGCGTGTCCTACGCCGATCCGACCCTGCAGATGGTCTCGGCGCCGCTGCTGACGCGCAGAGATGCGGTGTTCGCGATCTCGCTCTCGGGACGGACCAGCTACCTGATCGCCAACCTCGAACTCGCGCGCAAGTCCGGCGCCCGCCTGGTCGCGATCGCGCCAAGCGGGTCTCCGGTCGCCGAACTCGCCGACGTCGCGATCGGCGTGAACGCCCACCGCTTCACCAGCCGCTACAGCCACGTTCCCTTCGGCCGCGTATCGATCCAGGTGGTCCTCGAGGCAGTCACCGCGCTGATGGCCTCCGCGGCCCCATCACCGCGCCGACAGCGCTGACTAACCGCGACAGGAGCCTCCCGGCGAGCGGATGACGTGCAGGGGCATCGCCGCCATCTTCCCCGCTCGGCGATCTGGATCCGCTATCGCCCCGCCGCGAATGCGCGGTGCACGCGCCGACCATCGCGCAGCAGCGACCCCGCAATTCCGGGTCCTTGCATCATCGAAGGCGGTTCGAGTTCATGATCCCGCCAGGTCCTTGGACGGAGCGATTGCGCAGCCGTCACCCCTTCACCGCGCCGGCGCTGAGGCCGGAGACGAAGTGACGCTGCACGAACATGAAGAGAATGATCGGCGGCAGGCTGAACAGCGCGGCCGAGGCCATCAGCGAGGTGTAGTCGACGCCGTAGTTGCCGATGAAGG
>JAEULA010000006.1 GCA_016793165.1 Alphaproteobacteria bacterium | reverse complement strand
AACGTGCCGGAGATGCCGATCACCTGGCTGGCGCTGGCGCGGCTCGGCGCGGTGATGGTCCCGGTCAACGTGCGCTACACCGCGCACGAGCTGCGCTACCTGCTCGAGGACAGCGGCGCCCGCCGCCTCGTGATCCACGAGGACTTCCTCGGCGTGATCGACGCGCTGCCGGCGCCGCGACCCACGCTCGACACGATCGTCGTCGCCGGCACGCCGCGCAGGGGCGAGCTGTCCTGGCAGGTGCTGCTCGACTCCGCGGCGCCTTCCGCCCGGCCGGCGCGCGAGCCCGCGCTCGACGACGTCATGAACATCCAATACACCTCGGGGACCACCGGCATGCCGAAGGGCTGCCTGCTCACGCAGCGTTACTGGCTCACCTGCGCGCTCGTCTACGCGAACAGCGACGGCTTGACCTACAAGCGGCTGCTGTCGCCGAACCCGTTCTTCTACATGACGCCGCAATGGCTGACGCTGATGGCGTTCTACGCTCGCGGCACGATCTTCGTGGCGCCGCATCTCAGCCTGACCAACTTCGTCGACTGGCTGCGCCGCTACCGCATCGAGTTCT
The DNA here is from genome assembly GCA_016793165.1 of Alphaproteobacteria bacterium. Classification (GTDB taxonomy): domain Bacteria; phylum Pseudomonadota; class Alphaproteobacteria; order CACIAM-22H2; family CACIAM-22H2; genus CAIOSQ01. Next base: position 195,261 of record JAEULA010000006.1, on the reverse strand, counting down.
GCTACTTCCCGATGGACGTCGTGGCGCGCAACAGGCCGGATCCGGCGGAGCGCGACAACTCCATGATCCGCGGCAATCTCGCCATCCACCGCAGGGACCTGCATGCCGAGCTCGAGGCGCGCTTCGGGTTTCCCGCGCGCGGCGCCTTCGGCATGACGGAGATCGGCGTCGGCCTGATCACGCCGATCGGCGCGACGGAGACCGTGGGCAGCGGCGTCTGCGGCATGGCCGCGCCCTTCCGCGAGGCGCGCATCGCCGATCTCGACGGCAACACGCTGCCGCCGGACACGGCGGGCGAACTGCTCTTCCGCGGCCCGGGGCTTCTGCGCGGCTACCACAACAAGCCCGAGGCGACGAAGGCGGCCTTCCACGGCGAGTGGTTCCGCAGCGGCGATCTCGCGGTGATGGACGAGCGCGGCCTCGTCACCATCGTCGGCCGCATCAAGGAGATGATCCGCCGCGCCAACGAGAACATCTCGGCGACCGAGGTCGAGGCGGCGCTGCTGTCGCTGCCGGGGATCGCCGAGGCCGCCGCCGTGCCGGTGCCCGACGAGACGCGCGGCGAGGAGGTGAAGGCCTTCCTCGTGCTCGAGCCGGGCGTCGACCTGCCGCCCGAGCGCGTGATCGCGCACTGCGCCGAGCGCCTCGCGAGCTTCAAGGTCCCGCGCTTCCTGAAGTACCGCGATGCGCCGCTGCCGCGCTCGACCAGCGGCAAGCCGCAGAAGCCGGCGCTCATCGCGGAGGCCGCCGCCGATCCGCGCGCCGGCTGCTGGGACCGCGTGCTGGGCAAATGGATGTGAGCGCCACCTTCACACCCCCTCTGTTCGCGCGGTAGCGCGAATAGTGGGGTGACCGCGCAGCGGCCGGGGGCGTCAAGAGCGTCTCGCGCGAGACGCCATTGTCTCCCCCGCCTCGCTGCGCTCGGCACCCCCTCTATTTGCGCTACCGCGCGAACAGAGGGGGAGTCAGGTCGCCAGCCTGTTTGCCACCGTCGCGCCGATATCGGTGACCAGGTCGCACACCGCGCAGCCCGCGTCGCGGAAGGCCTGGAGCTTGGCGGCGGCGGTGACGCTGCGGTCGCCGGAGATGGCGCCGGCGTGGCCCATGCGCTTCGCCGCCGGCGCGAGCTGCCCGGTGATATAGGCGACGACCGGCGTGCGCATGCGAGCCGCCTCCGCCGCGGCGGCGTGCTCCATCGACCCACCCGGCTCGCCGATCAGCACGACCGCGTCGGTCTCGTCGTCGGCCTCGAAGCGCCGCAGCACCTCGACATGGTCCGTGCCCACGACGGGATCGCCGCCGAGGCACACGACGCTGCTGACGCCGAGCCCCCGCGCGGCCAGCGAGTCGATCGCCTCGTAGGTGAGGGTCCCGCTCTTCGAGACGATGCCGATCCGACCGGGCTGCACGCTCGTGTCCGCGATGTCCGCCATGTTGGCGCGGCCCGGGCTGATCACGCCGGCTGAATTCGGCCCGAGCAGCACCGCGCCGCGCGCGCGGGCATAGGCGCGCATGCGGATCGCGTCGTGCACCGGGACGCCCTCGGTGTAGAGCACGGCCAGCCGAATGCCGGCCTCGAACACCTCGAGCATGGCGTCGAGCGCGAGCGAGGCGCGGATCGCGGAGAGCACGCAGTCCGCGCCGGTCGCCGCCACGGCCTGCGCGACGGTGTCGAAGACCGGCACGCCGGCGACCTCCTGCCCGCCGCGGCCGGGCGTCACGCCGCCGACCAGCGGCGTGCCGTGCTTCACCATGCGCTCTGCATAGCTGCGGCCGGTGCCGCCGGTGATGCCCTGGATGAGGATCCGCGAATCGCGGTCGACGAGGATCGCCACGGCGCTACTCCCGGATCACGACGCGGCCGCTGAGCTCGACGGCGCGGCGGCAGGCGCGATGGAAGTCGTCGGTCACGAAGACGTCGAAGGGTGCCAGCAGCGCGGTCGCCTCGGCCGCGCGCACGCCGCGCATGCGCACGACGACCGGCGGCAGCGTCGTCGGATCGGCGCGCTTGAGCCCGAGCACGATCGCCTCCGCGACGGTCACGAGGTTGCGGAACTGGAAGTAGACGTTGAACAGCAGCACGTCAGGCTTCAGCGTCAGCATCAGGGCGATCACCTCGGCGAGGTGCTCGGGGCCCTTCGCCATCGCGCCGTGCAGCTCGACCAGGCCGCGCACGCTGCCGCCCATCGCGGTGAGCTGGTCGAGCGTCGCCATCGTCATGCCCGCGCCGTTCATCATCGCGCAGATCTCGCCGTCCAGCTCGATGCCGACGACCTCGAGCCGCCGTGCCGCTTCCTCGAACGCGCTGCCGTCCGGTATCGCCTTGCGGCCGGGATGGCGGAAGGCCGCGTCCTCGTCGAGCGTGACCTTTGCGTCGGCGGCGATGACCTCGCCGCCCGATGTGACGACGAGCGGATTGATCTCGACGAGATCCGCATCCTCGACCATGAGGGTCGCGTAGGCCCGCCGGACCACGTCGGCGATCGCCGCCTCCTCCGGCCGGCCGCCGGCGAGAGCGCGCGCCGCCGCCGCGACGGTGTGCGCCTGCAGCCCGTTGAGCGGATCCACCGGGAGCCGCGCGATCCGGTCCTGCGCCACGCTCTCGACGTCCGCGCCGCCCTCGGCGCAGACGAGCACGACGACCTGCCCGCGATCGCGGTCGACCTGAACCGCGAGATAGAGCTCGCGCGCGACCTCCAGTCGGCGCTCGACATAGACGCCGCGCACGCGCTCGCCGCCGATGCTGAGCGACGCGACCGCCGCCGCCTCGCGCGCGACGGCGCCTGCATCCGCGGCAGCGCGGATGCCGCCGGCCTTGCCGCGCCCGCCGGCGAGCACCTGCGCCTTCACCATGAAGGGGCCCTGCGGCGGCAGCCGCGGGAACAGCGCACCGTCGGGCACGGCGATGCCGTGCTTCGCCAGCAGCGCCTTCCCCTCGTGCTCGAGCAGCCGGATCATCGCGTGCTCACCGGCGGTCCGGATCGAAGTCGTCGTATTGCAGGTCGATCCATTCGCCGGTGAATTCCGGCTCCTTCTTCTGCATGAATGCGCGCGGCCCGATGCGCGCGTCGCGGTGGAACATGAGCTCGACGTTGCAGTTGATCTGGTGCTCGATGCCCTTCACGGGATCGCAGCCGAGACCCTGGTTGCGCGCGTTCTTGACCGCGCCATACGCCTGGGTCGGCCCCTTGGCGAGCCGCGTTGCGAGCGCATAGGTCTCCTCGACCAGCTTGTCCTCGTCGACGAGGCGCGTGACGAGGTTGAGCGCCAGCGCCTCCTCGGCCGTGATCATCGAGCCGAGCAGCAGCATCTCGGTCGCCTTGCCGAAGCCGACATAGCGCGGCAGCAGGTAGGAGCCGCCGCCGCCCAGGCCGCGCTGCACGTAGACCGCGCCCAGCTTCGTGCCCTTGGCGACGATGCGGAAGTCGCAGGCGAGCGCGATGTCGAAGCCCGCGCCCACCGCGTAGCCGCGCACCATCGCGATCACCGGCTTGCGCAGCGCCATGATCTGGGTGAGCAGCCGCGGATAACCCATCACCTGACGCGTGTGCATGTCGGGCGGGCCGTAGGCGAAGCGGTCCTCGGGCGCCAGGTCGTCGCCGGCACAGAACGCACGGCCCTCGCCGGTCAGCACCACGCAGCGCACGCGGCGGTCGCGGCGCGCCCGTTCGAGCAGATCGGCGAGCGCGATGATCATGTCGGGCAGCAGCGCGTTGAGCTTCTGCGGCCGGCGGATTGTGATCGTCGCGATCGCGTCCTTGATCTCGTAGGAGAAGCGATCGTCGACCTTGGGCAGCAGCCCGTCGGTCTTCATCGGTGTGTCCTGCTTGGCCATGTCAGCGGGCCTCCTCGCCCTTGCTCGTGATCGGATCGGCGGCGCGCCAGGCGTCGCGGTTGGAACAGGCGGCGAGATGATCCGGCGCCACGGCCTCGAGCGCCGGTCGCGCCGCGGCGCAGGCGGCGATCGCGTGGGCGCAGCGCGGCCGGAAGACGCAGCCCTCCGGCAGCGACAGCGGATCCGGCACCTCGCCCGCGATCGGCGCGCGTGCTCGCCGGACGGTCGGGTCCCGCAGCGGTACGGCCGCGATGAGGGCGCGCGTGTAGGGGTGCGCTGGCGCCGCCACCACGGAGGCGCCGGGTCCCTGCTCGACGACGCGGCCCGCGTACATGACGACGATCCGGTCGCAGAAGTGCCGGACGACCTCCAGGTCGTGCGAGATGAAGAGCATCGCGAGCCCGCGCCGGCGCTGCAGCTCGGCGAGCAGGTTGAGCACCTGCGCCTGCACCGAGACGTCGAGCGCGGAGACCGGCTCGTCGGCGACGATCAGCTCCGCCTCGGCGGCGAGCGCGCGCGCGATGCCGATGCGCTGGCGCTGGCCGCCCGAGAACTGGTGCGGGTAGCGCGTCGCCGCGTCCGCGGGCAGCCCGACCTCCTCGAGCAGGGCGGCGACCTTGGCGCGTCGCGTCGCGCGGTCGGGATGGAGGCCGTGGATCTCCATCGGTTCGGCGACGATGCGGCCCACGGTGAGCCGCGGGTTGAGGCTCGCGAACGGGTCCTGGAACACCATCGCGATGCGGCGGCGCAGACGACGCAGCTCGGCCGGCGGCAGCGCCATCAGGTCGCTGCCGTCGAAGACCAGTCGCCCGGCGGTCGGCTCGACCAGGCGCAACAGCGCGCGGCCCACCGTCGTCTTGCCGCTGCCGGATTCCCCCACGAGCCCGACGATCTCGCCGCGCGCTATCGTGAACGAGACGTCCTCGACGGCGCGCAGCGACCGGCCGTCGGCGAGCGCGAATTCCTTGGTCAGGCCCCGCACGTCCAGGAGCATGGCGCTCATGACAGGACGCCTTCGGCGCGGATGCAGCGCACCTCGCCGTTCGTGGCGCTCGGCGCGAGCGCGACCGGCGCGCGCGTGCAGTCGTCGATGCGACGCAAGCAGCGCTCGGCGAAGCGACAACCCGGCGGCGGCCGCACGAGGCTGACGACCTGGCCCGGGATGGCGTCGAGCACCTGCCGCGGCGGGGCCGCGCTGTCGATGCGCGGCGGCAGGCTCGCGAGCAGCGCCTGCGTGTAGGGATGCTGCGGTCGCGCGAGCACGTCCTCGGTGCGGCCGGTCTCGACGAACTGGCCGCCATACATCACAGCGACGTCGTCGGCGATCTCCGCCACCACGCCGAGATTGTGCGTGATGAAGAGGACGGCCATGCCGGTCTCGTCCTGAAGCTCGCGGATCAGCGTGAGCACCTGGGCCTGGATGGTGACGTCGAGCGCCGTGGTCGGCTCGTCGGCGATCAGCAGCAGCGGCTTGCAGGCAAGCGCCATCGCGATCATGACGCGCTGGCGCATGCCGCCGGAGAGCTCGTGCGGATAGCCCTCCGCGCGGCGCGCCGCCGACGGGATGCCGACGCGATCGATGAGGCGAACCGCCTCGCGCGCGGCATCCGCCGGAGAGAGCGCCTTGTGGAGCCGCAGCACCTCGGCGATCTGCTCGCCGACCGGCAGCACCGGGTTCAGGCTGGTCATCGGCTCCTGGAAGATCATCGCCGCCAGGCGACCGCGCACGCGGCGCATCTCGGGTTCGCTCAGCGCGGTCAGGTCGTGGACCGAGTCGCCTTCGCGCAGCAGCACGCGGCCGGCGGCGATGCGCCCTGCGGGTTGAGGCAGCAGACGCATGATCGCAAGGCTGGTCACCGACTTGCCCGAGCCGCTCTCGCCGACGACGGCGAAGGTGCGCCCGGCCTGCAGCGCGAAGCTCACCTCGGAGACCGCGCGCACCGCGCCGCCGCGCTGGCGGAACTCGACCGAGAGGTTCTCGACCTGCAGCAGCGTCGCGGTCATTGCGCGCTGCGCAGCACGGGATCGAGGCTGTCGCGCAAGCCGTCGCCGACGAGCTGCAGCGACAGCACGGCGAGCGCGATCGCCAGGCCCGGGAACAGGATCATCCAGGTCGCGTCGTCGAAGTAGAGCTGCGAGGCCGCGATCATGTTGCCGAGCGTCGGCACCTCGGGCGGCACGCCGACGCCGAGGAAGGACAGCGCGGACTCGGTCAGCAGCGCATAGGCGAAGACGAAGGTCGCCTGCACGAACAGCACCGGCAGGATGTTCGGCAGCACGTGCACAAGCAGGATGCGCAGGTCCGAGGCGCCCATCGACACCGCCGCCTCGACGAACAGGGTCGAGCGCTGCGCGAAGGTCGAGGCGCGCACGACGCGCGCGACGCGCGGCGCGTAGACGAGTCCGAGCGCCACCACGACATTGCCCAGGTTCGAGCCGAAGGCGGCCATAAGCGCGACGGCGAGCAGGATGTCGGGGAAGGCCATCAGCGCATCGACGAGGCGCGCGAGGAACGGGTCGGCGCGGCGGAAGAAGCCGGCCGCGAGCCCGATCGCCGTGCCGAGCAGCGTGGCGAAGCCGGCGACCAGCAGCCCGATCCACAGCGACAACCGCGCGCCATGGGCGACGCGCGCGAAGACGTCGCGACCGAAATCGTCGGTGCCGAAGAAATGGCGCGCCGAAGGCGGCTTGAGCCGCTCGGCCACGCTGATCTTCAGCGGGTCGAGCCCGGCGAGCCAGGGGGACAGCGCCATCAGCACGAGGACGAGGATGCCGAGCAGGACAAGCGGGCGCAGACGAACGCTCATGCGATCCTCCCGCGCAGCCGCGGATCGAGTCGCGCGTAGATCACGTCGATGAGCAGGTTGAGCAGCACGTAGAGCCCGGAGATCACCAGCAGCACGCCCTGGATCACCGGGTAGTCGCGGCGCTGCACGCCGGCGATCACGAGGTTGCCGACGCCCGGCAGGCCGAACACGGTCTCGGTCACGACGGTGCGGCCGATCAGCATCGCGATGGTCAGGCCGACGACCGTCACCAGCGGCAGCAGCGTGTTGCGCAGCGCGTGCTTGAGCACGACGGTCCACGGCCCGAGCCCTTTGGCGCGGGCGGTGCGCACGTAGTCCTGCGCCAGCACGTCCATCATCCCGGCGCGAGTCGTGCGCAGCAGCAGTACCGCATTGGGCAGCGCGAGGACGAGCGCCGGCAGCACGAGATGATGCAGGCGCTCGGGCATCGTCGCATCCGGCCCGCCCCAGCCGGAGACCGGGAACCAGCCGAGCCCGGCAGCGACGTAGCGGATGAGGACGAGCGCGATCCAGAACGACGGCAGGCTGGCCCCGAGCATCGCGAAGAGCGATGCGAGCCGGTCGATCCAGGTCCCGCGCCACACCGCCGCGACGATCCCGAGCGGCAGGCCGATGGCGACGGTCAGCGCCGTCGCGAACAGGCAGAGGAAGATCGTCAGCGCGGAACGCTCGGCGATCGCCTCGATCACGGGCTGGTTGAGGAAGATCGAGCGCCCGAGATCGAAGCGCAGGATCTGCAGCAGGTAGTCGACGTACTGCGCGGGCAGCGGCCGGTCGAGGCCGAGCTCGGTGCGCAGCCGCGCGATTTCCTCCTGCGTCGCCGCCGCGCCGAGCATGACGCCGGCGGGGTCTCCGGGGATGACGCGCGAGATGACGAAGACGGTCGTCGCGACGAAGAACATCACCGCGGCGACGCCGCCGAGCTTGCGCAGGAGGGCGGCCGAGGTCACGGGGTGCGAGTCATCCCGTGTTCAGACAGCGAGGGATCGGCGGCCGGTGCTCGTCCCCTCCTGTCGCGCAACGCGCGATAGGAGGGGTGGCAGCACGCGCAGCGCGCCGACGGGGAGGTCGATGGCGGCTCTGCGAAACGCCATGGACCTCCCCGGCCGCTGCGCGGCCACCTCTCCCATTCGCGCTGCCGCGCGAACAGGAGGGGATGACAGGAGCCCGTATCGATTCACCTGTCCACCCTCACCGCGTGCCGTTCGAGACGTTGAAGTACGGCGTCTGCAGGAAGGGCTGCAGTCCCTTGACCCGCTGGTTGAAGGCCATCAGCCCGTAATAGCTGCCGACCGTGACCTGCGGCACCTCCTCCATCATCACGCCGTGCAGCTTGTGCCACGCGGCGACGCGCTGGGCGTCGTCCAGCGTGCCCGTGAAGGCGCCGAGCGCCTCGCGCTTGGCGGGCGTGTCCCACCAGCCGGGGAAGCTCGGATTCATGAAGGTGATCAGCGCCGGATCGGGCACGAAGTTGTGGAAGGTGAAGAACGCCTCCCAGATCGCGGGGTTGTTGCGGCGCTCGAGCACGCTCGCCCAGTCCATCAGGACGATCTCGACGTTGATGCCGGCCGCGCGCATCGAGTCCGCAGCGACCAGCGCCGCCTTGTAGATGAAGTCGTATTGCTGGCTGGTGATGATGCGGAAGGGCTGCCCCGCGTAGCCCGCCTGCGCCAGAAGCTCCTTGGCGCGCGCGACGTTCTTCTGCGCGTAGCGCTCGACGCCGGCGGTGGTGTGCAGCGGTGCGCCCTGCGGATAGAGGCTGCCGCTCAGCCCGAAGAACTCGTTCGTGCCGAAGGCCGCGGTCATGATCGCCTCGGGATCGAGCACCGCCTGCACGGCCTGGCGCACGCGCATGTCCTGGGTCGGCCCCTGGCGGTTGTTCATGATCATCTGGATCCAGCCGCTCCACTTCACGACCAGGGCGCCGGTCGAGGGCGTGCGGCGGATGCGCTCGACGAACTCCGTCGGCACGTTGTCGGCGACGTCGTACTGGCCGGATAGGACCGACTGCAGCCGCGTGCCGGCATTCGGCACAGGGATGAAGCGCAGCTCCTGGACCATCGCCTCGCGCTTGCCGGTGTAGCCCGAGAACGTCCGGTCGGACGGCACGTACTCCTCGAACTTCGTGAGGCGCACGTACTGGTCGGGCCGCCGCTCGACGAAGCGGAACGGACCGGTGCCGATGAAGTCCGCGGCGTTGGTGAGCGGCCCGCCCATCGTCGCCTTCGCGGTCGCCTCCGGCATCACCACCATCGCCGCATTGAAGAACGCGAACATGTTGGCGATCAGCGCGTTCGGCGCCTTGAGCTTGAGCTGCACCTCGAGCGGACCGCTCGCGGTCACGGTCTCGATGCTCTCGGCGGCGAGGCGGCCGCGGATCGACAGCTTCATCCAGCGCTCGATCGAGGCGACGACGTCGGCCGAGGTCATGGTCGCGCCGTTGTGGAAACGCACGCCCGCGCGCAACGGCACCGTCATGGTACGCCCGCCGTCGGTGTAGACCGGCAGCGTCGTGGCGAGCATCGGCGCGAGACGCCACTCCGCGTCGTAGGCGTAGAGCGTCTCGAAGACGTTCTGCATGATGATCGCGGCGACGTTCGCCGTGTTCGTCGTCGGATCGATCGTCTGCGGATCGATCGGCATCGCGACGGTCAGCAGCCGGCCCGGCGCCGACCCCGCGCTCTGCGCCAGGGCGCCGCCGCCGATCAGCAACCATGCGGCGCAGATCGCCGCTGAAATCAACCGCAGCATCGAATTCCCTCCCGTCGCCGTGCAGCGCCCGCGCGGATGCGAGGGAACTGGGCGGTCATCGGTCGGCCGGGGCGAACCCGCGCTCCGACGCGATGACGGCTCGCTGCATCACCTGAATGTTGCGCGAAACTCGCGCTTGTGAGCGTGACGACGACGATACAGCCTGTCAATGACGACGCGACCGCACGAGGGAGCCGAGCCGTGGCAGAACGCACCGACATCATGATCAGCGGCACCGGCGCCTTCGCCGCAAGGATCCTCTTCGACCTCGCCGCCACGGCGCCGACCCCCGTGCATGTGACGATCGCCGGACGCAATGCCGGACGCGCGGCATGGTTGCGCACCGCGGCCGCGGCGCGCGCCGCGATGTTCGGTCGCGACGTCCGCGTCCAGGTCGCGCCGCTCGACATCGAGCGCGACGACGTCGCGCAGGCGTTGCGGTCCCTGCGCCCGAAGGTGGTGCTGCAGGCCGCCTCGGCCCAGGCCGGCCGCGTCATCGCCGGCCCCGCGAACGCCTGGGCCGGCATGGTGGCGCGCGCCGGGCTGAGCCTGACGGCGGTGTTCCAGGCGCGGTTGTCCATCGCCATGGCACGCGCTGTCGCCGCCGCGACGCCCGAGACCATCTTCATCAACGCCTGCTACCCGGACGTCGCGAACGGCATCATCGCCGCGCTCGGCCTGCCGATCACCTGCGGCATCGGCAACGTCGCGATCCTCGCAAACGCCTTCGCCGGGCTGCTGGGCGCGCAGGCCGGCGAGCTGCGCGTGCTCGCGCAGTACCGCACCATTGCGCCGTTCCGACTGCCGCCGTCCAAGCGGGCCGGCGTGGCGCCGCCGCCACGCGTCTGGCTCGGCGCGAGCGAGCTCGCGGACGTGGCGACGCGCTTCGAGGCGGTGCAGCTGACGCCGGAGCCGGTGATCGACATCTCGGGCGCCGCGGCGGTGCCGCTGCTGCAGGCGATCGCCGCCGGCAGCACCTGGCGCGGGCACGTGCCGGGGCCGCGCGGCCTGCCCGGCGGCTATCCGGTGCGCTTCGACGGCAAGGCCCTCGCGCTCGACCTGCCGCCGGGGCTCGACGAGCGTGACGCGGTCGCCTGGAACGGCGCCTTCGAGGCGCGCAGCGGGCTCGTCGTCGAGCACGGCCGCGCGCGCTACACGGGCGTCGTCGAGGAGGAGCTGCGCGCCGCGAGTCCGGCGCTCGCCGAGGGCTTCGCGATCACCGACCTGGAGGCGCACTACGTCGCGATGACGGCGCTGCGCGAACGCCTCCAGCAACAGCCGGCCTGACCGCGCCGCGGCTTCCGCGCCCCGGCGCCGGCATCGCCGCCGGCTCAGCGCGGCAGCTTCCGCTCGAGGATCTCGGCGTCGAACTCGTGCTTGAGCTTGGCCTTGTCGGCGACGGTCGCGTCGTCGAATCGGTCGATCGCGAAGGGCGCGATCGGCGTCTGCGTGCCGCCGTCGAGGATGAGCTCGGCCAGCACGGCGCCGACCGCGGGCCCGATCTGCAGCCCGTGGCCGCAGAAGGCGAAGGCGTGCAGCAACCCCTCCGTCGTCCGGCTCGGCCCGAACACGGGCAGCATGTCCGGCAGGTAGCCTTCGATCCCCGTCCAGGCGCGGATGATGTTGTGGTGCTTCATGCACGGCGCGATCAGCGCCAGCCGCGCCATGTTCATCGTCGCCTTCGACGGCGGCACGCGGGTGCGCCGGCTCTCGGCGTCGACGGGCACGCGCGGATGGCCGGCGATCAGGATGTTCCCGCGCGCCGTCTGGCGGAACAGGATGCCGCCGTCGACCGCATGGATCACCGGCCAGACGAAGCGCGGCACCGGCTCGGTCACCATCTGCACCGGCCCGGCCGCGAAGTCCGGCACCGTCTCGCCGAACTGCGCGGCGAGCGGCCCGGCCCAGGCGCCGGCGGCGTTCACGAGGTGTGCGCATTCGACGACCAGGTCACGGTCGGTGCGGATGCGGAAGCCGCCGCCGGCGATCCGCTCGACCCCCGTCACGGTGATCTGCTCGACGATCTCGGCGCCGAGCCGGCGCGCCGCGCGGGCATAGGCCGGGCAGACGAGGCGCGAGTTCACCGTCGCGTCGCGCGGCGAGAACGAACTGCCGAGCACGATGTCGCCCAGGAAAGGCCAGCGGCGCAGCGTCTCGGCGCGGTCGAGCACCTCGACCTCCAGCCCGTAGGGCTTGCAGGCCGCCGCGTGCTCGTCGATCTGGCGCAGATGGTCGGCCGAGACCGCCGGCATCACGTGACCGGTCTGCGCGAACTCCACGCTCTCGCCGAGCTCGCGCTCGATCTCCTCCCACATGCGCTGGGCGCGCAGGGCGAGCGGCAACTGTTTCAGGTTCCGGAATTGCAGGCGCAGGTTCCCGAAATTTGCGCCGCTCGACTGGCTTCCGACGAAGCCGCGCTCGAGAACCACCACCGGACATTTGCGCCGGGCGAGCGCATAGGCGGTCGAGCAGCCGGTCAGGCCGCCGCCGATGATGCAGACCTCGGAGGTGCGCGTGGTCATGGCCACTCCGCCGCACCGGCGGCCGAGGCGATGGCGATCGGCTTCACCGGCGGCTGGGCGCGCAGGCGATCGAGCGGCGCATCGAGCCGACCGAGCGCCGCGGCGGTCAGCTCGGCCGCAGCGCTGCCGCAGAAGCGGCCCTGGCACCTGCCCATGCCGCAACGCGTCGCCGCCTTCATGCGGTTGACGTCGGCGGCGCCGAGATCCGGCGCGATGACGGCGCGAACCTCGCCCGCGGTGATGTTCTCGCAGCGACAGACCGGGACCGCGTCGTCGAGGGCCTGCACGCGCGCCGCCGGCCAGGCGAAAGCCTGCGCGGCACCCTCCTGGAAGCGTCGCCGCGCCGCGAGTTGGGCGGGCAATGAGCCCGGATCCGCGGCCTGGCCGAGTTCGCGAAGCACCGCCATCGCCGCGAGGCGGCCAGAGATGTCGGCCGCCTCCGCGCCGCCGATCGCGGCGCCGTCGCCCGCAACGTAGACGCCGTCGCGGCAGCGGCCGAGGGCGTCGGCTTCCGGGAAGTACTGGCGCGTCAGCGGATCGAAGCGCAGCGTACAACCCGCGAGCTCGGCGAGCTGGCTCTCCGGCCGCAGGCCGTGGCCGTAGGCGACCGCATCGCAGGCAGTGCGATGCGCCTGCCCACGCGCATCGCGCCACTGCACCGCGGCGACCTCGTCGATGCCCTCGAAGCGTTCGAGCGCGACGCCGTGCCGGATCAGAACCCCGGCGCGCTTCAGCTCCGCGATCAGCCCGAGGCCCTTCGCCAGCGTGCCGGCGGCGGCGAGCATCCGCGGCAGCGCCGCGAGCTTCGCGCGCCACGGTGTCGTGTCGAGGACGGCGACGGTCGCGCCGAGCCGCCGGTACTGCGCGGCCGCAAGGTAAAGCAGCGGCGAGCTGCCGCAGAACACGACATTGCCGCCGATCAGGCAGCCCTGATCCTTCATCAGTACCTGCGCGCCGCCGAGCGTGAAGACGCCCGGCAGGGTCCAGCCGGGCATCGGCGCGACGCGGTCCGTGGCGCCGGTCGCCAGGATCAGCGCGTCGAACTCGATCGCGTCCTGCCGCCCCGAATGCGCGAGCTGCAACGTGCGGCCATGGACGTTCCAGACCAGGGTCTGCGGCCGCCAGTCGATCCGCGGACGCAGAACCTCGAAGCCGGCGTGGAAGCGCCGATAGGCATCGAACTCGGGGCCGAGCACGCGCGCGAGATCGAGCGTCGAGCCGGCGGTGGGCCGGCGCCAGACCTGACCCCCGGCGTCGCGCTGCTCGTCGATGACGACGACCTGCAGGCCACGCTCGACCAGCAGGGACGCGGCGGCAATCCCGGCCGGACCCGCGCCGACGACGGCGACGCGCGTCATGCGCCGCTCCGCGCCGGCGGGATTCCCGGCGGGGCCGTGAACACCTCGAGACCGTCGCGCACCAGCGTGGTGCAGGCCCGGCCGCGCGGCGCATCGCCGAACCAGACCCAGCAGTCCTGGCACGCCCCCATCAGGCAGAAGCCCGCGCGCTTCTCGCCGTTCGCCTCGAGCTCGCGCACGTGTCCGGTGATGGACAGCATGGCGGCGAGCACGCTCTCCCCTTCCGTCGACTGCACGGGCCGGCCGTCGACGAGAATGCGCACCGGCGCGCCGGCGAGCGGCGCAACGCGCCGGAAGCGCGCGCGTGTCGACGCGATGCCCGTCATGTCCGGGCCCCGCTCGTCGTCACCTCACCCCGCCCGCGACAGGCGCTCGAGCAGGCCGATCAGCATCTGCACGCCGATCGCGATGTCCGGTTCCTGGAACTCGAAGCTCGTGGCGTGGTGACCGGCGGCCAGCGAGCTGCCGACGACGAAATAGGCGCCGTACTTGCCGCGCTCGTGCATGCGCCGGATGAAGTAGCAGGCGTCGTCGCTGCCGCCGGCGTTCCAGCTCGGCACGATGTTCTTCACGTCGGGCAACGTCCTGGCGATCTCCGTCACCAGCGCCTGGCTGGTGGCGTCGGTCGGCTCGCCGATCGTTCGGCCCATGCGCTCGATCGAATGCGCCACGTTCCACTGCCGCGCCGTGCCCTCGATGATGTCCTGGGCGCGCGTCTCCATGTAGCCGAGGGAGTCGTCGGACTCGCCGCGCACCTCGACCAGCATCGTGCAGTCGGCGGCGATCGCGTTTCGCGCCGTGCCGGCGACCATGCGGCCGACGTTCACGTGCGTCTGCTCGCTGCCGTGGCGCGCGATCGCGTGCAGCGCGAGCGCACATGACGCGCCGGCCAGCAGCGCGTTGCGCCCGTCCTGCGGATTGTTCGCCGCATGCGCCGAGCGTCCGCGATAGGTGACGTCGAGCTTGGTCGAGAACAGCAGCTTCTCGACCGCCGCGGCGATCGTGCCCGAGGGCAGGTTGCAGCCGAGATGGGCCGCGAAGAAGTAGTCGGCGTCCTCGACGACGCCCGCCTTGACCATCGGCAGGGCGCCGCGTCCGCCCTCCTCCGCCGGCTGGAAGATGAGCTTGAGCGTGCCGCGCCAGCGATCACCCATCGCCGCCGCCGCCTCGGCGACGGCGAGCCCGATCGCGGTGTGGCCGTCGTGGCCGCAGGCATGCATGACGCCGGGATGGCGCGAGGCGAAACCGCGGACGAAGGGCAGGTGCTCGCGCGTCGTCTCCTCGACGATCGGCAGTGCGTCGATGTCGAAGCGGAAGGCGACGACCGGGCCGGGGCCGCGCTTGAGCTCGCCGACGACGCCGGTCATGCCGCCCGCCATGCGGTCCACCCAGCTGGCGACGCCGCCTTCCGACAGCGCGCGCTTCATCTCCTTCTCCAGCTGGTCGGGGCGTGGCTTCCCGTACATCGTATCCGGATCCATCACGTCGCGCCCGAGCCGGACGGAGTAGCCGAGCCCCTTGAGACGCTCGGCGACGATCGACGCCGTGCGGAATTCGGTGAAGCCGAGCTCGGGATGCTGGTGGAAGTCGCGTCGCATCGCGATCCAGTCGGGCAGGCGCTTGCCGATGAGTGCGTTGAGGTCGACGCCCATGCGGGTTCTCCTTGGCTTGCGATGACGCGGGGGTCAGTCGCGGCGGATGACGACGCTGCCGATCGGATGGATGGTGGCCGTCCACCCGGGCAGGATCCAGGCGGTGCAATCCTCCTGCTCGATGATCGCCGGACCGGCAATGCGCGCCTCGACGCCGAGATCGCGACGGAGATAGACCGGCACCTCGTGCGTCCGCCCGGCATGGAACACGCGCCGCGTCCCGACCGGCGCGCCCGAGCCGCCGCTCCGAGTCTCCGGCAGCCGGATCGGCGGGATGCGGCCGGTGGCGCGGATGCGCAGCGTGGTGATCTCGATCGCGCTCTCGAGGTCGCGGAAGCTGTAGATGCGCTCGTGCTCGCGATGGAAGAGCTCCGCGATCCCGGCGAGCTCCGGCTCGCGGCGCAGCGCGTCGGGCACCGGCACCTGCAGATCGAAGGCCTGGCCGGCGTAGCGCATGTCGAGCGCCGCGTCGTAGCGGACCTCGCCCAGCATGTCGCCCTCCTTGGCGATCCACGCCGCCGCCTCGGCCTCGAGCGTGCGGAAGGCCGCGGCGATCTCGCGCAGCGCCGGCTTGCCGGCGGCGAGCTTGATCGAGCGCGAGCGCACATAGTCGCGCTTCACGTCGGCCAGGATGGCGCCCATCGCGCAGAATGTCGCCGGGGCCGGCGGGATGACGATCGTCGAGAGCCGCGCCTCCTCGCCCAGCAGCGTGCCGTGCGTCGGGCCGGCGCCGCCGAAGGCCATCAGCGCGAACTCGCGCGGATCGGCGCCGCGGCGCGCCAGACCCTTGAACAGCTCGGTCGCCATCATCGCCGAGGCGACGCGCAGGCTGGCATCGGCCGCGCGCACCGCGCGGTCGGCGCCTCTGTAGCCGAGCGCCGCCGCAATGCCGTCGAGCGCCCGCGTCGCCGCCTCGCGGTCGAGCTTCATGCGCCCGCCGAGGAAATGCTGCGGATCGATGAACCCGGCGAGCAGGTAGCAGTCGGTGATCGTCGGCAGCGTGCCGCCGCGGCCGTAGCACACCGGACCCGGATCGGCGCCCGCGCTGTTGGGCCCGACCTTGAGCACGCCCTGGCGATCGACCGAGATGATCGATCCGCCGCCAGCACCGATCGCCAGCACGTTCACGACCGGCAGGACGAGCGGATAGTCGCCGACACGCGTCGTCGTCGTGTACTCGGGATCGACACCCTGGTTGAGCGCCACGTCGCAGCTCGTGCCGCCCATGTCGATGGTGATGATCGCATCGCGGCCCATCGCCTGCGCCACGCGCGTCGCCGCGAGCAGGCCGGAGGCCGGGCCGGAAAGCACGGTGTCGATCGGCCGCGCGCGTGCCGAGTCGATGCTGAGCGTGCCGCCGTTCGACGCGGTGATGTAGACGGGCGCCTCGATGCCGATCTCGCGTACGCGCGCGACGAGCAGGTCGAGATACGCCGTCATGATCGGCTGGCAGTAGGCGTTCATGACGGCGATCAGCGCGCGCTCGAACTCGCGCCGCTCGGGCCAGATCCGCGCCGAGGCCGTCACCGGAATGCCCGGCAGACGCTTGGCGAGTGCGGCGGCCACTTCGTCCTCGAGCGCCGGATGCGCGTAGGAATTGAGCAGCAGCACGCAGACCGCCTCGACCTTCGCATCGCGCAGCGACTTGGCGAGCGCATCGTACTCGCGCGCCTTCGGACGTCCGGCGACGGTGCCGTCGACCAGCGTGCGCGCGGTCGTCTCGAAGATCCGGTCGCGCGGGACGAGCGGCAACTCCTTCTTGAGCGTGAAGTCGTGCGAGCTCGCGAGGCTCATGCGCCCGATCTCGAGCACGCCGCGATGCCCTTCGCTCACGACCAGGCCGACCCGCGCGCCGCGGTGCTGGATGATCGCGTTCACGAGCAGGGTCGTGCCGTGGACGATCAGCTCGACGTCGGCGGGCCCGACGCCGGCGCGCTCCAGCAGTGCCGGGATGCCGCGGCGCACCGACAGCGACGGGTCGGACGGGACGCTCGGCTCCTTGTAGCGGACGATCTCGCCGGTGCTCAGATTGGCGAGCACGAAATCGGTGAAGGTGCCGCCGACGTCGATGCCGATGCGGCAGCGCGCTGCTGAAGACATGTCCCGTCGAACCCCTCGCGCGAACCTCGATCCGCCGCCGCGCCGGTCGGGCGCCGCCGGTCGGAGCGGCGACGAGATTGCATGCCGCGACGACCGCGATCAATCTTCCCCGCTCGGGGGATCGGCGGCATGGCTACCGGATCGGATTCGACATCGGCGGCTATCTGGGGGCTGAAGCGACGAGGTGCTGAAGCGCTTCGCCGACCTGAAGCCGACGCTACCGACCCTCGTCCTCGTGATGGCGGCGGCGCCGAGCCCGGATCTCGTCAGCATGATCTTCGCCATCGCGATGTCGTGGCGGTCAGGCTACGCGCAACTCGTTCGCGGCGAAGTCGGGAGCGTGGTCGGCGAGACCGGCTCGGGGAAGTCGCTGGCCGGGCTCTCCGCCGCCCGCCTCGTGCCCTTCCCGCGCGGGCGCGATCTCCGAGGCTCGATCCGATTCGACGGCTTCGACGTGCCGGAGGCGAGCGTGGCACGGATACGACAGCTGCGCGGCACGATGATCGGCTTTGTCTCCCAGGACCCGACCGCCGACCCGAACCCGTCGTTCGCATCGGCGATCGGCTGCCGGACGCGGCGCTGCATGCGATCGCCGACGCACCGTCGACGGCGCACGACGACCTGGTGCAGGCGCAGGGGCTGGACCCGTTCCACGACCTGCCGCAATGCTTCGGCCTGACGGGTCTGTTCATCAGCCACGAACTCGGCGTCATCCGCTATATCTGCGACCACGTGGCGCTGCCCCATGCCGGGCAGACCGTCGAAGGAGGACCGACCGCCATAGCCCTTGATGCATCGACAGGCGATCGCGCGCGCATGCTGCTCGCCGCCTTGGCGGAACCCGACCCCGACCTGTCGCCCTGCCGCGCGGCGTCGTGAAGGAGACGTGACCATGGAAGACGCACCCACCCCCTCTACCCGCCCGCGCGCTGCCGCCACGCCGGCCGCCGCCGCGATGGACCCCGTCCTGCTCGAGATCATGCGCCACAAGGTCGAGGCCATCGCCGACGAGCTCTGCCTCACCCTGCTGCGCACCTCACGCTCGGTCTTCGTCAACGAGGCCGCGGACTTCGCCGTCGGCATGGTCGACCTCGAAGGCCAGATGTTCGCCTGGGCGCCGGAGAACAAGACGACCTCGATCAACGTGCCGGCGGCCCACACGATCCGGATGCTGGGCGCGCTCGAGCCGGGCGACGTGATCGTCACCAACGATCCCTATCTCTCGGACTCGATGGCGACCCACCTGCCGGACCTCCACATGATCCGGCCGTATTTCCACGGCGACCGCGTGGTCGCCTACGGCTGGGGATTCATCCACTACATGGACGTCGGCGGCCGCGTGCCCGGCTCGATCTCGCCCTACAACAAGGACATCTTCGAGGAGGGGCTGCGCATCCCGCCGATGAAGCTGCTGCGCCGCGGCGTCATGAACGCCGACCTCGAGGCGATCTTCAAGGCCAACAGCCGGCTGCCCGACGTCAACATGGCCGACATCAAGGCGATGCTCGGCGCGCTCGAGGTCGGCGGCCGGCGGGTCGCCGACACGATCGAGCACTACGGCGTCGAGACGTTCATCGCCAGCCAGAAGGCGCTCAAGGACTACGCCTACGCCAAGTCGCGCGAGGTGCTGCGCCTGCTGCCCGACGGCGTCTACGAGCACTGGGAGTATCTCGACGACGATCTCGTCACGCCGATCCCCATCCGCCTGCGCCTGAAGATGACGGTGCGCGACGGGCTCGTGCATTTCGACGTGACCGGCACCGATCCGCAGGTGGAGGCGGCCTACAACATCCCGACCTCCGGCAAGCTGCACAACATGCTGACGCGCCGGATCATCACGTTCATCCACACCCACGATCCCGACATCCCGCTCAACGCCGGCACCTTCCGGCCGCTGTCGATCACGAGCCCGCCGGGCACGGTACTCAATGCCGAATTCCCCGATGCCTGCGGCGTGCGCTTCTCGACCGCGATCGGCTTCAACGACGCCGTCACGGGCGTGCTTCTCAAGGCCGCTCCCGAGAAGATGGCCGGTCCGACCTGCGGCACCGGCTTCGTCCTCATCGTCGACGAGCCGCCGGAGGCGATCGGCGAGCCGCCGAAGGTGGTGTTCGCCCAGGTCGCGCGCGGCGGCATGAGCGCCTATTTCGGAAGCGACGGCGTCGACGCGCGCGACGTCACGATGAACACGATGTACAACCACCCGCTCGAGACGGTCGAGGCGAAGTGCCCGATCGCGTTCAAGCGCTACGACATCAGGCCGGACTCCGGCGGCCCGGGCCGCTGGCGCGGCGGCGTCGGGCAGATCGTCACGATCGAAGCCCTGCGCGACAATCTGTCGGTGCGCGTCGGCGGCGCCGACCGCCTGCGCTTCCCGCCCTGGGGCGTGTTCGGCGGCAAGCCGGGCCTCGCGGCCGAGATCGTGATCGACATCGGCACGAAGCGCGAAAAGCGCGTCGGCAACATCGAGCAGATCGTCGTCGATCGCGGCCAGACCGTGACGCTGCTGACCCCCGGGGCGGCCGGTTACGGCAATCCCTTCGAGCGCGATCCCGAGGCGGTGCGCGCCGACGTCGTGCAGGGCTTCGCGACGCGGGAGGGCGCGCGCCGCGACTACGGTGTCGCGATCGACGCGGCGCTCGCGATCGACACCGCGGCGACGTCCCGCCTGCGTCGCGCGGCGGCACGGCGCAAGCCCGGCAAGGGCTTCGAGTTCGGCCCCGAGCGCGACGCCTGGGAGCGCGTCTTCGACGACGCGACCATGTGCGAGCTCAATCGCCGGCTCTTTGCCCTGCCCAAGCCGGCACGCCAGACCGTGCGCCGGCGGATCTTCGAAGCGACGGTCGGCGTCCTGCCGCGCGCCGGCGAGCGCTCGCTCGTCAGCGCGCTGCGCAACAGCGGCACCTTGCGCGCGAAGCTCAAACGCGCCATCGCCCGCGAGCTGCCTTCGAAGTCCCGCAAATCCCCTCCCGCCGCAGAGCGGTAGGCGGGGTGCCGGGCGAAGCGATGTCGGGGCGGTCGATGACGTCTTGCGAGGCCACGCTTGACCTCTCCGTCGTGCGCTCCGCGCGCATCGCCCCTCCTGTCCCGCTCCGCGCGACGCGAGGGGATGTGCTCGACTCGACACGGATGTGAGAGCATCCACGGAAGCGACAACCAGCGGAGTTCCAGACGATGCGTTTCCTGATCGGCGCCTATGCGATGTCCCCCGCCGGCGCGCAGTGGGACGAGGCCCTCGAAGGCCGCTACATCGACGGGCTGAAGGCGCTGCCGTTCATGGGCGGCATCGAGGTGCCGTTCTTCTCCGCGCTGCACCGCTGGGACGAGGACTTCTTCTTCCGCAACGCCGATCCGGGCTGGGACTACGTCGCCAACCCGATCCCCTCGGTGATGGGAACGCTGCCCAAGAACCCGAAATTCGGCCTGGCCTCGACCGACGAAGACGGGCGCCGCGCGGCGCTCGCGGCGATGGAGAAGGTCAATGCCGCGGTCCGCCG
The DNA here is from genome assembly GCA_016793165.1 of Alphaproteobacteria bacterium. GTDB lineage: Bacteria > Pseudomonadota > Alphaproteobacteria > CACIAM-22H2 > CACIAM-22H2 > CAIOSQ01. Next base: position 174,739 of record JAEULA010000006.1, on the reverse strand, counting down.
CGTGAACGACCGGCTCGGGCGGCGCGCCTTCCGGGCCGTCGAGCTGCAGTCTGCACCCACCGGCGGCCGGCTCAACGGCGGCGCATCGCCGGCCGCCTTCACGCGCTCGCTGGTCGAGCTCGGCGACTGGCAGTGGGACGGCGCCGAGCTGAGCGTCGAGCATTGCGATTCGGCGCAGCACGGCGTGGCCCCTCAGAAGGGCTTCCTGACGATCGAGGAGGAGATCGCCGCGATCACCGCGGCCAACCGCAGCCTCGCCAAGCCGATCGGCGGCTCGATCAACTGGGGCCGCTCGGTGATCGACGGCCGCAGCGTCGACACCGTCGCGCGCCACACCGCGCTGCTGCTCGCCGCCGGGCTGATGCGCGGCATCATCCTCTCCGGCGCCAGCGGCGCCGACACGCCCTACGGCGCCTGGGCCGACACGCACATGCCGCACGGCCCGGAGCCCTATGTCGACGCGGGCGAGCCGGGCGCGCTGATGACCGAGCGCGAGATCGCGGCGTTCTTCGCCCAGACGCGCGGCACGAACCTGACCTTCGTCGGAATCAAGATCGCGATCCGGCCGGAGAGCGCACCGCTGCAGCGCCGGCTGGACATGCTTCGCGCGGCGATGCTCGTCACGGCGTCGGCCTTCCTGTCGGCGCGCTGACGTCGGCGCGCCGCCGGTCCGGGACGCGATGGTCGACTTCCTCCACGAGCGCCGCCTCGAAGGCCTCGTCGCCGGCCTCGACGAAGTCGGCCGCGGGCCGCTCGCCGGGCCCGTGGTCGCCGCCGCGGTGATCGTGGCGAACAAACGGGTGCCGCCGAGGCTGCGCGGGCTCGTCGACGATTCCAAGAGGCTGACCCCGGCGCGGCGCGCGCAGGCCTTCGCGTCGCTGCGTGCCTGCGCCGCCGACGGCGAGCTGTGGTTCGCGCTCGGTGCAGCCGCCACGCGCGAGATCGATGCGATCAACATCCTGCAGGCGAGCTTCCTTGCGATGCGCCGCGCGCTCGCGCGCCTGGCGAAGCGTCCCGATGCGATCCTCGTCGACGGCAATCGCCTGCCGCCCGGCATCGGCCTGCCCGGCGAGGCGATCGTCGGCGGCGACGCCCGCTGCTTCTCGATCGCGGCGGCGTCGATCATCGCCAAGGAGGTGCGCGACCAGGCGATGCGACGCCTCGCCGCCCGCCACCCCGGCTTCGGCTGGGAATCGAACATGGGCTACGGAACGCGCTCGCACCTACAAGGGATCGAGTCCCGCGGCGCCACGCGCCACCATCGCTTGAGCTTCGCGCCGCTGGCGACGGCGCGAGACGGCGTCTGAAGAGTCGTCGGCAAGCGATTGATTCAACTTACCGATTGACGGCGACTCGGAGCCGACTCATTGTCCGCCGCCATGGCCCGGATCACCCAGCAGTCGACTGCACGCGGCACCACGGACGACGATCTCGGCGAGGGCAATCGGCTCCTCGTCGGCGACTGCGTCAGCCTCATGAAGTCGCTTCCCGCCGCGAGCATCGACGCGATCTTCGCGGACCCGCCCTACAACCTGCAGCTCCGCGGCGCGCTGCACCGGCCCGACAACTCGAAGGTCGACGCCGTCGACGACGCCTGGGACCAGATCGGCGACTTCGCGGCCTATGACGGGTTCACCCGCGCCTGGCTCGGCGAGGCGCGTCGCCTGCTCAAGCCGGACGGCGCGATCTGGGTCATCGGCAGCTATCACAACGTCTTCCGCCTGGGCGCGATGCTGCAGGATCTCGGGTTCTGGATCCTGAACGACGTGATCTGGCGCAAGGCGAACCCGATGCCGAACTTCCGCGGCCGGCGCTTCACCAACGCGCACGAGACGATGATCTGGGCCGCGCGCGAGCAGAAGTCGCGCTACACGTTCAACTACGACTCGCTCAAGGCGCTGAACGACGACGTGCAGATGCGCAGCGACTGGTTCATCCCGCTGTGCACCGGCGGCGAGCGCATCAAGGACGACACCGGCCGCAAGGCGCACCCGACCCAGAAGCCCGAGGCGCTGCTCCATCGGGTGATCGTCGGCGCGACGAAGCCGGGGGACGTGATCCTCGACCCGTTCTTCGGCTCGGGCACCACCGGCGCCGTCGCCAAGAGGCTCGGCCGCCGCTTTATCGGCCTCGAGCGCGACGAGACCTACGCCGCCGTCGCGCGCCGCCGCATCGCCGACGTCCGGCGCGCGGACGACGACACGATCGCGCCCACGACGTCGCGCCGCGACGAGCCGCGCGTCCCCTTCGGCTGGCTCGTGGAGCGCGGCCTGCTGCAGCCGGGCGAGGTGCTCTGCGATCCCAGCGGCCGCTGGACCGCAAGGGTGCGTGCCGACGGCTCGCTGATCTCCGCGGAGCACAAGGGATCGATCCACCAGGTGGGGGCGGCCGTCCAAGGCGCGCCGGCCTGCAACGGCTGGACGTTCTGGTGCGTGACGGTCGAGGGCCAGCGCGTACCGATCGACGTGCTGCGCCGCAAGCTGCGGGCCGAGCTCAACTAGCCGCGCGCTCGCGCCGGGCGGGGATCGCGGCCAGCGAGGCGACCTTCGGCAATCGCACGACGAAGGTCGTGCCGCGGCCGACCGCGCTGTCGACCGCGATCGTGCCGCCGTGCATCCCGACGAGCTCGCGCACGAGATGCAGGCCGATGCCGGTGCCCGGGATCCCGGCCGCGGTGGATGCTCGGAAGTACCGCTGGAAGAGCCGACCCTGCTCGGCCGCCGGGATCCCGACGCCGTGGTCGCACACGGTGAGCACGACCGCCTTGTCCTCGCGGGTCAGCCCGATCTCGACGGTCCTGCTCGCACCCGAGTACTTGACGGCATTCGACAGCAGGTTGGTGAGCACGAGCTCGAGAAGCCGCGGGTCGCCGACGATCTCGGCGCTCGCGGGCGCCTCCAGGTTCAGCTCGAATTCGGGGCTGATCGAGCGCTGCCGGCCGCTGGCGTCGCGCAGGAGAACGGCGAAATCGAAGCGCTCGGGCTTCAGCTCGAGGCGGCCGTCGTCGAGCCGCGCGCTGGACAGCGTGCGATCGATCAGCTGCGTCATGCGCAAGACGGTGGCGCGGATGCGATGGAGGCGCTTCAGCACGTCCGGCCCCGCCTGCTCGAGCATGGCAATGAGCCGCTGCGCGGATCCGTCGATGACGGTGAGCGGCGTGCGGAACTCGTGGCTCGCGATCGCGACGAAGCGTCGCTGCTGCTGGCTGGCCTCGCGCTCGGCCGTCAGGGCGCGGCGCAGGTCGCTCGTCTGCTGCTCGCGTTCGGTGACGTCCCGATAGAGGATGACGCTGCCGCCCTCGGTCGTGCGTCGCTCGACGACCTCGATCACGCGTCCGCCCGCCGGCCGCATGATGAACACGCGGTCGTACTGCCGGAACGAGGCGATGCGCTCCGCCACCCACGCCTCGTGCTCCGCGGGCGCGAGGTTCGGGAACGCTTCCGAGACGGCCTCGACCACGATGTCCCGACGGGGCCTGCCCACCGACAGATGCCGGCGCAGGTAGGGCAGCATCTCGAGCAGCGTCCCGTTCCAGGTCACCAGCCGGTCCGCGGCGTCATACATCATGAATCCCTCGGCCATGCTCTGGATGCCGTCGCGGAACCGCTCTTCGCCCCGGCGCAGGCTTTCCAGGGCCCGGCGCTCCTCCGTGACGTCGCGGTAGATCGACACGACGCCGCCGCCCGGCGTGCGCTGGCTCACGACCTCGACGATCCCGCCGTCCGTGCGCTCGAGGATGTACGGCCTCCCGGTATCGGCATGCGCCCGCAGCCGCGCTTCCAGGCGCGCGGCGATCTCCGCCTCGGTCCATTCCGGATGCGCGTCGCGGACCACCACCGCGTTCATCTCCTCGAGCGTCGCGCCGACGCGGATATGCGGACGCAGATAAGGCAGGATCTCGAGGAGCCGCTCGTTCCACAGCACGATGCCGCCGCCGTGATCCCACAGGATGAGCCCCTCGCCCATGCTTCCGACGGCGTCGCGGAAGCGCGCCTCGCTCGCCGCAAGCGTCGTGGCCGCGAGGCGCGCCTGCGTGACGTCGCGATAGACGGTGACGAGCCCGCCCTCCGACGTCCGGCGATCGACGATCTCGATGCTCCGGCCGTCGGGCAGCTCGACGTTGAACGGCGAGCCGGGGGCGCCGCGCGCTGCCAGCCGCCGCCCGACCAGCTCGTCGATCCGCTCCGGCGGCCAGTCGGGATGCATGATGCGGACGGCCGCGCCGTTGATGTCGTCGATGCCGACGCCGACCCGCAGAAGTCCCGCGAGATGCGGCAGCAGCTCGATGCAGCGCGCGTTCCAGAGCAGCAACCGGCCATCGCGATCCCACAGGGTCAGGCCCTCGCCCATGCTGTCGACGGCTTCGCGGAAGCGTGCCTCGCTTGCCGCCAGCGCGTCGACCGCACGACGTTCGCGCGTGATGTCGCGGTAGACGGCGACGATGCCGCCCGCCGAGGCGCGGCGATGCTGCACCCACACGACGCGACCGTCGGCGAGAGGCAGCTCCGCGCTGTAATCGTTCCGCCGCAGGCTCGCCTCGCGCCCCTCGACCCAGCGGGCCTTCTCGGCCGCGGTCCACTCGGGATGCGCGGCCTCGACGGCGACGACCGCCAGCTCGCGGCTGCCGATGCCGGGGCGCAGCAGCGGCCGCAGATGCGGCAGCATGTCGAGCAGCCGATCGTTCCATGCCGCGACGTTCCCGCCGGCGTCGAAGAACAGGACGCCCTCCGACATGTTCTCGATCGCGTCGCGGAACCGGGCATCGCCCGGCGCGGATGCGGCGGCGATGTCGCGCGCCGCCCGCCGGAGCAGGAGGGACGCGCCCAGACCGATCGCCGCAAGCGCCGCGGTCGTCACGGCGACGGCCCGCGCGGCCGCGGTCGGAACGAGCGTCGCGAGGACGGCGGCGAGCCCGACGACAGCGAGCGACGACGACGCGATCATCGCCGTCAGCCATCGCCGACGGCGATCGGACGACGGCGCAAGTCCCGGGCGCGACGGTTCGGACGGCCGGCGCCGGTCGTGATCGGTCCGGTCGCGGACAGGGCGGTCGCGCATCTTCCTAGGCCGCCTTGGTGGTGCCGTCTTCGGCCCGCGTTTGGGCGGTCGGCAGGCGGATGCGGAAGGTCGTTCCCTGGCCGGGCTCGGACGTCACGTCGATCGTGCCGCCGTGCAGCAGCACCAGCTCCTTGGCAAAGTGCAGGCCGATGCCGGTGCCCGGGATACCGGTCGCCGTGCTCGCCCGGAAGAACCGCGTGAACATATGCGTGAGATCTTGCGGGGAGATGCCGATGCCGAAGTCCCGGACCGAGATCTCGACGGTGCCGGATTGCATACCGGCGGCGACCTCGATACGGCGCGAGGCACCCGAATACTTCACCGCATTCGACAGCAGGTTCGTGAACACCTGCTCGAGAAGACGCCGGTCGCCTTCGATCCGCAGGCCCTCCTCGACGCCCTCGGTCGCGATCGTGAACTGCGGCGAGATGTGGCGCTGGCGGCGGCATACCTCGCGCACGAGATCGGTCAGGTCGATGGCCCCTGTCTCGAGGCGCAGCTTGCCTTCGTCGAGTCGCGCGCTCGACAGCATCAGCTCGATCATGCCGGTCATCCGGCCGATCGCCGCCCGAATGCGCTGCAGACGGCGCGACACGTACTCGTCGACGGCGGCCTCGCCGAGCTTGGCCGCGATGCGCTGCACCGCGCCGTCGATCACGGCGAGCGGCGTGCGGAACTCGTGGCTCGCGATCGAGATGAATCGGCGCTGCTGGTCGTTCACCTCGCGGGCCGCGGCCAGCGCGCGCTCGAGCTCGGCCTGGTGGCGCTTGCGCTCGGCGATGTCGGTATGGAGTCCCACGATGCTTTCGAGCGCACCGTCGGCGCTGAAGATGGGCGCCGCATCGAGCTCGACCCAGATGTCGCCGCCGCCTTCACGGCGGATCATGATCTCGGCGCGTACGCGCTGCCCCGAATTCAGCGCCTTGGCGATTCGGGAAAACGACTCGGCCGGCGTGCGGTCCGACATGTAGGCGGCGCGCGGGGTCTTGCCGAGCATGTGTTCCACCGGCACCCCGACAATCCGGGCCATCGCCGGATTGACCCACCGGATACGGCTCTCGGAATCGAGGATCACGACGCCGCTCTGGACATTGGTCGCCGCCATCGCGAGGCGCCTCGACTCGGCCTCGCTGGCGGCCAGCCGGCGCGTCGCGCGGACCTCCGCCGTGACGTCGTGATAGGTCGCGACGAGGCCGCCGTCCGCGGTCCGTCGTTGCGAGATGGTGACGTAGCGGTCGTCCGCCAGCGACAGCGTCGTGCGGTGCGCGGGCATCCAGGCCACGGCGCGGCGATCGCGCGTCCAGGCGGCACGCGCCGCCTCGCTCCAGTCCGGATAGGCGGCATCGCAGGCGCGCCCGATGAAGTCGTCCTGCGTCATGCCGACCGACATCACCGGGACCAGGTGCGGCATGATCTCGATCAGCCGCTCGTTCCATGTGCGCAGGCGCCGGTCAGGCCCCCACAGCACGAAGCCGTCGGCCATGCTCTCGATTCCGTCGCGGCGCTGCGCCTCGCTGCGCGCCAGCTCTTCCACGGCGCGGCGCTCCGCCGTGACGTCGCGATAGATCGAGACGGTGCCGCCGTCGGCCGTGCGCCGCTCGAGCACCTGGACCCGCATGCCGTCGGGGCGCGTGTACTCGCGCGGCGAGACGTTGTCGCGGTGCATCGCCATGCGCGTCGCGATGAGCCGCTCGCGCTCCGCCTCGTCGGCCCCGGCGTAGATCCGCTCGATCACGACGCGGACGCAGTCCGCGTAGCGGGCGCCGGGCCGCAGCACGGGGGCGAGATCGGGATACATCTCGACATAGCGGGCGTTCCAGACGACGAGGCGGTCGTCGGCGTCCCACAGCGTGAAGCCGTCGTCGATCACCTCGATGCCGTCGCGGAAGCGCACCTCGACCTCGGCGACGCGGCGATTGGCCTCGGCGACCTCCGTCAGATCGTGGACCAGCGTGAGCAGGTTGCCGCCCTGCGTCCGGCAATCGGTGATCTCCAGATAGCAGCCCTCGCGCGTGCGCACGCGCCGCTGCTCGCCGCCGCGCGCAAGGCCGCGCATCCGCTTCTCCACCCATGCGACGCGGCGCGCCTCGTCCTCGGGCGCGAACACGGTTCGCGCGCTCGCCTCGACCAGCTCCCGCGCCGCCATGCCGCGCCGGATGATCGTCCTGGCATGCGGCAGGAACTCGACGAAGGCGCCGTTCCAGGCGAGCAGGCGCAGCTCCGCGTCCCACAAGGCGAATCCGTCGCGCGCGCTCTGCAGCGCATCCAGGACGGCGGTGTCGCCGCCGCGGCGTGCTTGCCATCGGGCCGCGGCGAAGCCCAGCGCCACGCCCGCGATGGCGGCGAGAAGCAGGTTCGTCCATGCCTCGGTGGCGAACGCCATCGGCTACTCCGCCGCCCGTTCGGCCGCCGCCCGGTGCCGCGGCAGGCGCACGACGAAGCTCGAGCCTTCGCCAAGTCGCGAGGTGCAGTCGACCCGCCCCCCGTGCAGCTCGACCAGCTCCTTGACGAGGTGCAGGCCGATGCCGGTGCCCGAGATCCCGGTCGCCGTGCTCGCGCGATAGAAGCGGGTGAACAGCTTCGAGACCTCGTCGGCGGGAACGCCGACGCCGTGGTCGCGAACCGAGATCTCGACGCCGTCGCCGTCGGCGCGGACGACCACGTCGACCCTGCGGGCGCGGCCCGAGTACTTCACGGCGTTCGACAGCAGGTTGGTCATGACCTGGTCCAGCAGCCGCGGATCGCCGTCGATCGTCAGCGGATCCGACGGCGCGTCGAGCGCGATCTCGAAGCCCGGGCTGATCTGGCGCTGCCGGCCGCAGACCTCCTGCAGCAGCCGCCCCAGCGCGAACGGCCGCGGGTCGAACTCGATCCGGCCTTCGTCCATCCGCGCGCTCGACAGCGTGCGGTCGATGATCTCGGTCATGCGCGCGACGGCCCCGCGGATCCGCTCGAGCCGCTTGGCCACGTCGGCGTTGGCGCCGCCGATCTTGGCCATGATCCGCTGCGTCGCGCCGTCGATGACCGCCAGCGGCGTGCGGAACTCGTGGCTGGCGATTGAGACGAAGCGGCGCTGCTGCTGATTCATCTCGCGTTCCGCCGCGAGCGCGCGCTCGAGCTCCTTTTCCTGGCGGCGCAGCGCGGTGATGTCGCGCCCGGTCCCGCGATAGCCGCGGAACGCCCCCTCGTCGTCGAACAGCGGCTTGCCGCTGACCTCGAGGACGCAGGGCGCCCCGGTATGCCAGTGGCGCGATTCGATCGCGAAGCCGCGGAACGCCTCGTGGCGATCCATGATCGCCTGCAGCTCGCGTAGCGCCGGCGTCGCCTCCAATCCGGTCGCCTCGACGAGCTCGATGCGCGTCCGGCCCAGGATCTTCTCGGGCTCGAAGACCAGCGAACCGGTGCCTCTCGAGTAGTAGACGTAGCGATGGTCGCGGTCGGTCTCCCAGAACCAGTCCGACGCGATCTCGCCGAAATCGCGGAACTGCGCCTCGCTGGCGGCGAGGCGGCGGGCCGCGCGTCGCTCCTGGGTCACGTCCCGGATCACGGTGACGATGCCGCCGTCGCTCGTCGCGCGCTCGACGCCGGACAGGAGCCGCCCGTCCAGCAGCCCGGATTCGAACGGTTCGCCGAGCCGCAAGCGGCGCTCGCGCCGACGCTGGTAATAGCCGCGGACGCCGACCGGATCGGAAGCGGTCTTGAGGACCTCCGCTTCCAGGACGTCGATATATTCCGCGAATGGCAGTCCGACCCGCAGCAAGCCGGCGGTGATCGGGCCGAGGGCCGTGATGCGCTGGTTCCACGCGATCAGGCGGTCCTCCGCATCCCACAGCATGAACACCTCGCCCATGCTCTCGATGCCGTCGCGGAACTGCGCCTCGCTGCGCTCGAGCAGGCGGATGGCGCGGCGCTCCTCGCTGACGTCGCGGGCGATCGTCACGACGCCGCCGTCGGTCGTCTCGCGCTCGACCAGCATGAGAACCCGGCCGGGCAAGAACTCGGACTCGAAGGGCTCGCCGAAGCGGTTCCGGCGGTCGCGCCGCCGGGCGATGTAGTCCGCGACCTCGCCCGGGTCCCCCGGAAGCACGCCGGTCTTGCTGGCGAGATTGTCGATGTAGTCGGAGAACAGCAGGCCGCGGCGCAGGACGCGCGCCATGGTCGGCGTCAGCTGGGCCATCCTGCCGTTCCACGCGATGAGCCGGTCGTCGCGGTCCCAGAGCATGAAGCCCTCGCCCATGCATTCGATGCCGTCCCGGAAGCGCGCCTCGCTGGCCTCGACCTGACGAAGGGCGGCGTGCAGATCCGTGACGTCGCGGTGGATCGTCACGATGCCGCCGTCGGCGGTGGCGCGGTCCACGATCTCGATGACGCGCCCGCGATCGTTGGTGATGGTCGTGACCTCGCCGAGCCGATTGCGCCGGTCGCGGCGACTGTCCAGGAAGTCCTCCCCGGCCCAGCCTACCTCCCCCTCCCGCCGGCGCCGCGCCAGATGATCCAGGCAATCGGAGAAGTGGACGCCCTCGCGCAGCATCTCCGCCATGATCGGCGAGCTGTCGAGGAAGCGCCGGTTCCAGGCGACGAGCCTGTCGTCGGCATCCCAGAGCGCGAACCCGTCGTCCATGCTCTCGATGCCGGCGCGGAAATGCGCCTCGCTCGCGGCAAGCTTCTCCGCGGCACGCCGCGCCTCGGTCGCATCGCGCAGGACGGCGATGAAGCCGCCGTCGCTCATCGGGTGGTCGACCACCTCGATCACCCGTCCCCCCGGCAGGCGGATCTCGTATGTCGTACCGTTCCGGTGGCGATCATCGACCCGCATATCGACAAGCGCCGCGACCTCATGGTCCGGCATGTCCGGCATCCGGGCGCGAATGGCGATGTCGGTCAGCTCGCGAAGGCTGATCCCGCGCCGGATGACGCCCTTCAGGTGCGGGAGCAATTCGACGTACCGTCGATTGAAGGTCGCCAGCTTGCGGTCACGGTCCCAGAACGCGATGCCGTCATTCATGCTCTCGATGCCGTCGCGGAAGCGATCCTCGAGCGACGACTCGGTGCGGCGGGCCAGCTCCGCATGGCGGCGGATGAGGAGGAACAGCCCGATGTTCAGCGCGACCACAAGGGTCAGGATGGCTCCGTAGATGACGAACTGCCGCTCCATGCGGCCGAACCATTCGGAGGCGATGGCGTCGACGTTTCGCGAGGCCACGACGAGCACCGGGTGCCCCTGCAGGGCGATCGTCATCGACACCGCGTCGCGTCCGGACAGCGGCGAGACTCCGGCGGAGGGCCCGGGCGCCGTCGCCAGAGCGAATCGCGCATCGCCCGGCCCGGCCGCGAGCGCGAAGCCGTCGCGATGGAAGACGCCGACATCGGCCCCCACCGAGCCGCGCAGTCCGTCGAGATCCGCGGTCAGCGCCGACAGCGGAATGATCGCGCCGACGACGCCGAGGAAGGAGCCGTCCTGCGGGTCGCGAATGGCCCGCGTGATCGCGAAGACATCCCTGCCGGAGCTGCGTGCCTTGAACGGGGCCGAGAAGTACGTCGCGTCCGCCGCGACCCCGCCGTCGCGGTGGAGCCTGAAGAAGTCCCGCTCGGCCACCGTGCCGGCACCGGAGGGCTCGAGCGCGCTGGCGGCAACGACGACGCCGCCCGGGTTCATGACGCCGAAGCCGCGATGGTCCGCGCTCGCGCGCGCGAGTGCGTTCACGCGGGCGTGGAGGCGCCCCCGCGGGATCGCGAGCAGCGCGCGATCCTCGACCACCATGCCGGCGAGATCCTCGATCGCGCGTTCGGTCGCCGCGAGGTCGTCCTGGATATGAACCGCCAGCGCCTGGCCGAACTGGACCACCCGTTCATGCTGCTCGGCGAGCGTCGTCCGCCAGCTGCTCCACAGGCTGAGCACCAGCATCGCCACGGCGAGCACCGTCGCCAGACCGAGGATGGCGGCCTGGGGCGCGAGGCGGTGGATCGGCATCGGGGCGCTCACGCGGCCTGGCCCATCGCGCCGTCGGCGCCGCCCTGACGAAGCGGCAGGGTGATCGTGAACACGGACCCGCGGCCGAGTTCGCTCGTCACCTCGATGGTGCCGCCGTGCAGGCGCACGAGCTCCTTCACGAGATAGAGACCGATGCCCGTGCCGGCGATGCCCTGGGCGGTGGCGGCGCGATAGAAGCGCTGGAACAGCTGCGGGCGGTCCTCCGGCGAGATCCCGAGCCCGAAGTCGCGGATCGTCGTGGTGACCTGCTCGGCGTTCACCTTCACCGCGATCTCGATCCGGCGCGAGCGCCCGGAGTACTTGACCGCGTTGGACAGCAGGTTGGTGAAGACCTGGTCGAGCAGGCGCGGATCGCCCTCGATCGCCGCCGCTGCCGGCAGATCGCAATGGATCGCGAAGTCGGCGGACACCGAGCGCTGGCGCTCGCAGACCTCGCGGATCAGCGCGGCGAGATCGAAGTGGCGCGGCTGCAGCGCGATCCGGCCCTCGTCGAGCCGCGCCGTCGACAGCGTGCTCTCGATGATGTCGGTCATGCGGGCCACCGACGCGCGGATCCGGTCGAGCCGCTTGGCGGTCTCGCCGTCGGCGTATCTCTCGACCCGCGCGCGGATGCGCTGGGCGGCGCTGTCGATGACGGCGAGCGGGGTGCGGAATTCGTGGCTCGCGACGGCGATGAACCGCCGCTGCTGCTGGTTCATCTCGCGCTCGGCCACCAGGGCGCGGGTGAGCTCGTCCTGCTGGCGCATCTGGGCCGCGACGTCGCGGCCGACGCCGCGGAAGCCCAGGAAGGCGCCGTCGTCGCCGAAGCGCGGCCAGCCCGTCAGCGAGATCTGCAGCACCCGGCCGTCGACGAGCTCGCCCGGGAACACTTCGTCCCGGAAGGCGCGGCGGCCGGCGACGGCCGCCTTGACGGCGAGCAGCCCGGGTGCGTCGGGCGGAACGCGATAGGGGAGTTGGTCGCGGGACGCGCCGATGAAGGCGGCGGGATCCAGGCCGAAGCGGCGCACGCCGTCCGACATGAACGTGAAACGCCCGTCGGGTCCGGTCTCCCACATCCAGTCGGAGCCCTCCTCCGCATAGTCGCGGGCTCGGCGCTCGCTATCGGCGAGCTGGCGCTCGAATTGGCGCACGAGCGTCACGTCGCGCGCGCCGCCGCGGAAACCGAGGAAGTTGCCCTCCGGGTCGAACAGCGGCTTCGCCGCGAGCTCGATGACGAGCTCCCCGCCGTCGAAACGCCGGATCGTGTAGCTCACGTCGCGGAACGCCGCCCGCGCCGCGAACACCGACTGGACGCGCTCGGCCTCCCTGGGCGCGACCTCGCCCAGCAGGCTGCCGAAGGTCCCGCGCGGCTTGCCGATCAGCTGATCGGGATGCAGCCCGATCGCCCGCACGCCATGCGAGATGTACGTGTAGCGCTGCTCGACATCGGTCTCCCAGAACCAGTCCGATGCGGTGCTCGCGAAGTCGCGGAACCTCGTCTCGCTGAACGTCAGCTGATCGAGAAGCCGACGCTCCTCGGTCACGTCGCGCAGCACGGTGATCATGCCGCCATCGGCGAGCCGATGGTCGGTGCCGTCGATCAGCCGTCCGCCGACGGTCGTGAACTCGATGCCCTCCTGCCGTGCGCGCGAGGCGAGCCGCGCGTCGACCGACAGGCCGATCGCCCCCTTCGCTGCAAGGCACGCGAAGACATGCGCCACGAGATCGCGCATCGGCAGGCCGACCCTCAGGACCGACGCGGAATAGGGCTGGATCTCGACGTAGCGACGGTTCCAGGCGACGACCCGATCGTCGCGGTCGGTCAGCAGGATGCCGTCGGGCATCTGCTCGATCGCGTCGCGGTAGCGACGCTCGGTATTCCGCCGCAGCTGCGTCTCCGCGTCGAGGGCGCGACGCACAGCCAGGAACAGCGCGACGCCGAGGCACGCGCTGAGGAGCACGATCACCGCACCGCCCGCGAATTCGCCCCGTCGCGAGCCCAGCCAGTCGCGCCAGAGATCGTCCTCCGACGCGGTCGCGACGACCGCGATCGGCGCGCCCGGGACGAGCCGCCAGACGAACAGGCCCGGCCCGGCGGCGGCAAGCTCGACCTGGTGCGAGCCTCCGCCGCCCTCGCGGCGCGGCCCGAGCAGGCCGAGGAAATCGGCAACGACGTCGGCGGCACGGGGGATGTCGCTCTCGCCATGGAGGATCGCGCCGTCGAGGCGCACCAGGGCAAAGCGCGTCGTCTCGCGGTCGCCCGGCATCCACTCCGCGAGGAACCGGTTCGCCGGGACGACCGCGGTGATGACGCCGAGCAGCTGGCCGTCGCCGGTGCGCACGGCGCGCGACAGGGCGATGATCGAGTCGCCGTTGGCGCGCGAGCGGAAGGGCCGCGATATCCAGAGCCCGGCAGCGCGTCCGTCGCGATGAACGGCGTAGAACTCCTCGCCGTCGACCGCGATGCCGGTCGGGTGCCCGTCCTCGGCCGACACCGCGCGCAGGATTCCGCTGCCGTCCGCGACCCCGATGCGCACGATGTCCGGGTTCGCGCGCGCCGCGAGCCGGAGGCTCGCCTGGATGGCCGGCCATTCCGTACCGTGGCCGCCTTCGAGCACCGGACCGACGACCGCGGCGACGTCCTTCAGCGCGCGATCGAGCGCGGCGACGCCGCGGTCGAGCGTCGTGCTCAGCCCCGCGACGACGCGCTCGGCGCGCGCCGTCGCGTTCGCGCGCTCGTCGAGCCACGACCGTTGGACGCCGATGAGGGCGCCGGCGACCACCAGGCACACGCCCAGCGCCACGGCGATCGCGATCGCCGCCAGTCGGTACCGGTCGCCAGTGCCCCGGGTCATGGACGTCTCGCGGCCGGGCCGCGCGGCGTCCCTAGGCGGCCCGGCTCGGCATCGAGAGCAGGTCGCCGACGACGCGCAGCAGGTCGCGGTGGTCGATCGGCTTGCCGAGATAGAGTGTCGGATTGAGGTCGGCGACCGAGTGCCGGTCGCGCACATCCGTCAGCGCGGTGAGGAAGATGAACGGCAGGCTGTTGAGGTCCGGCCGGTCGCGCCTCAGCGTGTCGAGCAGGTCGTAGCCCGACATCACCGGCATCAGCCGGTCGCAGATCACGAGGTCGGGTGTCTCGTTGAGGATCAGCGCGAGGCCTTCCTGGCCGTCGGCCCCCGAACGGACTCCGTATCCGGCCTCGGTGAGGACATCGACAAGATCCTCGCGCAGCGCATCCTCGTCCTCGACGACGACGATCTTCTTCATGTTGCTTCTCCTTTCCAGGACATGTTGACGGACTCGATTCATTCGGCGGCTTCGTTGCGGAACGTCGGGACCTGCCGCCGCGGCAGCCTGACGCTGAAGGTCGAACCTCGGCCGAGCTGCGTGTCGACGTCGACGACGCCGCCATGCAGCGAGACCAGCTCCTTGATCAGATGCAGGCCGATCCCGGTTCCCGAGATCCCCTCCGCCGTGCTCGCGCGGAAGAATCGCGTGAACAGTCGCGGCACTTCCGCGGCCGGGACGCCCACGCCCCGGTCGCGGACCGCGATCTCGACCCACGGACCGGCCTCGGTCAGATCGACGTCGATGCGGCGGGCGTTGCCCGAGTACTTCACGGCGTTCGACAGCAGGTTCGTCATGACCTGATCGATCAGCTTCGGATCGCCCTCGACGATCTGGCTCTCGTTCGACGCGGTCATGACGATGTCGAAGCTCGGGCTGATCTGGCGCTGACGATCGCACGCCTCGCGCAGAAGGACGACTAGGTCGAACGGCCGAGGCTCGAAGGCGATGCGCCCCTCGTCCAGCCGCGCACTCGATAATGTCCGCTCGATGATCTCCGTCATCCGCGACACGGCGCCGCGGATGCGATCGAGGCGCTTGACCACATCGGGATCGGAGTCGCGCAGCTTGGCGCTGATGCGTTGGGTCGCTCCGTCGATGACCGCCAGCGGCGTGCGGAATTCATGGCTGGCGATCGACACGAAGCGGCGCTGGTGCTGGTTCATTTCGCGTTCGGCGGCCAGGGCGCGCTCCAGCTCCGCCTGCTGGCGCATCCGCACGGTGACGTCGGTTCCGGTCCCGCGATAGCCCACGAAGCGGTTATCGGCGTCCCGCATGGGCCTGCCGGCGACCTCGATCATCCGAACATCGCCGGACGACGGATCGAGGATCGGATAGACGAGATTGCGGAACGGCTCGTGGCGGGTCATCCGGGCCTCGAGATCGACGACCTCGGCCGAGATCTGGCCGCCATACGCGCCGGAGAGCTCCGCGCGCGTCCGCCCGATGAACGCGTCGGCATCGACGCCGTGCCGCGCTCTCTCGACCGAGATGTACGTGAACCGGTGCTCGGCATCGGTCTCCCAGAACCAGTCGGAGGCGGTTTCCGCGAAGTCGCGGAATCTGAGCTCGCTCTCGGCGATGCGGGCGGCGGCTCGTACCTGCTCGGTGACGTCGCGATACACCATCACCATGCCGCCGGCGGCGGTCCGGCGCTCGGCGACCTCGAAGCGCTCGCCAGACGCAGTCGCTACCGATCGCGAGGTCTTCGGATTGCGCCAGTTCTCCAGGCGGTCGGCGAGCAAGGCCTCGATCTCCGCCGGCGTGCGCCAGGGCTCGAACGCCCGGAAGCGCTCGAGGATGAGCTCCTGCAGCGGCATTCCCGGGCGCATCCGCCCCGGCAGCCCGCGCTGCGACTCGTATGCGGCGTTCCAAAGGACCAGGCGCATGTCGGCGTCGTAAACCGCGACCGCGTCCGCCATGCTGGCGATCGCGTCGCGCAGCAGGACCTCGCTCTCGCTGATCCGCAGCAGCAGCCGGCGATGCTCGGTGACGTCCTGGACGACGATCACATGGCCGCCCTCCGAGGTGCGGCGGTCGATCGCCCGCAGGATCCGGCGCTGCGGCGTCTCGAACTCCACGGGCTCGCCGCGCTCGCGCGCGGAAAGGCGCTCGCGTACCCAGGCGCCGCGCTGCGCCGCGTCGAGCTGCGGCTGACTCGTCTGCAGGACGTCGTCGAGGAGCTCCGCGAACTGGCGCCCCTTGTGCAGCTTGCCGGCGGTGTAGGGCATCAGCTCGACATACCGGCTGTTCCAGGTCACCAGACGGTCGTCCGCATCGTAGAGGGCGAAGGCATCGTCCATGCTGTCGATGCCGTCGCGGAATCGCGCCTCGCTCTGGGCGTGGCGGAAGAGGGCGGCCCGCTCGCGCGTCACGTCGCGGTTGATCGTCATGATGACGCCGCCCGCGATGCGACGCTCCGTGACCTCGATCGTCCGGCCGTCGGCCCAGAGGCGCTCCCATACGCCGCCGGGCCGGCGCATCCGCTCCATCCGCGCCGCCATCGCGTCGCGGATCTCGGCCTCGGAGCGGTCCGGCTCGAGCCCCCGGATGATCGCGGCAACCAGGTCGGATGCCGGCAACCCCGCTCGCAGCACCTCGCGCGCCGGCGCGAACATCTCGGCGAAGCGCGAATTCCAGCGCAGCAGCCGCCCTTCGGAATCGTAGAGCACGATCCCGAGCTCGATGTTCTCGAGCGCGTCGTGGAGCAGTTGCTCGCTCGCCACCAGATCGGCCGCCTGACGCCGGCGCTCGGTGACGTCGTGGTAGACGCAGACGAGACCGCCGGCCTGGGTCCGGCGCTCGACGACCTCGACGACCTGGCCTCCCGGCCCCTCGATCAGCAACGGCTGGACCGACGTGCCGCGGGACTGCAGGCGTCGACGGCGACGCTCGGCGAACTGACGCTCATCCAGTTCGGGTCGCGTCGAGCGGAGGCCGAGGTCATAGACCTCCGGGAAGCTCACGCCGACGCGCAGGATGCCGGCGAGATGCGGCGAGATCTCGGTGTAGCGCCGGTTCCAGAGCACGAGCCGGTCCTCGGCATCCCAGATGGTGACCCCCTCGCCCAGGCTCTCGATCGCGTCGCGCAGCAGGGCGTCGCTCGCGCGCCGGGCCGCGGCCGCGCGATGGGCCTCGGTGACGTCGCGGTGGAAGCTCAGGATGGTGCCGTCGCCGGCGCGCGATCGCGTGATCTCGATGAAGCCGCCCTCCGGCGTGGGCGCGAGCGTCGGCTCGCGCGCGTTCCAGAACTCGGCGAGATGTTTCTCGAGGTACTCGGCCACGGCCGTGTCGTCGGCGCCGAAAGGCAGGCATCGCGCATAGCGCTCGGTCAATGACCGGATGTCGTCGCCCGCGCGGAAGTCCCCGAGGAGGGGGCGGTTGACCTCCTCGTAGCGACGGTTCCAGGTCAGCAGGCGACCCTGCGCGTCCCACATCGAGAAGCCGTCGTGCAGCGAACCGATCGCGGTGGCGAAGCGCGTCTCGATCAGCGCCAGGCTCGCTTCGCTTCGCGTCAGCGCGGCGGCATTCCTGGCATCGCGGTGGGCGGCCAGGAGCGCGCGTCGCGCGACGGCCACGTTGAAGCCGCCGACCAGTGCGCACAGCAGGACGTAGGTGAGGACCGGCGCCCGGTTCTCGTCCCACCATTCGGCCTGGAGCGCCGCGACGTCGGTCACGACGGCGGCATAGAGCGGGTAGCCGTCGACACGACGTCCGGAGACATGCACGTCCTTGCCGCTGGTCGGCGACGGCTCGCGCGAGACGACCAGTCCGCCGCCGGCAACGCGCTGCCACGCTGCCGCTGCGAACTCGGCCGGCAGCTGGATGGCGGCGCCGGCATCCGCCATCGGATAGCCCAGAATCGCGTGGCCATCCTCGCGGAACAGCAGCACCCGGGTCGCCGGCGACGGCTGCAAGTCGGCGAGGCGCGCGAGAAAGCTGCGGCGCGGGATCAGGCCGCCGACCATGCCGAGGAATTCGCCGGTGGCGGCCCGCAGGCCGAAGGTCACCGAGAAGGCGGACTCTCCGAGCAGGGCGGACTCCAACGGCGCCGAGATCAGCATCGGCTGGGCGGCAGTCTCGCGGAGCCTGGTGAAATTGACGCTCCCGGCGAGGCGTTCGCCGATCGGCGCCCTGCTCGCGCTCGACGCGACCAGCACGCCGTCGGCGTCGTAGGCATTGATCGCACCGATTGCGGGGTGCCAGGCCTGCAGCGGCGCGAGCGTCGCGGCGAGGCGCGGATCGCCGAGGCGCAGGAGCGTCGGATCGGCGACGATCGCCTCGCGCAAGCCGCGCAGCTCGCCTTCGATTCCGAGCAGGACGAGACCGACATGCGACGCGATCGCGCGCGCCAGCGCGGCATTGCGGTCCGCATGCCGTTGCTCGAGATGCTGCCAGGACTGCAGGACTGCGTAGCCCAGCATGGCGATCACCGTGACCGTGGTGATCGACAGCCCGACGACGGGCAGCCACGTCCTCCGGAAGATCGCACTCATATGGGCGGTCGGGTTGTCCCCTGATGACCGCCCAACACATCACGTCGGCGCTTAGGAAATGGTTAACAAAACTAAGGACGGGTGAAGGCGCCGGTCTCCAGAGCCGCCAGCGCAACCTCGATGACGCGCCGGAACAGGGTCGGAAAACCGGCCTGGTTCAATGACTTGACCGTGCGCCAGGCGCCCTCGGTCCGCGGCGCGATCCGGGCCGTCGCGACCGCGACGTCGAGCACGAGTTCGAAATGCGTGAAGCCGTGGCGGACTGGCTCGCGGCACAGCCGCCAGCGCCGGTCGCCGGGCCGCGCGGCGCGAGCCGCCGCCGCGTCGGGACCCTCGGGGGTCCATGCCGTGGTCGGCACGCCGCGCATGCCGCCGAGCAGGCCGTCGTCCGGCCGCCGCGTGACCCAGACCTCGCCGGCCGGGTTCAGGAGAACGAAGGCCGTGCCGCGGCGCAGCGGGCGCGGCCGCCGGGGCGGCTTGACCGGAAATCGCTCGACCGTTCCGCGCGAAAGCGCCCGGCAGGCGTCATGCCAGGGGCATGTGCCGCAGCGCGGGGCCCGCGGGACGCAGATCGTTGCGCCGAGATCCATCAGCGCCTGGGCGAAGTCGCCCGGCCGGTCGACCGGCAGGCAGCGCTCGAGGATCCGGCGGATCTCCGCTTTCGCGGCCGGCAATGCCGTCGTGATCGCGGCCAGCCGCGTCACTACCCGTTCGACATTGCCGTCGATCGCCAGCGCCGGCTGCCCGAAAGCGATCGCCGCGATCGCGCCGGCCGTGTACGGCCCGATGCCCGGCAGGCCGCGCAGCCCGGCCTCGGTGGCGGGGAATGCGCCGCCATGGTCGCGCACGACGGCCTGGGCGCAGGCGTGCAGGTTGCGCGCCCGCGCGTAGTAGCCCAGCCCAGCCCAGGCGGCGAGCACCTCCTCGCGTGGCGCGGCGGCAAGCGCCCACACGTCGGGCCAGCGCGCGAGGAACCGTGAGAAATAGGGCCCGACCGTCGCCACCGTGGTCTGCTGCAGCATCACTTCGGACAGCCAGACGCGATAGGGATCGGGGCGTTCCCCGGGCCGCGCGCGCCAGGGCATTGCGCGGGCATGGCGGTCGTACCAGCGCAGCAAGACGCGCGCGGTCTCGAGGTCCGGCGTCGAGCGGGCACGGGCGGAGGTCATCGCGGCACCATCGCGCGCGGTCTTAGACTTGCCCCCGCGCCGCTGTCGAGGTGGACTGGCGCCATGGCCCCTCGCGCCCTCACCCGCAGCCTCAGCGCGATCACCCGTCCGATCCTGGCGAAGCGTGGCGCGGCATTCGCCAGCCTCGTCGCGGTCTGGCCGGAGATCGTCGGGCCTCGACTCGGCGACGACACGGCGATCGAGAAGCTCGTCCAGCCGCGCGACCGTGGTCCGGGAACGCTGAACCTGCGGGTGACGCCCGCTCTCGCGCTCGAGGTCCAGCATCTCGCGCCCCAGCTGATCGAGCGGATCAACAGCTATCTCGGCTACGCGGCGGTCAACCGCATCACGCTCGTCCAGGCGCCGCTGCAACGGCCGACGGGCCGCAGGACGACCCGTGCGCGCGTGCTCCGGGATCCGCTCGCCGAGTCGCGCGCCGCGGAGCAGGCCGCCGTCATCGAGGACCCGGAGCTGCGCGAGTCGCTGCAGCGGCTCGGGCGTCATCTGCTCGCCAAACGCGCGAAATGACGCGCCCGCCGGCGCGCCCTACACTTATCCCCAAGACCCGGCGCATCGCTTGAAGACTCGTCAGCCGAGTCGATAGCTTCATCCAAGATTTTGTGGGTTCCATGCGTCTCAACCGTCAGATCTTGATCATTCTCGCCGCGGCCGCAGTCCTCCTGGGGGGTCTGGGCCTGTGGACATTCGTGTTGAAAAAGGGGCCGGAGCCACAGCCCCCGGTTGCGTCGACCGGATCCCCCGCGTCGCCGACCGCGAGTTCGGGCAGCATCGATCCCGCGACGATCGCCCCGCGTCGCCAGGGCGAGGATTTCGTCGTCGGCGCGGAGAACGCCCCGGCGGTGATCATCGAATACGCCTCGCTCACCTGCCCGCATTGCGCGCGCTTCCACGCCGACGTGCTGCCGCGGATCAAGAGCGAGTATGTCGAGCGCGGCCTGGTGAAGTTCATCTACCGCGACTTCCCGCTCGACGGCGCGGCGCTGCGCGCGGCGCAGATCGCACGCTGCCTGCCCGCCGAGCGCTACTTCACGTTCATGGACGTGCTGTTCCGCCAGCAGGAGCAGTGGGCGGCCGGTCGCGACGTGAACGCCATCGTCGATCGCGTCAAGCAGCTCGCCGCCCTCGCGGGGCTTTCGCGCGAGCGCGCCGAGGCCTGCTCCACCGACCAGGACCTCCAGAAGAAGATCGTCGAGGCCGCCCAGGCGGGCGAGCGCGACTACCAGATCCGGGCGACGCCGACGATCGTCGTCAACGGCAAGCGACATGCCGGCGCCAACAGCTTCGAGGAACTCGAGAAGCTGCTGGCCCCGCTGGTCAAGAAGCCCTGATCCCGGGATCTCCCGGGCTCATGCATCTCCGCACATCGAGGAAACGCGTCGTCTCATGCAGTTCGCCAAGCTCCGCCTCGCCGGATTCAAGTCCTTCGTCGAACCGACCGAGTTCGTCGTCGAGCCCGGGCTGACCGGCATCGTCGGCCCGAACGGTTGCGGCAAGTCGAACCTCGTCGAGGCGCTGCGCTGGGTCATGGGCGAGAACCGCGTCAAGCAGATGCGCGGCGGCGAGATGGACGACGTGATCTTCGCGGGCACGTCCTCGCGCCCGGCGCGCGACGTCGCCGAGGTCTCGATCCTGCTGCACAACGACGCGCACAAGGCGCCGGCGCAGTGGAACGACCTGTCGGAGATCGAGATCAGCCGTCGCATCGAGCGCGGCGAGGGCTCGGCGTACCGCATCGCCGGCAAGGAGTCGCGCGCGCGCGACGTCCAGCTGTTCTTTGCCGACATCGCATCCGGCGCGCATTCGCCGGCCCTCGTCAGCCAGGGCCGCATCGCCGCGATCATCAACGCCAAGCCGGCCGAGCGGCGCCAGATCCTCGAGGAGGCGGCGGGCATCACGGGCCTGCACGCGCGGCGCCACGAGGCCGAGCTGAAGCTGCGCGCGGCGGAACAGAACCTCGCCCGCCTCGACGACGTGATCAACGCGCTCGACCAGCAGCTGCAGGCGCTGAAGAAGCAGGCCAAGCAGGCGGAGCGCTACAAGAACCTCGCCGCGCTCATCCGACGGGCGGAGGCGATCGCCCTGACCCTGCGCTGGCGCGACGCCGAGTCCGCGCGGTCCGCGGCGGGCGAGCGCTTCGCGCAGACCGAGGCCCTCGTCGCCGAGGCCACGACGCGAGTCGCTTCCGCGACGACGACGCTGACGGAGATCACGGCCCAGCTCCCCGAGCTGCGTAAGGCCGAGGCCGAGTCGGCGGCCAAGGTCACGCGGCTCGAGACCCAGTCCCAGGCGCTCGACGCCGAGGAGGCGCGCGTGCGCGCCGCGCTCGAGGACCTCGTGCGGCGACTGGCGCAGCTGGCGGACGACCGCGCCCGCGAGGAATCGCGGCGCCACGACGCTGCCAGCGCCCTCGAGCGGCTCGCCGCCGAGCAGATCGAGATCGAAGAGGCGGCCGCAGTGGCCGCCGAACGCCTGCGCGACGTCGAGGCCGAGCTCGAGCGCCAGCGCCACCTCGTCGCCGAGCGCGAGGATGGAGTCGCGCGCGCAACCGAGGCGGTCGCCGCCGCTGAGGCCGAGCGCAGCGCGCTGCAGCGTCAGGTCGCCGAGAGCGAGCGGCGCCTCGCCGACGTCACCGCGCGCCTCGCGGCCGCCGAGCGGGATCGCGCCGGCCTCGAGGCCGCTGCCATTCCCGCCGAGCGCCGCGCCCAGGCGGATGCGGATGTCGCCGCCGCCGAGCAGGCGCTGGCCGCGGCCGCGGCCGGCATCGAGACGGCCGAAGCCCATCGCCGCGCCGCTCAGGAAGAGGAGCGCGGTGCGCGCGCCGCGCTCAGCGTCGTCGAGTCCGAGGTCGCGAAGCTCGACGGCGAGGTGCAGGCGCTGCAGCGCCTCCTGGCCGACCACGGCACGGCCGACATGTTCGCGCCGGTGATCGACCAGATCCGCGTCGAGCCCGGCTACGAGGCTGCGCTGGGCGCGGCGCTCGGCGACGACCTCACCGCCCCGCTCGACTCGACGGCTCCGTCGCATTGGCGCGGAGTCGACATGAGCGATGGGGATCCCGTGCTGCCGGGCGGCACGATCGCGCTCGCCGATTTCGTCCAGGCGCCCGCCGCTCTCGCCCGTCGTCTGCGCCAGATCGGCCTGGTCGACGACCAGGCGGCACCCGAGGCTGCCGCCCGCCTCGCGGCCGGCCAGCGCCTGGTGACGCGCAACGGCGCGCTTTGGCGATGGGACGGCTTCACGGTCAAGGCCGGTGCGCCGTCGGCGGCGGCGGCACGACTGGCGCAGCGCAATCGGCTTGCCGAACTGCTGCCGCTGCGCGCCGCCGGACAGGCGCAGCTCGAAGGCGCGCGCACGCGGATGGCGACCGCGCGCCAGGACGAATCGGCCGCCGCGCAGGCCGAGCAGGCCGCCCGCCAGGGCAACCGACGCGCGCAGGAAGCGCTCGACGCCACCCGCCAGGCCGCCGCGCGGCTGGCGCGCGAGAGCGCCGAGCAGACGGCACGGCTGGTCGCGCTGGCCGAGCGCATCGATCGGCTCCGCCAGGATCACGAGGGCGACACCGCGCGGCAGGCGTCGCTCACCGGGCAGATCGCGGCGCTGCCGGATATCGCGCAGGCGCGCGAGCAGCTGCAGCTGGATCGCGAGGCGCTGCGCGGCGAGCGCGACATCCTGATGGGTCTCCAGAACGAGGCCACGCGGCTCACCCGTGAAGGCGAGGGGCGCGCGCGCCGCCTCGTCGCGATCGAGACGGAGACCGGCGCGTGGACGAGCCGGGCGCAGTCCGCGGAGCAGCAGATCGCGGCACTGGCCGAGCGAGTGGCCGGCGAGGAAGCCGAGCGCGCCAAGCTCGAGGCCGAGCCGGCGTCGATCGCGGAGCGCCGTCACCAGCTGATCGAGCTGATCACGGCCGCAGAGAGCGAGCGCAAGGGCCATGCCGACACGCTCGTCGATGCCGAGACTCGCGGCCGCGAGGCCGAGCGGGCGCTGAAGGCCGAAGAGGCCACGCTCATGGCCGAGCGCGAGGCGCGCGTGCGCGCCGAAGCGCAGGCCGAGCAGACGACCGCGAACGCCGCCGCCGTGGTGGCGCTGATCCGCGAGAAGCTGGACTGCGCGCCCGAGGAGACCCTGGCCGCGGGCGGCGTCGAGGCCGACGACAACCTGCCGACGCTCGAGCAGATCGAGGCGCGGGTCGAGCGCCTGGTGCGCGAGCGCGACAATGTCGGGCCGGTCAACCTTCGCGCCGAGCAGGAGGCCGCCGAGCTCGACCAGCAGCTCGACGCGATGCAGGGCGAGAAGAACGACCTCCTCGCCGCGATCGGCAAGCTCCGCCAGGGCATCGGCAGCCTCAATCGCGAGGGCCGCGAGCGGCTTCTCGCCGCATTCGAGCAGGTCAACAAGCACTTCCAGGAGCTGTTCACCGCGCTGTTCGGCGGCGGCCGAGCGCACCTCCAGCTGTCGTCGCCGCCGGCCGATGAGGGCGAGGAGCAGAGCAAGGATCCGCTCGACGCCGGCCTCGAGGTCATGGCCTCCCCGCCGGGCAAGAAGCTGCAGACGCTGTCGCTGCTCTCGGGCGGCGAGCAGGCGCTGACCGCCCTGGCCCTGCTTTTCGCGGTGTTCCTGACGACGCCGGCGCCGATCTGCGTGCTGGACGAGGTCGACGCGCCCCTCGACGACGCCAATGTCGACCGCTTCTGCAAGCTGCTCGACACGATCTCGTCGCGGACCAGCACGCGCTTCGTCGTGGTGACCCATCACCGCATGACGATGGCGCGCATGGACAGGCTGTTCGGCGTCACCATGGCCGAGCGCGGCGTGAGCCAGCTGGTGTCGGTCGATCTCGCCGCCGCCGAGCAGATGCGCGCGACCGCCTGACGCCGCAGTTGCGCAAAACTCGAAATCGGAAGCTATTTCAGCTCGTTGGTCCCGGGTCATGCGCCTTGACACGGGTACCCCCCGTCCGTATTTTCCGCGCCGCCAAAACGGGCCGGGGTATCCTCCCGGGCCATGTCCGACACTGATCCACCCCCGCGCGACGATTTCGCCTCCCGCCTTGCGGCGGCCCGAAGTCGCCAAGCCGGCGATCGCGACAAAGTCAGCGATGCGGCGGCACGCAACACGGGTCAGTTCGGGCTTGGTTTTCGAATCGCCGTGGAGCTCCTTGCGGGCGTCATGGTCGGTGTGGGGATGGGACTTCTGCTCGACCGTTGGCTCGGCACCAGCCCCTGGCTGCTGCTCGTGTTCATGACGCTCGGCTTCGCCGCCGGCATCACGAACATGCTTCGGGCGGTGCGCGCCAACGACAAGGCGCGCGACGCTGCGAGGCGCGGCGATGGTCCCCCGGATCATCGGAAGACGATGGACGGGACGAACTGATCTGAGTTTGCGCGCCGGCTGACCGGCGCGAATGGAACGGATAGAGAGACCACCGTGGCAAGCCCGCTCGAACAATTCACGATCAAGCCCATCGTCCCGCTGAGCCTTGGCAAGCTCGACATCTCGTTCACGAACTCGGCGCTGATGATGACGCTGGCGGTCGCCGCGATCGCGGTACTGCTGGTCGTGTCCGTCCGCCGCCGCGACCTGGTCCCCGGCCGCCTGCAATCGGTCGCCGAACTCAGCTACGAATTCATCGCCGGGATGGTCCGCGAGAACGTCGGCGACGAGGGGCGCAAGTACTTCCCCTTCATCTTCTCGATCTTCATGTTCGTGCTGTTCGGCAACCTGCTGGGGCTGATCCCCGGCGCCTTCACCTTCACCAGCCACATCGCCGTCACCTTCTCCCTCGCCCTGGTGATCTTCCTCGGCGTCACGACGATCGGCCTCGCCCGGCACGGCACCCACTTCTTCAGCCTGTTCTTCCCGCACGGCGCGCCGCTGGCCGCCGCGCCGATCCTGATCCCGATCGAGGTGATCTCCTACCTGTCGCGCCCGATCAGCCTGTCGGTCCGCCTCTTCGCCAACATGACGGTCGGCCACATCATCCTGAAGATCTTCGCCGGCTTCGTCGTGTCGCTGGGCGCCTTCTTCGTCCTGCCCGGGATCGTGCCGATGGGCCTGCTCGTCGGCCTGACCGCCCTCGAATTCTTCGTCGCCTTCCTGCAGGCCTACATCTTCACGATCCTGTCCTGCATCTACCTGAACGACGCGATCCACCTGCACTGAGCCGGCGGACGTTCGACCACCAGCAACAGCTTCAACCTCGAAAGGAAGACTTCAATGGACGCTTCTGCCGCCAAGTTGATCGGTATGGGTCTCGCCGCCATCGGAATGATCGGCGCCGGTATCGGCGTGGGCACGGTGTGGGCCAGCCTGATCCAGGCCGTCGGCCGCAACCCGGCCGCCAAGGACAACGTGCAGACCTTCGCGTATATCGGCTTCGCGGTGACCGAGTTCATCGCGCTCCTCGCCTTCGTCGTCGCGATCCTCGTCTACGTCTCCTGACCGGATCGCTCGTCGCCCCCGCGTCGAGATCGCACCGATGAACCTCCGCGCCCTTGCGCTGACCGTCGCGGCCAGCGGCCTGCTTGCGCAAGCAAGCCGGGCCGCCGACGCCAAGGCGGGCATGCCGCAGTTCGACCTGGCCCGCTTCCCGGGCCAGATCTTCTGGCTCGCACTCACCTTCTTCGTCCTCTACTGGATCATGAGCAAGGTGGCGCTGCCGCGGATCGGGGAGGTGCTCGAGACGCGCGCCCGGCGCATCGGCGACGATCTCGACCGGGCCGCCTCGCTGAAGGGCGAGGCGGACAAGGTCCGCACGGCCTACGAGAAGACCCTGGCCGAGGCGCGCGCCAAGGCCCAGGACGTCGGCCGCGCGACCGAGGCGGCCCTGACCAAGGAAGCCACGGATCGCCAGGCCGTGCTCGGCAACGAGCTGACCCAGCGGATCCGCGAGGCCGAGGCGCGCATCGCCGCGGCCAAATCCACGGCGATGGGCAATCTCGCCGGCGTGGCGGCCGAAGCGGCGCGCCAGGCGGTCGATCGGGTGGCGGGACTGTCGGTCTCTGCCGACGAGGCCCAGGCCGCCGCGCGCTCCGCGTTGGCCAGCCGCTGATCCCCTCGCCCACGTAACCAGGACAACCCCATGGCCGATCCCACGCACGGCGGTTCGCTGCTCGAGAAGCCGGAACTCTGGGTCGCGGTCGCCTTCGTCGCGTTCTTCGTCGTCGTCTGGAAGCCGCTCAAGAAGGCGCTGATCGGCGGTCTCGACGAGCGCGCCGAGCGCATCCGCAAGGAACTCGACGAGGCGCAGAGGCTGCGCGAGGAGGCCCAGGGCCTGCTCGCCGATCTCCAGCGCAAGCAGCGCGACGCGATGCAGGAGGCCGAGTCGATCCTGTCGCGCGCCAAGTCCGAAGCCGAGCGCCTGCAGCGCGAGGCGAAGGCCCGGCTCGAGGCCGATCTGAAGCGCCGCGAAGAGCAGGCGCTGCAGCGGATCGGGCAGGCCGAGCAGGCGGCGACGCACGAGGTCCGTGCGGCGGCCGTCGACGTGGCGCTCGCCGCGACGCGACGGCTGCTCGAGCAGAAGCTCGATGCCGGGGCCCAGGGCCGCTTGATCGACGACGCGATCCGCGAACTGCCCGGCAAGCTGAACTGATCCGGCCGCCCCGGGGCGGCCGCGAAAGAACGGGGTCGAAGCCCAGGCTTCGACCCCGTTTTCATTTGCCCCCGCTTCACCCCCGCCGACGCGTTGCGGTCGCGAATCGGCGCAGGCATCCTCGCAGCTCGCATCCAACCGGAGGACGTCTCGTGTCTCGGATCCTGTCCCCTTGCGCCTGCCTGCTCGCGGCCGTTGGGCTGCTTGCGCTGGGCGCCTGCAATACGGTCGAAGGTGCCGGCAAGGATATTCAGAAGGGCGGCGAGAAGATCGAAGAGGCCGCAAAGGACCTCAAGCGCAAGCTGTAGGCGACGGGCCGGCGGCGTCGTGCCGCCGGCCCGCTCGTCGGCGCTACTCGGCCGCCTGCGGAACCGGTGCGGCCCGCGGCTTCCAGCGCAGCACCGGCGCGCGCGCCGCACGCGTTTCGTCGAGACGGCGCCGCGGCGTGAGACGCGGGCTCGCGCGGAAATAGGCCGCCTGCCCCGCCTTCGCCCGATCCACCAGGGCGCGCATCGTCGCGATGAACTGGTCGAGCGAGTCCTTGCTTTCGGACTCCGTCGGCTCGATCAGCATCGCCCCGTGCACCACCAGGGGGAAGTACATCGTCATCGGGTGGTAGCCCTCGTCGATCATCGCCTTGGCGAAATCGAGCGTGGTCACGCCGGTGTCCTTGAGGAAGCGGTCGTCGAACAGGCATTCGTGCATGCACGGGCCGTCGAAGGCCGGCGTCATCACGTCTTGCAGCTTCGCCATCACGTAGTTGGCATTGAGCACCGCGTCGTTCGACGCCTGGCGGATACCGTCGGCGCCGTGGCTCAGCATGTAGGTGAGCGCCCGGATGAACATGCCCATCTGGCCGTGGAAGCCCTTGAGCCGGCCGAAGGCGGATTTGGCCTCGGCGCGATCCTCGACCAGGCGGAAGCCCTCGGGCCCATGCACGACGAACGGCACCGGCACGTAGGGCGCCAGGCGCTCGGAGAACACCACCGGCCCCGACCCGGGCCCGCCGCCGCCATGCGGCGTCGAGAAGGTCTTGTGCAGGTTGATGTGCATGGCATCGACGCCGAGATCGGCCGGACGCACGCGGCCGGCGATGGCGTTGAAGTTGGCGCCGTCGCAGTAGAAATAGCCGCCGGCCTCGCGCACGAGCCGCGCGATCTCGACGATGTCCCCCTCGAACAACCCGCAGGTGTTCGGGTTGGTGAGCATGATGCCCGCGACGTCCGGCCCGATCTTGGCCTTGAGCGCGGCGACATCGACGCGACCGCGCGCGTCGGCCGGGATC
This sequence comes from Alphaproteobacteria bacterium, assembly GCA_016793165.1. Lineage (GTDB taxonomy): Bacteria > Pseudomonadota > Alphaproteobacteria > CACIAM-22H2 > CACIAM-22H2 > CAIOSQ01. Next base: position 146,298 of record JAEULA010000006.1, on the reverse strand, counting down.
GCGTCGACCTCGAAGCCGATCGCCGCCGCCGTGGCGGGATTGGTGCCGTGCGCCGATTCCGGCACGAGCACGCGCTTGCGCGTCCGGGATTCGCCCCGCGCCTCGAGCGCGGCGCGGATCGCGACCATCCCGCAGAACTCGCCATGCGCCCCCGCGCCGGGCGACAGCGCCACCGCCGGCATTCCCGTCAGCGTCTTCAGCCAGTGCGCCAGCTGGTCCATGAGCTCGAGCGCGCCCTGCACCGTCGCCGTCGGCTGCAGGGGATGGAGATCGGCGAAGCCCGGCAGCCGCGCCATCTTCTCGTTGAGGCGCGGATTGTGCTTCATCGTGCACGAGCCCAGCGGATAGAGCCCGGCATCGATCGCGAAGTTCTTCTGGCTGAGCCGCGTGTAGTGCCGCACGACCTGCGGCTCCGAGAGGCCGGGCAGCCCGATCGCGCCCTTGCGCTCCAGACCGCCGAGGCGGCGGGCGACCCTCGGCGGCTCGGGCAGGTCGACGCCCGTGCGGCCCTCGACGCCCTGCTCGAAGATCAGCTTCTCTTCCATCACCAGGCCGCGATGGCCCGAGGCCGTCTCGACCGGCGGCAGCGCGTCTGCGGCGGCCTCGCGCGTCGTGCGCCCCTGCGACTTGTCCATCACAGCACCTCTTCGAGCGCGACGGCGAAGCGATCCATCTCCGCCACCGTGTTGGTCTCCGTGGCGGAGACGATCAGGAGATCGGCGAGCTCGGGCTTGCCGGGCCACAGCCGCGCGGCCGGCACGCCGGCCAGGACGCCCTTCTCGGCCAGCATGTCGACGACGCCCGCCGCGGGCACCGGCAGCTTCAGGGTGAACTCGTTGAAGAACGTCTCGGTCAGCAGCCGCGTGCCGCGCACGCCGTCGAGCTTCTCCGCGAGCCGCACGGCCGCCGCGTGGTTGAGCTCCGCCAGGCGGCGGAACCCGGCCTCGCCGAGCAGCGACAGGTGGATCGTGAAGGCAAGCGCGCAGAGGCCGGAGTTGGTACAGATGTTGGACGTCGCCTTCTCGCGCCGGATGTGCTGCTCGCGCGTCGACAGCGTCAGCACCCAGCCGCGCCGGTCGTCGGCATCGACGGTCTCGCCGACGAGACGTCCCGGCATCTGGCGCACGTACTTGTCGCGCGTGGCGAACAGGCCGACATGCGGGCCGCCGAAATTGAGCCCGTTGCCGATCGACTGGCCTTCGCAGGCGACGATGTCGGCGCCCATCTCGCCCGGCGAGGCGACCAGTCCGAGCGACACGACCTCGGTCACGACGGCGATCAGCAGCGCGCCCTTGGCCTGCGCCGCCTTGGCGAGCGGCGCCAGATCGCGCAGCCGGCCGAACGCGTCGGGGTTCTGGACGACGACGCAGGACGTCTCGCCGTCGACCAGCGCCGCGAGGTCTTCGCGCCCGCTCGGATCGGACGGCGCGACCACCGCCTTGAAATCGCCGAAATGCGCATGGGTCTCGACGACCTCGCGGTAATGCGCGTGCAGCCCGCCGGAGATCACGGCCTTGCCCCGCCGGGTCACGCGGTTGGCCATCATCACGGCTTCGACCGTCGCCGTCGCGCCGTCGTACATCGAGGCGTTGGCGACATCCATCCCGGTCAGCAGCGCGACCTGGGTCTGGAACTCGAAGAGGTACTGCAGCGTGCCCTGGCTCACCTCGGGCTGATAGGGCGTGTACGAGGTGAGGAACTCGCCGCGCTGGATCAGGTGGTCGACGGCGGACGGCACGTGGTGGCGGTTGACGCCGGCGCCGATGAAGCTCGCCATCGAGCCGGCGGGGCGATTCTTCGCGGCAAGCGCGCTGACATGCCGCTCGACCTCGAGCTCACCCTGCGTGAGCGTCAGGCCGGCGATCGGCTTGTCGAGACGCGCCGCCGCGGGCACGTCCCGGAACAGCGCATCGACGGAGGGCGCGCCGATCGCCGCAAGCATCGCGCGGCGTTCGGCATCGGTATGGGGCAGATAGCGCATTGCGGGCGGCGCTCCTCAGGACAGCGTGCCGAGGAACGCCTTGTAGGCGGCCTCGTCCATGAGCTTGGCGAGCTCGGACTTGTCGGAGAGCCGGATCTTCATGAACCAGCCGTCGCCCATCGGGCCGGAGTTCACGAGGCCCGGGTTGTCGGGCAGCGCCGCGTTGACCTCGACGACCTCGCCGGAGACCGGCGCATAGACCTCGCTCGCCGCCTTGACGGACTCGACCACCGCCGCCTCGCCGCCCTGCGCGACCTTCTTGCCGACGGCCGGCAGCTCGACGAACACGACGTCGCCGAGCTGGCTCTGCGCGTAGTCGCTGATGCCGCAGGTCGCGACGTCGCCGTCGATGCGGACCCATTCGTGCTCCTTGGTGAAGCGAAGCTCTGCCATGTGTCTGTCTCCCTGATCCCGGATTTCTCGTCTCAGCCTCTGAAGTAGCGATGCGGCGTGAACGGCATCGCCACGATCCGCGCCGGGCGCGGCGTGCCGCGCACGACCAGCTGCACCGCGGTGCCCGGGGCGGCCGACGCCGCCTCGACATAACCCATGGCGACGGGCCCGCCGACGGTCGGCCCGAAGCCGCCCGAGGTGATCTCGCCGATGCGACGGCCGGCGCCGTCGGTGATCTCGGTATGCTCGCGTGCCGGCGCCTTGCCGTCCGGCAGGATGCCGACCCGCTTGCGCGACGCCCCGTTGCGCAGCTCGGACTGGATGCGCGCCGCACCGGGGAAGCCGCCGCCCTCGCGCCGGCGCTTCTGGATCGACCACACCAGGTCCGCCTCGACCGGCGACGTCGTCGTGTCGATGTCGTGACCGTAGAGGCAGAGCCCCGCCTCCAGGCGCAGCGAGTCGCGTGCGCCGAGGCCGATCGGCTTCACCTCGGGCTGATCGAGAAGCAGCTTCGCGAAGCGCTCCGCCTGGTCCGCGGGGACCGAGATCTCGAAGCCGTCCTCGCCCGTGTAGCCGGAACGAGTGAGCCACACGGCGATGCCCGCGATCGTCGCGGTGCCGAAGGTCATGAACTTCATCCCGCCGACCGCCGGCGCGAGGCGCTGCATCACGGTCGCGGCCGCCGGTCCCTGGAGCGCGAGCAGCGCGCGGTCCCGGATCTCCGTCACCTTCACGCCGCCGAGTCCGGCGCGCATATGGGCGACGTCCTGCGTCTTGCAGGCGGCGTTGACGACCAGGAAGAGGTGGTCGCCGGCATTGGTGATCATCAGGTCGTCGAGGATCCCGCCCTCGGCATTCGTGAACTGGCTGTAGCGGGTCTTGCCGACGCCGAGGCCGACGACGTCGGCCGGCACCAGCCGTTCGAGCGCGGCGGCCGCATCGGCGCCGTCCAGTCGCACCTGGCCCATGTGCGAGACGTCGAAGAGTCCCGCGGCGGCGCGCGTGTGGTTGTGCTCGCCGAGGATTCCCTGCGGATACTGGACCGGCATGTCGTAGCCGGCGAACGGGACCATCTTCGCCCCCAGCGCGCGATGAAGCGCGTGGAGCGGGGTCGTCTCAAGCGGAGCGGTCGGGGTGTCGGCCAAGCGGTCCTCCGGACATCACGCGCAGAGCCGCTCCGCATTGCGCGAAGTCGGCCGACGCGCCCCCTCTGTCCTTGGACCTGAAAGATTCGCGGGCTGTCCCGGGACGGGCCGGCCCGCTTACATCTTCGGTGAGGCGCCGCCGCCTGAGGCGTCGCCTGCTTTCCAGAGTCTCCGCGACCCGCGGTCCTTTTGCCTGAGAGTTTCCGGGGCGGTTGCTCCTTCGGCGCCGGCGCAGCCTCGTCGACGAACATCCATCGTCTGCGAAGCGGCCGACCTCTCCCGCGGCGCGGTCTTGGTCTCAATCTAACCGGGGGACGGCGCGAGTCAATCGAACTCCCGCGCGGACGCGCCCTACGTCGCGTCGAACCCGGCGACGCGCGCGGCCGAGACGAGAACGTCCGGCCGGACATGGTTGCTGTCGACGTAATGCTCCGCCGCCGCCGCGCCGTCGGGCCGTCGCGTCGCGGCCGCCAGATCGACCACGGGCCAGCCGCGGTCGCGCGCGCTGGCGCGCAGCGCCTCCGCGAACGCCGGCGCGATGGCGCGGAACAAGGCCCGATCGGCGCTGGACAGCGCCGAGTCGTCGGCATTGCTGGCCGGCGGCGTGACGACGATCACGCGCAGACGTCGGCGTTGCGCACGATCGCTGAGCCTCCCGACATAGCCGGCGGCCAGCCGGGACACCTCGCCGCGCAGGTCGGGCGAAGCCATGCCGCGCAAGCGCTTGAACAGTCCACCGGTCGACCGGCAATCGAGCTCGCCGAAGCACATGAGCACGGCCGATTCCGCACGACAGCGCTCGATCGCGGCGTCGAATGCGGCCGACTGCGGCGTGGGCACCGGATTGGCGAGGTGCCAAGCCATGCAGCCGAACACGAGCTCCGACTCGATCCGTTGCAGACCGTGACCGACGTCGATGCGACGATGCGCGGCGGTCAGGCTGTGGCTGTCGCCGATCGCATGAACCGCGCCCGCCGGGGCGTCCGGTCGCGCGGGCGCCGGCGGCGCCGCGAGAAGCTCGGCGAGAAACCGCCTGTAGGTTTCGAAGGCGGCCCGGTTGGGTGCTGCCGCGGGCGCCGATGCGACGAGGCGCGCTGCGGTCGCGAGGGCATGCCCGCAGGCGTCGCGATCGCCGTCCTGCCACGCCGCGATCGCCCGCAGGACGCATTCGCCGAAATGCTGGGCGGGGTCCGCCGGCGCGCGCAGCCGGGCCAGCGCGGCGTGATCGCGCAACGCGTGCAGGGCGAGCGCCGCGAGATGGTAGGGATCGCGCACGTCGTTGTGGAGCTCGCGCGCGCGCAGCAGGTGGGTCGCCGCCTCGGCGAGCGCGCCGCGCGCGTGCAGCATGAAGCCGAGAAGGTGCTGCGCGCGCGGATGGCCATCGGCCATGCGGATCGCCTCGCGCACCTTGGCTTCGGCGCGGCCGGGCTCGCCCGCCGCGCGCAGTGCGAGCGCCAGCTCCAGCTTGACGTCGGCATTGCCCGGCGCGGCCTGCTCGCGCGCCTGGAGCTGCCGGACGGCGGCACGCGCGCCCTCGGCGCCGTTCACGAGGCGGGAGCGGCGTCGGCGCGCCGGCCATACAGCATGGTGATGTTGACCCGGCGGTTCTCGTAGCCGGGACGGAAGCTCAGCCGGTCGGTTTCGTGCAGGAGGTCCGAATTGAAGAGCACGGCGCGATTCTGGCGATGCGGCACGCGCACCTGCCTGGCGCCGCTCGCGGCGAGGAACGCGCGCATCGCCGGTTCATCGCTGTTGTAGCGGTCGAAGTCCCAGTCCGCCGGCGCCTCCCGGTCCCAGACGATCAGGCCGCCGGCCTCGGGGGCGAGGTTGGCGTCGTCGGGCGTGGTCCAGAAATTCACGTTCACGGCCGCGAAGTCGGCATGGATCGGAATCCCGGAGAGCTCGGGATCGTATTTGAACGCCCAGATCTTGCGGATCAGATGGGCCCCGAAGATCGCCGGCGCCGCGCGACGAAGCTCGTCGGCGATCTGGAGCAGCAGCGGCGCCGAGAAGCCGTCGTCCCAGAAGGCGCCGACATAACCCTTGGCGAATCGGTAGCGGAACCAGACGGTCGCGCCGAGGCAGTAGCGGCGCATCGCCTCAAGCGCGACGGGCGTCAGCAGGCCGTCGACCCACGTGATGCCCGGCGCGTTCTCGAAGTAGCGGCGCGTCACGTCGCGCCAGTCGATCCGCGGATCGATCGCGCCGCCCGCGATCCGATCGGCGGAGGGGCGGTGAAGGATCAGGTTGTAGCAGGGCGCGAGCGAAGCCTGCTCCGCGACCGTCAGCTCGACGACCTGGGCGCCGCGGGATCGCGCCCGCACCTGTCCGAGCACGCGCTCCAGGCGATCCGCGCAGTCCCGCGCGCCGCCCGCCGGCAGGCCGGCCCCGGCCGCCTCGAGCCAGCGGAACTGGTCCAGGTCGTGCTGCAGCTTGGCCACGGTCGCGGTGCGATAGTCCGCGTGCGCGGCGTCGCGGGTCCGCAGACTGCGCCGCAGGAGAGTGCCGCGGTCATAGGCGGCGATCGCCTCGTCGATCCGGCCCAGATCGACGAGGCAGTTGCCGTAGCTTCGCCAGGCCGGAACCAGCTCGGGATGCTCGACGGCGATGCGCTCGTGCGCTGCGACGGCGCCGCCGAGATCGCCCTTGTCGCGCAGCACGCGCGCCATGTTGTAGAGCGCGGCAGCGCTGCGCGGCCAGTGCGCGACGGCCTGCCGCAGGCATGCCAACGCCTCGTCGGTCCGGCCGGCCTCGGCCAGGAGGCCGCCGCGCGTGACCGCAATGTCGTGCTGGCGTCCGTCATCGATGCGCGCCAGCAGGGCGATGGCGTCGTCCAGTCGCGCGGCGCGACGCAGCGCCATCGCCTCTCCGATCGCCCGCCGTGGATCCATGTCGGCCTGGCCAAGCGCGGCGAGCGGATCGCCGCCTAGCGCGACGGCTTGTTGCGACGGTTCCAGGCCAGCTGCTCCTCGGTGAGCTGCAGGCCGACCCAGATCTGATAGCCCGGCGCCTTGTCGGGCGCCTCGATCGCGATGCGCGGCTCGAGCTCGTCGATCTGCCCGATACGCAGCCGGTTCTCCGGCCACTCGAAGTTCATCCGGAAGCTCTGCCGGTTGAGGATCTGGCCCTGCGGATCGACCACGGCGACGAAATAGTCGATCGGCTGCTTGCCGGCCCGGTTGGCCGGGCCGCGCTCAGCCGCGATCGCGACCTGCAGGTCGACGCGGACCTGGCGGCGCTCCGGCTTGCAGTCGATCACCACGTCCGCGACCTTCGCCTGCGCGACGACGTCGGTGAGGTCGCGGCCGGGCCCGTCGCGGAAGATCGTGACCTCGCCGGCATCGGCGAGGATCAGGCCCTGCGGGCAGATGCTGCGCGGATTCGGCTTCTCGGACAGGCCGAGCGCGCTGCAACCGGTGACCAGGACGGCGGCGGCCAGCGCCGCGAACAGGGGCTTCATCGCAGCGGGGCGATCAAAGGCTCTTGTGCGCCCCGTCGCAGAGCGGCGAGGACTTCGTCGACTTGCAGCCGCAGAACCACACCTGCTTGCTCTCCTTCGCCTCGTAGGCCATCGGCGAGATGCCGGTGCCCGAGTGCGAGCCGTCGCAGAACGGCTGCTTCTTCGAGCGTCCGCACGCGCACCAGAAGTATTTCTTCCCGGCCTCGACGGTGATGCCGTAGGGGGCCTTCTGGGCGACGACGGGTTCGGACATGGCCATGCACTCCATGAAGCAGGAACGGGACGACGGGACGGCCGGCTCGTCGCGTCGACGGGCCGACCGGCGGAGGAGGCGGCGGAGGTGCGCAACAGGCGACGCCGGGGTCGGCCGCCACGCGCCCCTGCCGGAGCAGGAAACGGGCCCGCAGCCTTTGCCTCGGCCTCACGAGCCGGAGTAGGTTGCGCCGCCCGAAACGGCGACGACACTAGACAAGCCGCCCTGATTCCTCAAGTTTTCCAGGCCGTTTCGACGCCTCATGCCGCCCGAGAACAAGCCACGTCTGACCCTGCTGCTGGCCAGCCCGCGCGGCTTCTGCGCGGGCGTCGACCGCGCGATCCTGATCGTCGAGCGCGCGCTCGAGAAATGGGGCGCCCCCGTCTTCGTGCGCCACGAGATCGTCCACAACCGGTTCGTCGTCGAGGGGCTGGAGGCCAAGGGCGCGGTCTTCGTCGATGAGCTCGACGAGGTCCCCGACGACCGCCCGGTCATCTTCTCCGCGCACGGCGTTCCCAAGGCGGTCCCGGTCGAGGCCCGACGCCGGAACATGATCTATGTCGACGCGACCTGCCCGCTGGTGAGCAAGGTGCACAGCGAGGCCGAGCATCATTTCGCCGACGGTCGCCACATCGTCCTGATCGGCCACCAGGGCCATCCGGAAGTCGTCGGCACGATGGGCCAGCTGCCGCCGCGCGCGGTCTCGCTGGTCGAGACGGTGGAGGACGTCGCGGCGCTGCAGCCGCCGGATCCGGCGCGCATGGCCTACGTGACCCAGACGACGCTCTCGGTCGACGACACGACGTCGATCGCGGCGGCGCTGCGCGCGCGCTTCCCCGCCATCGTCGGGCCGCGCAAGGACGACATCTGCTACGCGACGACCAACCGCCAGGCCGCGGTCAAGGCGATCGCCGCGACCGCCGACGCGATCCTCGTCGTCGGCGCGCCGAACTCGTCCAACTCGCGGCGCCTGGTCGAGGTCGCCGCGGTCGCGGGTTGCCGGCGCGCGCTGCTGATCCAGCGCGCCGCCGACATCGACTGGACCGCGCTGCGCGACGTTCGCCGCCTCGGCCTCAGCGCCGGCGCCTCGGCGCCGGAGATCCTCGTGCGCGAGGTGATCGATGCGGCGCGCCGGCATTTCGACGTCGCGGTCGAGGACGTCGCGGTGACGCGCGAGGACGTGCATTTCAACCTGCCGCGCGTGCTCGCGGACTGAACGGCGAGGCATCGCGATGGCCGTCTACACGGAAGTCGACGACGAGGAGCTCGAGGCCTTCGTCGCCAGCTACGACATCGGCACGCTGGTCTCCGCCAAGGGCATCGCCGAGGGCGTCGAGAACTCGAACTTCCTGGTGCAGACCACCAAGGGGCCGTGGATCCTGACGCTGTACGAGAAGCGCGTCGCCAAGACCGACCTGCCCTTCTTCATGGGCCTGATGGAGCACTGCGCGGCGCGCGGCATCGCCTGCCCGCTGCCGATCAAGGACCGCGAGGGCCGCGTGATCCGCGAGCTCGCCAAACGCCCGGCGGTGATCGTGTCCTTCCTCAACGGCATGTCGCCCCGCCGCGTCGCCGTCGAGCACTGCGAGCCGCTGGGCGGCGCCCTGGCCCGACTTCATCTCGCGGTCGCCGACTTCACGATGAAGCGAAGGAACGCACTCTCGGTCGAGGGCTGGCGCAAGCTGGTCGACGACGCGCGGCCGCGCGCGGACGAGGTGCGCAAGGGGCTCGGCGACGAGATCGCCAAGGAGCTCGATTTCCTCGCCGCGCGCTGGCCCCGGGACCTGCCCGCCGGCGTGATCCACGCCGACCTGTTCCCCAACAACGTCTTCTTCCTGGGCAACGACCTCAGCGGCCTGATCGACTTCTACTTCGCGTGCAACGACTTCCTCGCCTACGACGTGGCGATCTGCCTGAACGCCTGGTGCTTCGAGCCCGACATCAGCTTCAACGCGACCAAGGGCATGCGGCTCGTCGCCGGCTACCAGCGCGTGCGCAAGCTGAGCGAGGCGGAGATCGCGGCCCTGCCGCTGCTTGCGCGCGGGGCGGCATTCCGCTTCCTGCTGACGCGACTCTACGACTGGCTGCACACGCCCAAGGGCGCGCTGGTCAAGCCGCTCGACCCGATCGAGTACCTGCGCAAGCTGCGCTTCCACCGCAGCGTGAAGAGCGCCGCCGCCTATGGGCTGTGACACCCTGCCTTCGTGCCGCCGCGATCGCGCCGCGGGCGCGCCGCGCGGGCGCGGCGGAATGATGGCTCCGTCCAGCTGGAGGCCCCCGATGCGCATCGTCCCTGCCGCTCTCGTCCTCGCCCTCGCGACGGTCCTCGTCGCGCCCGCCGTCGCCCAGGAGGCGAAACCGGAGGACGGGCTCACGGTCGTCGTGCTCTCGGAGTCGGCGCAGCGCGAGATCCTGCGCGACCGTCTGCGCGTCCAGCTGCGCGTCGAGCAGACCGGCGCCGACGCCGCACGGGTCCAGGCGGAGATCAACCGCCGCATGACCGCCGCGCTCGAGAAGGCGAAGGGCGCCGCCGACGGCGCGAAGCTGCGCGTCGAGACCGGCGGATACTGGATCTACCAGGAGCGGCCCAAGGACGCGCCGGCACGCTGGCGCGGCGCGCAGGGAATGACCCTGGTCGGCACCGACGCCGCCGCGATCCTGTCGCTCGCCGGCGAGCTGCAGCAGGACGGGTTCCTCATGAACGGCCTTGCCTGGGAGCTCAGCCCCGAGGCGCGCCGCCGCCTCCAGGACGAGCTCACCACCGAGGCGATCGAACGCGCGCGCGCGCGCGGCCAGCTGGTCGCCCGCGCCATGGACGCGACGCTCGTGCGCTTCGGCAGGCTCGTGATCGGCGCCGCCGGCAACGAGTACCAGCCGATGCCGCGCGCGATGGCCTATGGCGAGGCGCGGGCCGCCGCCGCACCCGCCCCGGTCGCCGCCGAGCCTGGCGTCGAGGTCGTCCAGGTCGGCATCGAGGCCCAGGTCCTGATGAAGCCCCGACCGTGACGACCGCGCACAAGACCGGTCCTGCCGACGACAACGTCGTCGAGCTCTTCGTCGACGGCGCGTGCTCCGGCAATCCCGGACCGGGCGGCTGGGGCGCGATCCTGCGCTGGCGCGGCCACGAGAAGGAGCTGTCCGGCGCCGCGCCGGACACGACCAACAACCGCATGGAGCTGACCGCCGCGATCGAGGGCCTCAACGCGATCAAGCGCATGGCCAAGGTGCGCGTGACGACGGACTCTCAATACGTCCGCGACGGCATCACCGGCTGGCTGCACGGCTGGAAGAAGCGCGGCTGGAAGACGGCCGACAAGAAGCCGGTGAAGAACGTCGATCTCTGGCAGGCGCTCGACGAGGCGGCGCAGCGTCACGACGTCGACTGGCACTGGGTGCGCGGCCACAGCGGCCACCCGGAGAACGAGCGCGCCGACGCCCTGGCTCGCGCCGCGATCGCCGAGATGCGCGCCGCGCGGCGGCGCGACTGACGGGCCGGGCCCCGCTCGCGTTCAACTCCACCGTTTCCGACGATGACCATCGCGCCGCAAGCCGCCGATCCGGGTGACGCCGCGACGGCGAGTCGTACGCGGGCGACGCGCGCGCTGCCGGCCCTGCTGCTCGGCGCGATGTGCATCGGCCTGTCGGGCATCTTCGTGAAGCTGTCGGAGGTCGGGCCGCAGGCCAACGCCTTCTTCCGCATCGCGGGCGCCGCGCCGTTCTACTGGGCCTTTCTTGCCCTCGTTCCCGGCTCACGCACCCGAGCGAGGATCGACCCGCGGCAATGGCGCCTGCTGCTGCTCGCCTCGCTGGTGGTGGTCGGCGACTACGCGTGCTGGCACGTCTCGCTCAAGCTCACCAGCGTCGCGAACTCCACGCTTCTCGCCAATCTCGTGCCGATCTTCGTGGCGCTGCACGCCGCGCTGTTCCTCGGCAAGTCGCCGCGGCGGCTGTTCCTGCTGGCGATGGCGATCACGCTGAGCGGCGCTGCCCTGCTGCTCGGCGGCTCGCTGAGCCTGTCCGCCGATCGCGCCCTCGGCGACGGCCTCGGCGTGGTGACGGCGATGTTCTACGCGGCGTATGTCGTGATCGTCGCCGAACTGCGCACGCGCATGACGACCGCGACGCTGATGGCCTGGACCGGAACGATCGCCGGCCCGCTCTTCCTGCCGCTCGCCTTCCTGTTCGACGAGCTGATCCTGCCGCGCAGCCTGGAGGGCTGGACCACGGTCCTGGCGCTGATCCTCGTCTGCCAGGTCGCCGGCTCCGGCCTCATCGCCTACGCGCTGGCGCATATGCCGACGACCTTCTCGTCGCTGACCCTGCTGGCGCAGCCCGTCTTCTCGGCACTTGCCGCGTGGGCGATCCTCGGCGAGCGCCTCGGCACCGGCGAACTCCTCGGCGGCGCGCTGGTGCTGGCGGGCATCTACCTCGCGCGCCGCGCGAGCTGACACTGGACCGGACGGCAGGCCGCCGCCGCAACGAAGGCCGGTCCGCGCGCGCGAGCGAAGCTCAGCGACGCCAGCGCCAGAGGACGACCGCGCCGACGATGGCGCCGATCAGGATGCCCGGCAGCACATACAGGAACATCACGTAGTAGCCGGCACCGCCCTCGAAATTGCTGATGCGGAAATAGTCGGCGGCCAGCGAGCCCACGAGGGCGCCCAACGCGCCGCCCGCGGGCGCCCCGATCACCACGCCGATCACGGCTCGGATCGCCTTGCGCGCGATGTCTCCCGCCGGCGTCGCAGCGGCGGCGTCGCCCTGGAGCTTCCGCTTCAATGCCGCCGTCGCGAACGCCCAGACCAGAGGCGATATGAGCGTGAGCGGCATCAGGCCGTAGACAAGCGAGGCGCCTGCGGGCAACCCCCGCATGAAGCTGAGCGCGATGCTCAGAACCGCGACCGCCACCGCGCCGACGATGATCTGGACCCGCGAGCGCGCGAACCAGCCCACCGCGATCGCCGGTACGAACAGAAACGGGCTGATCAACTGATGCAGGATGACCTGCGGGATGATTGCCAGGAGATCCATTCTCACCTCGAAACAGGCGCCATCGGCGGTTGCGCTTCGACCGGCGCCGCCCTGATCTTCGCCGAAGCCGGTTCCAGGTTCCAGCAACGCTGGCGCGTGGAACCGGCAGCTCCTCTCGGCGGATGGAAGTTGTCGCAGTGGAGCACGACGGTTGAGCGCGCAGTGGGCGCCTTGTTCTCGCGAATGGGGTCTACCTCCGTTTGCCTGCGACCGCTCCGTCCGGGCGTGGCAACATTCAACAGCTGAACATCTACCGGCTCCGCCTCTCCGTGACCGCGATGCCCGACACGCATCTGCCGCAGCTCTTGTTTTCCGTGCTGATCGGCATGGTGGTCGGGTGGTTCGTTCTGTGCGGGTTTCTCCTCGCACATCTCAAACGGAAGCACCCGGACATCCACGCCGCCTTGGGCAGTCCATCCCTGTTCATGGTCGAGAGCGATGAAGCGACAAGGTCCGGGCGCCTCTTCATGCTCTTCATTCTCCGACGAGAGCATCGCCCGCTCGGCGATATCTACCTCTCGATATTGTCGGACTTCGCGTTGGTCTGTTTGGGTGTCTGGTTTGGATTGTTTCTTGGCGTCTTGGCGGTATCAGAGCACCCGGCGCGGTTCCCGTCGGTTTGATTGAACGACCTGCGCCTCACGCCTCCACGCCCACCGCGTCGGTCACCGACTTGAAGCCGTCGCGGCGCAGGGCGGCGACGAGGTCGCGCTTGATGCGGCCGATCAGGCCGGGCCCCTCGAAGGCGAGCGCGGTGTAGAGCTGGACCAAGGAGGCGCCGGCCCGGATCTTGGCGTAGGCGTCGGTGCCCGACGACACGCCACCGACACCGATCAGCACGAGCTTCCCGGCGGTGAGCCGACGCATCCTGCGCAGCATCTCCGTCGAAGGGCCCATCAGCGGCGCGCCCGACAGGCCCCCGGTCTCGCTGCGCGCGGCGCTCTGCAGGCTCTCGGGCCGCGCGAGCGTCGTGTTCGACACGATCACCCCGGCGAGACCGCGCGCCAGCGCCACGTCGGCGACGTCGGCGAGATCCTCGGCCGTGAGGTCGGGCGCGATCTTGACCAGCAACGGCGGCGGCGCCCCCGCCGGCATCGCCGCCTGAACGCGCGCGACCAGGCCGTCGAGCGCCGCGCGGTCCTGCAGGGCCCGCAGGCCCGGCGTGTTCGGCGACGAGACGTTGACGACGACGTAGTCGGCGAAGCCGGCCAGCGCCTTCACGCCGGCGACGTAGTCGTCGGCCGCGTCCGCGGTCTCCTTGTTCTTCCCGAGATTGACCCCGAGCACGCCGCGCCGCTGGCGTCGCGCGAGACGCGCAGCGACGGCCGGGATCCCCTCGCTGTTGAAGCCGTAGCGGTTGATCACCGCGCGGTCCGCGTCGAGCCGGAAGACACGCGGTCTCGAATTGCCCGGCTGCGGCCGCGGCGTCACCGAGCCGATCTCGGCGAAGCCGAACCCGAGCGCCAGCAGCGCGTCCGGCACCTCGGCGTGCTTGTCGAAGCCGGCGGCGATGCCGAGCGGGTTGGGGAACGCGCGCCCCCACAGCGTCTGTGCCAGGATCGGGTCGTCGGCCGCGGAACGCAGGAAGGGCGCGGCGAGGCGCAGCGCGCGGATCGCCCCGAGATGCGCGCGCTCGGCATCGACGCAGCGGAAGAGGGGAAGTGCGAGATCGAGAAGACTCATCGCGATGCCCGAAGCACGAGTCGGCGGGGGAGATTCGAACGTGCGGACGTGGCTATCATGAGTCGGGGTCGACGGGCGATGGAGGCGAGGATGATGCGACGGTCCATTCTGGCGATGGCGGGCGCCTGGCTGCTCGCCGCCGGTTCGCCCGTGCTCGCCCAGCAGCCGCCGAGCGCGGAGTTGAAGGCGCTGTTCGGACCGGCGGTCGAGGCGCATCCGCTCGCCGCAGCGCCCGTCGCCACGCTCGACCTCGACGGCGACGGCAAGCCCGACGATGTCTGGGTCGTGCGACTCCTGCGCGGCGGAAACGACGCGCTCGCCGCCGGCACGCGCAGCGCCAATCCGCTCGGCAAGCGCGGGCTCGCGCGCCAGGGTGAGAAGCTGGCGCTGGCCATCCGGCATGGGACCGGCGAGCGCTGGGTCCTCCACGACTCGGAGTTCTTCACGACACCGATCTGGCAGACGAAACCCCTGCCGCTGGAGGCCGCGCGTCGCGGCGGCAAGGCGCATCGCGCGGCGGTCGCCGCCGGTGCGAAGCCGCGCGGCGACCTGCTGCTGCTCGGCACCGAGGCCGGCATCGACATCGCGCTGTTCTGGACGGGAAACCGCTACGTCGTGAACGCGCCCAAGGAAGAGCCCTGACGCCGACGCGCGGACGACGTTCAGGTGCCGAGGCCCCAGGGAAACACGTGCCGGCCATCGGCGCCGAGCGGCAGCGGCGCCACGCGCGTGACGGCAGCCAGCGGCAGCCCGCCATAGACATGCGGGAAGAGCTTGCCGCCGCGCGACGGCTCCCATTTCAAGCCTGACCCGACGCGCGACGCGTCGACTTCGACGATGACGAGGCCATCCTGGCCGGCGCGGTGCTTGGCCACACTCGCGACGACCTGGCTTGCGTCGGAGAAATGGATGAAGCCGTCGGCGCGGTCCTGCGACGAGCCCTCGTAGCGGCCGCTCGCCTCGGCCGTCCCCCATTCGGCGGATCGGCACACGTGGAAGATCAAGCTCTGTGTCATGCGTGTGTCGAAGCTAGAGCAGGCGCCACGACTTTGCCACGGCCTGCGCCGTGTTCCGCCCGTTTCGCACACCAAGGTCGCGCCCGCTTCAACCAGGGGAGAGACGACCGTGAACCACTTCCAGTTCCAGAAACTGCGCAGGAGTTTCGCGCGCGACGAGTTCGCCGCGCCGCTCGCCAATGCCGACTGGGTCGGCCGCGCCGGCGGCCTGCTCGGCCTCGTGTCGCTGATCGCCCTCATGAGCCTCGCCGGGTGCTCGAACGAGGAGGAGGCAGGTGCCGCGAAAGTGCCGGACCCCGCAACGCCGGTGGTGAAGGCCAGCCCGCAGCAGACGAACACGCCCCCGTCGCCCTCCGGGCTCGCCGTTCCGCATCGCGATGTCCGAACCTTCGAAGCCGGACAGTCCGCCACGGCGCGCCGGCACGCGCACCAGCCCGGGGGCGAGCTCCTCTTGCCGCCGCCGCACGCTCTGCCCGCGCCGGCCGCCATCCATGCGTCGAATGCAGCGCCGCCGATGCCCACGCCTCCGAGCGCCGATCGCTTCACCGAGACTGCGGCCAACGGCTATGTCGACGTCGCTCTTCAGCCCGTGTCGACGTTCAGCATCGACGTCGACACCGCCTCTTATGCCGTCATGCGCCGCTTCCTGCGCGGCGGCACGACGCCGCCGGCCGCCGCGGTGCGCGTCGAGGAGATGATCAACTACTTCCCCTACGCCTATCCCGCGCCGGCCGACCGCAGCCAGCCGTTCAGCGTCACGACCACGGTGATGCCGAGCCCGTGGAACGCCGAGAATCAGGTCCTCCATATCGCGCTGCGCGGCTACGACCTGCCGCAGGCGCGCCGGCCGCGCGCCAACATCGTGCTGCTGGTCGACGTCTCCGGATCGATGATGCCGGCGGACCGCCTGCCGCTGCTGCAGCAATCGTTCCGGATGCTGGTCGACGAGCTGCGACCCGACGACCGCGTGTCGATGGTCACCTACGCCAACGGCGTGTCGACCGTCCTCGAGCCGACCGCCGCGTCCGACAAGGCCACGATCCTCGGCGCGATCGACCGCCTCAATGCAGGCGGCGGCACGGCCGGCGGCGACGGCATCCAGCGCGCCTACGCGCTCGCGAAGCGCAATTTCGACAGGGACGGCGTCAATCGGGTCGTGCTCGCCACCGACGGCGACTTCAATCTGGGCCTCACCGATCCCAAGGAGCTCGAGCGCTACGTCGCGACGCAGCGCAGGTCGGGCGTCTATCTTTCGGTGCTCGGTGTCGGCCTCGGCAATCTCAACGACGCGCTGATGCAGCGTCTCGCCCAGGCCGGCAACGGAAATGCCGCGTACATCGACTCGCTGCTCGAGGCGCGCAAGGCGCTCAAGGAATCCTTCGCCTCGACGATGTTCCCGATCGCCGACGACGTGAAGATCCAGGTCGAGTTCAACCCCGCCTTCATCGCCGGCTATCGCCTCATCGGTTACGAGAGCCGGATGCTGAAGCGCGAAGACTTCAACAACGACGCCGTCGATGCCGGCGACATCGGCGCCGGGCACACGGTCACCGCCATGTACGAGCTCACGCCGGTCGGCGGGGCGTCGCGGGCGGTCGATCCCCTGCGCTACCAGCGCGAGACGACGCCGGCCCCCGCGCCCGACGCCGGCGGCGAGCTCGCCTTCGTGAAGCTGCGCTACAAGCTGCCCGGCGAGTCCGCGAGCCGGCTGATCGCGCAGCCCGTCGAGGCGCGCGCCGCGCATGCGCGGCTGCAGGCGGCGCCGGCGGAGGCGCGCTTCGCGCTCGCCGTCGCGATGTTCGGCGAGCGACTGCGCCGCGGCGGCGAAGCGGACGGACCGAGCTACGGCGACATCGAGCGTCTCGCGCGCGAGTCGCGCGGCGAGGACGTCGACGGCTATCGCGGGGAGTTCATCCAGCTCGTGCGCATGGCCGACACGATGAAGCTCGTCGGACAGCGCTGACCGGAGGCCGGCGACGTCGCGTCAGCGCGCCTGGGCGAGCGGGGCCCGGGCGCGCTGCAGCGAGGCGAGGCACTCGGCCGTCGAGGGCGCGGCGCCGTCGTCGCTGGCGCGGCTCTCGACATGCTCGACGCGATCGAGATCCTGGGCCTGGTAGACGAAGACGAAGAGCACGCAGCGCGCATCGACGAACCGCAGGAGCTTCGAGCGCCCCTCGTTGCGCACGAAGGCCGCCGGTCCGATGGCCTCGACGACCTCGGCGGCGGAGAGGCCCACGAGCGTGGTCAGCGGGCGCGATACGGGCGCCGCCTCCATGCCCGCCGAGGCGGACAACAGCGTGACGGACGTCATCGGGATGGACGACATCGTGACGGGCGGCATCGTGACGGGCGACATCGTGACGGGCGACATCGTGACGGGCGACATCGGCGCCGCGACGACGGCCGCCTTCGCCTCGGGCACCGAGGCCGGCGCGCGCAGGCCGCCCTTGTCGTCGCCGAACGAAGCCAGCATCAGCGCGCACAGCGCGACGAGCATGGCCAGCGCGCCGACGCCGCGTTCGAGGCGACCCAGGGAGGTCGGGCGCGGCGCGGCAACGTCCACCGGCGTACGTCCGGCCGTGTCGAGCGAGGGCACCATGGCGATCCTCCGGGTTGCGTGCGGGAACTCGCGCTTCACGAAGCAGAAACCGTGCCTGTCGTGCGTCGTCAGAGGGTTGGCGTCGCAACGTGGTGAATGCCGCAGGCATTAAGCAAAATGCACCGACAGCAACCGGACGTGGTCGCGCCATGCTGGCGACCGCGAAATGCAACAGGGCCGACCTAGCGTTGGCGGCCCGAAAGTACAGGGGGGGCATTCCATGTCCGGTTGCTTCATGAAATCGGCGGCGCTGGGGGCGCTCGCGATGCCCGGCCTCCTGGCCGCGCAGGCCGGCGCGATCGCGATCGGCGATGTGCAGGGCGCCGGCCACCTCTCGCCGCTGCTCGGCACGACGGTCGAGGACGTCGAGGGCATCGTGACGCGCACGATCACCACGGGCGGTGCGCGCGGCTTCTACATGCAGGATCCGCGGATCGGCGGCGACGGAGACACGTCCACGTCCGACGGGATCTTCGTCTTCACCGGCGCCGCAAGTCCCGGAGTCGCCGTCGGCGATCGCGTGCGCGTGGGCGGCGCCGTGCAGGAGTTCCGCGCCGGCTGCACGCCGTCCTGCGCGCCGACGGATGCGGCCTACAGCAACCTGACCGTCACCCAGATCCAGTCGACGCCGGCGACGATCGCGAGGCTCTCGTCCGGGAACGCGCTGCCCGCCGCGGCGATCATCGGCGCGGACGGCCGTCTGCCGCCGAACGACATCGGCACCAATTCCCCGGGATCGGCGGGCATCGAGACCCCGGGCTACGTCTTCAGACCCGGCATCAACGCCGTCGACTTCTACGAGAGCCTCGAAGGCATGCGCGTGCTGGTGAAGAACGCCGTCGCCGTCGGCCCGACGAACGGCTTCGGCGAGATCCCGGTGCTCGCCGACGGCGGCGCCGCCGCCGCGCTGCGCACCTCGCGCGGCGGGGTCGCGGTCGCGCCCGGGAGCTTCAACGGCGACCGCATCATCCTCGATGATCGCTTCGTCGGCGCACCGGCGATGCCGAAGGTGAAGGTCGGGGACGGCCTCGGCGACGTGATCGGGCTGATCGACTACAACTTCGCGAACTACAAGCTGCAGCTCACCGAGGTGCCGGGTGTCATCGGCGGCGGCCTCGCCAAGGAGGTCGCCGCGCCGGCGAAGCCGGGTCAGCTCGCGATCGCGAGCTTCAACGTCGAGAACCTCGCCGGCAATTCCAGCGCCGCGAAGTTCGCGGGCATCGCCGGGCAGATCGTCGGCAACCTCAGGAGCCCGGACATCATCGGGCTCAGCGAGATCCAGGACGCCAACGGCGCGACGGACAACGGGGTCGTCGGCGCGGCCGCGACGTTCGCCAGATTGATCGCCGCGATCGAGGCGGCCGGCGGTCCGCGCTACGATTTCCGTCAGATCGATCCTCAGGACAACGCCGACGGCGGCGCGCCGGGCGCCAATATCCGTGTCGGCTTCCTGTTCAACCCCGCGACGGTGCGCTTCGTCGACAAACCCGGGGGCGACGCGATCACCGCGACCGGCGTCGGTCCGGACGGCAGCCCGACGCTGAGCCCCGGGCGCATCGACCCGGCCGACCCCGCCTGGTCGGCGCAGCCGCCGGCGCCGGGCGAGGCCTTCTCCTTCGACGGGGCGCGCAAGCCCCTGGTCGGCGAGTTCGAGATCGCCGGCCGGCGAATCCACGTCGTCGTCAATCACCTGAAGTCGAAGTCGCAGGACCAACCGCTGTTCGGGCGCTTCCAGGATCCGGCGGAAATCACGGCCGCGCAGCGCGTCGCGCAAGCGAGGGTCGTCGCGGAGTTCGTCGCGGCGATGCTCGCTGCGGATCGCGACGCACCGATCGTGCTGCTCGGCGACTACAACGACTTCCAGTTCTCCGCAGCGATCGCCGAGCTGATCGCTGCCGGCATCCAGGATCTCTACGACCTGGTGCCCGAGAGCGAGCGCTACTCCTACGTCTTCGACGGCAACAGCCAGGCGCTCGATCACATCCTGGCCAGCCCGTCGATGGCGAGGATCGTGGCGAATTTCGATGTCGTGCACATGAACAGCGAGTTCCTCGCATCCGACCGCTTCAGCGACCATGACGCCGTGCTCGCCGTGTTCGATGTCGCGGTGCCCGCGCCGGCCACGGCGCTGCTCCTGCTTCCCGCCCTCGCGACAATCGCGCCCGCGCGCCGTCGCCGCGCGGCGCAATGCATCGCGCGGCAGGCGAGCGGCGACGCCGGACTTGCGCGCCGGTCGGACGCGACAGGGGGAGCCGGCCCCTGAGACGCATCGCAGGCCTCCTTCTCGGCGCGGCGCTCGTCGCGGTCGCGGCGCTCGCGGCGGCGACGTGGCACCTGATCGCGCCGCAGCCGGCACCGGCCGGACCGCCGCCGCCGGGGCTCGGCGTCGAGGCGATCGGGTTCGACTCGCCGAGCGGCTCGCGCATCGCCGGCTGGTTCGCCTCCGGCCGCACGGGCGCCGGCGCGGTCCTGTTGCTGCACGGGGTGCGCGCGACGCGCGCGAGCATGACTGCGCGGATGGCTTGGCTGGCGCGCGAGGGCTATGCGGTCCTCGCCGTCGACCTGCAGGCGCATGGCGAGAGTCCGGGGCGCTTCATCACCTTCGGCCGGCGCGAGGCGCTCGACGCGGCCGCTGCGGTCGCGATCCTGCGCGCCCGCCTGCCCGGCGAACGCATCGGCGCGATCGGCGCCTCGCTCGGCGGCGCGGCGGCGCTGCTGGGGACCGAGCCGCTCGCGGTCGACGCGCTCGTGCTGGAAGCGGTCTACCCCGACATCCGGTCCGCCGTCGCCAATCGCCTCGCGATCCGCCTCGGGGAAGTAGGTCGTCGGCTTACGCCGCTGATCGAGGCCGCGGCGCGGCTGATGACGGGCCTGTCGCCCGACGAGCTGCGCCCGATCGATCGCATCGGCGCCGCGCGCGCGCCGATCCTGGTCGCCGCCGGCGCGGAGGATCGCCACACCACCGCGGCCGAGACGCAAGCGATGTTCGTGCGCGCGACCGGCATGAAGCAGCTATGGATGGTGCCCGGCGTCGCGCATGTCGACCTGCACGCCGCCGCCCCCGCCGCCTATGAGGCGACGGTCGGCGCGTTCCTGAGTCTGCATCTGCGATGACGGCATCGGCGGACCACCCCCGATCCGCAGGCGTGCCGCTTGTTGCAGGCCGGGCCCCGCCCCCGCCACGAAGCTCTCAGCGCCGCCACTGCGGGCGGCGCGCACGGCCCTTCCTGGAATTCACGGCGCCACCCGTCGAGCGCGGCCTGGTCGGCGCACCGGCGACGTAGCCGCTCGCCGGCCTGTCGGCGAGACCCGTCGGCATCTCCAGCTCGAGGGCTTCCAGGCGTCGGATCTCGTCGCGCAGCCGCGCGGCCTCTTCGAACTCGAGGTCGGCCGCGGCGGTCTTCATCTTGTCCTCGAGCTCGGCGATCACGGCGCGCAGGTTGTGGCCGACGGCGTGCTCCTTGGCGTCGACCCCCGTATCGACCAGGACATGGTCGCGCTCGTAGACCGAGCCGAGGATGTCGCCGATCTGCTTGCGCACGCTCTCGGGCGTGATGCCGTGCTCGGCGTTGTAGGCGAGCTGCTTGGTCCGGCGACGCTCGGTCTCTTCAAGTGCCGACTTGAGCGAGTTCGTCATCACGTCGGCATAGAGGATGACGCGCCCGTCGACGTTGCGCGCGGCACGCCCGATCGTCTGCACCAGCGAGGTGCGGGAGCGCAGGTACCCCTCCTTGTCGGCATCCAGGATCGCGACGAGCGCGCATTCGGGGATGTCCAGGCCCTCGCGGAGCAGGTTGATGCCGATCAGCACGTCGAAGGCGCCGAGCCGCAGGTCGCGGATGATCTCGATCCGCTCCAGCGTCTCGACGTCGGAGTGGATGTAGCGCACGCGCACCCCGGCCTCGTGGAGGTACTCGGTCAGGTCCTCGGCCATCCGCTTGGTCAGGGTCGTGACCAGCGCGCGCTGGCCGCGCTTGGCGACCTCGCGGATTTCGCCCAGCAGGTCGTCCACCTGCCGCTCGGTGGGCCGGATCTCGCAGACGGGGTCGATCAGTCCGGTCGGCCGGATGACCTGCTCGACGAACACGCCTCCCGTCTGCTCGAGCTCCCAAGGGCCCGGCGTCGCCGAGACGTAGACGGACTGCGGGCGCATCGAGTTCCACTCCTCGAACTTCAAGGGGCGGTTGTCGATGCAGGACGGCAGCCGGAACCCGTATTCCGCCAGGGTCGACTTGCGCATGTAGTCGCCGCGATACATGCCGCCGATCTGCGGCACGGTGACGTGGCTCTCGTCGACGATCAGCAGCGCGTTCTTCGGAAGGTACTCGAACAGCGTCGGCGGCGGCTCGCCGGGCGCGCGACCGGTGAAGTAGCGCGAATAGTTCTCGATGCCGGCACAGGAGCCGGTGGCGGCCATCATCTCGAGGTCGAACTGCGTGCGTTGCTCCAGGCGCTGCGCCTCGAGCAGCTTGCCGGTCCGCCGCATCTCCTCGAGCCGGGACTTCAGGTCCGCCTTGATCTGGGTCATCGCCTGGTCGAGCGTCGGCTGCGGCATGACGTAGTGCGAATTCGCGTAGAGCTTCACGCTCTCCAGAGTCGCGTGCTTTTCGCCGGTGAGCGGATCGAACTCGTGGATCGCCTCGATCTCGTCGCCGAAGAGCGACAGGCGCCAGGCGCGGTCCTCGCAGTGCGCGGGGAAGACCTCGACCGAATCGCCGCGCACGCGGAACATGCCGCGGACGAAGTTGTTGTCGTTGCGCTTGTATTGGAGCTTCACGAGACCGCGCAGCAGTTCGTTGCGGTTGATCGCCTGTCCCGCCGCCAGCGACATCGTCATCGCCGAATAGGTCTCGACCGAGCCGATGCCGTAGATGCAGGAGACGGACGCGACGATGATGACGTCGTTGCGCTCGAGCAGCGCGCGCGTCGCGGAGTGCCGCATGCGGTCGATCTGCTCGTTGATCGACGACTCCTTCTCGATATACGTGTCCGTTCGAGGCACATAGGCCTCGGGCTGGTAGTAGTCGTAGTAGCTGACGAAATACTCGACGGCGTTGTTCGGGAAGAAGCTCTTCATCTCGCCGTAGAGCTGTGCCGCCAGCGTCTTGTTCGGCGCCAGGATCAGCGTCGGGCGCTGCAGGTTCTGGATGACGTGCGCCATGGTGAAGGTCTTGCCCGAGCCGGTCACGCCGAGGAGCACGAGGTCGCGGTCGCCCGCGGCGAGCCCTCCGGTCAGCGCCTCGATCGCCTGCGGCTGATCGCCGGAGGGCGTGTACTCCGACAGGATTCGCAGCGGCGCCGAGGCCGCTTCGCGCTCCGCCGCGAGAGGCGGCGCCGCGGGGTTCACCATCGAGTCCGGAACGGGATGAGACAGTCGTGAGGCCATGCGCCGCTATATGCGCCGGCACGGGTGCGAAGGCGAGTCGCCGGCTGTGGATCGTCGTCGCCGGACCGCAGCGATGCGCATCCCGGCGTGAGCGCGGCGCCGACACGGCACGGCGGGCGATCGGGCCGTGACCTCGGCCGCCGCGGGATGCCCTCGGCCGCCGGCTCGCCACGGGCTTCCGACGACCGTCGACGGCGACGGCGCCACAGGAAATTTCCGCGCGCCCCCTTGCAGTCGGGATCCCACTCGCCATCTCATTCGCGAATTAGAATGGTTCTAGTTCAAGGCCGGGGCGACCCCCGACATCCGAAATCATCACGGAGAATCAACATGCTGACGATTGGCGACCGCTTCCCCGCCTATGCCCTCAAGGCCGTCCAGACCGGCGACCTGAAGTCCGCCTTCATCGACCTGACCGAGCAGAGCTTCCCGGGCAAGTGGACGGTCTACATGTTCTGGCCGAAGGACTTCACCTTCGTCTGTCCGACCGAGATCGTCGGCTTCGACCAGCTCGCGAAGGACTTCGCCGAGCGCGACGCGCAGTTGATCGGCGGCTCGATCGACACCGAGTTCGTACATTTCGCCTGGCGCCAGAGCCGCGAGGACCTGAAGAAGGTCTCCTATCCATGGCTCGCCGACGTGAAGCGCGAGCTGTCCTCGGCGCTCGGCATCGTCGACAAGAACGAGGGCGTGGCGCTGCGCGCGACGTTCATCGTCGACCCCCAGGGCGTCATCCGTTGGGTCGCCGTGAACGACCTCTCGGTCGGGCGCAATCCGCAGGAGGTGCTGCGCGTGCTCGACGCGCTGCAGACGGACGAGCTCTGCCCCTGCAACTGGAGCCAGGGCCAGGAAACGCTCAAGGCCGCCTGACGACACCGCCACCGGCCGCGCCGAGGCGCGGCCGGTCCCGCCCGCTTTCAAGGAGTCCCGTCATGATCGACACGATCAAGAACGCCCTTCCCGACTACGCCAAGGACCTCAAGCTCAACCTCTCCAGCGTGCTCGCCGCGGGGGCGCTCACGCCGGCGCAGAGCTGGGGCACGGCACTCGCCAGCGCATTGGCGGCCGGCGAGCCGCGCACGATCGCTGCCGTCGCCGCCGAGGCCGCGACCCATGTCGGCCCGGAGGTCCGGAATGCCGCGCGCATCGCGGCCGCGTTGATGGCGATGAACAATGTCTACTACCGGTTCACGCATCTCGTGGCGGCGAAGGACTACGCCGAGATGCGCGCCGGACTGCGAATGAACGCGATGATGAATCCCGGCGTGCCGGCCGCGGATTTCGAGCTGATGTCGCTCGCGGTGTCCGCGATCAACGGCTGCGGCATGTGCATGGACAGCCACGAGAAGACCGTGCGCAAGCACGGGGTGACGCCGGAGCAGGTCCAGGCGGCGGTGAAGATCGCCGCGGTCATCCACGCCGTGAGCCGGACTCTCGCCGCCGAAGCGAGCCTCGCCGAACCGCTCGCGGCGGCGGCCTGATCGGCGCCCCCGGCCACACGCAGCGCACGACGGCGCCGGCCGAGCTCGCCCGCGCCGCCCGGTTCGCGCAATCACGCGAGCCGGCCGGCGTCGGCGTCACTTCAATCGCTGCAGGATCGCCTTGAGCTGGGCGATCTCCTTCTCCTGCGCGCTGATGATGTCCTCGGCGAGCTTGCGGATCTCCGGGTCCTTGCCGTGCGCGAGGACGACCTTTGCCATGTCGATCGCGCCCTGGTGGTGCGGGATCATCCCGGCCGCGAAATCCTTGTCGGCATCGCCGGTGAAGCGGATCGCCATGTCCTTGTGCATCCGCTCGTTCGCCTGCCGATACGCCCGGGTCGACGGCGATGCGCCTCGACCAGACGGCGTCGCGTGGTGATGCGGGTGCGCCTGCGCCATCACAGCGGACGCTTCCGCCATTCCGGCGTGCACGATCGGGGCCGCCACCGCATTCGGCGCGTTGTCTCCCGACAATCCCTCGGCCGCGAGCGCCGCCGGCGCGAGCCCCAGGACGAGAATCAGCCAGCGTGCATTCATGCGCTCCTCCTCGAGTGACAGGAGCCAACTATGCCCGGCCGCGGCGCCCGGCAACCGGCGACCCGATGCCACGGGCGTTGCTGCGACCGGCCCCGCCGCCTAAGGTGCGCCGCCCCTCGGCCCGCCGGGCCGCGGCTCCGGACTCGCAACAGGGATCTGACCACAAGGATTTCGCCATGGGTTTCCTCGCCGATCGACTGAATGTCATCAAGCCCTCGCCCACCATCGCGGTGACCAACAAGGCCCGCGACCTGAAGGCGGCCGGGCGCGACGTCATCGGCCTGGGCGCCGGCGAGCCGGATTTTCCGACCCCCGACAACATCAAGCAGGCGGGCATCCGCGCGATCCAGTCGGACGACACCAAGTACACCGCGGTCGACGGCACGCCGAAGCTGAAGGCGGCGATCTGCGAGAAGTTCAAGCGCGAGAACGGCCTGACCTACGCGCCGAACCAGATCAATGTCGGCACGGGCGGCAAGCAGGTACTCTACAATGCGCTCGTCGCGACCCTCAACGAGGGCGACGAGGTGGTCATCCCGGCGCCGTACTGGGTGAGCTACCCCGACATGGTCGCGCTCGCCGACGGCAAGCCCGT
Source organism: Alphaproteobacteria bacterium (assembly GCA_016793165.1). Lineage (GTDB taxonomy): Bacteria > Pseudomonadota > Alphaproteobacteria > CACIAM-22H2 > CACIAM-22H2 > CAIOSQ01. The sequence continues at coordinate 120,738 of JAEULA010000006.1, read as the reverse complement.
CTTCGTCGCCTGCTCGCAGAACAACGGCTTCAAGCTGCGTCCGGAGGACCTCGAGGCCGCGATCACGCCGCGCACGAAGTGGGTGATCCTGAACTCGCCCTCGAACCCGACGGGCGCGGCCTACACCTGGGCCGAGATGAAGGCGCTGACCGACGTGCTGCTCCGCCATCCCCATGTCTGGGTGATGACGGACGACATGTACGAGCACCTCGTCTACGACGGCTTCAAGTTCTGCACGCCGGCCCAAGTCGAGCCCAAGCTGTACGGCCGCACGCTCACGGTGAACGGCGTCTCGAAGGCCTATTGCATGACCGGGTGGCGCATCGGCTATGCCGGCGGCCCGACCGAACTCATCAAGGCGATGGGAACGATCCAGTCGCAGTCGACGTCCAACCCGTCGTCGATCAGCCAGGCGGCCGCCGCCGAGGCCCTGACCGGGCCGCAGGACTTCATCGCGCGGAACAACGAGGCGTTCCGCCGCCGCCGCGACCTGATCGTGGACCTGCTCAACAAGTCGAAGGGCATCCACTGCCACAAGCCCGAGGGCGCGTTCTACGTCTACCCGTCTTGCGCCGGCACGATCGGCAAGAAGACGCCCGCCGGCAAGACGATCGAAAGCGACAACGACTTCGTCGAATACCTGCTTGAGCAGGAGGGTGTCGCGGTCGTGCAGGGCACCGCCTTCGGGCTCGCGCCCTATTTCCGCATCTCCTATGCGACCTCCGACGACCAGCTGCGCGAGGCCGGGCTGCGGATCCAGCGCGCCTGCGAAGCGCTGCGCTGAACCGCGAATGAGCGCCGATCGCCCTCTCGACCCGGCGCTCGCCGCGGCGCTCGACTACCTCCCCCGCTGGCTCGGCTACCAGGTCACGTCGTCGGGCCAGCCGGGCTGCGCGGTCGCGATCGCGTGCGACGGTCGCGTCGTGTTCGAGCGCGCGTTCGGCGCCGCCAATCTCGCGACCGACGAGGCGCTGACGCCGCGTCACCGCTTCCGGGTCGCCTCGCATTCCAAGACCTTCACCGCCGCCGGCATCCTGCGGCTGCGCGAGATGGACGCGCTGCGACTCGACGACCCCGTCGGCGAGCATGTCGACGGCCTCCACCGCGATGTGGCGGCCGTCACGATCGCTCAACTGCTGTCCCACAGCGGCGGCCTGGTGCGCGACGGCGCGGACAACGGCCAGTTCCTCGATCGCAGGCCGTTCCTGGACGAAGCCGAGCTGCGTGCCGGGCTGAAGGCGCCGCCGATCCTCCCCGCCGGCACCGAGTTCAAGTACTCGAACCACGGCTTCGGCCTACTCGGCCTCGTGATCGAGGCCATCACCGGCGAGCCCTATGCCGCCTGGATCCAGCGCGAGGTCGTCAGGGCCGCCGGCTTGCGCGAGACGACGCCGGATTACGATCCATCCATACGCGGCCGCCTGGCTGCCGGCCACAGCCTGGAGCAGCCGCTCGGGCGGCGCATGATCATCCCGGGGCGCAACTCGACGCGCGCCATGGCTGCCGCCACCGGTTTCGTGAGCACGGCCCGCGACCTGGCGATGTTCTTCGGCCAGCTCGACCCGGCGGCACCGCGCAGCTTCCTATCCGTCGCCTCGCGGCGCGAGATGACGCGGCACCAGTGGCACGATCGGCACTCGAGCCTCGACCGCCACTACGGTCTCGGCCTCATCGCCGGCCGGCTCGGTGCGCTCGACTGGTTCGGCCATTCCGGCAGCTTCCAGGGCACGCTCTCGCGTACGGCCGTCGTACCCGCCCTCGGGATGACCGTCTCGGTCCTGGCCAACGCGATCGACGGTCCGTCGCAGGCCTGGACGGACGGCATCATCCAGGTCGTGCGCACGCTGCGGCTCCACGGCGCGCCGACGCGCCGCAGCGCGGGGTGGACCGGTCGCTGGTGGACGCTGTGGAACGCGGTCGATCTCGTCCCCGCGCGAGACAAGGTGCTGGTGGCGACGCCGGCGCTGTTCAATCCGTTCCTCGACGCCGCCGAGATCGCGATCACCGGCGCGAACAAGGGGCGCATCGAACGCGCCTCCGGCTTCGTCGCGGTGGGCGAGCCCGCGCGGCTGGTGCGCGGCGCCGGCGGGGCGCCGGGCGCGCTGCTGCTCGGCGGCGCGCGGCTGGTGAAGACGGCGGCGATGCGCCGCGAACTGCGCGCCCGCTACCGGCCGGCGCGCGGGGCCGCGCGTCCCGTCGTCGACTGACGTCAGCCCGGATCAGGGTCGGTCGGCCGCGATTCGACGACGGCCTCGGCGGCGCGCTGGCGCTGGAAGACGTCGCTGAATGCCGCCGCGAGGATCCCGGTCGGGATCGCGATGAGCGCGACGCCGGCGATCGCGGTCAGCCCCGCCAGGATGCGACCGCCGACCGTGATCGGATAGACGTCGCCGTAGCCGACCGTCGTCAGCGTCACGATCGCCCACCACAGCGAGCGCGGGATGCTGCCGAACTGCTGCGGCTGGGCTTCGGCCTCGAAGAAATAGATCAGGGTCGCGGCGACGAGCAGCACGCCCGCGGTGAGAACCACGCTGAGCCCGAGCTCGTGGCGACGCGTGCTCACCGCTTCGCCGATGTGCTGGACGGCGGTGGAATAGCGGCCGAGCTTGGCCAGGCGCAGGATCCGCAGCAGGCGGCAGATGCGCAGCAGCAGCGGATCGGCCGAGACGTTGGCGACGTAGATCGGCAGGATCGCGACGAGATCGATCAGCGCCATCGGGGTGATCATGTAGCGCAGCCGGCCCGCCAGGCCGCGATAGCGCGGGTCGGCGCCGGCGGCATAGAGCCGCGCGAGGTACTCCGCGCCGAACAGGATCCCGAACGTCGTCTCCGCCACGGAGAAGAACCGCGGCGCGAGCTGCGTGATCGTCGGCTCGGATTCGAGGATCGCGAAGCTGCTGGCGAGGATGATCAGGGCGCACAAGGCGTTGTTCACGGGCGACAGCCCGCGCCCGGGCCACGCCTCGGGTGCCAGCATCGCATGCATGCTCGCCTGCAGGTCGGCGCTCGCCGATGATCCCTTCGCGCCCATGCCGTCGCCGCCTCCCCGGAGCCCCGCGCGATCCTATCGCGCGGCGCCAGCCGTCCCGACATTGCTGAGGTTGTACTTCATGATGCGGCCGTGCCGACCGGTGCGGTCGCGCTCCAGGGCATAGCAGTCGCCCAGCGGTCCGGCGCTGCGCGACAGGATCGCGTCCAGCGCATCGCGGTCCGCCGCCGTCAGGGACAGCGACGACGACGACGCGTTGCGCGAGAGGTGGCTCGCGTTCGTCGCCCCCACGATCACGGCATTCACGCCGGGCCAGCCCAGCGGAACGGCGCTGGCCACCGAGGCGATGTCCGTGCCGAGCCGGCGCGCGATCGCGTCGAGCGTCGCGAGCAGCTCCTGGAAGAGCGCCCAGCCGCCGAAATCCTCGATGATCAGCTTGTACTTGGTCAGCGACCGGTTGGCGAAAGCCTCGCGCGGCTCCGGAACGCCGAGCCAGCGCTCCGAGAGGAAGCCTCCCGCGACGGTGCCGAAACAGAGCATGCCGATGCCATGGCGCGCGCAGAATTCGACCATGCCGTGGCGCGGCCGCCGGTCGAGCAGCGAGTACTGCAGCTGATGCGCGGCGAGCGCGACGCCCGCATCGACGATCATCCGCAGTCGCGGCACGTCGAAATTCGTGACGCCGACGAGCCGGATCTTGCCCTTGCGCTGCAAGGCCGCGAGCGTCCGCGCCGCCTCGACGAAGCCGGGCACCTCGTAGTCCCACCAATGGAACTGCACGAGGTCGAGACGCTCGACGCCGAGCCGCGCCAGCGAGCGGTCGATCACGCGCTCCGTGTCCGCCGGCACGAGCCGCGGCAGCTGGTCGAGATCCGGCACGTATTTGGTGTGCACCTGCACGCCGGCGGCGAGGTCGGGATGGGCGGCACGGAAGGCGCCGATGAGCTCCTCGACGCCGGTATAGATGTCGGCGCAGTCGAAGGTCGTGATTCCGGCGCGCACGAAGCTCGCCATGTCGGCGATCGCCTGGCGGCGGTCGATCGCGCCGTGGCCGCCGGCCAGGTGCCAGCCGCCCTTGATCACGCGCGAGATCGAATACCCCGGCGCCAGCTCGCTCCGCGACACGCTCATCGCGTGGGCCCCGGCACCGCCGTCACGTCGGCATGGCGGAAACGCCGCCGCCCGAGCCGCGTGATGCGAAAGCGGGTCGGGCAGTTCGGATCCGGACAGGCGACCTCGGCATCGGTGGACATCCAATCCTGCGGATGGGTCGGACGCTGCTTGGCCGGCAGCAGCGGCAGCAGCGCGGCCAGGGAGTAGATGGAGAAGCCCTGGCCCGGCGGCAGATGCAGCATCTCCCCGCGCAGCTCGAAGTGATCCCCAGGCGACGCGCCGCAATAGATCCGCGCGCCGGGCGGTGCCACGACCTCGACCCGCAGGTCGTAGAGCTCGAATTCATCCTCGGCCACGGCGTCCTGCTCCTCCTCCGGGGTCTCGCCCGGTCAGTATGGCCGCCTGCCGGCGCAACGGGCAATGAACGGGCGCTGCATGCGGACTTGCCGGCGCATTGCGCGCCACTTGCCTAAACCCGGCGCACGCTTTGCGCCGGCATGCGGCCATGAATGCAGCATCGACTCATCCATAGGCAGCGGCGCCCGCGGACGAGTCATGCCGCGGGCCGGTGCCGGCGATGCTTATGCGCCCGTCGGCTGGGCAGGCTGCGCAGGGAAGGATCCCCGGGTGCCGCGTCCTGCGGCAGCGGCGCGACTGGCCTCGATCTTGCTCAGTCGGTGGTGCGCTGCAGCAATCAAGCTCGCGCAAGGATGACAGGAGAGGATTGATGACGCAGGGCATGACTCGCCGCGGCATCGCGGCCGCACTGCTGCTCGCCGCAACGGCATGGACCCCGGCTTTCGCTCAGGCACCCGCACCGATCAAGGTCGGCGTGCTGCATTCGCTATCGGGTACGATGGCGATCAGCGAGACCACGCTCAAGGACACCATCCTGATGATGGTGGACGAGCAGAACAAGAAGGGCGGCCTGCTCGGCCGCAAGCTCGAGGCGGTCGTCGTCGACCCGGCCTCCAACTGGCCGCTCTTCGCCGAGAAGATGCGCGAGCTGCTGCAGGTCCATAAGGTCGACGTCGTGTTCGGCAACTGGACGAGCGTGAGCCGCAAGTCGGTGCTGCCCGTCGTCGAGGAGCTCAACGGCCTGCTCTTCTATCCGGTGCAGTACGAGGGCGAGGAGAGCTCGCGCAACGTCTTCTACACCGGCGCGGCGCCGAACCAGCAGGCGATCCCGGCGGTCGAGTACCTGATGGGCAAGGATGGCGGCGAGGCCAAGCGCTGGGTGCTGCTCGGCACCGACTACGTCTATCCGCGCACGACCAACAAGATCCTCCGCGCGTTCCTGATCTCCAAGGGCGTGGCCGAAGCCGACATCATGGAGGAGTACACGCCGTTCGGTCACTCCGACTGGCAGACCATCGTAAGCCGCGTGAAGACCTTCGCGAGCCAGGGCAAGAAGACCGCCGTGGTGTCGACGATCAACGGCGACGCGAACGTCCCGTTCTACAAGGAGCTCGGCAACCAGGGCATCAAGGCCACCGACATCCCGGTCGTCGCCTTCTCGGTCGGCGAGGAGGAACTCGCGGGCATCGACACCAAGCCGCTGCTCGGCCACCTCGCGGCCTGGAACTACTTCCAGTCGGTCAAGAACCCGACCAACGAGGCCTTCATCAAGACCTGGCAGTCCTTCATCAAGAACCCGAAGCGCGTCACCAACGATCCGATGGAGGCGCACTACATCGGCTTCAAGATGTGGACGCAGGCCGTCTCGCAGGCCGGCTCGACCGGCGTCGATGCGGTGCGCCAGGCCATGTACGGCCAGAAGGTGACGTCGCTCTCGGGCTACGAGGTCGAGATGTTCACCAACCACCATCTCTCCAAGCCCGTCATGATCGGCGAGATCAAGGCCGACGGCCAGTTCGACATCGTCTGGCAGACCAAGGGCCCGATCAAGGCCGAGGCGTGGAGCCCGCACATCGCGGAGAACAAGGGGAAGGTCGCCGACTGGTCCTACCCCTGGGTCTGCGGAAACTGCACGGAACCGAAGTTCACCAAGAACTGACCTTCCGTCCCACTCGCGCCGGCCGGGCGGAGTCCCCGGCCGGCCGGCGTGAGACCAATTCCGGGCAGTCGATCGTGATCACGCGCTTTGATTCCCCCTCCCGTGCGCATCGTGCGTCGTTCCCGGCTTTGCAAAGAGCGACGGCTGCGACGCCTCGTCAAGCGACGAGCGGCTCCCGCGCGCGCTGCGCGAGCCGCGGGACCGAATCGCTGCTCGCAATTCTCGCGGCGAGCCTCGTGGCGATCCTGCTCCTGGCCTCGTCCCTCGCCCGCGCCGACGACTTCACCGACGCTCTGAAGCCGCTCGCCAACGACAGCTATGCCGACACGGTCGCCGTGATCGAGCGGCTCGCGGAGCTCGGCGATCCGCGCGCGGTGCCGCTGCTGCGCGCCCTCGGCGACGGCGAGCTGCGCGTGCGCAAGCCCGATGGCGGCGCCTTCATCGTTCGCGCCGGCAAGGCAAGCGACGTCGCCACCGGAGCCGCCGCCGATGCGGCCGGCGCCGAGCCGGTCCGGGTCAACAATCGCGTCCGCGTCGCGGTGCGCGGTGCGCTCGGTCGTCTCAGCCTCTACTCGCCCGACGCGTCCGAGCGTCTCGAGGCCGCGCGCGCCGTGCTCAAGTCGCGCAGCGCCGACAACGTCCCGTTGCTCGAGAAGGCGATCGAGGCCGAGAAGGATCCCGCGATCCGCGCCGTCAAGACGCTCGCCCTCGCCGCCAGCCGCCTGATGGCGCCGGCGCGCGACGTGCAGCTCGCCGGCGTGGCCGGCCTCGCGGCGACCAGCGATCCCGAGATGCTCGCCATCCTTCGCGGCTTCGCCGGCGACGCGGCCGCCCATCCGGACGCCAAGTCCGCGGCCGAGCGCGCCATCGTCGATGCCGAGGCGCGGGTCGCGCGGCTGCGCCTGATCCAGACGGCGTTCCAGGGCCTCAGCCTCGGCTCCGTCCTGCTGCTCGCGGCTCTCGGCCTCGCGATCACCTTCGGCGTGATGGGCGTCATCAACATGGCGCACGGCGAGATGGTGATGCTCGGCGCCTACGCCACCTTCGTCGTGCAGCAGGCGATCAAGGCCTATGCGCCGGGGCTGCTGGAGATGTCGCTGCTGCTGGCACTGCCGGCCGCCTTCCTCACGGCCGGCGCCGTCGGCGTCGCGCTCGAGCGGGGCCTGATCCGGCACCTCTACGGCCGGCCGCTCGAGACGCTGCTGATGACTTGGGGCCTGAGCATGATTCTGCAGCAGGCCGTGCGCTCGCTCTTCGGCGCGACCAACCGCGAGGTCACGCCGCCGTCTTGGATGACCGGCTCGCTCGACATCTTCGCCGGCGTCGCGATCACGACCAACCGACTCTGGATCATCGGCTTCGGCCTGGCCGTGCTCGCCCTTATGTGGGTCGTCATCCGCTTCACCTGGTTCGGCCTGCAGATGCGCGCCGTGACGCAGAATCGCGCGATGGCCCGCGCCATGGGCGTGCGCTCGGGCTGGATCGACGCGCTCACCTTCGGGCTGGGCTGCGGCATCGCCGGCCTGGCCGGCGTCGCGCTGTCGCAGATCGACAACGTCAGCCCCAATCTCGGTCAGGGCTACATCGTCGACTCGTTCATGGTCGTCGTCTTCGGCGGCGTCGGAAACCTCCTCGGCACGCTGATCGGCGCCATGTCGCTCGGCGTCGTGAACAAGCTGCTCGAGCCCTATGCCGGCGCCGTGCTCGGCAAGATCCTCGTCCTGATCGCGATCATCCTGTTCATCCAGATCCGGCCCCGCGGGCTCTTCGCCCTCAAGGGCCGTGCGGTCGAGGCCTGAGCGATGGGACCGCTCGCGCGCGCGCTGGTCGGATCGCCCGTCGCGGCGGCCATCGCTCTCGTCGCGGTCGCCGTGCTCGCGGCGCTTCCCGCCCTCAACCTGTGGACGGCGCCCGGCGCCGCGCTGCACGTGCCGGACCTCATCGTCGGCATCGTCGGCAAGTGGCTGTGCTTCGCGATCCTCGCCCTCGCGATCGATCTGATCTGGGGTTATTGCGGCATCCTCAGCCTCGGCCACGGCGCCTTCTTCGCCCTCGGCGGCTACGCGATGGGCATGTACCTGATGCGGTCGATCGGCGATCGCGGCGTGTACCGCAACGCCGTCCTTCCCGACTTCATGGTGTTCCTGAACTGGAAGGAGCTGCCCTGGTACTGGTTCGGCTTCGACCATTTCGGCTTCGCGATCGCCATGGCCGCGCTGGTCCCGGGCCTGCTCGCGCTCGTCTTCGGATGGTTCGCGTTCCGCTCGCGCATCACCGGCGTCTACTTCTCGATCATCACGCAGGCGATGACGTATGCGCTGATGCTCGCCTTCTTCCGCAACGACATGGGCTTCGGCGGCAACAACGGCCTGACCGACTTCAAGGACATCCTCGGCTTCGCGATCCAGAGCCCGACCACCCGTGCCGGCCTCTACCTGGCCTCCGCGACGACGCTCGCCGCCGCCCTGCTGCTCTGCCGCTTCATCGTCGCCAGCAAGCTCGGCCGCGTGCTGATCGCGATCCGCGACGCCGAGGCGCGTACGCGCTTCCTGGGCTACTCCGTCACCGCCTACAAGACATTCGTCTTCACCCTCTCCGCGATGCTCGCCGGGATCGGCGGCGCGCTCTACGTGCCGCAGGTCGGCATCATCAATCCCAGCGAGTTCTCCCCGGCCGCCTCGATCGAGGCCGTGATCTGGGTCGCGGTCGGCGGCCGCGGCACGCTGATCGGGCCGATCGTCGGTGCGCTCGCGGTCAACGCGACCAAGACGTGGCTCACCTCGTCGATCGCGGAATTCTGGCTCTACGCCCTCGGTGCGATGTTCGTCGCCGTCACCCTGTTCCTTCCCCGCGGGCTCGTCGGCCTCGCCGCGACGCTCGCCGCCCGCCTGCGCCCGGCGCCGCCGATGCGCGCGGAACCCCAGCCCGCGCGAGGCGGCGATGACTGACCGGACCGCGCCGATCCTCTATCTCGACGGGATCAGCGTCAGCTTCGACGGGTTCAAGGCGCTGAACGACCTCTCCTTTGTCGTCGACCGCGGCGAGCTGCGCACGATCATCGGTCCGAACGGCGCCGGCAAGACGACGATGATGGACGTGATCACCGGCAAGACCCGGCCCGATTCCGGCACCGCGCTGTTCAAGGACGCGCACGACCTCACCCGGCTCGACGAGGTCGCGATCGCCAATCTCGGCATCGGCCGCAAGTTCCAGAAGCCGACGGTCATCGAGAGCCTGACCGTGGCCGAGAATCTCGAGCTCGCGCTGAAAGGCGCGCGGTCCCTGCGGGCCGCGCTGTTCTTCCGCCTGGAGGACGCGGCGCGGGCGCGCATCGCCGACACGGTGGCCCTGGTCGGTCTGGCTGCGCGCGAAGGCGACCTCGCCGGCGCGCTCAGCCACGGCCAGAAGCAGTGGCTCGAGATCGGCATGCTGCTGATGCAGGAGCCGGAGCTGCTGCTCGTCGACGAGCCGGTCGCCGGCATGACCGACCGCGAAACCCATGCCACCGCCGAGCTGCTCAAGCGCATCGCCGGCACGCGATCGGTGGTCGTCGTCGAGCACGACATGGAGTTCGTCCGCGCGCTCGGCAGCCGGGTAACCGTGCTGCACGAAGGTGCGCTGCTGGCCGAAGGCTCGATCGACCACGTGCAGAACGATCCGCGCGTGATCGAAGTCTATCTGGGGCGCTGACGGCCATGCTCCGCGCCGAGGCGATCGATCTCTACTACGGCGCCAGCCGCGCCCTGCGCGGCGTCTCGATCGGCGCCGAAAAGGGCAGGATCACCTGCCTGCTCGGGCGCAACGGCGTGGGCAAGACGAGTCTGCTGCGCGCGCTGATGGGCCTCGCGCGGATCCGCGGCGGCCGGGTCGCCTGGGAGGAAGAGGACATCACGGGCCTCGCGCCCGAGGACCGCGCGCGTCGCGGGATCGCCTTCGTGCCGCAGGGGCGCGACATCTTCCCGCTGCTCAGCGTCGAGGAGAACCTCAAGACCGGGTTCGCGCCGCTCAGGCGTCGCGACCGCGCGGTGCCCGAGGAGATCTTCTCGCTCTTCCCGGTGCTCAGCGACATGCTCCGCCGCCGCGGCGGCGACCTGTCCGGCGGTCAGCAGCAGCAGCTCGCGATCGCCCGCGCGCTCGTGACGCGCCCGCGCCTGCTGATCCTCGATGAGCCGACCGAGGGCATCCAGCCTTCGATCATCAAGGACATCGAGCGCGTCATCCGCATGCTCGGCCAGCGCGGCGACATGGCGATCCTGCTGGTCGAGCAGTACTACGAGTTCGCCCGCGCCCTCGCCGACGACATCGCCGTGATGGACCGCGGCGAGATCGTTCTCCGCGGCAAGAAGGACGAGCTCGCCGAGGACGCGGTCCGCCGTCACCTCACGGTGTGAGATCGGCGGGCGGAGCCGAGCATTCGCGCCCCGCCCCCGCGGCGCGTTGCCAAATCCGTGAGTCGCAGGCCCGCACACCGCATGCCCGCGCGCGACCCGCCTCACCACCGCCGATGCACTTCCTCCGCCCAGCCGAAGATCTTCTCGACGGCGTAGCGCTTGCCGCTCTCGCTCACGACGTGGCCGTCGAAGTGGCCGAAGACCTGGTGCTCCTTGCTGCACACGATGATGCGGTCGAAGTTCGACACGCGGTCGTAGAGCGGCGTGAACACCAGGTCGACGCGGTCGCCGCGGATGAGCCAGGGCTGCATCCAGTCCTGGCGATCGTAGATCCACTCGTGCTCCTGGCTGATCTTCTCGATGCGGCCGTCGAGGCGCAGCGCGTTCTCGGTCGAGGGCGTGCCGTCGGTCCACTTCGCGCCCAGTTGCAGGCCGATCTCGTGGCCCTGGCTGCGGCCGCTGCCCGAGGCCCAGTTCCAGGTGATCCAGTAGGGCCAACGGCCGCGGCCGTGGTCGAGCGTGGCATAGCAGTCCGGACCCTCGACGCGCCGCTCGCGGCCGTCGACGACGATGCGCCCGCTCACGGGCATGCAGTTGTCCTTGCGCGTGTACTGGAAGCGCTTGTCGTCCCACGGCACGACGACGCCCATCGACTCGTGCCCCGGGTCCTCGACGACGTCGAGCTCGACGTTCAGGCGCGGCGTGGTCGCGCGCAGCGACGTCCCCTTCGGCGTCTGGCGCATCTCGATGCGCATCCGGTCGCCGCGCCCGACCGTGTCGCCGCGGCCAGAGCGCTCCGGCATCGGATCGACGCGGTCGCGCGGCAGCCAGTGGATCTCGGCCTGCGAGAAGGCGTCGAGCGACTTGCGATCGAGGTAGAAGGTCGCGAGCGTGACGCGATAGTCGCCGTGCGACACGTTCACGGCGACGACGAAATCCGGCGTCGCGATGCACCAGTACTCGAAGCGCTTGTTGCGGCCCCACCCCTTCAGGTTGGCGCGATGCAGCGGCCGGCGCGTCCAACCCACCGCGGCCGGGTTGAGCCGGCCGCTCGGCAGGCAGAGATCGACCTCCGAGGTGATCTCCGGTTCCGTCTTGTGCACGCCGCCGGCCATCGCGCCCGCCCTTTCCCTCAGCCTTTGGTCACGCCGTCGGCGAGACCCTGGATCAGCCACTTCTGGACCATCATCGCGAAGACGACGACGGGAATCACGGAGAGCGTGCTCACCGCGGTGAGCGCTCCCCAGTTGGCGCCCTGCACCGTGTCGCCAGCGATGCCGGCGATCGCCACGGGGATCGTCGTCGCGAAGCGGTTGGTGAGCACCAGCGCGAAGAGCAGCTCCTCCCAGGCAAGGATGATGCTGAAGATCAGCGTCGACAGCACGCCCGGCATCGAGATCGGCACGATGATCCGCGCGAAGGCGCCGAAGCGCGAGCAGCCGTCGAGCATCGCCGACTCCTCGAGTTCCCTGGGCAGCGACTTGAAGAAGCCGCGCATCAACCACATCACGTAGGGGATCAGGAACGAGCAATAGGCGAGGATCAGCGTGATGTGCTGGTCGGTCAACCCGAGCTTGCGCGCGACAAGGAACATCGGCACCGCGAGCGCGATCGGCGGCACGCCGCGCGAGAGCAGGATCAGCGCCCCGATCGTCGCGGCGCCCTTGAGCGGCACGCGCGCCAGCGCGTAGCCCGCCATCGTCCCTGCCACGATCGACACGAGGCCGGAGCCGACCGCCACGATCACGGTGTTGAGCATCCGCCGCGGCACGTCGGCATGCGTCATGTAGGCGACGTAGGTCTCCAGCGTCGGCGTGAAGACGAAGGTCGGCGGCGTCGTGAAGATGTCCTTGGGCATCTTGAACGACGTCAGCACCATCCAGAACACCGGGAACAGGAACACCGCCGCCGCCGCGACGCCGCCGGCGATGCGCAGCCGGTGCAGGCCGGGGCTGGCGACGGCGCTCAATACATCTCCTCCAGCTTGCGCGAGCCGCGCAGGAACAGCGCCGTCAGCACCATCGTGAGCACGAGCACGATGATCGCCATCGCCGCGGACTCGGCGAACTTGAGCGAGCGGAAGGCCTCCTCGTAGATGAACAGGTTGATGACGCTGGTGGCGCGGCCGGGGCCGCCGTTGGTCGCGGCGAGCACGATGTCGAACATCTTGACCGCCCCGAGCCAGCGCACGACGAACACGGCGGCGATGATCGGCACGAGCAGCGGGATCGTGATCCGCCACAGCTTGGTCCACCAGCCGGCCCCGTCGATCTCCGCCGCCTCGAAGATCTCGCGCGGCAGCGTGAGGAGTGCGGCGGTCGCGATCAGCGTGACGAAGGGCGTCCAGCGCCAGCTGTCGATGATGATGACGGTCGCCATGGCGAGCGCCGGGTTGCCGAGCCAGTCGAAGGGGCCGATGCCGACCAGGCCCAGCGCCCAGTTGGCGAGCCCCCAGAGCGGGTCGAGGATCATGCGCCAGACACCGCCGGCGACGACCGGCGCGACGACCAGCGGGATGATGAAGAGCGCCCGGACGACGCCGCGGCCGCGCCACTCCGCGTTGATCAGGAAGGCGATGGCGAAGCCGAGCACCAGCTGCAGCGGCATCGCGAAGGCGAGATAGATGCCGGTGACCTGCAGCGCCTCCCAGAACCGGTCGTCGTGCAGCACGGTGTCGTAATTGTCCCAGCCGACCCAGCCGGCCGAGCGGAACGTGCCGAGCTCGAGCTCGGAGAAGCTGATCTCGAGCGTGTAGAGGATCGGATAGGCCAGGATTGCCAGCAGCAACACGCTCGCCGGCGCCATGAACGACCAGCGCGAGACGAGATCGGCGGCGCGCGAGTCGCGCCAGGAGGGTGCGTGCTGTGTCGACACGGGAGGTGGTTCATCTCCATCCCCTCGTGTTCGGCGAAGCCGAACAGGAGGTGTGCCCGAGCGCAGCGAGGGCGGGGAGGTCATGCAGCTGCCATCGACCTCCCCGTCACGCGCCCATGTCCTCGAGCCTGGGCGCGTGCCACCCCTCCTGTCGCGCGCCGCGCGACGGGAGGGGATGAAGGGAATTACCGCAGCGTCCGCTCGATCCGCTCGGCAGCGTTCTTCAGCGCTCGTTCGGCGGTGAGCTGGCCGGTCATGGCCCGCGCCGTCTCGTCGGCAAGGATCTGCTGCACGGCGTCAGACTTCGGATGCCGCGGGCGCCACATCTGGTTGGGTGCCGCGGTGTCGTAGGCCTGCTGCAGGGCGGCATACACCGGCACGAGCCACGCGCTCTCGGGCGGCGTGGCCAGCGTCGACTTGCGCGCCGGGAAGACGCCGAGCGTGTTGGCGTGCCAGAGCTCGCCCCTCTTCGAGCTCAGCCACTGCAGCAGCGCCCAGGCGGCACGCGGCTGCTTGCTCTTGTTGGTGACGGCGCCGCTCCAGATGCCGCGATGCGTGCCGGGGCCCTTGGCGCCGACCGGCATGACCTGGATGCCGACCTGCTCGGGCTTGAGCGTCGTCGTCGCGGGATCGACCGCCGTGCCGCGGAACACGCTGCCCCACATGAACATCGTCGCGACCTGGCCCTGGCGGAAGGCCTGGAGCGACTCGTTGAAGCCGTGGCTCGCGGCCCCCGGCGGGGCGAACTTCATCAGGTCGATATGCGTCTGCAGCGCCTTGACGCCGGCCTCGTTCGCGAAGCCGGGCTTGCCGCTCGCATCGAGCAGCGGCACGCCGTCGGCGTTCATGATCGCCTGCCAGATCGTCGGCGTGAGCGCGTCGCGGGTGAAGTACGTGTCGATCGCCCAGGCGTCGGGCTTGCCGTCGCCGTTGAGGTCCTGCACCAGCTTCGGCGCCTGCGCGAGATACTCGGCCCAGGTCAGCTTCGGCGTCGGCGCCGGCAGGCCGGCCTTCTCGTAGAGCGTCTTATTGACGAACATCAGCAGCATGTTCGCGCGCAGCGGCACGCCGTACTGCTTGCCGCCCCACTCGCTCGCCGCCAGCGGGGCCGCGTTGAAGTCGTCCCAGTCGAAGTCCTTGTCGGTCCACGCCGCCGCGTCCTTCTTGAGATCCAGGAGCGCGCCGGTCTGGGCAAGCTGCGGGATCCAGGGATCGTCGGCGATGATGACGTCGTAGGTCGGCGACGCGCCGGTGACGTCGAGCAGGCTCTTGGCCAGCAGCTCGGCGTAGGGCACGCCGTCGATCGTCACCTCGATGTGCGGGTGCGCCTTGTTGAACTCGGGCACCATCGCGGACTGCCACTGCTTGGCGAAGGCCTCGTTGGCGATCATCCGCACCTTGACCGGCGCGCCCGCCGCGCCGAGCCCGCCGCCGTCGCCGGCCTGGGCGTGCGCACGCGTCGCAAGGGCGGGCGCCGCGAGCGCCGAAGCGCCGGCGGCAAGCATGGCCCTGCGCGTGACCACACGCGCATTCTCGTTTCTCGACATCGCGTCTTCTCCCCCTGGTCGGGCGGCGCTCGTGCCACCGATTGTGGTCGACTGTAGTTCGCCCCTCCCGTCCATGGAAGCGACGGAGCGTCGCGGCGAATCTCCTTGCGGACACGGTGCGGGCGGCGCGAGGCTTCTTCGGTGACGGCCGGCGTTCCCGGCACGTGACCGGGATCAACCCCGCCGGCCGCCCTTAGGAGGGGACGGTCATGACGGGCAGACAAGCTTCGGGCCCACGGTGCGTGGCGCTGGTGGGACCGTATCTCGGCGGCAAGACCACATTGCTCGAGAGCCTGCTGGCGGCATGCGGCGCGATCCCGCGCAGAGGCTCGATCAAGGACGGCACGACCGTCGGCGACAGCGCGCCCGCGGCGCGCGCACGGCAGATGTCGGTCGAGATGAACATCGCGCACGCGACGTTCATGGACGAGGCGTGGACCTTCGTCGATTGCCCCGGCTCGATCGAGTTCGCGCACGAGGCGCATGCGGCGCTGATGGTCGCCGACGCGGCGGTCGTCGTGACGCCTCCCGAGGCGGAGCGCGCCGCGATGCTCGGCCCGGTGCTCAAGTTCCTCGATGACCACGCCATCCCGCACGTGCTCTTCGTCAACAAGATCGACGTCGCGACGACGCGGCTGCGCGACCTGCTCGCCGCATTCCAGGCGGTTTCGACCCGTCCGCTCGCGCTGCGCCAGGTGCCGATCCGCCAGGGCGACACGATCACCGGCTATGTCGACCTGGTCAGCGAGCGGGCCTATCGCTACCACCCCGGCCAGCCCTCTGACCTGATTCAGCTGCCCGCCGACGTGAAGGCGCGCGAGCAGGAGGCGCGCGGCAGCCTGCTCGAGACGCTCGCCGACTACGACGACAAGCTGCTCGAGCAGTTGCTCGAGGACACCGCCCCGCCGGCCGACGTCATCTACGCGGATCTGGCCAAGACCTTCGCCGACGACAAGCTCGTGCCCGTGCTGATCGGCTCGGCCGAGCGCGACTATGGCGTGCGTCGCCTGCTCAAGTTCCTCCGCCACGAGGTCCCGTCCTGCGCCGCGACCGCGGCGCGCCTGGGGCTCTCGCCAGGCGACGAGCCGCTCGCACAGATCTTCAAGACGCGCTACGTGCCGCATGCCGGCAAGCTCTCCTTTGCGCGCATCTGGCGCGGCGCGATCGCCGACGGTGCGACGCTCGGCGACGGCGTGCATCATGCGCGGCTCGCCAGCATCGGCCGGCCGCTCGGCGCGCAGACGAGCAAGCTCGCGAAGGCCGAGGCCGGCGACGTCGTCGCGCTGGGCAAGCTCGAAGGCCTCGCGACGGGAAGCTGGATCACCCCGGCGGCCAGGCCGCCCGCCGAGCTTCCGGCCTGGCCCGACGCGCCCAAGCCGCTCTTCTCGCTCGCGGTCAACGCCGAGAAGCGCGGCGACGACGTGAAGCTGTCGGGCGCGCTTCACCATCTCGTCGAGGAGGATCCGTCGCTCGTCGTCGAGCACGATGCCGACACGCACGAGCTGCTGCTGTGGGGCCAGGGCGAGGTCCACGTGTCCATCGCCGCCGATCGCCTGCGCACGCAGCACCACGTCGCCGTGGTCACCCATCCGCCGCGGGTGCCCTACAAGGAGACGATCCGCAAGTCGGTCGACCAGCATGCCCGGCACAAGCGGCAGTCCGGGGGGCACGGCCAGTTCGCCGACGTCACCATCAAGATCGAGCCGCTGCCGCGCGGCGGCGGCTTCGCCTTCGAGGACAAGATCGTCGGCGGCGCCGTGCCGCGGAACTTCATTCCCGCCGTCGAGGAGGGCGTGCGCGACTTCCTCAAGCGCGGGCCGCTCGGCTTTCCCGTCGTCGACGTGAAGGTGACGCTGCACGACGGGCAGTACCACGACGTCGATTCCTCCGACATGGCGTTCAAGACCGCGGGCGCGCTCGGGATGCGCGAAGGCATGCCGAAATGCGATCCCGTCCTGCTCGAGCCGATCTGCAAGGTCGCGATCGACGTGCCGCAGGAGTTCACCTCGAACGTGCAGCGCATCCTGTCGTCGCGCCGCGGCCGCATCCTCGGCTTCGACGCGCGGGCGGGCTGGCCGGGCTGGGACGAGGTCCAGGCCTACCTGCCCCAGGCGGAGATGCACGACCTCATCGTGGAGCTGCGTTCGGTGACGATGGGCGTGGGCGGCTTCGACTGGCGGTTCGACCATCTCACCGAGGTGACGGGCAAGCTCGCCGACAAGATCGTGGCGGCGGCGAACGGCGACGGTAAAGTGCCGGCATGACCCCACTCGACCTCGACCGCGCCGCGACGGAGTTCGTCGCGGCGCGGACCGGCGCGCGCCTGGTCGGCCCGCTGCCGGCCGACGCGACACCCGCCACCCTCGACGACGCCTACCGCATCCAGGCCGAGACGGCCCGCCGGCTGGGCGGATATCGCGGCTGGAAGGTCGGCGCGCTCACCGCCGAGCAGCAGGCCAAGGCCGGCGTGGCGGCGCCGACCGCGGCGCGGCTCATCGCCGCGTTCGTGCACGACAGCCCGGCACGGCTGTCGATCGCTCGGCTGCGCACGCCGAAGCTCGAGGCCGAGCTCGCCTTCTCCCTTGCCCGCGATCTGCCGCCGCGCGCGGCGCCCTACAGCGAGGAGGAGGTCGCCGACGCGGTCGCGGCGATGCACCCCGCGATCGAGGTCGCGGACACGCGGCTTGCGCCGCAGCCCAGCCTCGCGATGAATCTCGCGGACGCCATGGCCAACGGCGCGTTCATCGTCGGCCCCGCCTATGGCAGCTGGCGCGCGATGGACCGCGGCGCCGTCGCCGTGTCGCTCAGGGTGAACGGCACGCTCGCGGCGACCGGCCAGGGTGCGGTGGTCCTGGGCGATCCGCTGCGCGCCGTCGTCGTCTTCGCCAACAACCCGATTCCCGGCGGCCCCGGCCTGCGCCGCGGCGACATCGTCACCACCGGCTCGCTGACGGGCGTGACGCCGGTCGCCGCCGGCGACGTCGCCGTGGCAGAGTTCGCCGCCATCGGAACCGTCGAGGTCAGCTTCACGCCATGAAGATCGAGAACGTCCAACAAGCCGCCCGCCGCCTCGTCGAAGCCTGGCAGGACGGCTCGCAGATCGGCCCCCTGCCCGAATCATGCCGTCCGCGGACGCTGGCCGAGGCCTATCGGGTCCAGGACGCGATCGCGAAATCCTTGGGCGCCGAGGTCGGCGGCTGGAAGGTCGGCGCGACCGGCATGGGCGCCCGCAAGCTGCTCAAGGCGCGCGGCCCCTTTGCCGGCCGCATCTTTGCCGGCCGGATCTTCGAGTCCGGCGTCGCGATCCCGTCGGACGCCTATCCGCTGCGCGGGCTCGAAGGCGAGATCGCCTTCAAGCTCGCCAAGGACCTGCCGGGCCGCGCCAAGCCCTATCGCCTCGCCGAGGTGAAGAAGGCGATCGGCAGCGTTCATCCCGCCATCGAGATCGTGGCGCCCCGTTGGACGGACTGGCTCGCCGTCGGACTGCCGTCGCTCGTCGCCGACCACGGCGCCAACGCGGCTCTCGTCCTCGGCAAGCCGTTCGCCAAGGGCACCGAGCTCGACCTCGACGGCATGGCGGTCGAGATGCGCGTCGACGGCGCGACGATCGGCAAGGGAACCGGCGCGGATGTCCTGGGCGGCCCCCATGCCTCGCTGCTCTGGCTCGCCAACGCGCTGCGCCGGCGCGGCGGGCTGAAGGCCGGCCAGATCGTCAGCACCGGGACCTGCACCGGCCTGTTCAAGGCGCCGCCGAAGGCGAAGGTCGCGGCGCTCTATGGCGGCAAGCCGAGGGTGGAACTGCGCTTCGTCTGACGCATCGGGGCGGCCAGGCATCGATCTGCGCCCCGGCCTGCCGGGTGCGCAGCTTTGCGCCATACCGCGCGAGCGCCAAATCCGATGCGATTTTTTGCCCTTGAACATAGGGAATTGCCACCCAGATTGGATCCGTTACAAAAGGGAGATCCGGTCCATGTCAGTCGCCAAAAAGACCAGCAACAGCCGCAGTGCCGTCGCCGCCAAGCTCGGCGTGGTGCTGGCGTCGAGCTACACGCTGATGCTCAAGACCCAGAACTTCCACTGGAACGTGACCGGGCCGAACTTCACCTCGCTGCACGAGCTCTTCGGCAAGCAGTACGAAGAGATCTTCGCGGCGAACGACGAGATCGCGGAGCGCATCCGCGCCCTCGACGAGATCTCGCCCGGCAGCCTCGCCGCCTTCGCGAAGCTCTCGACCGTCAAGGACGCCCCGGCGGAGCCGCCGGGCTACAAGCAGATGATCGCCGAACTGCTCAAGGACAACGAGACGCTCTCGGCCCTGGCCAGCGACCTGCGCGCCTTCGCCGACGACGCCGGCGATACGGCGACGGGCGATCTGATGAACGGCCGCATCGACGCCCACGACAAGGCGGCGTGGATGCTGCGCGCGCATCTCGCCTGACGAAGCGCGCACGCGCCTGACCGACGGCTGGACCCGCGGTGGACCCCGGCATCGATCTCGGTGCCGCGGTTCTCGCGGGACTGCAAGCAAGCGCCATCGCCGGTCTCGCGACCGGCGTCGGCGCCGTTCCCGTCCTCGGCATCCGCCGCCTCAGCCCTCGCGCCGAGGATGTCGCGCTCGCCTTCGCCGGCGGCGTGATGCTCGCGGCGACATTCTTTTCCCTGCTGATACCCGGCCTTGCCCAGGCCCGCATCCAGGTGCACGGCGCCTTCGCGGGCGCCGCGCTCGTCTCCGCCGCGGTGCTGCTCGGGGCGCTGCTGATCTGGATCATCCACCGTCATCTGCCGCACGAGCACGGCTTCAAGGGCCGCGAGGGCGGCCCGGCCGGCGTGCGCCTCGCGCGCGCCTGGCTTCTCGTCCTCGCCATCGCGCTCCACAACATTCCCGAAGGGCTGGCCGTCGGCGTCGGCGCCTCTGCCGAGATCGCCGGCATCGGCCTCGCGAGCGACACGCTGACGATCGCCATCGCGGTCCAGAACATGCCCGAGGGGCTGGTCGTCGCGATCGCGCTCGTCACCATCGGCATGCGCCGGACGAGCGCGCTGCTCGCGGCGCTGCTGTCCGGACTCGTCGAGCCCGTCGCCGGCACGATCGGGGCGTTCGGCGCCGCCCTGTCGACGGCCGCGCTGCCCTGGGCGCTCGGCCTCGCGGCCGGCGCGATGCTCTACGTCATCAGCAGCGAGATCGTGCCCGAGACGCATGGCCGCGGCCACGCGACCGAGGCGACCTTCGCCCTGCTCGGAGGGTTCGCCCTGATGCTGCTGATCGCCGGCAGCCTCGGTTGACGCCGGCGCGCGCCTGCGCGATGCAGTCGGCGAGACCATGACCGGAACCGACGCCATCGATGTCCTGCCGCGCCGCAAGCGCCTGCGCGGCGCCGATCGCGTGGCGGTGATCCTCGACGCGGCCGCGGAGATCTTCGCCGAGGAGGGATTCTCGGGCTCGACGCGCGACATCGCGCGCCGCCTCGGCGTCACCCAGGCGCTGCTCTACCGCTACTTCCCTTCGAAGGACGCGCTGATCGGCGCGACGCTCGAGCGCGCCTTCGCCGATCCGTGGCATCTCGGTTGGGACCAGCTGCTCGCCGACGAGACGGTGCCGCTGGTCGAGCGGCTCACGCGCTTCTACCTCGCCTATGCCGAGGGCATGTCGCGGCTGCGGCTGCGGCTCTGGGTGCAGTCCGCCCTCGCGGGCCAGGACTTCGCGCGCCGCTACGGGTTCCGGCTGTCGCTGAAGATCCTCATGCCGATCGCGCGCGGCCTGCGTCGCGCCGCCGGCATCGACCCGGACTCGCGCCCGATGACGCTCGGCGAGCGCGAGCTCGCCATGATCCTGCACGGCGGCATCGCCTTCCTGATGATCCGCAAGTACGTGTACGGCATGGACCTGCCCGAACCGCTCGACGATCTCGTCCGGCTGCAGGTCGACACCTGGACCCAGGGCGCGATCCCGCGCGTGCGCGCGCTCCTCGCCGGCGAATCATCGACACGCCTCGTCGCGCCGCTGATCGCGCGCGGCGAGCACTGAACGGCCCCGTTCAGCCCTCGACCCAGGCGAGGCGCAGAACGTTGGTCGCGCCGGGCGTGCCGAACGGGACGCCGGCGGTGATCACGACACGCTCGCCGGCCGCCGCGATGCCCTGTTCCCGGGCGATGCGGCAGGCCTTCTCGACCATCTCCTCGAAGCTGCGGACGTCGGCGGTGACCACGGGATGGACACCCCAGGCAAGCGTGAGCCGGCGCGCGGTCTCGACGCGCTCGGTCAGGCACAGGATCGGGACGTCGGGCCGCTCGCGCGCGGCACGCAGCGTCGTCGAGCCCGAGGTGGTGTAGGTGACGATCGCCTTCGCCCCGACGGTGTGCGCGACCTGGCGTGCGGCGGCGGTGATCGCGTCGGCGGCGGTGTGCTCGGGCTCGGCCTGCACCGCGTCCATGATCGGGCGGTAGAGCGGGTCGTGTTCCACCGACTCGATGATCTTCTCCATGATCGTGACCGCCTCGACGGGATAGCTGCCCGAAGCCGTCTCGGCGGACAGCATGACCGCGTCGGCGCCGTCGTACACCGCGGTCGCGACGTCCGAAGCCTCGGCGCGCGTCGGCGTCGGCGACCCGACCATCGAGTCGAGCATCTGCGTGGCGACGATCACCGGCTTGCCGGCGCGCCGCGACAGCCGGACGATGCGCTTCTGCGTGCTCGGCACCGTCTCGGGCGGCATCTCCACGCCGAGATCGCCGCGCGCGACCATCACCGCGTCGCAGAGGTCGATGATCTCCTCGACGCGCTCGATCGCCGAAGGCTTCTCGAGCTTGGCCAGCACGCCGGCGCGCCCTTGGACGAGCCGACGGGCCTCGGCGATGTCCTCGGGCCGCTGCACGAAGCTGAGCGCGACCCAATCGACGCCGAGTTCCAGGCCGAAGGCGAGGTCGCGACGGTCCTTCTCGGTGAGCGGCGAGATCGGCAGCACGACGCCGGGGACGTTCACGCCCTTGCGGTCGGAGATCGTGCCGCCCGTGACGACCTCGCAGTCGGCGAAGTCCGGACCGTGCGCGAGCACGCGCAGGCGCAGCTTGCCGTCGTCGACGAGGAGGTCGGCGCCGTCCTCGAGCGCGGCGAAGATCTCGGGATGCGGCAGGTTCGCGCGCGTCGCCGAGCCCGGCGTCTTGTCGAGATCGAGCCGGAACCGCTTCCCGGTCTCGATCCGCGTCGGGCCGCCGGCGAAGGTGCCGACCCGCAGCTTCGGGCCCTGCAGGTCCATCAGGATCCCGATCGCGTGGTCGACCTCGCGCTCGAGCGCGCGCAGGGCGGCGTGACGCGCGCGGTGGTCGTCGTGGCTGCCGTGGCTGAAGTTCAGCCGGAAGATGTCGGCGCCGGCCTCGTAGAGCTTGCGCAGCACCGCCGGATCGGCGGTCGCCGGTCCGAGCGTGGCGACGATCTTCGTCGAGCAGAGGCGAGGCATCGGACCCTCTTCAGATGATCAGCATGGCGCGGAAGTCGTTGACGTTCGTCAGCGTCGGCCCGGTCACGACGAGATCGCCGAGACGGTCGAAGACGGTCCAGGCATCGTTGTCGGCGAGCCGCGCCGCGGCATCGACGCCGGCCGCGGCGAGCCGTACGAGCGAGTCCGGCGCCAGCGTCGCGCCGGCGCTCGACTCGATGCCGTCGATTCCGTCGGTGTCGCCGGCGATGGCGTGGATGCGCGGATGGCCCTTGAGCGCGAGCGCGAGCGCGAGCAGGAACTCGGCGTTGCGGCCGCCGCGCCCCTGGCCGCGGACGGTCACCGTCGTTTCGCCGCCCGAGACCAGCACGCAGGGCGGTCGCACCGGCCCGGTGCCCGCGGCGATGCTCAGCGCCAGGGCCGCCTGGTCGCGCGCGACGTCGCGCGATTCGCCCTCCACCGCGTCGCCGAGCGAATGCACCGCGAGGCCGGCCGCGCGTGCCTTGGCGATCGCGACCTCGAGGGCCTGGCGCGGACTTGCCGCCATCACGAAGCGCGTCGAGGCGAACAGGCGGTCGCCGGGCTTCGGCGTCTCGTTGCCGGCGTCGGCCAGGCGCGCGGCGATCGATGCGGCCGGCGCGATCGCGTATTTGGCGAGCACGGCGCGCGCGTCGGCAAGCGTCGTCGGGTCGGCGACCGTCGGGCCGGAGCCGATGGTCGACGGATCGTCGCCGGGCACGTCGGAGATCGCGAGAGTCACCATCGGCGCCGGTGCGGCGGCGGCGGCGAGCCGGCCGCCGGCGATCAGCGACAGATGCTTCCGCACCGCGTTCATCTCGTGGATGTTGGCGCCGGACTTGAGCAGCGCCGTCGTCAGCGCGCGGAACTCGGCCATCGTCACCGGCGGCTGCGGCAGTGCAAGCAGCGCCGAGCCGCCGCCCGACATCAGGGCCAGAACGAGATCGTCGGGACCGGCGCCGCCGGCGAGCGCCAGCATGCGCGCCGCCGCCTCCGGCGCGCGCGCGTCGGGCACCGGATGCGCGGCCTCGACGATCTCGATGCGGCGGCACGGCACGCCGTGACCGTCGCGAGTGACCACCAGCCCGACGACATCGCGATGCGCGGCGTACTGCGCCTCGGCGGCCGCGGCCATCGCGGCCGAGGCCTTGCCGGCGCCGACGACGATCAGCCGGCCGCGCGGCGGCGGCGGCAGATTCGGCGGCACGCAGAGCGCGGGCTGGGCAGCGGCGATGGCGGCCCTGAACAGGCCGGTCAGGAACTCGCGGGGATCGGCGATCATCACGGCGGCAGCGTAACGACTGGCCGCCGCGAAAGGAACGCTCACCGTCGGTCGCGGACGGAGTCGGCCAAGCCCATCGCCGCCGCGACGAGATCCATGCTCGCCGCATCGATCGCCAGGAGCCCGTAGCGCAGCCGGGCGCCCCAGCCCGGCCCCGCGAGCGCGAAGCCGGGCGCCGCCTGCAGCGCCGCGATCGCTGCCGGGCGCGCCTCGCGAGCGAAACGCACGGCGCGCCGGAACGGCCGGAAGCCGCCGCCCATGTCGATCTGCGTGATCACGTCGTCGAGGACGACGCCGATGGCCGTGAAGCTCTGCAGCCTCGGCCCCTCGCCCATGTCTCGGGTCGGCGAGTAGTAGGCGACGCGGTCGCCCGGGCGCAGCCGGCGCAGCGGTGCCGCCTTACCGTGGCAGACCTGCATGAAGCCGCCGGCGACGCCGCGCGCGACATGTTCGGCGCAGGCGACGGCGATCCAGTCGCGCGCCGGGCCGGCGCCCGATTCGTGCATGTCCTCGAGACGCATGGTGCGGGGCCTCCTTCGTGATCGAGGCGCACAGCGTCGGCGCGGGACGTGTCGGATTCCGTCAGCAGTCGCACGCTCTCAGGGCGCCTCGGGGATGTCCTCGCGCTGCCGCCACGCCTTCAGGAGATCGACGCGCCGGCGCGGGTAGCGCGCGGCGTCCGCAGTCGCGTCGGCGATCCGGTCGAGGCGGAAATGCCGGAAGTCGCGACGAAGCTCGCACCACGCCACCAGCACGCGCGCCCGGTCGAAGTAGCCCAAGGCGATGGGCCAGACGAGGCGGCGGGAGGCGCGCCGGCGCCCATCGACGTAGCGCAGCGCCAGCCGGCGCTCGAGCCGTATCGCGCGCCGGATCATCGCGACGTCGGCCGTCGCGGCCTCGCCGCTCGTCGGTCCCACGAGCAGGCCGGTGGTCGGCATGGTCTCGCGCAGCCGCTCGGGCAGCACCGCGGCGACCTTCGCCAGCGCATCGACCGCCGCACGCGACAGATCCCTGTCGCCGCGCTCGGCCGCGAATCGCAGGCCCAGCACCAGCGCCTCGACCTCGTCGTCCTGGAACATCAGCGGCGGCAGCAGGAAGCCGGGCGCAAGGCGATAGCCGACGCCGGCCTCGCCCTCGATCGACGCGCCCTGCTCGATCAGCGTGGCGATGTCGCGATAGACGGTGCGCAGCGACACGCCGGTCTCGGCCGCGAGGATCGCGGCGGCCACCGGTCGGCGCCGGCGACGCAGGGCCTGCAGCAGCGCGAAGAGACGGCCGGATCTCGACATCGTCGATCAGGCGCCGCGGTTCGCCGCCGGCACCAGCAGCGTCAGCGCGTCGGGCAGAATCTCGACCGTCGCGGGCGTCGATGCGACCGGATCGCCGTCGGCCTGCACCGGCAGGCCCGGAGGTCCCGCGAGCACGACCCGGGTGACGCGATGGGTCTCGATCCCCGATGCGCGAGTCAGGTCCGCGAGGCCGAGCGCGGCGGCGTAGCGCAGATGCGCCCAGCGCGACGGATCGCGCGCGATCACGAGCTCGAAGGACGGCGCATCGAGCCTCGCCGCCGGCGCCACCACGAATGCGCCGCCGTAGTGCCGCGCCTTGGCGACGATCGCCGCCGCGACGCGTTCCGTCCGGCCGTCGAACTCGATGTCGTAGAGCTGCGGGCGACGACCGATCAGGCGGCGGACGGCGGCCCCGGCATAGGCGAGCTTGCCGAAGCGCCGCTTCGCGCGCGCATCGAGCCCGGCGACGACCTCGGCATCCAGGCCGAGGCTCGCCATCAGCGCGAAGCGGCGGCCGTCGATCGCGCCGAGGCTCACCCGGCGCTCCACACCGGACATCACGAGCTCCGCGATCGCCTCCAGCCGGGCCGGCCAGCCGAGCTCGCGGGCCAGGACGTTCGCCGTGCCGCCCGGCAACAGCGCGAGCGGCAGGCCCGCGCCCGCGAGGCCGTTGATCGCCTCGTTGATCGTGCCGTCGCCGCCGGCGACCACCAGCCGATCCACGCCCTGCGCGACGGCTTCCGCGGCGAGGGCGCGGGCGTGACCGGCGAATCGCGTGCCGCGGAGCCTCACCGTGGCGCCGCGCTCGCGGAGCAGCGCGACGAGCCGGGCGGCCTTGCGCGATGCGCCGCCGCCCGCCGTCGGATTGGCGATCACCTCGACCTGCATGCTCAGGCCGGCAAAGCGCGGGGTCGGGTCAAGGAACCGCCTGTCATTCCGCCGTCGGGGCCGGCGCGCCATGGCGCCGCGTCGCACGGCGCGGCAATCCGGATCGCCGGCGTCTTACCCGAAGCGCCCGCGCCGGACCAAGAGTTGAGGCCGCGCGGCGCTTAGGGGCCGGCGCGAACGCCCTCCGTCCCCGCCTTGGCGATCAGCGCGTCGGCATCCGCACGCAGCAGCAGGCGTTGGGCGACCAGGCCGTCCGCGGCGCGGCGCACCGCGGCGACATAGGCCTCAACGCTCGGATAGCGCTCCTCGAGCGACGGGCGGGGATCGCCCGTCGCGACGCGCTCGGCGCGGGTCGCGGCGAAGGGGATGAAGCTCCCGCTCAGCGAGCAGAATCCGTCCTCGAAGCGATCGGCACGGCCGAGGTTCCAGCCGGTATAGGTTCCGATCGGAACCTGGAGATGGACCGAGCGCACGCCGCCGAGATCGTTGCCGTCGGCATCGACCTGCGGCACCAGCACGCCGTAGCTGGCGGTGCCGGCGCGCGGCGGCTCGATGCTGATGACGCCGCTGCTCTCCGCCGGCCGGAAGCCCGGACCGAAATCGAGCACCTGCAGTGGATTGTGGACGCGCAGCGCGCGCACGGCGGGACGCGTCACTCCGCCATAGGCGTTGGCGGGTATGGACGGGAAGCGCACCTGATGCGGCGCGACGAGGCTGCCATCCGCGATGCGCGGCACGTTGCTCGGCGGCGGCGCCACGTCGTCGCGCACCCACACGGTGAATGCGGCGAGCAGAGCGCGCATCGTGTCGCGCTGCGGATTGGGGTTGGGCTGCTGCTGGCAATTGCCGAACGGCGCCTGCTTCGGCATCGGCGCCACCCAGGCGCCGTGCTGGGTGCTCGCCATGATGAACGTGCGGACGCCGTCGGGGTCGGGCACGTCGCGCTGGCCCAGCGGATCGGTGAGGCCGAGCGACTGGCGCCCTTCCCACACCTCCAGCGCCGTCGCGACATGGAACATCCGCGGGCAGGTGCCCGAGGCCTCGCAGCGGTCGAGCACGCCCTGGGTGCGTCCGGTGAGCGGATCATGCTGGCGCGTATACGAGAAGGGGAAGTCGTAGGCCGGGAACAGATGGTCGATCTGGTCGCCCCAGGCGCGACCGGGCTGGCCGAAGCGCACATTGAGCGGCATCAGCCCGCCGCCGATATGCGGAAATGCGCCGTCGAAGGCGCGGCCGCCGCCCTCGGCCTGGTTGAACCCGAGATGGATGAAGCTGCGGATCATGCGGCCGCTCTGGGACGAGCCGAAGACCAGCGTGCGCGCGCCGTCGCGGTAGACCGGGTTCGGCGTGCCCGCATCGTCCTGGCGCTGGCCGCGCAGATGCTCGGCGAGATCGCGCATCGCCGCGAAGCCAAGGCCCAGGACCTTCGGGTCCCGGGCGCGATAGATCAGCTCGTAGAGCCGACCCGGCTGGAACCCCGCGCGCAGGCAGATTTGCGTCTCGCTGGGCGTGACGGTCGTTCCGTCGGGACAGGCACCGAACGCCCACTCGGTGCTCGCGATCGGCTGGCGCGGCTCCTGCTCCTTCGCCCGCACCGTCAGCGTCGGTACGAAGCCGTCCGGAAATGCGGTCCGGTTGGCGGTGCTGGCCGTCGCGTGGCTGCCGTGGGTGAGCGCCGTGAACCAGCCGCTCGACAGGTTGAGCGTGCGCGTCGGCGCCGCCGTGGTGAGTTCGGTCCGCACGATGCCGGTGATCGGCGAGCCGTCGGGATTGCGCGCGGTCGGCACGCTGAAGGTCAGGCGCGAGGCGCCCGGCAGCACGTCCGCCTGCCAGCCGAACCACACCAGCGTGTGGCCGGCGGCGAAGAGGTGGCCGTCGCCGGCGTCGACGGCGGCGTTGCGCTCGGGGACGCCCAGCGGGATGCCGTCGTTGAAGGCGTTGATGCCGAGCTTGTTGCCGCGATTGAGCACCTCGAACAGCAGCGTGCCGTTGCCGCGGGCCATGTCGACGGGCTTCAGAATCTCGACATCGGTCGCGTATTCGACGCGGCCCTGGGCGTTGCGCGGCGCGAGCTCGAGGTCCTGGATGGCCGCGTTCAGCGCGCCGGCCGGATCGACCTCGCCATGCGCGCGCGCCACGACGCGCTCGTAGGGGCCGACCGCCCCGAAACCCTGGCCGCCGAAGGCAGGTTCCGTGCGCAGGATCTCGAGGCGCACGATCTTCGCATCCGCGGACATCGCGCCGAGCGCGACCGGAATCGCCAGGACGGCGGCAGCCGCCAGGTGACAGCCCTTCATCGTCTCCCCCCACTCTTCTCCAGCTCTTGCCGGCACTCTCCGCCTGCAGCGACGAAGTTTGCAAGGACCAGGCGGCGGCGCTCCGCGGGTCGTGATCTACTGCGCGGGCGGCCCGTGCGGGAGGATCGACGGCGATGGATGGCCTGCTCGTGATCGACATGCAGGAGGGCTTGCGAGGGGGCCCGCCGAAGCACCGGCTGACCGAGGTCGTCGCGACGATCAACGGCCTCGCGGCCGACTTGCGCCGGCGCGGCCGGCCGGTCGTCTTCGTCCAGCACCACGGCCCGCCCGGCGACGAATTCGCCCCGGGCGCGCCGGGCTGGCACCTCCTGGCCGAGCTCGCGCGCGCGCCGTCCGATCGCGTCGTTCCCAAGTCGCTGAACGACGCGTTCTTCGGCACCGCGCTGCGCGACGACTTGGCCGGTCTCGGCGTCGACCGGCTGATCGTCACGGGCTGGGCGACCGACCTCTGCGTCGACGCCACCATCAGATCGGCGGTCGCGCTCGGATTCGCGGTCGTCGCCGCCGCGGACGGCCACACCGTCAGCGACCGCCCGCATCTCGACGCCGCGGGCGTGATCGCGCATCACCACTGGGTCTGGCGCAACCTGATCGCGCCCCGTCCGGTCGCCGTTCTCCCCGCCGCCGCGCTGCTGGCGGGGGCCGAAACCCCGAGCGGCGGGTAGCGCCGCGCGCGAGCGCGGTGGTAAGTTGCCCGCACCCCTCGGCAGGCTGGATCCAAGCCTTTGACCTCCAAGAAGAAATCCGACGCCTCGTGGCTGCGCAGCGGCACGTGGCGCCGGCTCATCCACGAGCACGTCCGCGTCTACTGGCGGCGCATCGCGCTCGGCATCGGCGGCATGGTCGTCGCCGCCGCGGCCACCGCCGCCAATGCATGGATCATGGAGCCGGTCCTCGACTGGATCTTCACGACCCGCGACCGGCGCATGCTCTGGCTGATCCCGCTCGGGGTCGTCGCCATCGCGATCGTCAAGAGCATCGCGACCTACGTGCAGGCCGCCGTGATGAACGAGGTCGGGCAGCGCATCATCGCCGACCTGCAGCGCCGCCTGTTCGCGCACCTGATCCAGGCCGACCTGCAGTTCTTCCACGACAATCCGACGGGCCGCCTGATCTCGCGCTTCACCAACGACGTGCAGATGCTGCGCGGCGCGATCGCCAACTCGCTGACCGGCATCGTCAAGGACGCGGCCACGGCGGCCTTCCTGGTGGCGCTCATGTTCTACCAGAACTGGCGCCTCGCCCTGATCGCCTTCGTCGTGCTGCCGATCGCGCTGATCCCGGCGCGCAAGCTCGGACGGCGGATGAAGAAGGTCTCGGCGGGCTCGCAGGAGCAGACCGGCGCCCTGGCCGCGATGCTCGACGAGACGTTCCAGGGCGCGCGCCACGTGAAGGCCTACGGCATGGAGAGCTACGAGACCCGCCGCGCCGGCGAAGTCGTCGAGGGCCTCTACGCGCTGAACGTCAAGGCGGCGCAGACGCGCGCGGCGTCGCATCCGATCATGGAGGCGCTCGCCTCGCTCGCGATCGCCGGCGTGATCCTCTACGGCGGCCACGCCGTGCTCGCCGGCACGACGACACCGGGCGCCTTCTTCTCGTTCATCACCGCGCTGCTGCTCGCCTACCAGCCGATCCGCAGCCTGTCGAACCTCAACGTCACGCTCAACGAGGGCACGGCCGCCGCCGAGCGCGTCTACGCCATGCTCGACAGCCCGCCGTCCATCCGAGACCGCGCAGGCGCGACCGCGCTGCCGGCGGTGAAGGGCGAGATCCGCTTCGAGCATGTCGGCTTCGCCTATCCCGACGGCAGCGCCGTGCTCGAGGACTTCGACCTGCACGTCCCGGCCGGCCGCACCGTGGCGCTGGTCGGCGCGTCGGGCGCCGGCAAGTCGACGGTGCTGAATCTGATCCCGCGCTTCTACGACGTCTCCGCCGGCCGCGTGACCATCGACGGCCAGGACGTGCGCGACGTGACGCTGGCGAGCCTCCGCGGCGCCATCGCCATCGTCAGCCAGGAGCTCACGCTGTTCCACGACACCGTGCGCGCGAACATCGCCTATGGCCGGCCCGGCGCCGGGCCCGCGGAGATCGCGCACGCCGCCGAGCTCGCCGGCGCGGCCGGCTTCATCGCCGAGCTGCCGCACGGCTACGACACCGTCGTCGGCGAGCGCGGCGCCAAGCTCTCGGGCGGCCAGCGCCAGCGCGTCGCGATCGCGCGCGCGATCCTCAAGGATGCCCCGATCCTGCTGCTCGACGAGGCGACCTCGGCGCTCGACATGGAGTCCGAGCGCCACGTCCAGGCCGCGCTCGCGCAGCTCAAGCGCAACCGGACCACCCTGGTGGTCGCGCATCGCCTGTCGACCGTGGTCGACGCGGACGAGATCTGCGTCGTGCAGGGCGGCCGGGTCATCGAGCGGGGCCGGCACGCCGACCTCCTCGCGCGCGGCGGCGCCTATGCGCGGCTCTATGCGGCCCAGGCCGCGGAGGCGCCGGATGCCGTCGGGGGCAGCGGCGCGCCCGACGCGGCGCGCGTCGGCGCATGACCGCCGCCCCGCGATGAGCGCGGTCTATCGCGGCCTCGCCACCGGCCTCGCGCCGGCCTTGCGCCTGTGGCTGCACCGCCGCGCGGCACGCGGCAAGGAGGACCGCGCGCGGCTGGGCGAGCGCGAGGGCCGCGCCTCGGTCGCCCGCCCCGAAGGACGGCTGGTGTGGATCCACGGCGCCTCGGTAGGCGAGGCGCGATCGGCCCTGCCGCTGCTGCGCCGGATCCTCGAGCAGCACCCCGAGGCCAACGCGCTGTTCACGACCGGCACGCTGACCTCGGCGGCGATGCTCGGCACCGCGCTGCCGTCGCGCGCGCATCACCAGTTCGTGCCGCTCGACGTGCCGGCCTGGATCCGCCGCTTCCTCGACCACTGGCGGCCCGACGCCGCACTGTGGCTCGAGAGCGAGCTGTGGCCCAACACGCTGCGCGCGCTGGCCCGGCGCCGCATCCCGACGGCGCTCGTCAATGCACGCCTGTCCGAGCGCTCGTTCGCGAAATGGCGGCGCGGCGGCGGCGTGTTCCGGCCCCCGCTGGAGGTGTTCTCCGTCGTCCTGGCGCAGACCGCAGGCGACGCCGAGCGGCTCGCGCGGCTCGGTGCCCGGTCGCCGCGCTGCGTCGGGAATCTCAAGTTCGACAGCCCGCAGCTGCCCGCGGACATCGCGATGCTGAGCGAGCTCGGCGCGACGATCGGCGACCGCCCGCTCTGGCTCGCGGCCAGCACCCACGACGGCGAGGAGATGGTCGCCGGCGAGGCGCATCGGCTGCTCGCCGCGCGGCACCCCGACCTCCTCACCGTCATCGTCCCGCGTCACGCCACGCGCGGCGCGGCGATCGCGGCGGCGCTGCGTGGCGCCGGGCTTGTCGTCGCGCAGCGCAGCGTCGGCGAGCCGATCGCGGCCGGCACGCAGGTCTATCTCGCCGACACCATGGGCGAGCTCGGCCTGTTCTATCGCCTCGCGCCGATCGCCTTCATCGGCAAGTCGCTGAGCGGCGCCGGCGGCCAGAATCCGATCGAGGCGGCGGCGCTCGACACGGCGATCCTGACCGGGCCGGCGATCGGCAACTTCGTCGAGATCTTCGCCGCCCTCGAAGCCGCCGGCGGCGCGCGCAAGGTCGCCGATGCGGGGTCGCTGGCGGAAGCCGTCGGCGCGCTGCTCGACGATCCGGCCGCGCGCCAGCGCATGGCCCAGGCCGCGATCGACGTCGCCGCCCAGGGCCGCGGCGCGATCGCCCGCGTCCTCGACGCGTTGGCGCCGGTCCTCGCGCCGCTCGCCGCGGACGATCGCGATGCACGCGCCTGAATTCTGGCAGCGTGACGGCTGGCCGGCGCGCGCGCTCGCGCCGGTCGGCGCGCTGATCGAGTTCGCCGGCCGCTGCCGCGCCGCCGCGACGACGCCCTATGTCGCGCCGGTGCCGGTGATCTGCGTCGGCAACCTCACGGTCGGCGGCGCCGGCAAGACGCCGGTCGCCATCGCCGTTGCCGAGCGGCTCGCGGCGACGGGTCATGCGCCGGTCTTCCTCAGCCGCGGCTATGGCGGTTCGCTGCACGGTCCGGTGCGCATCGACGCCGAGGTCCACGGTGCCGGCGAAGTCGGCGACGAGCCGCTGCTGCTCGCCCGCGCCGCCCCGGTGGTGATCGCGCGCGATCGCGCGGCCGGTGCACGGGACGCCGTCGCCGCCGGCGCGCGCGCGATCGTGATGGACGACGGTCTGCAGAACCCGGGCCTCGCCAAGACCCGCGCGCTCGTTGTCGTCGACGGCGAGGCGGGCTTCGGCAACGGCCGCGTCTTTCCGGCCGGTCCGCTGCGCGAGCGCCTGGCGCGCGGCATGGCGCGCGCGAATGCCTTCGTGCTGATGGGCCCGGATCGCCTCAACCTCGCGGCGCGGCTCGCCATCCAAGCGCCGGTGCTGGCGGCGCGGCTCGAGCCGGCGGCCGCGCCGCAACTCGCCGGAATCCGCTGCCTCGCCTTCGCCGGCATCGGACGGCCGGCGAAGTTCTTCGCGACGCTGCGTGCGCTTGGCGCGGAACCGGTCGAGGCGATCGCCCTGCCCGACCACCACATCTTCAGGCCCGGCGAGGCCGAGGCGCTCGTCGAGCGCGCCCGCCGGCTCGGCCTGACGCCGGTGACGACCGCGAAGGACCAGGTGCGGCTGCCCGCTGCGCTGCGCGACCAGGTCGAGATCGTGCATGTGCGCGCGATCTTCGACGCCCCCGCCGCGCTCGATTCCCTGCTCGCGGAGGCGGTCCGTGGCTGATCCCGTCGCGCCGCCGCCGCGCGCGATCCGCCTGCGCCACCGGCTCGAGGCCGCCGTGGTGCATGCGCTGTTCTGGCTGGCGCGCCGCGCCGGCCCCGACCTCGCCTCGGCGGTCGGCGGCCGCATCGCGCGCTTCATCGGGCCGAAGCTCGGCACGTCGAAGCGCGCGCGGCGCAACCTTGCGCGCTTCATGCCCGAGCTCGACGACGCCGCGCGCGAACGGATCGTCGCCGAGGTGTGGGAGAACCTGGGCCGCACCGCCGCCGAGTACCCGCACATCGCCTTCCTCGCCGCCAACCGCGTCGAGGTCCGCGGCATGGAGCACGGCGTCGCCGCGCACGCCCGCGGCAAGAGCATCATCTTCATCGCCGGTCATCTCGCGAACTGGGAGATCCTGCCGCCGATCGCGCGGGCCCACGGCCTGTCGCTCCACGTCGTCTATCGCGCGCTCAACAATCCGCTGGTCGATGCGCTGATCACGCGCTGCCGCGGCGAGGGCGCGGCGAGCGCGATCCCCAAGGGCTTCGATGGCGCCAAGCGGGTGATGAAGCTGATCTCGCTCAACGAGCATTTCGGGATGCTGCTCGACCAGAAGCAGAACGACGGCATCGCCGTGCCGTTCTTCGGCGCGCCGGCGATGACGACTCCCGTCCCGGCGATCTTCGCACAGCGCTTCGGAGTTGCGCTGCTGCCGATCCAAATCGAGCGCCTGCGGGGCGCGCGCTTCCGCGTCACCGTCCACCCCATGATCGCGACGCCGGACAGCGGCGACCGGGCCGCCGACACGCTCACGATCATGACGGCGGTGAACGCGCGGATCGAATCCTGGGTCCGACAGAATCCGGGCCAGTGGCTCTGGCTGCACAAGCGCTGGCCGAACGGCTGACACCTGGACCCTGGCCGCGGCCCCCGGCCTGGGGCATGAATCCCGGCGCCCCGCCGGCTCCAGCTGGAGACTCCGCACCCGATGTCGACCCCGATACTGATCGCGCTCGCCGTCCTCGTCGCCGCGACCGCGTGGTTCGCGTCGCGCCTTCGCGGCGACGTCCATCCGACCCAGCGGCGCCTGCTGAAGCTCGCCCTGGCCCTCGCGGCCACGACGATCGCCTGGATCGTGCTGCCGCGGCTCGCGGGCATGGCGGACTTCGAGGTCCTCAAGTCGTCGGCCGGCGCCCTGTCGCGCTTCATCGGCTCGTTGTGGTGGATCGTCTTCGCGGTGTTCGCCTTCATCGTGCTCGAGCGCTTCGTGTGGACCTCCTTCGCCAACCGCGGCGTCCAGGTGCCGAAGCTGCTGATCGACGTCGTGCGCGCGATCGTCTTCGTCTTCATGCTGCTCGGCGTCATCTCCGCGCTGTTCGAGGAGACCATCACCGGCCTGCTCGCCGCCTCCGGCGTGTTCGCGGTCGTCATGGGCTTCGCGCTGCAAAGCACCCTGGCCGACCTGTTCTCGGGCATCGCGATCAACCTGCAGCACCCCTATCGCGTGGGAGACTGGATCGAGATCGACGGTGCGACGGTCGGCCAGGTCGTGGAGATGAACTGGCGTGCCACGCAGCTGCGCTCGCCGCAGGGCAACTCGATCGTGATGCCGAACAGCAAGATGGCGGCGGCGCAGATCGTGAACTTCAACCTGCCCACGCCGCGCCATCGCAGCGCGATCGAGCTCAAGCTCGACGCCCGCGTGCCGCCCGGCGTCGCGCGCGACGTCCTCGAGCGTGCGGCGCTCAAGGCCACCGCCGTCCTGCGCGATCCGCCGCCGTCGGTGCGGGTCACCGGATTCGAGTACACCCAGGTCTCGTACGAGCTGTGCTTCTGGCTCGACGGCTATGCGGACATCGACGTCGTCCGCCACGACGTCTCGAACAGCGTGTGGTACGCGCTCGACGTGCTCGGCCTCGGCTCGTGGTGCGACGAGCCCGGCGACGCGGCGACGACGTCGCGTGCCGGGCGGCTGGTCGGCTATGTCGATCTGTTCCGCGACTTCGACGACTCGCTCCGCCAGCGCATCGCCGGCGTGATGAAGGTCCGGCTGCTGCGCCCGGGCGACGTCATCATGCGGGAGGGCGAGCTGACCTCGTCCGTCTACATCGTCGAGCTCGGCGCCGTGGAGGTGTCGATGAACATGGGCGAGCACGGGCCGCGCGTCGTCGCGCGCCTCGGCACCGGCGACTTCTTCGGCGAGATGTCGCTGCTCACCGGCGAGCCGCGCAGCGCCACGCTGACGGCGATGTGCGAGACCAAGATCTGGGAGCTCGACCGCGAGTCGATCGAGCCGATCCTGCGCAGCGAGCCGGCCATCGCCGACCGGCTGAGCCGGGTCATGGCGAAGCGCCGCCTCGCCAATACCATGTTGTTGAAGAACCTCACGGCGCAGGAGCGCCAGGACGCCGAGCAGAGCTGGCCCGACGACATGCTGGGCAAGATCCGCCGGCTCTTCAGCCTGCCG
Organism: Alphaproteobacteria bacterium; assembly: GCA_016793165.1. Classification (GTDB taxonomy): domain Bacteria; phylum Pseudomonadota; class Alphaproteobacteria; order CACIAM-22H2; family CACIAM-22H2; genus CAIOSQ01. Next base: position 85,332 of record JAEULA010000006.1, on the reverse strand, counting down.
CATTGATCGGGGCGCGGCGATGGACGCACCGGGGCTCAGCGACGACCGCCTCGTCGAGATCCTGCTGGGCGCCGTGGCGCTGGCGTGCCTCGTGCTCGGGGCCCGTCGCATCGCGACGCCGGGCCGGCGCGTCGGCGGCATCGCGCTGGTCGCGCTCGGCATCCTGCTCGGCGCCGTGCTCTACGTCTTCGCGACCTTCACGATGCGGATGTTCTGAGCGCTCGTTCGCGCCGTCACGGCGCCGGCATCGGCGGCACGACGAGCGCCGGATCGACGTTCGTCGCGTACCAGGTCATGCCCCAATGCAGATGCGGGCCGGTGACGCGCCCGGTGGCGCCGATGCGCCCGATGGGCTCGCCTTTGCGCACGCGCTGCTCGGCCCGCACCTCGAGACTCGAGAGATGCGCATAGAGCGTGCCGACGCCGTGGCCGTGGTCGAGGATCAGCGTCCCGCCGGTGAAGTACATGTCCGGATTCGCGAGGCTGACGACGGCGTCGGCCGGGGCGACGATCGGCGTTCCGGTCGGCATCGCGACGTCGACGCCGAAATGCGGCCGCCGCGGCTGGCCGTTGAGGATGCGCTGGCTGCCGAACACCCCGCTGATCCGGCCGGTCACGGGCCAGATCCAGTCCGTCGCCCAGCCCGTCTCGGCGCTGTCGCGCGTGCGCGCCCGGGCGATCGCCTCGCCGTCGGCCTTGATCCGCTCGAGATCCGCCGGATCGGGCTCCACCATGCGCGGCGGCAGGCCGGTGATCTTCTGCACGTCGAACTTCCGCGCCGCGACGGCGAGCGGTCGCGTCTCGCGCGACCCGTCGGCATGGACGAGAACGAGCGACGCGGCCTTGCCGTGGTCGCGACCGAAGCCGAAGACGAAACGGCCGTCGGGCGTGACGCGCAGCGTGCGGCCGTCAAGCACTGCACGGGTCCCCGGGGCGACCTTGCCGAAGACGAGCCCGCCCTGGGTGATGCGGCCCTTGAGGCTCGCGGACGACGCGCCGGCGGCGCCGGCGGCCGGCGCCGCCAGGATGAGCGGCGCGGTGAGCCCCGCGACGAGGTCGCGACGGCGGATCACAGCAGCGACCCCTGGCCGGCCCGGCCGCGCTTGCGTGGCTTGCCCGGATCGGCCATGCCGTCGCCCGCAACGGTCGCCTCGATCGCGCCGTCGTGGAAACGAAGGCTCACCTCGCCCGCGGCGACCGCGCCTGCGCGCGTCGTCACCGGCTTGCCCTTGGCGTCGCTGACCAGGGCGAAGCCGCGCTCGAGCACGCGCGCATAGCTGAAGCTCTCGAGCAGAGCCGCCTGCGCATTCAGGGCGGCGGCGTCGTCGCGGACCCGGCGCCGGAGCTGCTGCGCGGCGCGATCCGCGAGCTCGGCCAGGCGCTCGCGCTGCTGCCGCGCCTGGCGCTGCTGCGCATCGCGGGCCGTGATCAGGCGCGTGGCAAGGCCCTGCAGACGGTCCTGGGCGCGCGCGAGCTGCTGGCGCGGGTGCGGAAGCCGCGCGAAGGCCTCGGCCACGGCGGCCTGCCGCCGCTCGACGAGCCGGCGCAGCGCGAGCCCGAGGCGCTCGGCGCGGTCGTCCAGACGCTGCGCCTGCTCCTCGACCAGGCGGCGCGGATCGCCGAGCCCGCGGCCCAGGCCCTCGACGCGCGCGCGCCGCTCGTCGACGAGCCGGGTGAGCGCCGACACGAGCGACGCGCCATCGCGACTGATGCGCGCCACGAGCTCGCTGCGCACCGGCACGGCCATTTCCGCGGCCGCAGTCGGCGTCGGCGCGCGCCGGCTCGCGGCGAAGTCGATCAGCGTCGTGTCGGTCTCGTGGCCGACCGCGGAGATCAGCGGGATGGCGCTCGCCGCGGCGGCGCGCACGACGATCTCCTCGTTGAACGCCATCAGGTCCTCGAGGCTGCCGCCGCCCCGCGCGACGATCAGCACGTCGGGCCGCGGCACCGCGCCGCCGGGCTCGAGCGCGTTGAAGCCGCGGATCGCCTCCGCAACCTGCAGCGCGGCGCCCTCGCCCTGGACCGCGACCGGCCAGACCAGCACGCGGCGCGGGAAGCGGTCCGCAAGCCGGTGCAGGATGTCGCGGATCACCGCTCCGGTCGGCGAGGTCACGACGCCGATCACCTCCGGGAGGAAGGGGAGCTTCTGCTTGCGCGACTCGTCGAACAGGCCCTCGGCGGCGAGGCGCTTGCGACGCTCCTCGATCATCTTGAGCAGGGCGCCCTCGCCGGCCATCTCCATCTGGTCGACGATCAGCTGGTACTTGGATCGCGCGCCGTAGGTCGTGACGCGGCCGGTGCAGATCACCTCGAGGCCGTCCTCCGGCTTGATCGCCAGGCGCGCGGCCTGGCCGCGCCACACCACGCCGTCGATCAGCGCGTCGGCGTCCTTGAGCGCGAAATACAGGTGACCCGAGGTGTGGCGCTTGAAACCCGAGAGCTCGCCGCGCACGCGCACGCGCTCGAAGCCGGACTCGAGCGTGCGCTTGATGGCGCCCGAGAGCTCCGAGACCGTGAGCTCGGGAAGATTGCTGCGGGGAGTGTCGGTCATGCGCTATGGCGGGGTTCCGGGACCATGATACAAGCCGCGGCCTGCATGACGGAACCGAGAGCTTCGCGACAGCCATGAAAATCCTCGTCGTCGGATCGGGTGGCCGCGAGCACGCCCTGTGCTGGGCGATCGCGGCCTCGCCCCTGTGCCGCAAGCTCTATTGCGCGCCCGGCAATGCCGGGATCGCGCAGGAGGCCGAGTGCGTCGCCGTCGCCGCCGACGACCTCGACGGGCTGGTGCGTTTCGCGCGCGAGGCCGCGGTCGACTTCGTCGTCGTCGGGCCCGAGCAGCCGCTGGTGGACGGCCTCGTCGACCGGCTCGCGGCGGCGGGCATCAAGGCCTTCGGGCCGAGCGCGGCCGCCGCGGCGCTCGAGGGCTCCAAGGGCTTCATGAAGGACGTCGCCGCGCGCTGCGGCGTCCCCACCGGGGCCTATCGCCGCTTCACCGATGTCGAAGCCGCGCGCGCGCATGTCCGCGCCGCCGGCGCGCCGATCGTGGTCAAGACCGACGGCCTTGCGGCGGGCAAGGGCGTCGTCGTCGCGACGACGCTCGACGAGGCGCTGGCCGCGATCGACGCGGCGATGGTCGGCGGCGTCTTCGGCAAGGCCGGCGCCGAACTCGTGATCGAGGAGTTCCTCGACGGCGAGGAGGCGAGCTTCTTCGCGCTGTGCGACGGCGAGCACGCGATCCCGCTCGCGGCGGCCCAGGACCACAAGCGCGTCGGCGACGGCGACACCGGGCCGAACACCGGCGGCATGGGCGCGTATTCGCCGGCCCCTGTGGTCGACGCGGCGATGGCCGAGCGCATCATGGCCGAGATCGTGCGGCCGACCCTCGCCGGGATGAAGGCCGAGGGCCGGCCCTACAAGGGCGTGCTGTTCGCCGGCGTGATGATCACGCCGCGCGGACCGAAGCTGATCGAATACAATGTCCGCTTCGGCGATCCCGAATGCCAGGTGCTGATGGCGCGCCTGATGTCGGACCTGCTGCCGGCGCTGATCGCCGCGGCCGACGGGCAGCTCAAGACCTACCAGCTGCGCTGGCACGACAAGGTCGCGCTGACCGTCGTCATGGCCGCGAATGGCTATCCCGGAAGCTACGCCAAGGGCAGCGAGATCCGCGGCCTCGACGCCGCCGGCAGGCACGCCGACGTCGTCGTCTTCCATGCCGGCACCGCCGTGCGCGACGGCCGCATCGTCGCGACGGGCGGCCGCGTGCTCAACGTCACGGCCACGGGCGGCAGCGTCGCCGAGGCGCAGGCCAAGGCCTATCGGGCGATCGACGCGATCGACTGGCCGGGCGGCTTCTGCCGTCGCGACATCGGCTGGCGCGCGGTCGCGCGCGAGAAGGCCGGACGATGAGCAGGCCGCGCTCCGCCCTCGACTATCTCTGCGACGACGGCCCCGCCGAGGGCACGACGCGCGAGATCGCGCCGGGCCTGCGCTGGGTGCGCATGGGCCTGCCGTTCGCGCCGGATCACATCAATCTCTGGCTCGTCGAGGACGGCCCCGGCTGGGCCATTGTCGATTGCGGCCTCGGCGTGCCGGCGACGCGCGAGGCCTGGGAGCGGATCTTCGCGACCGAGATCGGCGGCAAGCCGGTGACGCGGATCCTCGTCACGCATTTCCACCCCGACCATCTCGGCTCCGGTCGCTGGCTGCAGGAACGCTGGGGTGTCGAAGCCTGGATGACCGCGGGCGAGTGGACGACCGCGCGCGGCGTCCTCGCGGCCGCAAGCGACATCGACATCGACACGAAGCTCGACCTCTACCGGCGAAACGGCGTGGCGACCGGGGCGCTCGACGCCTTTCGCGCCCCGCCCAACACCTTCTATCGCTCGCTGGTCCCCGCGATCCCGCCGCGATTCGTGCGGCTCGCGGGCGGCCAGCATCTGCGCATCGGCGCGCACGACTGGACCGTCCTGATCGGCCGCGGCCACGCGCCCGAGCACGCCTGCCTGTGGTGCCCGGAGCTCGGCGCGCTGATCGCCGGCGACATCCTGCTGCCGCGCATCTCGCCCAACGTGTCGGTGTGGCCGAGCGAGCCGCTCGGCGATCCGCTGAAGGAGTATCTCGGCTCGCTCGCCAACTTCGCCGACGTGCCGGCGGACACGCTGGTGCTGCCGGCGCACGGCCAGCCTTATCGCGGCGTGCATCTGCGGATCGCCGAGCTGCGCCACCACCACGAGGAGCGGCTCGACAAGGTCGCCACGGCGCTGCGCGAGGCGCCGCGCACGGCGGTCGAATGCTTCCCGCTGCTGTTCCGCCGCGAGATCGGGAACGCCAACATGGGGCTGGCGCTCGGCGAGTCCCTGGCGCATCTCCATCGCCTCGAATCCGCCGGGCGGATCCGGCGCGAGACCGGCGCCGACGGCGTGCACCGCTTCCGCGCGCGCTGAGCGTCAGCCGCCCGCGCGCAGGCGCAGGAACACGTCTGGCGGCCCCATCTGCCCGCCCTTGAGCATGATCTCCAAGCCGTCGAGCGGCGTTCCCGGCGCGTGCGCGCGGCACAGCGCGGCGCCGTCGGACAGCGCATGGCCGAAGGACAGGGCTCGGATCGGCAGCTTCGCGACCGCAAGGCTCGAGGTGTCGCCGCCGGCGACGCCGACGCGCTGCAGCGGTACTTGCGCCAGCACCTGCTCGAGCAGGATGCCGCACCCGGTCGCGAGGCGACGGCCGAAACGCTCGCCGTCGGCGGCCGCCATCGCAGCGGCGCTCGCCGCGCCGCCGGGCGCCGCCGAGGTCGACGCGATCACGCTGCGGCCCGCGCGAAGCAGCGCGGCGGCATCGCGTGCGATCGTCTCGGCATGGGCGCCGCCGGCGGCGGCGGCGGCGAGGCGCCGCGGATCGACCGGCAGCACCGCGAATCCGGCCGACTCGGCCGTGCGCAGCTGTGCGGCGGTGACGGGCGAAAGGCTGCCCGAGACGATGAACACGCGATCGACGGGCGCGCGCCGCAACGCCTCGACCGGCGGCGGCGCCTCCCCGGCGCCGCGCCAATGCGCGAGCAGCGCCAGCTCGACGCCGGTCGGACCGAGCGCGAAGACGCGGCCGCGACCGGCCTGCGCCGCGATCAGCCGCCCCACCGGCGCAAGGTGCTGCGTCCCCGCGATGTCGAAGAGCACCGCGTCGGGCGCCGCGGCGAGCATGGCCTCGAGGCGCTTCGATGCAGCCTCGGCGCCCGCATCGAGCATCGGCGCGTCGAAGGAGACGACGTCGGCGAGTCCCTGCGCGGCGAGGTGGCGGCGCAGATCCGCCTCGCCCATCGGCGTCACCGGATGGCGGCTCATCGTCGGGTGACGGTCGATGCGATGCATCGGGCCGCCGAGCCCGGCCGAGGCGAAGAGGTTCGCGAACACGCAATAGCGGCCGAGATTGGGTTGGCCGCCGACGATCGGCACGAAGCACGGCCCGAGCGTGCGCCGCGCGATGGCGACGGCATGACCGAGGCTCCCGATCGCCGGCGCGCTGTCGAAGGTCGAGCAGCACTTGTAGTGCAGGATCGCCGCACCGCTCTCGGCCAGGCGCCGGAAAGCATCGGGAAGCGCCGCGTCCATCTCCGCCGGGGTCATCGCGCGCGCGGTGCCGGCGATGCCGATCGCGTCGAGCGGGCCCGCGGCCGCGATCTCCGCGCGGGTCGGCACGCCGAGGAACAGCAGCGTCCGCTGCCCCGCCAGCGCCAGCGAGGCGAGCGTGTCCGTCGAGCCGGTGAAGTCGTCGCCGTAGAAGGCGATGCGCGGCGGCGCCATCGCCTCAGGCCTTGCCGAAGAAATCGAGGGCACGGGCGAGCGGCGGGCTCGAGCGCGCCTGCGCCGCGAGCGTCGATCCCGACATCACCGCGCGCCATGCCTCGCGGATGCTCTCGACGCCGGCGCGGGCGCCGTCGGGATGGCCGAGGATGCCGCCGCCGGCGAGGAACATGAGGTCGCCGCTGCCGACGCGCGCCCAGGTCGCCGGCACCGTGCCCGCCCACTGCCCGGACGAGAACACCGGCATGATCGCGTCGTTGCCCGCGATCGGCGCGAGGCAGTCGCGCGCGGCCGCGACCACGCTGTCGTCGGCCTCGGCGAACTTGCTCGCCAGGCCGTTGACATGGAGCTGGTCGACGCCCGCCAGGCGCCAGAGCGCCTGGTAGGCCGCGAAGTCCAGCCCCAGCGCCGGATGGCGCGACAGCGCGGCGAAGCCGTTGCGATGGCCGTGGATCGCGAGCTCGGTCGAGCGCCGCAGCGTCTGGATCGCGGAGAGGCCGCACCAGTTGAGGCTCGCCATGACGCAGGTCCCGCCGGCCGCCGCGACGAGATCGGCATTGCGCCGCATCGCGTCCGTCTCGTCGGTGATGTTGAAGGCGACCATCGCCCGCCGGCCGGTGCGATCGGCGGCGGCGTCGACCTTCGCCATCACGTGGCGCACGCGCTCGGCGAGCGGCGCATGCGCCGGGTTCGCCATCACCTCGTCGTCCTTGATGAAATCGAGCCCCGCGTCGAGCAGTCGCGCCACGAGCGCCCCGGTGTCCGCCGGCGCCAGCCCGATGTTCGGCTTGATGATCGTCCCCAGGACGGGATCGCGCGGGATCCCGAGCAGGCGGCGCGTCCCGGCGACGCCGTGCCGCGGCAGGTCGAAGCGCCGCGCGAACTCCGGCGGCAGGGCCAGCGACAGCAGGCGGACGCCGGTGAGCTCGCCGAGATCGAAGAGATTGCCGGCCACGGTCGCCGCGAGGGTGCCGAGGTTGTCGCCGATATTGTCGACAGGGAAGTCGACCTCGATGACGGCGCGCCGGTACGGCCCGTCGACGCCGCGCCGATCGAGATAGGCGCTGGGCAGGCCCGGCGTCGCGACGGCGTCGAGCTCGCGCAGGGCCACGACTGTCGCCCCCGCCCGCGCCTTGAGATCGTCGCTCTCGCCCTCGACCTTCACGAACGTGCCGCTCGACTGCTCGCCCGCGAGGACCGCGGCGACTTTCGCGGGATCGAGCGGCGTCTCGATCAGGTAGACGGCGCGGAAATCTCGACGCGTGCTGGACATGACCACCCGCTTGCGGAGTCTGCGAACCTGTCGCCGCGCCGAAGGGGCCATCCGGCCGGCTCCCGGGCTTCGGCGCCGGGACCGGGACCGTGCGCGATGCGCCGGCGCCGCGCAATGCGGACGCGGCCGTGATGCGACGCCTCGGGCCCGCCGGGGCGAGACCGACGATCCTGCGCCGGGATGCCGCCCACCGCAGCCGACCGCGTTTCCCGCCGGCGCGGGCCCGGCGTCAGGCGCAGGATCGGAGCCCGACGCGTCCGTGGCGCCGGGCTCCTCCCCCTCCCACGCAACCGGGCTTCAGTTCGGCTGCGTGCCCCCGCGCTCGCGGCGGCGCTCGGCCGTCCGCTTGCGCAGCTCGTCGCGCTCCGTCGGCGTCATCTTCGTCCATCGCTCGCGCGCAGCCTTGCGCCGCGCCTCCGCCTGCTCGCGCTGCTCGGGCGTCATCTTCGCCAGGGCCTCAGCGCGCTCGGCGCGACGCTGCTCGACGAATTTCTGGCGCTCGTCGGGCGACATCGCGAGGAAGCGCTGGCGCATCTCCTCGCGCTGCTCGGCGGAAGGCCGCGGCCGCGCCGCCGCATCGCCCGCGGCCGGCGCGCCCTGCGCCAGAGCCGCCGTCATCGACAGGAGCAGCGCCGTCGCACCGCCCAGTGTTCGCGTCATCGTCCGGATCATCATCCCCTCCCCAATTGCGCGATCGGCCCGCTCGCCGGTCGCCACGCGGAGGTTCTACGCGCCGGGCGCCATCGACCGCCCGCACCCATCGGCATTAACCACGTCCTCAGGACCGCCTAGCCCGAAAGAAGGCCCGCAGCAGGTCTGCCGACGCCTCGGCCTCGATCCCGCCGATGGTCTCGCAGCGCCAATGGCAGGTCGTTTGCGTGAAGACGCGCGCGCCGTGGACGACGCCGCCGCCCTTGGGGTCCTCGGCGCCGAAGACCACGCGCGCGAGCCGCGCGAAGCTCGCCGCGGTCGCGCACATCGCGCAGGGCTCGAGGGTGACGTAGAGCGAGCAGCCGGGCAGGCGCTTGGCGTCGAGGAGGCGCGCCGCCTCGCGGATCACCAGCATCTCGGCATGCGCCGTGGGATCCTTGAGCCGCTCGACCAGATTGTGCGCGCGCGCCACGACGCGGCCGTCGGCATCGACGAGCACCGCGCCGATCGGCACCTCGCCCGCGGCGACGGCGGCTTCGGCCTGCTCGAGTGCGAGGCGCATCAGCGCGATGTCGGAATCCCTGTCCATGGCGGCGCGACGTTTCGCCCGGCGCGGGGTCCCGGTCAACCTGCCGGACGTCGGCACGTGCGCGACCCGATGCGGGCCGCGCTCGCCGGCCGGGGGTGGCTCTGCTACATCCCCCGTCATGAAACGTCCCCTCATCGGCCTGACGCTGGACAGCGAGCCCGCAGGCGGCTGGTCGAAGCTGCCCTGGTACGCCCTGCGCCAGAACTACTGCGCCGCCGTCGAGGCCGCCGGCGGGCTACCGGTGTGCCTGCCGCACGACCCCGCCAATGCCGAAGCCTATCTCGATACCCTCGCCGCGATCGTCGTCACCGGCGGCGCTTTCGACGTCGATCCCGCGCTGTTCGGCGCGGCGAGCCGCCACGCCAGCGTCAGGACCAAGGATCGCCGCACGGCCTTCGAGGCGGCGCTGGTGACCGGCGCCCTCGCCCGCGACCTGCCGATCCTCGGCATCTGCGGCGGCGAACAGCTGCTCAACGTCGTGCTGGGCGGCACGCTGGTCCAGCACATCCCCGAGGAGATCCCCGGCGCCCTCGCGCACGAGCAGCCCAATCCGCGCACCGAGCCGGGTCACGACGTGCGGGTGACGCCGGGCACGCTGCTCCATCGCATCGTCCGCAGCGAGACGCTCGCGGTGAACTCCGCGCACCATCAGGCGGTGAAGACGACCGGGCCCGGCATCGTCGTCAATGCGGTCGCGCCGGACGGCGTGATCGAGGGAATCGAGGACCCGCGCCGGCGCTTCTGCCTCGGCGTGGAGTGGCATCCCGAATACGCGATCGATCCCGGCGACCGGCGGATCTTCGACGCGCTGGTCGGAGCGGCCCGATGACCACGGAGCATCCCGGCGAGCGCATCGCCAAGGTCATCGCGCGCGCGGGCCGCGCCTCGCGCCGCGACGCCGAGCGGCTGATCGCCGAGGGTCGCGTCACGGTGAACGGCGAGACGCTCGCCTCGCCGGCGCGCAACGTGACGCCCGAAGACGTGATCGCGATCGACGGCACGCCGCTGGCCGCGCCGTCCAAGACGCGGCTGTTCCGCTTCTACAAGCCCGACCGCACCATAACCGCCGCCCGCGACCCCGAGGGCCGCCCGACGATCTACGACGTGATCCCGAAGGATCTGCCGCGGCTGATGCCGATCGGCCGGCTGGACTGGAACTCCGAGGGGCTGCTGCTGCTCACCAACGACGGCGAGGTGAAGCGGCACCTCGAGCTGCCCTCGACGCAGTGGATCCGCCGCTATCGCGTTCGCGCCTACGGCATGCCGCCGGATGCGGCGGCGCTGGCGCGGCTGGAGAAGGGCATCGAGGTCGAGGGCGTGCGCTACGACCGCATCGACACGGTCATCGACCGCCGCCAGGGCGACAACGTCTGGATGACCATGAGCCTGCGCGAAGGCAAGAACCGCGAGATCCGCCGCGTGCTCTCGCATCTCGGCCTGCAGGTGAACCGGCTGATCCGCGTCGCGTACGGCGCCTTCCTGCTCGGCAACCTGCAGCCGGGCGAGATCGAAGAGGTCACCGGCAAGGTGCTGCGCGAGCAGCTCGGCGCCGGCGTCCCGACGCGCAAGAAGTGACGGCGCCGGACCCCGGCGCGCGACAGGTGGAGACGGACCCGTGAGGATCATCGCCGGCAAGCATCGCGGCCTCGCGCTCGAGCCGCCGCAGGGCGAGGCGATCCGCCCGACCAGCGATCGCGCACGCCAGGCGCTGTTCAACATCCTCGAGCACCGCTTCGGGATCGGCGAGGCCTCGCCGCTGCACGGCGCGGCGGTGCTCGACGTCTTCTGCGGCTCCGGCGCGCTCGGGCTCGAGGCGCTGTCGCGGGGGGCGGCGCGCTGCATCTTCATCGACAAGGACCCGGTCGCGCTGGCGCTGGCCGAGCGCAACGCCAAGCGCGCCAAGGAGAGCGCGACGAGCCGGTTCGTCCTGCGCGACGCCACACGACTGCCGCAGGCGCCCGCGGCGGCGACACTGGCCTTCCTCGACCCGCCCTATGGCGAGGGCCTCGCCGCCGCCGCGCTGGAGTCGCTGCGCAAGGGCGGCTGGCTCGCCGCGGGCGCGATCGTCAGCCTCGAGCTCGGCCCGCGCGACGCCTTCGCGCTCCCGCCCGGCTTCGAACGTCTCGACGAGCGCCGCTACGGCAAGGCCCGGATCGTGCTGCTGCGGGTACCCGTCGATGCCGGCTGACCGTCGCGAGGACGACAAGGCGCCGCGGCGGCCGCAACGGTAACGTGGGCCGCATCTGGAACCCGCCCGGATCCGCGCCATGCCCGCCATCGCCGTCGCCCGCTTCGCGCATGAAGGCAACTCGTTCTCGCCGATCCCGACGCCGCTCGAGCATTTCCGCGCCGCGGAATGGGCGACGGGCGATGCGGTGCCGGCGCTCTATCGCGGCACGAACACGGAGATCGGCGGGGCGATCGCCTGGCTCGAGCGGCACCCCACGTGGCAGCCGACTTTCCTGCGCTGTGCGGGCGCGCCGTCCTCCGGCGTGCTGGCGCCCGGCGTCTTCGACGCGATCCTCGGCGAGATCCTCGCGGCGCTGCGCGGCCGGCGCTGGGACGCGGTGTTCCTGTCGCTGCACGGCTCGCTCAATGCCGCCGAGTTCCCGCATGCCGACCTCGAGCTTCTGCGCCGCGTGCGCGATGCGATCGGCGCGGACACGCCGCTGGGTGCCAGCTTCGATCTTCACGCCAACGTGACCCAGGCCGAGGCCGACCTGCTCGACGTCGGCATCGGCTACAAGTGCCACCCGCACACCGACATGGCGGCGACCGCCGAGAAGACGCTCGACATCCTGGCGCGGTACGTGTGCCGAACGATCCGGCCGGTGGCGGCGATCGCGCCCGTCGGCGCGATCCTGCCGAGCCTGTTCGCGCGCACGACGGACGGACCGATGGCGGAGGTCAAGGACCTCGCCGCCGCGATCGAGGCGCGCGAGGGCCTGCTCGATCTCACGCCCTATCCCGGCTACGCCTACGGCGACAGCGAGGCGGCGGGCGCCAAGGTCTGGGCCACCGCCGATGGCGACCGGGCGCGCGCCGCGCGCGCCGCGGCCGAGCTTGCTGCCGCGATCGACGCGCGGCGCGACCGGCTGTTCAAGCCCATCCCCGACGCCGCGGGCGGCATCGCCGCGGCGCTCGCGGCCCCGGCCGGCCCCGTCGCCGTGATCGACTCCGCGGACCACACCGGGGCCGGCGGCATCGGCGACACGCCGGGCCTGCTCGCGGCCCTCGTCGCGGCGCGGCCGACCAGGCCTTGCGCCTTCGCCTTCCTCTGCGATCCCGACCTCGTCGCGCGCGCCCGGGCGCTCGGCGTCGGCGGCCGTCTGCGCGCACGGCTCGGCGGCCGCCTCACCGGCCTCTTCGGTCCCCCGGTCGAGGTCGAGGCGACGGTCGGCCACCTGTCCGACGGACGCTTCACCAATGTCGGGCCGGTCTATCACGGGCTTGCGGTCGATCTCGGCGGCTGCGCACGGCTCGACCTCGTCGACCTGCCGATCTCGGTCATGATCACCGGCGTGTGCCAGGACACGACCGACCCGAACTTCTACGTGGAGGCGGGGATCGACCTCGCGCGACTCGCCGTGCTCGCGGTCAAGGCGAAGAACCAGTTCCGCGCCTCGTTCGGCGCGACCTTCCGCACCATGATCGACATCGATTCGCCGGGGCCGGCCGCCTACGACTTCAGCAGCTTCCCGTTCAGGTTCGCGCCCAAGGGCCTGTATCCGCTCGCACGATGACCGCGCCTCAGCGACGACCGAACAGCTTCTCGATGTCGGCGAGTCCGAGCTCGACGTAGGTCGGGCGGCCGTGGTTGCACTGGCCGGAATGGGGCGTCGCCTCCATCCGCCGCAGCAGCGCGTTCATCTCCTCGGCATTGAGGCGCCGGCCGGCGCGCACGCTGCCGTGGCAGGCCATGGTCGAGCAGACGTCGGCGAGCTTCTCGCGCAGCGACAGCGCGTCGCCGTGCTCGACGATCTCGTCTGCGAGGTCGCGCACGAGGCCGGCGACGTCGACGTCGCCAAGCAGGGCCGGTACCTCGCGCACCGCGATCGCGCCGCGGCCGAAGGCCTCGAGCACGAGGCCCAGCTCAGCGAACTCCGCCGCGCGCGCGGCGAGACGCTCGGCGCGCTCGTCGTCGAGCTCGACGATCTCCGGCAACAGCAGGACCTGGCGCTTGACGCCGTCGGCGGCGAGCTCGTCCTTGATGCGCTCGTAGACGAGCCGCTCGTGCGCGGCGTGCTGGTCGACGATGACCACGCTGTCGGCGGTCTGCGCGACGATATAGGTCTCGAAGAGCTGCGCGCGCGCCACGCCGAGCGGATAGTCGGCTGCTGGAGTCGACGACGAGGGCGCGCTCGATGCCGGTATCGCCTCGGGCATCGGCTCGCTGCGCGCCGAGGGCGCGAGGGCACCAAGCGGCGCCTGGAAGGCGAATGCGGCGGCGGCCTCGCTCAGGCCCGGCCGTGCGAGGCCCGAATGCGACGACGCCGGCAGGCCGCCCGGCCGGAACGCGGCGAGCGCGCCCAGCGAGGGTGTCGTCGCGGCGCGGAAGCCCGCATCGGCCAGCGCGTGCTTGAGCGCGCCGACGATCAGGCCGCGCACCAGGCCCGCGTCGCGGAACCGCACCTCGGCCTTCGCCGGATGGACGTTGACGTCGACCTGGTCGGGCGGCAGGTCGACGAACAGCGCGACCACGGGATGGCGGTCGCGCGCCAGGAAGTCGGCATAGGCCGCGCGCACGGCACCGGCCAGCAGCCGGTCGCGTACCGGCCGGCCGTTGACGAACAGGTACTGCTCCTGACCGGTCGCGCGATGGAAGGTCGGCAGGCTGGCGTGGCCGGTCAGCCGGATGCCTTCGCGCTCGGCGTCGATCGGGATGGCGTTGTCGAAGAAGGCGCGGTCGATCACCGCGGCGAGCCGCTCCAGGCGCACCGCCGCGGCTTCGCGACCGAGCGCGCCGATCGCGGGCAGGCGCAGCAGGCTGCGGCCGTCGGCGGCGACGCTGAAGGCGATGGCGGGATTGGCCATCGCCAGTCGCTCGACCGCGTCGATGCAGGCCGCGAGCTCCGCGCGGTCGCCCTTGAGGAACTTCAGCCGCGCCGGCGTGGCGAAGAACAGTTCGCGCACTTCGACGCGCGTGCCGCCGCCATGCGCCGCGGGCTCGGGCCCGCGCTTGGCGCCGCCGTCGACGCGCACGCACCACGCCTCGCCCGCGCCCGCCGCGCGCGAGGTGATCGTCAGCCGCGCCACGGCGCCGATCGACGGCAGCGCCTCGCCGCGGAAGCCGAAAGTCAGGATCCGCGTGAGGTCGTCGCTGGGAAGCTTCGAGGTCGCGTGCCGCTCGACCGCGAGGGCGAGCTCGTCCGGCGTCATGCCCCGGCCGTCGTCGGCAACGACGATCAGCGCCTTGCCCGCCTCGCCCAGCGTCACGTCGATGCGCGTCGCGCCGGCGTCCACGGCGTTCTCGACCAGCTCCTTCAGCGCCGCCGCCGGGCGCTCGACGACCTCGCCCGCGGCGATCTGGTTGACCAGGACGTCGGGCAGCCGGCGGATCATCGTTCAGCCGCCGCTCGACGCGATGCCCTCGGGCTCGCCGACGATGACCGTGAGGAAGCCCGCCCCGCCGTAGAGCCGGCGCGCGACGCGACGCGCGTCCTCGAGCGTCACGCCCCGGATCAGCGCGTCGCGGCGCGCGAGATAGTCGATGCCCAGCCGGTCGTACTGGATCGCGGTCAGCAGGCGCGCCACCGACGCGCTCGAATCGAGCGACAGCGCGAAGGAGCCGGTCAGGAACGCCTTGGCGTTCTCCAGCTCATCGGCGGTCGGGCCCTCCTCGGCCATGCGGCGCCATTCGGCGCGGATGATCTCGAGGGCGCGCGCCGCGCGCGCGTTCTCCGTCGACGACGCGCCGAAGATCACCGCCGAATGGTCGAGCGCCGACAGGCCCGTCGAGACGCCGTAGGTCAGGCCGCGCTTCTCGCGCACCTCCGTCATCAGCCGCGAATTGAAGCCGCCGCCGCCGAGGACGTAGTTGACGAGCTGGCCGGCGAACCAGTCGGGATCGTCGCGCTTGAGACCGGGGGCGCCGAACATCTGCACCGACTGCGGGATGCGGCGCCGGATCACGATCGTACGCTCCGCGGCGATCGCCGGCGCGACCTCCGCCACCGGCGTCGGACTCGCCTTCGCCGGCAGGCCGCCGAAGGCCTGGTCGAGCAGCGGGCCGAGTTCCGCGGCCGTGACGTCGCCGACGACGCCGACGATGAGATTGTCGCGGGCCAGCCGGGCGGCGATGAATCCGCGCAGGTCGTCGATGGTCGCCGCGCGGGTGCCGGCCACCGTCGCCTCGAGCGAGCGGCCGTAGGGATGGTCGGGAAAGGCGGTCGACTGGAAGGCGCGCCGCGCCATCGCGCGGGGCTCCTCGGCCTCGCGCGAATATCCGGCGAGCAGCCGCGCGCGCACGCGCTCGACGCTCGTGGGATCGAGGCGCGGCCGCGTCAGCGCCAGAGCCAGCAGCTCGATGCCGCGGGCGCGATTCATGTTCAGCACGCGCAGGCCGCCGGCGATCTGGTCCGAGGACGCGCTGAAGCTGAGCGCGATCGAGCGCTCCTCGAGCTCGGCGGCGAAGGCGCTGGAATCGAGGTCGCCGGCGCCCTCGCGCAGCATCTCGATGGCGAGCTGTCCGACGCCGGCGCGCTCGACCGGCTCGCCGGCGGTGCCGCCGCGGAACCGGAACTCGAGCGCCAGCAGCGGCAGGGTCGCGTCGCGCACCAGCCAGGCCTCGATGCCGCCCGGCGAGACGACGCGCTCGATGTCGACGGCGCGCGCCGGCCCGGTCCAGGACCACACCAGCGCGATCAGCGCGACGAGAAGGACGCGCATCACGGCGCCTCCTTCGTCAGCAGATGGCCGGTGACGCTGCGCGGCTCCTGCAGGACGGCGCGCGCCGCGGCCGTGACCTGGGCGGGGGTCACCGCCGCGATGCGCTGCGGCCAGGCCTCGATCTCCTCGATCGTGAGCCCGCCCATCAGCGCCGCACCGATCACCCGCGGCGCCGTGCCGACGGCGTCGCGCGCCAGAACGCTCGACGCCGCCATGCGGGTCTTGGCCCGCTCGACCTCCTGGTCGCTCACGCCGTCGCGCAGCAGCGTCGCGATCTCGGCCTCCATCGCGCGCTCGACCTCGTCGGTCGTGCGGCCCTGTCGCGGGCTCGCATAGAGCAGGAACGAGCTGAGATCGACGGCGTCGTCGTCGTAGGCCGCCCCGGCGCTGACCGCGATCTGCTTGTCGACGACGAGCGCGCGATAGAGGCGGCCCGACTGCGATCCGAGGATGTCAGCGAGGATCTGCAGCGGATAGGCGTGCTCGGTCTCGCCGCTCTTCTGGCTCGGGGCGAGGAAGCTTCGCGTCCAGCTGGGCTGGCGCACGCGCTCGTCCTTCAGGACGACGCGCCGCGCCGCCTGCGGCGGCGGCTCGGCCGGACGAAGGCGCGCCGGCACCGGCCGCGCGGGGATCGGCCCGTAGTACCGCTCGGCGAGGCCGCGCACCTCGTCGGCGGTCACGTCGCCCGCGACGATCAGCACCGCGTTGTTGGGCGCGTACCAGGTGCGATACCAGACGATGGCGTCGTCGCGCGTGAGGCCGCGGATCTCGTGCTCCCAGCCGATGATCGGGCGGCCGTAGGGATGGTTCACGAACATCGCGGCGCCGAGCTGCTCGCGCAGCCGCGCGCTCGGCACGTTGTCGACGACCTGGCGGCGTTCCTCGAGGATCACGTCGCGCTCCGGCAGCACGACCGCGTCGGTCAGGATCAGCCCGGTCATGCGGTCGGCCTCGAGCCGCATCATCAGCTCGAGGCGGTCGCGCGCGACCGACTGGAAGTAGCCGGTGTAGTCCCAGCTGGTGAAGGCGTTGTCGCGCCCGCCGTTGCGCGCGACGATCTTCGACATCTCGCCCGGCGGCACGTCGGCCGTGCCCTTGAACATCAGGTGTTCGAGGAAATGCGCGATGCCGGACTTGCCAGGCGCCTCGTCGGCGGCCCCGGCGCGATACCACACCATGTGCGTGACGATCGGGGCGCGGTGGTTCTCCACCACGACGACTTGCAGGCCGTTGGCGAGCGTGAAGGTCGTCGGCCGGAAGACCTGGGCGGAGGCGCTCGGGCCCGCGACGGCCGCAGCGAGGACCACGACGAGAGCCGACGCCAGGCGCAGACAACGCAGCAAGGGATCCACCCGAAGATGAACGAACGCGAAGATGCGACGGCGATGCCGTCGTCATCAGGCAGACCCATCGAGGGCAGGACGGATGGCCGGCAGGATGCCGCGCCTCGCCGCGCCCGCCGATCGGCCGGCCCGACCAGGATAGGCCGGGTCGAGGCTCAGAACAGCCCTTCGAGCAGGCCGCGCTGGCGCTTGCGGATGATCGGCGTGTCGCCGTCGGTCGCCGAGCGACCGAGCGCCTGGTTCTCGCGGATCCGCTGCTGCTCGCGCTCGGCGTCGATGACGGTTCCCGACGGCGGCGGGTCGCGCCAGAAGATCAGGCGGTCCGTGAAGGTCTTCTCGGCATCGGCGAGCTGGCTCGCCTCGCGATTGACCGTCTCGCGGATCGACGGGTCGACGCGGTCGGCGCCCACCCGCGTGAGCAGCGCCTGCTCCGCCGGGCTGCTCGTGCTGCGCTGGACGGCGTTGGGCGAGGTGTTGCGCGCCGGCGTGCGCGAACCGGTGACGGCGCTGCGCGCCTGGTCGGTCGGCGTGCCTTCCTGGGGCCGCGGCGCGCCCGGCGTCGGCGGGCGCAAGCCGAAATCGGGCGGCAGGGACAGCGGCGCGCGACTGATCACCCGGAACTCGTCGGGCGGGGCCTTGTCCCAGCCGGCGGCCTTCCGGAAATCCGTGCACGCGCCAAGCGACAACGCGACGGCGAGGACCGCCAGCGCGCTCAGGCGACGGGGCGCGGAATGGATGGACATGAGGGCTATTTACCGGAGGGTTTTGGCGCAAACAAGGCGTCGACCAGCAGCAGGCCGACGCCGACGCAGATCCCGGCATCCGCGATGTTGAAGGCGGGCCAGTGCCAGCCGAAGGCATGAAGGTCGAGGAAGTCGAAGACGGCCCCCAGGCGAAGCCGATCGACGACGTTCCCGACGGCGCCGCCGATCACCAGGCCGAGGCCGCTGGCGACCAAGAGATTCGGCGCCCGGCGCAGCCACAGCAGCAGCGCGATGGTGATCGCGCCGGCCAAGGCGGCGAGCAGCCAGGCCGAATCCGACGACCCCTGGTTGAACATCCCGAAGCTGACGCCGTAATTCCACACCGTGACGAGATTGAAGAATCCCGTCACTTCGATCGACATGCCGCGCGGAAGGGGCCGCGGCGCGGCCCCCCAGAACGGCAGGCCGATCAGCCAGGCGTAGAAGATCCACTTCGTGATCTGGTCGAGGACCAGGACCACGCCGGCGAGCACGAGGCCGTAGCCGAGCACCGATCAGCCGCCGGAATGGTCGACGGCATCGGCGCAGCGCTCGCACAGGGCCGGATGCCGGGGATGCCGGCCGACCTCGGGCAGCACCTTCCAGCAGCGCTGGCACTTGTTCCCCTCGGCGGGGGCGAAGGCGACCGCCACGTCGGGAACATCGGCCAGGCGGAACAGCGCGGGATCGGCCGGCGGATCGCCGACGACCAGTCGATGCCCGGAGGTGATGAAGATCTCCTCGAGATCGAGCCCCTCGAGCGTTGCCGCCTGGGCGGGCCCGAGATGGACGACCGGCGCGGCCTGCAGGCTCGAGCCGATCTCCTTGCGCTCGCGCGCCTTCTCCAGGCAGCCGGTGACCACGCGACGGACGTCGCGCACCGTCTGCCACTTGCGCGCCAGCGCCTCGTTGCGCCACGTCGCCTCGATCTCCGGGAAGAGCTGCAGGTGCACGCTCTCGCCGTCGCCCTGATGGCGCGCCAGCCACGCCTCCTCGGCGGTGAAGCAGAGCACCGGCGCCAGCCATTTGGTCACGCAGTCGAACACCGTGGCCATGACGCTGCGCGCGGCGCGGCGTCGCGGGGAGTCCGGCCGGTCGCAGTAGAGTGCGTCCTTGCGGATGTCGAAGTAGAGAGCCGAGAGGTCGACGGCGCAGAAATTGTGGAGCGCCGTGAAGAACGGATTGAACTCGTAGGTCGCGCAGGCGCGCTTCAACGCCTCGTCGAGCTCGACGAGCCGGTGCAGCACGAAGCGTTCGAGCTCCGGCAGCTCCGCGACCGGCACGCGCTCGGCCGGGGTGAAGTCCTTGAGCGCGCCCAGCAGGTAGCGCAGCGTGTTGCGCAGCCGCCGGTAGATCTCGGATTGCTGTTTGAGGATCTCGGGCCCGATGCGCAGGTCCTCGGAGTAGTCGGACGCGACGACCCACAGGCGCAGGATGTCGGCGCCGAGCTTGTCGACGACCTCCTGGGGCGCGACGACGTTGCCCAGCGACTTCGACATCTTGCGGCCCTGCTCGTCGAGCACGAAGCCGTGCGTCAGCACGCCCTCGAAGGGCGCGTGGCCGCGCGTGCCGCAGCTCTCGAGCAGCGAGGAGTGGAACCAGCCGCGATGCTGGTCCGAGCCCTCGAGATAGAGGGTCGCCGGCGCCTTGAGTTCGGGCCGCGCCTCGCACACGAAACTGTGCGTGGAGCCGGACTCGAACCACACGTCGACGATGTCGAAGATCTGCTCGTACTGCGCCGGATCGTACCTGTTGCCCAGGAAACGCGACGGCGGGCTCGACCACCAGGCGTCGGAGCCCTCGGCGGCGAAGGCGTCGGCGATGCGCTGGAACACTTCGGCGTCGCGCAGCAGCTCGCCCGTCCCCTTCTTCACGAACACCGCGATCGGCACGCCCCACGCGCGCTGACGCGAGATGCACCAGTCGGGGCGCTGCTCGATCATCGCACGCAGGCGGTTCTCGCCCGCGGGCGGGAACCAGCTCGAATCGGCGATCGCCTGCAGCGCCTTGGCGCGCAGGTCGTTGGTCGCCATCGAGATGAACCACTGCGGCGTGTTGCGGAAGATCAGCGGCGCCTTGGATCGCCAGGAATGCGGATACTCGTGGCGCAGCGAGCCCTTGGCGAGCAGCGCGCCGACCTCGACCAGCGCCTTGATCACCGCGCCGTTCGCATCGCCGGGCTTGCCGGACTCCGTGTAGATCCGCTTGCCCGCGAAGGGCTTGACCGGCGGCAGGTAGACGCCGGCGTCGTCGATCATGTCGGGGACCGGCAGGCCGTTGGCATGGCCGAGTTCGAAGTCGTCGCGGCCGTGGCTCGGCGCGATGTGGACGATGCCCGTGCCGGCGTCGGTCGTGACGAAGCCGCCGGCGAAGACGCGCACGTCGAACTCGTAGCCGTAGGCGCCCTCGCCCTTCCCGGCCTCCCAGCCGCGGAACGGGTGCGCGCAGACGGTGCCGAGCAGGTCCTTGCCCTTGAGCGTGGCCCCGGGCGCCAGCTTCGCGCCCTTGAGCTGCGCCTCGACGCTGGCCACGAGATCGCTCGCGATCACGAGCTTCTCGCCGGCGCGCGCGAGCGAGCCCTCGGCGGTCTCCGACACGGTGCAGACGCGGTACTCGATCGCCTCGCCGATCGCGAGCGCGCGGTTGGCGGGCATCGTCCAGGGCGTCGTCGTCCAGATGACGATCGCGGCGCCCGCGAGCTCGGGCCGGTCGCTCTTCACCACCGGGAAGCGCACCCAGACCGTGTCGGACTTGTGGTCGTGGTACTCGATCTCGGCCTCGGCCAGCGCGGTCTTCTCGACCACCGACCACATCACCGGCCGCGCGCCGCGATAGAGGCCGCCGTTGAGGGCGAACTTATGCAGCTCGCGCACGATCTGCGCCTCGGCATCAAGCGTCATCGTCGTGTACGGGCGCGACCAGTCGCCCTCGACGCCGAGCCGCTTGAACTCCTCGCGCTGGATGTCGATCCACTTCGCGGCGAAGTCGCGGCACTGCTTGCGGAACTCGATGATCGGCACCGAGTCCTTGTCCTTGCTCTTCGCGCGGTACTCCTCCTCGATCTTCCATTCGATCGGCAAGCCGTGGCAGTCCCAGCCGGGCACGTAGTTGGCGTCCTCGCCCTTCATCTGGTGAACGCGGTTGATCACGTCCTTGAGGATCTTGTTGAGGGCGTGGCCGATATGGAGGTGGCCGTTGGCGTAGGGCGGGCCGTCGTGGAGCACGAACTTGGGACGGCCGGCCGCCGTCTCGCGCAGGCGCTTGAACAGGTCCATGCGCTTCCAGCGCTCGAGCATCTGCGGCTCGCGCTTGGGCAGCTCGCCGCGCATCGGGAACGCCGTCTCCGGAAGGAAGACGGTGTCCTTGTAGTCGCGGGAGGTTTCGCCGCGGTTGGGGGCTTGCTCGTTCATGCGCGTGCCTCTCGGGCGAGGGTCTTGGTCGCGGTCAGCACGCGCTCGACGTGGAGGAGTCCGCGAAGGACCTCCGCCACGTGCGCGGCGACCTCGGCCGCCATCTCGGCGACCTGGACGTCGATGGCGAGCTCGTCGCCGGCGGCGACGGACTCGAAGCGGTCAGGGACGAGCCCGCGCTTGGCGAACTCGCCAAGGACGCGGGGTGCCACGCTCACCTCGCGGGCGGCGAACACGGAAAAGCACCAGACGGGCGGGGAACTACGATCGGACGAAGACATGGCGCGCGAACTCCTTCAACGGCGCGAATGGACGAATCAGCTCGACCCGACTCTCGACGAGAGTCGGGCGGCTAATTCGCGCCGTCCGGACGGGGCTGAAGGACCGCTGGGCCATGACGCGGCGGATCATAGGGAGGGGCCGGCGGTGCCGCAACCGCCGGCCAGCAGGGCGCGTGCCTTTGCCGCGTCGCGGGCGATCTGCGCCTTGAGCGCCTCGAGGCCGTCGAAGCGCTGCTCGGGACGGATGAACTCGATCAACTCGACGCAGAGGCGCCGGCCGTAGAGGTCCTCGTCGAGGTCGAAGAGATGGACCTCGAGCCGCGGCTCCTTGTCGCCGCCGAAAGTGGGCCGCAGCCCGAGATTGGCCACGCCGAGCAGATTCCGCGCGTCGAGGCGGGCGCGGACCGCGTAGACGCCCAGCCGCGGGCGCACGTACTCGGCAAGCCACATGTTGGCCGTGGGAAAGCCGATCAGACGCCCGCGCCGGTCGCCGCGGGCGACGCGGCCCTCGATGGCGAAGGGCCGCCCGAGGATGGCCGCCGCCCGTCCCGGCGCGCCCGATTCCAGCGCATCGCGCACGGCGGTCGACGAGAAGACGATGTCGCCCGGGCCGCGGACCGGCGCCACGACGGTGGTGGCGACGCCGGCCGCGGCCAGACGCGCGCGCAGGAACTCGGGATCGCCCCCGCGCCCCTTGCCGAAGACGAAGTCGTAACCGACGGCGGCATGTCGGATGCGCATCGCCCCGATGAGCACGCGGTCGACGAAGGCCTCGGCGGTGAGCGAGGCGAGCGCCGCGTCGAATCGCAGGAGGTAGAGCAGATCGACCCCGAGCGCGCCCACCAGGCTCAGCTTGGTGCGCAGGCGCGTCAGAAGGAAGGGTGGCTGGTCGGGGCGGAAGAACCGCCGGGGATGCGGCGTGAAGGTCAGGACCGCCGAGGGCGCGCCGAGGCGCGACGCCTCGCGTTGCGCCGCCTGGACGACGGCCTGGTGCCCGAGATGCACGCCGTCGAAGTTCCCGATCGCCACGGAGGCGCCGGCGGCCGCGGCCGGCGCGGCAGAGGCATGTCGGATGAGGCGCATCGCGGCCCGCGCTCGAATCCCGCCCGGCGCCCGGTCGACGTCGTGGCTATTGCGCGGTGGCCGCGGCGGGCACGGCCGGCTTGGCCACGGCGGCGCGCAGCGGCACCATGACCGTCGCCTCGCCCTCGAGAACCACCTTGTCGCGGACGCTGACCGTGGTGGCCAGCACCGCGCGGCGCTTCTCGGGCACCAGCTCGGTCACCGTGGCCCGTGCCCAGACCGTGTCCCCGACGCGCACCGGCGCCTTGAAACGCAATGACTGTGACAAGTAGATGGCGCCCGGCCCTGGCAGTCGCGTCCCGATCACGGTCGAGATAAAGCTCGCGGTCAGCATGCCGTGGGCGATGCGGCCCGAGAACATCGTGCCCGCGGCGAACTCCTCGTTGATGTGGACCGGATTGGTGTCGCCAGAGATGCCTGCGAACATGACGATGTCGGCCTCGGTGACCGTTCGCGCGATGACCGCCGTCTGGCCCACGCGCAGGTCCTCGAAAAAGAAACCATGCAACTCTTCCGCGTCGCTCATTCCACCGCTCCGCTCGCGCACGCCGGATGCTGCAGCGCACAATCCAAAAGGCGCGCGACTATACTGACCACCTTGCAAGGCGGCAATCCGCGCCAGCCGTTGCAGCGATCATCCTGATACGCCAACAGTACGGAACAAGCGCATGGTTAACGACACCCGACACCCCCCGATCCGCGACACCCTCGATGCCGTCGAGATCCTCAAACCGCTGACGCCGGACGAGCGCCGCCAGCTCGGCCAGCGCTGTCGCTGGAAGACCTGGGAACCGGGGGAGCAGATCATCGACCGGGAGACCGAATCGAACGACGTGTATTTCGTCGCACGCGGCACGGCGCGGGTCGTCAATTACGGCCTGTCCGGCCGCGAGGTGAGCTTCGACGACATCCCGATGGGCGGTTCCTTCGGCGAGCTGGCCGCCATCGACGGCGGCCGCCGGTCCGCCAACGTCGTCGCCGTCGACCAGACCACGACCGCGATCATCCCCGCCAAGGCGTTCCACGAGGTGCTCGTCGAGCACCCGGCCGTCACGATGGCGCTGCTCAAGCGGCTCGCGCGCATCGTGCGCGCCTCGACCGGCCGCATCATGGACCTCTCGACGCTCGGCGCGCAGAACCGGATCTACGCGGAGCTGCTGCGGCTCGCGCGGCAGTCCGGGGTCGAGGGCAATACCGGCGTCCTTCAGCCGATCCCGGTGCACAGCGACATCGCGGCCCGCGTCTCGACGACCCGCGAAACGGTGGCGCGCGTGCTCTCGGACCTGCAGCGCCGCAGCCTCGTGCGCCGCGAGAAGAACAGCCTCGTGATCGCCAATGTCGATCGCCTATCGGCGATGGTCGAGGAATTCAGCGAGTAGCCGGCGCCCGCGGCCCTGCGGGCCGCGGCCACTCAGCGCTTCAGGCCGAGATCGGTGAGCAGCTTGGACCGGTCGGCATCGGTCAGCGGCACGGCGCCGCCGGCGGCACCGGCCTTCGCCAACCCGCCGCCGACGGCAAGCGGCGCCATCGGGTCGCTCGCCGACACGAAGCGCGAGACGAGCAGGCCGTTGGCCAGGCGATCGACCGACGCGCTGCCGGGCGACTTCTCGAGCACGAAGCGGAAATCGATCCAACCGTCCGACGTCTGCTTCACGCCGCCTCCGAACAGCGGCACGTCGACCGTGCCGGGCGCCGTGGACCGCGACAGGGCGACGGAGGTCGACGACACCGCCCCCAGCGCTCGGCTCGGCGCGGCAGCGGGGCCGCTGCTGCCCGGCGGAACGATCTCGCCGCTGAAGGCGACGCGACCATCGAGCGCTCCCAGCACCACGGAGAGCGTGCCGGTGAGCCTGCGCGTCTCGAAATCGAAGGAAGCGGTCACGTCGTAACGGCCGCTGGTCGCGCCCTCCCCGACCGGCACCAGCGAGAACGACGTGGTGCCGAAGGTGATCGAGCCGCGGAAGGTGGCGATCTCGGGCAGCGTCGGACGGGTGCCGAAGACCGAGGCCGGGGGCGAGGTCGGGTCGCCGGAGCCGCCGGGACCGCCGGTGCCACCGGTGCCACCCGAGCCGCTCGTCGGCAATGGGGTGAGCACGACCTCGCAAGAGGAGCAGATCAGCGGCCGCAGGAAGTCGACGATGTGCTGGCCCGACAGGCGGGTCATGTCTCCGCCGGCGAGACCGCCGCCCGCCGCGGGCGCCACTTCGGCAAGCTGCTCCGCGCCGTCGCCGTCCTCGCCGTCGCGCAGTGAATTCGCCGCGCGCGTGAGCGGGTTGGACAGCTCGCGGATCAGCGACTCGATCTCGGACTGGGGCAGCCGGAACGGCGCGGAGGGCTGGCCGTTGCGTCCGACGATTTCCGTCGCGAAGCCGGGACGACGCAGCTCGACGCCGTTGCCCTGGGGCACGTTGCCCTGGACGAAGACGCGCCCCATGCGCTCGGCCGCGTTGTTCTGGCTTCCGGGCCCGAGCAGCACGATCCGCGCGCGGTCGTCCGAGACCCAGCCGCCGACGACGGTGCCGCGGATGCCCATCGTGCCGACGGGCGTCTTCACCTGCATGTCCTGGGGATTGTTCGCCGCGATGCGGCCGGTGACGAAGCGGAAGGCGCCGCGCGCGACGTTCGCGCTCAGCTTGCCGGCGCCCGACTTCGAATCGAACACGAACTCGTCGATCGTCAGCGCGGCATTGGGGCCGATCGTGAAGATCGTCTCGTCGAGCAGCATGATCTGCAGGCGGCCGTCCGGCCCGGTGGCGATCTGGTCGCCGATGCGGATCGGCTCGCCGGACTGCACGTTGCGCCCCGCCGTGCGCGCCCCAGGCGCGGCCGCGACCAGCTGCACCGGCCCCGTCACCCCGGCCGCGACGCCGACCTGGCGGCCGACGCCCGTCTGGGCCGCGGCGCCGCCCGTGCCGAGCATGAGGAGGCCGGCAACGAGCGCCGTCGAGGAGCAGATCAAAGTGCGAATTTTCATGGATGGCCTCCCTTTCCGGAGGACAACGCAAGCATACGGATCCGGCCGACCAGGGCAGTGACGCTGGTCACGACGCGACGCCCGAATTGACCGAAAGCAGGCGCCGTGGGTCCCTAGACACCACAGAAACTTCAGAAATCCCAGCGTTTCGTGAGTCCGAGCGTCACCCGGAAGGTGTCGTAGCTGTAATTCGTGATTGTGGACCGCGCGCGCGTCCCCTCGAGGCTTACGAACATCGTCAGGTCCTTGATCGGTTCGGCCTGCGCAATGGCTTCGTTCTCGATGAAGACGCCCACCGGGACTCCGAAAGTCGTCCTGGCGCGGCCGATTCGGTCGCGCCGGTCCCGTACGGAAACCACCGTCTCGGGCTCGTCGTAGAGATTGATCTCGCCGCCCAGGGTTGTGACGAGAAAGACGCCCTGGCCGAGCAGCCAGGTGTGGACCAGCGATGCGGTCGGCCCGCGATAGCTCTCGTAGTCCTTGTGCGCAGACTTGAGCAGGCCGCCGACCTCGAGATTGAGCCGGTGCTGGGGGCTGATGATCCAGCCCGAGCCGACGCCCGCCGCGTATTGCATCCCGGAGCGCTCCGGCGCCCGCGTCGAGCGACTGGTCCGGTGATAGTTCTGGGTCTCGACCTCGCCGAATCCGTAGATGTGGAAGCGCCCCGAGAACCGCTCCTCGACGCGCAGGCTGGCGCCCTCGACGCGGCCGTAGTTCTGGTTGGCGAGGCGCAGCCGTCGCGCATAGACGTTCGGCACGAGCCAGGTCGGCGCCATGTCGATGACGCCGCCGAACTCGATGCTGCCGGTCTGGAAGTCGAACTGGCTCTCGCGCGCCTGCTCGCCGCGCACATAGGTGGCCGCGGCCGTGAGGCGGTGGTTGTCCTGGTATTCCAGGTCGTGGGTCATCTCGATGCGCGCGATGTTCTGGAACTGCCAGTCGGACTTGCGGCGGTCCTGGCTCGCGACCGGGAAGCGCAGGTCGAGGAACGACGATTCGCCCGAACGCGGGCTCGCATTGCGGTTCCACTCGTACTGCATCGCCGTCGACAGCTGCGCGGTGAAGCGCGTCTGCTTGCGCGCCTGCGCGATGTCGCGACGATAGCGGTCGATCTCGCTGCGCAGGCTCGCTTCCATCGGCAGGTCGCGCACGATCGCCAGCTCGCGCTCGGCCTCGTCGAGCCGCTCCAGCCGGAAGAGCACGATCGCGTAGAGGAGGCGCACCCGCGGGTTGGACGGCGCGACCAGCAGCATGCGCTCGAGGGTGTTCGCCGCCCCCTTGATGTCGCCGCGCAGCACCTGGGTCTGCGCCCACGCGAAGTTGAGATCGATGTCGTTTGGCCGCGCGAGCACCTCCTCGTACTCGACGACGCGGGACGGGGTGACCGCGGTCGGCCGCGCGCCGCGCGTCGCGTCCTCGAGCTCCTGCTGTCGACGCAGCGTCTCTCGCGACGGGTCGCCGCGCTCGCCCGGGGGCTGCTGCGCAACGGCGCAGGACGACGCGAGCTGCGCGACGAGGAGCAGCGCGGCGGCGACGAGCGATGTCGTGCGGGGCGAGAGGGGCAGTCGGGAACCGTCCACGCGACGACAGTAGCCGCTCGTCACGTCGGAACCAACGCGCGCGGCGATGCCGGTCATTTCTCGGTCGCGGTTTCCACGCCGTCCCAGTCCGGCGGCGGCGGCGCGGCGCGATACGCCGCGATGCGGTCGCGATAGAGCGCGTAGAGCCCCGCCAGCGGCGCCAATCGCGGCTCGGTCGCGAGCGCCGCCAGGGCGGCCTCGGCCTCGTCCCAGCGGGCGCCCCGGAAGGATTCGAGCATGGCGGCATGGCGGGCCGCCGGCGCCGCGAAGGGCGCCCCGTCCTCGCCGAGCAGCGTGTAGACGCTGACGGGCTGCGCCTTGCCCTTGACGCGCACCCGGTCGAGCTCGATCAGCGCCCAGCCGGCGAGCCGGCGCGCGAGATTCTCGCCGAGGACGATCGTCACGCCGTAGGTCTTCGACCGGCCCTCGAGACGCGAAGCCAGGTTCACCTCGTCGCCGATCACCGAGTAGCTGAACTTCTGGTCGGAGCCGAAATTGCCGACCGAGCAGGAGCCCGAGTTGAGCCCGATGCCGATGGCGACCGGCTCGAAAGGCTCGTTCGCAGCCGCCGCCTCGGCGGCCCAGGTCGCGTTGAGCGTGCGGAGCTCGGCCTCCATCTCCAGCGCCGTGCGCGCGGCATTGCGCGCATGGTCCTCGTCGACGAGCGGCGCGCTCCAGAACGCCATGATGGCGTCGCCCATGTACTTGTCGACGTAGCCCCTGTGCGCCATCACGATGCGAGTCATCGGCGTGAGGAAGCGGTTGATGAACCGCGTCACCTCGGCCGGCGACATCTTCTCCGACCGCGAGGTGAATCCGCGGACGTCGGAGAACAGGATCGTCATCTCGCGGACCGTCCCGCCGAGATACAGCAACGAGGGGTTGCGCTTCAGCTCGGCCACCAGCTCCGGCGAGAGGTACTGGCTGAACGTATTGCCGATCCAGCGCCGCTCGCGCTCCGTGCGCAGGAAGGCCTGCAGCGACGAGATGATGTAGATCACGAGGCCGGCCAGCGCCGGCGAGATCGGATCGGCGAGGACGCCCATGCGGTCGAACGCGAACCACGACGCCGCCACACTGCCGCCGATCGCCGTCACGCCCCCGACAGCGCACCAGACCGGCCCCAGGCGCGGGAGCAGCACGATCATCGCAAGCCCCAGCGCCACCAGCCAGCTGCGCTCCGCCAGCTGCAGCCAGTAGGGCCGGCCGAGGAACTGGCCGAGCAGGATCTGCTCGGTGATGCGGGCGTGGATCTCCACCCCCGCGGCGATCGGATTGAGCGGCATCGAGCGCAGATCGCGCAGTGCCGGCGCCGAGGTGCCGACGAACACGATCGCGCCGTCGAGCTCGTCCTTGGCGATCTCGCCCGCCAGCACCTTCCAGGCGGGAATGAAGCGCTGCGTCACGGGCCCCGTGTCGCGCAGCCACATCCGGCCCTCGGGGTCGGTCGGCACGATGAACTGGCCGACGCGCACCGCGCTCACGCCCGCCGATTCGCCCCAGAGCGTCAGGCCCGAGGCGTTCGACGAGCGCACGACATAGGTGCTCGCCCCCTGCAGCACGCGCAGCGCCTCGAGGCTCAGCGTCGGGAACAGCGTCGGCTCCTTGCCGTCGGCGCCGCGCAGCGCGACGAGCATGGGGACGCGGCGCACGACCTGGTCGTCGTCGGGGATCATGTTGAACGAGCCCTGGCCCCCGACCACCGCCTCGAGCTGCGGCAGGCTCGCGGTCGCGTTGCGGAAGCTCCAGAGATGGCGCGACGGCTCGTCGCCCGCGTAGGTCATTCCCCATTTCGGCGTCGGCACGCGGCCGCCCGCCTCGTCGTGCAGCACGATCCCGAGCACGCTCGGCACGTGGGTCAGCGACTGGGCGAACACCGTGTCGTGGTCGGGCAGGCGCGCGACGAGGTCGGCGACCTGCCGGTCCTCGATCAGGCCGCGCCACAAGCCGAGCAGGTGCTGCGGGCTGGTCCGATCGGGCTCCGAGAACACGATATCGAAGGCGACCACGCCCGCGCCCGCCGCCCCGAGCTGCAGCAGCAGATCGGCAAGGCGCGTGCGCGGCCAGGGCCACTGGCCGAGCTTGGCCAGGCTCTCTTCGTCGATATCGACGATGCGGACGCTCGCGTCCTCCCAGACCGCCGGCTTGATGCGCTGATACTCGTCGAAGGTCTTGTTGCGCAGCGAGCGCAGCAGCGAGGGCTCGGCGACATTGGCCCAGACCGCCGCGGCGAGCACGGCGACCGGCAGAAGCCAGGTGGGCAGCAGCCAGGAGGGCAGTCGCATGGCCTGCGGGTGTAGCGGGTCGGCCCGCGCCGTGTCACGCCGAGAGACCCCGCCCTGCCGAATGATCCGCGCTCGGCCGATCGGCACGCCGAGGCACGGCGCCGGCGTCTTGGGATGCCGCTCGCCGCGCCGTTGCGTGTAGCCTGCCGGGCCGATGACCGCGCCGCCTCCGCCGACCCGCCTGTTCGCCCGACGCGACTTCCGCCTCTACCTTTGCGCCCGCGGCGTCGTCGCCCTGGCGATGCAGGTCCAGACCGTGGCCGTGGGCTGGCAGGTCTACGAGATCACGGGCGACCCGCTGGCGCTCGGCTATGTCGGCCTGGCCCTGTTCCTGCCGGCGGCCTTGTGCTCGCTACCGGCCGGCGATCTCGCCGACCGCTTCGATCGCCGCCGCCTCGCGGCACTCGCCTATGCGCTGCAGGCGATCGGCGCGGGGCTGCTCCTCGCGCTCACCCTGCACGGCGTGTCCGAGCCCGGGCCCGTCTATGCCGTCCTCGTCGTCGGCGCGATCGGCCGCGCCGTCTCGGGGCCGGCCCAGCAGTCCTACCTGCCGCTGCTCATGCCGGCCGCGGACCTCCCGCGCGCGGTCGCGGCGACGTCCGCGACCTTCAAGATCGCCACCATCGTCGGCCCGGCGGTCGGCGGCATCCTGCTGGTGCTTGGCCCGGCGCACGCCTACGCCGCCGGGACGGTGCTGTTCGCGGTCGCGCTTGCGACCGTCCTGGCGATCCGCACCTCGGGCGCGCGTCCGCGCGCGCGCGACGACGTCTCGCCCTTCCGCCGCCTGCTTGTCGGCATCGACTACGTGTGGCGCCAGAAGATCATCCTCGGCGCGATCTCTCTCGACCTGTTCGCGGTGCTGCTCGGCGGCGCCGCCGCGCTGCTGCCGATCTACGCGCGCGACATTCTCGCCGTCGGGCCGCAGGGCCTGGGCGTGATGCGCAGCGCGATCGCCATCGGCGGTGCCGGCATGGGGCTGCTGCTGACCTGGCGGCCCATCACACGGCGCGTCGGCGCGATCATGCTCGGCTCGGTCGGCGTGTTCGGCGTCGCGACCGTCGTCTTCGGCGTCTCGACCAGCTTCGCGGTCTCGTTGGCCGCCCTGGCGGTGATGGGCGCGGCCGACATGGTGAGCGTCTTCGTCCGCCAGACCGCGATCCAGCTCGCCACGCCCGACGAGATGCGCGGGCGCGTCTCGAGCGTGAACATGCTGTTCATCGGCGCCTCGAACGAGCTCGGCGACTTCGAATCCGGCGTCACCGCGGCATGGTTCGGGGTCGTGCCGGCCGTGGTGCTCGGCGGACTCGGCACCATCGGCATCGTCGCGACGTGGTGCGGGCTGTTCCCGGCCCTGCGCCGGATGGACCGCTTCGCCGACGTGATGCCGAAGCGCTGACAGGGTCGCGACGGCCGCGCCTCAGTTCGCGGCCGGCAGCTCCTTGAGGACGGTCGGGGCGAGACGCTTCACCTCGCTGAGCGTCATGCCCTGGGTCAGCTTCGGGCTGTACAGCAGCTTGAGCATCCGCACGTCGCCGTTCGGCAGGTCGGCATGGCGGAATCCCGCCGCGGTCACCGACCAGAACGCATCGGTGAGGCCGCCGAGGCCGAGGACTTTCGGCAGGAGCTTGACGATGCAGGTCCGCATCTCCGCCGGGCCGCTGCGCGTCGAGAGCCCGACCAGGCTCGCGGCCGGACGCTCGTTGTTGCCGCGCAGCGTGAATGCGAAGCACGGCGCCGAGCCGCGCGCGAGGGCGATCAGCCCGGGCATCGCCGGATCGCGCTGGAACAGCGGCAGCAGCTGGCCGCGATAGGGTTCCTTCTCGACGTCGGCGAATGGATCCTCGGCGAACATGACGACGACGTTCGCGCCGCCGTCTCGGACCTGCTGGAGGTCATGGCCGGTGATCACCCGCAGCCGCTCGATCTGCTCGCGCAGCACGCCAAGCGTCGCCTCTCCGGCTTCGAGCCCCATCAGGCCGATGCGCACCGGCACCGTCCATCGCACGAGCCGCGGCTCGTCGCCGGGTCGGCCGGACGACGAGCCGAGTGCCGCGACGTAGAAGGCATCGAGGAGCTGCGTGTCGCTGGGCTCGTCGGCACGCGCCGGCGGCGCGGCCAGCGCGGCGAACAGGATCAACAGGAATGCGAACCGCCGCATGTCTCAGATCTCGACCTCCCAGGCGCCCCGGTTGCGCGTACCGGCCAGCAGGATGCGGCGCCGCTCGTGCAGGATCAAATCGCCAACGACCGCATTCGGCAAGCCGTTCGAGAAGTCGGCCCAGCGCACCCCCGAGTCCTGGGTGCGGTAGACGCCGTGGTCGGTCGCGATGAACACCCGGCGCGTGTTCTTCGGGTCGACGATCAGCGCATTGACCGGGATGTCGGGCAGGTTGCCCGAGCGGTTCGCCCAGGCCGCGCCGCCGTTGCTCGACCGGAACACGTGACCCGCGCCGAAGCTCGAATAGCTCACCCAGATCACGCGCATCGTCGTGCCCACGACCACGATGTCGCTGATGTATCCGACCCGCGGCCGCCGGACGGCCGTGACCGAGGCATTGCGCCAGCCGGCCGACCCTTTCGCGAGGCGCAACACGTTGCCGCCCGTCGTGCCGATGAAGATCGTCGAGGCATTGGCGATCGTGACGGCCGAGGCGAGTTCGCCGGCGGCGATCGGCAGCGCGATCTCGTTCCAGCTGGCGCCGAGATCGGCCGAGACGAAGGCCGTCTGACCGGCCTTCACGACGGTCCGGCCCTGCACCTCCATCGGCGGATAGAACAGCGCGTCGTAGGAGTCCGGGAAGGACGGCGACACGTCGGTCCAGCGGAACGCGCCGGCGCCGGTCGCCGGCGCCCGCTCGATCCACATCCCGTAATACGAATGGAAGCACGTCCGCCCGGAGTCCTCGGTCGCCCCGCAATCGCCGCCGTCGCCGAGCGCGATCTGGTCCCATTGCGGCGGCGTCCCGATCGCGAGCGTGCCGTTGTCCTGCGTGCCGCCCATCAGCCAGCCGTCCTGGCTCTCCAGATGGGCCAGGAATTCGAACTCGGTGATTCCGAGACCCGGATTGAGGGACGTCCAACGCGTGCCGTTGTCGGGAGAGCGGAACAGGCCGCCGTCGCAACAGCAGTAGAGCGTCGCCGGATCGGTCGGGTCGAAGCTCACGTCATGGATGTCGGGATGGATCGAGTCGCCGGAGCTGCGCGAGGAGATGTTGTCCCAGCTCCAGGCGCCGGCACCCGTGCGGCGGCCGCGGAAGAGCTCGATCGCGCCCCAGATCACGAGGTTCGGATCCACCGGCGAGACGGCGAAGCACCAATCGTACCAGGCCTGCGTGACGTCGAGCCGCGCGGGCACGCCCTCCGCGGCGAATCCGCCGCCGGCGCTCGACCGCCGCCACAGCAGCGGCGCGTCGCCCACGGCGCCGGCGACATAGACGACGGCGCCGTTCGACGGCGCGTGGCAAACCTCGAGGCGATGGAACCGCGTTCCCGGGGGCGCGCCCGGCAGCGCAACCTGGGACCAGCTCGTGCCGCCATTGGCCGAGCGCAGCAGGCCGGCATCGCATGCGACGAGAATCTCGCGCGGATCGGCGGGATTGATCGAGATGTCCCAGGTCAGGCCGGCGCGCAAGGCGCGCCAGGTCTGCCCGCCGTCGCGGCTTTCGAACAGGCCGGCGACCGCGCCGACCCACACATGCAGCGAATCGCCGGGATCGACCGCGATGTCGTAGATGCCGGTGCCGGTGAGCGCGGCCGCGGGCAGATGCTCCCAGGTCGCCCCGCCGTCGATCGATCGCAGCAGCCCCACGCCCAGCGGGCTGCGGATGTCGCCCTCGCCGGTTCCGGCATAGATGATGTTCGGCGAGCCCGGCGCGGCCGCGATCGCGCCCATCGCCGTGGTCGGCATGCTGTCGGTGAGCGGCCGCCAGGTCGCGCCGGCGTCCTCGGAGCGCCAGATCCCGCCACCCGCGGTGCACAGCGTGAGCTTGCGCCGGTCGCCGCGATCGACGACCAGGCCCGCGCAGCGCCCGGACACCGGCGGCTTGTTGTTGCCGCCCTTGCCATAGGTCTGGCCGCGCGGGATCAGCCGCGGCCCGATCTCGCGCCACACCGGCAGCCCCACGGCCGCCGCGATTCCAGGCGCCATGCGCTCCTTCTTCGCGAAGGCGGGCGCATACTTGATCCGCTTGGCAACCGGGTCCGGCGCAGGCGCGGATTTGCGCGCGGCGCCAGCCCGGCCACGCGGGGGGACCGGCGCTCCGGCCGTCCCGGTGACGACGGCGCCGTCGTCGATGTGCGTCCGTTCGATCCCGCGTTGCGTCTCGAAGTACTGGATCCGACCCAGCGCCTTGCCCAGCGGATTGCGGCGCTTCGCGGCGCTCGAGGCCATGCGGCGCACCGGGCTGTCGCGTCCCGTCTCGTCCATCGGTCCCTTCATGACGTGCTCCCCTTCCGGCGCGACGGCGCGGTGCGCCGCTTGCGCTTGGTGCTGGTTTTCCCCGGCTTGGCGGCGGGTTTCGCCCGCTTCGCGGCTGGGCGCTTGGCCTTGCCGCCGGGCTGCTTGGCCCTGGCGGTCCCGCGGGGCAGGTCAGGTGCCTCGGCCATGACGGGCGGGCCGAGGCCGCGCGCACGCTCGAACTGTCGCACGCGCTCCATCGCGCGGCCGCCCGCGAAGGTCGGGCCGCCGTCGCCCGACGACTTGCTCCCGGCGCGCGGGGGCGGCTTGCGCATCGCCGAGGTCAGCGTCGCGGAGCGGTGCGCGGCACGACCCGCTCGATCACGAGGTCGAGGATCAGCCACGTGACCAGGAAGGCGCCGGTCTCGAGCATGAAGCTGTGGAACTTGTAGAACAGCTCCGCCACCAGGAAAGCCGCGATGAGGCTGGGCAGGCGCGTCACGAACCCGCGATCGGCCATGAGGCCGCGAACGAAATCGAGCATCTCGGATCTCCCCTTCTGGACTCGCAATCGAACCCCGAGCCGCGACCATAGACACGGTCGCGGCCACAAGCCAAACGCGACCGCAACGCGCCGGGATCAACCCGCACGTGCCATGATCCGGCCATCGGCGGTTGCGACGATCGTAGCCTGCGGTGCAGGGCGAGCGACCGGCCGTTCGCTTTCTCCGTCACCGGGCGAGCCCTATATTCCGCGCCCTCCCCTCTCCGACGCAGGCCCCATGACCGAGTCGCCATCGCGCCGCTTGCCTCTTCCGCGCCCCGTCGTCCTGGTCGTCCTCGACGGCTGGGGTCACCGCGACCAGCCCAGCCCCGACAACGCGATCCTCGCCGCCCGGACGCCCCAGCTCGACGCCCTCGCCGCGCAGGCCCCGCGAGCCTTGCTGCAGGCCTCGGAACTCCATGTCGGCCTTCCGGCCGGCCAGATGGGGAATTCCGAGGTCGGCCACATGAATCTCGGCGCCGGCCGCGTCGTCATGCAGGACCTCCCGCGCATCGACCAGGCCGTCGCGGACGGCTCGCTGGCCCGCGATCCGACCCTGCTCGGCTTCGCGGCCCGGGTGAAGGCGGCCGGCGGGCGGGCCCACCTGCTCGGCCTGCTCTCGCCCGGGGGAGTGCATTCCCATCAGGACCACATCGCCGCCCTCGCCCGCGCGCTGGCGGCGGCGGGCGTCGAGGTCCTGGTCCACGCCTTTCTCGATGGCCGCGACACGCCGCCGAAGAGCGCGATCGGCTTCCTCGAGCGCTTCGCCGCCGACATCGGCGCGGCCGCCCGCCTCGCGACCGTGACGGGCCGGTTCTACGCGATGGACCGCGACAAGCGCTGGGACCGCGTCGCGCTCGCCCATGACGCGCTGGTGGACGGCGCGGGCGAGCAGGCCGCCGATTGGCGCAAGGCGGTCGACGCGGCCTATGCCCGCGGCGAGAGCGACGAGTTCGTCAAGCCGACGGTCCTCGGCAGCTATGCCGGGATGCGCGACGGCGACGGGCTGCTGATGGCGAATTTCCGGGCCGACCGCGCCCGCGAGACGCTCGGCGCGCTGCTCGATGCGGGCTTCGACGGCTTCGCGCGCAAGCGACGCGTCGCCTTCGCGGCGGCGCTGGGATTGGTCGAGTACTCGAGCGCGCTCAACAAGCTGATGGGCACCATCTTCCCGTCGGCCGTGCTCGCCAATGTGCTGGGCGAGGTCGTGGCGAGCGCCGGGCTGCGCCAGCTGCGCATCGCCGAAACCGAGAAGTACGCCCACGTCACATTCTTCTTCAACGGCGGCGAGGAGCGCGTCTTCGCCGGCGAGGACCGGGTGATGGTGCCGTCGCCGAAGGTCGCCACCTACGATCTCAAGCCGGAGATGTCCGCCCCGGAGGTCACCGACAAGCTCGTGACCGCGATCGAGTCCGGCGCGTACGATTTCATCCTGGTGAACTACGCGAACACCGACATGGTCGGGCATACCGGCGACTTCGAGGCCGCGCGGCGGGCGGTGGAGGCGGTCGACACCTGCCTCGGTCGCGTCGTCGAGGCCGTGCGCCGGCGCGGCGGCGCCGTGCTGGTGACCGCCGACCACGGCAATGCCGAGATGATGACCGATCCCGAGACGGGGCAGCCGCACACCGCGCACACGACGAACCCCGTTCCCGTGATGCTGATCGAGGCGACGCAACCCGGCCGCAATGCCAGCCTCGGCCTTCGCGACGGACGGCTTTGCGACGTCGCACCGACGATCCTCGAGCTGCTCGGCCTGCCGCAGCCCGCCGAGATGAGCGGTCATTCGCTGCTGACGCATCCGGATGCCGTGAATGCGCGGGTCTGACCGCGGCGTCCTTTCGCTCGCGATCGCGACGCTCGTGATCGCGGCGCTCGCGGTCGCCGGTGGGCCCGTGGCCGCGCAGGACGGCGAGGGCCGTGCACGACGGCTCGAGCGCCAGATCAACGACGCCAGGGCGCGCGACAAGCTGCTGCTCCAGGACCGCGCCGCGCTGGTCCGGGAGCTCGACGCGCTGCAATCCGAGACCACCGCCGCGGCGGCCGAGCTGCAGTCGGTGGAGGCGGAGGTCGCGCGCCTGGAGCAGCGCCTGGCCGAGACCGAGGCGCAGGACCTGCACCTCCAGGACACGCTCGCGCGGCGCCGCGAGCGCCTCGCCGAGCTCGTGCTCGCGATCGAGCGCCTGGCCCGCGTGCCGCGCGAGGCGCTGCTGCTGCGCGACCAGGCGCCGCTCGACGCCGCGCGCGCAGGCCGCCTGCTCGCCCATGCCGTGCCCGCGCTCGACGGCGAGGCCGCCGGCCTGCGCAAGGAGCTGGAACTGGTGGCGGCGATGAAGACCCGCCTCGCGCAGGAGCGCGCCAGCCTGGCCAGCTCGCGTCAGCGCCTTGCCGGCGAACGCGCGCGGCTCGACCAGCTGATCGAGCGGCGCTCGCGCCTGGTCGCCACCCTCGACGTCGAGCGCGCGGCGCTGGCGGTGCGCACCGACCGCATGGGGCGCGAACTCGGCACGATCCGCGAACTCCTCGAGAAGCTCGCCGCCGACAAGCTCGCCGCGCAGAAGCTGGCGGCCGAGAAGGCCGCCGCCGAGCGCGCCCGCCAGGACGCGGCGGAGCGCGCGCGCCAGGACGCGGCGAACGCCGCGGCTGCTGCCGCGGCGGCGCTCAGTGTTCCGAACCGCCCCTTCCGCGACGCGCGCGGGCTGGCCCGGGCGCCGGTCGACGGCAAGCTGCTGCGCGGCTGGGGCGCCGTCGGCCCCAGTGGCCAGGCCGAGCGCGGCCTCAGCTACCAGACCAGCCCCGGGGCCACCGTCGTCGCGCCCTGGCACGGCACGATCGCCTATGCCGGGCTTTTCCGCGGCTATGGCGTTATCTTGATCGTCGAAACAAGCGACGGATATCATTGGCTCATTGCAGGATTGGGCCGTCTCGACGTCGGACCCGGACAAGCGGTTCGGGCCGGCGAACCCGTCGGGACAGCGACGAATGGTGGCCCGGATAGGCCGCTGGTCTACGTTGAACTCCGCCGCAGCGGACAGCCCATCGACCCGGGCCCTTGGCTGGCGGCCCCGAATGGAAAGGTAAGCGGATGAAATTCTCTCGCGTTGCGGCGGCCCTCGGCCTTGCCGCCTCTATCGCCCTGCCGCAAATCGCCGCCGCTCAAAGCAACACTTCCGAAACCTATAGGCTCTTGGATCTGTTCGGCGCCGTCTTCGAGAAGGTCCGGTCGGACTATGTCGAGGCGGTGGACGACCGCAAGCTGCTCGAGGACGCGATCAACGGGATGCTCTCGTCCCTCGATCCGCACTCCAGCTACATGACGGCCAAGAGCTTCCGCGACATGCAGGTGCAGACGCGCGGCGAGTTCGGCGGCCTGGGCATCGAAGTGACGATGGAGAACGGGTTCGTGAAAGTGGTGTCGCCGATCGACGACACGCCTGCCGCCCGCGCCGGACTGCGGTCCGGCGACTACGTCACGCATATCGACAACGATGCCGTGCTCGGCCTGACGCTGCAGGAAGCGGTCGAGAAGATGCGCGGGCCCGTCAACTCGAACATCAAGCTGATGATCCGCCGCGGCGCGCAGGAGCCGTTCGAGGTCACCCTGACCCGCGCAGTCATCCGCATCCAGTCGGTGCGCAGCCGCACCGAGGGCGATCTCGGCTACATCCGGATCACGTCCTTCACGGAACAGACGGAGACCGGGCTCAAGAACGCGATCGAGCGCATCAAGCAGCAGACGGGGAACAAGCTGAAGGGCGTCGTGCTCGACATGCGCAACAACCCCGGCGGCCTGCTCGACCAGGCGATCGCGGTGTCCGACGCGTTCCTCGACAAGGGCGAGATCGTCTCGACCCGCGGCCGGCGCAGCGAGGAGGCGCAGCGCTTCCATGCCAAGCCGGGCGACCTGCTCAGCGGCCTGCCGGTCGTCGTGCTGATCAACGGCGGCTCGGCCTCGGCGTCGGAGATCGTCGCGGGCGCGCTGCAGGACCACCGCCGCGCGATCCTGCTCGGCACCAAGTCGTTCGGCAAAGGCTCGGTCCAGACCATCATCCCGATGGGCAACCAGGGCGCGATGCGCCTGACGACGGCGCGCTACTTCACGCCGTCGGGCCGCTCGATCCAGGCCCAGGGCATCGATCCCGACATCGTCGTCGAGCAGGCGCGCATCGAGAAGATCGATCAGCCGCGCGCCCGGCGCGAGGCGGATCTGCGCGGCGCCCTGCGCAACGACCAGGTCCAGCCGCAGCAGCAGCAGCAGCCCCAGCAGCCCCAGCAGCAACAGCAGCAACAGCAGCAGCAGCAGCAGCAGCAGGCGCCGCAGGACGAGGAGCAGGCTGCCGTCCCCGCCGATGGCGCGGCGGATTACCAGCTCGCCCGCGCCTTCGACCTGCTGCGCGGCCTCGCGCTGTTCAACCAGCGGGCCGCGAACTGATGCAGGAGCGCGATGGCTAGCGCCCATGGCTATACCCGAAGCCTCCGACTGGTCGAGCGGCGCGCGCCCGCGCCGCTCGCCCTGCCGGCGCCACCGGGACATGTGCCGCAGCCATTGCCGCCTGCCCTGGCGCCGCGTCGGTCCCGTGGCGGCGCCTTGCCCACGCTCTGGGCCCTTCTCGGCGCCAGCCTCGTCGGTTTCCTGAGCGCCACGGCGCTGCTCGACAACGAGGCCGCGCCGCCCGGGGATTTCGTCCACGCCGTCCCGCTCGGCGGAGTGGAGCGCGAACCGGCAGCCGATTCGAGCCTGCGCGTGCTGAGCCGCGGGCTCGCCCGCCTGATCATTCCTGCGGCGCCACCGCCGCCGCCCCGCGCCAACCTGCCGCCCGATGTCCGCGAGACGGCGCTGGGCGCGCCGGTCGTGCCCGACGACACCGCGGCGTCGATCGCAGGGCTGGTCGCGACCCTGAACGCCCCGGTGATCGATGTCGGCCCCTTCGGCGAGCCGTTGCCGGCGCCGCCACCGGCCCCCGCGACCGCGACCTGGACCGGCGCCATCGGTATGGGGCAGGTCGTCGCCGCGCTGCCGTCGGTGACCGCTGCGATGCCGACCGTGCCCGAGCCCGGCGACGAGCCGGAGGACGAAGAGCCGGCGCTCGCCCTCCCGGGCAGCGTCCCGCAGCCGCCGCCGGCGGCGCCGCGCGCACGCCCCGCCGCGCCGCGCCTGCCGGAGCCGCGCGCGCCGCGAATCGTCGCCCGCCAGGACGCGCCCGCCGCGCCCGGCAGCGGCGCACGGATCGTCCACCCGCCCCCGGCCCCTCGGACCGCCTCCGTCGGCGCCACCATTCCGCTGCCGCCGCTGCCCGAGGCGCGCAATGTGAGCGTCGCACGGCCGGTGCCGCCGCCCGACGGCTTCGCCGCCCAGTCCGCGGCCGCCACCGTTCCCGCCGCCGGCGCCGCCTGGATGCGCTTCGCCCGCCCCTTCGATCGCAACGACATCCGGCCGCGCATCGCCATCGTCGTCGTCGATCTGGGCCTGACTCCGGCCCCGACCGATCAGGCGATCCACTACCTCCCGGGGACGATCACGCTCGCCTTCAGCCCCTTCGCGGACGGCCTGACTCGCTGGGTCGATCTCGCCCGCCGCGCCGGTCACGAAGTGCTGATGCACCTGCCCCTCGAATCGCCGACCTCGGCGGCGGCGACCGTGGCAGGCGGACCGTCGCAGGCCGAGCCGACGCCGGGTGCCGAGAATCTCGGTCGGCTCGACTGGGCGCTCGGCCGCGCCACCGGCTATGTCGGGGTCGCGAGCTTCATGGGAGCGGCCGCCAGCGAGCCGGCCCTGCGCCCGATCCTGACCTCGCTGCGCGATCGCGGCGTCCTCTATGTCGACCGCCAGGGCGGCCCGCGCACCCCGTCCGCGCGCCTGGCCGGCGAGCTCGGCCTGCCGCGGGCCAGCGTCGATCGCGAAATCGACGCCGACCCGACCCGCGAGGCGATCGACCAGCGCCTGGCCGAGTTGGAGAAGCTGGCGCGCGACACCGGCACGGCAGTCGCGATCGTTCGCCCGCTCGCGCTCAGCTTCGAGCGCCTGTCGATCTGGTCGACGACCCTGGAAGCGAAAGGTATCGCGCTCGCCCCGATCACTGCGGTACTGAACCGGCAACGCAACCGCTAGGTTCTCCGCTTCCCGACCGATGCCCAGGGCTCCGCGCGTCGATCCGACCACCTTGCCGTATCGGCGTGGCGTGGGCATCGCCCTGTTCAACCGCGCCGGCCTCGTTTTCGTTGCCCGGCGCATCGACACCACGGCCGAGGCTTGGCAGATGCCGCAGGGCGGCATCGACAAGGGCGAATCCCCGCGTGCGGCCGCCCGGCGCGAGCTGCTCGAGGAGACCGGCATCCGCACGGCCGAGATCCTCGGCGAGAGCCGCGACTGGATCCCCTACGATCTTCCCCGCCATCTCGTGGGCAAGGCTTGGCGCGGTCGCTTCCGCGGCCAGTTGCAGAAGTGGTTCGCCCTTGCCTTCACCGGCGACGACTCCGATATCGACCTCGCGGCCTCCAAGCACCCGGAGTTCTCCGCCTGGCGCTGGGTGCCGCTCGCCGACACGCCGGCGCTGATCGTTCCTTTCAAGCGCCCCCTCTACGAAGCGGTGGCCGCGGAATTCGCCCGCTTCGCCGTCGCCCGCTCCGGCCCCGAGGCCGCCCCGTGACCGGCGTGTCATTGCGCGGCGTGGTCAAGCGCTTCGGCGCGACCACCGCCGTCGACGCCGTCGATCTCGAGGTCGCGCAGGGCGAGTTCCTCGCCGTGCTCGGCCCCTCGGGCTGCGGCAAGACGACCCTGCTGCGGCTCGTGGCCGGGTTCGAGAGCCCGGACGGCGGCGAGATCGCGCTCGGCGCACGCGTCGTCGCCAGCCGCCGCGGCGTCGTGCCGCCGGAGGAGCGTCGCGTCGGCGTCGTCTTCCAGAGCTACGCGCTGTGGCCGCACATGTCGGTGGCGCGCAATGTCGGGTACGCGCTGGAGATTGCCGGCATCGCCGCCGCCGACCGCCAGTCGCGCGTCGACACGGCGCTCGGCCTCGTCGGGCTCGCCCAGCACGGCGCGCGGCAGCCCAACGAGCTGTCGGGCGGGCAACGCCAGCGTGTGGCCCTCGCGCGCTGCCTCGCGATGTCGCCCGACGTGCTGCTGCTCGACGAGCCCCTGGCAAATCTCGACGCGCATCTGCGCGCGGCGATGATCGAGGAGTTCCGCAGCGCCCATGCCCGCACCGGGCTCACCACGATCTACATCACCCACGACCAGTCGGAGGCGATGGCGCTGGCGACGCGCGTCGCGGTGATGTTCGACGGCCGCATCGTCCAGTCCGCGGCGCCGACCGAGCTCTATCGCGAGCCGTGCGACGCGCGCGTCGGCGGCTTCATCGGCCGCGGGGCGATCGTGCCCGCGAACATCCGCGGCCCGGGCCGTGTCGAGGTGTTC
The DNA here is from genome assembly GCA_016793165.1 of Alphaproteobacteria bacterium. Classification (GTDB taxonomy): domain Bacteria; phylum Pseudomonadota; class Alphaproteobacteria; order CACIAM-22H2; family CACIAM-22H2; genus CAIOSQ01. The sequence goes on along the minus strand of JAEULA010000006.1, from coordinate 43,579 downwards.
GGCCGCGAGATCGCGGCGCGGATGCCCGCCGCCGCGCGACCCGGCCCCGCGCAACTCTGCCTGCGGCCCGAGGATCTGGCGCCGGTACCCGGCGATTCGCCCGCGGCGATCCCGGTGCGCGTCCATCGTAGCCTCTATCGCGGCGGCGGCTACGAGATCGACGTGGTGCCGCTCGGTGCCGACGCGGTCCGGCTGCGACTCGACATCCGCACGCCGGTCGCCGAGGGGACGACCATGGCCGTTCGCATTCTCGACGGCTGGGCGCTGCCCGCCTGAGACATCACGACGAGGGGGAGACGACAATGACCGACGATCTGGTGGCCCGGCTGGGCAAGCTCTACACGTCCGCCGTGCACGACGTGCTGCGCGGCCTCGGCCACGAGCGCTGCGTGCTGCCGCCGGGCATCCGCGCGATCGATCCCGCGCAAGCGACGCTGGCGGGCCGCGTCTGGACGGTCAGCGGCCATGTCGATCGGACGCGCAGCGCGGACGAGACGTTGCTCGCCTGGACGGGCCTGCTTTCCAAGGCGCCCGGCGACCACATCGTCGTGTGCCAGCCGCAGAACGACTGGATCGCGCTGATGGGCGAGCTCTCCGCGAACGCGCTGCAGCTCAAGCGCGTCCGCGGCTACGTCGTCGACGGCGGCGCGCGCGACGTCGACCTGACCCGCGCGATCGGCTTTCCGGTCTATTGCCGCTTCTACACGCCGACCGACATCGTCGGCCGGTGGATCCCCGACCGCTTCGCCGAGCCGATCACCATCGGCGAAGTGACGATCTGCACGGGCGACTACCTGCTCGCCGACGGCGACGGCATCGTCGTCATCCCGGCCGCGATGGCGGCCGACGTCGTCGCCAAGACCGAGGCGGTGGCGAGCACCGAGAACAGGGTCCGCACGGCGATCCTGGGCGGCATGGATCCGCAGGAAGCCTATCTCAAGTACCGCAAGTTCTGACCGGCCGACCGGGACGAGCGCGGGGCGGCGCGACGGCCGACGGCGCGTCGCCACCGCCGCGGGACCCGGCGGCGCGAACGCCCTATTGACCCGGCCCCCGGGGCAGCCTCGATAAGCATCGACCATCGCAGCGCGCGAGGTGATTCGTGGCCGTCCCTGCCGGATTCCTGAACCCGTCCGATGCAGCCGAGAGGCTCGGCGTCTCGGCCAAGGCGCTGCGCCTCTACGAGGAGCGCGGCCTGATCGCGCCCGTCCGCTCCGCGGCCGGCTGGCGCGCCTACGGCCCGGCGGAGATGGCGCGAGCGGCCGACATCGTCGCCCTGCGCACCCTGGGCTTCAGCCTGGCGCAGATCGCGCGCGTTCGCGACGGCGACCCCGCCGGCATGGAACGCGCCCTCGCCGACCACCAGGCGACGCTGGAGGCGCGCATGCGCCACCTCGCCGGCGTCGTCGAGCGGATCGGCCGAACGCGCGAGCGCCTCGCGCGCGGCCAGACGCCGACCATCGGGGACCTGGCCCGGCTCCAGGCGCAGCCGGGCGAAAGCGATGTCGTCGTCGCCTTCGACCTGCCCTGGCCCTGGGGCGGCGAGCGCTTCGAACTGCGCGACGTGAGGCCGCTCAACTACATCGTGGGACCCCTTTTCAGCGGCAAGACGCGGCTCGCCCGGCGCCTCTGCGAGACCTTGCCGGGCGCCGCGTTCCTCGATCTCGACCGCACGATGCCCGATGGCACGTCGTGGATAGAGCGCCTGGAGGCCGACCCGGCGCTGCGAGCGCGCGTCGATCGGGCCCTGGCATGGCTCGTCGAGGACGGCGCCGTGCCGTCCGACCCGATGACCGCGTTGCTCGCAGGGCTGGAGGCCGAGGGCCCGCGCGTCCTCGTCGTGGACATGATCGAGCAGGGCTTGGACGCGCCGTCTCAGGAGGCGCTGAGCGCGCATCTCCGCCGCCGCGCGACGGCATCGCGGCCGCTGTTCATGCTGACCCGTTCCACGGCCATCCTCGAGCTCGACGCCGTCGGCGCGGACGAGGCGATCATCCTCTGCCCGGCCAATCACAGCCCGCCGGTGCGCGTCGCCCCGTATCCCGGTGCCGCGGGATACGAGACCGTCGCCTCGTGCCTTGCCACGCCCGAGGTCCGCGCGCGGACCCGGGGCGTGATCGCCGCGCGACCGGCCGGCGGCTGACGGCCGACAGCCCGTCGGGATCCGCGGCCGGCAAGCCCGATGCGCGAGCGTCAGCGCGGCGGATACGGATGCTTCGCGTGGAAGGCGTCGATGCCCTTCTCGAACATCCGATGGACCATCGGCTCGAACGTCTCCAGCGGCAGCGCGGCATAGCCGCCATCGAAGCAGTTCATGTCGTAGTGCTCGCAGAAGCGCAGCGCCGGCTCGAAATACGGATGGCCGCGATAGCGTTCGCAGGCCGTGCGGTCGAACTTGGAGTGGTCGCGGAACGACAGCTGGAAGATCTGGTGGTTGGCGATCACCCAGTGGTTCTCGTCCGAGACGTGGTAGCGGAGGATGTCGCCCGCGGTCTTGTCGTGGTTGTACGGGTTGAGGTCCTGCGCCACGTCGTGAAGCAGACAGCAGACGACGTACTCCTCGGTCTCGCCGTTCTTGAGCGCCCGCGTCGCGCATTGCAGCGAATGCTCGTAGTTGTTCACCTGCCAGCCGTGCTTCGGCACGTCCTTCTGGGCCCGCAGCAGGTCGACCACCGCGCGACCCGCCTCGCGGCGCATCGCGTCGCGGCCGAGCCGGGTCACATAATCCCAGTCCTCCGCCGTCGCGTCGCGGAAGCTCGTCGCCGTCACGGCTCGCGGCTGCTGCAGAACTGTCATGGTCGTCTCCCCTGTCGGTGTCCCGGCCTCACCCTAGCACCGGGCGCTGCAGGTAGAAGTCCCACGCATCCTCGTGGGTGTGCCGGAACCCGTGACGCTCGTAGAAACGGATCGCCGGGCTGCCCTTGAGCACGCCGAGATGGATCGGCTTGCCGACCGCATCGGCCTCGGCGGCGAGCATCGCCAGCACCGCCGCGCCGATGCCGCGCCCCTGCAGGGCGGGCTCGACGTAGAAGTGCATGAGCTCGAAGCCGATCGAGTCCGGGACCAGGCTGACGCAGCCGGCGAAGGTGCCGTCGACGTCGATCAGGCGCGTATGCGTCGGCGCGAAGCCGTTGCGGAACCGCTCGCGTGCCCGCACCGGGTCGAAGCGGCCGACGCGCTCCAGATGCTCGCGCATCACCAGGATCCGCAGCGCCAGCAGGCGCTCGAAATCCGATTCCGCCGCGGGGCGGAACGCGACGTTCACCCGCGCCACGGCAGGGCGCCCGGCGGCAGCGAGCGGCCGAGCCGGTCCGCAAGCGCCATCAGCGCGACCACGATCCCGATCGCGATCACCGAGACCGCCGAGGCGAGCGGCGTGTCGCCGCCCTCCTGCAGCGAATAGACGATCACGCCGAGGGTCTCGCGCCCCGAGGACCACAGCAGCGCCGAGACGGTGAGCTCGTTGAGCGCCGTGAGGAAGACCAGCGCGGCGGAGGCCGCCGCGGCCGGCGCCAGCAGCGGCAGCAGGACGCTGGTCAGCCGCCGCGCGAAGCCGGCGCCGGCCGCCGCCGCCGCCTCGTCGAGGGCCGGATCGAGCTGCGCGAGGCCGCCGAGCAGCGGCCGCAGCGCGAGCGCAAGGAAGCGCGCCAGATAGGCGAGGAAGATGATCCACAGCGTGCCGTAGATCGACACGCCGATCACCGGCAGCGGCTTGATGAAGACCAGGATGCAGGCGATCGCGAGCACGATCCCCGGCAGCGCGAAAGGCAGCTCGACGATCAGGTCGAGGAAGCGCGCGAGCCGCGTCGGACGCCAGGCGATCAGCCGCGCGAGCGGCACCGCGAGCAGGGTCAGCACCAGCGCCGCCGCGCCGGCGAGGAGCAGGCTGTTGGCGAAGGCGCGGAACGTCACGGCCTGGCGGAGGATCGCCTCGCCATAGGCGGCGACCGTGAAGCTGTGCAGGCTCAGCGGCACGCCGATCGCCGGCACCAGCGAGCTCGCCACCAGGGCGACGAGCGGCACGACGACGAGGGCGAGGATCGCGACCCAGATCGCCACCTCGACCGCGAGCCGCGCCGGCCCGAGCCGCCAGGGCGGCACGGGCTGCGAGACGCCGATGATGCGCGTGTCGCGGCGGCGCGCGACCCAGCTGTGGAGGAGGACGCCGGCCAGCGCGAGCGCACCGATCAGCAGCGACAGGGCCGCGACCTGGGCGAGCACGCTCGTCCCGAAGCCCGCCAGTCGCTGGTAGATGAGCGTCGTGAGCGTCGTGTAGTTGGCCGGGATCCCAAGAAGCGCCGGCGTGCCGAAATTGCCGACCGACGAGATGAAGGCGAGCAGCGCGCCCGCCGCCAGCGACGGCCCCGCGATCGGCATCACGACCTGCAACACCGCGCGCCACGGCCCCGCGCCGCAGGCCCGCGCCGCCTCGATCAGCTCGCGCGGAAGCGCGCGCAGGCCGGCACGCAACGCCAGGAACACGAGGGGCGCATGCTCCACGCCGAACAGCAGGATGATGCCCTCGCGGCCGAACAGCGGATGCGCGCTGCCCGGCGCCGGCGCGATCCCCAGTGCCTGCAGCAGCGCGCTGTTCGGGCCGAGCAGGCCGATCCAGGCCAGGGCCGTGATCTGCGACGGCAGCATCAGCGGCAGCATGAAGGCGAAGACGAGCACCCCCTTGCCGCGCAGATCGGTCAGCGACACGACGAGCGCGAAGGCGCAGCCGAGCACGACCGACAGCGCCGTCCCCCACAGGCTGGTGTCGAGCGTGCGCCAGACCGCGCGCCAGGTCGCCGGCGAATCGAGCACGCGGCGCATGACGGCAAGGTCGAGAGACCCCTGGGGCGCCAGCGCCTCGACGATGAGGCGGCCGAGCGGCCACAGGCTGACCACGGCGACGATGGCGGCAAGCCCCATCAGCCAGCGGCGCTGCGACCCCGCGGGTCCGAGGACGGCGCTTGCGGCGGTCACGGGCGGCGCCCGGCGCGATCGAACGGCGTCGCCACGGCGATCATCGTCCGGCGGCGGCGGCGATCAGCGGCCGAACAGGTCGGCGAAGCGTTCCTTGTCCTGCTCGTCGCCGGCAAGGATCGCGGCGATGTCGGCGGGAATCATCTTCACCGTAGCGAGCTTCGGGAACCCGGCCGGTGCCGCGACGTCGGGATGCGCCGGCATCATGCCCTGCTGCGCCGCGAGTCCCTGGCCGTCGGGGCTGAGCAGGAAGTCGACGAAGGCCTTCGCCGCCGCCGGGTTGCGCGTGCTCGACAGGATCGCCACCGGCTCCGTCACCACGGTCACGCCATCCTCGGGAAAGACGAAGTCGATCGGAGATCCGCGCTGTGCGGCGCGGATCGCCATGAAGTCGACCAGCACGCCGTAGAGCTTCTGGCCGCCGGCGACCGCCTCGAGCACGGCGCCGTTGCCACGGGCGGACTGCGTGCCGTTCTTCGCGAGCTGCTCGTAATAGCCCCAGCCCAGCGCGGGCGTGCGCGTCAGCACGCCCATGTGGATCGCCGCCGCGCCCGAATAGAGCGGCGACGGCATGATGAGCTGTCCCTTCAGCTCGGGTCGGGCGAGATCGGCCCAGCGTGTCGGCCGCAGCGGCGCCGCCTTGTTGACGACGATGCCGGTCGTGATGAGCTTGGTGGCGAAGTAGGTCTTGTCGGCGTCGTGCGCGCCGACCGGGAAGCCCTCGGTCCGGGCCTCCGGATAGGCGAGCAGCCGCTTGTCCTTCTTGAGCGCTTCCATGGTCATCGCGTCGGCGATGAAGAGCACGTCGGCCTGCGGCGCGCCGGCGGTGAATTCCGCACGGAGCTTGTTCATGAGCTGGGTCGTGCCGTCGCGCGTGAAGCTGACCTCGACGCCGGGATGGACCTTGCGGAAGGCGTCGATCGTCGCCTGGGCGTCGGCCTGCGGCTGCGAGGTGTAGAGGACGAGCTTGCCCGCCGGCGACTGCGCGGCGGCCAAGGGCGCCGCCGCGGCCAGGACGAGCCCGGCGGCGGCGAGGACGGAGCGGCGGAAGATCATCGCGGAGGACTCTCGACGGGGGACGGGAAGCCGTTCTTTTGCCGTCTGCGTGTAACAGAACGACGACCGCGCCGTGAAGGCGCCGTGAGCACGCCGAGCGTCGGGTCGGCCGGGATCGGGTCGGCCGGCGTCGGATCCGCCGGGGTCGGATCGGCCGGGGTCGGATCGGCCGCGGTCGGGCGCGTCAGGCGCCCTGTGCCGCGAGGCTCGAGGCGCGCCAGCGAAGGAAGCGGTGGGCGAGCCGCCAGGTCAGGCGGTGCAGGCGACCGTTGGACGGCAGCCCGACCGCCTTGAACGCCATGCCGATCCCGCGCTCCACATGGTGCGCGCGGTAGTAGCCGTAGGCTTGGCGGGCGTAGGCGCGGCTCCACGCGCGCCGCTCGTAGCGGTCGTCGCGTCCGGCATTCGCGGCGAAGTAGGCGTAGGCGAGCTCGTCGTCCTCGGTCTCGAGGATGCGGCCGAGACCGGTGCGCAGTCGGCCCAGCCGGCCCAGCCGCTCGGCGGACTGGTAGCGGCGCATGTGGTCGTAGAACAGGCGATAGTGCCGGAACTCGTCGGCCGCGATCTTGCGGCAGATCTGCTGCAGGACCGGCTCGGCCGCGGCCTCGGCGAGGGCGGTGTAGTAGGAGCTGGTCCCCGTCTCGACCATGCAGCGCGCGATCAGCTCGCCGGTGCGCGAGCCGCGCACCGACTCGACGCGATCGACCGGCAGCTTGTAGCCGTCATTGAATCGGCGGGACGAGGCCTCGAAGCTCCAGCTCGGGTCGGCCAGCTCCGCCCAGCGCGCGAGCGCCTCGCCGTGCTGGACCTCCTCCTCCGCCCACGCGCGCGCGGCCGACTGGAATTCGGCGTCGCCCGCGAAGACGTTGCAGAGATAGGCCTCGTAGACATGGCCGTTGTGCTCGACCAGCGCCGCGGCCTTGATGATCCGCACGAGATCGGGCGTGACCTTGGTCGCGTCGAACCGGCCCCAGTCGATGTCGTCGAGAGTCCAGTGCTTCATGGCCGTCGTCGGATCCTCGGGTGGACTCGGGATCTTAACGGTATCGACTTATTCCGAATGCCGGGCTTTGCCAACTCCGCGGCGGCCGCCGCCGCGGGGGCTGCGTCAAACCAGCGCGAGCTTGGCTTCGGCGACCGCGATCCGGGCGGCCAGCGCCGTTCGCTCGGCGTCGGTGTCGGCCACCGCGAGGCGGTCGCGGAAGCCCTTGATCTGGCCTTCGACATCGGCGCGCTTGATGTCGCTCAACGCCACGGCCTCCTCGGCCAGCACCGTGCAGCGCTCGGCCGTGACCTCGGCAAAGCCGCCGGCCACGAAGATCCGCTGCTGGACCGACCCGCCGTCATGGATGTCGATGACGCCAAGGCGCAAGGTCGAGATCAGCGGCGAGTGCCCCCGCAGGACGCCGAAATCGCCCTCGGCACCCGGCACGACGACCATGTCGACGGGCTTGGACACCAGCAGGCGCTCGGGGCTCACGAGCTCGAACTCGACCTTGTCGGCCATGGATCAGTTCCTCGGACTTGACGTGGACGCCCGGTTCAGGCGGCCTCGGCGGCCATCTTGCGCGCCTTCTCCATGGCCTCTTCGATCGTGCCGACCATGTAGAACGCGGCCTCCGGCATGTCGTCGCACTCGCCGGCGACGATCTTCTTGAAGCCCTTGATCGAATCCTCGAGCTTCACGAGCACGCCCGGCGTGCCGGTGAAGACCTCGGCCACGTGGAAGGGCTGCGAGAGGAAGCGCTGGATCTTGCGCGCGCGCGAGACCGTCAGCTTGTCCTCTTCCGAGAGCTCGTCCATGCCCAGGATGGCGATGATGTCCTGCAGCGACTTGTAGGTCTGCAGCACGCGCTGGACGTCGCGCGCGACCTGGTAGTGCTCGTCGCCGATGACCCGCGGGTCGAGCATGCGCGAGGTGGAGTCGAGCGGGTCGACCGCCGGGAAAATGCCGAGCTCGGCGATCTGGCGCGACAGCACGGTCGTCGCGTCGAGGTGCGCGAACGAGGTCGCCGGCGCCGGGTCGGTCAGGTCGTCGGCGGGCACGTAGATGGCCTGCACCGAGGTGATCGAGCCCTTCTTGGTCGAGGTGATGCGCTCCTGCAGCGCGCCCATGTCGGTCGACAGCGTCGGCTGGTAGCCGACGGCCGAGGGGATGCGGCCGAGCAGCGCCGAGACCTCGGCGCCCGCCTGGGTGAAGCGGAAGATGTTGTCGACGAAGAACAGGACGTCCTGGCCCTCCTCGTCGCGGAAGTACTCGGCGACGGTGAGGCCCGAGAGGCCGACGCGCGCGCGCGCACCCGGCGGCTCGTTCATCTGGCCGTAGACGAGCGCCACCTTGGAGCCGGCCGTGTCCTTGTCGTTGAGCTTGATGACGCCCGATTCGATCATCTCGTGATAGAGGTCGTTGCCCTCGCGCGTGCGCTCGCCGACACCCGCGAAGACCGACACGCCGCCGTGCGCCTTCGCGACGTTGTTGATCAGCTCCATGATCGTCACGGTCTTGCCGACGCCCGCGCCGCCGAACAGGCCGATCTTGCCGCCCTTGGCGTAGGGCGCGAGCAGGTCGATGACCTTGATGCCCGTGACGAGGATCTGCGCCTCGGTGGACTGGTCGACGAAGTCCGGCGCGGAGCGATGGATCGGCGAGCTGCGCTTGGCGTTGACCGGGCCGCGCTCGTCGATCGGATCGCCGATGACGTTGATGATGCGCCCGAGCGTCTCCGGGCCGACCGGCATGGAGATCGGCGCGCCGGTGTCGACGGCCTCCTGGCCGCGCACGAGACCGTCGGTCGAGTCCATCGCGATCGTGCGGCAGGTCTGCTCGCCGAGGTGCTGCGCGACCTCGAGGACCAGGGTCTTGCCCTGGTTCTGCACGTGCAGAGAATTGAGGATGTTCGGCAGCTCGCCGTCGAAATGTACGTCGACGACGGCGCCCAGCACCTGCGTCACGCGACCAACGTTGTTCTTCGCCATGGGTATGCTCCTGACGGGATGTGCTTAGACGGCCTCGGCGCCGGAGATGATCTCGATCAGTTCCTTCGTGATCGTCGCCTGGCGCTGGCGGTTGTAGCTGAGGGTGAGCTTCTTGATCATGTCGCCCGCGTTGCGCGTGGCGTTGTCCATCGCGGTCATGCGGGCGCCCTGTTCGGAGGCGCTGTTCTCGAGCAGGGCCCGGAACACCTGGACCGCAAGATTGCGGGGCAGCAGCTCGGCGAGGATCCGCTCCTCCTCCGGCTCGTATTCGTACACCGCGCCGCCGGAAGTCGCCGGCACGCCCGCGGCGGCGCCCTCGACCGCGAACGGCACGAGCTGCTGGCGGGTGACGATCTGGCTGATCGCCGACTTGAAGCGCGCGTAGAACAGCGAGCAGACGTCGTACTCGCCCGCCTCGAACATCGCGAGGATGCGGTCGCTGATGCGCTGGGCGTCGGCGAAGGTCAGCGACTTCTTGCCGACCTCGTCGATCGTGTCGACGATCAGCTTGGCGAAGTCGCGACGCAGCTGGTCGCGGCTCTTGCGCCCGACGCACAGGATCTTGACCTGCTTGCCGTCGGCGAGGAGCTGGCGGACATGCGCCCGCGCGCCGCGCACGATCGACGAGTTGAAGGCGCCGCACAGGCCGCGATCGGACGTCGCGACGACGACGAGGTGGACCTGGTCCCTGCCGGTGCCGGCGAGCAGCGCGGGCGCGCCGGCACCGCCGACGAGCGAGCCGGCCAGCGAGCCGAGCATCCGGCTCATGCGCTCGGCGTAGGGACGCGCGGCCTCGGCCTTCTCCTGGGCGCGACGAAGCTTGGCGGCGGCGACCATCTTCATCGCCGACGTGATCTTCTGCGTCGACTTAACCGACGCGATCCGCATCCGGTATTGCTTTAGCGACGGCATCGGCCGCTGTCCCCGTTGGCTCTGGCGCCGCTACTCAGGCGAAGGTCTTGACGAGGCCGTCGAGGATCTCGGTCAGCTTGGCCTCGGTCGCCTTCGAGATCTCGCGCTCGCTGCGAATCGCCTCGAGCACCTGCGGATGCCGCGACTTGAGCTCGCCGAGGAGCGACTTCTCGAACTTCTGGATCACCGCGATCGGCAGGCCGTCGAGATAGCCGCGGGTGCCCGCGAAGATCGACACCACCTGCTCCTCGACCGGCATCGGCGAGTACTGCGCCTGCTTGAGCAGCTCGGTCAGGCGCGCGCCGCGCGCCAGCAGCTTCTGCGTGGCCGCGTCGAGGTCCGAGGCGAACTGCGAGAAGGCGGCCATCTCGCGGTACTGCGCGAGTTCGAGCTTGATGCGTCCGGCGACCTGCTTCATCGCCTTGACCTGCGCGGCAGAGCCGACGCGGCTGACCGACAGGCCGACGTTGATGGCCGGGCGGATGCCCTTATAGAAGAGCTCGGTCTCGAGGAAGATCTGCCCGTCGGTGATCGAGATGACGTTCGTCGGGATGTAGGCCGAGACGTCGCCGGCCTGCGTCTCGATGACCGGCAGCGCGGTCAGCGAGCCGGCCTTCATCGCGTCCGACATCTTGGCGGCGCGCTCGAGCAGGCGCGAGTGCAGGTAGAACACGTCGCCCGGGAAGGCCTCGCGGCCCGGCGGACGGCGCAGCAGCAGCGACATCTGACGGTAGGCGACGGCCTGCTTGGAGAGGTCGTCGTACACGATCACGGCATGCATGCCGTTGTCGCGGAAGTACTCGCCCATCGTGCAGCCCGTGTAGGGCGCGAGGAACTGCAGCGGCGCGGGATCGGACGCCGTCGCGGCGACGATGATCGAATACTCGAGCGCGCCGTAGTCCTCGAGCGTCTTGACGATGCGCGCGACAGTCGAGCGCTTCTGGCCGACGCAGACGTAGATGCAATAGAGCTTCTTCGACTCGTCGCCCGAGGCGTTGATCGCCTTCTGGTTGATGAAGGTGTCGATCGCGACGGCCGTCTTGCCGGTCTGGCGGTCGCCGATGATCAGCTCGCGCTGGCCGCGACCGACCGGCACCAGCGCGTCGATCGCCTTGAGGCCCGACTGCATCGGCTCGTGGACCGACTTGCGCGCGATGATGCCCGGCGCCTTGATCTCGACGCGGCGGCGCTCGGCGCCCTGGATCGGGCCCTTGCCGTCGATCGGATTGCCGAGGGCGTCGACGACGCGACCCAGCAGGCCCTTGCCGACCGGCGCGTCCACGATGGCGCCCGTGCGCTTGACCGTGTCGCCTTCCTTGATGTCGCGGTCGTCGCCGAAGATGACGATGCCGACGTTGTCGATCTCGAGGTTGAGGGCCATGCCCTTCAACCCGTTGGCGAACTCGACCATCTCGCCGGCCTGGACCTTGTCGAGGCCGTAGACGCGCGCGATGCCGTCGCCGACGGAGATGACCTGGCCGACCTCGGCGACATCCGCGGCGGAGTCGAACTTGGCGATCTGCTCCTTGAGGATCGCAGAGATTTCAGCGGCGCGGATTTCCATCACGCAGTCCCTTTCATCGCGAGCTGTAGACGGCTGAGCTTGGCGGCGAGCGAGGCGTCGACGAGGCGCGAGCCCACCTTGACGCGCAAGCCGCCGAGGAGTTTCGGATCGACCTTCAGGATCAACCGGACCTTGCGTCCGGTGCCACCCGGGATCGCCGCCGAGATGGCGTTGATCTGGCTCTGGGTCAGCGGCGTCGCCGAGACGACCTCCGCCTCGACCTCGCCCCGGCGGCGTGCCAGCAGCGACTCGAAGGCATCGATGCAGGCGAGCAGCTGGGAGAGCCGCCGGTTGTTGGCGATCACCCCGACGAAGCGCCGGGCGATATCCCCGATCCCCGCCTTTGCCGCGATGGCGCCGACCGCCTTCGCCTGCTGCGCGCGGGGGATCAGCGGACTCGCCAGGAGATGCCGGATGTCGGCGCTTTCGCCCACCAGCGTCTTCAGCCGATTGAGATCGGACGCGACCTGATCGAGGGCGTTGGCGTCATGGGCCAGCTCATAAAGCGCGGTCGCATAGCGACCGGCGAGGCCAGCAGATTGGGAGGTCTCGGATGCCACGTCGACCCGACGTCCTTGTGGGTGATCGGGCGCCAGCCCGAACGGGTGGAACCCTTTGATCCAAAATGAAACCTCGCGGTCGAGGGATCCCCCCTGCCCGCAAGGCGGCGGTTAGCTACCACGTCCCGCTACGGCGATGCAACACGGCGGGCACGCGATGTTGCGGCCGGCGGCCGCCGGGTCAGCCCTGCAGCCGGGCGCGCACCGCCTCCGCTGCGTCGGGATGGAGCAGCGGGTTCGCATGCGATCTGTCGAAGGTATAGAAGGTCGGCATCGTCAGCCGGGTATTGCCCGACGTCACCTTGAGCACGGCATGCTCGTGGTGGAAGCCGGCCGTGAAGCCCAGGAACATCCCGCGCTTCGGCTTGATCACGACATCGAGCGCGGTGAGGTAGAGCTCGCCGCCTTCATAGTCGTCGTTCAGATACGTGATGCCGCCGAAGTCGCGATACGCCATGCCGTGCGGGCTGCCGTTGGGATTCGCCTGATCGGCATGCGGCGGCATCGACATGCCGACGGGCCACTGCACGATCTGCAGGATGTCCGAGTAGATCGGCGCCGTGAGCTTGTAGAAGCTCGCCACCGCCTCGCGCGCGTCGTGCGACGCCGCCGCCATCAGCTCCGCGGCTTCCGGCTCCACCTTCAGGATGTCGTGCAGCCAGACGAAGCGGTTGTTCCAGAACGGGTCGTTGTCCTTGGCGCTGTAGAGCATGTCCTTGTGCCGGTGGAACACGTCGGACAGGTAGGTGCATTCCTGCGCCGACAGCATGTTCTCGACGCACACCAGGCCGTATTCGGCAGCTTCCTCCGGCGAGGCGATCCGACGCGTGTGCGGCGAGGGCACGAGTATCCCGTCCTTGAGCCGCGAGCGGCCCGCGACATTGAGGATGCTCTGCTTGTTGTCGATGTAGTCGAGCGCGCTGCCCTCTAGCCAGCGCCGCTCGCCGGCAACGCTCGACGGCGATGCGACGGCGATCGGCTGGGCGCGCGGCGCGGGCTTCGCGGTGCCCGTGGCCGCGCCCTGCAGCAGCAGGCTGAAGTCCGGCTTCGCGGCCGCCGCGGGCTTCAGCTTCAGGCCGCCGAGATCGGCCGCCATCGACGGCGCCTGGTCCGCGGGCCGGCGCAGATCGACCGGATCCTTGAGCCGCAGCTTGTTCATGTGGCCCTCGACGCGCGTGCCGTCGGGATGCTTGCCGGTGAAGTAGTAGCGCTGCCAACCCTGCTTCTTGGCGCCCTCGTCGCCGGCGGCCATCTTGTCGAGGAAGTCCTGGCGCGACGTGCGGAACTGCTCGTGCTGGCGATGCAGCTCGGTCTCGTCCCGGAGCCGATGGATCTCCGGCTGCGTGTCGATCAGCGACTGCTTCGGGATCGGGAAGATGAAGCAGAACGCCTCGCCCTCCTCGAACACCACCTTGCCCGGCTTCATGATCCGCCAGTTCATCGTGAACGGATACGGCAGCCAGTCCGTCTCGATGATCCCGGTCAGCGGATAGCAATTGTCCTTCGGCGAGTTGAACGGGCCCGTGCAGAGCAGGTCCCAGCCCGGCGGCGTCTGGAAGATGTAGTCGGTGTGGAAGGTGACGATGCCGTGGCCGAAATTGCTGCGCGCGAAGTGCTCGAGCGGCCGCCCGTCGGGCATCGGCTTCAGCGCCCGCACCGTGAGCGATTCCATGCTGGTCAGGCCGGTCCACTCGACCTCGATCGGGATCGGCATGAGGACGAGCCAGCCATGCGAGTTGGCGATGCTCAGCGGCAGGCAACGATAGGGATGCCGGTTCGAATAGGCGTCCATCCACGCCCGCTCCGGCGGCGCCGGCACGAGCTCGCAGGGATGCTCGTTGATCGCGAAGCACTTGAGCTTCGCCGGTCCTTCGACTCCCGGCTGTCCAGGCTGCAGCTTCGGGGATTCGTCGTTCATGGCGTCACTCCGCGATTTCGGCAGCGAGCAGGGTCAATCGCTTAGCGCCCTGCCGGCACGCCACGCAAGGACTCGAACGACGCAGCCCGTGCGGCCGGGCTTCGCAGCCACCCTCAAAGGAAGCTGTAGGGGTCGATGTCGATCTGGATCCGGACGCGGGCGGAATGCTTAACGGCGGCGAGCCAATCGGCGATCAGATCCTGAATCGGGACGTCGCGGCTCGCCCGCACGAGGAAGCGCCGCCGGTGCCGGCCGCGCAGGATCGCGAGCGGCGCCGGGGCCGGCCCGAGCACCGTCACGCCGGGGCCCGCGGGCGCGCGCCCGGCCAGATGGCGGCACAGGCGGTCGACCTCGTCCGGCTCGGGGCCGGCCACGATCAGCGCGGCGAGGCGGCCGAAAGGCGGCAGCCCGAGCCGCTCGCGCGTGTCGATCTCCCCGGCGAGAAACCCGTCCCGGTCGCCGGCGGCCAGGGCCTGCATCGCCGGGTGCTCGGGCAGGTGCGTCTGGAGCAGCACGCGGCCCGGCTTCCCGGCCCGCCCCGCGCGGCCTGCGACCTGATGCAGCAGTTGATAGGTGCGCTCGCCGGCGCGCAGGTCGCCGCCGGCAAGGCCGAGATCGGCGTCGACGACGCCGACGAGCGTCAGCCCGGGGAAGTGGTGTCCCTTGGCGACGATCTGCGTGCCGACCAGCAAATCGATCTCGCCCGCGATCATGCGCTCGACGAAGGCAGACGCGGCGTCGGGTCCGCCGATCGTGTCCGACGTCATGATCTCTAGGCGCGCCGCCGGGAACAGCGCGCGCGCCTCCTCGGCGACGCGCTCGACGCCGGGGCCGCAGGGCGCGAACCGGTCCTCGGCGTCGCAGCTCGGGCAGGTGCGCGGAATGCGCGCGCTGTAGCCGCAGTGATGGCATTGCAGTCGTCCGGCCAGCCGGTGCTCGACGAGCCAGGCCGTGCAATGCGGACATTGCAGGCGATGGCCGCAGGACCGGCACAGCGTCAGCGGCGCATAGCCGCGGCGATTGAGGAACAGCACCGACTGCTCGCCGGCGGCGAGGTTCGCCGCCACGGCGGCGCGCAGGCGCGGGCCGATCCAGGCGCGCGGCGGCGGCGGCTCGCGGCGCAGATCGACCAGCTCGACCGCCGGCAGGGTCGCGCCGCCGTGCCGTGCCGGAAGATGGACGCAGCGATAGCGCCCGCGCGAGACGTTCACGACGGTCTCGAGCGAAGGCGTCGCCGACACGAGCACGATCGGAATCCGGCCGAGATGCGCCCGCACCACCGCCATGTCGCGGGCGTGATAGATCACGCCGTCCTCCTGCTTGAACGCCTGCTCGTGCTCCTCGTCGATCACGATCAGGCCGAGGTCGCGATAGGGCAGGAACAGCGCCGAGCGCGCCCCGACGACGACCCGCGCGCGGCCCGCCGCCACGTCGCGCCACGTGCGCACGCGCTGGCCGGCGTTCAGCTCCGAATGCCAGCTTGCCGGCACGGCGCCGAAGCGCTGCTCGAACCGCGCCAGCCACTGCGCGCTCATCGCGATCTCCGGCAGCAGCACGAGCACCTGGCGGCCCGCGCGCAGCGCGGCGGCGATCGCCTCGAAATACACCTCGGTCTTTCCCGCGCCCGTCACGCCGTCGACCAGCGTCGCGGCGAAGCCGGCGTCGATCCGCCCGGCGAGCGCATCCGCCGCCTCGCGCTGCGCAGGCGACAGCACCGGGCCGGGATGCGCGCCGTCCGGCTCGCGCCGATGCGTCGCGGGCAGCACTGCGGGCACGAGCCAGCCGAGCTCGGCCATCGACGTCACCACCGCCGAGCTCACGCCGGCGGTCGCCGCGATGTCCCTGGTCGACCGCGCCGCCCCGTGGGCCATCGCCTCGAGCACGCGGCGGCGCCCGGGCGTGAGCCGCGCCGCACCCGGCTCGGCGACCACCGGGTTGGGAGCGCCCGGCGACAGCACCCATCCCCATTGCGGCGCCGCGGGCTCGAGCGCGGCGGGCACGCTCATCGCCATGCGGAGCACCGCGCCGGGCGCGGACATCGTGTAGTGCGCGATCCAGTCGACGAAGCGGCGCGTCACCGCCGACACCGGCGGCGCATCGAGACGATCGAGGATTGTCTTGAGACGCTCGGCGGCGATCGGCGTCGCGGGGTCGCTCGCCCCGTCCCACACGACGCCGATCTCGACGCGACGCCCGAGCGGCACGCGCACGAAATCGCCCGGCGACACCGGCGTCGCCGGGTCGACGCGGTAGTCGTAGGCGCCCGCGAGCGGCAGCGGCAGCAGCACGCGCACGCGCGCCGCCGGCGCGGTCGTCGACTCGTCGATCGGCAGCGTCATGCGCTGGACTTTACGCGCGAGGGGCCGTGTGGCACACGGGACGACGCCGTTGCCGGCGAGTCATCGCTCGCGCGCAGCGGATCCCGCCCGCAGCAAGGCAGCTCTCCCATGAAGTTCTTCATCGACAGCGCCGACCTCAAGGAGCTCCGCGACCTCGCCGATACCGGCCTGGTCGACGGCGTCACCACCAATCCTTCGCTGATCGCGAAGTCGGGCCGCAACATGCTCGACGTGATCAAGGAGATCTGCGCCGTCGTGACCGGGCCGGTGAGCGCCGAGGTGACCGCGACCGACCATGCCACGATGCTCGCGGAGGGCCGCAAGCTTGCCAAGCTCGCGCCGAACGTCGCGGTCAAGGTGCCGCTGACGCCGGACGGGCTGAAGACCTGCAAGGCGCTGTCGAACGAGGGCACGAAGGTGAACGTCACGCTGTGCTTCTCGGCGGCGCAGGCGATCCTCGCCGCCAAGGCCGGCGCGGCCTTCATCTCTCCCTTCGTGGGGCGCCTCGACGACGTCGGGACCGACGGCATGGCGCTGATCGCCGACATCTGCCGCATCTATGCCGCCTATCCCGCGATCAAGACCGAGGTGCTGGTCGCCTCCGTGCGCCATCCCATCCACGTCGTGGAGGCCGCGAAGCTCGGCGCTCACGTCGCCACCCTGCCGCCGAACGTGCTGCGCCAGATGTACAACCACCCGCTGACCGACAAGGGCCTCGCGGCGTTCCTCGCCGACTGGCAGAAGACCGGCCAGTCGATCCTCGGTTGATCCACCCAAGTCGAAGGGCCGCCCCTTGTCCGACCAGCAGCCAGCCGCCGCCCTTCGCCCCGATGTCAGCGCCGCCGACGTCGCCGACTACCTTGCGCGCAATCCCGAGTTCCTGGCCCAGCACGCCGACCTGCTCCACGACCTGACGCCGCCGGCGTCGCGGCACGGCCGCGGCGTCCTCGACTTCCAGCGTTTCGTCGTCGAGCGGCTGCAGGGCGACCTCGGCCGCATGAAGCGCGCGCACGAGGAGATCATCGCGGCGAGCCGCGCCAACGTCGCCTCGCAGGGCCGGATCCACACGACGGTTCTGGCGATGCTGGGGGCGCGCACGCTCGAGCACCTCATCGAGATCGTCACCGTCGACCTGGCCCTGCATCTCGAGGTCGACACCGTCGTGCTCGGCTTCGAGTCGCTCGACCGCGCCCCGATCAACGCCGCCGCGCGCGGCCTGCGGCTTTGGCCGAAGGGCCGCATCGACGGCTGGATCCCCCCGGCGCGCGACGTCCTGCTGCTCGGACCGGTGGTCGCGGATGCGGCGCTGTTCGGCGCCGCGGCGCCCCTCGTGAAGAGCCAGGCCCTGATGCGCCTGCAGCTGAAGCGCGAGGCGCCCGCCGGACTGCTGGCGCTCGGCGCCCGCGACTCCGCGCGCTTCGGCGCCAGCCAGGGCACCGAGTTGCTCGGATTCCTCGCGCGCGCGCTCGAGCTCACCTTCCGCGGATGGCTCGACCGCTGACGGGCGGAGCCTCGCCGCGCGGCGCGCGCGCCGCGGCGCCGGCCGTCGACGAGGCCTGCGGCGACTGGCTCGCCTGGCTCGAGCAGGAGAAGCGGGCCTCGCGCCACACCCTCGCGGCCTATCGGCGCGACGTCGACGACTTCCTCGCCTTCATCACCGGCCATCAAGGCCGCCCCGTCGATACCGACGCGCTCGACGCGCTGACCCTCGCCGACCTCCGGGCGTGGCTCGCGCGACGCCACGGCGACGGCCTCGTCGCCGCGTCCAACGCGCGCGCGCTCTCGGCCGTGAAGAGCCTGTTCCGCTGGGCGGAGCGCCGGCGGCTCTGGGCGAACGCCAGGCTCCTCGCGTTCCGCGGCCCGAAGCTTCCGCGCGGCCTGCCCCGGCCGCTCGCCACGCCCGATGCCGCCGCGGCCCTCGACGCCGTCGGCGCGCTCGAGGAGGAGCCGTGGATCGCGGCGCGGGACACCGCGGTGCTGACGCTGCTCTACGGCTGCGGCCTGCGCATCGACGAGGCGCTATCGCTCGACCGCGAGGTCCTGCCGCTGGGCGACGCGCTGCGGGTGCGCGGCAAGGGCCGCAAGGAGCGCGTCGTGCCCCTGCTCGCGATCGTGCGCGAGGCGATCGACGCCTATCTGCGCCTCTGCCCGCTGCCGGCCGCACCGCGGCGCGGGCCCCTCTTCCTCGGGGCCCGCGGCGGCCGGCTGCGCGCCGAGCTGATCCAGAAGCGCATGCGCCACCTGCGCGCGGCGCTCGGCCTGCCCGACGAGGCGACGCCGCACGCGCTGCGCCACTCCTTCGCGACGCACCTGCTCGGCGCCGGCGGCGACCTGCGCGCGATCCAGGAGCTCCTCGGACACGCCTCGCTGTCGACGACTCAGCGCTACACCGGGGTCGACGCGGCGCGGATGCTCGAGGTCTATGCGCGGGCGCATCCCCGCGCCAAGGATTGAGCCCTCAGGCGAGGGCGCGACGGTGCCCGCGCTCGAAGTCGTTGCGACCCGTGCGGTCGCGGCCCCGCAGCAGCCACAGCGGCCGCGTCGCGAAGTCGACCTTGTAGCCGCTCTTGCTGGACGTCGCGATCAGCCCGCGCTCGAACACCGACGTGCCCGGCATGTAGCGGATCGCGACGCCGGCGCGACGCTGCGGCGAGCGGTTCGCGTTGGCGCCATGGATCATGTAGACGTCGTGAAGCGACATCTGCCCGGGCTCGAGCTCGATGTCGACCGCCTTGCCCTCGTCGAACGCGGGATCGTCGATCTTCGCCGTCAGCACGACGTCGGTGCGGTTCTCGGTCATGTGCGAATAGAGCTCGCGCGCCGCGTGGCTTCCGGGAATGACGCGCAGGCAGCCGTTGGCGCGGGTCGACGGATCGAGCGCCAGCCAGACGGTGCAGGTCGCCAGCGGGCGGATCGGCCAGTAGTGCCCGTCCTGGTGCCACGGCGTCTCGAGACCGTCGCCGCCCGGCTTGCAGAACACCTGGCAGCCCCAGAGGATGATGTCCTCGCCGATCGCGTCGGCGACGAGCTCGACGATCTCCTTGTCCATCGCGAGCTCGAGGAAGTCGCGCGAGCCGCGTACGCCCTCGGAATTCTCGCCTTCGATATGGGCGCTGACGAGCTTCTCCGGTCGGATCCCGGGATTGTCCGCGATCAGCCTGTCGAGCGACGCGCGCATGGCGTCGACCCGCGCCGCGGGCAGGCGCCATTTCGGGACCACCCAGCCGTCGCGCACGTAGCGCGCCCTCTCGTCGACCGTCAGATGAGCCATCGCGCACGTCCTCCCGGGATCTTCGGGAAGTGTAGGGGTCGGGTCCGGCACCCGCAATCGACGGCGCGGCCGGCAGGGACCCGCGGCCGGCCCGGCACACGCTCGGCGCGAAGCTTTGACGGTCCGCGCGAGGCGCAACTAGGATGCGCGCCCTTTTCCCTGCCGGAAGTCAGGACTCCCGTGTCGACCAACGGCCGCAAGACGTCCGAGATCCTCGAAGCGCTCGCGGCGAACGCGACGACGCGCGTGGCGCTGGGCGACCTCGTCGCCTCGCTCGGCGACCGCGCCTTCGGCCTGCTCATGCTGATCTTCGCCCTGCCCAACGCCGTCGGGCTCGGGACGATCCCGGGGGTCTCGACCGTGTTCGGTGCGCCGCAGATCATCTTCGCGCTGCAGATGATCGCCGGGCTGGAGAAGCCTTGGCTGCCCGGCTTCCTCATGCAGAAATCGATCAGCGCCGAGGACTTCCGCTCGATCGTCGCGAAGTCCGGCCCGCAGCTCGACCGCGTGGAGCGGATGCTGCGCCCCCGCCTCGAGCCGCTCACCTCGCCGCTGGCGGAGCGCGTGCTGGGCATCGTCTTCCTGGTGCTCGCCACGATCGTCGCGCTGCCCATCCCGCTCGGCAACTGGCCGCCGGCGATCGCGATGGCCGTGATCGCGCTCGGACTCGTCGAGCGCGACGGCGTGGTCGTGATCGTCGGGACGCTGTTTGCCGTCATCGCCATCGCCATCGCGCTCGCGGTGGTCAGCGCCGGCGCCGCCGCCGTGTGGATCGCGCTGCACTGGCTCCTGCAAGGAGGAGGCTGAATGTACAAGCTGTTCTACACGCCGGGCGCCGCCTCGCTCGCGCCGCACGCCGTCCTCCAGGAGACCGGCGCGCCGCACGAACTCGTCCGCATCGATCTCCAGGCCGGCGACCACAAGCGGCCGGACTACCTGAAGCTCAATCCGCACGGCCGCATCCCGACGCTGATCGTCGACGGCGCACCCGTGTTCGAGTCGGCCGCGATCTGCATGCTGCTCGCAGAGCGCCATCCCGAGGTGCGCCTCGCGCCGGCGCCGGGCACGCGCGCGCGCGCGCTGTACCTGCAGTGGCTGGTGTACCTGACGAACACCCTGCAGGAGCGCTTCCTCCAGCGCGGCCATCCCGACTGGCATCTCGACGACAAGGCCGCCGAGGCGGCGCTGAAGGCCGGCGCGGAGAAGCGCATCGGCCCGATGTTCGATCGCATCGACGCGGCGCTCGCCGCCGACGGTCCCTACCTCGCCGGCGCCGCCTTCAGCGTCGCGGACATCTACCTGGCGATGCTCGTGCGCTGGTCGCGCAACCTCCCGGATCCCGCCTGGAGCCGCCCGGCGATCAAGCGCAACTGCGACCTCGTCATCGCCCGCCCGGCGTTCCAGCGGACGCTCGCCGCCGAGGGCATCGCCTGGCCCTACTGAGACGCGGATGGTCCGCCTCGTCGCGCCCTGCCCCGAGCTGCTCGACGCCTACGCGGACGCGCTCGCGCGCGGCTGGTCGCCGCACACCGAGCGCGACATCTCGCGCGAGCAGCTGGCGCTGATCCGGCGCGATCGCGCCGGCTTCCTGCGCGACCTCTGCGATCCCACGCGGATGCTGCGCACCACGGCCGGCAAGACGGTGCCGCGGCTCCCGGGGTCGGCGTTCTGGATCCTGGACCAGGACTTCTGCGGCGCGATCAACTTCCGGCACCTCATCGGCACGGACGACCTGCCCGATCACGTCTCGGGCCATATCGGCTACACGATCGTCGCGTGGCGGCGCGGCGCCGGGCGCGCGACGGCGGCGCTGAGGCTCGTCCTTCCGGTCGCGCGCGCCGCGGGACTCGCGCGCGTGATGATCACCTGCGACGTCGACAACCACGCCTCGCGCCGCGTGATCGAGAAGGTGGGCGGCGTGCGCACCAGCGACGGGCCGCCCCTCGCTCCCGGGCTGCCGATCAAGATGCGCTTCTGGGTGGATCTCGGCGACTGAGCGCATCGGCGAGCGGGCGAGCCATGTCGCCACGATCGCCCACGGCAACCCGCTCCAGCCCGAGCCAGCGCGCCATCGCCGAAAGCTCCTCGCCCAGCGCCGCGGCGTTCTCGGCCGTCGCCTGGTCCGGCTCGGCAAAGGCGCCGGGCACCCGCAGGCAGCCGGCCGCGCGATCGGCCTTGAGATCGACGCGCGCGACCAGGCGATCGCCGCGCAGGAAGGGAAGCACGTAGTAGCCGTGCACCCGGCGCGGCGCCGGGGTGTAGATCTCGATCCGGTAGCGGAAGCCGAACAGGCGCTCGGTGCGATCGCGCTCCCACACCAGCGGATCGAAGGGGGCGAGCAGCGCGCGCGCCTCGACGCGCCGCGGCACGCGCGCGTCGCGGTGAAGATAGGCCGTCGCGCGCCACCCTTCGACCGCGGCCGGGCGCAGTTCGCCCAGCTCGACCAGCTCCGCGACCCGCGCCTTCACGTCCGCCGGGGGCAGGCGGAAGTAGTCGGCGAGATCCGTCGCCGTGGCGATCCCGTGCGCGCGCGCGGCGCGCGCGAGCAGGCGGCGCTGCGCCTCGGCGCGATCGGGTACCGGAGCCGCGAGGACTGCCGGCGGCAGGGTCCGCTCCGTCAGGTCGTAGACGCGCTCGAAACCGGCGCCGCGGCGCGAATGGGTGGTGATCTCGCCGGTCCAGAACAGCCACTCCAGCGCCAGCTTCGCCTCGCTCCACCCCCACCAGCCGCCCTCGCCGCGGCGTCCGGCATCGACCTCGGAGGCCGACAGCGGTCCGCGCGCGGCGACCTGCGCGCGGACGCTCTCGATCAGCGCGCGCCGGCGGCGTGCGAAGTCACGGATGCCCTTGTAGATGCGCTCGCCGCGCGCGGCGGCCTCCATGCGCCAGCGGAACAGCGGATAGGCCTCGGCAGGCAGCAGCGAGGCCTCGTGCCCCCAGTACTCGAACAGCCGCCGGCGCCGGCCCGCATAGGCGAGCCTGTGCAGCCCCTCGATGTCGTAGCTGCCGAGCCGCGAGAACAGCGGCAGGTAATGGGCGCGCGTCAGCACGTTGACGGAATCGATCTGCAGCAGGCCGAGCGCGCCGACGATGCGGCCGACGTCGCGCGCAGAGGCGGCGCCGGGTCGCGGACGCGACAGGCCCTGCGCGGCGATGGCGCATCGGCGCGCGGCGGGGAGCGAGAGCTTCTCGACCATGACGAAGCGTCGCATCTGCGCGCCGCCGCCGCCATCGCGACGTCGCGATCGGGACCGGTGCGCGGGCGCCGGTCCCGCGGCCGCGCTCACATGTGGATCGGGCGGCCGTCGACGGCGAGCGCCGCTTCCTTGACGGTCTCGTTGAGCGTGGGATGGGCGTGGCAGGTCCGCGCGATGTCCTCGGCCGAGGCGCCGAACTCCATGCCCAGCGCGAGCTCGGCGATCAGGTCCCCGGCGTTCGGCCCGATGATGTGCACCCCGAGCACGCGATCGGTCTTGCGGTCGGCGAGGATCTTCACGAAGCCCTCGGTCATGTTCATGGCGCGCGCCCGGCCGTTGGCCGAGAACGGGAACTTGCCGATCCGGTAGTCGACGCCGTCCTGCTTGAGCTGCTCCTCGGTCTTGCCGACCGTCGCGACCTCGGGCCACGTGTAGACCACGCCGGGGATCGCGTCGTAGTTCACATGCGGCTTCTGGCCGGCAAGGATCTCGGCCACCGCGACGCCCTCGTCCTCGGCCTTGTGCGCGAGCATCGGGCCGGCGATCACGTCGCCGATGGCGTAGATGCCCTGCACGTTCGTCGCGAAATGCGCGTCCGTCACGATGCGGCCGCGGTCGTCGGTGGCGACGCCCGTCTCCTTCAGGCCGAGGCCATCGGCGAACGCGCGACGCCCGACCGCGACGAGCACGACGTCGACCAGCAGTTGCTCCTTCTTGCCGCCGGCCGCCGCCTCGATCGTGAGCGCGACACCCGGATCGGTGGGCTCGGCGCCGAGAACCTTCGTCGCCAGCCTGAATTCGAGGCCCTGCTTGCCGAGGATGCGCTGCATGTGCTTCGAGACCTCGCCGTCCATCCCGGGAAGGATGCGATCGAGGAACTCGACGACGGTCACCTTGGCGCCGAGCCGCTGCCAGACCGAGGCCATCTCGAGGCCGATATAGCCGCCGCCGATCACCACCATCGTCTTTGGCACCTCGGCGAGCGCGAGCGCGCCGGTCGACGACACGATGCGACGCTCGTCGATCCTGATCGACGGCAGGGCGGACACCTCGGAGCCGGTGGCGATGACGATGTTGCGCGCGCTGAGCCGCTGCTCGCTGCCGTCAGCGGCCTTGACCGCGACCTGACCGCCGCCGGCGAGGCGGGCCGCCCCCTTCACCCACGCGACCTTGTTCTTCTTGAACAGGAACTCGACGCCCTTGACGTTGGCGTCCACGACCTTGTCCTTGTGGGCCATCATCGCCTTCAGGTCGAGCTCGACGTTGCCGACCTTGACTCCGAAGGCCGCCAGCCCGTGGCTCGCCTCCTCGAACTTCTCCGACGCCTGGAGCAGCGCCTTCGAGGGGATGCATCCGACATTGAGGCAGGTGCCGCCGAGCGTGGCACGCTTCTCGACGCAGGCGACCTTCATGCCGAGCTGGGCGGCGCGGATCGCGCAGACATAGCCGCCGGGCCCGGCGCCGATGACGACGAGGTCGTAGGTCTGGTCAGCCATGAATCACACCTTCTCGGGGGAAATGCGCGCGGAAATTGCCGTAACCCCGGACGGGGCACAAGCAGCCCGGCGGCCCGAAATCATCCTGCCCGGCCAATGGGTAACCGGGTCTTAAGGCCGGCGGCGCAGGGACGGGTCCTCTCCCGCACGCCAGGGTCCCGCGTGATCCCTGTCCCGGCTCCCGATCACGAACGGCGCGACCGGCGCGCCGCCGGCGCTACCGGGCCGGCTCGCTTCGACGAGGTCGCCGAGGCGCACATGACGACGATGGACCTCGTCGCATACATCCAGGCACAGCTCCGCCGCTTCGATCCGGCCGTCACGGGCCCCGACTTCGTGCTCGCGACCGACGCGTCGAAATGCACGGTCGTGGCGGACGAGAGGCTGCTCGAGCAAGTCGTCGCCAACCCACTCTCGAACGCGATCAAGTGCTCGGGCGACTGCCCTCGCATCGACGTGTCGATCGCTGCCGGCGGCGGTGCCGCGGTGCTTCGCGTGCGGGACTACGGCATCGGCATCGCCGCCGACGAGATCCCGAAGCTGTTCGCGCGATTCTTCCGCACCTCCTCCGCGCGCCACCTCCCGGGAACGGGCATCGGGCTCAATCTCGTCAACGAACTTGTCGCGACGCACGGCGGCACGATCGCCGTCGACAGCGAACTCGGTCGCGGCACCACTTTCACGGTGACGCTGCCGCACCGGCCTGCGGCCGCGACACCCTGGCCGCCGACCGGCGCGGCGGCGATCAGCGCGACGACGGTCCGCCGTCACCCACCACCGTGAACGGCGCCCAGAAGATCGGGTGGGCGTAGCTGAACACCGCGCGTCCGCCCTGCAGCGCCCCCGGCCCGTCGAGCAGCGCGAGCATCGCGCGGCGCAGCGCCTCCGCCCGCGGCACGCCCGGTTCGGCCGCCTGACGGCGGAAGAGGTCCGTGGTCAGCATGCGCGCCGAGGCCGTCTCGACCGGCCAGTTCGATGCCAGCACCGCCCGCGCGCCGGCGTAGAAGAAGGCGCGGCCGAGTCCCGACAGCGCCTCGGCACCCGCGCCGTCGCCGGCCGCGGTGTTGCAGGCCGAGAGCACGACCCAATCGGCGGCGAGCCGCAGGCTTAGAATCTCGTCCAGAGTCAGCAGGCCGTCGCCTTCGCCGTCGGCAGCGCCCGGCGCCGAAAGCGCGAGGGCGGGCTGCGTGAGTCCATCGAGATCGCCCGGCACGAGGCCATGGGTGGCGAACATGACGGTGCGTCGATCCGCGAGGGGCATCGACTTGACCCGCTGCTCGCTGGCGGCGGCGCCCACGAAGACATCGTGCACCGGATCGGCGCCGAGCGCTCGCGCGACTTCGCGCAGCTCCTCGCCGGTGTCGGGCAGGGCGGGCAGCTGCGCCAGGCCCGCACTGGCGCGTTGCGCGAGCTGCGGCAAGTTGCGGCGCTCCATCGCGATTCCGCGGGTGGACGCGCCGGCTGCGGCGACGAGCGGGCTCCGCGGCGGCGCCCCGGCATCGAAGACCGGGTCGCCGAAGCCGACGAAGGGCCGCCGCTCGACGGGACCCGGCGGCGCGGCGCGCAAACTCACGAACGCCGCGACCGACGGCAGCTGCGCGACCGCGTGCTGGCGGATCAGGAACGGGACGGCCTTGTATCCGTCGAACAACGAACGCCCGTCGCCGCCCGGAATGCGGCCGGTGGGCGCCGTGACCAGCACACCGAGCGGCAGCTGCGCCAGCGCGCCATGCGGCACGACGGCGATCGTGGCGGCGCCGTCCAGCGCCGCGCCCAGCGGCTCGACGAAGCGCGCGTAGAGGTCGTGGGCGACGGCCACGTCGAAGGCGGGAATGTCGCCGATCCGCGCGACGACGGGATCGAGCGCGCGCCGCAGCGCCTGCACGCTCGCCGCGACCGCCGTCGCATCCATCGGCACCCGGGCGAAGGCGACATCGCCCGCGCGCCGGACCCCCCAGACATAGCTCCGCTCCCGTCCCACGAACATGGCGACCAACGCCTCGTTCGGGGCGAGCGCCGCGCGTGCCTGCGCGATCGTCGCCGGCCGCGCGTCGACGAGCTCGGCGTATCCCGGGAAACGCGCCTCGATCTCGCCGCGCAGCGCGACCCGGGCGCCACGCAGCTCGCCGATCTGGCTGCGCACCCGCGCCACGATGCCCTCGTCGCGCTGCGCCGGCGGCGCGGTGAGCAGGCTATTGAGGACGCCGTAGAGCGCGGCGACCTGGACCTCGGCGTCCTGCTCTCGCCGCGCGAGATCGGCGAGCTGCGGATCGGCGATCGCCGCACGCGCGGCAGAGGCGCCCAGCGCGTTCTGGACGGCCCGCCCGCGCGCCGCATCGGCGATGCGGAACGCCTCCTCGACGGCGGCCGGCGTGCCCGTGTCGGCGAGGAGGTCGATGTATGACTCGAGCACCGCGGTGGCCATGCGCGTGCGAACGGCGCTGCCCTCGCGGCCGGCCTCGCGACCGCTCTCCAGCAGCACCGGCACCGCGGCCGCGAAGCCCGCGCGCGCCTGCGCGCGCTCGCCGACACGATGCAGCGCCGCCGCATGCAGGCCGCGCGCGAGCGCCGTCTGCACGTGGCCGGCGCCGTAGTCGACCGCGCGACGCGCCGCCAGCGGCTCGAGCACGCCGGCGGCCTCGCGCGCGCGTCCCGTCCGCAGCAGGCTGAAGCCGAGTGCCGGATCGTTGGCGAGGGCGCGACGAAGCGTGTCGGGGTCGCTCGCCGCGGCGCTCTCGACGTCGCGCAACACGTCGAGCGCATCGGTGTGACGCTCCTGCGCCTGGAGGGACTCCGCGAGCAGGAGGCGCGAGCGCACGGCACGCCACGATCCCGGCTCGATGCCGACGCGGTCCTGGATCGCGATCGCCTCGCGCGCCAGGCGCTCGGCGTCGGACGAGCGCCCCTGGTCGAGCAGGATCCGGACGGTCGAATGCAGGATGATCGCCGTGTCGGGATGGTCGCGGCCGACGACGGCGACCACGTCGGACAGCGCACGCCGGGACTCGACCTCGGCCTCCGGCAGGCGCCCGGCCTGCGCCAGCGCCGCCGCGGCCATGGCGCGGAAGAGCTGCACGGCGGTCTCGCCGCGGCCGATCGGCCCGCCGGCGCCGCGCACCGCCGCCGACCGGAGAAATCGCGAATAGGCGTCGACGCCCTCGCGGAACTCCGCGATCGCGGTGTCGCTCCGCCCGGTCGCCAGCGCGACGCCGCCGCGCGCCATCGCGAGCCCCGTGCGCCAGGCGTCGCGGTTGCCGTCCGGGTCGGGCCAGCGCTGCGATTCGCTCCACAGCGTCTCGGTCCGCGCGAGATAGATCCGCGCGTGCTCGAGATCGCCGGTCTCAGCCAGGTTGTTGGCGGATCCGCCCAGGGCGATGAAGCGCCGCCCGGCCAGCGTCCCGGCGCTTTCGATGACCGCCTCCGCGTGCCGGATCGAATCCGACACGTTCCCGGCCGTCGCCTCTAGCGAGCGCAGGAAGGCGAGCTGAACGAATCCGTCGAGCCGGTGCTCGCGCACAAGCGCGAGCGCCGCCGTCGCATCGCGCCGCGCCTGGGCGACGCGGCCGAGATCCGATGCGGCCTGGGCGCGGTCCTGCAGCTGGCGTACGCGCGTGGCGGGTTCGCCGCCTTCGGCGATGATCGCATCGGCACGGGCCCGCAGCGCGCCGCCGCGCGCCGGATCGGGCCGTTCGCGCGCCAGCATGGCGACGATGTCGTCGACGCTGCGCGGTGGCGGCGCGAATCCCGCCTGCCGCATCTCCGCCGTCGTCCGACGGGCCTGATCGATCGACACGGCCGGCGGCCCGTCCTCGGGGCGGCAGCCGACGACGAGGACAGCCGCGGCCAAGCCGCTCAGGAGAAGGACGATCGGATGCATGTGGCAGAAACGCGGAGCACAGGGTTCGAGGACACCGGCGCCCGCGAGTCGAGGCGATGCCGGTCGGTGGCCATCCAATCATGAAGGCCGTCCGGAACGTAAACGGGGCCGGCACCCGCGTGCCGGCCCCGTTCCGCGTTGCGGACGGTGGCGTCCGGCTCACATGTCGAGGACGAGCCGCTGCGGATCCTCGATCGCCTCCTTCACCCGGACCAGGAACGTGACGGCCTCGCGACCGTCGATGATGCGATGGTCGTAGGAGAGCGCGAGATACATCATCGGCCGGATCTCGATCCTGTCGCCGACCGCGATCGGGCGCGGCTGGATCTTGTGCATGCCGAGGATCCCCGACTGCGGCGGATTGAGGATCGGCGTCGACATCAGCGAGCCGTAGACGCCGCCATTGGAGATCGTGAACGTCCCGCCCTGCAGGTCGTCGAGGCCGAGCTTGCCGTCGCGCGCCTTCTTGCCGAACTCGCCGATCTTCTTTTCGACGTCGGCGATCGACAGCGCATCGCAATCGCGGACGACCGGCACGACGAGCCCCTGCTCGGTGCCGACCGCGACGCCGACGTCGTAGTGGTTCTTGAAGATGATGTCGTCGCCGTCGATCTCGGCGTTCACCGCCGGGATCTCCTTCAGCGCCGCGACGCAGGCCTTCACGAAGAAACCCATGAACCCGAGCTTGACGCCGTGGCGCTTCTCGAACCCGTCCTTGTAGCGCTCGCGCAGCGCCATGACGGCGCTCATGTCGGCCTCGTTGAAGGTCGTGAGCATCGCGGCGGTGTTCTGCGCCTGCTTCAGGCGTTCGGCGATGCGCTTGCGCAGGCGGGTCATCTTGACCCGCTCCTCGCGCGCCGCCAGGGCACGCGGCACATGCGGCGCGGCGGGCTGCGGCGCCGGCGTCGCGACGGGCGCCGGCGCGGGAGCCGATGCCGGCGCCGACGCACCCGTCGCCGCGGCGACGACGTCGGCCTTGGTCACGCGGCCGTCCTTGCCGCTGCCGCCCGCCGGCACGACACCGGTCTCGGCCATCAGCTTGCGCGCCGCGGGGCCGGCCTCCTTGGCTCCGGCCGCCGAAGCGGCCGGCGCGGCCGCGGGCTTGGCCGCCGCCGCCGGCGCCGCCTTCTTCGCCGGGGCCGCGCCCTCGGCGATGGCGCCGAGGATGGCGCCGACATTCACCGTGGCGCCCGCAGCGGCCTTGATCTCCGCGATCGTGCCGGCGCTCGGGCTCGGCACCTCGACGGTGACCTTGTCGGTCTCGAGCTCGACCAGCGGCTCGTCGGCGGCGACCGCGTCGCCGACGCCCTTGAACCACTTGGCGACGGTCGCTTCGGTCACCGACTCGCCCAGCGTGGGCACCTTGATGTCGACAGCCATCGTTCTGGTCCTTTCCGGGGATGCGCCGACGCTCAGGTCGTCAGCGCTTCTTCGACGAGCTTCGCCTGCTCGGCATTGTGACGCTTGTAGGAGCCGGTCGCGGGCGACGCGGATTCCGGCCGGCCGACATAACGCGGCCGCTTGGCCTTCAGGTCGAGACCCGCGAGCGCCTGCTCGATCCGCCGGTCGACGAAATGCCACGAGCCCATGTTGGCCGGCTCCTCCTGGCACCACACGATCTCGGCCTTCTTGTAGCGCGCCAGCTCCTTCTCGAGCGTGCGGAACGGGAAGGGATAGAGCTGCTCGACGCGGAGCAGGGCGACGTCCTTGACGCCGCGCCTCTCCCGCTCCTCCAGCAGGTCGTAATAGACCTTGCCCGAGCACAGCACGACGCGCTTCACCTTGTCGTCGACCACCAGCGGCGCGGACTCGCCGAGCACGCGATGGAACGTCGTGTTCGGCCCCATGTCGGCCAGCGCCGACGTGGCGAGCTTGTGCCGCAGCAGCGACTTCGGCGTCATGATGACGAGCGGCTTGCGGAACGGCCGGCGGACCTGCCGGCGCAGCGCATGGAAGTAGTTCGCCGGGGTCGTGAGGTTGCAGACCTGCCAGTTGTCCTCGGCGGAAAGCTGGAGGAAGCGCTCCAGCCGCGCCGAGGAGTGCTCCGGCCCCTGGCCCTCGTAGCCGTGCGGCAGCAGCAGCACGAGCCCGGACATGCGCAGCCACTTCGATTCGCCCGAGCAGATGAACTGGTCGATCATCACCTGGGCGCCGTTGGCGAAGTCGCCGAACTGGCCTTCCCAGCACACCAGCGCGTTTGGCTCGGCGAGCGAGTAGCCGTAGTCGAAGCCGAGGACGCCGAACTCGGACAGCGGCGAGTCGATCACCTCGAAGCCGGCCTGGCCGTCGCGAAGGTGGCTCAGTGGCTGCCAGCGCTCCTCGCTGTCCTGGTCGACGAGCACGGAATGGCGCTGCGAGAAGGTTCCCCGGCCGCAGTCCTGGCCGGACAGCCGCACCGGCGTGCCCTCGACAAGCAGCGTGCCGAAGGCGAGCGCTTCGGCGGTCGCCCAGTCGAGGCCCTGGCCGGACTCGATCATCTTGCGCTTGTTGTCCAGCACGCGGCGCAGCGTGCGATGGATGTTGTGCTGCTCGGGAACGCGGGTCAGCCCGGCGCCGACCTCCTTGAGCAGCTGCATCGTCACCGCCGTGTCGCCGCGGCGATCCTCGCCGGACGCCACCTCGATCCCCGACCACTTGCCCTCGAGCCAGTCGGCCTTGTTCGGTTTGTAGCCCTTGCCCGCCTCGAACTGCGTCTCGAGATAGGCCTGGAAGTCGGTCGCGACGCGGTCCGCCTCGTCGGCGGAGAGCGCGCCCTCCTTGACCAGCTTCTCCGCGTAGATCGCCCGCGTCGTCGGATGGCCCGAGATCGCCTTGTACATCAGCGGCTGCGTGAAGCTCGGCTCGTCGGACTCGTTATGCCCGTGCCGCCGGTAGCACATCATGTCGAGGATGACGTCCTTCTTGAACCTCTGGCGGAACTCGGTCGCGATGCGCGCGACGTGGACGACCGCCTCGGCGTCGTCGCCGTTCACGTGGAAGATCGGCGCCATGATCATCTTGCCGACGTCGGTCGGATAGGGCGACGAACGCGAGTACTGCGGCGCCGTCGTGAAGCCGATCTGGTTGTTGACGATGAAGTGGATCGTGCCGCCGACGCGGTAGCCCTTCAGCTCCGAGAGCATCAGCGTCTCGCCGACGAGCCCCTGGCCGGCGAAGGCGGCGTCGCCGTGCATCAGGATCGCCATTACCTCGCCCATCGCGTCCTCGCGCGACAGCGCGGCGTTGGCCTGCATGCGCTGCATCTGCTTGGCGCGCACCTTGCCGAGCACGACAGGATTCACCGCCTCGAGATGCGAGGGATTGGGCTGCAGCGACAGATGGACGGCATTGCCGTCGAACTCGCGATCCGCGGAGGTGCCCATGTGGTACTTGACGTCGCCCGAGCCCTGCACGTCGTCCGGATTGGCCGGCGTGCCCTGGAACTCGGAGAAGATCGCCGCGTATGGCTTGGCCATGAAGTTGGCGAGCACGTTGAGGCGGCCGCGATGCGGCATGCCGATGCAGACCTCGCGCAGGCCGAGCTGGCCGCCGCGCTTCAGGATCTGCTCAAGCGCCGGGATCATCGCCTCGCCGCCCTCGAGCCCGAAGCGCTTGGTGCCGGTGTACTTCTTGTCGAGGAACTGCTCGAACTTCTCCGCCGCGGTCAGGCGCTCGAGGATCGCCTTCTTGCCCTTGTCGGTGAATTCAGTGTGGTTGCGGATCGATTCGATGCGCTCCTGGATCCAGGCCTTCTGGTCCGGATCCGACATGTGCATGAACTCGACACCGATCGAGCCGCAATAGGTCTCGCGCAGCACCTGCATGATCTGGCGCAGCGTCGGATGGGACAGGCCGAGCACGCCGTCGATGAAGATCGGACGGTCCATGTCGGCATCCGTGAAGCCGTAGGTCGCGGGCTCGAGCTCGGGGTGGCGCTCGATCGCCTTCAGGCCCAGCGGATCGAGATTGGCCTCGAGGTGGCCGCGGATGCGGTAGGCGCGGATGAGCATCAGCGCGCGCACGGAGTCGCGCGTCGCGGCCTGCACCTGCTCGAGGCTCGCGCCCTTCTCGGCGACGGCGCCGTTGGCGGCCTTGCCGTTCTTCCGCGCCGCGGCCGCCGGCTCGGCGATGCCGATCACCTGCGCCCGCGGGCCGCGCGCCCAGCTCGGGCCCTGGATCTCCGCGCCGACGGAGGCGGCGTCGTCGACCAGGCCGTCGAACACGGCCTGCCAGCTCGCGTCGACCGCATTCGGATTCGCACGCCAGCGCTCGTAGAGCTCGGCGATGAAGGCGCCGTTGGCGCCGGTCAGGAACGAGGAGAGGGTCTGAGTCATGGCACCGTTCGCAACCGCGCAGCCGCGCGGCGACAGCCGCGCGGGCGCGCATGATCCATCTGCGACCGCCGACGTGGTCGGGCGGCGGCCCTGCCCGTCCCCCCGGTGCTGATCGGTCAGCCCTTGAGGGCCTTGACCATCGTGGATCCGAGCGCCGCGGGAGAATCCGCGACATGGATCCCGGCGGACTTCATCGCATCGACCTTGAAGTCGGCCGTGTCGTTGCCGCCGGAGATCACCGCGCCCGCATGACCCATGCGGCGGCCCGGCGGCGCCGTGCGGCCGGCGATGAAGCCGACCACGGGCTTCTTAACCTTGGAATGCTTAATGAACTCCGCACCCTTGACCTCGGCGTCGCCGCCGATCTCGCCGATCATGATGATCGCCTGGGTCTCCGGGTCGCCGAGGAACATCTCCAGGCAATCGACGAAGTTCGTGCCGTTGACCGGGTCGCCGCCGATGCCGATGCAGGTCGTCTGCCCCAGCCCCGCCGCGGTCGTCTGCGCGACCGCCTCGTAGGTCAGCGTGCCCGAACGCGACACGATGCCGACCTTGCCGCGCTGGTGGATGTGGCCGGGCATGATGCCGATCTTGCATTCGCCCGGCGTGATGACGCCCGGGCAGTTCGGCCCGATCAGGCGCGTCCTGGATCCGCCCAGCGCCCGCTTCACGCGGACCATGTCCAGCACCGGAATGCCCTCGGTGATGCACACGACGAGCGGCAGCTCGGCGTCGATCGCCTCGAGGATCGCATCGGCCGCGAACGGGGGCGGGACATAGATCACGGAGGCGTTGCACCCGGTGACGGCCTTCGCCTCGCCGACGGTGTTGAACACCGGCAGATCGAGATGCTTGGTGCCGCCCTTCCCGGGCGTGACGCCGCCGACCATCTTCGTGCCGTAGGCGATGGCCTGCTCGGAGTGGAACGTGCCCTGAGCTCCCGTGAAGCCCTGGCAGATGACCTTGGTGTTCTTGTCGACGAGGACGGCCATGGTTATGCGGCCTCCTTCACGGCCTTGACGATCTTCTCCGCGGCGTCGGCGAGGTTGTCCGCCGACAGGATCGGCAGGCCCGACTGCTTCATGATCTTCTTCCCGAGCTCGACATTCGTGCCCTCGAGGCGCACGACCAGCGGCACGTTGAGCGCCACCTCGCGCGCGGCCGCCACCACGCCTTCGGCGATGACGTCGCAGCGCATGATGCCGCCGAAGATGTTCACGAGGATGCCTTCGACGTTCGGGTCCGACAGGATCAGCTTGAACGCCGCGGTCACGCGCTCCTTGGTCGCGCCGCCGCCGACATCGAGGAAGTTCGCCGGCTCGCCGCCGTAGAGCTTGATGATGTCCATCGTCGCCATGGCGAGGCCGGCGCCGTTGACCATGCATCCGATGTTGCCGTCGAGCTTGACGTAGTTGAGCTCGTGCTTGCCGGCCTCGACCTCCATCGGATCCTCTTCGTCGAGGTCGCGGAGCTCGGCGACGTTCTTGTGCCGGAACAGCGCGTTGTCGTCGAAGTTCATCTTGGCGTCGAGCGCGATGACGTCGCCGGCGCCCGTGACGACCAGCGGATTGACCTCAAGAAGGCTGGCGTCGAGGTCGACGAAAGCCTTGTACAGCGCGGTCAGCAGCGTCGTCGCCGAGCCGACCTGCTTGCCTTCCAGGCCGAGTCCGAAAGCGATCTTGCGCGCGTGATGGCCCTGCAACCCGGTCACCGGATCGATCGCGACCTTGATGATCCTCTCCGGATGCTTGGCGGCGACCTCCTCGATCTCCATTCCGCCCTCGGTCGAGGCGATGACGGTGACGCGTCCGGTCGCGCGGTCGACGAGGATCGAGAGATAGAGCTCGCGTTTGATGTCGCAGCCATCCTCGATGTAGAGGCGCTTGAC
The DNA here is from genome assembly GCA_016793165.1 of Alphaproteobacteria bacterium. Lineage (GTDB taxonomy): Bacteria > Pseudomonadota > Alphaproteobacteria > CACIAM-22H2 > CACIAM-22H2 > CAIOSQ01. The sequence goes on along the minus strand of JAEULA010000006.1, from coordinate 9,241 downwards.
CTCCTTGCCCTTCGCCCCGGTCTGCTTGGTGACGAGCACCTTGCCGAGCATCTGAGCGGCGTTCGCCTTCACGTCGGCGATCGACTTGACGACGCGCACGCCGCCCTTGCCGTTGGGGTCGCCGGCGAAGCGGCCGGCGCCGCGGCCGCCGGCGTGGATCTGGGACTTGACCACCCAGACGGGGCCGGGCAGCGCCTGCGCCGCCTTCTCCGCCTCGTCGACCGTGTAGGCGACGGCGCCCTTGGGCACCGCGACGCCGTACTTCGCCAGCAGCTGCTTGGCCTGGTACTCGTGGATATTCATCGCAGGGACCTCGCCTCAGCCGCCCATCAGCTTCTTGGTGGCCTCGACCAGGCCCTTCACCGCATTGACCGAGTTCTCGAACATCTTCTTCTCCTCGGCGTTCAGCTCGATCTCGACGATCTTCTCGACGCCGCCCTTCCCGATGACGACGGGGACGCCGACATACATGCCGTTCACGCCGTACTGGCCCGAAAGGAAGGCCGCGCAGGGAAGCAGGCGCCGCTTGTCGCGCAGGTAGCTCTCGGCCATCTGGATCGCCGAGGACGCCGGCGCGTAGAACGCGGACCCGGTCTTGAGAAGGTTGACGATCTCGGCCCCGCCGTCGCGCGTGCGCTGCACGATCTTGTCCATGCGCTCCTGCGTCGACCAGCCCATCTTGATCAGGTCGGGAACGGGGATGCCGGCGACCGTCGAGTAGCGCAGCAGCGGTACCATCGTGTCGCCGTGGCCGCCCAGCACGAATGCGGTGACGTCCTCGACGGAGACCTTGAACTCCTCGGCAAGGAAGTGGCGGAAGCGCGCGCTGTCGAGCACGCCGGCCATGCCGACCACCCGGTTGGCGGGGAAGCCGGTCACGTCCTTCATCACGCCGACCATCGCGTCGAGCGGGTTGGTGATGACGATGACGAAGGCGTTCGGGGCGTTGGCCTTGATGCCCGCGCCGACCGCCTGCATCACCTTGGTGTTGATGCCGATGAGGTCGTCGCGGCTCATGCCGGGCTTGCGCGGCACCCCGGCGGTCACGATCACGACGTCGGCGCCGGCGATGTCGGCGTAGCTCGACGTGCCCTTGTACGCGGCGTCGAAGCCCTCGACCGGCGTGGCCTCGGCGATGTCGAGCGCCTTGCCCTTGGCCACACCTTCGGCATCGGGAATGTCGAGCAGGACGACGTCGCCGAGTTCCTTCATGCCGGCGAGCAGCGCGAGCGTGCCACCGATCTGACCTGCGCCAACCAGCGCGATCTTGCTGCGAGCCATTGATTTCCTCATTCGGATTGAGCGGGCGGATCGAGGCGAGCGGAGCGCGGGCGCTTGCCGAGCCTCGGACGAAACGCGGCGCCTTGTACCGCCAAGGGCTTAATCCCGCAAGAGATCCAGAAGTAGTCATGCGACCAACACTTGACGAAGTGTTGCGGTCGCGCGTCAGTCCAGATGTGGTTCCGCGAGGAAACTGGCGCTCTGCATCTCGTGGAGGCGCGAGGCGGTGCGGCGGAACTCGGCGGCATGGTCGCCCGCCTCGTGCAGGGCGTCCGGCGGCGCCGCGGCGGCACAAACCAGCTTGGTGCGATGCTCGTACAAGGCATCGACGAGGGTAATGAAGCGGCGGGCCTCGTTGCGCTTTTCCGCCGACAGGACGGGAATGTCGTCGAGGACGAGCGTATGGAACGCCTTGGCGACGGCCAGGAAGTCGGCGGCTCCGAGCGGCCGGACGCAGAGATCGAAGAACCGGGCGCGGGCGACGCCAAGCGCCGCGCGCGGAACGGTCAGGATGCGGCCCTGGACCGGAAGCTCGACCGGGCCCGCCGCGACCCCGTCGGTAAGGGATGAGAAGGCCGCATCAAGGGCGGCGGTCGCCGCGGCCCCGAGCGGGCAGTGATAGACGGCCATCCCCTTGATCCGGTCGCGCCGATAGTCGGTGCGACCATCGAGCTCGAGCAGGTCGAGCTTGTCCTTGAGCAGGGCGATCGCCGGCAGGAACCGGTCGCGCTGCAGCCCGCCCGCATAGAGATCGTCCGGCGCCGTGTTGCTCGTCGCCACCACCACGACCCCTGCCTCGAAGAGCCCGGCGAAGAGTCGTCCGAGAATCATCGCGTCGGCGATGTTGGTGACCTGAAACTCGTCGAAGCAGAGGAGCCAGGCTTCCTCGGCCAGCTCGCGCGCGAGCGGCGCGATGGGATCCTGCTCGGCCTTGCGCTGGCGCCGCCGATGCAGCCGCTCGTGGACATCGAGCATGAAGGCATGGAAATGCGTGCGCCGCTTCTTCTCGGGCGCCGCGGCCGCGAAGAAGACGTCCATCAGCATCGACTTGCCGCGACCGACGCTGCCGCAGAGATAAAGCCCTTGAGGCGGCGGCTCGGGCCGCCGCGCGAGCCCGAGGCGCGCACGCCAGCCGCCCGATTCGCCTGGCCGGTAGTGATGCAGCGCGCGCGCGAGGCTCTCGAGCTTCTCCGCGGCGAGTTCCTGCGCCGGATCGGGAGCAAGGCTGCCGGCGGCGACGCGCGCTCGATAGACCGCCAGCGGCGAGCCGGAATCGGACCGGGAGTCGCTGCCGTTCCCGGCGACGTCCGCATCGTCGGTCGGGTGCGAGGGGCCGGGGATCGTCGGGCCGGGGCCCGAGGAATGCGTCATTCCCGCGCGACTTCGATCAAGCGTGAGCGCAACGCTCGGCCAGCGAGGTCAGTCGGGCCCGGCAAGCCGGGCCCGCAAATCAGGCGGCCTTCTCGACGTCGGCGGCGACGCCTTCGACCTCGACCTCGTCCTCTTCCTCGGGCGCGGGGACGGTATCGTCCTCGTCCTCGTCCTCCGCCGTCTCTTCCTCCGCGGCGGCAGGCGCGGCCACGGCCGCGGCAGCGGCGGGCGGTCGATTGCCCTGGTTCCGGAAGAGCGCATCATTGAGGCGGTTGCGCAGCGTCGGCGCCGGAAAGGCGCGGATCTCGGGGTTGAGCTTTTCCAGCACCTTCTCGCCCAGCGGCGTGATGCTGGCGCTGTCGATCGTGCCCGTCGTCCAGCCCTCGGCCAGGCAGCGCTTGAACGCCGCCTTGATGTGGTCGGGCGAAGCGCCGAACGACACCGCGGCGCCGCCGTGGCGCTTCAAGGCGGTCAGGACCTTGGTCTCGAACGAGCCGGGCGCGCGCATCCCCGCGGGGCGCGGCGGCGCGGCCGGCCGCGGCGGAACCGCCTTGGTAACCGCCGGCGCCGGCTTGGCGGCGACGGCGGGCTTGGCCGCGGCCACGGCCTTTGTCGCGACGGGTGCCGGCGCCGGTGCCTTCGCCGTCGGCTTCGCCACCGCCTTCGCGGCCGGCTTCGCCGGCGCGGGCGCCGGGTGGGACTTGGATTTCGCTACCGCCATAGCCGGCTTTACCTTTGTTTTTGTTGTTGAAGATGGCTTGGCCGGTTTCGCGGCCGGCTTCACGGCCTTGCCCGCTGGGGCCTTGGCTGGCTTCTTGGGCTTCGCGGAAGACGCGCGCTTTGCAGCTGCCATGATGAAAGGTCCGTTCACCCTGTGGATAACCCTGGTTCTTTATGAACCAAGTCGGGCTTCCCGTCAGCCCCATTCACGTAATCTTGCCACGCAACTAGGCGTGAACGTGAGATGAAACGGCACCGCCAAAGCGGCTAACCCGTTCGGCGGAGCTATCCTTTGCGACTGCAGGAGGCGACAGATGTGGTTCGCTGCGAGCCGAAAACTAGAGCTCCCCACCCCCGAGAACGCCCTTCCCGGCCGCAGCACAGCCATGCCGATAGCGGGGACGCACGTGGTGCTGGGCACCCGCCTCGCCCCGCCCTTCCCGGCCGGCATGGCCCGGGCGGTGTTCGGGCTCGGCTGCTTTTGGGGCGCCGAACGGAAGTTCTGGCAGGCTGCCGGGGTCCATACGACCGCGGTCGGCTATGCCGGTGGCCTCACGCCCAACCCGACTTACGAAGAAGTGTGCTCGGGCCGGACCGGCCACAACGAGGTCGTCCTCGTCGTCTACGATCCGGCCCGGACGAGCTACGAGGCGATGCTCAAGTTGTTCTGGGAGAGCCACGACCCGACACAGGGCATGCGACAGGGGAACGATGTCGGCACCCAATACCGCTCGGGCATCTACACCTTCGACGCCGCGCAGCAAGCCGCGGCCGTCGCCTCGAAGGCCGCCTACCAGACGGCACTCGCGGCCCGGGGATTCGACCCGATCACGACCGAGATCCTGCCCGCCGGACCGTTCTATTACGCCGAGGACTATCACCAGCAGTATCTGGCGAAGAACCCGAACGGCTATTGCGGGCTCGGCGGCACCGGCGTGAGCTGCCCGATCGGCCTCGCCGCCGCAGCTTCCGGCTGAACCGCAACTCTATTCCGCCGCCTGGGACCGGGCTCCCGACGTCAGGCAGTCGTCGGGAAGCATCTCGATGGGCGCGAAGTCCCGGGCTGCGATCCAGGCCGGCCGCTGGAAGCGCCGGATCGCATTGTCGCAGCGGTTGAGCGAGAGGTAGACGATCCACCGCGACCACGGCGTCAGGTTCGAGCCCGAGGCGTGGACGAGGCAGCCGTGGAACATCAGCACGGACCCGGGCGGGCCCTTGGGCGCGACGATCCCGCCGGCCTCGACGAGGCGGGTGATCGTTTCGTTGTCGCAGGTCCACAGCGGATAGCTCGTCGTCGTCACGTCGTGACCGGCCTTGAGCCGCCCGCCCTTGTGGCTCCCCGGGATGAACATCAGCGGACCGTTGAACTCGTTCGCCTCGGCGAGGAACAGCGCGATGTTCATCGCCTTGCACTCGGGCATGTCGTCGTCCGCATGCCAGGTCGCGTAGTCCTGGTGCCATTGCCAGACGGCGCCATCGAATGCCGCCTTCGCGTTGACCTTGAACTGGTGCATGTACAGCCGCTCCGAACCGAGCAGCTGCATGCCGGGCTCGACGAGGCGCGGATGCCGCGCGAGCCGCGCATAGACGTCGTTCCAGGTCTGGACATGGAATGCTGTGCGCGGCGTCTTGCCGTCCTTCTCGCGGACGACCTCGGGACGATCGGCCGACAGCAGGGCCGGCACCTCGCGATTGAGGATCGCCATCTCCTCGGGCGAAAACACGGAGGGCAGCAGCAGGTATCCCCGCTCGTCGAACTCGGAAATCTGGTCCCTGGTCAGCTTCATCGGTCTCTCCGGCGGCGTCTCGGCGCGTGGTCGGTTGCCGTCCAGCATGCGGCCGGGACCGCTCGGGTCAAGGACCTTCGTCGGAGGCGCCACGCCGAGCCGGGCCGTCCCCGGAGCCGGCGCGATCGGCGACGTCAGGTCGCGTCGAACCTCGAGACCGCCTCGATCGATGACACCACGTGGCGCCGCACGAGCTGGGCGCCGTCGCCCGTGGCGCCCCGCGACAGGGCCTCGAGGATCGCGGCATGCTCCTCCCAGGCGCGCGCGGCCTGCGTTGCGCTCGCGTGCGCCCACCATTCGCTGGCCACGCGCCGGAGCCGGGTCCAATGCTCCACATCGTCGCGATCCGCATCGGGGCCGGCGGCGACATCGGCAAGCATCCGGTGGAACGCCAGGTCGGCTTCGGCGAGCCGCGGCAGCGATCCCACCGAGAGCGCCTCGCGGCCCTGCGCGACGATCGCGAGGCCGATCACCCGCCGATCATTCCCGAGGGGGACCACCGGATCCTCGAACGCGGCGGCGTCGATGTCGCCCTGGCGCACGAGCACGCGGCGCGCCTCGTCGCGAGTGCAAGCCGCGACGACGTAGCGCTGGCCGGCGGCACGCTCGACGAAGCCATGGGATGCAAGCCGCTCGAGGGCGGCGTCGATGATCGAACTGGGAAGGCCGGTGCGATCGGCGAGAAGATCGACGTCCAGCGCCCGCCCGGCCTTGAGCGTGCCGTCGCTGACGACGTCCAGGAGCACCGAGTAGGCCTGCGCCTGGAGACCGGAACTCGCCGCGTTCGGCACGTTCCTCCTGACTCCGGCCATGGCCATCGCGAGCCGATGCCGGATGTCGCCGAGTATAAGGCCCGAAATGGGCCTTGCACGCCTTAAGTGGCCCCGGCCGGGCGCCCCTGGACGAGGCCGCGCAGCTTCGCGACCGCGCTGTCCGGCGTCGTGATCACGCGGCGACGCCCGGCGGGAATTCCCGCGGCCGCCCGGGCCATCGAGAACTGCGCGAGCACGAGGGCATCGACCTTGGCGTAGTCCGCGGCGGCCGCGACGATGCGCGCGTCGTGACCCGCCGCGTCGCCGCCCTGCAGCGCCGTCAGTGCGCCGTCGACGACGCGGGTCATGATCGTCGGGACGATGCCGCGCGCCCGGGCCATGGTCTCGAGCTCGTGCGTCATGGACGGGATCGTCGCCTGGAAGGTCGCAAGCAGCGCGATGCGCGCGCCCTGGTCGAGCGCCAGCTCGAGCGCGGCCTCGTTCGGCTTCAGCACCGGGATCGGCAACGTCGCCTTGACCGCGTCGATCGCGGCGCCGAAGGCCGAACAGGTGAAGAGGATGCCGTCGGCACCGTTGCGGCGGGCGTAGTCCGCAAGGTCCATGAACCGCCCGACCATCGCGTCGTCGAGCATGCCGCGGTTGGCGGCGAGGTCGGCGGACAGCGAATCGTCGAGCAGGTTGGCCACGCGCGCGCCCGGCCAGCCGGCGAGCATCGCGGCATTGGCCGGCCCGATCGACTCGCGCAGCGCGTGGATCAGGAAGACCCTGGGCGATGCCACGGCGGCCGCCTCAGCGCCGGGCGACCATCAGCTTCTTGATCTCGCCGATGGCCTTCGCCGGGTTGAGGCCCTTCGGACAGGTTTGCGTGCAGTTCATGATCGTGTGGCAGCGATACAGGCGGAACGGATCCTCGAGCGCGTCGAGCCGCTCGCCCGTCGCCTCGTCGCGGCTGTCGGCGATCCAGCGATAGGCCTGCAGCAGCACCGCGGGCCCGAGATAGCGGTCGCCGTTCCACCAGTAGCTCGGGCACGACGTGGTGCACGAGAAGCACAGGATGCATTCCCAAAGGCCGTCGAGCTTGGCGCGCTCCTCCGGCGCCTGCAGCCGCTCGCGATCGGGCGGCATCGAGTCGCTCTTGAGCCAGGGCTCGACCAGGCGCAGCTGGGCGTAGGCGTCGGTGAGGTCGGGCACGAGGTCCTTCACCACCGGCATGTGCGGCAGCGGGTAGATCTTCACCTCGTCGCCGCACTCGTCGATCGCCTTGGTGCAGGCCAGCGTGTTGCTCCCGGCGATGTTCATCGCGCAGGAGCCGCAGACGCCTTCGCGGCACGAGCGCCGGAACGTCAGGGTCGGATCGATCTCGTTCTTGATCTTGATCAGCGCGTCCAGGACCATCGGCGCGCAGTTGTCCATGTCGACATGGTAGGTGTCGACGCGGGGGTTCTCGCCCGTGTCGGGATCCCAGCGATAGATCCTGAAGGTCTTGGTGCGCTTGGCGCCGGCGGGCTTGGGATGCTCCCTGCCCGGCTTGACCTGGGAATTCTGCGGCAGCGTGAACTCGGCCATGGCGTGGGGTTCCGTATCCTCAGGTCAATAGACGCGCGCCTTGGGCGGGAAGCTCTGCACTTCGTTGGTCAGCGAAGTGAGGACGACGTCGCGGTAGTCGACGGCGACCTTCCCCTTGGGATCGAGCCACGCCAGCGTGTGCTTCATCCAGTTCGCGTCGTCGCGGTCCGGGAAGTCCTCGCGTGCATGCGCCCCGCGACTCTCCTTCCGGTTCTGCGCGGAGTGCAGGGTGACGACGGCCTGGGCGATGAGGTTGTCGTACTCGAGCGTCTCGACGAGATCGGAGTTCCACACCAGCGAGCGGTCGGAGACGGCGATCTGGTCGTTGCGCGCGAAGATCTCGTCGACCTTCTGGCAGCCCTCGTCGAGGACCTCGGCGGTGCGGAACACCGCGCAGTTGTTCTGCATGACGCGCTGCATCTCGCCGCGCAGCAGCGCGGTCGGCGCCCCGCCCTTGGCATTGCGAAGGCGGTCGAAGCGCGCCAGCGCGGGCTCGGCCGCGCTCGCCGGCAGCGGCTTGTGCGGCTCGCCCGGGCGCACGGTCGCCGCCGCGCGCTTGGCCGCGGCACGGCCGAACACGACGAGATCGAGCAGCGAGTTCGAACCGAGGCGGTTGGCGCCGTGCACCGACACGCAGGCCGCCTCGCCGATCGCCATCAGGCCGGGAACGGCCTGCACCGAGCCGTTGCGCCGGGTGACCACCTCGCCGTGATAGTTCGTCGGGATGCCGCCCATGTTGTAGTGCACGGTCGGCAGCACCGGGATCGGCTCCTTGGTGACGTCGACGCCGGCGAAGATCCGCGCGGTCTCCGAGATGCCCGGCAGGCGCTCGTGCAGCAGCTTCGGATCGAGATGCTCGAGATGCAGGTGGATGTGGTCCTTGTTGGGGCCGACGCCGCGGCCCTCGCGGATCTCGACCGTCATCGAGCGCGAGACGACGTCGCGCGAGGCGAGGTCCTTCGCCGACGGCGCATAGCGCTCCATGAAGCGCTCGCCGTTCGAGTTTGTGAGGTAGCCCCCCTCGCCGCGCGAGCCCTCGGTGATGAGGCAGCCCGCGCCGTAGATGCCGGTCGGATGGAACTGCACGAACTCCATGTCCTGCAGCGGCAGGCCGGCGCGCAGCACCATCGCGTTGCCGTCGCCCGTGCAGGTGTGCGCCGAGGTGCAGCTGAAATAGGCGCGGCCGTAGCCGCCGGTCGCCAGCACCACCTGGTGCGCGCGGAAGCGGTGGATCGTGCCGTCGAGCAGGTTCCACGCCATCACGCCGCGGCACGCGCCGTCGTCGTCCATCAGCAGGTCGAGGGCGAAGTACTCGATGAAGAACTCGGCGTTGTTGCGCAGCGACTGCTGGTAGAGCGTATGCAGGATCGCGTGGCCGGTGCGGTCGGCGGCGGCGCAGGTGCGCTGCGCGACACCCTTGCCGTAGCCCGTGGTCATGCCGCCGAACGGGCGCTGGTAGATCTTGCCCTCCGGCGTGCGGCTGAACGGCACGCCGTAGTGCTCCAGCTCGATGATCGCCGGGATCGCCTCCTTGCACATGTACTCGATGGCGTCCTGGTCCCCGAGCCAGTCGGAGCCCTTGACGGTGTCGTACATGTGCCAGCGCCAGTCGTCCTCGCCCATGTTGCCCAGCGCGGCCGAGATGCCGCCCTGCGCCGCGACCGTGTGGCTGCGCGTCGGAAAGACCTTGGTGATGCAGGCGGTCTTCAGGCCGGCGATCGCCATGCCGAACGTCGCCCGCAG
>JAEULA010000055.1 GCA_016793165.1 Alphaproteobacteria bacterium | reverse complement strand
GGATTCGGCCGTGATCATGGCACCAGTTCCCGCATCAGGGCGCCGTACGCGGTGCGAGCGACCGCATCGCTGGCGCCGAATCGGCGCTCGAGCTCGGGACGCAGCGCATCGTCCAGGGCGAGCACGTTCTCGAAGCCGTGGTACTTGGGCCTCGGCTCGAGCAGGAAGTGGCGGCGATAGACCGCCCCCTTGATCGCGCGCGAGTCCGCGAGCCCTGCGAGCCGGTCGGCGCACATGGCGACCACGGCCGGGTCGCGCAGGAAGGCGAGCATGTTCTGGGGATCGAACTGGAAGAACCCGGCGCAGCCGGGCCGCCCGCGGCTGAGCAGGTGGCGGTACCAGGCCGCGATCCGCTCCTTCTCCAGCAGCTCCCAGACGCCGCCGCGCGGCGTCTCCGGCGCCTCGCCGGGACGGGCGTCGCGGCGCTCGAGATAGCATTCGCCCGAACCGAGGATGGGATAGCCGTCGATCCGATCCATCGCCCACATCGTGTGCAGCAGCTGCGGCTGGACGCAGCGCGTACGGTGCGCATAGGCCAGCGCCTCGCCGGACTCGAAGAACCGCTCGATGTCGAGGTCGAGCAGCCGGTAGGGCACCTCGTGCGTCTCGCAGAACTTGATCGCATAGGCGATGTCGTGCCGATTGAGGTCGCCGGCGAAGCGCGTGATCGCGACACGGACGGGGATGCCGGCGAACATGAAGGCCTGGAGCACGACCTCGGAATCGATGCCGCCCGAGTACAGCACCCAGAGATCGAGGTCGGTCGCGGCGCGGACGAGACGCGCCGTGTCGATGCAGGCCTCCCGCCAGCTCGCGGGCTCGTGCCGTGCGCGCCCGTAGGCCACCTGCCAGCGCGCCGAAGCGCTCGGGCGTGGAACGAACCAGCGCCCGTCGTACCCGAACTTGAAATGGTTGCGGTGCGTGAGCTCGAGCCCGCTCCAGTCCTCCGCCCCCGCCCGCGATGCCGCCGTCGCTGTCGCCATGTCCCTGCCCTCCCCCTTGGCACGTCACGCGGGCGAGCAGAGCGTCCGACACCCCTGGTTGTAAATCTGCCGGCCGGCTTAGCGCGCGGCGCGCCGGAGGTAGCCCGTCAGCGGGAGCGGCTCAGCATGTGGATGGCGATCGCCGTGGCGGCGCCGACATTGAGCGACTGGATCGCGCCGCCCCCGCGGATGATCGCCAGGCTTCCGCAGGCCTGTGCCGTCGCGTGCGAGAGCCCGTGCTCCTCGTTGCCGAGGACGAGCAGGATCGGCCGGTCGCGCGGCACGTCCTCGATCGCCACGGCGCGCGGCGACAGCGAAGTGCCGACGACCCTGAACGCCGCGGCAAGGCGCTCGAGCAACGCGGGCAGCCGCGTCGCGCGTAGCAGCTCGACATGGTCGAGCCCGCCTTCGGCGATACGATAGGCCGCATCCGACGGTAACGCCTGCCCCGGATGGTCGGACAGGATCATGTGACCGACGCCGAAGAATGCGGCGGTCCGGGCGATGGCACCGAGATTGTGCGGATTGGAGACGCCGTCGAGCGCGATCACCAGCCGCTCGCGCGCCGCCCAGCGCAGCGCCTCGTCGGGATCGAGCGCGCGCAAGGGCCGGGGACGCGCAACGGCGACGATTCCCCCATGCATCGCCGTGCCGGCGATCTTCTGCAGCTCCTCGCCCGCGACGCTGCGGAAAGGGCGACGCAGCCGGCCCAGCGCCGCCGCCATCGGCTGCGCCGCTGCCTGCAACTCCGGCGTGAAGAACAGCCGCTCGACCCGCTCGGCGCCGCGCGCGAACAGCGCCGCCACGGCGGGAAGCCCCGCGACGCGCACGAGGTCCCGCGCGTGGCGGTCGCTCGCCGGCGTTTCCTTCGCGGCGCCCGGACGGGCATTCTGCGAACGATGGGCATGGGGACGCGGGCGGGGACGGCGCATGGCATCGCGGTTCTAACGCGCCCGCGCCCATGGCGGGAGGGACAAGCGAGATGAACAGGACGGCTCTGATCACAGGTGGCGCGAGCGGCATCGGCGCGGCAACGGCGCGGCTGCTCGCCGCGCGCGGCTGGACCGTGGCGATCAACTACCGCTCGCGCGGCGCCCAGGCGACGGCACTCGTCGACGAGCTGCGCCAGGGCGGCGCGCAGGCGGTGGCCATCCAGGCCGACATGCTCGACCCCGCGGCGATCGTCGCGCTGTTCGAGCGCGTCGATCGCGAGATCGGGCGCCTCGATGCGCTGATCAACAGCGCCGGCATCGGCCTGCCCCGCGCGCGGGTGGCGGAATTCGACGCCGCGCAGCTGTCGCGGCTGATGGCGGTCAACGTGGTCGGCGTGATGATGTGCTGCCGCGAGGCCGCCCGGCGGATGTCGACCGCCGCCGGGGGACGCGGGGGCACCGTCGTGAACGTCTCGTCGATGGCGGCGACGATCGGCGGGCGACCGGGCAACTCGCACTACGCCGCGAGCAAGGCCGCCGTCGACAGCTTCTCGATCGGCTTCGCCAAGGAGGTCGCACGCGAGGGGATCCGCGTCGTCTCGGTCCGTCCCGGCGTCATCCGCACCGAGATGACGCAGAACCAGCTCGCGGACCCGCATTTCGCCGCGACGGTCGCGGCCTCGATCCCGATCGGACGCGCGGGCAAGGCCGACGAGGTGGCGGGCCCGATCGCCTGGCTGCTGAGCGACGAGGCCTCGTTCGTGACGGGTTGCTGCCTCGACGTCTCGGGCGGCGGCTTCCACATCGCGTCCGCGCCGCGCTGATCAGGGGCGCCGCTCGACCAGCAGCATGCAGGCGACGATGATGACGGCGCTGCCGACCAGCGTCGTCGTCGCCGGCGTCGTCGCGAAGGCGAAGTAGTCGATCGCGACGACCCAGACGATCGAGCTGTATTCGATCGGTGCCAGCCGCGCGACGGGCGCACGCTTGAGCGCAGCGGCGAAGAACCATGTCGCGATGGGCCATAGCAGGCCGATCACGACGAAGACGCCGGCATCGGCCGGTCCCGGCGTGACCCAGGCCCAGGCCGCCAGGGGCGCCGTGCACGCGCTCATGACCAGGCACGGATAGAAGAGCAGCGCCAACGGCGTCTCCTCGATCGCGAGCCGACGCGTCATCACGCCGACGAGCGAATAGGTCACCGTCCCGGCGACGCACGCGAGATAGGCGGCCAGCGTGCCGCCCTCGACCTGCGGCGCGACGACGATGCCCACGCCCAGCAGGCCGAGCGCGATCGCCCAGGCCGCCCGGCGCGGCACCTTCTCGCGCAGCAGGAGCGCGGCGAACACCGTCATCGCCAGCGGCGCCATGTAGAAGATCGTGTAGGCGTCGGCGAGCGGCAGCCGGCTGAAGGCGAAAAAGAACGTGCCCGCCGAGGCCAGCAGCATCAGCCCGCGGGCGAGGTGCAGGCGCAGCTGTCGCGTGCGCAGCTGCTGGAAGCTCGTGGCGCCGGCGGCGAGTCCGACCACGCCGAGGGTGATGAGGCAGCGCAGCAGCAGGATCTCGGCCACGGTGTAGCCGCCGGTCAGCCATTTCACGGCCGCGTCCTGGACCACGAAGCCCAGCACGGCGAGCACCATGAAGCCGACGCCGCTCATCGGGCCGGTGGCGTGCAGCGAGCGGATCGGCGCCGCGGCCGGCGTGCCGTCAACCGCGCCGGCGACCCGTGCGGCGCGGGGCCGCGTTCGGATCCGGTCGCGGCGGCGGCGCCACGAAGGCGCCGAGCATGCGCACCAGCAGATCGAGATCCGGGCGCTCGCGGCGGACATGGCCGTCGAGAGCGGCGCGCATCGCGCGCAGGTGGCCGGGCGACGTGCCGCAGCAGCCGCCGACGATGCGCGCCCCCGCGTCGACCGCGAGCCGCGCGTACTCCGCCATCAGCTCCGGCGTGCCGGAGTAGATCGTGCCGCTGCCGGTCACCCGCGGGATTCCGCAATTCGCCTTGGCGATGATCGCCGCGTCGGGGCGCACCTCGCTCATCGCCAGCACCGAGGCGACGAGGTCGCTCGCGCCGACGCCGCAGTTCGCACCGACCGCGAGCGGCGCCGGCGCCAGGGCGGTCGCGAACTCGATCAGCGCGCCGGGCATGACGCCCATCATCGTCCGCCCCGCCGTGTCGAAGCTCGCGGTCGCCGTGTAGGGCATACCGACCATGGCCGCGGCGCGCGCCGCGGCACGGATCTCCTCAACCGCCGACATCGTCTCGATCCACACGACGTCCGCGCCGCCCTCCTTCAGGCCCTCGATCTGCTCGACGAAGACCGCGGTCGCCTCGTCCTCGGTCAGCGGCCCGAGCGGCACCAGAAGGTCGCCGGTCGGTCCGACCGATCCGGCGACGACGACCGCCCGCCCCGCGACGTCGGCGACGGCGCGCGCATTGCGGGCGGCCAGCGCGTTGAGCTCGCGCGTGCGGTCCTGGAGCTGGTGCAGCATCAGCCGTCGGCGCGTGCCGCCGAAGGAGTTCGTGAGGATGATGTCGGCACCCGCCTCGACGAATTCGTGGTGCAGGCCCTGGATCTTGTCGGCGTGGGTGGCGTTCCACAGCTCCGGCGAATCGCCCGACGTCAGCCCGCGCTCGAAGAGATTGGTGCCGGTCGCGCCGTCGGCGAGCAGCACCCGTCCGGAGGCGAGCAGGTCAGCGAGCATGGCGGGCAAGTCCTTTCGTCGGCGGCGGCGCGCGCCCTTGTCCGGCATTCGCCGGACGCGCGCAAGCGCCGCCGCAGCGTTCGACCGGTCCGCACGCAACGCGACCCCGACCGCCGGCTCCCGTCGGTTCGGGGTCCGGCTTCCCGCGTTGCCGTGGACGGAGCCTTGAACGCACGGGGTCCCGGTAGCACCGCGGCGCCATCGGCGCGCACGGCACGGCGACGACGCGGGACACCGGACGGTGCTCGGGAGGCAATGGCGCCGCCGCAGCCCGCGGCCGGCGCACATCCGGCGACGAGGCTCCGGGCGGCACCGGCGTGGCCAAGACCGGCGACCTGGACCTGCCTGGAGAACGCCGGACGCCATGCCCCATGAGGGTCGCGACGACGGGGCGACGCACGGCGCGCGCATGTGAAAGCCGCGCATTGCTTCGTGCGGCAGGCGACATCGCCCGACGCGATCGGTTACTCGACCGCCGACAGCGAGGCTACCGAGATGTGTGATGTGGTCTGTGGCTCGTTTCGACAGGGACGGGTCGCAATCCGTGCGCGATCCGCCGCGGAGCATCGGCGCCGTCGGAGGACCGACAGGACCGTCAGGCCAGCAGCAATCCTGCGCTCACCGCGACATGGGCCCAGGCCGGCAGCGAACGATCAAACGGCCGCCGAGCACATCAGATGAGCGTCGATGGCCTTGCCGACATCTCGCAACTGGCCCTGATGCGCGCGCCGCAATTGCTCGACCCGCGCGACGATCTCCCCCTGGAGGATCGCCCGCGATGCGACCAACTCGTCGAAGCGGCTGGTGAGCGTCGTCACCGTCGCGTCCTCCACGGACAGGCAATAGCGGGACTGTCCGATCAGCTCGAAGAACGAGTGGTGCTTGCGGTCATAGGCGACGACGAGCGTGGGGACCCCGACCCTGGCGCTCATGATGCTCGAATGCATCATCTGACAGATATGGACATCGACGCCGGCATAGGCGTTCGCCAGGGCCTCGGCGGGGAGATCGACGACTTCGAGATCGATGCCGCTGTCTCGCAGAAGTCGGATGATCCCGTACTCGGCCTCGCAGTGTACGAAGTACGTGAAACGGGCGTCGTAACGGCTGCGGATGGATCGGATCAGGTCAACGAGCGCCCGTAGCCATTGACGAAGGACGGATGCGGCGTTCGGACCGTGGAATGCGGTGTTCAGGCCGACTCGGAGGCGGCTGCCCGGCGGCGCCACCGTCGGCCGCGGTTCGAGGAACAGGACGGGATCGGCCCCCGATGCCACGGTACGCGAAGTGCATTCCTGCAGGAGCGCCTGCGAGAACGCGTCCCGCACCATGCAATACGACAGCTGGTCCAGGTGGCGACGAAGCAGCGAACGGGCCGCGGGCGTCGGGACGAGGCGATCGGCCTGGTCCGGCCGGATATTGAAGTTCACGCCCGCGCCGAAGCTGATCAGAGGGCAATCAAGGCCGGCGAAGAGCTCAAGATCCTTGATCAGCAGCGGGTGGAGATCGCCGTTCCGCATGAAACGGTAATAGCCGCCGCCGGCGATCATCAGCACCGTCTCGCTGCCGATCATGCCGCTGCGGATCGCGGCAGCCAGGTTTCCCCAGGTCACCTCGTCGATCCTCGTCGCGGGCGGCAGCGACTGACGCAGCTGGTTTTCGAGGGCGACCCGGATCGCCTCGTCCCCTCGATTTGAATACCCGCTAATCGAGTAGGTGTAAGGTTCGGATACGAACTCGCCCAGCCACTGCCAGGAAGCGCGATCGTAGGTGCGCCGCAACCGGTTCTTGATGGCCGTGATCGGAGCGACGGGTTCGATTTCCGGGTGGGCTTTCAGCGACGCTGCCGAGTAGACGACCAGACGTCGCCGCTCTGATTGTCGCGCAGGGTCTTCGTCCTGAAATTGCAGGGCCCTCATACTCCAATACTGCGCGAACGCGGCCGGGGCGACCAGCACATTTGCCTGCAAATCATGGTTAACATTACCTCAACCTGATCACAGACTCTGCGCTTGACGCACCTGTCCGTTGCTTCGGAGGGCGCATGTAGAAATTCGACGAAAGCACGCAGAGATGGTGCGGCCCGACGGTCGCTCTATCGCCCCGAGCGGCGGTCCATCCTCGCGGCGATGTGCCAAATCGGCGCGACGCTTTCACGCAATCGGCCGGCCTCACCGGCCGGCGTCTGCATTTCCTTGCTCGTCGGGGCCTTGGCAATCCTGGGATCGGCGCCTCACCGCGCTAGGCAGCCTGAGCGCAGCCCGGTCACGCCCAACCGGAGAGGGGTTAACGGGCAATCGATCCCGCCTTGATTGAACCTATTGCGCCGGGACGGCGGCAAACGGCGTCGCCGGGCGTGCCGGAAAGCGGCATTCCCTGCGGGACCGCCTTGCCGATGGATCAACCTGAAGACGATCCGGCCGCGGGTCGTCTCCGAGGAACGCCCGGCAACGACCGGGGATCAGCGCTGCTTGGTGAACAGGGCGTCGTACTGGAAGAAGACCGAGTCGGAGGACGCGACAGAGCGGCGGACCGGGGAGATGATTTTCGCGACGTAGCCGTAGCGCTTCATCAGCTCGAACAGCTCCTCCTTCGACGACCCGAGCTGACGCAGGCTGAACTCGGAAACCTCGCACAGCACGGGCGGCGCATTGGCAGGCGACAGGGTCTTTTCGGCGCCGCGCAGGACCATGACCTCGGCGCCTTCCACGTCGATCTTGATCAGGCTCGGCATTGCGCCAGCCAGCTGAGCGTCGAGTGTGTCGAGTTCGATCGTCCCGACCTCCTGTCCTGCGGACTTCAGCGATCCGCCTCCGACATTGCAGGGATCCTCGACATGCAGCACCGATCGGCCCGCCTCGCTCGAGAGGCCGAGGCGACGAACGTCGATCGCATTGAAGCCGTTCAAGCGCGCATTCGCCTCGATTGCGCTCGCGCATCGCGGATTGGGCTCGAATGCAACGACCGACGCGCCGCGACTGGCCGCCAGCAAGGAGAAGTAGCCGACATTGGCGCCGCAATCGACGAACAGACCGCCTGCTGCGATCTGCCGAACGAAGCGACCGACGTCGTCGTCCCAGGTTCCGGACAGGTAGATCGAGCGCTGGATGAAGTCGCTCGTATCGAGTCGCATCAGGAAGCCGTCGGTCGTGCGGGCGACGACTTCATGCGGCCTGACATAGGACGACACGAGCCGAATGCCGTGGTGCTTGCCCATCGTTGCGGGCCAACGGCGAAGGCACGCGGCAGCGAGGTCAACGAGGCTCATCCCCGCCCCCAAGGCAGGTTCTTGCATCGATCCAAAAGCGGCCCAAGCCGAGCGGCACGAGTGACTCTCGGGCATACAGGCACCCGATTTCGCCAGATCTGGTTCAACTGGTCTCCCGCCGAGACGACTATCGGCCCCTGTCGGCGCCGCTTGTAGCCGAAAACCCCTCGAAAGAAAGCTGATAGTCGGCAACAAAATATTTCATTCGGTGCCGCCATCTTCGACGGCGCCAATCGATGTAACGTGCTGTAACAAGAAGGATCCGGGCCTCGACGGAAGCGCCCCCATCCGTCGCCGCGACGAAGGAGCGGCCGGGGCACCCCGCGCCATCGTGGGCCTCATTCAAAGCCCTCGCGGATCGACCCGCGATGGGAAAGCGCGGGCCTCGACTCTCCCGTCGACAAGGTGATCGCGATGCGAACCGGTCCGGGGGCGAGCGGGCGAAGCTCGGCCGGCGCTCAACGTCGCCGTGTGCGCTTCGAGAATTTCGACAAGCCGCGTTCGGCGACCTCGATCGCAAAGGATTCGATGCCGCGGGGGCGGCCGCTCGATGCCCAAAGGGCCATCTGGATCGCGACGAACACGGCTCCGCCCAACGCCACACCCGCGAAGAGTCGCAGGATCGGGTTGGTGCCAAGCATTCCGATGGCCTGAGCCAAGGTCATGTGCATTGCAATTCCCGCGACGGCGGGCCGCCAGATCCTCTCGAGGAGTCTTGCCACACAGATCTGGAGATGACGAACGACGATCCATTGGGTCACGACGGTCAGAACCGCGGCGGACCCCAGTCGCGCCATCGCGATCCCCTCGAGACCGAGCGCCTTTGGTACCGCGAACATGCTGCCGACAAGCAGCACGGCAAAGGCCCAGGTCCTGATCGCCACGATGCGAGGACGGCCTGCCGCGATCAGGATCGCATTGTCGGTCGTTGCAATGCCGCCGGTGGCCGCCGCGAATGCGAGAAATGGAACGAGCGGAATGCCGGGCATCCACTGCGCGCCGAGAAGAACGAGGACAATGTCGTGAGCCAGAGCGGCGACGCCGATGCTGCTCGCGATCGCAACGGTGTAGAGGACGGCGATCGAGTCCAGGTAGGTCTGCCGGAGCTTCTCCGGGTCCCCGTGAAGGCGGGAGAATCCGGAGTAGAGCGCACGCGCGGGCGGCGCGACGAGTTCGTCGACCGGCATCATCGCCGTGCTTCCCACGACCGAATAGACGCCGAGCTCCTGCGTCTCGAACCGGCGCCCCACGACGAGCTCGTCGGACTTCTCGCCGAGGTACCGGCCGATGGCGCCGATGAGGCTCCAATACGACATGTCCCAAAGCTCGCCGATCCGCGAAAGGCCGAAACGGGGACGGTAGGGATGGATCGCATATCCCACGACCAGGCTGCTCAGCTGGCCGAATACGAGCCCGGCCGCGAGCGCCCAGTAGTCCCGCCACCAGTACGCGAGGGCGACGGTCACGCCGAAGCTCATCAGCTTCGGCAGGACGAGGAGTTTCAACTCGAGGTCAAAGCGAAGGTCGCGCCTGTAGTCGACGGTGCCGATGTTCTCGAACCCGGCGATGAGCGGGCGCGCCGCCAGCACGAAGATCAGCGCCTCCAGGCGCGGCGCATCGAAGTATCGGGCCGCCAGCGGCGCAAGGGCCAGCATGGCAACGGCGATCACGACGCCGAACAGGACGCCGATCGTCCAGGCCGTGTCGTAATGGGCACGCTCGACGGCCGGAAGCCGGATGAGCGCAAGCCGCTGCCCCGTCTCCGAAAGGATCTGCAGAAAGCCCATGACCAGCATGGCGAGCGCCACGAGCCCGAAATCGTCGGGCGTCAGAAGCCGCGCGACGACGACGGTGCTCACGACGCCGATGCCGCGCAGGGTCCAGCGCGCGGCGACGACCCACAGGGTGCTCGTCGCGAGTTGGGTCATCGACGTCGCGCGGACGGCCGCCGCCGGCCTCTCGGGCGCGTCCGTCACGGGACGGAGGTCCGGACTCGCGGCCGAGCCGCGTGGTCGCGGCCGAGCGCCGAGATCGCGACAGGACGGTGATGCGGCGCCGCACGCGCCCGCCCCCGCGCGACGCTGCGCCGGCCGGCACTCCACGCTGGCAAGCGGTGGGACTGGTTGGACGACTTGGGCAAAGCTCCGCGCCTTGGATCTCGGGGGCCGCAGGACTACCGCAGATCGCGGTCGCAAGTGGTGAATCCCGATCCTACGCCTCTGTTCCTCAAGCACTAATACGAACAGGCTGACCGACCACCCCAGCAACGGTACGGCGCGGGATAAAATCCAGGGTTACTTAGGTTGTTCTGATGCAGTATGCGCCGCCGTCGCCCCGGGCGGCACGCGGCCCCCGGGCCCGATATCGTAAGCCACTGAAAAAAGACGCACCTGCCGTTCATGCGGTCCCTGCCGAAACACCCACCCCGTACCGCACATCCGCCGGCGATCGCGGCGACCCTGGTTCGGCGATCCCTCCTGTCTCCGGCGCGGGTCGCAACCCGACCCCGCGCGGCATGACCTCTCGTTCAATGACACTTGCCGGCGACGTGGTCGATCCGGGCCGCATGGACGCCGCCACCGAGAGCGGCTGGCGGGACCTCCTGCTGGCGCAACCCAACCCGGTCGCCTTCCTTGGACCGACATTTTCGCGCGCCGTTGCCCGGACCAAGGGTCTCGCCCGCGTCTGCATCCTGCGATCCTCCGGCCGCGCGGTCGGATACTTCGCCTTCCAGTACCCGACGTCCATGAAGCGCGGCCTCGCCGCCGCGGAGCGCATCGGCGGCGAGATGGCCGACTACGCGGGCCTGGTCGCCGAGCCCGGTCTTGCCGTGACCCCGGCCGATCTGCTCCGGCTTGCCGGGCTGCAGGTCTTCACCTTCTCGCACCTCGCGCAGTCGCAGCAGGACTTCGGGTTGACGGGCGAGGATCCGCGTGTCGGCCTGCGCATCGAGTTCCCCGAGGGCCCGGCGGAATACTGGAAGCAGCGACGCAAGCTCGATGCGAGCCTGGTGCGCGACACCGAGCGGCGACGGCGCAAACTCGAGCAGGACGTCGGCCCGATCCGGTTCGAATTCCAGGCCGGCGATCGTGCCGCCGCGCTCGAGCACCTCGTTGCGGCGAAGCGCGCCCAATATGCCCGCACCGGCGCCGAGGACGCCCTGACGCAGGACTGGCAACAGTCCCTTCTGCGCGCGCTCTCGACGACCGATCAGCCCGACTGCACGGGCGTCCTTTCGACACTTCATGCGGGCGACAAATGGGTCGCGTTCCACTTCGGTCTGCGCTGCGCCGATACGCTTCACTACTGGTTTCCGGTATACAATCCTGAGCTGTCCAAGTTCTCGCCCGGCCGCCTGCTGCTCCTCGAGACCATCAACGCGTCGCAGTC
>JAEULA010000103.1 GCA_016793165.1 Alphaproteobacteria bacterium | reverse complement strand
CGTCGGCGCGGTGCTGACCTGCTCGATGATCGCGATGATCCTGCTGGGCGCGCACATCCTCGGCAGCGCGACCGCATTCCTCGGCATCCCGCGCGCCATCGCCGACTTCGTCGTCGGCCTCAATCTGTCGCCCTTCGTGCTGATCATGGCGCTGATGGCGTTCTACATCGTGCTGGGCTGCTTCCTCGACGGCTTCAGCATGATCGTCATGACGCTGCCGATCGTGCTGCCGATCGTCAAGGCCGCCGGGTTCGATCCGATCTGGTTCGGGATCTTCCTCGTGCTGGTCGTCGAGATGGCGCAGATAACGCCGCCGGTCGGTTTCAACCTGTTCGTGATCCAGGGCCTCACCGACGACAGCCTCGGCGCGATCGCCCGCTACACGATGCCCTACCTGGCCATCATGGTCGCCTTCACCGCGCTGATTACGGTCTTCCCCCAGATCGTCCTCTGGCTGCCGACCCGGGGCTGACGTCGGCGCTCGACGGCAGGCTCCGCACTGCACATCGGCGGCCTCGGCGCGGCACGTCGATTGCCGCCACCGTGGATCGCCTCGGCCGGCGCGAACAAGAGGGAGTGGCGCGACATGGTCGTTGATTTCCGGGCCTACACGCTGAAGCTCGGCATGGTGCAGGCCTTCTTCGAGCTGTTCGAGCGCGAGGGATTGGAGCCGCAGCAGCGGATCCTCGGCAACTTCATGGGCCTGTATCGCACCGAGTTCGGCGACGTGAACCAGGTCGTCATGTTGTTCGGTTACGACGACGCCGGCGAGCGCGAGCGCAGGCGCACGCTGCTCTACAAGGATCCGGCCTTCCAGGCCTATCTGGCGAAGGCGCGGCCGATGATCGAGAAGCAGGAGGTCCGCCTGCTGGTCGCCGCCCCCTTCAATCCCCCGATCGGCACGCCGGCCTGACGGCCGCGCAGGCACAGGAGTTCATCACATGGCGCGCGTCGTCCGACTGCACCGCTTCGGCGGCCCCGAGGTCCTCGTCGAGGAGGTCGTCCCCGACGCGCCGCCCGGCCCCGGCGAGATCCGCATCCGGCAGACCGCGATCGGCGTGAACTTCACCGACGTCCACGGCCGGCGCGGCGACTACGCCAATCTGCGCGCCCTGCCCCTACCGATCGCCATCGGCATGGAGGCGGCAGGCATCGTCGAGGCCGTCGGCCCCGACGTCGCACGCTTGCGCGCGGGCGACCGGGTCGCCTACGCCTCGGCGCCGCTCGGATCCTATGCCAGCCACCGCAACATGCCGGCGACGCGTTGCGTGCGGGTCCCCGAGGGCGTCGACGACCGGACGGTCGCCGCCTCGCTGCTCAAGGGCATGACGCTCGAGTACCTGCTCCGGCGCGTCCATCGCGTCCAGAAGGGCGAATGGATCGTCTTCCACGCCGCCGCCGGCGGCGTCGGCACGCTGGCCGGGCAGTGGCTGCGCGCGCTCGGCGCCCATGCGATCGGCATCGTCGGCAGTGCGGCGAAGGAGGCGACCGCGCGCGCCGCCGGCTATGCCCATGTCTTCGTTCACGGCCGCGACGACTGGCCCAACGCTGCGCGCCGCCTCAGCGACGGGGCCGGCGTGGCCGCGGTCTACGATTCCGTCGGACAAGCCACCTGGGAGGGATCGATCGCCTGTCTGGCGCCGCGCGGCTACATGGTCTGCTTCGGAAACTCGTCGGGCCTCGTGCCGCCGATCTCGGTCAATTCGCTCCGCGACCGCGGCTCGCTCCGCCTGACCTGGACGCGGCTGAGCGAGTACACGGCGACGGTCGAGGAGCTCGACGCCTGCGCCGCCGAGGTCTTCGAGGCCCTGCAACGTGGCATCCTGCGCCCGCGGATCCACGCGGCCTTCCCGCTCGCGCGCGCCGCCGACGCGCACGCCGCGCTCGAGAGCCGCGCCACCGACGGCTCGCTGGTGCTGCTGCCCTGAGCCGCGGTCAGCGCGGGCGGCGCATCGTCGTCAGACCGAGGCCGAGGGCGATGCCCGCGATGCCGACGACATGGAACAGCTGCAGGCGTTCGCCGAGCAGCGTGATCGCCAGCACCGTCGACACGACGGGCGTCAGGTAGAGGATCGCGCCGGCAACCGCGGCGCCGATGCGCTGCACGCCGATCGTGAAGAACACGTTGCCCAGGAAGGTCGGGCCGAGCGCGATATAGGCGACCAGCGCGAAGGCGCTCGCGTCGCTCATCGTGGGCGTCGCCGGCCGCAGCCAGGGGTGCCCGCCGAGGCCCCATGCGAGATAGACGAGGCCGAGCAGCCCCAGCCCCGCGACGGCGGCGCAGACGGTCAGCGACAGCGGGTGCAGGCCGCGCGGCAGGCGACGCATCTGCAGAGAGAACACGGCCCAAAGCATCGCCGCCGCGACCGAGATGAGATCGCCCAGTGCCGGCCGGATCTCGGCAAGCGCCCCCCAACGACCGGCGAGCACGATGTGCGCGGTCCCCAGGAAGGCGAGCAGGATCCCGACTCCCTGGCGGCGCGTGACGCGCTCGATGCCAGTCAGCGCCCCCAGCGCGATCACCCAGATCGGCGTCGTCGAACTGATCAGGCTGACATTGGCGGCCGTCGTGAAAAACGGCCCGGCGCTGATCGCGATCCCGAACACGCCCATGCCGTTGAGCCCGGCGAGCGCGATCGCGTGGCGATGGGCCCACAGCAGCGCGGCGTCGCGGCGCAGCCACGGCCAGGCAATCGGAACCATGAACAGCACCGCGATCGCCCAGCGCCAGAACGTCAGCGCCACGAGCGGGACGTCGTTCGAGACCGCGCGAGTTACGACGTGGTTCGTGCCCCAGATGACGGCGGCGCCGACAAGACCGAGATAGCCGATCGGCATCAGCGCGGCGCCAGCGCCGACCGGCGATATGCCTGGGCTTCCATCTTCCCCGATGCTTCCGGTCCCGATGCGGCAGGCGCGAAGCTCCGGCCGGCGACCACACGCTCCGAACTCGGCACCTCGTGACCGCGGCCGGGCCGCCCGAAGCGATGCCGCCGCGGCCGCCGCCGCGCAGCGCGTTCCGGCGTCAGTCCTTCGGCTGCGGCACGATCCGCAGATAGGGCTTTGGCGCCTTCCAGCCGCTGGGATACTTCGCCTTCGCCGCGTCGTCCGACACCGACGGGGGGATGATCACGTCCTCGCCGTTCTTCCAGTTCACCGGCGTTGCGACCTGATGGCGGGCAGTCAGCTGGCAGGACTCAAGGAGGCGAAGCACCTCGTCGAAATTTCGGCCGGTGCTCATCGGATAGGTGAGCATCGCCTTGATCTTCTTGTCCGGCCCGATGATGAACACCGACCGGACGGTCGCGTTGTCGGCCGCAGTGCGGCCCTCGGATGTCGTGCCGGCACCTTCGGGCAGCATGTCGTATGCCGTCGCCACCTTGAGCTCCGGATCGCCGATCATCGGATAGGTCACGGCATGACCCTGGGTCTCCTCGATGTCCTTGGCCCACTTCGAGTGGTTGGACACCGGGTCGACGCTGAGGCCGATGATCTTCGTATTCAGCTTGTCGAACCGCGGCTTCAATCCCGCCATGTAGCCGAGCTCGGTCGTGCAGACGGGCGTGAAGTCCTTGGGGTGCGAGAACAGGATCGCCCAGCCGTCGCCGATCCACTTGTGGAATTCGATCGGACCCTGGGTGGTGTCCGCGCGAAAGTCGGGCGCGATCGAATTGATGCGAAGTGTCATGGCCTGCCCCCTGAGATTGCCGAGTGCGAAGATCGAGTATTGCCCGGCAAAACCGCCGACTGCCAGCCCGTTCCGCCGCCCGGCCGCACGATGCGAGCGGACCCGCGACCGCTGCACCGGCGCGCGGGTTGCGCGCCGATGTCGGGGCTGCCGTCCTGCACCCGCCTCGGCATCGCCGCACGTCCGATTTCACGATGCCCCCGGCAGCATCCCTTCGCAGCCCGGGGGCATGACCGCACGCGCTCGCTGCGACGCCGCCCTGCACGCCGCGGGCTGTGCACCGGTGGCGGCGCGTGGCCCGCTCGAGCGGCGACATCGCCGTCGTCGATCGTCGTCTCCCCTCACATTGCCCCGCGCCCCCGGGATGCCGCCTCTCCTCCCGGTGGCGACGTGGCCTGTGCTCAGACCTCGGGCGGCCGCCCGAGCACCGGCCCCGCGCCCGTCCGCTCGACGATCAGGTGGTAGTGCTCGGGCCGGCGATGTCGGGCGAAGTTGAAGATGTGCTGCTGATAGACCTTGCAGCGATCGAGATCGACGCGCGCCACGATCACCTCGTCGCCCAGCGTGGTCGCCTGCGCCACGATCTCGCCCGAGGGCGCCACGATGCAGCTTTGACCGATCTGATCGACGCCCTCCTCGACGCCGGCCTTCGCGACGCCCACGACCCATGTTCCGTTCTGGTAGGCGCCGGCCTGCAGCGAAAGGTGGTTGTGGAAGTTGTTGAGGTCGTCGGTCTCCGGCGTGTTCGGGTTGTGCACCGGGGTGTTGTACCCGAGCATCACCAGCTCGACGCCCTGCAGCCCCATCACGCGATAGGTTTCCGGCCAGCGCCGGTCGTTGCAGATGGCGAGGCCCATGCGGCCGCCCATCGTCTCCCACACCGGGAAACCGAGATCGCCGACCTCGAAATACCGCTTCTCGAGATTCTGGAACGGATGCTCCGGCCGATGCTGGTCGGTGCCGGGAAGATGGATCTTGCGGTACTTGCCGACGATCCTGGCCGTCTTGTCGACGAGGATCGCCGAGTTGAACCGGCGCTTGCGTCCCGTCGAGAAGTCGAGCTCGCAATAGCCCAGCTTGAATGCGACGCCGAGCCGCCGTGCGGCATCGAAGAGCGGCTGGGTCGCGGGATTGGGCATCGCGCGCTCGAACCAGGAATCGAGCTCGTCCTCGTCCTCGATCCACCAATGCGGGAAGAACGCCGTCAACGCCGCCTCGGGATAGACGACGAGGTCGGCGCCCATGCGCTTCGCCTCCTCCATCAGCGCGATCAGCCGCGCCACGGCCTCCTGCCGGGACTGGCTGCGCGGGATGGGGCCGAGCTGGGCCGCGGCGACGATCAGCGTGCGGGGCATGCGGCCTCCCGGCGGGCGGGCAACGCGCTCATTGCGCTTTCACCTCGTGCGCGAGCGTCGACTCGTCCATGCGCGGCGTCACCGCGAATCCCTTGCGGCTGGCCCAGACATTGACCTGGAAATGCGTCGGGATGACCGCGAGATCCTCGATCGCGAGGCGCTGCACGCCGACCAGCGCCGCGTCGCGCCGCGCGCGATCCATCTCGACGCGGGCCGCCGCCAGGAGCCGGTCGGCCTCCGCATTCGACCAGCGGCCGTAGTTGTTCGCCGCTCCCGTCTGCAACGCCTCGCGCAAGATCACGTAGGGATCGCCGGACACGAAGCCCCAGCCGACGAGATTGAAGGAGAACTCGAACTTCCGCGCCTCGGTGAAGAAGATCGCCAGCGGCAGGCTCGCGACGTTCACCTCGATATTGAGCCGCGACAGCATCTGGGCGATCGCCTGCGCCTGCTTCAGGTCGTTGGGATAGCGGTTCGCGGTCACATGGATCGTCATCTTGAAGCCGTTGGCATGGCCCGCCTCCGCCATCAGCCGGCGCGCGGCGGCAAGGTCCGGCTCCGGCATGCGGATATCGGCGCGATGGCCGGGCAGGCCCGGCGGAACGATCTGCGTCGCCGGCTCGGCGAGGCCATCCATGATCGAGCGCACGATGGCGCCGCGATCGAGCACCAGCGCGATCGCCCGGCGCACGCGCAGGTCGCGCAGCGGGTTGGCGATCGGCGTGCCGTCCTTCGCCGTGACGTGCGGCGTCGTCTCGCGATGGACGTCCATCGACCAGAAGATCACGCGGCTGGACAGTCCGCGCGCGACCGCGAGCGTCGGCTCGCGCGACAGCCGCGGCGCGTCGATCGGCGGAACGTCGGCGATGACGTCGACGTCGCCGGCCAGCAGCGCGGCGACGCGGGCTCCTGCATTGGTGATCGGCCGCAGCATGACCTCGTCCCAGGCCGGCTTGCCGCCCCAGTAGTCGGGGTTCGCCGCGAGCTTGATGTGGCTGCCTGCCACCCACTCGACGAAGCGGAACGGGCCGGTCCCGATCGCGAAGCGGCCGGTGTTGAAACCGCCCGGCTCGGCGCGCTCGCCGATCGCGCGGCTGACGATGCCGATCGGCACCAGGTTGTTCGGCAGCGTCGGCAGCGGCAGCTTGGTGCGGATGCGCAGCGTGAAGTCGTCGACCGCCTCGACCGCGGCGATGTCCTCGAGATGGCGCTTAAGAGTCGACGGCGCATTGGGAACGTCGGGCGCGCGGCGCAGCGAGAAGACGGCGTCGGCCGCCGTGAACGGCGAGCCGTCGTGGAAGCGCACGCCGCGCCGCAGCGCGATCTCCCAGACATGCGGGTCGTCGGTCAGCTTCCATGCCGTCGCGAGCCCCGGCTCGAGCGCCTGGTTCGGCCCGGCATGGACCAGCGAGTCGAACAGGTGCTGCTTGACCGTGTAATTGGGCCCGATGTCCTGGAAATGCGGATCGATCGAGGTGGTCTCGGCGGAGACGCCGATGCGCAGCGAGGCGCCCGCCGCGGCGCCGGCGCCGCCGAGCACCGCGGCCAGCACCACGAGCAAAGCAGCAATGCGACGCATCATTCATCCCCCCAGTGGCCGCGGACGCCCCGACCGCTAGACTGCGGGTCGAGGCGTCCGATGGCAATGCGGTTCTGGACGCCGGGGAGGACGGCGCATGACGGCGAGGCCACCGAGCAGCGACATCGATCTCGACGCGCCCGGCAAGCGCCTCGGCACGATCCGCCTCATCCACTCCGACAACCGGCACGCCTTCGCCGTCATTCCCGTGCCCATCGCGGTGATCGCCAACGGCGACGGGCCGGGCGTCATGCTGAGCGGCGGCACGCATGGCGACGAATACGAGGGCCAGGCGATCATGCACGCGCTGCTGCGCGAGCTGCGGCCCGAGGACGTCCGGGGACGCCTCTACATCCTGCCGGCGCTCAACTATCCCGCGGTGCTCGACGGCGCGCGCTGCTCGCCGCTCGACGGCGGCAATCTCAACCGTGTCTTCCCCGGCAATCCGCAGGGCGGCCCGACCTCGGCCCTCGCCCATGTCGTCGCGCGGGACATCCTGCCGCGCTGCCGCTACGCCATGGACATCCACAGCGGCGGCCGCTCGGGCCGCTACACGCCCTGCGCCTATTTGCACTGGGGCGGCGATGCGGCACACAGGCGCGCCAAGCTCGAAGGGGCCCGCGCCTTCGGCATGCCGAGCGCGGTCATCGCCGGATCTGCGGCCAACGCGGGATCGATGACGGCGGAGTGCGACCGCCAGGGTGTGGTCATGATCTCCGCCGAGATCGGCGGCGGTGGCGCGATCGATCGCGAACTTCTCGCGCGGACCCGCGCAGGCGTGCGCCGCTGCCTCGCTCATTGGGGCGTGCTGCCGCGCGAGCCCCGCCCCGTGCTTTCGAGCCCGCGACTTCTGCAGCTC
>JAEULA010000044.1 GCA_016793165.1 Alphaproteobacteria bacterium | reverse complement strand
AGCCAGTCATCAGTCTGCCACCCGCCCTGGAGCCCCGGGTGCGTGGTTGTCTGTCCGACTACCAAATCTGGAAACACGTCGGGCCCGAGCGCCCCCATGCGGTACCGCTCAGGATGTGCACGAAGAGCGCTGAGTACATGTGCGGGAACCTGATAGCTGCGCCCTGCCAAAGTGACATGCCCATCGTCGAGCGCATCGTTCAAGACCTCCTGGGCAATCCACACGTGCGTCTTCAGGCTCCATGCCTCAGCGACTGAGGATCCACCCAACAAGGCGCCGAGCACGGTGAAGCCTGTAGCTGCGAACCGCTTGGCGGCTTGAAAGCGCCGACCGATTTGCCGGCAATGATTCACGGATTTGCCCATCATCCAAAACATGCTCCTTCGATCCTCCACTCTTATGTTTGCTTTTGATGAAAACAATAGCTGACCAATTTTCTCTTCCGTGAGCTCTTAATTGCGCATGCTCCTTCTGCTTCGGGGAGCCGGCCTCACACGTAGTCTGTGGTCCTAAATTCAGGGGCGGATCAGATCCGGCGGCATGGCGCGTCGCATTTGCTGCGTGTGGCACCGCACCCCCTGCGATGCCACCTTTGAGATCGGGACGGTCGGCCTCCGCCGCCGTCACCCCATTCCGCCCGACTGCAGACGGCGACATCGTCAGCTCCATTGAGTGATCGTCAGCGCTGTCGGAGACGCCGACCGCTCCCGGTCGTACGTGCACGTGCCGCCGTGGCATAGGGCGCGGCCGGATCATCGCCATCGCGATCGCCGGGCTGGCGCCCAGCCACGCGACGCTTCGCCTGCCGCTCGCGCTCCACGAGCGCGAGCGCGAGGATGGCCGCCTGATCGAGCACCGCCCGCCCACACCCGCCGGTGGCCGTGTCGAGCCACGCCTGCACCGGAGTGCCGACCAGCCGGCCGCAAGCCGCGATGGAGCTACTTTCGGATCTCTGACGCGATTGCCCGCGACCGCCGATTGCGCCAGCGGCGTCGACCGTGCCGACACCCAACCGCGCCATCACATCGACGGCAGGCTCGGGCCTGATCGCTCGCGGCCGCGGTCGAGCGCGAAGTCATCGCCGACCATACGGCCGCCGATCGCGCGATCGCGATGGCGCTCGAGCTCGGGCCGCCAGGGCACGAGCGTGAACTCACGCTGGCCGGCGATCACGGCAAAGCGGCCGCTGACCAGGTCGACGCGCCGGCGATAGCTGCCCTCGATGCGCCGGCCAGCACCGGCCTCGGCGAAGTCGAGGCCGAGTTCGCTCGAGAGTGCTGCCGCACTGCGGGAGAGCTCGCGGCGTCGAAGCACGGCGAGAAGGTTGCGCCGGTAGACCACACCGTCCTCGCGCCGCTCGGCGAGCCCCTGCTCGACCAGCCATTGCTGGCGCTGGGCGAGCGCTGTGCGCACCTCGCGCCCGAGCCCGGCCTCGCGCACCGCGCTGGGCTCGCTCGAGACAAGCTCGCGGTCGAGCCAGGTCGCAGCATCGGCGCGGGCCAGTTCGGCGAGCGGCTGTGCCGCCAATGTCGTCACCTCGACCGGGTTCGCGCGCGAGCGGCCCTGGGCGAGTGCGACCACGCTGCCCTGCCGTACCGGGTCGGCCAGGTCGGCCGTGCCGATCTCGGCGTAGTGCACCCGCCCGTCGATGCCGTCGACGACCAGGTAATGGCGCTCGTGGAGCTCGTCCGAGAGGCCGCGCTCGATGACCCGGCCGACCAGCGGCCGACCGGCGTCGTGGATCGCGTAGTCGGCGTGGCCGCGCTCGAGGCCCTGTTCGGTTATCGCGCGCTGCAGGGTGCGGATGATGTCGCCGCGCTCGCCCATGCGGCGCAGCGTGTCCTCGAGATTGGCCGACAGCCGGAACACGCCGGGTGTCTCCTCCCTGGCGAGGCCGAGACGCTTGAGCTTGCGCAAGCGCCCGACCTTGAGTGTGTGGCGGAGATTGTCGCTGCCGGGGCCGGCGGCGGTGTCGACGACCTGCCCGATCCCGGCCTCGCGCACGAGGCCGCGGTCGAGGCTGGTCAGGCGCTCCTGGTCGACCTCCCGCCGGAGGCGATCCTCGATCTCGCGATCGGTGCGCGGGCCGAGCTCCAGGCTGACGATCGCCTGGGCGCGCAGGCGCATGCCCTGAGCGATGTAGTCGCGGGCGATGACGAGGTCCTTGCCGCGCTCGTCCTTGCCGCGGATGACGACGTGGGTGTGCGGATGGCCGGTGTTGTGGTGGTCGACCGCGACCCAGTCGAGCCTGGTGCCGAGATCCTTCTCGACCTGCGCCATCAGCCGCCGGGTGAAGCCGGGGAGATCTTCGTACTCGGCGGCATCCTCGGGTGAGACGATCAGGCGGAACTGGTGCCGGTCGTCCTGGCCGCGCTCGGCGAAGGTCTTGCCGTCGGCGTCGCCGGCGGCGTCGTAGAGCCGCCCGGCCACGCCCTCGCGCGAGACGCCGTCGCGCTGCAGGTAGCGCAGGTGCCCGGCGATCCCGGCGCGGCCGGTGGCCGCGAGCTTCACGATGCGCGTCTTGATCGCGACCCGGCGCTGACGGAGTCCCGCATAGCGATCGCGCATCATGCGCGCGGCACTGCCGCCGCGGCCGATGCGGCTGCCGCGGAAGCCGCGCCGCGCGCCGGCAATGCCGCCGGCGCGGGCGAGCTCGCGCAGGACCTGGTTGCGGAAGGCCGAGCGCAGGCCCTTGTCGCGCGGCTTGCCCAGGCGTGGGGTGAATTCGTCGTCGCGCATGTCGGACCTCGTGGATCGATCGGTCGCGTCAGATGCGCACGTCGGGCAGGCGTTCAAGCCAACTCAAGGAAGATCGCGGCGGGACAAGAGGTTGTCAGCGGCGTGCCTCCAACATGAAAACCTGGAGGGTGCTGGGAACTACGAGCTATATCAGAGACGTCGGCCAACACAGACTGAGGTCTCTTTTATCTTGCGGAGAGCCCTACCCCCTCCAGCTGCCCTCTTCACCTACTCTCAACTGCTACTCCGGAAGTCCGCCTGCCGACGCCGACAGCCGGCCAGACTCATCGCCGATCGCGATTCAGCGGCACGAAAATTGAGCGCGAACTCGACGTCGGAGACGCAGAATCGCGCGTCGAACTCGACGATTCCGACGCGCGATCGCACGGCCTTTCGATCGTCGGATTGGGCAGATCGCCGACCGCAAATCGGGTAATGACGGCATCGGCAAACGCCCAATCCGGAGCGGCGAAACTCGCGTGATAGGTCGCCAGCGCGCACCGTTCGGCGGGCTCGGCGGCGTATCGAACGCCGCAGGTTTCGGCACGCCGAGCGAGCCGGAAACTCGACAGCACGACGTTCGGGCATGGCTCGAGCAACCCCTCGATCGGCTGCGCGGAGACGGCCTCGGGATCAATCGCGAGCCCCGTCAACCCGATGCGGATGACCGTTGTCTCGTCTGTGGCAACACGCACGGCATCGGCGGGTGTCGGAAAGCTGCGAAAGACACCATCGGCACCGCGAAAGCTCCACGGTTTGCCCTCGCTTTCCGCGATAACAAGGGCATGCATCAGGCCGGGATCGAAGGTCACCGAGCACAGGGCGACCAGCGTCACCAGGTCCATAACGGCACCGCGCGACCGACGATCAGCGAGCGCTCGACCGGGCCGAAGTATCGGCTGTCGAACGACGCGGGGATCGTCGTCATGAGTACGAGAAATTCGTCGCGCTCGAGCGGCCGGCAGCCGATCCAGGGCTCCAGCGGACGGCCGAGGCTGTCTGCTTTCAGTGCCTCAGCGACAGGAACACCGTTGATGGCGAGCTTGCCGAAGTCCGCGCAGACGACGTCACCCACGACGGCGGCAACGCGCTTCAACAGCGGGACACCGACCGGCAGATAGCCGCGTTCGACAGCGAGCTTTCGTGCCAAACCGGGCGGGCGCACGAGCACGAGGTCGCTCCGGCCGATACCGTCCGGTGACGCCATCCGATACAGCCCGAGCGGCGCGCTCGCACTGCCGTTCCACATCAGCAATGGCGCGAGATCGGCGACCGACGCGAAACCGATCGCGCCCAGACCCGCCATCATTGCCGCGATCACGACAGCCCGCGCGCGTCGCCGGCGATGCGCATGCCGAGGCATGCGCCGCTCAACCATCGGAGGTCGACCGGCGCGCGCGGCTCTTCGACCACGCCTCGAGCTCCTCGATGCGGTAGCGCACGTAGCGGCCGTGCTTGCGATAGGGCGGCCCGTCACCGGTCACGCGCATCTTCTCGAGCGTGCGGCGCTTCAGGCCGATGTATTCCGCCGCCTGATGCGTCGTCAGGAACGGGCTTGTGCGCGGGTCCTCGTCACGTCGATCGTCGTTCATGTCGCCTCCAGCGTTGCGGCGGGAGGCTCGGCGAAATTCATCGCAAGCGGCACGGGCGAAAACGCTGACACGCGTTTTCGCCCGGGGGGCCCCTCACATCAGCCCGAGTGCGCGCAAGCTCGAATGCCCGGACCGGCCGACGATCAGGTGGTCATGCAGCGCGATCCCGACAGCCGCGCACGCCTTCGCCACGTCGCGTGTCATGTCGATGTCGGCGCGCGAGGGCGTGGTGTCGCCGCTGGGATGGCAGTGAACGAGCAGGACGGCCGAAGAATCGAGCAAGATGGCGCGCTTGACGATTTCGCGCGGGTAGATCGGCGCGTGATCAACCGTCCCAACGCCCACCGTCTCCGCCCCAATCAGCGCGTTCTTTCGATCGAGGAACAGCACGAATGCGCGTTCCGTTCCCTCATGCGCGAGCTCGGTCCGGACGTAGGCGAGCACCTTGTCCCAGGCGCTCAGCACCGGTGCGCCGATGGCCTCCTCGCGCGCGAGATGCCGGGCCAGAAGCGTTGCAGACGCGACCATCTCTGCCGCCTCTTCCGCCACGCCGAATGCGCGCAGCTGTGCCGGCGATGTCGCCAGAACTCCACCGATTCCACGCCGTGCCGAGATCAGTGCTGCCAACGCCTTGCCTTGCAACCCGGTGAGCTTTGCCAACGCGTCCAGCGCGCAAATCTCGCGCTCCGGGACCGCCGTCATCGCTTCGAATAGATCCATCTTTTCCTCCGTCGAGCCTCGACGGCTCGTTGCCGTCGAGGCCATGGAGGCCGAGCGCCGCGGGGTTCGGCGGCGGCTCAAGGCTGCCGGGCGTGGAGGGGGATCGCCCGGTCTGCAGCGCAGCGAAGACCGGGGAGACCACGCCCGGCACGCGCGAAGCGCGCTTGGCCTTGAACCGTCGCCGGACTTCGCGGCAGACGAAGAACGTCGGCGCAAACGCGCCGTCCGCATCTCAAAGACACTCGCGAAGGAAGGCGCCCCGGCCGAAGCCGGGGCGCCGGCTCCGTCAGCGCTGGCGGCTCCAGAGCAGCGAGAACTTGCCCTCGCGGTTCTCGACCAGGCTCGCGTTCAGCGTCGCCGGGAAGCTCGGATCGTCGAGCACGACGCGCACGAACGGGTTGCCGCTCTTGGCCGTCGCCTTCCAGCCGGCGCCGAGGTCCACTCCCTCGACGGTGATCCGGAAGTCGGGCGAGTCCTCGCCGCGCTTGTCGTCGACGGCGACGAACTTCACGCCGCTGAGCCGGCAGTTGAGCGTGCTGATGGCGCCGATGTAGCCGTCACTCGTCGTCTCGAAGATGCCGATCGTCTTGGACATGGTCTGTCTCCTGGCTGATCCGGCCACCCGATTGCGGCCGTGACGGCGATCAGGCGCGCCCGCGACGGCGACTCGGCATCCGTAGGACCGCAGCGAAGCGGAGGACCGCGTCGGTCCCGTGGGGCATCGCCCGGGCTGCAGCGAAGCGAAGCTGGGGGACACGGGCCCGGCGCGGTTGCCGCTCAGGCGCCGAGCGGGCGCAGCCTCGCCCGTCACGAATGGCTGCGAGCGGGTGACCTGATCACGCCGCAGACAGCCCCGTCCGAGCGACCGACGCCTCGAGCAATGCGGTTGATCAGCCTCGCCTCATCACTGAAGCCAAGTCGTCGGAGCGCGCCAGCAGACCGAGCACTGAGCGTTGCTCCGCGTCACGAATGATCGCCGCAACAAGCCGAGATAGCCGCCGTTCAGGAGATAGCGACCGCGCCGGATGGCACGCCGGACAACGTCGCGCAGATCACCACCATCGGGGCCCCAGTCGCGCCTGACACGTGCCGCCCCGAACAGCTCGACCGCGATCTCGCGCTGACTGGCGCCCGCGAGTGCGCCGTCCAACGCCTGCAGCACGACGCCAAGCCGTTCATTGCCGTGCGAGCGCGTCACGAGCTTGCCCGCCGACAAGTCGCTGAGCTTTGCGAGGTTTTCAATCATCAGCTTGAGATCGGCAGACTCCGGCGGGAGCCCGAGCAGGAGCCGCGAATCGCCGTGACCGCGGTGCGGCTTGACCAGGAGCTGCAAGCGCCCGGCGCCACTGCGAGCGATCACATGGGTCCCGACGCCTCGCTCCCGGACCGTCTCCAACCGACATCCCTTGAGCCGAGCCGTGACGTCGTCGACCGAGCCGTACAAGACGACGACTCTCGAAACCTCGGGGCGCCAGAACGCGGGCACGTCACTCCCACGGATCGCCGAACACGACGAGACCCCAAGGTCCCGGATCCGATCCCGACTCCCCGGCCTGCCAGCGCCGGAACGCGTCCTGGTACGCCTCGTTGCGGCGCAAGATCTCCCAGGCCGCGTCCTCGGGCGCCAGCGAGGTCACGGCCCGATAGATCGCCTGATCCCGCCAGGCCAGCCACCTGGGAGCTCCCGTCGACGACTCGTCATCCGACATCGCCACCCCCTCGTCCCAAAGACGTGAAGTGCTGCGTCAGTGCTTGCGTCGTCCGCGCTTCGCTGTCCGTTCCTCATCGACGCGACCGCCTCCGAGCGCGCCGATGGCCTCAACTGCGCGCAGCCTGCAGCGCGTCGGGATTCGGCGGAAGATGCGGCTCAGGTACTTTTGGGACCTCGTCGAGGGGGGACGAATCCGGTGCCGCCGCGCAGCCATCGGAGTTCGCGCCGCAGATATTCTGCAGTTTTTCAATCTCTTAGACGGGATCAATTGGGAGCTGTCCGGGCTGCTGACCATCTTTGGCGCCAAGACCAGGGTCCCGAATGCGTCCAGCGTCACACCCGATCCGCTCGTTCTGACCGTCGCCAGCGTCTCATCTTGATTGTCGCCCGGTACGCAGATCGCGCACGATCTCGAGTCGCCAGAGCCGAGTACGAACATGCCGCCACCGCCATTGGTCATGGCGCAGGTGAAGTTCGCGATCGCCCCGATCTCGCGGCTTGTTCACCTCGAACCGAACTTGACGCAAATCCGGCCCGGAGCCGTTGTGACTGCGGAAGACTCGAGATGCAGCCCCTGTTGGCGGTCCGTGCCCTTCCGCCCATGATCCGGGAATGGCCTTCCAAGAACCGACCGCGCTGCGGCTTACGATCACAATCGCCGACATCGAGCCGGCGATCTGGCGGCGGGTCGTCGTGCCACGTGCGCTCAACTTCGCTCAGCTGCACGAGGTCATCCAAGCAGCCTTCGACTGGACCGATTCCCACCTGCACCACTTCATCGTCGGAGGACTGGTCATCGGCGCGCCGGAGTTCGACGAGGATGGGTTCAACGAGTACACCACGCTGGAAGCAACCGAGATCAAGCTGACCGATCTCCTGATCCGTTACGACGAGAAGCTCCGCATCAGATACGAGTACGACTTCGGCGACAGCTGGCGACACGAGATCGAGATCGAGGAGCTGGCACCGGCCGACACGCCGGCAGGCCCGCTTCCGATCTGCATCGCCGGCGCTCGCCATCGACCGCCCGAGGATGTCGGCGGGCCGAATGGCTACTTCGAGTTCCTCGAGGCTTGGCACGACAAGACGCACGTGGACCACAAGGCGCTGCGTCGCTGGGTTGGCCGAGCGTTCGATCCGGAGAAGTTCGACGCCGCGAAGGCAACGCGCGACATCGCCCGCGCCTTGAAGCGCTGCTCCGGCGGCTACCGTTTCCGACTGGATCCCTGAACGCGCGTCATCGTCACGAGCGGCATCGTGACACCGCTTTCGCGCTGCCCAGAACGGAGCATCACGTCGTGACTCGAGGCAGTGATGAGGGCCGCCGAGCGGCGCCTGATCAATCTTCGTGCGCTCGGACGCTGTGGATTTCGGCGAGACCAATCGACCCACGGACTACCCCCGCGGAGCTCGACTTGGTGTTTGCCAGGTGTTTGCCAGAGCAAAAACCGTCGCGGCCGAACTGTGCTAACCTCTTGATTTAATGGTGCCGCAGGAGGGAATTGAACCCCCGACCCGCGCATTACGAATGCGCTGCTCTACCCCTGAGCTACTGCGGCCCCGTCGGGACGGCGGGGTTCTACTCGGGCGGGGGCGCCGGATCAAGCGATCAGGCGGGGCGGGCCGGGCGGCCCGCTGCCAACCCCGAAGCTGCTTGCCGGTCGACCGGACCGTGCCGGCACATGGACGGGGCTCAGGCACGAACCCGCCCGAGAACGAACCCATCGACTAGGCATGCGAGTGACGCCCAGGCATGCGCACGTCGTCCGGATCGAGGCCGTTGTTTGCAGACGCTCCATGCGGCCGTAGCAGCGCCACGACACCATCCCCCCCGAAAGGCAGCCATCACCTAGTCTCCGGCGCCTCGCCGGATCGCGATGACGTCGCACGAACTCGCAGTCGTCGGCCCGTTCCGCGCTTCCCGCTCGGCGACGACGGCACCTCCCCGACACGCAGCCACCGTCCAGTTCCGCGCTCGGCGACGGCGGCGCCTTACCGACACGCAGCCATCGACCAGTTCCCGCGCTCCTCTCGCCGTGCTGCGACGCCGTTGCCCAGGCGCTTTCGCATCGGCGGTCGTCACCTGCGGCGGAAGCGGCGTCCTCCTCCTGCCTCTGCCCCTGCCCCTGGCACGCCGCGGCGTCCTTCCCCTGTTCCGCCGCGGCGATGGCGCTACCCCACCTGCGGCGGAAGCGGCGTCCTCCCCCTGCCCCTGCCCCTGGCACGCCGCGGTGTCCTTCCCCTGTTCCGCCGCGGCGATGGCGCTACCCCGCCTGCGCCTGGACCTCGGCGATGTCGTTCCACACGTTCTGGTCGGCAAGCTTGTCGCCGCGGATCGTGAAGCGATCGATGAAGCGGATGCCCTCGAACGCGTCGCCGTCGGGCCATTCGCCATAGAGCGTGCCGTAGCAGTAGACCACCGCGTCGCCGCCCGGCGTCGCCGCCGGCACCTCGTCGAAGCGGTCGTAGCGCTTCTTCACCCAGCGATAGCGCGGCTTCGCCCAGGCGATCAGCTCCTCGAGATTCGCGAAGCGCGCGCCGCCGGGGAAAGTCATGGCGAATCCCGGGGCCAGCCGGGCGCGCGCGCCCGCCAGGTCGCGCGCCTCCATCGCGTCGAGATAGGCCTTAACGATCGTCGTTCCGCTGCTCATCGCACACGCTCTCCCTGCTGCTTGCGCTCGCCGCGCCCTTCGACACACATTGCCGGCCCTCGCCATAGCATCCGCGCCGTGGCTCCGTGAACCGACGCGACGTGACGTCATGACCTTCCCGACCTGGCTCGCGCCCTGGTGCGCCTTCGCCGCCGCCGCGACCTACGACTCGCTCGCCGCGCCGGTCGTCGCGCGCGCGAAGCTGGCGATGCTCGACACGCTCGGCGCGATCGCCGCCGGACACCAGGAGCCCGAGGTCCAGGCGCTGGTCCGCCGGCTCGCGACCCCGACGGGCGCCGGGGCGCCCGTCATCGGCACGCGCGCGCATGCCGATCCGGCGACCGCCGCCCTGCTCAACGGCATCGCCGGCACGTCGCTCGAGCTCGACGAGGGCAATCGCTTCGCGCGCGGCCATCCCGCGATCCACGTGCTGCCCGCGGCCCTCGTCGCCGGCCAGCGCCTTGCGAGCAGCGGCCGCGAGCTGCTGCTTGCCTTCGCGCTCGGCTACGAGATCGCCGCGCGCATCGGCGCGGCCGCCAATCTGCGGCCGGGCTTCCATCCGCACGGCACCTGGGGCGTGGTCGGCGCGGCGCTGGCGGTGGCCAGGTTGCACGGCGCCGACGCCGCCCGCCTCGCCGAGACGATCAACATCGCCTCGTCGCTGTCCCTGGCGACGAGCATGCGCACGGCGATCGAGGGCGGCACGGTGCGCAACGCCTACGCCGGCGTCGCCAACCAGCTCGGCCTGCTCGCCTGGGATCTCGCGGCGTCCGGATTCACCGGCGAGCGCGACGGCGTCGCCACCGTCTTCGGCCAGATCGCGGGCCGCGACTTCAAGCCCGAGGCGATGACCGAGGCGCTGGGGTCGCGCTGGGAGGTCGCGCGCAACTATTTCAAGCGCCACGCCTGCTGCCGCTACAACCACGGCATGCTCGATGCGCTGGAGATCCTCGTCGCCGAGAACGGCACGATCGCCGCGGACGACGTCGCGGAGGTGACCGTCGAGACCTACGCCGCCGCCGCCGAGCTCGCCGATCCGCGGCCGCGCAACGCCCTGGCCGCGAAGTTCTCGCTGCCCTTCGCCGCCGCAGCCTTCCTGGTGCGCGGCGCGGCGGACATGCCCGCCTTCCGCGCAGAGGCGCGCGGCGACGCCGCGATCCTCGATCTCGCAGCGCGCGTGCACGTGCGCGAGGAGCCGGGCTTCACCGCCAGGCTGCCCGCCGCCCGGCCGGCGCGCGTCGCCGTGGCGCTGCGCGACGGGCGGCGTCTCGTCGCCGAGACCATGACCAATCGCGGCGACGCGGATTCGCCCTATCCGGTCGCCGAGATCGAGGCGAAGTTCCTCACCCTCGCCGCCGACGGCTGGAGCGAGCCGCGCGCCCGCAGCCTGATGGCGAGCGTGCTCGGCCTCGAGGACGCGCCCGACATCCGCGCCTTCTGCGCGCTTCTCACCTCGTGAAGGAAGTCCGATGACGTCACTCAAGCAGCGCTTCGCCCGCCCCGGCATCGTCGTCGCCCCGGGCATCTACGACGGGCTGTCGGCGATGCTCGTCGAGCAGGCCGGCTTCGAGGCCGCCTATCTCTCCGGCGCCTCGATCGCCTACACGCGCTTCGGCTTCCCCGACATCGGCCTCGTCTCGGTGAGCGAGGTGATCGACACGCTGGCCGCGATCCGCGAGCGCATGACGATCCCCGTGATCGTCGACATCGACACCGGATTCGGCAACGCGCTCAACGTGCAGCGTTCCATCCGCGGCTTCGAGCGCGCCGGCGCCTCGGCGGTCCAGCTCGAGGACCAGGTGACGCCCAAGCGCTGCGGCCATCTCAAGGACAAGGCGCTGATCTCGAAGTCGGAGATGGTCGGCAAGATCAAGGCCGCTCTCGACGCGCGGACCGGCGACATGGCGCTGATCTGCCGCACCGACGCCATCGCCGTCGAGGGGTTCGACGCCGCGCTCGAGCGTGCAGACGCCTATGCCGAGGCCGGCGCCGACATGCTCTTCGTCGAGGCCCCGCCGAGCACCGAGCATCTCGCCCAGGTGGCGAAGCGCTATGCCGGCAAGGTGCCGGTGATGGCGAACATGGTCGAGGGCGGCAAGACGCCGATCCTCTCGGGCGAGGAACTCGACCGGCTCGGCTACAAGCTCGTGATCTTCCCGGGCGGCACCGTGCGCGCCCTGTCCTTCGCGCTGCAGGACTATTTCCAGAGCCTGAAGTCGAACGGCACGACGACGCCGTGGCGCAACCGGATGCTCGACTTCGCCGGCCTCAACAAGCTGATCGACACCGACGGGTTCCTCGCCCGCGGCAAGCGCTACGAGGGGTGATCGACGCGACTCGCGCGGCGGACGCGGCCGCCGCGCCGCGCGCCGCCCGGGCGCAACGCGCGACGGCGCTGATCTTCGTCGCGCACGGCCTGATCATCGGCAGCTGGGCGCCGCACATCCCGGTCGCCAAGGCCGAGGCGGGCGTCGGTCCGGACGGGCTCGGCCTGATCCTCCTGTGCATGGCGCTGGGCGCGGTCGCCGCCATGGCGTTCACGGGCGCCGCGATCGCGCGCTTCGGCAGCGGGCGCGTGACGGCAGTCGCGACCCTCGCCTTCTGCGCGGCGTTCATCCTGCCGGTCTGGGCCGGGACGGCGGTCCCGCTCGCCGCGGCGCTGCTGCTGTTCGGCATCACGACCGGGCTGATGGACGTCGCGATGAACGCGCATGCCGTCGACGTCGAGGCGGCGCTCGGGCGCCCGGCGATGTCCGGCTTCCACGGCTGGTTCAGCGTCGGCGCGATGCTCGGCGCGGCCTCGGGCGGCGTGCTGCTCGACCTCATGTCGCCGCTCGCCCACGCGCTGGCGCTCGCCTGCGGCGTAGCCGTCCTCGCTGCCGCGCAGTTTCGCGACCTGCTGCCGCGCGCGGCCGGGTGCGAGGCGGGCGCGAGCGGCCAGTTCGTGCGGCCGAGCCGCGCCAGCCTGCTGCTCGGCACGCTGTGCCTGATCGCGATGATGACCGAGGGCGCGATCCTGGACTGGAGCGCGCTGCATCTGACGCAGGAGGTCGGCGCTGCACCCGGTGCCGCGGGGCTCGGCTACGCACTGCTTTCGGTCGGCATGGCGCTGTCGCGCTTCCTCGGCGATCGCGTTCGCGCCGCGCTCGGCAGTCGAGCGACGCTGCGCGGCAGCGCCGCGATCGGCGCGGTCGGGCTGGCCGCGGCGGTGACGACCGGCCGGATCGAGGTCGCGATCGCGGGCTACGTGCTTGCAGGGTTCGGCATCGGCAACCTGGTGCCCGTGCTGTTCAGCGCCGCCGGCGCGCTGGAGCCCGCGCGGCCCGGCCACGCCATCGCCGCGGTGACGACACTGGGCTACTCGGGATTCCTGCTCGGGCCCCCGATCGTCGGCGCGCTCGCCGCGGCGATCGGCCTCACCGCCGCGCTCGCCCTGCTCGCGGGCGGTTGCCTGGCGATCGGCCTGCTCGCGCATCGCGTCGGACCCTAACCGACCCTCGGCCTTCGCCTACGGCTTGGCGCGTCCGGGTGCGCGACTCGCCGCGGTCGTTCGGCTGCGCGGCGGCCGGCTCGGTCGCGGGATCGCTTCCGAGATCCGCGCCGCCGCATCGATGACCGCGGCACGCAGCATCGCGACGCGTCCCGCCTCGGTCCCCGCGAGGAACGGCACGCTCAGGGCGCCGACGACGCGGCCGGCGCGGTCGACGAGCGGCGCGGCGAAGGCGTGGACGCTCGACAGGAACTCGCCGAGATCCTGCGCCCAGCCCTGGCGGCGCACGCGTCCCAGCTCCGCGGCCAGGCGCCGCCGGTCGCTGAGCGTCTGCCCGGTATGGGCCTGCAGCGGCCGCGCGAGGACGAGCTCGCGCGCGCTCGCCTCCAGGTTCGCGAGGAGCACCTTGCCGGCCGCGCCGGCATGCAGCGGCAGGCGCTGGCCCACCGCCACGGCGAGCGCGTAGTCGCGCTTGCCCGACATCGCGGCGATGACGAGCGCGCTGTCTCCGTCGAGCACCGAGATCTTGGTGGCCTCGCCGGTCGCGGCGACGAGCCGCTCCAGCACGGGTTGCGCCAGCGCGGCGAGGTCGAAGGACTGGCCCTCGCTCTGCACCCGGGATGCCAGGGCGAGAAGCCGCGGCCCGAGCGCATAGTCGCCGCCGCCCGAGCGCCGCAGCACCTGGTGAAGCTCCAGCGAATTGACGATGCGATAGACGCTCGTTCGCGGCAGGTGCAACGCGCCCGCGAGATCGCGGATCGACGCGCCTTGCGGCCGGTGCTCGAGGATGGCGAGCAGCCGCATCGCGCGATCTATGGCGGGAATCCCGTGGCGCTCGACGGGAGGCATCTTCGATCGGCTCGTCATCGCGGCTCCGGCCGGCGGCTGACCGGCATCGCAGGCGATCCTAGGGTCGCGTCATTGGCGGTTCCAGTTCGCATATGCCCGGGCGACATCCGTCGGCGAGCATGCGACCGGCACTCAGCCGCCGATGCCGTCGATCACGTTGCGGCGCATGAACTCGACGTTCATCTCGATGCCCAAGCCGGGGCCCGCCGGGATCCTGAGCCGGCCGCCGCGATTGTCGAGCGGCTCGGCGATCAGCTCGTTGTAGCCGCGGAGATCGAAATGCGCGGTCTCCAGGCGATAGAAATTCGGCACCGTCATCATCACCTGCGCGCCGGCGACGACGTTGATCGGTCCGGCCGCATCGTGGGGCGTGACGGGAATGTAGTAGGCCTCGGCCATCGTCGAGATCTTCTTCAGCTCGCTGATGCCGCCGGTCCAGGTCACGTCCGGCATGACGTAGTCGGCCAGCTTGTTCTCGAAGATGGCGGTGAAGTCCCAGCGCGTGTGCAGGCGCTCGCCGACCGAGATCGCGGCATTGACCTTCTCGCGCACCTGGCCGAGCGCGTTGTAGCTCTCGACCGGCACCGGCTCCTCGAACCAGTCGATCGCCGCGACGTCCTCGAGCTGGCGGCACAGCCGGATCGCGGTGGGCACGTTGAAGCGGCCATGGGCGTCGATCAGGATCTCGATGTCCGGGCCCGCGATGCGGCGGATGAGCGCGGTGAGATCCGCGGCGATGCGGGCGCCCTCCCGGCTCATCTCGCCGTCGAGATAGCCGTCGTGACGCCGCTTCGGGTCCCCGAGATGCGGGAACGGGTCGAACTTCATGGCGGTATGGCCCGAGGCGATCAGCGCCTCGATCTCGGCGCGGACGCCCGCCTCGCCGGTGAACTTCTTCTGGTCCGGATGCGTGTAGAGCAGGATGTCGTCGCGGACCCTGCCGCCGAGCAGTTCGTAAATCGGGCGCCCGAGCACCTTGCCGCGGATGTCCCACAGCGCGATGTCGATCCCGCTGATGCAATGCGACGCGGCGCCCCGGCTGCCCATGTAGGTGAAGCGGCGGAAGATCCTGTGCCAGAGCCGCTCGATCTCCGACGGATCCTCGCCGACGACGACGTCGTTGAGCTGGCGCAGGATCGCGGCCACGGCCCGGTTGGCCGTCGGCGTGGTGGTCGTGATCTCGCCCCATCCCGTCACGCCCTCGTCGGTCGTCAGCTCGACGAAGAGGAACTCGCCCCAATACGAGGCCGGCG
This sequence comes from Alphaproteobacteria bacterium, assembly GCA_016793165.1. GTDB lineage: Bacteria > Pseudomonadota > Alphaproteobacteria > CACIAM-22H2 > CACIAM-22H2 > CAIOSQ01. Next base: position 9,853 of record JAEULA010000044.1, on the reverse strand, counting down.
TACGGATGAGCCACGGCTTCACGGCGGTGATCTTCATGTGCTCGCAACTCCCTCTGGCATTCGCGCCGCACTTCGCGGCCTCCGGTTCAACCCTTGACGCCGCCCGAGACGAGGCCGCCGACGAAGAGCCGCTGCAATCCGAAGAACAGGACGGCGATCGGCAGGGTCATCAGCAGCGAGGCGGCCATCATCGCGCCCCAGTCGGTATCGTACTCCGTCGAGAACTCCGCCAAGCCGATCGGCAGCGTCTTCACGCTGGAGTCGTTGGCGAAGCTGAGGGCGAATATGAACTCGTTCCACGTCGCCACGAACGCATAGAGCACGATGACGACGATGCCGGGCAGCGACAGCGGCAGCATGATGCGAAGCAGCACGCCCAGCCGCGTCGCGCCATCGATGATCGCCGCCTCCTCGAGCTCGATCGGGATGCTCTTGAAGTACCCGGTGAGCATCCAGACGCTCAGCGGCAGCGTGAGCACGAGATAGACGAGAACGAGCCCGGCGAGCGAGTTGAGCAGCATGAGCCGCCCAAGGAACATGTAGAGCGGGATGATCAGCGCGGCGGTCGGCAGCAGATGCGCGACGAGCACCAGCGTCTGCCACAGCGCGCGCCCCCGAAAGTCGAAGCGCGCGAAGCCGTAGGCCGCGGGAACCGCGAACACCAGGGCGACGGCCGTCGAGCCGACCGAGACGACGGTGCTGTTGAGGAAGTAGCGCGGGATGTTCGAGTCGAACAGGACCTTCGCGTAGTTGCGCCACGACAGCAGCTCCGGCAGCCAGGTCGGCGGCAGACGGTAGAGCTCGGCCTGGGTCTTCACCGAGGACAGCGCCATCCACAGGAAGGGAAACACCGTGATCCCGGCCAGCAGGGCCACGGCCGGGTAGACCCATGGGCTGCGCGCGCGTCCGGTCACGGCTCAGGCGGCCTCGCGCCGGTCGCCGACGCGGACATAGAGCAGGATCATCGCGGTCGAGACCGTGAAGAACATGACGGAGAGCGCGCTCGAGGCGTTGAAGCGGTTCTGCTCGAAGGCCTCGACGAAGATCTGGATCGAGGTGATCAGGGACCGGTCGGCGGGCCCTCCGCGCGTGGTTGCGTAGATGATCGTGATCGAGTTCACCCCGGCGATCAGCAACAGCAGGGTGATCGCCATCAGGATCGGCCGCAGCTGCGGCAGCGTCACGTAGCGGATCTCGTGCCAGAAGCTCGCGCCGTCGACCCTCGCGGCCTCGTAGAGCGAGGTCGGGATCGCCTGCAGCCCCGCCAGCACCATGACGGCGACGAAAGGGAACATCTTCCAGACGTTCACCGCGGTGAGCGCCGGCAGGACCGTCTGCGGGTTGGTGAGCCAGCCCAGCGGCTCCTCGATCGCCGCGATCCGCTGGAGCGCGAAATTGATGATCCCGAAGTCGGTATGGAACATCCAGGCCCAGGTCATGGCCGCGACGATGCCCGGCACGACCCAGGGGATCAGCGTGAGCGAGCGCATCAGCGCCTGGCCGCGGAACCGTTCGTTGAGGAGGATCCCCGCGGCGGTCCCGATCGCGAGCTGGAACAGGACCGACACGCCGACGTAGTAGATCGTGTTGCGCGTCGCGCGGGCGGTGCGCGGCGACTCGATCATCTCGATGTAGTTCTCGAGCCCGGTGAAGCGGCCACGCGCATCGGTGACGCTGAGCATGCCCGTCGACACAAGCGGATAGGCGATGAAGACCGCAAGCACGACGACCGCGGGCAGGACGAAGAGGAAGCCTTGCTGCCGCTCGCCGACGATCATCGTGCCCGCGCCCGTCCCGCCGCGCTCAGCGCGCCAGGATGCGATCGATCTCCTTCGCCGCCGCGTCCATGGCCTGCTGCGCCGTCGCGCCGCCGATCAGGACCTCCTGCAGGTGCCGGTAGTACACGGCGGTGATCTCGAGCCAGGAGTCGAGGGTCGGCTGCGGCCGCGCAAAATCGAGCATCTGCTTGAACGCCGTCAGCCGCGGATCGGCGAAGCGCGCATCGGCCATCGCGGCGCGCAGTGCCGGGAACGTGCGCGTGTAGCCGGCGATGCGGTCGCGATCGGCCAGGAACGTGAGCAGGCGCCGCGCGTCGGTCTTGTTCTTCGCGTCGGCGGGCAGGATGAACGCCCAGCCGCCGAGGATCGCCGCGGTCTGCTTGCCGACGGGTGCGGGCATCATCGCGATGCCGTAATCGATTCCGGGCGAGTCCTTGTCCAGGCGCTCGATCTCGGTCGGCGTGCCCTGGTACATCGCGATCGTCCCGGACATGAACAGCCGGCGCAGCTGGACGCCGTCGTTCTCCGGCGTCGACGGCGGCGACACCTTCAGCGAGGTGAACATGTCCGTGTAGAAGCGCACGCCGGCGACGGACTCAGGCGTGTTGATGATCGCACGCTTTGCGTCGTCGGAGATGATCCCGCCGCCGTTCATCCACATGTAGGGCAGCGAGCGGAACAGCGAGTTGCCCTGCCCCTCCGGGCCGCCGCCGGCGATGCCGTAGCCGAAGCTGCGCTTCCCGTCGGGCAGCGTGCGGGTGAGCTTTCTTGCCGCTTCGATGAACTCGGGCCAGGTCAGCGGCGGCTTCTCGGGATCGAGGCCCGCCGCGCGGAACAGGTCCTTGCGGTAGAACATCGCGAGCGCCTCGGCCTGGAACGGCAGGCCGTAGATCTTGCCGCCGGCGGTCGACGAGTCGATCGATGCCGGCACGAAGTCGCTGCGCGCGAAGCGCGCCGTCACGACGTCGGTGATGTCCTGCAGCTTGCCGGTCGCCGCATAGGGAACGATCCAGGCCGTCTGAGCCTCGATCAGGTCCGGCGGGATGCCGGAGCGCAGCGCGATCAGGATCTTGTTCTGCAGTCCGCCATAGGGGTTCGTCTGCAACCTGATCTTGACGTCGGGATTGGCCTTCTCGAATTCGGCCACGATCTTCGTCGCATCGTCCTTCGCCGGCTCCGTCACCCACCACGTGACCTCGCCCGCCTCGCCGCGGGCCGCGCCGAGAGCGAAGCCCGCGATGGTCGCGACAAGCAGCGACGCGCGAGCGAGCGCCGAACGGCGCCGAACGGACGCGTCTCGACGTCCCGACAGGCTAAGCAGCGACATGGCGAGTCCTCCCGTTCCCCGTTGCGACGGCCGGCTCGTCCTAGCGGGGATCTTCGCATCCGTCCGGGTTCGACGAGACGACGTCCGGCCGCGATGGCGTCCATCGTCGTCACGGAACTCTGCATGCCGCCGCCGAGAGCGGTCAAGGACATCCAATCCTCATATGACCTCCTGACTATTCATATCTGAAACAAGCGCCGCGTCCGGCTTGCGCAGGCAGGATCCTGCTCGCAAGATCGCCCGACGACGGACCCCGGCCCCGCGGGGCCGCAGCACGGAGAAGGACGACATGGCCGGCATCGACCAGAAGACGATCGAGCTGATTCGCACCGCCTCGACGGCGTCGATCACGGGCTACCTGTACAAGAAGCACGGCATGCGCATTCGCGCCGTCGCCGGCGTGTCGCCACTGAACGCGGCGCGGTGTCGCTTCGCCGGCCCCGCCTTCACCATGCGCTACGTGCCGCAGCGCGAGGATCTCAACACGTCGACCGACCTCGGCAGCCCGACCAGCGTCGTGCTGGCCGCGACCGAGTCCATCGCGCGCGGCGACGTCCTCGTGCTCGACATGCTGCGCGACGCCAGCGTCGGCGCGCTCGGCGACGTGCTCACCACGCGCTTCATCGATTGCGGCGTCGCGGGCGTCGTCGCGGACGGCGGGATGCGCGACGTCCGCGAGCTCCGCGACATGTCGCTGCCGATCTTCTGCGCCGGCGCCGCCGCGCCGCCGAGCCCGTGCTCGCTGATGGCGATCGCGATCCAGCAGCCCATCGCCTGCGGCGGCGTGGTCGTCTTCCCGGGCGACCTGATCGTCGGAGACGAGGACGGAGTCGTCGTCGTGCCCGCGCATCTCGCGCGCGAGACCGCGGAGCAGGCCGCCGAGAAAGAGATCCAAGACAACTGGACCCGGCGCCTGGTGGCGGGCGGCGGGGGAATCCGCGGCCGCTACCCGCCCGATGCCGCCCATCTCGAGATGTACAAGCGCTGGCGGTCCGACCGGAAGCCCTGACCGGCGCAACGCCGGCGTCGACGCGCCCGATCGAACGGCCAAGACCGTCGTCGGCTCGACGCCGATCCCGAGGCGGCATGTGCAGTCGCGGCGTCGATGATGGCGCGGCCGGCTCGAGCCGATGCCTGCGACATGATCGGCCGTTGAGCGGAGGCGGCAACCTGCCTATGCTCCCGGACCGCATGTTCAGCAACCTCGTCCCGCGTCGCGATGCCGTCGCCCGGCTTTCGGGCTGGCGTGCTGCGCTCGCGCGGGCCGCGGCGATCCTGCTCCTGCTCAATGCGCTGCTGCCGATGCCGGCCTTCGCCCGTCTCGCGACGGGCAACGCGGGCTTCGTCATCTGCACCGCCGAGGGGCCGATCCATCTCGACGCCGGTTCGGCCGACGTGGCCGGCGAGCCGGGCGCCCCCTCGCTGCCCTCGAGCCGTGCGCACGACAGCTGCCCGATCTGCCGCATCGCCGGCTCGACACCGCTCCTGACGCCGCCGGCGATCACGCTGCTGGCGCCGAGCGAGATCGTCACGACCACGACATTCGTCGTGCTCGAGTCCGCACCGCCCGCGCATGCGCTCCCGCGCGGCTCGCTCTCACCCCGCGCTCCCCCGACTTCGATCTGACGTCGCGCTGACCGCAACCCCGCGGCGCCGATTCGGCGCGCCGCGGCCCAGCACCGTTCGATCGAAAGAGCTGTCATGACGACCTCCCATCGGGAAGTCGCGGCGTCGGCCGCCGCTGCCCCGCGCCTGCCATCCACCATCGGCACGTCGAAGTCGCCTTGATCCGATCGCACGGCGCGCGCCCGCTCCACGGGGCCGCGCACCGCCAGCCGATCCGTTTGGCGATGACATCCCTGCTGCGCGCCGCCATCGCCATGGCGCTGGCGCTCGTCCTTGCCGCGGTCACCGGAGATCGCGCGGCGGCGCATTCGACGCTGCGCGCAAGCGAGCCGCCGGACGGCGCTGTTCTCGAGCGCCCGCCGGCGCGCATCGTCCTCGAGTTCGACGAGCCCGTCTCGGCGGTGAGCCTCGCCGTCGTCGATCGTGCCGGACGCGCGATCGCGCTGCGGGCGCCGCCCCGAATTGTGGACCATCGGCTTGAAGCGGCGCTTCCCGAGACGATGCCGCCGGACGTGTACGCGGTCGTCTGGCGCGTCGCCTCGGCGGATGCGCACCCCGTCGCCGGGACGCTCGTCTTCGCCGTCGGCACGACCATTCCCGCGGATTTCCGACCGCCGGCGAACGACGGTGGTCCCGGCTGGCTTGTCGCCAACATCGTGCTGCGCTTCGGCACGATCACCGCGACCTTCGTGGCCGCGGGCGGCGCCATCTTCGGGGCGGTCGTGGCCCCTCTGCCGCGGCGGCTGCGCCGGCGATTCGGCACCCTCGCAGCCCTGGGCGCGGTTATCGCGTTCCTCGCGATCCCCGTGCGCGGGGCCTTGCTGCTCGGGATCGACGGCTTCACCGCGGCTCCGGCGCTGCTCTGGCTCGCCGCGATCGACACGCGCTTCGTCGCCGCGATGATCGCCGTCGCCGCGGGCCTGACGACACTGGCGGCCGCATGGCGCCGTACGGCGGCTCGTCCCGCCCTCGCCGGAGCTCTCGGCCTTGCGAGCATCGCGGCCCTGGCGGTCTCGGGCCACGTCGCGGCCGTCGCGCCCCCGTGGCTCATGGCCCTCGCCATCGTGACGCATGTCACGCTGGCAGCCTTCTGGATCGGCGCGCTGCTGCCCCTGACCGCGGCGCTCGAAGGGCCGCCGCGCGAGGCCGCGGGGATCCTGCGCCGCTTCTCGCGCGTGGCGGTCATTGCCGTTGCATCGCTCGTCCTCGTCGGCGCCGTCGTCGCGGCAGTCCAACTCGCGACACCCCTGGCAATCGAGTCGTCCGAGTACGGCAAGGCGCTGCTCGTGAAGCTCGTCGGTGTCACCGCGCTGCTGACGCTCGCAATCGGCAACCGGTTGATCCACATGCCGGCTCTTGCGGCGGGCAACGTGCACGCCGCGTCGCGTCTGCGCCGCGCGATCCGCTGGGAGATCGCGGCGGCGAGCTTCGTCATCGGGGCCACGGCCATTCTCGGCCTGACGCCGCCGCCGCGCCCCCCGATCGACCTCGCGGGAGCGACCGAACCGGGAGTCGGCGCCACCGCGCTCGGTGCGCGGATCTCGGCAGTGCTTGAGGTGACTCCGGGCCAGGCGGGCCGCAATCGCATCCTCGTCGAGATCCTCGGCGCCGACGGCGAAGCGCTCGAGGCGCGCAGGGTGGAGCTGGTGCTTGCGCCCGCCGAGCCTGCCGCGGCGACGCCGCGACTCCTTCGGGCCGCCCGAAGCGCGGGCGGCTTCGCCTTCGCCGATGTCGATCTTCCCGTCTCCGGCCGCTGGACCCTCCGTCTCGAGGTCCGCATCTCCGAGCTCGAGTTCGAGACGCTCACTACGGAGGTATCCATCCGATGAACCGACGCCTGCTGCTCCTGACCTTCCTCGGCCTGCTCGTACCGCCGGCCCTCGCCCACGACGCCAAGGTCGGGGCGATCACGATCCAGCATCCCTATGCGCCCGCGATGCCGGGTGCAGCGAAGACCGGCATCGTGTACGCGACCATCGTCAACCGCGGCGATGCCGATCGCATCGTCGGCGCGACGACCACCGCCGCGGAGCGCGTCGAGCTGCACACCACCGTGCGCGACGGCACCGCGATGCGCATGCGCGCGGTCGAGGCGATCCCCCTTCCGATGGGCGGCACGCTCGCGCTCCAGCCGGGGCAGCGCTTCCACCTGATGCTGATCAACCTCGCGAAGCCGCTGCGCGAGGGCGACAGCTTCCCCATGCGACTGACCTTCGAGAAGGCCGGCGCCGTCGACCTGACGATTCAGGTCGAGAGGCTGAAATCCGGCGGCAACCACCATCACTGAGTCATCGGCCGCAGAGGGAAGCGACCATGCGAACGATCACCTTCACCGCGGCAGCAGCGCCGGCGCTCGCAGGCTGCGCGGCAATGCAACCCGCAGAGGAGCGCGTCGAGCTGCGCTTCGCGGCGATGTTCGGCGACGCGGCATTCCGTTGCGGCCAGTCCTACGACGGCATCAGCACGACGGCGAGCCGTGTGACGCCGAGCGACCTGAGGCTCTACGTGTCGGACGTCGCCCCGATCGACGCCCAAGGACGCGAAGCGCGTCTAGAGATCGAGCAGGATGGCCGCTGGCGGCACCGCAACGTCGCGCTTCTCGATTTTGAGGACGGCAGCGGGCCATGCATCGGCGGCACGTCCGACCGCCGCGATCGCGGCTTCACCACCGATCCGCGCTTCTCGGATCCGTTCGCCGATCCGCCGGCCGGCGGATCGGCGAGATGACGATTCCGGCCGTCATCGCAACCGAAGGGGACAAACCATGAGACGACACTTTCTGCGCTCGACACTCGCCGTCGCCGCATCCCTCTGGCTCGCGGCGCACGCGTCGGCCGAGCCCTTGCAGATCGTCGACGCGCTCGGCCGATCGGTCACGATCCAGGCGCCGGTGCAGCGCGTGGTCGTGAACTTCAACTTCGAGGAGTTCACCGCGGTCGCGGGCAAGGAAGGCTGGAGCCGCGTCGTCGGCATGTCGCGCTCGCTCTGGGAAGGATGGCGGCCGGCGATCTGGAAGCGCTATGCCGAGGTGATCCCGAGCCTCGCGCAGATGCCCGAGATCGGGAATACCGAGGACAACAATTTCAGCGCGGAGAAGATAATCGCGTTGAAGCCCGACGTCATGCTGATGGCGGACTGGACGTGGCAGTCGCTCACGACCGCCCGGGACCAGCTCGAAGCGGCCGGCATCCCGATCGTCGTCATCGACTACAACGCGCAGACACTCGAGCGTCACCTTGCCAGCACGCGCGCGATCGGCGCGGTGATGGGCACGCGCGAGCGCGCCGAGGAGCTCGCGAGACTTTACGAGCATGAGACCCGCGACACGATGCGGCGGATCGCCCAGGCCCAGGCTGGCGGCCGCAAGCCGAAGGTCCTGGTCGAGCTCGCCCGCGATGGCGCCGAGACGATCGGCAACTCGTATGCGGGCACCATGTGGGGCCGGATCCTCGACACGATCGGCGCGCAGAACATCGCCAACGGCAAGCTCGTCGGGCCCTGGGGGCCGCTCAGCCCCGAATACGTCATCGCCAGCGATCCCGATTTCGTCTTCCTTGCCGGATCGTCCTGGACCAACCGCCCGAAGGCGGTGCGGCTCGGCTACGACATCGACGAGGGGACGACGCGCCGGAGCCTCGAGCCCTACGCGCAGCGCGCCGGCTGGGCGGGGATGGCCGCCGTCCGGAACGGCGAGATCCACGCGATCGAGCATGGCCTCGGCCGCTCGCTGATGGATTTCGCGGCGACGCAGTACATCGCCAAGCGCCTCTATCCCGAGCGGTTCAAGGACGTCGATCCGATCAAGTCGCTGCGCGACTACCACGCCCGCTACCTGCCGGTGTCCTTCGCCGGCGTGTGGATGCTGCCGATCAAGCCATGACCGACGGCATCGCGTTCTACGAGCGGCTGACAGCGCGGCGAGCGTGCCTGCTCGCCGCCATGGCACTGGCCGCTTGCGTGACCGCGATGCTCGACATCGCCACCGGGCCGGCCTTCCTCACGCCCGCCACCGTCGTCCGCTCGATCCTCGGCTGGACCGAGGATCGAGCGGTGAACGCGATCGTGTGGACCATCCGGCTGCCGGTGGCGCTCATGGCGCTGGTCGTCGGCGCGACGCTCGGCCTGTCGGGCGTCGTCATGCAGACGATCCTGAGCAATCCGCTGGCCAGCTGCTACACGCTCGGCATCTCCGCCGCCGCCGGCTTCGGCGCGGCGCTGGCGATCGTCGCCGGCGGCGTCCTTCCCTTCGCCAGCGACTACGCGATCCCGCTGAACGCCTTCGTCTTCGCCGGCATTGCCTGCGCACTGGTCTTTCTCATGGGACGGCTGCGCGGCATGACGCCCGAGGCGATGGTGCTCGCGGGCATCGCGCTGCTGTTCCTGTTCCAGGCGCTGCTGTCGCTGCTGCAGTTCATGGCCTCGCCCGAGGCGCTGCAGCAGATCGTGTTCTGGCTCTTCGGCAGTCTCGCCCGCTCGACCTGGGGCAAGATCGCCATCGTCGGCGCGGCGACGGCCGCGACGGTGCCGATCCTGCTCGCCGACGCCTGGCGGCTCACCGCGCTCAAGCTCGGCGACGATCGTGCCCGCGGCCTCGGCGTCGACGTGCGGGCCTTGCGCTTGCGCTGCTTCGTCGCGATATCGCTTCTGACCGGCGCGGCGGTCGCCTTCGTCGGCACGATCGGATTCATCGGCCTCGTCGCGCCGCATGTCGCGCGCATGCTGGTCGGCGAGGACCAGCGCATCTTCCTTCCTGCGTCCGCCCTGTTCGGCGCGCTGTTGCTTTCGGTGTCCTCCATCGCCAGCAAGACGATCGTTCCCGGCGCAATCTTCCCGATCGGGATCGTGACGGCGCTGATCGGTGTGCCGTTCTTCGTCTGGCTGATCCTGTCCAAGCAGAGGAGCTACTGGTGAGGATCGAAGCCCGCAGCCTGATCGTCCGCTACGGCAAGACCTTCGCCGTCGCCGGTGCCTCCGCCGAAGTCGAGCCGGGCACGGTCCTCGCCGTCGTCGGCCCCAACGGCTCAGGCAAGTCCTCGCTGGTCAAGGCGATCGCGGGCCTGGTGCCGGCCTCGGGCGAGATCCTGTTCGGCGGCCGCCCCGAGCGCCCGGCGCGCATCGGCTA
>JAEULA010000102.1 GCA_016793165.1 Alphaproteobacteria bacterium | reverse complement strand
GGCGGGCCGCGGGTGCACCTCGCCACCGCCTACACCCCCGGAGACACGCGGCCGCGGCGGGCGCCGCTCGCCGTGCAGCGCGCCCGCAGCGGCCGGCCGTCACGATCGCGTGAACCGGAGCACCGAGGCGTGACGTCCGTCACACCCCCGCCCCACGCCTACGCAACTCGACGCGCCGCGGATGCATGCCGCGAGCGAAATATCGCGGCTTCGTCCTCGCATCCGAGCGGCTACCTCGTCGCGTAGGGGAAGGTACGCCGTGGATGACGCGAGCGACGGCGCTCGGGCCGCGGCGGATGCAGACGCACTCGCACGGGGAGAGAACAATGACGACACTGATCAAGCATTCCGCCTTCGCCCTCGAGACGGGCCGCCGGGCCCTCTTCTCCGGCGCCGGTCAGGCCACGCTCTCGGCCTCGGCCGTGGCGCTGCTCGTCGGCTGCGAGAGCATGGCTCAGGGCGAGCGTCGCACCGCGCAGGCGGGCGCGGCCGACGTGAACATCCTGAACGTCGCCCTCGGACTCGAGCACGAGGCGATCACCGCCTATCAGCTCGGCGCCGAGAGCGGATTGTTGCAGCCCGCGGTGCTGCAGGTCGCGGTGGCCTTCCAGTCGCATCACAAGGAGCATCGCGACGCGCTCGTCGCGACGATCCGCAAGCTCGGCGGCATGCCCGTCGCGGAAAAGCCGAAGGCCGAGGTCGCGCGCGACCTCAACGCCGCGGCGCTGAAGAACCAGACCGACATCCTGCGCCTCGCGGCGCGCCTCGAGCGCGGCGCCGCGAACGCCTACCTCGGCGTCATTCCGTCCTTCGGCGACCGCGCCCTCGCGCAGGTGGCCGGACGGCTCGCGGCCGACGAGACCATGCACTGGACAGCGCTTGCCGGCGCCCTGGCCGAGGCGCTGCCGGCGAAGGCGCTGAGCTTCGGCGCCTGAACGGGCGGACGACGGACGGGCATCCGCGCATGCCCGTCCGTCGCGCGACAGGGAGAACTCGAATGGGAAGCATGATCGCCGCCGCCGCCGCGTGCGCGATGGCGTTCTTCGCCGCGACGGCGGTGGCCTTCGGTGCCGACGCCGCGCGTGGCCAGCAACTCTGGGAGAGCCGCTGCTTCGGCTGCCATGCCCTCGACGCCGACCGTGTCGGACCGCGTCATCGCGGCGTCGTCGGGCGCAAGGCCGGCACGGTCCCGGGATTCGCCTACTCGCCGGCGGTCCAGCGATCCGGCATCGAATGGACGACTGCGATGCTCGACGCCTGGCTCGCCGATCCGCAAGGGCTCGTCCCGGGCCAGCGCATGAACGTCCGGGTCGCGGCATCCGAGGACCGCGCGGACATCATCGCCTTCCTGGCGCGGGAGTCGGCGAAGCGCTGAGATCGGCCGGCACGGCGGGACGGACGTCGACGATCACGATGTCGGGCGCGCTGCGGCGGCCGGATGAATCGACGACCACCAGCGAGAAGCGATGGCGTCCGGGCCTCAGCGTGCCGACGACCTCGAGCAGCGGCCGCGAGCCCGGCCAGGCCTGCCCCTTGACCAGGGCCGCCATCGCCCGGCGCTCAGGTCGCGGGCCCGAGATAGGTGAACACGTATTGCTTCACCTTGCCGCCGCCGACGTCGAAGGAGCGGCTGCCGTCCAGCGTGAAGGCGCGGCCGGCGGAGACCGACGCCGGCGCGCGCAGGACGGCGGTCGGCCGCTCGGTATCGGCGACGATCACGACGACCTCGTCGGGCAGGGATCGATTTCCGGAATCGTCGACGACCTCGAGCCGGAAGCGGTGCCGGCCCACCACGAGCGGCGCCGCGGGATCCTGATCGACGGCGATCGTCGGCTGGTCCGTCTCGACCGGCGCGTTGACCGTGAACCTTGCCATCCTGCCCTCCTGATCCTGCACTACGCCGAGCGCGTCGCCTGCTCGATGGCGCCGCAGATGTCGTCGACGACGCGGGTGACCAGCGACTTGTCCTGGCCCTCCGCCATCACGCGTATCACCGGCTCCGTGCCCGACGGCCGGATCACGACCCGCCCCTCGCGGCCCAGCGCCTTCTCGCCCGCCGCGATCGCCTGCGCGACCGGCGCGGCGCGCAGCGGATCGGCCGCGCCCTTCTTGAAGCGCACGTTCTTGAGCAGCTGCGGATAGGTGTCGAAGAGATGCGCCGCCTCGGACATCGGGCGCTGCGTCTGCAGCGTCTCGGCGAGGATCTGCAGCGCGGCCAGCAGGCCGTCGCCGGTCGTCGCGAAGTCGGACAGGATGATGTGGCCCGACTGCTCGCCGCCGACATTGATCCCGTCGCCGCGCATGCGCTCGATGACGTAGCGGTCGCCGACCTTGGTGCGCGCCAGCTTGAGGCCGAGGCCCTCGATGTACCGCTCGAGGCCGAGATTCGACATGATCGTCGCCACCAGGCCGCCGCCCTGCAGCCGCCCTTCGCGCGCGAAACCGCGGGTGATCATCGCCATCAGCTGGTCGCCGTCGATCACGTGGCCGTGCTCGTCGACCATGATCAGGCGGTCGGCGTCGCCATCGAGGGCGATGCCGAGATGCGCGTTGTGGGCGACGACCGCGCTCTGCAGCGTCTCCGGATGCGTCGCGCCGCACTTGGCGTTGATGTTGAAGCCGTCGGGCGCCCGCGCGATCGGGATCACGTCGGCGCCGAGCTCCCACAGCACCGCGGGCGCGACCTTGTAGGCGGCGCCGTTGGCGCAATCGACGACGATCTTGAGGCCCTCGAGGCGCAGCCCCTTGGGGAACGTCGCCTTCACGAACTCGATGTATCGCCCCTCGGAATCGTCCAGCCGCCGCGCGCGCCCGAGCTCGGCGGTGGGCGCCAGCGCCGGCGCCTCGTCCATGTGGCTCTCGATCGCCGCCTCGATCTCGTCGGAGAGCTTGAAGCCGTCCGGCCCGAACAACTTCACGCCGTTGTCGCCGTAGGGATTGTGCGAGGCGGAGATCATCACGCCGAGATCCGCGCGCAGCGAGCGCGTCAGCATCGCGACGCCCGGCGTCGGCACCGGGCCCAGCAGCAGCACGTCCATGCCCACCGCGACGAATCCCGCCGTCAGCGCCGGCTCGATCATGTAGCCGGACAGCCGCGTGTCCTTGCCGATCACCACGCGGTGACGATGGGTGCCGCGGGTGAAATGCCGGCCGGCCGCGAGGGCAAGGCGCAGCATCGTCTCTGGAGTCATGGGCTCGGCATTGGCGAGACCACGAACGCCGTCGGTTCCGAAAAGCTTTCGCATGGCGCGGGCAGACTAGACCGGCCGCCCGATTCCCCGCCACACGTCGAGCGCCTGGCGGGTCTCGGCGACGTCGTGGACACGAAGGATGTCGGCGCCGCCGTCGATCGCGGCAAGGCCGGCGGCCAGCGAGCCCGCGACCCGCGCGGCCGGCTCGGCGATGCCGCTGAGCGTCCCGATGAAGCCCTTGCGGCTGACGCCGACCAGCAGCGCGACCCCCGGCATCCGCAGCCGCGGGAGGCCGCGCAGCAGGGCGATGTTGTGTTCGAGCGTCTTGCCGAATCCGATGCCCGGGTCGACGCAGAGATCCGCGTCGCGCATGCCCCGCGCGCGGCACGCGTCCACGCGCGCGGCGAGGTAGGCGCCGACCTCGGCGACGACGTCGTCGTAACGCGGCGCCGCCTGCATCGTCCGGGGCTCGCCTTGCATGTGCATCAGCACGACGGCGACGCGCGCGGCGGCGACGACGTCGAGGCTGTCGCGGTCGCCGGTCAGGGCGGTGACGTCGTTGACGATCCGCGCCCCTGCGTCGATCGCGGCGCGCATGACCGCGGCCCGGCGCGTGTCGACGGACACGCAATGACCGGCCCGCGCGAGGGCCTGGACGACCGGAACCACGCGGCGGACCTCCTCCTCGACCGGCACCGGCTCGGCCCCGGGCCGGGTCGACTCGCCCCCGACATCGAGAACGGCCGCGCCTGCGGCGGCCAGGGCGAGGCCGTGGTCGATCGCCGCCGCAGCGCCGGCATGGCGCCCGCCGTCCGAGAAGCTGTCGGGCGTGACGTTGACGATCCCCATCAGCCGCGGATGCGAAAGATCGAGCCCTGCGAATTCCCGAGGGGCCGCGCTCATGCGCTGCTCAGCGATGGTCGGATGGCGACGCCGTGGGCGGCGGCGACGCCGGGAAAAGCGACGGGCGGATCCCGACGGACCCGCCCGACAGCCCTCGCGCCGCGCCCCTGCTCAGGCGCCGGGCTGCGGCTCGGGACGCAGGCCACCGCTCTCGGGCCGGGGACCGGAGCTCGGCACCGAGCCGCGCCGGCCGCTCGACTTGGGCGGCTCGTCGTGCTCGGGGCGCAGGATCGGCTCACCGCGCAGCAGCTGCTGGATCTCGTCGCCGCTCAACGTCTCGAACTCGAGCAGCCCCTTGGCGATCGCCTGCAGGCCGTCGAACTGCTCGGTGAGGACGCGCCGCGCCTTCGCCTCGCCTTCCTCGATCAGGCGGCGCACTTCGCTGTCGATCAGCTCCGACGTCGCCTCGGAGACGTTCTGCTGCTGCGTCACCGAATGGCCGAGGAAAACTTCCTGTTCGTTGGCGTTGTATCGAACCCGGCCGAGCTTCTCGCTCATGCCGAACTCGGTCACCATCCGGCGCGCCAGCGCGGTCGCCTGCTGAATGTCGCCGCCGGCGCCCGTGGTCACGTTCTCGGGGCCGAAGACCAGCTCCTCGGCGATGCGGCCGCCGAACAGGATGGCGAGGCGCGATTCCATCTCGATCTTGCTCAGCCCGTACTTGTCGCGCTCGGGCAGCTGCATGGTCAGTCCCAGGGCGCGGCCGCGCGGGATGATCGTCACCTTGTGCAACGGGTCCGTCTTCGGGACATTGAGCGCCACCAGGGCATGGCCGGCCTCGTGATAGGCGGTGAGCTTCTTCTCGTCCTCGGTCATGGCGAGCGAACGGCGCTCGGTTCCCATCATGACCTTGTCCTTGGCCTCCTCGAGCTCGGACATCGTCACGAAGCGCTTGCCGCGCCGTGCCGCCAGCAGCGCGGCCTCGTTGACCAGGTTGGCGAGGTCGGCGCCCGAGAAACCCGGCGTGCCGCGCGCGATCACCTTGGGATCGACGTCCGGCGCCAGCGGCACCTTGCGCATGTGGACCTTGAGGATCTTCTCGCGGCCGATGACGTCGGGGTTCGGCACCACGACCTGGCGGTCGAAACGGCCGGGGCGGAGCAGCGCAGGATCGAGCACGTCCGGGCGGTTGGTCGCCGCGATGATGATCACGCCCTCGTTGGACTCGAAGCCGTCCATCTCGACGAGCAGCTGGTTGAGCGTCTGCTCGCGCTCGTCGTTGCCGCCGCCGAGTCCAGCGCCGCGATGGCGGCCGACGGCGTCGATCTCGTCGATGAAGATGATGCAGGGCGCGTTCTTCTTGCCCTGCTCGAACATGTCGCGCACGCGGCTGGCGCCGACGCCGACGAACATCTCGACGAAGTCGGAGCCCGAGATCGTGAAGAACGGCACATTGGCCTCGCCCGCGATCGAGCGCGCGAGCAGCGTCTTGCCGGTGCCTGGCGGGCCGACCAGCAGCACGCCCTTGGGGATCTTGCCGCCGAGGCGCTGGAACTTCTGCGGATCGCGCAGGAACTCGACGATCTCCTCGAGCTCGAGCTTCGCCTCGTCGATGCCCGCGACGTCCTCGAAGGTGACGCGGCCGACCTTCTCCGTCAGCAGCTTGGCGCGCGACTTCCCGAAGCCCATCGCGCCGCGGCCGCCGGATTGCATCTGGCGCATGAAGAAGATCCAGAGCCCGAGCACGACCAGGAACGGCAGCCAGGTCATGATCGTCGAAATGAAGATGTTGGTCGGCTCCTGCTCCGGGCCGGCGGCGATGCGGACGTTCTTCTCGCCGAGGCGCTTCACGAGGTCCGGATCCTGCGGCGCATAGGTCACGAAGGCGCGACCGTCGCGGTAGGTCCCGGAGATGCTCTGGCCCTTGATCTTGACGGCGCTGACCTGGCCGCGATCCACCTCGGACATGAACTCCGAATAGTCGATCGGCTGCGAGGGGCCACGCGGCGATGTGCCCTGGAAGATGTTGTACAGGGCGACCAGCAGCACCACGATGATGACCCAGAGGGCCAGGTTCTTGCCGATGTTGTTCACGATGCGTCCGAGTTCTCCGAAGCCTGCCGGCGGCCCGCCATCGCGGGACCGCAGGGCCAGGACGTTGACGACGTTGCGGGAGGCCGGTCCGCCAAACGCCGGCTTCCGGATCCCGCGCCCCGATCCTGCCCGCCCAAACCTTGCCAATCCGCGCAGGGCGGGCCGAAAAAACGCGCCCGGCCTACCGCGTAGGCGGGACGCAGGACGACGTCGATTTCGGGGACGCTAACAAGCGCCGCGGAACCCCGTCCACTAAAGACGTGGACCGACCGCCGAGACCCGTCAAGGCATCGGAGCACCGGAAGCGTGTCCGCCCCGCGTCCGGCCGCCGAATCCCCTGGCACGATCGCATCGGCGGCCGCGGCCGTGGCGGACACGAGACGGACGAGGAAACGGCGGTCCCAGGTCGTCGCGCCGGCCGGCGCGATCGCCGTGCGGGCCGGGATTGCCGCGATCTCGCGCCGCAGCGTCAGCCGATCGCCGCGCCGGCTGGCGACACAGCCACCGAGCGTGCGCGCCGCCTGGGCGGCCGGCGTCGCCACCCACGCCTGGAACGCGTCCAGGGCCGCCTCGCGAACGGCGTAGCGGCCGCCGCCGCAAGTCAGCAGAACCCGCTGCAGCAGTCGCCGGACGGTTGGTGCCGGCGTGGCCGCGAGAATTGCCGCATCGATCTCGACGACACCCTCGGGCCGGAACAGGCAGGCCTGGGCTGCAACGTCGCTGACCGCGAGATCGGCCGCCTGCCTGGCGGCTCCCGCCCCGGGATCCGGCGCCGTCCCCCCCACCGCTCGCCCATGCGCGCGCAGGCGGCTGCGCATGAAGCGCGGATCTCGATTGGCGGGATCCTCGACCCAGCGCACGCCGCGAGCCACGAGCCATGCCTCGATCTGCGCGCGCGGCACCGCGAGCAGCGGCCGGAGGAGGCGCAGGTCGCGGCGCTCGACGAGCGCGGCCATCGCCGCGAGCCCGTCCGGGCCGCTGCGCCGGGCGGCGCGCATCGCGACCGTCTCCGCCTGGTCGTCGGCATGATGACCGAGGCAGAGGTGCAGCACGCCATGCGCCGCGCACCAGGCCGCGAGCAGCTCGTGACGGACGTTGCGCGCGCGCTCCTGGATCGCGCGCGCCGGCTTGGCCCCGATCCACGGCAGGATCTCGTGATCGAGGCCGCAAGCGCCGGCCCAGCGACCCGCCGCCGCCGCCTCCGCGGCAGCCGTCGCGCGGAGCCCGTGATCGACGGTCAAGGCGGTCACCCGGCCGCCTCGCGACTTCGCCCAGTCGTGCAGCAGCAGCGCCAGGGCGGTGGAGTCGGCGCCGCCCGACAGGGCGACGGCCAGGTGCGGCGACGGTTCGAAGGGCGCGAAGGCCGCCATCGCGGCGGCGAACGAGGCCTCGATCGCCGCCATCGCGGCGGCTCAGCAGCCGATGCGCTGGCGCTCGCGCTGGCCGGTCTGCTTCACGGGCGCGGCGGCGTTGGGATAGCGCTTGTCGAGCTCGCCCAGCGCGGCGCAGGCATCGGGCTTTCGGTTCAGCTGCGCCAGCGACATCCCGAGCTTGAGCAGATTGTCGGGCGCCTTCTCGGCGTTCGGGTATTTCTTCAGCCCTTCGCCGAAGGCGAGCGCGGCGTTCTGCCAGTCCTTGCGCACGTAATGGGTCTCGCCGAGCCAGTACTGCGCGTTGCCGGCCAGACGATGGCTGGAATTCTGGGCGACGAAGGCCTGCATGGCCTCGGCGGCCGGCGCGAAGTCGGCGCGGCCGCGCTGCGCCTGGAGCAGCAGGCCATAGGCGAATTCGTACTGCGCCTCTGGCGATCCCTGCGGCAGCTGCACCGGCTGGCGCGGCGTCGCCGCCGCCTGCTGCTGGCGCTGCTGGTCGAGCGCCTGGGCCGAGGTGCCGCTCGGCACGATGGTCAGGCGCTGGTTCGCGTTGGTGCCTGACGCGGGTGGCGGCGGCGGCGGGGATCCGTCGGCGCGCGGAGCGGCGGGTGCGCCGGCGGCTCCGCCGCGCTCGATCTGCTGGAACCGAAGCTCGATGTCGCCGATCAGCCGATCGAGCTTGCCCTCGATCTGGCGGAGCTTGAACTGCAACTCCTCGATCCGCCCGGTCTGTTCGCGATTGGTCGACTCGACCGCGGAGAAGCGCTGCTCGGTCTGGCCGACGAAGCCTTCCGAGGGCGTGCCCAGCGGCGTCGGACTTGCCAGCGTCGGGACGCCCGTGCCGCCGCCGGCGCCGCCCGAGGCGACACGTCGCTGCAGCACGTCGACGTCGCGCTGCAGGCGCTCGATGCGCTCCATCAGCGCGCGCGTGTCCTGCGCGACGGCGGGCAGCGCGATGACAAAGGCCGAAGCCGCAACGACGATGGCGGCGAGGCGATGACGCAATGGCATGAGGCCCTCACGAATCCACGGGCAATTCGCGGCGAGTATGGCGAGGTGACCCGGCAAAACAATGGCGCGCACGCCGCGATCGCGGCACGCCCGGGGCGGCGGGGCATCGCGTTGCCGCAATCCGAGGGTCCGCTGCGTGCCCGCGCGACGCCCGCCGCATCGGCGCGCCCGGCCCCGGAATCGAAACGCCCGCCCGCGGAGTTCCGCGAGCGGGCGCTCGAAACCGACCGGCGCAGCCCGAAGGCCGCGCGAGTCAGGCGGTTCAGTTCACGACGGCGACGCCGCGGCGGTTCTGCGACCACGCGGCCTCGTTCGAGCCGTTCACCGCCGGACGCTCCTTGCCGTAGCTGATCGTGGCGACGCGACGCGCCTCGATGCCCTGCGACACGAGATAGTTCTTCGCGGCGTTCGCACGGCGCTCGCCGAGACCGAGGTTGTACTCGCGCGTGCCGCGCTCGTCGCAATGGCCCTCGATCGTCACGGTGGCGTTCGCGTTCCGCTTGAGGAACTCGGCCCAGCGCTCGATCTGGCGGCGCGCTTCGGGCTTCAGGTCCGACTTGTCGTAGTCGAAGAACACGCGGTCGCCGACCGCGACCAGCTGCTCCTGCAGCGTCTGCGCGCGCTGCGTGCCGCCGCCGGCGCCACCGGCGCCCTCGTTCGGGGTTTCGCAGGCGGCGAGCATGGCAACGGCAGCGAGGGCAGTCAGAACCTTCAAACGCATGTCGAGAACTCCTTCAGGTGAGTTTTTCCGAATCTCTTTTCGCGGTTACGCGACAAGGTTGTTTTCTCACCGTGTCGCGGTCCGATCAACAGGTCTCTAAGTTGCTCTAGCGCCGTCAGGGCGACGGAGACTCGTGAGCCCGCATGGTCCGGGGCCGTCGAAACGAGCCGGACTATGTTCAAAACTCCTCACGGAATCAAGGGTGACCATGCCGGATCCGACGCTTCGGTCGGCGTGATAACCTCCCGTTTATTGTATCCGGTAAGGTCAATCGAATAGAGGCGGGTGTTCTTCCCGAGGCCGCGCGAGTCGGACCGGCCCTCGGAGAAGTACATCAGGACCCGGCCGTTGGGCGCCCAGGTCGGGCCCTCGACATGGAAGCTGCGGTCGATCAGGCGCTCGCCCGACCCGTCCGGGCGCATGACCCCGATCAGGAACTCTCCACCCTCCTGCTTGGTGAAGGCGATCAAGTCGCCGCGCGGCGACCAGACCGGGGTGTAGTAGCGACCGGTCCCGAAGCTGATCCGACGGGCATTCGAGCCGTCGGCGCCCATGATGTAGATCTGCCCGGCGCCGCCGCGGTCGGAGTTGAAGGTGATCTCGCGGCCGTCGGGCGAGAAGCACGGCGAGGTGTCGATACCCCCGCTGCTGGTCAGCCGCGTGACGCGCTTCGTGCGCAGGTCCTGCGAGAAGATGTTGGTCACGCCGTCCTGCGCCATCGACATGATCACGCGGTTGCCGTCGGGCGAGAAGCGCGGCGCGAAGGTCATGCCCGGGAAGTCGCCGACGATCTCCTGCCGGCCGGTATCGATATTGTAGAGATACACGCGCGGCCGGTTGTTCACGTAGCTCAGATACGTGATCTCCTGCGCGGTCGGCGAGAATCGCGGCGTCAGCACCAGGAACCGACCGTCGGTGAGGAAGCGGTGGTTGGCGCCGTCCTGGTCCATGATCGCCAGGCGCTTGACCCGGCGCTGCAGCGGACCGGTCTCCGAGATGTAGACGACGCGGGTGTCGAAATACCCGTCCTCGCCGGTGACGCGCTTGTAGATCGCGTCGGCGATGATGTGCGCCACGCGGCGCCAGTTGGTGGCCTGCGTCGTATAGACGCGCCCCTCCATCTGGCTCTCGCCGAACACGTCCCACAGCCGGAACTCGACGCGCAGGCGGCCGTCGCGCTGGAGCTCGGCGACGCCATGCACGAGGGCCTGGGCATTGATCTGCCGCCAGTCGGCGAAACGCGGCGTCGCCGCGCGCAGCTGGTCGGCGGACTGGATGTAGGCGGCGGGCGCGATCGGCTGGAACAGGCCGCAGCGCTCGAGATCGTCGGCGATGACGTCGCGGATCTGCGCGCCGGTCTGCGCATCGGCGCCGGCGCCGAAGAACGGCGAGAGCGCGATGGGGATCGGCACCGGGCGGCCGTCGCGCAGGTTGATGCGGACCTCGGCGGCTGTGGGCCGCGCGAACGAGGCCAGCGCGGCACCGGCCGCGGCGCCTGCCAGGAGGGAGCGCCGGCCGAGCCGGAGGGCGGAGGCGGTCGAAGCGAGCGTCATGCGGGAATTCCCTGCTCTTGTGGCATTGGCGGGTGACGGGCTGGGCATCGGACCTCAGCGGTCCTGACCATAGAACGTCAAGACGAGCTGTCCGTTCACGAGCGCGTCGGCTTTCGCCGCGGGGATCGGCAGCGGCGAGGCGACGAGCACGGCACGGCGCGCGCTGTCGGCGAAGGCGCGCAGCGAGTCGGCCGGGGAGCCGGCGGTCTTTTCCACCTTGGCATCCTTGACCGCGCCGCTGGCGTCGATCCAGACCCGGACCTCGACGACGAAGCTGTCGATCCCCTTGGCGCCGCGATCCTTGTTCCAGCGTTGCTCGACATGGCCGCGCAGCGAGCCCTCCTCGACCGTGGACAGCGCCTGGTTCGGATTGAAGTTCGCATTGGGCGCGCCACGCGCCGCCGGGACGGCGCTCGCGGTCTGGCGCGTCGCCTCCTGTTGCGGCTGGGTCGGCTGCGCCCGCCGCACGTCGCGCAGCACGTTGTCGAGATTGAACGCCGGCTGCCGCGGCTGCGGCTGCGGCTGCGGAGTCTGCGCCGGCCTTGGCGGCGGCGTCGGCTCGCGTGGCGGCGCCGGCGGCGCCGGGGGCGGCGGCGCCACCGGCGCGCGCTGCGCGACTGCCGGTTCCGGCGGTGGCGGCGGCTGCGGCAGCGGCGCCGGGGTCGGCGCCGGAGTGGGCAGCGGCGCGGCCAGGGGTGGTGGCGGCGGAACCGGGGTCGGAAGCGGCGGCGGCGGAGCCGGCTGCGCGGCCTGCGGCGGCGGAGGCGGCGCAGGCTGCGGCGGGACGGGCGCCGCCTGGGGCGGCGGCGGCGCGGCCGGCGGAGACGGTGGCGGCGGCGTGACGGCGGGCTGGGCGCGCGGCGACTCGCGCACGACCTGGCGTGTGTCGGCGACCGGTACGTTGGCCACGTTGGCCGGCGCCTGCGGGGCGTTGGTGATCGACGACAGCGGCAGCGCCTCGACCACCAGCGGCGCGTCGTCGATCGGCAGCGGCTTCATGAAATGCGGCAGACCGAAGATCGAGAACAGCAGCACCGCCACGTGCAGCACCGCCGAGGCGATGGCGCCATGCTTCAGGCCGTCCTCTCCGGACAGCACCTCGTCGAAGGTGGCGGCGACGCTGGCCATGGCGGCGGCTCCGGCCCCTTCGCCTCAGCGGGCCGGCTGCGGGCGCGCGCCGCGCGCGGCCGGGGCCTGCGGCGCCTCGGTGACGAGCGCCACCTTGTTGAAGCCGCCGGCGCTGATCGTCCCCATCACCTCCATCACGCGGCCATAGGCGATCGCCTTGTCGGCCCGGACGAAGATGCGGCTGTCTGGCTTGTTCTGCGTGATCGCCTGCAGGCGCGCGACCAGCCCCTCCTCCGTGATCTCGGAGTCCTGGATGTAGAGCTTGTTCTGACCGGTCAGCGTGACGATGAGCGGCTCGTCCTGACCGCGCGACTGCGACGCCTGGGTGCGCGGCAGGTCGACCTCGACGCTCGAGGTCAGCAGCGGGGCCGTGATCATGAAGATGACGAGCAGCACGAGCATGACGTCGACCAGCGGCGTCACGTTGATCTCGGCGACGAGCGGGCGCCGGCCGCGGCCGCGGCGGCCGCGCGTCGATCCCGCCATGAGGGGGCCCGCCACGGCTCAGGCCTTGTCTTCGAGCTGACGCGACAGGATGGCGTTGAACTCGTTGGAGAACGCCTCCAGCCGGCCGCCGTAGCGGGCGAGCTCGCTGTTGATCTTGTTGAACGCGATCACGGCCGGGACCGCGGCGACGAGCCCGAGCGCGGTGGCGAACAGCGCCTCGGCGATCCCGGGCGCGACGACCGCGAGCGACGTGTTCTTGCTCGCCGCGATCGCGTGGAAGGAATTCATGATGCCCCAGACCGTGCCGAACAGTCCGATGAAGGGCGCGGTCGAGCCGACCGAGGCGAGGAAGCTCATGTAGCGTTCGAGCCGGTCCATCTCGCGGCCGAAGGTGACGCCCATGACGCGCTCGATGCGGCTCTGCAGGCTCGCCTTCACCTGCCCGGCGAGGCTGAGGCCCTTTGCCGCCGAGCGGCGCCACTCGCGCATCGCGGCCGAGAACATCGCCGACATCGGACACGGCGGGTTGGCGCCGATGCGGTCGTAAAGGTCGTCGAGCGAGCCGCCGGACCAGAACATGTCCTCGAACTCGGTCGCCTTCGCCTGCAGGCGGCGCAGCCGCAGCAGCTTCTCGATGATGATCGCCCAGCTCCAGAACGACGCCGCGATCAACAGCAGGATGACCGTCTTCCCGATCAGATCCGCGTTGAGGAACAGTCCGAGAAAGGACAGATCCGTGGCGGCCCGGGACCCGGCGACGGCGGCGGCTTCGACGGTGCGATCCATGTCTCTTCTTCCTGGTCAGTCAGTGTTGGCGACGAATGGGGCGAGCGCGTGGCGAATGGCGGGCGGCAGGCGGGCGGGACGCCCGTCGCGGGTCATGCAGACCACCATGACGTCGAGCTCGGCGAGCGTCTCGGCGCCGCGCTGGATCAGCTGGCGCATCTCGATCGATGCGGCGCGGGCGCCGGTGACGCGGGTCGCCACGTCGAGCTCGTCGTCGAGCCGCGCCGGGCGGATGTACTCGCAGGCGCAGCGGCGGACCGCGAAGGCGATGCCGGTCTCCGCCAGCATCGAGCGCTGCTCGATGCCGATCGAGCGCAGCATCTCGGTTCGGCCGCGCTCGGCGAACTTGAGGTAGTTGGCGTAGTAGACGATCCCCGCGCCGTCGGTGTCCTCCCAGTAGACGCGGGTGCGGAAGCGATGCGCCGGCGCCTCAGGCATCCTCGGCTCCGCTCTCATGGGCGAGCAGATCGAGCTGGCGCAGCGTGTCGGCGCCGGGCTCGAGCCCGATATGGCTCCAGCCGCGGGCGGCCAGCACGCGGCCGCGCGGCGTGCGCATCACCAGGCCGCACTGGATCAGGAACGGCTCGACCACGTCCTCGAGCGTGTCGCGCTGCTCGGCCAGCGCCGCCGACAGCGTCTCGATGCCCACCGGCCCGCCGCCATAGGTCTCGGCGATGCAGCGCAGGTAGCGGCGGTCCATGGCGTCGAGCCCGAGGCCGTCGACCTCGAGCCGGTTGAGCGCGGCGTCGGCCGCCGCGCGATCGACGCGAGCGCCTCCGCCGACCGAGGCGAAGTCGCGCACCCGGCGCAGCAGCCGCCCGGCGACGCGCGGCGTGCCGCGCGCGCGCCGCGCGATCTCCGCCGCCCCGTCGGGCGCGAGATCGAGCGCGAGCAGCGCCGCGCCGCGGCGCACGATCGCCTCGAGCTCATCGGGCTCGTAGAAGTTCAGCCGCAGCGGGATGCCGAAGCGGTCGCGCAGCGGCGTGGTGATCAGCCCGGCGCGCGTCGTCGCGGCCACCAGCGTGAAGGGCGGCAGGTCGATGCGCACCGAGCGTGCCGCGGGCCCCTCACCGATGATGAGGTCGAGCTGGAAGTCCTCCATCGCCGGATAGAGGATCTCCTCGACCGCCGGCGCGAGGCGGTGGATCTCGTCGATGAACAGCACGTCGCGCGGCTGCAGGTTGGTGAGGATCGCGGCGAGATCGCCGGCGCGGGCGATCACCGGGCCGGAGGTCGCGCGGAAGCCCACGCCGAGCTCGCGCGCCACGATCTGCGCGAGCGTCGTCTTGCCCAGTCCGGGCGGGCCGTGCAGCAGCACGTGGTCGAGCGCCTCGCCGCGCGCGCGCGCGGCGTCGACGAAGACGCGCAGGTTGGCGCGCACCTGGCGCTGGCCGATGAACTCCTCGAGCCGCTGCGGACGCAGGCTGGCCTCCGCGAGATCCGCCGAGGTCGCCTCGCGGGCGACCGCGCGCTCGGTCTCGGGCGGCGGCGGCTTGGGCCCGCGTCTGCTCATCGCGCGAGCTCCTTCAGGCCTTCGGGGATCAGCGCCTCGACCTTCGCCCCGGGCCCGAGCCGCGCCAGCGCCTTCTCGACGGCACCCACGGCCTCGGGACGGCGGTAGCCGAGATTGACCAGCGCGGAAACGGCATCCTCGGCGGCGCCGTCGTCGCCGGCCGGGGCCCTGGCGCCGGCCGGCGATGCCGCCGTCGCCACGGTGCCCAGCGCGCCGACCTTGTCCTTGAGCTCCGAGGCGATGCGGTTCGCGAGCTTCGGGCCGACGCCCTCCGCGCGCGTGAGCATCGTGCGGTCGCCGAGCGCGATGGCGCGCGCGAGCTCGCCCGGCGCCAACGCCGACTGCAGCGACAGCGCCACCTTCGCGCCGACGCCCTGCACGGTGGTCAGCAGCCGGAACCAGTCGCGCTCGGCCGCCGTGGCGAAGCCGTAGAGATCGATCGCGTCCTCGCGGACGTTGGTCTCGATCAGCAGCACGGCGCGCGCGCCGCCCTGCAGCGTCGCCAGCGTCCGGGCCGAGGCGCGCACGAGATAGCCGACGCCGTTGACGTCGATGACGACGCGATCGCGCTCGATCGCATCGACGATGCCGGCGAGCCGCGCGATCACGCGCCCACCGCCTGGCGGGACCAGCGCGTCTGCGTCTGCAAATGGTGCCCGTGGCACAGCGCCACCGCGAGCGCGTCGGCGGCATCGCTGCCGGCGATCACGACGCCGGGGAGCAGTCGCTGGACCATCGCCTGGATCTGCGTCTTGTCGGCATGGCCGACGCCGACCACCGCCTTCTTCACGGCCGTGGTCGAGTACTCGGCGACGTCGAGACCGAAGCGGCCGGGCACCAGCAGCGCCACGCCGCGCGCCAGGCCGAGCTTCAGCGTCGACGACGCGTTGACGTTCACGAAGGTCTCCTCGACCGCGGCGGCGGACGGCGCGTGCGCCTCGATCACGGCGGCGATGCCGTCGTAGAGCTGCGACAGCCGCGCCGCGGTCGGCATCCGCGCGTCGCTGGAGATCTGGCCGTTGGCCACGTGCCGCACCCGCGCGCCCTCGACCAGGACCACGCCCCAGCCGGTCGTCCGCAGGCCCGGATCGAGGCCCAGCAGCCGCATCACGCCGCCGAGAGCCGTTGCAGGACGTCGTCGGCGACGTCGTAGTTCGCGTGCACCGCCTGGACGTCGTCGCTGTCCTCCAGCGCCTCGATCAGGTCGAACAGGGCCTTGGCCGGCTCCTCCGCGAGCGGGATGAAGTTCACCGCGCGCCAGACCAGCTTCGCCTGCTGCGCGGCGCCGAATTTCGCCTCGAGCGCATCGCGCACGCCGCCGAGCGCATCGGGCTCGGTGACGATCTCGTGCGCCTCGTCGCCGCTGACGACGTCCTCGGCACCCGCCTCGACGCCGGCCTCGAACATCGCATCGGCGCTTGCCGCGGCGGCCGGATAGACGACGCTGCCCTTGCGCGCGAAGTTGAAGGCGACGGAATTGGTCTCGCCGAGCGAGCCGCCGTTCTTCGTGAAGATCGAGCGCACCTCGCTTGCGGTGCGGTTGCGGTTGTCGGTGAGCGCCTCGACGATCAGGGCGACGCCGCCGGGCCCGTAGCCCTCGTAGCGGACCTCGTCGTAGACCACGCCGTCCTCGCCGCCCGAGCCGCGCTTGATCGCGCGCTCGATCGTGTCCTTCGACATGTTCTCGGCCTTGGCGGCGTTGACGGCCGCCTTGAGGCGCGGGTTGTGCGCGGGATCCGGCAGGCCGCCGCGCGCGGCCGTCATGATCTCGCGGATGAGCTTGGTGAACAGCTTGCCCCGCTTGGCGTCCTGCTTGCCCTTGCGGTGCATGATGTTCTTGAACTGTGAATGCCCGGCCATGTCTCTGTCTGGGTCCGCTGTGTCGGTTGACGCGTCTGGGTTGTCGTTGCGGTCCGTCGGTCGCTGCGAACGGCGCCGTCGGCTCGCGACTCGCGCGCGCCCGCCGCTCCCGGGGAGAGCGAGGCGCTTAGCAAATCACGGACAACTTGCCTATCCGAAGCAGGGACCGGCTAGCGACCCAATGTGGCGCCATTGCGGCGCCGGCCCGGGTCAGCGGGCGCGCAGCGCGGCCACGGCCGCGACGATGTCGGCACGCCCGCTGGCCCGGGCCAGGCGCTCGGCCTCGCCGAGCCAGCGCTCCGCCGGCGGGCCCGCCGCGGTGGCGAGCTGCAGGCTGCGGCCCGCGCGCAGATAGAGATCGGCGGCCTCGGCCGCCGCCCCCGACGCCGCCGCGACCTCCGCCGCCGCCGCCAACGCGCGGGCCATGCTCGGATAGTCGAGGACCTCGCGCCGCAGATCGGCCGCGGCGACGAGCGACGCCCGGGCTGCCGCGCCGTCGCCGCGCAGCGCGGCGGCGCGGCCGCGCAGCTCGGCCGCATCGGCGCGCCACTCGGGCTCCGGCGCCTCCGCGAGCGCGTCGATCGCCCCCTGCAGCGCGGTGCCGTCGCGCCGGTCGGCCGCGATCAGCCCGAGCAGGAATCGCGCCCGCCGGGCCGCTGCATCGTCGCCCAAGCTCACCGCACGGGCCAGCGGCTCCGCCGCGTCGCGCTGATCGCCGCGGTACAGCGCCGCCGCCTCGACCAGCTGCAGCTCGGCGAAGACCGGCGCGCCGCGCCGCTCCAGCTCCCCGCGCGCCGCGCGCGCCGCGGCCAGGCTGGCGCCGGCGTCCCCGCGGCGGAGCTCGGTGACCGCAAGGTCGTAGCCGAGATCGGCGATGGCCCCGAGCTCGTCGCGCGCCTGGGCCCGCGCCAGCGCCGCGCGATAGAGCGGCGCCGCCTGGTCGAACCGCCCCTGGGCGAAGGCGAGGGCCGCGACGCGGCGCGCGCTCGCCAGCTGCGTATCCTCGAGGGTGACCGGGGCGCGCACCGCACGGTCCCCGCCGCCGCACGACGCCAGCATCGCCGCGGCCAGGATCGCCGCCAGCCGGCTCACGGCCGCACCTCGCGGGCGGGCTGGCGTGTCGCCTCCGGCGCGCCGCCCGCGCCGCTGCCGCCGAGCAGCCAGTGGCCGCGCAGCTGGCCCAGGAGCTTCTCCAGCTCGAGCGTCGTCTGCTGGGTCTGGATCAGCAGCTGCGGCAGGTTGGCCGTCGACGCCTCGACGTTCTTCGCGATGGCGGGGAGCTGCGGCGTCGTCTTGGCGAGATCCGTGGTGATCGCCTGCACGTTGGTGAGCGTGCGGTCGGCGCGCGTGCGCAGCATCCGCGTCGTCGCCTCGAGATCGCCGAGCAGGTTCCGGGCCTGGCGCAGCCGCTCGTTGGTCTCCTGGATCGTGATCTCGAGCTCTCGCACGAGCGTGTCGTTGTTGAGCAGGCGGCCGACGGCCCCTTCGCCCTGCTCCACACGCCGCGTCAGTTCGCGCACGTCGCGGATCATCGCCTGCACATCGCCGCTGGGGTTGTCGATCTTCTCCACGATCGACGCCACCGTGCGGATCGCGCGATGCGTGTCCTCGATGATCGGGAAGACCTTGGTGCGCACCTCGTCGATCATCTGGCCGACGCTCTCGGTCGGCGCGCGCTCGGTGACCGCCGAGATGACCGCGAATCCCCAGTCGAGCGGGTCCTTTTCCCCGCGCGTCACCTCGAGAAAGGCGGCGCCGGCGACGCCGAAGCGCTTGCGGATGAATGCCTGCGAATCGCGGCGCACGAAGGTGCGCATGCTCGGATTGAGCGCGACCTGGGCATGCATCTGCTGGTTCGGATCGATGACGATGCTGCGCACCTCGCCGGCTCGCGTGCCGAGGATCTCCACCTCCGCGCCGGCCGACAGCCCGGACACGCCGTCGGGCGGCAGCAGCACCCGCAGGCTCAGCGGCGGATTGAACCATTCGCGCAGGACGCCGGCCTGCAGGATCGAGCCGATCAGCAGCAGCAGCGCCGCCAGTACCAGCGCGCCGACGAATTCGTTGACGTAGCGGAATCCCGTGCGGTTCATGCGGCACGATATCCTTCGACGAGCCGCCCGCCGATCAGCCGCAGCCGCGCCGTCGCGGGCAGGCTCGGGTCGCCCCAGATCCGCTGGTCGAGCGACAGCCACAGCACCGCGGCGCCCCGATCGCGGGCATAGCGGATGGCGTTGATCAGCGGCTCCATGATCTCGGGATACAGTCGCTGCGTCGCGCGTTCCAGCACCACGAGCTGCGGCCGCCCGAGGAAGGCGCGCACCAGCGCGGCGCGGTGCAGGTCGTCCTCGTCCAGCGACGACGGATGGGCGAGCGGGATCCCGGGCAGGCCAAACAGACGTGCGAGCCGCGCCGCGTCGTTCTTGATCGGCTCTTCGCGGCGCGTGGTGTGGTGCAGCTGCGGCAGCAGGATGTTGTCCAGGACGCTGAGATAGTCGATCCAGGCGCCGTCGCCGACAAGCCGGCCGATGCGGCCGCGCATCGCGTTCGCGGTGTCGGGATCGAGCGCGGCCCAGTCGCGGCCGAGGAAGCGTACCTGCCCGTCCTCCGGCGCCGCGAGCCCGACGGCGAGGTCGGCGAAGCAGGCGGCGCGCACCGGATCGACCGCGTCGACGATCGCCAGGCTGCGCGGGGCCAGGGACAGGGTCATCGGCGCGGTCGGCGGCATGTCCGGCTCGAGCCGCAGCCGCGCCGCGTCGAAGGCGAGGACGTCGGGCTGGCCGGCGATGGAGACGAGCGCGGGCATGGTCAGAGGATCAGGCTGACGAGGCCGCTCGCGGCGAACACCGCGACCGCCGCGCGCACGAAGCCGATCGCCACCACCCGCGTCGCCGAGCGCACGTGCAGCAACGCCGTGTAGCTGCAGACGACGCCGACGACGAAGCCGATCGCCAGCGACTTGGTCGGCAGCAGCAGGAAGTCGGTCAGCCGCATGCCGCGCATGATCACGTCGAGATAGCCCCAGAACGTGACCTTCACGGCGCCCATCAGGGTGGCGGCCGCGTAACCGGCGAACAGCGTGATGACGACGAACCAGATCGTCAGGGTGAAGGCCGCGAGCGTGAACGCCAGCGTGCGCGGCACGACCAGCAGCAGGAACGGATCGATGCCCTGGCTGTCGAGCATGCGCAGCTGTCCGCCCGCGCGCATCTGCGTGATCTCGATCAGCATCACCGTGCCGCTCTGGCCGATGATGATCAGGCCGACCAGCATCGGCGCCAGCTCGCGGATCAGGACGATCACGATGATGCGGCCGAGCATCTCGACCTGACCGGCCGCCTCGAGCCAGTAGAGCGCCTGGTAGACGAGGCCGACGCCGACGAGCACCGCGGTGACGGCCGTCGCGGTCAGCGGGCCGACCAGGGCCCCGGCGATCGCGCGCCCGAACTCGGCGCGCACCGTGCGGCGCCACGTCGTGCGGCGCATCGCCAGGAACACGACGCTCGAGCCCATCGCGGCGAGGCGCACGAGCCAGAGCAGGCCGGCGACCACCGGCGCCCCGATGCGCCCGAGGAAGCGCCGGAACGCCGGCACCGCCGGGCCCGCGCGCGCCGGCACGGTGTCCGCGCCGCTCACGCCCGCCCCGTGAGCAGGTAGGTGGACATCTCGCCGGCGCCGCCGAGATAGAACGAGCCGCGGACGCGGAACAGGTAGTGCTCGCGCAGCAGCCGGTACGTCGTCTCGGTCACCACGATCGAGCCGGGCAGGCCGGATTCCGCCATCGTCTCGGCGATGCGCAGCGCCTCGCCCCAGAGGTTGTAGGTCCCCTGGTCGATCCCGATCGCGCTGCCGATCACGGTGCCGGTGTCGATGCCGAGACGGAACTCCAGGCGATGCCCGAGCCCGGTGAACAGCCGGGCGGCACGCTCCTGCACCGCAAGGGCGGCATCGGCGACCGAACGCGCCGCCTGCATGGCGTCGGCCTCGGCGAACCCGTCGGCGAGAATTAGCTTGTCGCCGACGATCTTGACGTACTCGATGCCGTGGCTCTCCGCGATCTGCTGCACCGCGCGCGCCATACGGTCGAGCGCGACGACCTTGTCCTCCTCGGCATGCTCCTCGGCCAGGGACATCGGATCGGTGAAGCGAACGGCCAGCACGGTGGTGCGCGGGAAGACGCGCGCGGCGACGCCGGGCGTCGCGCCCTCGCCGGCATCGAGCTTGTGGCGCTGCGCGGCCGCGAGCCGGGCCCGGCGCATGGCCAGCGGCGGCGCCGGCGCGGGCGCCGCCGTGCGCGCGCCGGACGCCCCGGCCGCCTGGGCCAGCGCCGCCGGCGGCGCCGCGACCGCGGCGACCCGCGCGCGCGCGGCGAAGCGCACCGCGAGCCTGTTCGCCACCGCCCGCGCGAAGGACAGCGCGCC
>JAEULA010000091.1 GCA_016793165.1 Alphaproteobacteria bacterium | reverse complement strand
GCCGTGCTCAGCGTGATGCCGCTCACGCGCAAGCCCGAGAACATCTTCGTCAAGGATCGGCACCTGCGCCGCTACATCGAGAAGCCCGACATCCGCTATGCGCGCCGCCAGGACATGGCGCATCTCTGCCGGCTCAACTCCGCCCTCTACGTGGTCGGACGCGACGACCTGGTCGAGCGCGGGTCGCTGAGTCCCGAGCCGATCGGCTGGATCGAGATGAGCGAGCTCGAGTCGTTCAACATCGATTCCCCCGTCGACCTGGAGATGGCCGACTTCCTCGCCCGCAAGCACGGGCTCTGAACCGCGACTTCCAGACAGCGAACATGGACCTCCGCAACAGGACGACCCTCGTTACCGGCGGCGCCGGGCTCATCGGCTCCTTCCTCGTCGACCGGCTGCTCGCCGCCGGCGCGCGCGTGATCGTCGCCGACGACTTCTCCAAGGGCCGGCGGGCGCATCTCGCCCATTGCGCCGGCCGCATCGAGATCCGCGAGGGCAATCTCGAGGAGCCGGCCGCGATGGCCGCGGCGCTCGCGGACGCCGAGGTGATCTTCCACCTCGCGAGCCGCGCCTACGGCGTCGGCTTCTCCGCCGGCAACCACCTCGCGATCCTCGAGCACAACGAGAAGATCACGACCAACCTGATCTCCGTGCTGCGCGCACGGCCGGTCGGACATCTGCTCATCACCAGCTCGTCCTGCGTCTATCGCGACGACGGGCCCGACACGCTCGACGAGCGGCCGCTCTTCGACGGCGAGCCGGAGAAGGTCAACTGGGGCTACGGCTGGGCGAAGCGCCTGATGGAGCAGAAGTGCATGCTGCTCGCGCGCGAGACCGGCATGCCGCTGACGATCGTGCGCCCGTTCAACATCTACGGCGAGCGCTACGCCTGGCTCGGCAACGCCTCCCAGGCGATCCCGATGCAGGTGAAGAAGGTGCTCGACGGCGACGACCCGGTGGTCATCTGGGGCTCCGGCAGCCAACGGCGCAATTACCTGCACGCGATCGACTGCGCCGACGCCATGGCGGGCCTGGTCGAGGCCGGATTCACCGGCGCGGTCAACATCGGGACCGAGGACACGGTGACGGTGCGGGAGCTCGTCGAGACGATCTGCCGCGTCGCCGGCCGCGCGCCCCGCCTCGTCCTCGACACGACGAAGCCCGAGGGCCGCACGATCAAGAGCGCGGATTCGACGCTGCTGCGGCGCGCTTACCCCGGATTCCGCCGGACTATCACGCTCGAGGACGGGCTGCGCCGCATGCTCGGCTGGCATCGCGCGGAGTTCGCGCGCCCATGACCGCCGCACTGGGCTGGATCGGGCCGGCCGACGCCGATGTCGTCGTCTTCAACAAGGGCGGCCGCGACTTCCGCTGGAAGGCGCTGCAGGCCGGCGAAGAGGCGCCGCGCGAGTTCTTCTACGGCTACGTCGAGGTCGCGGCCGCGCGCGGCCGCATCGCCATGGCGCCGGCCGCCGGCGCGCTACCGGGACGGCTCGGTGCCGCGGCGTCGTTCCTCGAGAGCCTCGCCTCGGAGTCGACGCATCTCGGCCTGCGGCCGCTGTCGCTGCGGCTGATGGCGTCGAGCCTGCGCGAGCGGCGGGTCCTGATCAGCTTCACCGACGGCTTCTCGACCACGCTCGGGCTCGCGAGCCGCGGCGTCCTCGGGCGCGCCGTCAGGATCGGGGGCTTCCACTGCCTCTCGGATCTCGCGCTGCGCGCGCGGCCCTGGGCCCGCGCCTACTCGCACGAGCGCATCCGCCGCGCGCTCGCGGGGCTCGACCACGCGTTCTTCTTCGGGCCCGCCGACCGCGACGAGTGCGTCCGGCGCTACGGCGTCGACGCCGGGAAAACGAGCGTCTTCCCCTTCGGCGTCGACACCGCATTCTGGCGGCCGGAATCCGACGCGCCGCCCGCCGATTTCGTCGTCGCCGTCGGCCAGGACCCGAACCGCGACTACGACCTGCTCGCCGCCGCGCCCGGGAGCCACCCGACCCGCATCATCACGCGCCAGCCGATCGCCGTTCCGCCGGGCGCCGCGCACGTGAAGACGACCGTCGGCGACTATTTCGGCTCCGACTCGATGAGCGATGCCGACATCCGTCGGCTCTACAACGCCGCGCGCGGCGTGATCGTGCCGCTGAAGGACGTGTTCCAGCCCTCGGGCTACAGCGTCACGCTGCAGGCGATGAGCTGCGCGCGGCCGGTGGTGCTGACGCGGACGAAGGGGCTCTGGGCGCCGGAGCTGTTCCGGGACGGCGAGAACTGCCTGCTCGTCCCGCCGGGCGACGGCGCCGCGCTCGGCGCCGCGATCGGGCGCGTCCGCGGCGACGAGGCGCTCGCGCGACGCATCGGCGCGGCCGCGCGCGCGACCGTGGAGGCGCATTTCCAGCTGTCCAGGAACGCCGACAGCCTCGCCGCCCTCGTCGCACGCGGCGAGGCGATCGCCACGGAGCGCCGCGCATGAAGGTCGCCCTCAACACGCGCCCGTACGACGGCCCTTGGGGTGGCGGCAACCGGTTCGTCGTGGCGATCAACGAGGCGCTCGCGGCGGCAGGCCACCAGGCCGTCACCACGCTCGACCGCGACGTCGATGCCGTCGTCATCGTCGATCCGCGCGCGCGCAACCCGCTCGTCACCTTCACGGCCGGCGCCGTGCTGCGCCACCTCGCCTGGCGAAATCCAAGCACGATCGTCGTCCACCGCATCAACGAATGCGACGAGCGCAAGGGCACGACGCACATGAACCGGCGGCTGCGCCTTGCCAACTACGCCGCCGACCACACCGTGTTCATCGCCTCGTGGCTGCGCGATCTCGCGGTGTGGCGGCGCGAGGCGCCGGACAGCGTCATCCACAACGGCGGCGACGCCCGGGTCTTCAACGCCGACGGCTTCGTGCCGTGGAGCGGCAAAGGGCCGCTCAGCCTGGTGACGCACCATTGGGGCGCCCACGAGCTCAAGGGCTTCGACGTCTACCGGCGCATCGATGCGCTGCTGGACGATCCGGCATGGCGGGAGCGCCTGCGCTTCACCTATGTGGGCAATCTCCCGACCTCGGCCGGCCTGCGCAACATCGCGGTCGTCCCGCCGCTCGACGGGGCGGCGCTGGCGGGCGAGCTGCGTCGCCATCACGGCTACCTGACGGCGTCGCAGAACGAGCCGGGCGGCATGCACCACGTCGAGGGCGCGCTGTGCGGGCTGCCGCTGCTGTTCCGCCGCAGCGGCGCGCTGCCCGAGTACTGCACGCCCTACGGCGTCGGCTTCGACGGGCCGCAGGACTTCGACGCCGCGCTTGCACGGTACTTCGACGCGTATCCGCGGCTGGTGCCGAAGTTGCGCGACTACCCCTACAACGCGACGCTGACCTGCTCGCGCTGGCTCGAGCTGCTGCTGCGCCTCGTGGCGGAGCGCGACGCCATCGTCGCGCGGCGCCGGCTGTGGCGCGATCCTCTCGCCCTCCTCGCCAACCAGGTGCCGCTTTGAGCCGCCGCGTCGCCCTCATCTTCGGGGTCACCGGCCAGGACGGCGCGTACCTGGCGCAGCTGCTGCTGGAGAAGGGCTACGAGGTGCACGGAACCTCGCGCGACGCGGACGTCGCCCGCTTCGGCGGGCTGACGACGCTCGGGATCCGGGACCGCGTCACGACGCACTCGGCCTCGCCGATCGACTTCCGAAGCGTGTTCCAGGTCGTCCAGCGCGTCGAGCCGACCGAGACCTACAACCTCTCGGGCCAGACCTCGGTCGCGCTGTCCTTCGTGCAGCCGGTCGAGACGATGGAGAGCATCGTCACCGGCACGCTCAACATCCTCGAGACGCTGCGCCTCGTGAGCCCGGCGAGCCGCTTCTACAACGCCGGCTCGAGCGAGAGCTTCGGCGACACGCGCGGCGAGCCGGCGACCGAGACGACCGCCTTCCGCCCGCGCAGCCCCTACGGCGTCGCGAAGGCGGCGGCGCACTGGCAGGTGGCGAATTATCGCGAGAGCTACGGGCTGTTCGCGTGCTCGGGGATCCTGTTCAACCACGAGTCGCCGCTGCGGCCCGAGCGCTTCGTCACGCGCAAGATCTGCGCCGCCGCCCGTCGCATCGCCGCCGGTTCGGGCGAGACGCTGCGGCTCGGCAACCTGCAGGTCCGGCGCGACTGGGGCTGGGCGCCCGAATACGTCGACGCGATGTGGCGCATGCTGCAGGCCGACGAGCCGGACGACTACGTCGTCGCCACCGGCACGACGACGAGCCTCGAGGAGTTCGTCGCCGCCGCCTTCGGAGCCGCCGATCTCGACTGGCGCGCACATGTCGCCTTCGATCCGTCGCTCGCGCGTCCCAGCGACATCGCGATCAGCGTCGGAAGGCCGGACCGCGCGGCGGAGCGCCTCGGCTGGCGCGCGACGATCGCCATGCCCGAGGTCGCCCGCCGCATGGTCGCCGCGGAGCGTCACGTCCGGACCGATCCGACGTGAACTGGCGCGCCGCGCTCAAGCCCTTCGTCCTGGGCGGCAGCTGCGCCTGGTGGCGACTGCGCGAGGCCGTCGGCGCCGGCGAGCCGCATGCGCCCGTGTCGATGGTCGTCGAGAATGCCGACTGGGCGATCAAGTGGTACGGGACCTTCATCGTCGAGCACGCGAATCGCCTGCGGCCCGGCGTCGCCGACGTGAGCGTCGAGCCCGCAAGGCTGTCGCGGCGCGTCGTGCAGTTCGGCTCGCAGTACCAGTGGGTCGACTGGCAGCGCTTCATGCCGCGCTCGAATCGCCACGTCGTGTCGTTCATGCACGGCAAGCCCGAGGACGGGCCCGACGTCGCCGAGCACATCCGCCGCTTCCTGGACACCACGCCGCGGCTCGACCGCATCGTCTGTTCGGCGAGCCTGGTGCTCGAGCGCCTCGCGCAGTGGGGCGTCGCGCGAGCCAAGCTCGTCAACATCCCGATCGGCTGCGAGACGGACCGCTTCGTGCCGCCGACCCCCGAGCAGCGCCGCGAGATGCGCATGCGCTTCGGCATCGCCGACCACCAGGTCTGCATCGGCTCCTTCCAGAAGGACGGCGTGGGCTGGGGCGACGGCGAGGAGCCGAAGCCGATCAAGGGGCCCGACCTCTTCCTCGAGGCGATCGACCGGTTGCGCCGGGAGATCCCGGTCTTCGTGCTGCTGACGGGGCCGGCGCGCGGCTTCGTCAAGCGCGGGCTCGAGCGGCTCGGCGTGCCCTTCGCCCACACCTATGTCCAGACCCGCGAGGAGCTCGCGCGCTGCTACCACGCGCTCGACCTCTACCTGATCACCTCGCGCGAGGAGGGCGGGCCGATGGCGCTGATGGAGAGCATGGCCTCGCACGTGCCCGTCGTGTCGACGCGCGTGGGCATGTCCGTCGACCTGATCCGCGACGGCGCCACCGGCGCGCTCGTCGACGGCACGGACATGGCGCAGCTGAGCGCGCGCGCCCTCGAGCTCCTCGCGCTTCCCGACAAGGGCGCCGCGCTGCGCGCCGCCGCGCGCGAGGCCGTGAAGGTCGCCGACTGGGCGGTCGTCGGTCGTCGGCATCTCCAGGAGGTCTGGATGCCGCTCCTGGAGGCGCAAGGCCGACCGTGAGCCGTCTGATCGATCCGGTGTCCAAGCGGGTGCTGCGCGCGGGCTACCGCACCGCGCTCGCGCTGCACACCTTCGCGACCGCGCGCCGCCGCGGAGGCGCACCTCGGGTCTGGTATGGCGGGGCGCGCGTCGGCGACGTCGGCGGCACGCTCGTGAAGCTGCGCCGCCTGACGCAGCGTTTTCCCGAGACCCGGCGCGACTACAATGCCGTCTACCTGCTCTCGAACGCGGCCTACCTGCCGCACCTCGCGCTTGCGCGGCTGCGCCGCGCGGGCGTGCCGATCGTGCTCAACCAGAACGGCGTCTTCTACCCGGCCTGGTACGAGGGCGACTGGCGCGCGATGAACGAGCGCATGGCGCTCGCCTACCACGCCGCCGACCACGTCTTCTGGCAGAGCGACTTCTGCCGGCGCGCGGCCGACCGGTTCCTGGGGGAGCGCCGCGGTCCGGGCGAGATCCTCTTCAATGCGGTCGACACGCGCCGGTTCGCGCCCGCCGAGCAGCGGAGCCCGGCGCAGCCCTTCACCTTCCTGATGACCGGAAAGATCGACAGCCACATGGGCTATCGCCCGCGCGCGGCACTCGAAGCGCTCGCCGGCGCGCGGCGCGGCGGCCTCGCGGCGCGTCTCGTCCTCGCCGGCCGTTTCGATGCGGACGTCGCGGCCGAGATCGACGCGCGGATCGCAGCCCCGGATCTCGCGGGCGCGGTCGAGCGCCGCGGCGCCTACACCCAGGCCGAAGCGCCGGCGCTGTATGCCGGCGCCGACGCCTACCTCGCGCTCACCTTCAACGATGCCTGCCCGAACGCCGTCATCGAGGCGATGGCCTGCGGCCTGCCCGTGCTGTTCAACGACTCCGGCGGCACGCCCGAGCTCGTCGGCCATTCGGCAGGCGTCGGCCTCGCGGTGCCGCAAGGCTTCGAGCGCGTCGCCGTGCCGGCCGCCGAGGCGATCGCCGAGGGTATGAAGCGGATCGTCATGGACCGCGAGTCCATGGCGCGCGCGGCGCGGGCCCGCGCGGTGGCGCGATTCGACATCGAGGACTGGCTCGCGCGCCACGAGCAGGTGTTTCGACGGCTGATCGGAGGGTCGCCATGAATGCCGGTCCCGGAGGCGCCATGCGCGCTCTCGCCGCGCTGCTCGGACGTGCCTGGGGGCTCGTCCCCGCAGGGCTGCGCCGGCGGCTGCTCTTCGGCCTGCTGGTCCTGGAGTCGCGTGCCGCCGCGCCGCGCGCGGCGCTCGGTCACCTGCTCCGCCTCGAGGACGATCTCGATCTCGTCATCGACGAGCGCGCGACCGCGCTGGGCGGCGGCGAGCATCCAAAGCACCGGCTGACGCGCTATGCCGACTATTTCGTCGGTCATATCGGCGACGGCGATCGCGTCCTCGACATCGGCTGCGGCCGCGGCATCGTGGCGCGCGCCGTCGCGGCGGCGCGGCCGAAGGCGAACATCGTCGGCGTCGACATCGACGCTCGGAACATCGCAGCGGCGACGGCCGGCCCCACCCCTGAGAACCTCCGCTTCGTCGTCGGCGACGCGACGGCCGCCCTGCCCGAGGGCGAGTTCGACGTCGTGATCCTCTCGAACGTCCTCGAGCACCTCGACGACAGGCCGGGCTTCCTGCGCAAGATCGTCGCGGCCACCGGCGCGCATGTCGTGCTGATCCGCGTGCCGCTGTTCGAGCGCGACTGGCGGCTGCCGATGCGCAAGGAGCTCGGCCTGCCCTACGTCTCGGATCCCGATCACCGCATCGAGCACACGATCGCCGAGTTCGCGAGCGAGGTCGCGGCGGGCGGATTGACGATCGCCGAGCAGCGGCTGGCCTGGGGCGAGATCTGGGCGCTCTGCCTGCCGGACGCCGCGAAATCCTGACATGCCGCGCGTCAGCGTCGTCATTCCGTTCTACGACAGCCAGGCGACGATCGCCGAGACGCTGGCCTCGCTGGATGCGCAGACCTTCCGCGACTTCGACGTCACGATCGTCGACGACGGCTCGCGGACCGACGACGCGCGCGCCTGCCTCGGCGCGCTGCCGCCCGCGATCCGCGTGGTCCGGCAGGTCAATCGCGGCCTGCCGGCCGCGCGCAACGCGGGCATTGCCGCCTCCGACGCTCCGCTCGTGCTGCCGCTCGATTCCGACGACCTGCTCGCGCCGACGGCGATCGAGAGGCTGGTCGCCGCGCTCGACGCCGATCCGACGGCCGACATCGCCTTCCCGTGGACCGAGCGCTTCGACGAGGAGCAGGGCCTCAGCCAGATGGCGCTGCATCCCGTCGAGCAGCTCTTCGTCAACGAGGCGCCCTACTGCATGCTGATGCCACGCGAGCTCGTCGCCCGCGCCGGCGGCTACGACGAGACGATGCGCGAAGGCTACGAGGACTGGGAGTTCAACATCCGTCTCGTCGGTCTCGGCGTGCGCGCCGCGGTCGTGCCCGAGCCGCTGTTCCGCTACCGCGTGCGCGCGCGCGGCATGCTCAAGGCGCGCACCATGGGCCAGCACGTGGAGATCTGGCGCGGGATCCGGGCCAAGCACCGCCGCCTCTACAGCCTCGCAGGGCTGTGGCGCGCCTGGCGTCGCGCCGCGGGACAACGTCCGATCTGGCCGCTGCCGGCGCT
This sequence comes from Alphaproteobacteria bacterium, assembly GCA_016793165.1. Lineage (GTDB taxonomy): Bacteria > Pseudomonadota > Alphaproteobacteria > CACIAM-22H2 > CACIAM-22H2 > CAIOSQ01. The sequence continues at coordinate 75,946 of JAEULA010000091.1, read as the reverse complement.
GATCGGGTGGGGCGCGCTGCTCACACTCTGCCCGCCGGCGCTGTTCAATCCCGCCTATCGCGCGCTGCTCGCGCTCACGCGCGGCTGGCGCGACCGCTACAAGGCGCGCACCCACGGCACCGGCGCGACGCGATGACGATGCCGACGAGAGGACGAGCAGATGTGCGGCATCGCCGGCACCGTTGACCTGCGCGGCCTCGACCGCGAGCGCGCGGCGGCCGCCCTCGCGCGCGCCAACGCGCGCCTCGCGCCGCGCGGGCCGGACGGCGAAGGGACGTGGATCGCCGAGCACGCGGCCTTCACCCATCGCCGGCTGGCGGTCATCGCGCTCGGCGCCGACGGCGCACAGCCGATGCATGGCCATGGGCTCGTCGTCACCTACAACGGCGAGATCTACAACCACGCTGACCTGCGCCGCGAGCTCGAGGCCAAGGGACGCCGCTTCGCCACCGGCTCCGACACCGAGGTGCTGCTCGCGGGATGGGCCGAGTGGGGCCCCGCCCTGCTGGACCGGCTCGTCGGCATGTTCGCCTTCGCGCTGTGGGACGAGGCGCGGCGCGAGCTCGTCCTCGTGCGCGACCGCTTCGGCAAGAAGCCCCTGCTCTACGCCGTCGACGGTACGCGCCTCGCCTTCGCCTCGGACTTCCTGGCGCTCGAGCATGCCGCGGACCGGCGCTTCGCGCTCGATCGCACCGCGCTCGGCTGGCTGTTCGCGCTGCGCTGGCTGCCCGACCACGTCTGCATCGGCACGGGTGCCGCGAAGCTGCCGCCGGGCCATTTCCTGCGCTTCTCCGAGGCGGGCACTCGGATCGAGCGCTGGTACGACCTCGCGGCGGCGCGGCGCACGCCGCTGGACGATCGGAGTCGCGCGCGGAGCCGCCTCGTCGAAAGCTTCGACGCCGCTGTGCGCGACCGGCTCGTCTCGGACGTGCCGGTCGGCGCCTTCCTCTCGAGCGGCCTCGACTCCGCGCTCGTCGTCGCCTCGATGGCGCGCAGCGGCGCGCGAGTCCGCAGCTTCACCGTCGGGTTCGACGACGCCGCGTTCTTCGACGAGCGGGAAGGCGCGCGCAGCGTCGCGCGCCACCTCGGCACCGAGCACGTCGAGCTGTCGATCGCGACCGCCGAGGCGCCCGCGCTGCTGGACGGCGTCGTGCGCGGCCTCGACGAGCCCTTCGCCGACGCCTCGGCGGTGCCGAGCTACGCGGTCGCCAGGGCGATGCGCGCGCACGTGACCGTTGCGCTCTCGGGCGACGGCGCCGACGAGATCCTCGGGGGCTATCGCAAGTACCAGGGCGAGGCGCTCGCCGCGCGCTGGCTGGCGATACCCTGGCCGGTCCGCAAGCTGGTCACCGCCGTGCTCGCGCGGCTGCCCGAGAGCCGTAGCGGCGGGCTGCTCGAGAAGCTGCGGCGCGCCCGGCGATTCGCGGCGGGCGGCGACCTCGATCCCTCTGCGCGCCACGCCGCGTGGATGCAGGACGTCCGCGACGACGAGCTCTTCGACCTGCTGCCCGCCAGCGAATGGCGCGAGGACAACGTCGCCCAGCTGGTCGCCGACATCCGTGCGGGCAGCGGCGAGAGCGACACGCTCAATCTGGCCCTGGCGACCGACATCGCGCTCACGCTGCCCGGCGACATGCTGGTCAAGGTCGACCGCACGAGCATGGCCAATGCGCTGGAGGTCCGCTCGCCGTTTCTCGACCAGCGCGTCGTCGAGGCCGCGGTCGCGATGCCCGGCGCCTTCAAGGTCGCCGACGGCGTCGGCAAGAAGATCCTTCGCGAAGCCTTCGCCGACCGGTTGCCCGCCGAGGTCTTCACGCGGCCAAAGCGCGGCTTCGAGCTGCCCGTCGCGGCCTGGCTCGCCGGTCCGCTGCGCGCGGCACTCGAGGAGGCGGTCGAGCCGCATCGCCTGCTGCGGCAGGGCCTTGTCGCGCCTGCGGTCGTCGCGCGCTGGCGCGCCGACCTCGCCGCCAACCGGCGCGACACGTCGTGGCATCTCTGGACGCTGATGATGCTGCAGCGCTGGCTCGCGCTGCATGAGCGGCCCGAGGCGGCCTGACGATGCGCGACGCGCGCACGAACAGGCAACAATTCGCAACAATTCGCAAGTGGCGGAACCGGCTGCGATGGTTTATCCGCGACGCCCAATCCGCGACGTTCCGCGAGAATCCGCCATGACATCTCCCCTTCCCTTCATCGACCTCCAGGCGCAGTACCGCCGGCTGAAGCCGCAGATCGACGCGCGCGTGATGCGCGTGCTCGAGCATGGCCGGTTCATCCTCGGCCCCGAGGTTGCGGAGCTGGAGGGCGCGCTGTCGAGCTTCTGCGGCGTGCGCGAGACCGTGACCGTGGCGAGCGGCACCGAGGCGCTGCGCATTCCCCTGATGGCCGAGGACATCGGCCCCGGCGACGCGGTCTTCCTGCCGGCATTCACCTACACCGCCACCGCGGAGGTGCCGTGCGCGATCGGCGCCGAGCCCGTCTTCGTCGACGTCGATCCGGTCACCTACAACATCGATCCCGCCGCGCTCGAGCGCGCGATCGCGGCCGTGCGCCGGGAGGGGCGGCTGAAGCCGCGCGCGGTGATCGCCGTCGACCTCTTCGGCCTGCCCGCCGACTACGCCGCGATCGGCGCGGTGTGCCAGCGCGAGAAGCTTTTCCTGCTCGCAGACGCGGCGCAGAGTTTCGGCGCCAGCCAGGGCAACCGCCGCGTCGGCGCGCTCGCCCCCGTGACCGCGACCAGCTTCTTCCCGGCCAAGCCGCTCGGCGCCTACGGCGACGGCGGCGCCATCTTCACCGACGACGCCGAGAAGGCCGATCTCTACCGTTCGATCCGGTTCCACGGCTCGAGCAACGCCGATCGCTACGAGATCCTGCGCATCGGGACCAACGGCCGCCTCGACACGATCCAGGCTGCGGTCCTGATGGTGAAGCTCGAGGCCTATCCGGGCGAGCTCGCGCGCCGCGAAGCCGCGGCGCAGCGCTACGATCGCCTGCTGCCCGCCGCCGTGAAGCGGCCGGCGCGCACCGCCTCGTCGAGCAGCGCCTGGCCGCTCTACGTGACCGAGATGGCCGGGCGCGACCGGGTCAAGGCGTCGCTCGCCAAGCTCGGCATCCCGACCGCGGTCTACTATCCCAAGCCGCTTCACTACCAGGTCGCCTATGCGCGCTACGGTGCCGGACCGGGCTCGCTGCCGGTCGCCGAGTCGCTCTGCGCCAAGGTCCTGGCCCTGCCCATGCATTCCGATCTCGACGACGCGACCATCGACCGCATCGTCGCGGCGGTGGGCGACGCGCTGGCCTGAATGGACCGCGCCGCCACGATCGGCGCGCGCGGCGATCGGTTCGTCGCCGCGGCGCTGATGCTCGGCGGCGGCGCGATCGCGCTCGTCGCCATGGCGAGCCCGCTGGCGATCGCGCCGCTCTTCGGCCTCGTCGCCGTCGTCGGCGTCGCGGCGCGCGGGCCCGCGATGCGGGTCGTCGCGTGGCCGTGCGCCGGAACCCTCGCCTTCGCCGTCGCGCTGGGCTGGGCCGGCGCCTCGGCGCTGTGGGCGCACGAGCCCGGTCTGGTGCCGCGGCTGTGGACCAGCATCGCGCTCGCCGCCGCCGCCGGCATCGCGTTGATCGCGGCGACGGGACCGCTGGACGCGCCCGCGCGCGCCCGCATCGTGCGGGCAATGACGATCGGACTGGTCGTCGCCCTCGTCATCCTCACCATCGAGGCGATCCCGCGCTATCTCGGCCTTCGGCCGACGCCGCAGCAATGGCTCGTCATGCAGTTCCGGCCGCGGTTCGACGCCTCGTCGCTCAACCGCGCGACGACGGTGATCGCGATCGCGGTGTGGATCCCGGCCGCCGCGCTGGCGCGACGGCACGGCTGGCGCGTCGCGATCCTGCTTCCCCTCTGGGCCGCGACGATCACGCCCGCCTTCGAGAGCCTCGCCGCGGTGATGGCGCTCGTGGCCGGCGGCGGCGCGGCGCTGCTCGCCTCTTGGAACCCGCGCCGCGCGCGTGTCGCGTTGAGCGGCGCGATCGTCGCCGGCTTCACGCTGATCGTGCTCGTGCCGCGCTGGGCGCTCTTCCAGCGCGTGTTCGCGGATCGCGCACGCGACGGATCGATCTGGCATCGCGCGGAGATCTGGGCCTTCGTCACCGACCGGATCGCCGAGCATCCGGTGCTCGGCTGGGGACTCAATGCCGCGCGCGCCATCCCGGGCGGCAAGGACCAGATCCAGCCGGGCATCGAGAAGCTGCCGCTGCATCCGCACAATGCGCTGCTGCAGCTGTGGCTCGAGCTCGGCGCCGTCGGCGCGACGATCGGCGCGGTCATCGCGCTGCTGATCGTCAGGGCCGCCACGGACCCTGCGCACGACGCGGCGACGCGGATCGGGATGACCGCCGCCGCCGGCGCGGCGCTGATGGTCGCCGGCACGGCCTACGGCCTGTGGCAGGGATGGTGGATGGCGACCCTCTGGCTCATCGCCGCGCTGGCCCGCGCGACGGCGATGCCGGCGCGCGGATGACGGCCGGCGCATGAAGATCTGCCAGCTCTGCGCGGTCGATTTCACGCTGTACCACTTCCTGCTGCCCCTGATGCGCGCGATGCGCGAGGCCGGACACGAGGTGGTTGGCGTCTGCGCGCCCGGCACGCTGGTGGAGCCGGTGCGCGCGGCGGGGTTCCGCGTCGAGACGGTGCCGTTCGATCGCAGCTTCGACCTCGCCGCGCATGCGCGCGCCTACCGCGCCGTGTCCGGCCTCTTCGCGCGCGAGCGCTTCGATCTCGTCCACGTGCACACGCCGATCGCGTCGCTGATCGCGCGTCTCGCCGCGGCACGGCGCGGGGTGCCGCGCGTCGCCTACACCGCGCACGGCTTCTACTTCCACGACCGCATGAATCCGCTCGCCTACGCGCTGTTCGCGGGGCTCGAATGGGTCGGCGGGCGCTTCACCGACATCCTCTTCACCCAGGCCGAGGAGGACGCCGGCACGGCGCGACGCCTGCGCCTGTGCCGGGGCGGCGCGATCGAGGCGATCGGAAACGGCAGCGACCCCGCGCGCTTCCATCCGGCCGCCGACGCGGCCGAGCGGGCGTCCTTGCGCGCCGAGCTCGGCCTCGCGCCGGATCGCGTCGCCATCGCCTGCGTCGCGCGCCTCGTCGCCGAGAAGGGCTATCCCGAGCTGTTCGAGGCGATGCGCACGGTGGATGCCGATCTGCTCGTCGTCGGCGATCGGCTGGCCAGCGACCATGCGGGGTCGATCGCGGACCGGATCGCCGCCGTCGAGCGCGACCCCGTCCTCGGCCGCCGGATCCGCTTCCTCGGCTACCGCCGCGACGTGCCCGCGCTGCTGCGCGCGGCCGACATCTTCGTCCTGGCCTCGCACCGCGAGGGCATGCCGCGCTCGATCATCGAGGCGATGCTCTCGGGCCTGCCCGTCGTCGCCACCGACATCCGCGGCGCGCGAGAAGAGGTCCGCCGCGAGGAAACCGGCCTGATCGTGCCGGTGCTCGATCCCGCGGCGTTGGGCGCCGCCCTCGCCCGGCTGGTGGCCGAGCCGGCCACCCGGGAGCGCTTCGGTGCCGCCGGCCTCGCCCGAGCCCGGGACCTCTACGACGAGCGCAAGGTGGTCGCCCGCCAGCTCGCGCGGCTCGGCCTGGTGCGCTGAAGCCGCCGGCCCTCGCCGGGACGCCGCACCGTCGTCCCCCGCCCGTCGCGCCATCGGACCGGATTGCTGGACGCACCCGGCCGCGTGGACTAAATCCGACCCGTCGACCGTTGAATGGGGCGATGCGCCCCGGGATCCTTCCTTGCCCATCAAGCAACTTCTGGTTCGCGAGACCGATTCGCTCGACGCCGCGCTGGCCCAGCTGGACCGGAACGGCTTCGGCTTGGCGTTCGCCGTGGATCCCGAAGGTCGGCTGGTCGGACGGCTCTGCGCCGCCGACATCGAAGCCTGTCTCGCCCGGGGTGGCAGCCTCTCCCTCAGCGTGCGAGCAGCCATGACCCCCGACGCCGGCGCCCTTCCTCTTCCCGAGTCCGCGACCGCCCCCCGGCCGCCCGCCGGCGGCCAGGTGGTCCCCCTGGTCGACGCCGAGCGTCGCCCCGTCGACATCGCGACGGCGGGACGGCCGCGCCGGATTCCGGTGGCCGAGCCGGTGCTCGGCGGCAACGAGCTCAAATACGTCACCGAGTGCATCACCACGAACTGGATCAGCTCCCAGGGCACCTATGTCCGCCGGTTCGAGGAGATGCTGGGCGCGATGCTCGGCGCCGGGCATGTCGTGTCCGCGTCGAACGGGACGGCGGCGCTGCATCTGGCGCTGCTCGGCTACGGCATCGGCGCCGGCGACGAGGTCATCGTTCCGGACCTGACATTCGCCGCCACCATCAACACCGTGATCCATGCCGGCGCGACGCCCGTGATCGTCGACGTCGACCGCCGCAGCTGGAACATCGACCCCGCGCTCGTCGCGGCCGCGATCACGCCGCGCACGCGCGCGATCATGCCCGTCCATCTCTACGGCCAGCCGGCCGACATGGATCCGCTGATGGCGCTGGCGGAGAAGCACGGCCTCGTCGTCATCGAGGACGCGGCCGAGGCGATCGGCGCGCGCTACAAGGGCCGGCCCTGCGGCACGATCGGCCATGCCGGCACGTTCAGCTTCTTCTCGAACAAGGTGATCACCACGGGCGAGGGCGGCGCGGTCGTGCTGCGCGACGCCGAGGCCGCGGCGCGCGCCCGGCGCATGCGCGACCACGGCATGGATCCGGCGAAGCGCTACTGGCACAACGAGGTCGGCTACAACTACCGTCTCACCAACCTGCAGGCCGCAATCGGCTGCGCCCAGCTCGAGCAGGCCGCCGGATTCCTGACGCGCAAGCGCGCGATCGCCGCACGCTACCGCAAGGGGCTTGCCGGGGCGTCGGGCCTCGCGATGGCCGCGCAGCTCGACGGGTTCGACAACAGCTACTGGATGGTCTCGGTCATCGTGGACGCCGAGCGGACGGGCCTGCCCCGCGACGAGATCATGCAGCGGCTCGGCGAGGCGGGAATCGACACCCGTCCGCTGTTCTATCCGCTGCACGATATGCCGCCGTACAAGCCCTTTGCCGGGAATCGCGCCTTCCCGGCGACCGTCGAGCTCTCCGCCCAGGGATTCAGCCTGCCTTCGGGCGTGGGTCTCGGCGACGACGAGATCGACTACATCTGCGCGACGCTGCAGCGCATCGTCGGCGCGCGCCACCTGGCCCGCCGCACGAAAGGCGCATAGCCGCGGAAAGACTGGTTCCCGGTTCCGCGACCGGCTATGGCGGTCGCGGAATCCCGATCCCGTCTTCCGCCGCCGCCCTTGCGCGTCTTCCAGCCCCTCGCCAACCCCCACATCGCCAAGCTCTGGGCGGCGCTCGCGACCGCCGCCGTCGGCGACGAGCTGTTCAAGGTCGCGCTGGTGTGGCTCGCGGTCGAAGCGGTCGGCGAGCGCGCGGCCTACGTGTCCGCGATCTCGTCGCTCGCGCTGCTGACCGCCGCGGCGCTGGGCGGGCGCTTCCTCGACAATCGCGATCCGCGCAGCGTGATGATTTCGACCGGGATCGTGCGCAGCCTGGGCGTGCTCATCCCCGTCGTCGTGGTCACGAGCGGCGGGTCGGTGATCCTGGGATTCGCCTGCGCGGCGATCATCGTCGCGGGCGCGCGCGGCCAGTTCGACCCGGCGATGCAGTCGAGCCTGCCGCGCCTGTCGCGATCGCCGGCGGAGCTGCTCGCGATCAACGGCCTCGCGGACGGCACGGTTCGCCTCGCGCGCCTGATCGGGCCCGCGCTCGCGGGACCGCTCGCGGCGCTGATCCCGATCCTGCACTTCTTCACGGCCAACGCCGTGCTGATGACCGTGGCCTGGATGCTGCTGCTCGGGCTGCCGCGGCTGGCGCCGCGCGAGCCGGGGCCCCAGGAGATGCGCGGTCTGCTCGCCTCGGTCGCGATCGTGCAGCGGACCCGGCCGCTGCGCATCATGCTGCTGGCGAGCATGATCACCAACGCGACGTGGATCGTCAGCATCACCTTCGGCCTCGCACTGCTGGTGCAGGAGCGCCAGCCCACCTTCCTCGGCGTCGGGGGCATCGGCGCCTACAGCCTGCTGATCGCGCTCTACGGCCTGTCCAACCTGACGTCCAACATCGTCCATGCCTCCCGCCAGACGCCGCCGAGCTTCCGGCGCGCCTATGTCGGCCAGGGGCTGGGCGGCGTCGGCATGATCCTGATCGGCAGCGTCATCACGCTCGCGCCCACGGAGCTTCTGCTGCCGGGCCTCGCCCTCGCCTGCATGGTGATCGCCATCGGCGGCCCGATGCACGACCTGCGGCTGCTGACGGTGATCCAGGGCTCCGGGCCGACGGCCACCGTCTCGGGCGTGTTCCGGGTGCGAATCATCACGCAGCACATCGGCCTGCTGTGCGGCACGCTCGCGGCGCCGACCCTGCTCGCCACGCTGGGCATCCCGCGCACGGTCTTCGCGATGGGGGCGATCCAGACCGTGGCGACCGTGATCGCCTGGCGCCGGCTGCGCCGGCTTGGCCTGCGCTGAGCCCGGCGCGCGACCGGGTCCCCGGCCGTCCCCCGGTGTGGTAAAGGACCCGGCAGCGTCCGCCGTCATGCGAATCAGGATCAGCACCTCCACCAAGCTCGCGATCGCCTTCGTCCACGACCTGGCGATGGCGGGGCTGGCCTATGTGCTGGCGCTGTGGCTTCGCCTGGGCGACGACCTCGCGCGGCAGGACCGCGCGCTGGTGATCGGCGGGGCGCTGGTGTTCATGCTGATCGCGGCCGGCGTCTTCCGCTGGTTCGGCCTCTATCGCGGGATCTGGCGCTTCGCGTCGTTCCCCGACCTCGCGCGCATCGTGCGCGCGACCACGCTCATCGTCCTCGTCTTCCTCGCCACGATGTTCGTCGGCACGCGCCTGCAGGACCTGCCGCGCTCGGCCGTCTTCATCGCCTGGTTCGTGATGGTCCTGCTGCTCGCGGGCCCGCGGATCGTCTACCGCCTCGCCAAGGACGGGCGCTTCGACCTCAGCCCGCAGGCCGACGATCCCGGCCGGGTCCCGGTGCTGCTGATCGGCGCGGCCAGCGAGGCCGAGCGGTTCATCGAGGCGAGCGAGCGCCCCGGCGCGCCGTATCGCGTCGTCGGCATGATCGACGAAACGGGGACGCGGCGCGGACGCTCGATCCGCGGCGTCGAGGTCATGGGCAGCGTCGACGATCTGCCCGCGGTGCTCGAGCAGCTCGCCTCGCTGGAGCGCACGCCGCAGCGCCTCGTCGTGACGCGCGCCGAGTTCGCCGGACCGCCGCTCGAGCGCCTGCTCGACGAGGCCGACCGCGCCGGCATCGCGGTGGCGAGGCTGCCGCGCATCACCGAGCTGCGCACCACCGATCAGGCCAAGCTCGACGTCCGCCCGATCGCGATCGAGGACCTGCTCGGGCGGCCGCAGGCCGTGCTCGACCGCGCGCCCGTCCGATCCCTGGTCGCCGGCCGTCGCGTCCTCGTCACCGGCGCCGGGGGCTCGATCGGCTCGGAGCTCGCGCGCCAGATCGCGGATCTCGGGCCTTCGCTGCTCCTGCTGCTCGACAGCTCGGAGTTCGCCCTCTACTCGATCGACCTGGAGATCGGCGAGCGGCATCCCGCGCTGGCGCGCCGGCCGGTGCTCGCCGACGTGCGCGACCGCGCCCGCCTCGACCGCGCCTTCGCGGAACACCGGCCGGAGCTGGTGTTCCATGCCGCGGCGCTGAAGCACGTGCCGATGGTGGAGGGGCACCCGGCCGAGGGCGTGCTCACCAACACGATCGGCACGCGCAACGTCGCCGACGCCGCGCGCGCACACCGCGTCGCGGCGATGGTCGCGATCTCGACCGACAAGGCGGTCAATCCCTCGAGCGTGATGGGCGCCACGAAGCGCCTCGCCGAATCCTACTGCCAGGCGCTCGATCTCGCGGCGGAGCCCGGCGCCACGCGCTTCGTCACGGTGCGCTTCGGCAACGTACTCGGCTCGACCGGCTCGGTGGTGCCGCTGTTCCAGCGCCAGCTCGCCGCAGGCGGGCCGCTGACCGTCACCCATCCCGACATGAAGCGCTACTTCATGACCGTGCGCGAGGCCGTGGAGCTCGTGCTCCAGGCCTCGGCCTTCGGCGCCCGCGCCGAGACGCGCACCGGCGGCAAGATCCTCGTGCTCGACATGGGCGAGCCCGTGAGGATCGTCGACCTCGCGCGGCGCATGATCCGGCTCGCCGGGCTCAAGCCCGACAAGGACGTCGCGATCGTCTTCACCGGCCTGCGCCAGGGCGAGAAGCTCGAGGAGGAGCTCTTCCACGCCGCCGAGCCGCTCGCGCCGACTTCGCTGCCGGGCGTGCAGCTGGCGAGCCCGCGCGTGGCCGATTGCGCGCTCCTGGCGCGCGCCTTCGACGAGGTCGAGGCGCAGGCCCGCGCGGGCCGCGAGGGCGATGTGCTCGCCGGCCTGCGCCGGCTGGTGCCGGAGTTCGTCTGGGACGCCGGGACGGCGCCACCGGCGACGGGCCCGTCTCGCGCGAAGAGCTGACGCGCGCGAAACTCTGACGCGGGCGACGGGAGTCGCCCTTCCGGCGGTTTCTTGTTAGACGGGCGCCATCGTCATTCCGCCCGAGTCGCCCGCATGTCCATCGTCAAGATCACGCGCGCCCTGATCTCCGTCTCCGACAAGACGGGGCTGGTCGAGCTTGCCGCCTGCCTCGCCCGCCACGGCGTCGAGATCCTCTCGACCGGCGGCACCGCAAAGGCGTTGCGCGAGGCCGGGCATCGGGTCGTCGAGGTCTCGGACCACACCGGCTTTCCCGAGATCATGGACGGCCGCGTCAAGACGCTCCACCCGAAGATCCATGGCGGGCTGCTCGCACGCCGCGACCTGCCCGAGCATGTCGAGGCGATGCGCAAGCACGCGATCGCGCCGATCGACCTGCTGGTGGTCAACCTCTATCCCTTCGAGGCGACGATCGCGAAGGGCGCGGACTTCGAGACCGCGATCGAGAACATCGACATCGGCGGACCGGCGATGATCCGCGCCGCGTCGAAAAACCACGACTCCGTCGCCGTCGTCGTCGATGCCGCCGACTACGCCGCACTGACCGGCGAGTTGGACGCCAACGGCGGCGGCACGACGCTGGCGCTGCGCCGCCGCCTCGCGGCGAACGCCTACGCACGCACCGGGGCCTATGACGCGGCGATCTCGCAGTGGTTCGCGCAACAGAACCGCGAGGCCTGGCCGCGCCGCCTCGTCGTCGCGGGCGAGCGCCGCGAGGTGCTGCGCTACGGCGAGAATCCGCACCAGACCGCCGCATTCTACGCCGGCGGGATCGCGCGACCGGGCGTGGCGAGCGCGACCCAGCTCCAGGGCAAGGAGCTCTCCTACAACAACTACAACGACACAGATGCCGCCTTCGAGGCGGTGGCCGAGTTCGCCGACACCGCCTGCGTCATCGTCAAGCACGCCAATCCGTGCGGCGTCGCGCTCGGCGCGGATCCCCGCGACGCCTATCTGAAGGCGCTCGCGTGCGATCCGGTCAGCGCCTTCGGCGGCATCATCGCGCTCAATCGTCCGCTCGACGGACCGACCGCGGCCGAGATCGCCAAGCTCTTCGTCGAGGTGATCGTGGCGCCGGAGGCGGATGGCGACGCGCGCGCGATCATCGCGTCGAAGAAGAACCTCCGCCTGCTCGTCACCGGCGGCATGCCCGATCCCGCCGCGAAGGGTCTGTGGATCAAGTCGCTCGCCGGGGGCTATCTCGTTCAGGATCGCGACGCCGGACGGATCGCCGCGGCGGAACTGAAGGTCGTCACCAAGCGCGCGCCGACCCCGGTCGAGACCGCCGACCTGCTTTTCGCCTTCGCGGTCGCCAAGCACGTGAAGTCGAATGCCATCGTGTACGCCAAGTCGGGCGCCACCGTCGGCATCGGTGCCGGCCAGATGAGCCGCATCGACTCCTCGCGCATCGCGGCATGGAAGGCGGCGGAGGGCGCCAAGGCGGCCGGCGAGGCGCAAAGCCGCGCAATCGGCTCGGTCGTGGCTTCCGACGCGTTCTTCCCGTTCGCGGACGGCCTGCTCGCCGCCGCGGAGGCCGGCGTGACGGCGGTCATCCAGCCCGGCGGGTCGATCCGCGACGCCGACGTGATTGCGGCGGCCGATGCCAAGGGCCTGGCGATGGTGTTCACCGGGATGCGGCATTTCCGCCATTGAGGGCGGCGCGCCGGGGCGCTGATTCTCCCGCCGCGCGACGCGGCGGACCGAGCCTTGCGGCTCAGTGCATCGTGGTCAGATAGAGCTGCTCGCGCTCGGCCAGCCGCAGGCGACCGGCCCGCGCGCGGGCGTTGATCTCGCGATCGAGATACTTGGGCAGGCGCGCCAGGAACTGGCGCTCGTCGAAGCGCGGCCTGTCGCCGACCATCGTCAGCGGCGTGCGCGCGATCGTCGCATAGACCGCGTCCTCGAGCGTGGCATCGACCTGCTCGTCGTCGAACAGGGTCGGAACCTCGGCCATCAGGCGCTGGAACGCCTCGATGCGCTGGTCGACCAGCTTGACCACCGTGTCGATCGCATCGGCCGGATGGAAGTGACGCAGCGCGTAGAACAGGCAGGCGATGCGGACCTCGCGGTCCTCGCGCGCCTCGACCGACAGCTTGTGCAGCGCCGCGACCCCTCGCCAGATGTCATCCGGCGCGACGTCGTTCGACTCCTCGTGGACGCCGCGACGGCCGAAGCTCGGCGTGCGCAGCGAGGTGGTCTGGCGTTGGCTGCTCTTGAACATGAGGCGGCATTTTCGAGAAAACCCGTTAAAAAGCCGCTGAGCGGAGATGAAGTCCTGGTTAATCGCGCCGGTCACGACCGCCGCGCGAGGGCGAGCGAGACGCCGAGGCCGCACAGCAGCGCCGCCGACAGGCGCCGTATCCGGCGGACGATGTCGTGGCGGGTCGTCAGGCGCTCGCGCAGCGTGGTCGCCAGGACCACGACCACGAAGTCCACCGCGGTGTTGAGGACGACCGAGATCGTGCCGAGCAGCGCGAACTGGATGGCGAGCCCGCCCGCCGCCGGGTCGACGAATTGCGGGATGAAGGCGAGGAAGAACGCCGCCGTCTTGGGATTGAGCGCCTCGACGACCACGCCATCGCGGAAGGCCTGACCGCGGCCGCGCGGCGTCGACCCGAGGATCTCCAGCGGCGCACCGGCCTCGCGCCAGGCGCGCCAGCCGAGGAACACGAGATAGAGCGCGCCGAGCAGCTTCAGCAGCGTGAACAGCTCCGCGCTCGCCAGCAAGATCGCCGAGACGCCGACGGCTCCCGCTGCGACATGCACGAGTCCGCCCAGCCCGGTGCCCAGGCTGCTCGCATAGCCGACGCCGCGGCCGCCCGCCATCGTGCGGGCCGCGACGTAGAGGATCCCCGGCCCCGGCGTCACCGCGATCGCGAACGCGGCGACGAGGAACAGGACAAGGTCGGCGATCTCCATTCCGACGATCTCCCTCGGTTGAAAGCGGCCGGCCGGTCACGCCGCGCGGTCGGCGTTGCGGCGCGCGACAGCATCGACGATCGCAAGCGCCTCGTCGATCTGCGCGTCGTCGACGACGAGCGCAGGCAGGAACCGGACGACGCGATCCTGCGCCGGCGCGACGAGCAGCCCGGCGTCGCGTAGCCGTCCCGCGACCTCGCCGCTGTCCGCGCGGCACCGCAGCCCCGCCATCAGCCCGCGCCCGCGGCGCGCCTCGAAGACTCCGGGATGCGCCGCGACGAGCCGGTCGAGCCCGGCGCCCAACCGCGCCGCCGCCCGCGCGACGCGCGCAAGGAAGGCCGGCTGCGCGACGACATCGAGCACGGCATTGGCGACCGCCATCGCCAGCGGATTGCCGCCGAAGGTCGAGGCATGGCTGCCGCCGGTCATGCCCGCCGCCGCATGGTGCGTCGCGACGCAGGCACCGACGGGGAACCCCCCGCCGAGGCCCTTGGCGAGCGTCATGACGTCCGGCGCCACGCCGTCATGCGCATGCGCGAAGAGCGTGCCGCTGCGCGCGATGCCGCTCTGGATCTCGTCGAAGATCAGCAGGATGCCCGCGCGATCGGCGAGCGCGCGCAGCCCGGCGAGGAAGCCGGGAGGCGCCACGCGGATGCCGCCGTCGCCCTGGATCGGCTCGACCAGGATCGCGGCGGTCTCCGGCCCGAGCCGCGCGGCGACGGCGTCGAGATCGCCGAACGGCGCCTGCTCGAAGCCGGGCACGACCGGGCCGAAGTTCTGCAGGTTGCGCGGATTGCCCGCTGCCGCCAGCGTCGCCAGCGTCCGCCCGTGGAAGCTGCCCTCGAAGCCGAGGATCCGCCACCGCTCCGCGCGGCCGGCCGCCGCATGATGGCGGCGCGCCAGCTTGATCGCGCATTCGTTCGCTTCGGCGCCGGAGTTGCCGAAGAACACGACGTCGCCGAAGGACAGCTCGGCGAGCCGCGCGGCCAGCCGTTCCTGGCCCTCGATCTCGAACAGGTTCGAGCAATGCCAGAGACGGCCGGCCTGCTCGGCCAGCGCCGCGACGAGCCCCGGATGCGCATGCCCGAGCGCGCAGACCGCGATGCCGGCGGCGAAGTCGAGATAGCGCCGGCCGTCGCGCGCGAACAGTTCGCATCCCTTGCCATGGGTGAAGACGATCGGCGCCCGCGTGTAGGTGGGCATCACGGCACTGGCCATCGCGTGTCTCCTGGACGAAAGTCGATCTCGCGGACCATGACGTCACGTCGCCCCCGGCGCTGCCGCGCCGGTGCGGGATCGGTGTTGCGCGATTGCGGGAACCGGAGATGGATTGGGATCACCTGCGCTTCGTCCTCGCGGTCGCGGAAGCCGGCGGCGTATCGGCCGCGGCGCGCGCGCTGGGCGTCGACGCCGGGACCGTGTCGCGCCGACTCGACGCGACCGAGGCGAGCCTGCGCTGCAAGCTCTTCCACCGCACGCGGCGCGGCCTGACGCCGACCGAGGCCGGCACCAAGCTGATCGCGCCGGCCAGGCGCATCGCCGCCGAGATCGGCCGGCTCGATCTCGAGCTCTCGGCCGAGGATCGCGGTCTTGCCGGCCCCGTCGTGATCACGGCGACCGAGGCGGTCGCCGCGGGGTTCCTCGCGCCGATCCTTCCAGGCCTGCGCATGCGCCATCCCGGGATCGTCGTCGAGCTTGTGACCGACATCCGCACGCTCGATCTCGGCCGTCGCGAGGCCGACATCGCGCTGCGCCTGGTGCGGCCGCGCCTCGGCGACCTGAGCGTCCGGCGTCTCGGCGAGGTCGGCTATGGGCTCTACGCCGCCGCGCGCTATGTCGAGGCGCGCGGCATGCCCGATCTCGAGGTCCAGGCGGCCGGGCACGACGTGATCGACTGGCCGCTCGACTACACGATCATCCCGCAGGTGCCGTGGCTGCGCAGGCTCGTCGCGGCGGCACCGGTGGTGATGCGCAGCGGCAGCGCCGTCGCGCGCCAGGCAGCTTGCGCCGAGGGTCTCGGCCTGGCGCTGCTTCCCTGCGTGCTCGCCGACGCCGATCCCCGGCTTCAGCGCGTGCCGACGCGGCCCGCTCCGGTCCAGGAGCTCTGGCTGGTGACGCATCGCGATCTCGCGCGCATGCCGCGGATCCGCGTGGTGCTCGACTTCGTCGCCACCGAGGCGCGCCGCGCACGGGCGCGGTTGCGCGGACGACGGTGACCGTCAGACCCGGCCTGGGAGCTTCGAGAGCAGCAGCCACAGGCCGACCGCGAAGAACGGCAGGATCGTCGCCATGCCCCAGCGCTGGCTCTGCGTCGCCGCGGTGACCGCACCGAGCGCCATCGGCCCGAGGAACGCGGTGACACGCCCCGACAAGGCGTAGAGCCCGAAGACCTGGGCGCGCCGGTCCTCCGGCGCCAGGCGCGCGCAGAGCGTGCGGCCCGCCGCCTGGACCGGTCCGAGGAACGGTCCGATCGCCAGCGCCAGGATCCAGAAGGTCGACTTGGAATCGACGACCAGCAGCGCCGCGCCGACGACGATCAGGGCCGCGAGGCCGATCGCGATCGTCGGCTTCGAGCCGAGGAAGTCGTCGACCCAGGCGAAGCCGAAGGCGCCGAGTCCCGCAGTGACGTTCAGCGCGATGCCGAAGAGGAGGACCTCCTGCGTCGACATGCCGAAGGTCCCGGCGGCGTAGATCGCGCCGAACCCGAACAGCGTCGTCAGGCCGTTCGACCAGATCATGTTCGCGACGAGGAACCAGGCGAGCGCGCGATGGTCGCGGCGCAGCAGGCGGAACGTGTCGAGCAGGTCGCGCCATCC
This sequence comes from Alphaproteobacteria bacterium, assembly GCA_016793165.1. Taxonomy (GTDB): domain Bacteria; phylum Pseudomonadota; class Alphaproteobacteria; order CACIAM-22H2; family CACIAM-22H2; genus CAIOSQ01. Next base: position 59,616 of record JAEULA010000091.1, on the reverse strand, counting down.
GCCCGCCGTCGCCGCAGCGCGACGTCGAGCCGGCGGATCGGCGACGAAGAGGAACAGCGGTGCGGCGAACAGCACCAGCCAGGCCGCCGTCAGCGGGCCGGCGATCCGCACGTGCTCGGCCATCGCCTTGTCGAGGCCGAGCCACGGCCGTTCAGGCAGCACGAAAAGGACGAGCATGACGGCGAGGCAGACGATGCCGCCGGCATAGCCAAGTCCCCAGCCCCAGCCCGAGACCCGTCCCGTATGCGTCGCCGGCGCGAGGCCGGGCAGCAGCGCGTTGTAGAACACGATCGACACCTCGAAGGCGACGGTCGCGATCGTGAAGGCCGCCAGGGCGAGGGAAAGTGACGCGGGTTCGGGCCGCACGAACCACAACGCGGTGGTCGCGACCGCCATCGTGGACGCGCTCGCGGCGAGCCACAGCTTCTGCCGGCCGGAGGAATCGGCGAACGCGCCGAGGAGCGGCGAGAGCAGCGCGATCGCGAATCCGGCGATCGTCGTGGCGCCGGCCCAGGCGGTGGCGCCGCTGACAGGATCCGGCGCGACCGCCTGGGTGACGTAGGTCGCGAAGACGAAGGTCGTGATGACCGCGGGAAACGCCGAGTTCGCCCAATCGAAAAGGCACCAGGCGAAGACGGCGCGGCGATCGAAGGCGGGAGCGGTCATCCCGCGATCATAGCGACGCCGGCGCATCGGGGCGCGATGACGATGCATCGCGCCCCGCGCGCCGCTCAGGCGTGCGGCGACTCGACCGCGAGGACCTCGACCCGCCGCAGCGAGCCGTCGCGCCGCGTCCAGGCGATCGACTGGCCGGTCGACAGGCCGATAAGGGCCGCGCCGACGGGCGTGAGGATGGAGATCCTGCCGGCCGCGAAGTCGGCGTCCTCGGGATAGACGAGCGTCGCGCGGCGGATCTCGCCGTCATCGACGCGGAACGTCACGGCGGATCCCATGCGCACGAGATCGTCGGGCGCCGCGTCGGCGCCGACGATGCGCGCACGCTCGATCTCGTCGAGCAGGAACTCCGCCTCGTCCGGCAGGCGCGCCAGCGCCGCATTCGCGAGGGACGTGAGCCGCGCGCGATCGCGATCGCTGAGGGTGATCGCCGGACGGCGATCCTGGGTGATGGTACGGGTGGTCATGGTCTTCTCTTCTTCGGGTGGGTGCGCGACGCCGGTTCGCGGACGTCGCAGGTTGTGCCGGCGGATCGCCGGCGGTTCCGTCACGCTGCGGCACGCGCTCTCGCGCATCGCCGGGGGACGCGGCTTCGCCCGTCAGGGCGCGCGTCCGTTTCGCGTGGCCGGAATTCCAGGATGAAGGGCGCCCCCGGACCCGGAGGCGCGTGCCTACCGAGCCGGGGGCCGATTGCCCGCGACGAGCTTCATGCCGCGCGCACGGCGCGTGAGGGAGGCGATCGCGTTCTTCATGGAACTCCCTCGAGATGGCGCGCCGGCCGCCGTTTTCAAGTCCGCGATCACCCCGCAGACAAGGCCCGCAGCTCGCGCCCGACGACGGTGAGGGCCGCGAGGTCGGTCGAAGGCGCCGCCTTGAGATCGGCGAGCAGCGCGTCGAGCCGCGCGAGCGCGATCTTGTGGCGCTCCGCCCATTCGGCCGCGACGCGCGCCAGGTCGGCCGCGCCCTTCGAGGCCGCCAGCGCGCGACCGGTCATCTCGGCCTGCAGCTGGAACATGTCGTCGACGACGGCCTCGGCCGCCAGGCGCTGCCAGTTCGTGTCGGCGCGCACCCGGCCCGCCGCTTCGCGCAGCCAGCCGAAGCCGAGGCGGTCGCCGATCGCGAAGTAGGCCCGCGCGACGTCGCGCATGTTCTGCTTCGTGGCGTCGGCGATGCGCACGATGTCGGGGCCGGCGACCAGGGCCTCGAGCGCAGCGACGCGCGCGGCGAGATCCGTCGGCACGCCGGCACCCGTCAGCGCCCGGCGCCGGGCGGCGGCGGCGGCGTTGCTGTCGTCGTCGAGCCAATCCTCGGCCGCCGCGATCAGCTCGCTGACGCCGGCCTTGAGCGTCGAGACGCTGGCCGCGACATCGACGCGGTCGCCGGCATGGCCGAGGATCCAGCGCACGATTCGCTCGCCCGAATGGGCCATCGCGCGCAGCATCCCGGTCTGCAGCTCGGCGCCGATGCGGTTGTCGAGCGCCTCGATGGCCGACCACATCGCCGGCATGTCGAAGGCGTCGCGCGCGGCGATCCACGCCCGCGCGATGTCCGCCGGGCCGCGGCCCGTGCGCTCCATCGTCTCGACGACGAAGTACGGGCCCATGCGGTTGATCACCGCATTGGTGACCACCGTGCAGACGATCTCGCGCCGCAGCCGGTGGCGCAGGATGGCCTCGCGATGGCCCTCCTGCAGCGCCGGCGGGAAGTACCCGACCAGCTCGACCTGCATCACCGCATCGTCCGCGAGATCGGACGGCAGCAGCAGATCGTAGAGCCAGAGCTTGGCATAGGCGAGCAGCACGGCGAGCTCGGGGCGCGTCAGGCCCCTGCCCGCGGCCTGGCGCTTCACGAGCTCCTCGTCCGCCGGCAGGAATTCGATGGCGCGGTTGAGCCGCCCGGCCTTCTCGAGCGCGCGCATCAGGCGGATGGCCGAATCGATGCCGGCGGGGCCGTCGGCCTGCGCCAGCGTCAGGGCCTGGGTCTGCAGGTAGTTGTCGACCAGCACGTGCGCGGCCACGTCGTCGGTCATCGCCGCGAGCAGCTTGTCGCGCTGCTTCATCGTCATGTCGCCGCGCGCGACCACGTCGCCCAGCAGGATCTTGATGTTGACCTCGTGGTCGGACGTGTCGACGCCGGCCGAATTGTCGATCGCGTCGGTGTTGATGCGCCCGCCCTTGCCCTCGGCGCCGGCCTGCGCGTACTCGATGCGGCCGCGCTGCGTGCAGCCGAGATTGGCGCCCTCGCCGACGACCTTGGCGCGGATCTCCCGGCCGTCGATGCGCTGCGCGTCGTTTGCACGGTCGCCGGCATCGAGATTGGTCTCGGCGCCGGACTTCACATAGGTGCCGATGCCGCCGAGCCACAGCAGGTCGACGCGGGCCTTCAGGATGGCGCGCATCAGCTCGCTGGGGGTGACGCTGTCCGCGGCGAGGTCGAGCAGCCGCTTCACCTCGGGACTGAGCCGGATCGACTTCGCGCTGCGCGCGAACACGCCGCCGCCCGCCGAGATCTTCGACTTGTCGTAGTCGTCCCACGACGAGCGCGGAAGCTTGAACAGCCGGTCGCGCTCGGCGAACGCGGCCGCCGGATCGGGATCGGGATCGAGGAAGATGTGGCGATGGTCGAAGGCCGCGACGAGCCGCGTATGGCGCGAGCGCAGCATGCCGTTGCCGAACACGTCGCCCGACATGTCGCCGACCCCGACGCAGGTGAAGTCGTTCGCCTGGATGTCGGTGCCGAGCTCGCGGAAATGCCGCTTCACGGCCTCCCAGGCGCCGCGCGCCGTGATGCCCATGCCCTTGTGATCGTAGCCGGCGGAGCCGCCGGAGGCGAAGGCGTCGTCGAGCCAGTGCCCGTATTCCCGGCTGACGCCGTTGGCGATGTCGGAGAACGTCGCCGTGCCCTTGTCGGCGGCGACGACCAGGTAGGGATCGTCCTGGTCGTGGCGACGCACCGCAGCCGGCGCCTTGATGCCGTCGACCGCGATGTTGTCGGTCAGGTCCAGCAGGCCCCGCATCATCGTCTTGTAGCAGGCGATCGCCTCGGCGAGCGCGGCCTCGCGGCCGGCCTCGGGCGCCGGCGGGCGCTTGACGAAGAACCCGCCCTTCGAGCCGACCGGCACGATGACCGCGTTCTTGACCATCTGCGCCTTCATCAGGCCGAGGATCTCGGTGCGGAAGTCCTCGCGACGGTCCGACCAGCGGATGCCGCCGCGCGCAACGCGGCCGCCGCGCAGATGCACCGCCTCGACGCGCGGGCTGCAGACCCAGATCTCGACCAGGGGCCGCGGCAACGGCAGGTCGTCGAGCTTCTGGCTGTCGAGCTTGAACGAGATGTAGTCCTTCGGCCTGCCGTCGGCGCGCTGGAAGAAGTTCGTGCGCAGCGTGACGCGCACGACATTGAGGAATCGGCGCAGGATGCGGTCGGCGTCCGCGTTCGGCACGCCGTCCAGCAGGTGCTCGATCTCCGCCGCGATCGCGGCCGGCTTCGCGGCATCGGCACCCGCCTGCGCGGGATCCTGCATCGCCAGGAAGAGGTCGACGAGCCGCCGCGCGATCGCCGGATTCCCGGCGAGCGCATCCTCCATGTAAGCCTGGCTGAATCCGATCGCGGCCTGGCGCAGGTACTTGGCATAGGCGCGCAGCACCTCGACCTCGCGCGCGCGCAGCCCGGCGAGGAGGACGAGGCGGTTGAAGCCGTCGCTCTCGGCGAGCCCGTTCCATACGCGCGAGAAGGTCTCCTCGAACGCCGGCTTGACCGCCGGCACGTCGATGCTGGCGAGGCCGCGGACCTCGAGCGTGAAGTCCTGGACGTAGATCGCGGCGTCGGCGCCGGCGGGCGAGATCTTGTAGGGCGTCTCGGTGAGGACCCGCAGGCCCATGTTCTCGAGCATCGGCAGCACGTCCGACAGCGGCGCCGGCGCGGCCTTGCCGTAGAGTCGCAGGCCGAGCTCGTTGGCGGCCGCATCGACGGTGCGATAGAGCGACAGCGTCGGCACGGAGACGCCCGCCAGCGTCTCCTCGACGCGCAGGACGTCGGCCACGGCGATCTCGGCCGGGATTCGCTCGCGCCACGCGGCGGGGAAGGCGTCGGCATAGCGCCGCGCAAGCGCAAGGCCGCCCTCTTCGCCCTCCGCGTCGACGAGCGCGTCCCGCAGGCGGTCGACATAGGACCGCGCCGCCTCGCGCATCTCCGCCGCCAGCGCGGTGGTGTCGACCACGGGAATCCGGCCGGGCGTGGTGCGGATCAGGAAGTGGATGCGGATGAGGTGGGTGTCGTCGGCGAACTGGCTCTGCCAGGCCGTGATCTCGCCGCCATAGGCGCGGCCGAGGATCTGCTCGAAGCGGCGACGCAGCGCGGTGTCGTAGCGCTCGCGCGGCGTGAACACGAGCATCGAGACGAAGCGCTCGAACGGGTCCTTGCGCACGAACAGCGCGGTGCGCTGGCGCTCCTGCAGCTGGAGGATCCCGAGCGCAGTCTCGAACAGCTCGTCCTCGCCGATCTGGAACAGCTCGTCGCGAGGGAACGTATCGAGGATGTGCTGCAGGGCCTTGGCGTTGTGGCTCGCGCGCGCGAAGCCGGCGCGCTGCATGACGCGCTCGACCTTGTCCTTGAGATAGGGGATCTCGCGCGGCCCCTGGCTGTAGGCTGCCGAGGTGAAGAGGCCGAGGAAGACGCGCTGGCCGACGACGCGGCCGGCGCCGTCGAAGGTCTTCATCGTGATGACGTCCAGATGGACCGCTCGATGCACGGTCGAGCGGCGATTCGCCTTCACGACGTCGAGCAGACGCTGGCCGCGCACGAAGGCCTGCACGTCGGGCGGCAGGGCGCCGAGATTGCGCAGCCCCTCGAAGATCACATAGTCGTCGTTGCGCAGCAGGCCGAGGCCGCGCCCCGGCACGACGTTGGCGCGCGCGTGCTCGCCGGCGCCTTCCAGCGCGTATTCGCGGAAGCCGAGGAAGGTGAAGTTGTCGTCCTTGATCCAGGTGATGAAGCTGCGCGCCGCGGCGACCTCGGCCGGATCGACCGGCGGCGCGCGGCCGTCGAGTTCGTTCAGCGTCTCGTCGACGCGCGCGAGCATCTTCCGCCAATCCTGCACCGCGAGGCGCACGTCCTCGAGCACGCCCTTCAGCGACGCCTCGATCGATGCAAGCGCCTCCTGGCCCTGACGGTCGATCTGGATGTGCATCACCGAGCGCGCCGCGCCCGCCGGATCGATCGTCGCGGAGCCGCCTTCCTGCTTGAGACGGATCACGGGATGGATCACGCCGTGCACTGCGAGCTCGCGGTGGTTCAGCTCCGCGGTGACGGAATCGACGAGGAACGGCATGTCGTCGTTCACGATCTCGACGACGGTGTTCGACGCGCTCCAGCCGTGCGTCGCGACCGTGGGGTTGAAGACGCGCACGATCGAGGAGCCGGGGGAGTGGCCCGCCAGGAGCCGCCACAGCGACATCGCGCTGCCGTAGAGATCCTCGATCGAGCGCTCCATCAGGTCGTCGACCGGGACGCCGGCGAAGAACGTCTCGATGAACGCGATCGCCTCCGGCGACTTTCCGGTGCCGAGGCGGGCCCGGGCGTGCTGGGCGATCGCGGCGATGCGATCCCGGCGGCGTGCGTCGTCTGGAGCGAGCATGGGCATATCCTCGGGGGGTGACAGTCTTGCAACCCAAGCTAGCCACCGTTGGTTAACGTGCCAATAAGGCGGCGCTTCAAGGTCTTGGCTGCTACCAGGGCGACCGCAGCCGTCCCGGCCGGTTGCGGACCGCGGTGCAGGCTCGGCGTGCCGCCCCGGGATGGTCACACGGCAGGATTGTTCCCGATCCTTTGGAAGGGTTCCGACCCCACACGCGTTGTTGACAGCATTGACCCCCCATCGATACCAGGGCTTTCGATGTCATCAATTGTAACCGAGCTGCGCCGCCCGATGTCCCGTGCCTCCTTGGTCGAAGCCGCCCCGCCCCAAGCCCCGGAATGGGTGCATTGGCTCTCGCAGCTGACGCGCCGCTTCCATCCCAAGGGAACGGACCGGCTCGTGCGCAAGCTCTACCCGCCGGGCAACGACCGGCCGGTCAAGACGGTCGTCAACTACGACGACGGCCTGCTGTTCCACTGCGACACCAAGTCGTTCCTGGAATGGTACATCTTCTTCTACGGCGCCTTCCGCCCGGAGGTTTCGAAGCTCATCAACCGGATGCTGCGCCCGGGGCAGGTGGCGATCGACGTCGGCGCCAATGTCGGCATGCATTCCGTGATCATGGCGAACCGCGTCGGGCCGACCGGGCGCGTGGTCGTGTTCGAGCCCGACCCCCATCCGATGGGCCGGCTGCGCCAGAACATGGCGCTCAACGGCATCGACTGGGTGACGACCGTCGAGGCGGCGATCTCGGCCAAGACCGAGCTGCGGACGTTCTACCTGCACGACGATTCGATCGGCAATTTCGCCAATGCGAGCCTGGTCGCAGAGAACGTCGGCAAGGACACGCCGTCGGTCCAGATGCAGGTCTTCGCGCTCGACGAATGGCTCAAGGACAATCCGCTGCCGCGGGTCGACCTCATCAAGCTGCTCGCGCAGGGCGAGGAGTACAATGCGCTGCAGGGCATGCGCGGCCTGATCGAGCGCGACCGGCCGAAGATCTTCTTCCTCTACGAGCCGAGCTACTGGCATCGCCAGGACCTCGAGCTCATGGACGCAGTGCGGTTCTTCAAGGGCTACGGCTACACCGTGCACGCGATCGAATTCGGACCGCGCCGCGAGGTCGTCGGCGAGATCCCGAAGGGCCAGGTCTTCCTCGCGACGCCGTGACGTCGCGGCGGCCGCCCGACCGCGTCCGCCTCAGCGCCTGATCGTGATGTCGACGCGCCGGCCCTCGAGCGCCGAGGGGCCGATGCGGTCCGTTTGGCCGACGACGACGGCGCTGACCGTCTTCGGATCGATGCCCTGCCCCTCGAGCGCGCGGCGGACGGCGTCGGCGCGGCGCTGCGCGAGAGGCCGGTTCTCGGTACCCGCATCGGTGCGGTTCGCGAAAGACTCGAGCATGATCTCGCGCGCGGGGCTCGCCTTCATCTCCATCGCCAGCCGCGCGACCAGATCCTTCGCCACCTGATCGAGATCGGCTGAGTCCGGCGCGAAGAAGATCGAGTGCCGCTCGACCGTCGCCGCCATCGGCTTGGAATCATTACGCCCCGTGTCGCAGCCGGCGAGCGCGGCGCCAGCAAGTAGTACGACCAGACCGAACAGGGAACGGCGACCGAACAGCACGGACATCGGGGACCTCGCGAATCAGGCACGCCATGATCGCCCATCCCGCGCATCGTGGGAAATCCCCTGCGCGGCGGCCGTGACAATAAGACTGGAAAAGCGGTTCCGCGCGCACCGGAACACGCGCGGGGGGACGGGGATCGTCGAGCCTGTCGTCGGGCCGGCGACCGCCCGGCCGCGGGGTGGAATGGAGCGGGAGAAGGGGATCGAACCCTCGACCCTCACGTTGGCAACGTGATGCTCTACCGCTGAGCTACTCCCGCGCGCCATTCCTTCGCTTCGGGGGGAAGGTCTCCCGCCCCGAAACGGCGGCGGATAATAGCCACGGCCCGTCGGATTGCAAGCCATCCAAGATCCCCTCACCGGGGTTGTCAGGCGACGTCAAACCTTCCATTTAAGGGCATCTCCAGCCGGTCCGCGTCGTCGGAAGGGGGGCCTGCATGGCGCAGATGCTCCCGACCGGCCGGCTCAATCGAAGGACGAGGCCCGTCTCATCATGGAACAGCTCATCGGCGCCCGCACCGGCGGCGCTCCGGCCGACGTCATCAAGGACGCCACCGACGAAAGCTTCGAGCAGGACGTGCTCGTCGCCTCGCAGACCACGCCGGTGATCGTCGACTTCTGGGCGCCATGGTGCGGGCCCTGCAAGCAGCTCGGGCCGCTGCTCGAGAAGGTCGTCAAGGAAGCCAACGGCGCCGTGAAGCTCGTCAAGATCAACACCGACGAGCATCCCTACTTCGCCCAGCAGCTGCGCGTGCAGTCGATCCCGGCGGTGTACGCCTTCAAGGGCGGCCGTCCGGTCGATGCGTTCGTCGGCGCGCTGCCGGAAAGCCAGATCAAGCAGTTCGTGAAGCGCCTCGGCGGCGCGGCCGCCGGTCCGTCGCCGATCCAGCAGGCGCTCGAACAGGCCAACGCCGCGCTCGAGCAGGGCGATGCCGGCACGGCCGGCGAGATCTACGGCCAGATCCTTGCGCGCGAGCCGGCCAATGTCGGCGCCGCGACCGGCCTCGCCAGGTGCTACATCGCCGCCGGCGACGTCGACGAGGCAAAGGCGCTGATCGAAGGGCTTCCGGCCGACGCCAAGAAGAGCGCCGAGGTGCAGCAGGTGCTGGCACAGCTCGAGCTCGCCGCGCAGGCGCCCGCCGACGACAGCGAGATCGCGCAACTGCTGGAGAAGGTCGCGCATGACCCGAAGGATCACCAGTCGAGGCTCGACCTGGCCGTCGCGCTGTTCGCGGGCGGCCAGCAGGAAGCCGCGACCGAGCAGCTGCTCGAGATCTTCAAGCGCGACCGCAAGTGGAACGAGGACGCGGCACGCAAGCAGCTGATCAAGTTCTGGGAGGCCCTCGGGCCCACGCATCCCCTGACCGTGAGCGGCCGCCGCCGACTGTCCTCCCTGATGTTCTCCTGACGGGCGCGCAGATGACGGCGGAAGGCGTCGCTCTCGAACCGCTGCCGGAGATCATCCCGGTCTTCCCGCTGTCGGGGGTCCTTCTGCTCCCGCGTGGTCGCCTGCCGCTGAACATCTTCGAGCCGCGCTACGTCGCGATGATCGACGACGCGCTCGGCGGCCCCCAGCGCCTCGTCGGCATGATCCAGCCGATCGAAGCGAACAAGACGGGCAATCCGCCGCTCTATCCGATCGGCTGCGTCGGCCGGATCACGAACTTCAGCGAGAACGAGGACGGCCGCTACCGCTACCTGATCACGCTGACCGGCGTGTCGCGCTTCACGGTGGTGGAGGAACTCGAGGGGCGACGCGGCTACCGGCGCGCCCGCGTGGACTTCTCGTGCTGGTCGGCGGACCGCGAGGCCAGCCACAAGATCGACCTCGACCGGCGGCACCTGCTCGCGACGCTCAAGCGCTACTTCACGATCAACGACATCTCCGCCGACTGGGACGCGATCGGCGAGACACCGGATGACCGGCTGATCACGACGCTCGCCATGGTCTGCCCGTTCTCGCCCAACGAGAAGCAGGCGCTGCTCGAGGCGCGGGACCCCTGCGATCGCGCGCGCACGCTGGTGACGCTGATGGAGATGGCTTCGCTCCGCCCCGAGGAGGGCGACGAACGGCCAAAGCACTGATCGCGACCGGACGCCCGGGACGGGAGAGACCGACATGACCAACGCCGAGCGTGGCAACGACATCGACCCCAGGCTGCTCGAGATCCTCGTTTGTCCGGTGACCAAGCAGGCGCTCGCCTACGACCGCGAGAAGCAGGAGCTCGTCAGCAAGGCCGCCGGCATCGCCTTCCCGATCCGCGACGGCATCCCGATCATGCTCGTCGACGAGGCGCGCAAGCTGGACGAGCCGGCGTGACGACGGCCCGATGAGCACGTTCCAGACGCGTCACTGGCCGGTCGAGATCCGCCTCAAGACGGCGGAGAAGCGGCTCGAGATCGATTTCGACGACGGCCGCAACTTCTCCTACCCGGCGGAGCTGCTTCGCGTCGAGAGCCCCTCGGCCGAGGTCCAGGGCCATGGGCCGTCGCAGAAGCAGATCGTCGCGGGACGCCGCCATGTCGGGATCATGGAGGTGGAGCCGGTGGGCAACTATGCGATCCGCATCAAGTTCGACGATCTGCACGACACCGGGATCTTCTCCTGGCAGTACCTGCGCGAGCTCGGCGAGAGCCAGGACCGCATCTGGAGCGACTATCTGCGCAATCTCGAGGCGCGCGGCCTGAGCCGCGAGCCGCCCGCGCGCAAGCCGGCCTGAGCGCAGCCCGGGCGGCCGGCGCCGGCAGTTCCGAACGGCGACGGCCATGGCCGATTTCCTCCCGACCCGCCAGGACCTCGGCCGCGCGCTCGACTGGCTCGGCGCGCGTGCCGGTGAGGCGTGGCGCACGGCGGAATCCCTGATCGGCCGACGCCATCTGCGCCTCGGCATCACCGGCCTGTCGGGCGCCGGCAAGACGGTCTTCACGACCAGCCTGGTGCATGCGCTGCGCCACGCCGGCGCCCGACCGCATGCGATGCCGCTGTTCGCGGCGGCGGCGGGCTCTGCGCCGCTGAGCGCGACGGTGACGGCGCTGGGCGACCTGCCGCGCTTTCCCTACGAGGCGAACCTGGCAGGCCTCCTGGAATCCGCCCCGCGCTGGCCGCCGCCGACGGAACGGCTCTGCGGCGTGCGCATCATCCTGGCGCAGGGCAACGACGCGAGCCGGACGCTCACGGTCGACATCGTCGACTATCCGGGCGAATGGCTGCTCGATCTCGAATTGCTGCGCCTCGACTACCCGGCCTGGAGTGCCGCGAGCCTCGCGCGCCTCGCCGGCGGAGAGGGCGTCGCGGCCGCCGAGTCCGAGGCCTGGCGAGCGGCGGCGTCGACGCTCGACGACGCCGACGCGCTCGTCGCAGGGCATCGCGACCTGCTGCTGCGGCTGCGCGGCCACGGCCTGCGCCACCTCCAGCCGGGCCGCGTGCTCGCGCCGGGCGACCGGCCGCCGACCCCGGACGAGATCCCGGTACCGCTGCCGGCCTCGCGCGCGAACGATGCGATCTTCGCGGCGATGGCGGCGCGCTACGACGCCTACCGCACGCGCCATGTCGAGCCGTTCTTCCGCGAGCACTTCGCGCGGCTCGATCGCCAGATCGTGCTCGTCGACATGATCGGCGCCCTGGCCCGCGGCCCCGAGGTCCTCGCCGACACCGAGGCCGCGCTCGAGAGCGTCCTCGCAAGCTTCCGCTACCACCGCATCGCCTGGCTCGACTGGTTCCGCTCGCGCATCGACCGCGTCCTCGTCGCCGCGACCAAGGTCGATCACGTGACGACCAGCCAGTACCTGAACCTGCGCAGCCTGCTCGGCCAGCGCTTCGAGACCAGCGCCTGGCGCGAGGCGATCGCCGCGGATCGCCTGCGCTTCGACGTCCTCTCGGCGCTGCGCGCCACGACCGACGGTTGGCTGCGGCGCGACGGGGTGCAGCAGGCCGCGATCCGCGGCATGCTCAAGGATCCGCAAGGCGGGCTGCGCAGCCTGGTGCCGAGCGACATCCCCGCGGTGCCCCCCGCCCGGGATGCCTGGCCCGCCGGCGGCTTCGTGTTCTTCGACTTCGCGCCACCGGACCTCGACGCCTTCGCGCAGGCGCCGCTGCCCAACGTCAATCTCGACAAGGCGCTGGACTACCTGATCGGGGACCGACTGACGTGAACGACAGCGACCGCCTCAAGCCCGGACTCTACGACGCTGAGGACTTCGTGCCGCGCGCGCCGGCGCTGCCCCTGGCGCCCCCGCCGGCGTCGCTGCCGGCGATCGACGCGACGCCCGCGAGCACGCCGCCGACCCCGTGGCGCCGCCGGTTCCTGGCCGCGCTCGGCCTGTCGATCGCCTTCTTCGCCGGGCTCGAGGCCGTGCACCTCGTCGCCGCGGCCGAGGCGATGGCGCCCGGGCTCGGCTGGGTCGCCGGCGCGCTGATCGGCGCGACGCTCGTCGCGGGCGGCTTGTGGGCGCGCGCCGAGATCGCGGAGTTTCGTCGCATCGCGATCGTCGAAGAATGGCAGCGCGAGAGCCTGCGCCTGCTCGCCGACGACCACGCGGGCACCGCCAGCGAATGGACGTCCCGCGTCGCCCGTCGCCTTGCCGACGTGCCAGAGACCGGTCCCGGGCTCGCCCGTTTCCAGGCGATGACGACGCATGGCTACGCGGCCGGCGACGCACTGCGCCTGTTCGAGCGCGAGGTGCTCGCGCCGGCCGACCGGCGCGCGCTCGCCGCCATCGGCCGTGCCGTGCGCGACAGCGCGGTCGGCACCGCAGCGAGCCCGCTCGCGATGATCGACGCGATGATCGTCATGGTCCGCGCGCTGCGCATGATCCGCGACGTCGCCGGGGCCTACGGATTCCGGCCCGGCGGCCTGAGCGCGCTCGCGCTGCTGCGCCGCGTCCTCGGCAGCGCGACCGCCGTCGCGGCGGCCGACATCGTCGCCGACGTGACCGCCGACGTCGTCGGCGGCCTCGGGCACAAGGTGGTCGGAACGGTGTCCTCGCGCCTCGGCGTCGGCGTGTTCACCGGCATGCGCATGGCGCGGCTCGGCGTCGCGACGATGCGCGCCTGCCGCCCGCTGCCGTTCCTGGCCGAGAAGCCGCAGATCGGCGCGATCATGCGCCAAGCGATCGGGTGGGCAGGCGATGGCTGACGGCGCCCCCGCACGCGGGGCGATGAAGGCAGGCCTGGTCTATTTCGCGATCGTCTTCGCCGTCGGCGCTGCGCTCGGCCCGCTGCGCGAACTCGTCCTCGCGCCCCGCCTGGGGGAGCTCGGCGCGCTGCTGGTCGAGGCGCCCGCGATGCTCGCCGCCACGTTCCTGACCGCCGGCTGGCTCGTCCGGCGATTCGCCCTCGCGGACCGGAAGGCGGCCGCCCTGGGCGCGGGGCTCGTCGCCTTCGCGGCCCTCTCCGCCGTCGAGCTCCTGGGCGCGATCGCCCTGCGCGGCCTCGCGCCCTCGGCATATCTCGCGCGCTTCGCCACGACCCCCGGCCTGATCTCGCTGACGCTCTTCGTCCTCTTCGCCCTGATGCCGGCGATCCGCGCGCATCGCCGCGACCGCTGAACCGTCGCCGCGCCTCTTTCCGGCCGGCGGCGCGCCGGCGCATCATCGGCGCGCCGCAATCGTGTGGACGCGGCGATGTCCGACCGGCAGGGGGCTGGCCATGACTGTCGAACTTCCGACCCGCGCCGACGTCGTCGTCATCGGCGCCGGAGTCGTGGGCACCAGCGCCGCCTATCATCTCGCGGCCGCCGGCGCCGGCGACGTCGTCCTCCTCGAGACGGCGCGCATCGGTGCCGGCACGACCTGGCACGCCGCGGCGAACATGGAGACCTATCGCAGCGACCCGCGGCTGCACGACATGATCGTCTACGCGCTCGACCTGTTTCCGAAGCTCGAGGCGGAGTCGGGCCAGGCGATCGGATGGCGCGCCAGCGGCCGCGTGACCTTCACCGCCGACCGCGACCGCTTCGCAGCGATGCGCAGCGTGCCGGCGCGCACGCGCGCACGCGGCATCGACATCGAGCTCATCGGCCGCGAGGAGATCGCGCGCCGTCTTCCGATCATCAACCCGGCCGGGCTCGAAGGCGGGCTGTGGGTGCCCAGCGACGGCCGGCTCGATCCGACGGGGCTTGCCACGGCCTTCGCGCGGGCGGCTCGGCGGCGTGGCGCGCAGGTCGTCGAGGGCGTCCGCTCGGCGGCGATCCGTACGCGCGGCGGGCGCATCGCCGGCGTCGCGACGCCGCAAGGCGAGATCGCCTGCACCGCGGTCGTCGTCGCGGCAGGCCTGTGGTCGCGCGACGTGGCCGCGACCTGCGGCGTGCAGCTGCCGATGATGGCGCTGCAGCACTTCTACCTGCTGACCAAGCCGATCGCGGGGCTCGCGCGCGACCTGCCGCTGTTCCTGTCCTACGACGAGCGCATCTACGGCCGCGAGGACGTCGGCGGCCTGCTGATGGGCGTCTTCGACTCCGATGCCATTCCCGTCGAGCCTGCCGACCTGCCGGCCGACTTCGCCTTCTCGCTGCTGCCCGAGAACTGGAACCAGATCAGCGACAACATTCGGGTCGTGATGAACCGCTTCCCGATCCTCGAGCGCGCGGAGATCCGGACGCTCGTCAACGGCCCGGAGAGCTTCACGCCCGACGGCCAGATGCTGCTCGGGCCGGCCCCCGACATCGGCGGCCTGTTCCTGGCCTGCGCGATGAACTCGAACGGGATCGCGCTCGCCTCCGGTGCGGGGCGCGCGGTGGCCGAGCTCATCGTCGCCGGCCGCTCGAGCATCGACGTGACCCGCTTCGACCCGCGTCGCTTCGCCCGCTTCCAGTCGACGCGCGCTTATCTGCGCCAGCGCATCCCCGAGATCCCGACCGCGATGTGCGGCGCCGTCGATGCCGCCGGCGAATTCACCACCGCGCGAGGGCTGTGCCGCTCGCCGCTGCACGAGGCGTTGCGCGAGCGCGGCGCGGTCTTCGAGACCTGCGCCGGCGTCGAGCGTCCGGCCTGGTTCGCCGCGCCCGGCGACGACGACCGCTGGACGGCCGTCGCCCGCGAGGTCGCCCGCGCCGGCGCGCAGTCCGCGCTTGTCGATCGCAGCGGCGACGCGAAGCTTCGCCTGGAGGGCCCCGGCGCCGCGGCGCTGCTGCGACGGCTCTGCGGCGTCACGGCGCTGCATGCGGAGCAGGTGGCGCGCGCGGCGCCCTTCCTCGACGCGCGCGGCGGCGTCCAGGCCATGCCGCTCGTCCTGCGTCTCGGCGAAGCTGCCTGGCTGCTCGTGGCCGAGCCCGACCAGGCGATCCGGCTCGCGGACTGGATCCGCGAGGTCGGCGCCGCAAATCCCGGCTGGATCCTGACGGACGTGAGCGCGGCGCTGGCCGCGATCGAGCTCGTCGGCCCGCGCGCCGCCACGAGCCTCGCCGCGCTGGCCGGCGAGGAGACCGCCGCACCGCATGCGCCGGGCGTCCATCGCGCCAGCGTCGGCGTCGTCCCGTGCGAAGTCGCGGTCGTCGATCCGCGCAGCCACGTCCTCGTGCTGTGCGCGACAGATCTCGCCGGGTCGCTGCTCGATGCCCTCGAGAACGCCGGCATCGTCGCGATCGGACGGCTCGCCGCCGACACGCTGCGCGTGCGCCAGGCGATCCCGCGCTTCGGCCGCGACATCACGCCCGCCATCGATGCGACGGCCGCGGGGCTGGTCGGCGCGCTGGACGGCGACGGCCATCTCGGCCAGGGCGCGATCCGGGCCGCGCCGGCCGGCCGCGTGCTGCGCCTGTTCCGCCTGCGCGGCGCGCATTCCGGCGACCTTGCCGACGAGCCGATCCTCGCGCATGGGCGTTTCGCCGGGTTCGTGACCTCGGGCACGCTTGTGCCGGATACGCATGGCGCGACGCTGTTCGCGCTCGTCGACGCCGCGGCGGATCCCGCCGCGCTGGAGCTCGTCGTCGACGGTGCGACGCGGCCGCTCGAGCCGCTGGTCCGATGAGCAGCCGGCGCCGCGCCGGCGATCCGGAGACGAGGACTTCCCACGAACAACCGAGGCAGCGATGAAGCGGAACGACTTCCACGTGGCGGTGATGCCGGGCGACGGCATCGGCGTCGAGGTGATGGACGCCGCGATCGCGGTGCTCGAGGCCGCCGAGAAGCGCCATGGCATCGCGGTCTCGCGCGAGCTCGTGGCCGGAGGCGCCCTGCACTATCGGGAGCACGGCGTCGCGATGACCGAGTCCGCGTTCGATCGCGCCGCCAAGGTCGACGCGATCCTGTTCGGCGCGATGGGATGGCCCGAGATCCGCTACCCCGACGGCACCGAGATCGCGCCGCAGCTCGACCTTCGCTTCAGGCTCGAGCTCTATGCCGGCGTGCGACCGATCCGCGCGATCCCCGGCGTACCGGTCGCGCTGGCCTCGCCGCGCGCCAAGGACATCGACCTGGTCATCCTGCGCGAATCGACCGAGGGCATGTTCGCCTCGCGCGGCAAGGGCGTGATGGTCGACGACTCGGAGGCGCGCGACACGCAGGTGATCACGCGCGCCACGACCGAGCGCCTCACCCGCTTCGCCTTTCGCCTCGCCGCGCGCCGCAAGGCGAAGCGCGGCACGCCCGGCCGCGTGACGCTCGTCGACAAGGCGAACGTATTCCTGTCGTTCGCCTTCATGCGCAAGGTCTTCCACGAGACGGCACGCGAGTTCCCGCAGCTCGAGGCGCGCCACCACTATGTCGACGCGATGGCGCTCGATCTCGTCCGCCGGCCCTGGGACTTCGACGTGCTGCCGATGGAGAACCTGTTCGGCGACATCCTCTCCGATCTCGGCGCCGGACTGATCGGCGGCATGGGCTTCGCGCCCTCGGCCGATGTCGGCGATCGGCACGCGCTGTTCCAGCCGAGTCACGGGTCCGCGCCCGACATCGCCGGACAGGGGATCGCCAATCCCACGGCGATGATCCTCTCGACCGCGATGATGCTCGAGTGGCTCGGCGAGCGGCACGGATCGAACGCCGCCATCGAGGCGGCCGCCGACATCGAGAAGGCCGTCGACGCCGTCTTCGCCGCGGGCCGCGTGCGCACGTTCGACGCCGGCGGCCGCGACGGCACCGCGGCCACCGCGCGCGCGGTGATCGAGGCGCTCGGGGCGTGAGCTTCCGGGTCGCCATCGCCGGCTGCGGATACTTCGCACGCTACCACCGCGATGCGTGGCGCCGGCTCGACGGCATCGCCGTGACGGGAGTCTGCGACATCGACCCGGCCAGGGCCGCGGCGGCCGCGGCCGAATTCCCGGGCGCGGCGGCCTTCGTCGACCTCGACACGATGCTGGATCGCGCGCAGCCGCACGTGCTCGACATCGTGACGCCGCCGGCGACGCATCTCGCGGCGGTCGATGCCGCCGGCCGGCGCGGCATCGATGCCATCTGCCAGAAGCCGCTCGCCGACGATCTCGCCGGCGCGCGCGCGATCGTCGCGGCCGCCGAGCGCCACGGCATCCGCCTCGTCGTCCACGAGAACTTCCGCTTCATGCCTTGGTTCGCGGAGGCGCGGCGCGTGATCGAGTCGGGCGCGCTCGGCACCGTGCTCAACATCGCCTTCCGCCTGCGTCCGGGCGACGGTCAGGGGCCGAACGCCCCGTTCCTGGCGCGCCAGCCGTACTTCAAGGACCTGCCGCGATTCCTCGTCCATGAAACGGCGATCCACCTCGTCGACGCGTTCCGGATGCTGCTCGGCGAGGTGACCGGCGTCTTCGCGCGCCTGCGACGCTACAATCCGGCGATCCGCGGCGAGGACGCCGGCATCGTCGTGATCGACTTCGCCTCGGGCGCGCTCGGCGTCATCGACGCCAACCGCCATCTCGATCATCCCGCCGACGACACGCGCCTGACGATGGGCGTCATGCATCTCGAGGGGACGCGCGGCTCGCTGCGGCTCGACGGGTTCGGCAGGCTGTTCTTCAAGCCCCATGGCGAGCCGGAGCGGCCGCACGACTACGCGTGGACCGATCGCGGTTTCGGCGGCGACTGCGTACATCGCCAGATCACCCATGCGCTCGCCCATCTGCGCGACGGCGCGCCCGTCGTGAACGACGCCCGCAGCTACCTGCGCAACATCGAGATCGAGGAGGCCATCTACCTCGCCGCCGACGAAAGGCGATTCGTCGCGCTCTGAACGCGGCTCAACGCACCCGGCGCGCGCGCAGCGAGAAGGAGAGCGGCAGGCGCGGATGGCCGTCCGGCAGGCGCCACAAGCGCGGCGTGGCCGGCACCAGGGCGGGCACCGCGCGCCATGGCAGCACCTCGTGCTCGTGGAACATCGTGACGGCCATGCCGGCCCCCAGCAGCGCGCCGAAGATCTCCGACAAGGGATGGATCCACTCGTAGTTCTGCTGGTTCTTCAGGATCGTCGGATCGCCCGTGTAGGTCGTGGCACTGGTGAAGGCGAGCGGCCGCTCCGGCGGCGTATGGAAATCGTAGGTCGGCACCAGGCCGTGGGCGCGCTCGTCGTGGACCAGGAAGCCGGGGTGGGCGTCGGCAAAGTAGAGCTCGCCGTTCGGCGCCAGCACCGCCGCGATCGCGCGGGCCCACGGGCGCAGATCGGGCAGCCAGTTGATCGTGCCCCATGTCGTGTAGACGAGATCGAAGGGGCCCGGCACGAGGCGCGGCGCCTCCTCGACCCGGCCCTGGACGAAGTCGGCGCCGAGCCCGGTCTCGGCCGCCAGCCGACGCGCGACGTCGAGCGCCGCTGCGGAGAAGTCGAGGCCCGTCGCGACGGCCCCGCGCCGCACCAGGCTGAGCGTGTCGCGGCCGATGTGGCACTGCAAGTGCAGCACGCGCTTGCCCTCGACGTCGCCGATCTCCAGGGCGTCGATGTCGTGGAGCGCGTCGGCGCCGGCGCGGAAGGCGTCGAGCATGTAGTCGCCGGTCGCGTCGCGCGCGTGGATCGTCGCGCGCTCGTCCCAGTTCAGCCGGTTGACGTCGACGGGGTCGACCACGACCGCACGACCGGTCAGAGCTTCTCGCCGCGGGTCAGGCGCGGCAGGTCGCCCACCATGCCCATCGCATGGCGCATGAACAGCCGCTTGAGCGGCGCGATGCGGTCGACCACGGCAAGCCCGATGTCCCGCGCCAGTCGCACCGGCGCGATGTCGTTCGAGAACAGGCGGTTGAGGGAGTCGGTGACCGCCATCAGCGTGACCGCGTCGACGCGCCGCCAGCCCTCGTAGCGCTCGAGCACGTCGAGCGCCCCGACGTCGAGCCCGGTGCGTGCCGCATCGACGAGGCACTCCGCGAGCGCGGCGACGTCGCGCAATCCGAGGTTCAAGCCCTGGCCGGCAATCGGATGCACGCCGTGCGCGGCATCGCCGGCAAGGGCGAGTCGCGGCGCGGCATAGCGCGCGGACTGCACGAGCTCGAGCGGATAGGCCCAGCGCCGCCCCATGATCGCGAGCGCGCCGAGCGTCGGCCCGAAGCGGCGCTGCATCTCGGCATTGAAGCCGGCGTCGTCGAGCGCCATGAGCCGCGGGACGATCGCGTCGCGCTCGGTCCATACGATCGAGGACCGGTGCACGCCGTCGCGATCGGGCAGCGGCAGCATCGCGAACGGCCCGGCGGGCAGGAAGCGTTCATGCGCGATGTTGCCGTGCGGCCGCTCGTGGCGGACGGTGCCCACGATCCCCGTCTGGCCGTAGCGATGCTCGAAGGCGGCGATGCCGGCCGCGCGCCGCACGAAGGAGCGCTTGCCGTCGCAGCCGACCACGAGCCGCGATGTCAGCACCCGGCCGTCCGCGAGGGTGACGCGCGCCGCGCCCGGATCGATGGCGATGCCGCTGACCACCGCCGGCGCGAGCCAGGTCAGCCGCGGCAGCGCGGCGACGCGCGCATTGAGCGCGCGCCGGGTGTGCAGGTTCTCGACGATGTAGCCCAGCGGGTTATCGCCGACGTCGCGATGATCGTAGTGGAGGAACAGGCGCGACTCGCCGTCCGAGACGCGGATGTCGTCGATCGGCGCGGCGTGTGGCGCGATCGCATCCCAGAGGCCGAGGCCGTCGAGGACCCGCGTCGAGCCCCAGGCCAGGGCCGACGAGCGGCCGTCATAGGCGTCGGCGACCGCATCCGCAGGCCGGTCGCGGTCCACGACCGTGGTTGCGAGGCCGGCCTGGGCCAGCGCGACACCGAGGCTGAGGCCGACCAGGCCGCCGCCGACGATGACGACGTCGCCCGACGACCGATGCGACAGATCTGACATGGCACCTTGCCGTTAGCGCATCCGCGCGACGCCCGCCAATGCAAAACCGCCGCAGGACCGGCGCGGTTCCGGCGGCCGGCGAGGTCGCGAGACCCGTCGCCGCCGGGCGCCTCCTTGCTCTAGGCTCACCCTCCCTTTGAGACAGAACGCCGAACGGCTCCGGGAGCGTCATGGCCGATTTCTCCGCCATCCACAGTGTCGAGGACCTTCGCCGCCTCGCGGCGCGCCGGCTGCCCAAGCCGGTGTTCGATTTCATCGACGGCGGCGCCGAGGACGAGGTCGCGGTGCGCTTCAACCGCGCTGCGTTCGAGCGCGTCCGCTTCCGGCCGCGCACGGTCGTGGACGTGACGAAACGCAGCCTCGAGGTCGACCTCTTCGGCAAGCGCACCGCCGCGCCGATCGCCATCGCGCCGATGGGCAGCCTGTCGAGCTTCGCGCCGAACGCCGAGATCGCGATGGCGCGCGCCTGCGCCGCCGCCGGCGTGCCCTACGGCCTGAGCACGGCGGCCGCGGTATCGATCGACCGCCTCCGCGAGACGGTTCCGGAGGCGCGGCTGTGGTTCCAGCTCTACGTGTTCAACGACGAGCGCGTGAACCGCGCGATGGTGGAGCGCGCGCAGCGCGCCGGCTACGAAGCCCTGCTGGTGACGACCGACACGCATATGCCGCCCAAGCGCGAGCGCGACCGCCGCAACGGCTTCTCGCTCACGGTCAAGAAGACGCCGGCGAACATCGCGCACGTGCTGTCGAAGCCGCGCTGGGTCTGGGAGGTCTATCTGAAGCAGGGCCTGCCGCGGATGGAGATCATCGAGGCGGAGGTGCCCGAGGTCCGCGACCACATCGCAGGCGTGCAGTACTTCCAGGGGAATCGCCGCGCCTCGTTCGACTACGGCCATATCCGCGAGCTGCGTCGCATCTGGAAGGGCCCGCTGCTGATCAAGGGCGTGATGCGTCCCGACGAGGCCGAGCAGGCGCTGGCCGCCGGCGCCGACGGGATCATCATGTCGAACCACGGCGGCCGCAATCTCGACCATGCCGCGGCCCCGTTCGAGATGCTGCCCGAGGTCGCCGATGCGGTCGGCAAGCGCATGACGATCCTGATCGACAGCGGCTTCCGCCGCGGCACCGACGTCGCCAAGGCGATCGCCCTCGGCGCCAACGGCGTGCTGTTCGGCCGTCCGGCCGCCTTCGCGGTCGCGGCCGGCGGCGAGGCCGGCGTCGGCCATTTCCTCGGCCTGATGAAGGACGAGCTCGACCGCGTGCTCGGCTATCTCGGCTGCAACTCGCCCGACGAGCTCGGCCGCGACCATCTTCTCATCGATCGCCTGCCGCCCGGCCACAACGCGCCGAGCCTCTGAGCACACCACGCCATCGTCACGTCGCGCCTGATCGGCACGGGTCTTGAATAGACCCGGGCATCGGCGGTGCGCGCTCGCCATCGAGCGCCGCCGTCACGCGATCTGGGAAAGGACCCGACGATGAAAATGGTCATGGCGGTCATCAAGCCGTTCAAGCTCGACGAGGTGCGCGAGGCGCTGACGCAGCTGGGCGTGCAGGGGCTCACGGTCAGCGAGGTGAAGGGTTTCGGCCGTCAGAAAGGCCAGACCGAGATCTATCGCGGCGCCGAATACCAGGTGAACTTCCTGCCGAAGGTGAAGATCGAGGTCGCCGTCGCGGACGCCGTCGTCGCGCGCGTCGTCGAGGCGATCCAGAAGGCCGCGGTCACGGGCAAGATCGGCGACGGCAAGATCTTCGTCTACGACCTGTCGCACGCCGTGCGCATCCGCACCGGCGAGACGGACGGCGAGGCGCTGTGAGATTGCCTGCCGTTTAGGCAGACAGAGCCCCGTGAACCTGCCGCATTTCGCGGCATTTCCGCCAGACGTCGGGGCCCGCAACCCGGGCACGAGGCCCACCTCCTGCGTGGCGTCGCGCATCGCCGAGGCCCGGCGGCCGCGCCGAACCTCGGGAAATCGCGGCCGGACGGCAAGCCGCACCTGCTGGCACGGAAATTGAGAGTCCACCCCCGAATGACGGCCGCGTCGCCTCGGCGCCGGCCGCGCCAACGAGGAGGCACGACATGACTTCATATGCCACCACATCCCTGCGCGGTCGCCCCGGCGCCGGCCTCGCGGCCGCCTTCGCCGCGGCGCTGGGAGTCGCCGCGCTGGGCGCCTCGCCCGCCTTCGCCGCCGACGCCAAGATCGACACCGGCGACACCGCCTGGATGCTCACCTCGATCGCCCTCGTGCTGATGATGACGATCCCGGGCCTGGCGCTGTTCTACGCCGGCATGGTGCGCAAGAAGAACGTCCTGGCGACGATGATGCAGTCCTTCGCGATCTGCTGCCTGGTCACCGTGCTGTGGATGGTCGTCGGCTACAGCCTCGCCTTCGGCAACGGCAACGCTTTCGTCGGCGACTTCTCGCGGCTGCTGCTTTCGGGCATGGGCTGGGAGAAGCCGTTCACCGTCGGCACCGGCGACGGTGCCGTCGCGACGACGATCCCGGAGGTCGTCTTCATGATGTTCCAGATGACCTTCGCGATCATCACGCCGGCGCTGATCTGCGGCGCCTTCGCCGACCGCATGAAGTTCTCGGCGATGATGTGGTTCATGGCGGTGTGGGTGCTCGCGGTCTACGCGCCGGTCGCGCACATGGTCTGGCATCCGAGCGGCTGGATGTTCACGCTCGGCGCGCTGGACTTCGCGGGCGGCACGGTCGTGCACGTCAACGCCGGCATCGCCGGCCTCGTGGCGGCGGTGGTGCTGGGCAAGCGCCGCGGCTACGGCCACGACAACATGGCGCCGTACAACCTCACGCTCGCGGTGATCGGCGCCTCGCTGCTGTGGGTCGGCTGGTTCGGCTTCAATGCCGGGTCGGCGGCCGGCGCCAACGGTCGCGCCGGCATGGCGATGGCGGTCACCCAGATCGCGGCCGCGGGCGCGGCGCTCGCTTGGATGTTCACGGAGTGGGCGGCGCGCGGGAAGCCCTCGGTGCTCGGCGTGATTTCGGGCGCGGTCGCGGGCTTGGTCGCGATCACGCCGGCGTCGGGCTTCGTGCTTCCCGGCGGCGCCCTGATCATCGGCCTCGTGTCCGGTGTCGTCTGCTTCTGGGCCGCGACGAGCCTCAAGCGCGCGCTCGGCTACGACGACTCGCTCGACGTCTTCGGCGTGCACGGCGTCGGCGGCATCGTGGGCGCGCTGCTCACGGGCGTCTTCGCCGCAGGCGCGCTCTCGGCGACCGAGGCGACACCGGCCGGATCGCAGGGCCTGCTCGAAGGCAATGCGAGCCAGATCGTCACCCAGGCGATCGCCGTCGGCTTCACCATCGTCTACTCGGCCGTCGCCAGCTTCGTGATCCTGAAGGTCATCGATGCGGCCATGGGCCTGCGCGTCGCCGACGAGGCCGAGCGCGACGGACTCGACATCGCCCAGCACGGCGAGACGGTCCAGTAGCGGCGCCTCGACGCGATCGGCATTCGCGCCGATCGGATTCCGGGCGCAAGCCGGCAGGGAGCGGCTCCGCGACGCGGGGCCGCTCCCGGTGCTTCGGTTGCCGAGGCGTTGGGCCTTGGACAGCATCGGCGGGCTGCAGTACGTACCTTGCTCCACATTGCAGTCGTTTCTCGCGCATGGCGTATGTCCCCGGATCGCTGCCGCACACGACGCTTCTTGCGGCGATCGGTGGAGTCGTCGCGTTGTCTGTCGACATCGTCCTGCCGGCGCTTCCGGTCCTGGCCGACGCCTTCGCGACGAGGCCCGAGCGCGCGCAGCTGACCCTCGGCGCATTCCTGCTCGGGCTCGCAATCGGCATCCTCGTCTGGGGACCGCTCGGCGATCGCTTCGGCCGCCGCCCCGTCGTGCTCTGCGGCCTCGTCGTCTTCACCATCGGCGGCGCGATCACCGCCGTGTCGCCGAGCATCGACGCCATCATCTTCGCGCGATTCATCCAGGGCGCGGGGGCCGCGGCCGGCCGCGTCCTGGCGCCGGCGATCATACGCGACGACTTTTCCGGGCCGCGCGGCGCGCATCTGCTGTCCCGCATGATGATGATCCTCACCCTCGGCCCGCTCGTGGCGCCGCTGATCGGCGGCGCGTTGATCGAGACCGCGGGCTGGCGCGCGATCTTCGTCTTCCTGGCGGCATTCGGCGCGGTCGTGGTGATCCTGGCATGGGCGCAGCTCGGCGAGAGCCTCCGCATGCCCGATCGCGACGCGCTGCTTCCGCGCCGCATCCTCGCCAACTGGCGGCGATTCTTCGGGACGCGCGAATGCGTCGCCAATGCCTTCATCCAGACCTGCAGCTTCGGCGCGATGTATGCCTACATCTCGGGCTCGCCGTTCGTCCTCATCCGCGGCTTCGGCATCCCGACCTGGGCTTACGGCTTCTTCTTCGCGTCGACCGCCGGACTGCTGATCCTCGGCAATGCGGTGAACTCGCGAACGGTGCGCACGCGCGGCGTGGCCGCCAACCGGCGCGCGGGGACGTTCGCCGCCGCGGGCGCCGGTGTGCTCGGGCTCGGGCTGTCCGCGCTGGGCCTGACGGGGACCTTGGGCGTCGCCGCGACGATGCTTCCGGTCTGGATCTTCATCTGCGCCAATGGGGTCATCGTGCCCAACACGACGGCAGGCGTGATGGAGCCGCACCCGGACATGGCGGGCGTCTCCGCCGCCATCCTGGGGGTCATCCAGATGAGCGCCGCGATGATCGTCGGCTACGCGGTCACCCGTTTTTTCGACGGCACGCCGCTGTCGATGTCCTTCGCCATGTGCATCCTGACCCTCGGCGCCCTGACGATCGAGCGGACCGCCCTCGCCCCCCGGCCGGTCGCCGGATAGCGGCCGGCGAGATGTTCTCGCGACTCGGGGATTTCGTAGGGAACATCGGTCCCGACACGACATCTGGCGGGTCCGGTACGGTCTGAAGCCGGCTATTCAGCTCCGCGGCGCTGCCGGTTCGACGGTCCGGGCCGGAGTTGGCACTTTGTTCCGCCGCGTTCACGCGACTCGGGTATTTCGTAGGGAACATCCGGACGGCCACGACATCTCGTCGGCAGGGCCCGGCCCGAACCTCGACTTGTACTTTAAGAGTGTCGCCGATAGATTTGTTTTTCATTTGTACTATCGGGGATCGGCGCCGACGGACCGCTGGTGGAACTCGGGCCCGATCTCCTCGCCGCCACCGGTTCACCATGCTGAATGCGCGCCTCGAACGCCTGAACGACTATCCATTCCAGCGCCTTGCCGATCTCCTGCAGGGCTCGGAGCCGCGCGCGAACATCAAGCCGCTGCTGCTCCATGTCGGCGAGCCGCAGCACAAGCCGCCAGCCTTCGCGATCGACGCGATCGGGGCCGATCGCAGCCGCTGGAACCTCTATCCGCCGCTCGTCGGCACGCCCGCGTTGCGTGAGGCCTGCGCCGGCTACCTGCAGCGGCGTTACGGTGTTCCGGCGAGCGCGCTCGACCCGCACAAGCAGATCGCACCGGTCGCCGGCAGCCGCGAAGGGCTGTTCATGGTCGCGCTGCTCGCGATCTCGCCGCCGGATGCGGGCCCGAAGCCGATCGCGCTGATGCCGAACCCGTTCTACCAGGTCTATTTCGGCGCGGCGGTGATGGCCGGCGCCGAGCCGGTATTCCTGCCGACGAGCGCCGGCAAGAACTGGTTGCCCGATCTCGATGCGATCCCGCCCGCGACCCTCGAGCGCACGCAGATCTTCTATCTGTGCAGCCCGGCCAATCCGCAGGGGACCTGCGCCGATCTCGACTATTGGAAGAAGGCGCTGACGCTGGCGCGCCGGCACGGCTTCATGCTCGTCGCGGACGAGTGCTACGCGGACCTGTATTACACCCCGCGACCGCCGGTCGGCGCGATCGAGGCGGCGGTCGCGCTCGGGCCCGGCCCCGACGGCCACGTGCTCGACAATCTCATCGTCTCGCACACCGTCTCGAAGCGCTCCTCGGCGCCAGGCATGCGCTCCGCGTTCGTCGCCGGAAGCCCGACCGCCATCGCGATGCTCAATCGCCTGCGCTCCTACGAGGCCGCGTCGATCTCCCATGCGGTGATGGACGCATCAGTGCGGCTCTGGAACGACGACGCGCATGCCGACGAGTCGCGCGAGATCTACGCCCGCAAGTACGACATCGCCGACCGCCTCTTCGCCGGCCGCTTCGACTACTACCGGCCCGCGGGCGGGTTCTATCTCTGGCTCAACGTCGGCGACGGAGAGGCGGCGACGCGCCGGCTGTGGACCGAGGCCGGCATCAAGGTCCTGCCGGGCGGATATCTCACCAAGCCCGACGCCGACGGCCGCAACTTCGGCACGCCCTACATCCGCATCGCGCTCGTGCAGGAGCTCGACGCGACGGAGATCGCGCTGACGCGCATGGCCCAGGTTTTCGACGCCATGGCGGCGGAGAAGTGCCCATGATCGCGCTCGCCCTCAAGCGGCAATGGCTGCCGGCGGGCGCCAACGTCTTCCTGCGCAAGCGCGCGATCGAGTGCGTGGGCGCAGTGCTGATCGCCGTCGCGCTGTTCCTCGCCGTCGCGCTGATCACCTATTCGCCGGACGATCCCTCGCCCAACCGCGCGGTCAGCGGACCGATCCGCAATGTCGGCGGCAGCTGGGGTGCCACGATCGCCGATGTCGCGCTGCAGAGCCTCGGCTTCGCCGCGGCGGTTCCGGTCCTCGTCCTGCTCGCCTGGGGATTCCGCCTCATGCGGGTCCATCAGCTGCCGCTGTGGTGGGCGCGCATCGCGCTGCTGCCCTTCGCGATCACGGCGACGGCCGTGGCGCTTGCATTCTGGTTCCCGCATGCGCCGGCGGGCTGGCCGCGGCCCTTCGACGTCGGCCTCGGCGGCATCGCGGGCAAGCTGTTCCTCACCTGGATCCTTTCGCCGGTACAGAGCATCGGCTTCGGCGCGCCGGGCCTGGCGCTTATCGCCGGACTCTCGGCCTCGGTCGCGCTCGTCTTCCTGCTCGCGGTCACCTGGGTCGAATGGCGCGCGATCGGCCGCGCCTTCGGCAATACCGGGCTCGCCGCCGCGGCGATGTTCCGGCGGCTGAGCGCGCTGCCGCAGAAGCTGCGCAATCCGGCCAAGCGCCGCGCCGAGGAGAAAGCGGAGCGCCGGCGCGAGCGCCGCGATCCGTCGCTCGACGACGGTCCGGAGATCGAGCGCAGCGAGATCGAGGAGCCGGCGGCCCGCCCGAGCCCGAGCGAGCTCGTCGAGACCCCGGCGCGCGAGACGCCGCCGAAGGCGAAGCGGCCGCCGCGCAAGCAGGCGTCGCTCGACCTCGGCGACGGGACGATCGAGCTGCCGCGGCTCGATCTCCTGCGCATGCCCAAGCCCGAGGAGCGCAGCGCCTCGGTCGACGAGGCGGCGCTCGCCCAGAACGCGCGGCTGCTCGAGACGGTCCTCGACGACTTCGGCGTGCAGGGCCGCATCGTGAAGGTGCGCCCCGGCCCCGTCGTCACGCTCTACGAGCTGGAGCCGGCTCCGGGCACGAAGGCCGCGCGCGTGATCGGCCTGGCGGACGACATCGCGCGGTCGATGAGCGCGATCTCCGTGCGCGTCGCCGTCGTTCCGGGGCGCAACGTCATCGGCATCGAGCTGCCGAACGCCACGCGCGAGACCGTCTATCTGCGCGAGCTGCTCGCCGACAACGGCTCGGATCTCGGCTCGCACGCGCTGAGCCTCGCGCTGGGCAAGGACATCGGCGGCACGCCGATCGTCGCCGATCTCGCCCGCATGCCGCACCTGCTGATCGCCGGCACCACCGGCTCCGGCAAGTCGGTCGCCATCAACACCATGATCCTGTCGCTGCTCTATCGCCATTCGCCGGCGAATTGCCGCTTCATCATGGTCGATCCGAAGATGATCGAGTTGTCGGTCTACGACGGCATCCCGCACCTGCTGGCACCGGTCGTCACCGATCCGAAGAAGTCCGTCGTCGCGCTCAAATGGGTCGTGCGCGAGATGGAGAACCGCTATCGCGCGATGTCCAAGCTCGGCGTGCGCAACGTCGCCGGCTACAACGCGCGCCTCGCCGAGGCCAAGCGCAAGGGCGAGGTGCTGACGCGCAAGGTCCAGACCGGCTTCGACGAGGAGGGCAAGCCGATCTTCGAGGAGCAGCCGCTCGACCTCACGCCGCTGCCCTTCATCGTGGTCATCGTCGACGAGATGGCCGACCTGATGCTCGTCGCCGGCAAGGACGTCGAGTGGGCCGTGCAGCGCCTCGCGCAGATGGCGCGCGCGGCGGGCATCCACCTGATCATGGCGACGCAGCGCCCGTCCGTCGACGTCATCACCGGCACGATCAAGGCGAACTTCCCGACCCGCATCTCGTTCCAGGTCACCTCGAAGATCGACAGCCGCACGATCCTCGGCGAGCAGGGCGCGGAGCAGCTGCTCGGCCAGGGCGACATGCTCTACATGGCCGGCGGCGGGCGCATCACGCGCGTGCACGGCCCGTTCGTCTCCGATCGCGAGGTCGAATCCGTCGTGGCGCATCTGAAGTCGCAGGCGGAGCCGAGCTACGTCGAGGAGGTCACCGAGGAGTCCGAGGATGCCGGCGGCATCCCGGGCCTGACCGCGCCACCGAGCGCCGGCGACGGCAGCGGCGAGTCCGACCAGATGTACGACCAGGCGGTCGCGCTGGTCTGTCGCGAGCGCAAGTGCTCGACGAGCTTCATCCAGCGCCACTTCCAGATCGGCTACAACCGCGCCGCGCGCATCGTCGAGCGCATGGAGAAGGAGGGCGTGGTCGGCACCGCCAACCACGTCGGCAAGCGCGAAGTGCTCGCGCCGAAGGGCGACTACGCCGCGTGAGCCGCCGCGCTCGCGGCCGCGGGCATCACTTGCCCCGGCGCCAGTCCTCGAAGCTTCCCGCGGTCCACTCGCCGCAGGACATGTCCTTGTCGGCCACGCGCTCGAAGCCTTCGACATCCCGCGACGACAGGACGGGCGGATATCGACGGCAATAGCCCAGCCCGCTGCCCATCTGCCGCCACCACCTGCACGTCGAACAGCTGCGCATCGCCAATTCCTCCTGGAACGCGGCGCGCCGCGCCGCATTCCCATGCGAACGGATCGGGAGCCTGCGCCGCGGTCGTCGCCGGGACGTTAACGTCGCGGCGGTTCGAAGATCCGCTGCATGTCCTCGATGAACCGGCGCGGCGGCGACTGCGAGTCGCCGCGGGCGGCGAACCGCGCCATCAGGCCGTCGAGTCGGCGCAGGAACTCGGGCTCGCGCAGCTTGAGCTGGGCGACGACGGCGGGATTCGAGGACTCGCTCGCGCGCTTGATCGCCGCGGCGAGGATGCGCGCGCGCCCGTTCAGCGGGTCGATCGTCAGCGCCGCCTCCAGATCCTCGATCGCGGCGAGGCCGCCGCGCAGGCCGAGGCGCGCCACGGCGCGAAGATTCAGGGCGCTCGCGTCGTACGGCGTCTCGGCGACGGCGCGGTCGAGCAGCTCGAGCGCCGCATCGCGCTCCGCCTGCGTGCTCGACGGCCGGCGCAGGATCGTGGCGGCGAGGAACTGCAGCGCTCCCGCCGTGACGACGCCGCCGCGCTCGCTCTCGGGACGCGCGAGGAAGCGTCGCAACTCGAACTCCGCCGCCTCGCTGTTGGCGAAGGCGAAGCGAAGGGAAGCGGCGGCGAGGCTGACCGCGGCGATGTCGTGCACCGCGGGGGCCCGTGCCTGCCGGATCCAGCCGCGACGGCCGCCCGCATCGACCTGGAGCCAGGACTGGCCGTCGACGCTGCGGCGACCGAAAGCCGCGTAGACGCGCTGCGGCTCGAGTCGGCCGACGACAGCCGCGCGCTCGCTCGGCTCGGCGTGGACCGGCTCGACGGCGAGCACGCCGACGCGACGCGGCATGACCTGGAACGCCGCCCCCGAATCCGGCCGCGGCTTGGCGTCGACGAAGACGCGGCGCGGACCGTCGGCAAGGACGGCCCATTCCTCGTGCATGTCGCGGACCGCAAGCTGCTCGCCGGGACGCGCGGTCCGCAGCACCGCGGCGCTGGGCTCCGGGGCCGCGCGCATCGGCACGCCCGCGGCGCCGGCGATCGCCACGCGATCAAAATAGGGCGCGCGGCGGATGACCACCGGCGGAAGATCAAACCGCGTCCAGGGCAGCTCGCTGGCGACGTCGGGCACGGGCTGCTTCTGGACGGCGAGCTGCAGGATCAGCTCGGGATCCTCGGTCGCCGCGAGCATGGTCAGCGACGCATTCACCACGAGCTGATCGCCGAAGGGCTCGATCGAGCCCCACAGGACGAGCCGCCCGCGCTGCTCCTGGCCGATCCGCTGCGCCGCCCGGTGCTGGTCGCGCTCGACGAAATCGGCGATGCGCTGGCCGATCGGCGGACTGGCGCTCAACACCCCGGCGCCGGGCTGGTCGCCGACCGTGGCCACGAGATCCTTGAACAGCAGCGCCGCCGTCGCCTTGCCGAGCCCGGTCTTCTTCGGATCGAGGAACTCGACGACGATCAGGTTGGTGCGGCCTGCCAGCGCCACGTCGCCGGCCCGCAGCTGGCCGCGCTCGAAGCCGATGAACGCCTCCTGCGACGCAGCCGGCGTCGCCGCGACCAGGGCGGCCAGGACGGCCGTGAAGCCCAGCCGTCCGCACATCATCGATGCCCCAGCCGGCGCAGCGCCGCTTCCGCATCCTGGAGCAGTGCCTGTGCCTGCGGCACCAGGTCCGCATTTCCGCGGCCGGTTCGCCGCAGCTCCTGCGCGACAAGCTGCTGGACGCCGCGCAGGCCTTGGGCGTCGCTCTTCGCGCCGGCGGCCCGCAGCTCGGACGCGGCCAGAGCGAGCACCGCCATGCGCGCCCAGCGCGGCACCATTTGCCGCTCGAGCTCGGCCAGCGCCTGACCCGGATCGGCGCTCACGCTGTCCTCGACGCGGTAGGTCGAGGGCAGTCGCGCCGCCGCGCTGCGCACCGCGAACTCCGAGACGACGACGATCCGGCCGCGCACGGCGCCGGTCTCGATCCGGCCGCCGATCACCGCGAGGGCATCGAGCGGCTCGACGAGCGCCTCGGGCGGGAGCGCCTCGTCGAGTTCGAGCGCCTTGAGATCCACGCCGCGCAGTACGACGTCCGGCAGGGGCGTGGCGAGGGTGAAGGCGGAGAAATGGCGCCGCAGCATCCGAATCAGGGCCGCGCGGAGCTGCTCGCCCAGCTCCTCGCTGGCCGCGGCGGTCGGTCCGCGAAGCGCGAAGGGCAGGACGAACACCACGGGCGCGCCCGCGACCCGCAGCGACTCCAGCCGGCGCCGAGGGCCGTCCTCGATGCGCGCGGCGCCCGCGCTGCGATCCAGGCGGATCTGGATCGGCCGGCCGGCCTGGGCGCGGACGAGATGCTCGGCATGCGAACGCAGGCCGTCGCGCGCAAAAAGCAATACCACGTGGTCGACGCGCTCCCAGCCGATCGGTGCCGCCTCGCGCGGCAGATCGACCCGGAAGTTGCCGTCGCCATCGGTCCGGCCGACGACGAAAGGCTGCGGCTTGGCGAGCCCGGCGAGCACCGACGCCGGCGCGGACACCTGGGCGCGGATCTCGACGTCGGCGAGGCCGGCGCCGTCGGCCGCCGAGGCGACGCGCCCGGTCAGCGGCTGCCATGCACCGGCCTCGACCGTCGCCGACACGGCGAGGATGATGGCGACAGCGGCCCCCAGGGCGGCCCGAAATCCCGGCATCCTCATCAAAGCGGTCCCGACGCGGCGAAGCGTCCATATGACTCGGGCCCTGTCACGGCGCAACGGGGCGGGCGGGCGGCATCGCCGCCGACCGGTCCCCACAGCCGGCGTCCGGTTTCGGACCGGCATCGCGCACGCGTGCTCTTGCGGCCGAGCGGGCGCGGGACCATCTCCGGCCGCAGCACCGGGCCCCTCTGGCGACGACGCCCCGCGTCCTCGCGATGTCGGTGAAAGCCGTTCAACCGCAAGAGGGATCGCGCAATGGTCATGCTTCCCGAGTTCCTGTTCGACATCGTCCTCGGCAAGCCCGCATGGATGTGGGCCCTGTTCCTCGGCGTCGTGCTCGCCGTCCTCGTGCTCGACCTCGGCGTGCTGAACAAGGACCAGAAGGAGATCGGCGTCGCCGAGAGCCTCAAGCTGTCCTCGTTCTACTTCGCACTCGCCGTCGCATTCGGCGGCTGGGTGTGGTGGACCATGGGATCGCCGTCCGCGATCGAGTACTTCACCGGCTTCATGATCGAGTGGTCGCTGTCGCTGGACAACATCTTCGCGATCTCGATGATCTTCACCTACTTCGCCGTACCGCGGCGTCATCAGCATCGCGTGCTGTTCTGGGGCATCCTGGGCGTGATCGTGATGCGCGGCGCCATGATCGCGCTCGGCGCGGCCCTGGTCAGCCAGTTCAGCTGGGTCCTCTACATCTTCGGCGCGTTCCTCCTGGTCACCGGACTCAAGATGCTCTGGATGGCCGATCGCGAGGAGAATGTCGGGGACAATCCCGTGCTCGGCTTCCTGCGCAAGCGGCTTCGCGTCACCGACCGGCTGCACGGCGAGCGCTTCTGGGTCCGCCAGGCGGACCCGGCCGACGGCAAGCTGGTCTGGTTCGCCACGCCGCTGTTCCTCTGCCTCGTCCTCGTCGAGGCCGTCGACCTGATCTTCGCGATCGATTCGGTTCCGGCGATCTTCGCCATCACGCAGGACCCGTTCATCGTCTACACCTCGAACATCTTCGCGATCCTCGGCCTGCGCGCCCTCTATTTCGCGCTCGCGGCGATGATCCATCGGTTCAAGTATCTCAAGTACGCGCTGGCGCTGGTGCTGGTGTTCATCGGGATGAAGATCTTCCTCGTGAACATCATCGGGAAGTTCCCGCCCGCCCTGTCGCTTGGCGTGACCTTCGGCCTCATCGCCGGCGGGATCGCCTATTCTCTCTGGCGCACCGGATCGCCGCCGCGCGCGGCCACGCCGGGCGCCCGGCAGTGACGAAGGGGGATCCTCGGAATGGATGCGACATTCGCCAGGGCCGGCAGCGGCACCGGCCGGCGCGGCCTGCATGCGCTGCGCCGGTGGCGTGAAGCCAACCGCAACGACCCGGCGCAGCGCGCCGCGACGCTGCGGCGCGTCGACCGGCTTGCCTGGCTGCTCGACGGAGCCTTCGCGATCCCGGCCCTGAACCGCCGCATCGGCCTCGACGCCATCCTGGGCGCCATCCCCGTCGCCGGCGATGCCATCGGCGCGGCCCTGGCGGGCTGGATCGTCGTCGAGGCCTGGCGCATCGGGGCCCCGCCGCGGCTGCTTGCCCGGATGCTCGCGAACATCGCGATCGACACGGGCCTCGGCGCCGTCCCGATCGCCGGCGACATCTTCGACGTCGTCTGGGCAAGCAACCGGCGCAATGCCGCGCTGCTGCGCGACTGGCTCGCGACCGTTCCTTGAGTTCCGCGCGCCGGCGCCTTGCAGGCGCCATCATCGCTGCCTAACGTCCGCGCCTCATGTCCATCCGTCGTCGCTTGGCAGTCGCCCTCGTCCTCGCCCTCGTCGCCGTCATCGGCGCCGCGCAGGCCCAGCAGCGTCGTCCGACGCCGCCCGGCACGGCGGCGCCGGCCTCGACGCCGCTCAGCGATCAGGACCGGCGCGACGTTCAGCGGGTCGAGGCGCATCTCAACGAATTGCGGTCGCTGACCGCCGATTTCCTGCAGATCTCCGACCAGGGCGGCGTCGCCGAAGGGCGCATCTACCTCCAGCGGCCGGGTCGGCTGCGACTCGACTACGCCGATCCCACGCCGTTGCTGATCATCGCGGCACGGGGCCAGATCATCCAGCACGACCGGGAGCTGAAGCAGACGACCTATCTGCCGCTGTCGTCCTCGCCCGCCGCGATCCTCCTGCGCGAGCGCATCGCGCTTTCCGGCGATGTCACCGTCGCCGCCGTCGAGCGCGCGGCGGGCACGCTGCGGATCGGGCTTATCCAGACGGAGGATCCGCGGGCCGGCCGCCTGACACTCGTGTTTCGCGACAGCCCGCTGCAGCTCGCGAACTGGGTGGTGGTCGACGGCCAGGGCGCGACGACGCGGGTCAACCTGACGAACATCCAGAGCGGGACGACGATCGACCAGAAGCTGTTCGAGTTCCGCGACGATCCTCTGCAGCGCGGCAACTGACCGCTGGGATAGGATCCCCGGGCATTCCACCTTCGGAGATCCTTCGCGTGAGCACTCCCCCGTTGATCGGCGTCTCGGCCTGCGTCATCACGCAGCGGCACGAGTACCACGCCGCCGCCGATCAGTATGTCCGCGCGGTATCCGTCGGTGCCGGCGGCATCCCCGTCATCCTGCCCTCGCTGGGCGACGCGCTGGAGATCGATGCGCTGATCGCCCGCCTCGACGGCCTGATGCTGACGGGCAGCCCTTCGAACGTGGAACCGGGACGCTACGGCGGTCCGGCGCCGCGGCCGGACACGCTCCTGGACAGGCGCCGCGACTCGACGACCCTGCCGCTGGTGACGGGCGCGCTCGAGGCGGGCCTGCCGGTTCTGGCGATCTGTCGCGGCCACCAGGAGCTCAACGTCGCGCTCGGCGGGACGCTGCACCAGCATGTCCATGAACTGCCCGGCCGCGCCGATCACCGCGCGCCGGCCGACAAGCCGATGGCCGAACGCTACGCCCCGATCCATGACGTGACCCTGACCGCGTCAGGCCAGCTGGCGGCGCTGGTCGACGGCGCGAGCCGGGCGCGCGTGAACTCTCTCCATTCCCAGGCGATCGATCGCCTCGCGCCCGGGCTTGCGATCGAGGCGGTGGCGCCCGACGGCACGATCGAGGCCGTGCGCGTGACCGGCGCCCGGCGCTTCGCGATCGGCGTGCAATGGCACCCGGAATGGATGATCGCGACGGACGCGCTCGCGCGATCGCTCTTCCACGGCTTCGGCGAGGCCGCACGTGACCGCGCGCGACGACGCGTCGCCGCCTGAATGATCGCGTCCCCATCGATCCCGGCGTCGCACGCGCAGGATTTCTTCGTCGTCGGCAGCGGCGGCGTGCGCCTGCGCCTCTACCGGATGCGCGGCGGCGAGCGCCATCGTCGCGTCGTCATCATGGGGCATTGCAACGGCTTCGCCGCCGGCGCCTATCTGCCCCTGCTCGAGCGGCTCACGGACGCCGCCGACGTCTTCGCGTTCGACCACCGCGGCCACGGCGGCGCCGACGCGCCACCGGCCGCGGATCCGGGGTCGTTCGCGCCCGACGGCCTCGCGCAGGACGTCGGCGCGGTCGTCGCGGCCGTCGCGGCACAGCGCCCGGACGGCGAGTTGCATTACTTCGGCCACTCGCTCTCCGCCGCGGCGATGCTGCGACTCGGGATCGCGTTTCCGCGCGCCTATGCGGACCTGCCGCTGCGCGCCGTGGCGCTGATGGAGCCGCCCGTCTTCCCCGACGCGAGCCATCCTCTCTTCCAGCGCTGTACCGCCGACACGGACGAGCTCGTGGCACGCACGCGCCGTCGGCGCACCCGCTGGCCGGATGCCGCCGCGTTCATGACCGGTCTGCGGCGCTACCCGACATTCTCGGCTTTCGCACCGGGCATGCTTGAGGCGATGGCCGCAGCGACGCTGCGTCCGGTGGACGACGGAGTCGCCCTGATCTGCGACCCGGCAGCGGAAGCCGCGATCTTCGCAACCTGGGGTCGGCCCATCCTTTACCCGGGGCTCGATCGCGTTCCGACGACGCACCGCCTGCATCTCCTCGGTGCCGACCCCGCGGCGCCGGGCGCCGACTGGGTGGCCCGGATGATGGCCAGCGTCGCCCCGAGGCTGCAGGGCGTGCGCTTCGAGGTGTTCGCCGGACGCGGCCACCTTTGGCCGTTCGAAGCGCCGGATGAGGCGCGTGCCTGGATCGTGTCCACGCTGTTGGCGTGTTGACGTGCAGCGTGGCTCAATCCTGAGGCGTTTCGCTGATGCGAACACTTGACTCGGAGTACCGGCGGGCCATATCAGGCCCTCGAAACGGCCGGTATCCCCGGCTGTTCGGGAGCGGCTCCCCTGACGTCTCCCGGGCTCTGAAAAGGGCTTCGTAGCGCCCGGCCACCCCCCCCCCCGGCCGGGCGCTTTTCTTTTCTGGGGGCCGCAACCCGATCCGACCGCTCCGGCCACCACGGCCGGACCCATGTGCAAGGCGGCGCTTGACCGGCGCGCGCCCGGATCGGCAGAAGCGTCGCATGCCCGCCAAGGATCCCCTGCCCTACGTCGCCGCCCGCGTTCCCGCCCGTGCCGCCGGAACGCTGCGCATCGTCACCTGGAACATCAATTCGGTGCGCCTTCGCATCGACCTTCTCAAGAAGCTGGCCAAGGACTCGGATGCGGACGTGATCTGCCTCCAGGAGACCAAGGCGACCAACGACGTGTTTCCGGCCCAGGCGATCGAGGCGTTCGGCTACCCGCATCAGCACTACCAGGGGGACAAGGGCTACAACGGCGTCGCCATCCTTTCGCGCGTCCCGCTCGCCGATCACGGCCGTCGCCTCTGGGCGGGGCGCGAGGATTCGCGCCATGTCGAGGCGACGCTGCCCGGCGGCATCGAGCTCCACTGCCTCTATGTGCCCGCCGGCGGCGACGTGCCCGACGCGAAGGCGAACCCGAAATTCGCGCACAAGCTCGAGTTCCTCGACCACATGGCCGAGTACTGGGGCGGCGCGGATGCGCGTGCCAAGCGCGTGCTGGTCGGCGATCTGAACGTCGCCCCGTTCGAGACCGACGTCTGGTCGCACAAGCAGCTGCTCGACGTCGTCAGCCACACCCCGCCGGAAACGACGCGCTTCGCCAAGATCCTCGCATGCCACGGCTGGATCGACGCGACGCGCCAGCTCTATCCCGAGCCGCAGCCGATCTACACCTGGTGGAGCTATCGCAATCGCGACTGGCGCGCCTCGGATCGCGGACGCCGGCTCGATCATGTCTGGGTGACCAAGCCGCTCGGATCGCGCGTGCGCGGCATCTACGTCATGAAGGGCGCGCGCGACTGGCCGCAGGGGTCGGACCACGTTCCCGTCGTGCTGGACCTCGCGACGGCCTGACGTTCAGCCACGTCGATAGACGAAGTAGCGGTCCGCGGGCACGCCGGCCGGCGGCTCGACGCGCCGCAACTGCGGCGCGTCGAGCGGCTGATCCGAGAGCACGAGCCCGCCATCGCCGACGACCCGCGCGAGCATCGGCCCCAGCCACGCCGCGAGGGCGGCGGTGGCGGCCGCGTCGCCGGAGCCCAGATCGGCATGGGCCAGCGCAACGGGCACGCGCTTCGCCGCGAAGGCCGGCAGCGTCTCGCGCAGCTCGCCGAGGCACAGCGTCTCCGCCGGCGGCACGCAGGCCGGATGCGCCGCGAGATGGCGATCGAAGGCGTAGATCGGGCGGCCGCCCGCGATGCGTTCGCGAAGGTGATCGTAGGTGCGGCCGTTGCCGAGCCCGAGCTCGAGCACGGCGCCCGGCGCGTCGAGGCTCGACACCGCCCAGTCGAGGCAGAGGCGCTGGGCCTCGAGGCGGCGGATGAAGCTGTCGAGGCGGGACAAGGCGCGGCGGCCCCGTCGCTCAGGTCGAGCGCGCGACGGCGACCGCGGCGCGCAGCTGCTGGTTCGTCTGCTCGAGGCGGTGCGCGAGCTCGCGCATGATCTCGACCGCCATCTGCGGGAACTCGGTGATCAGCCGGAAGAACGTGTCCTTGTCAATCCGCAGCGTGAGCAGCTTGGCCTTCGCCGTCACCGTCGCGGTGCGCGGCACGTCGCAGAGGATCGCGATCTCGCCGATGATCGCGTTCCGGCCGATCGTGGCGACGGTGATCCGGCCCGTCGGCGTATTGATCGACACCTCGGCCTCGCCGTCGATGACGATGTAGGCCGAGTCGCCGGCCTCGCCCTGGTTGAACAGGACCTGGCCGGGCTCGAAGGCGAGCCGTTGGCTTGTGAAGGCCAGCAGCTTGAGCTTCGCGGGCTCCAGCTTCGCGAAAAGCGGGATCTGGCGAAGGATCTCGACTTCCTGCTGCAATGACATGGTCCTGGTCCCCGTGTTCAGTCCGCCGCCTTGAGCGGCTTCTCGGTGAATTCCGCCGGCGTGCCGATGCGCGCGATGCGTCCCTCGGCGAAGCCGATCACGCGGTCGAACTTGGCGATGCCCGTCTCGGCATGCAGGACCCAGACGAGCGAGCCGCTGCCGATCTCCCGCAGCACGCCGTCCATGATCCGCGCCTGGGTGCCCGCATCGAGCGAAGCCGTCGCCTCGTTGACCACCATCAGGGCCGGGCGCTTGGCGAGGCCGCGCGCCAGCGCGAGCTTCTGGCGCTGCGCGGCGGAGAGGCGCGCACCTGCGACGCCGACCTGGTAGTCGAGCCCGACCTCGAGCACGCCGCCGCGCAGTCCGCGCTCGTCCAGCGTCTCGGCGATGACCTTGCCCACGCGGGCGTCGGCGCGCGCCTGGCCGTAGGCGATCTTGCCGAAGAGGATGTTGTCCAGGATGGTCGCGGCGGCGTTGTAGCGATCGGCATCGAAGAAGGCGACGCCCTGCTTGACCTCGATGCGCAATGCCTTGCGCGCCTCGAGGATGCGCGCCTTGAGATCCTCGTCGATCACGCCGAGGCGATGGCGCGCGTCGATCAGCTTGAGCGGCAACGACAGCAGGCGCGCCCGGTCGGCGGGCGTTCCGCCGGTGCCGTCGCCGCCGACGCGTCCCAGCAGCGCCGGCAGCTCGGCGAGCTCCTCGGCCGACAGGAAGCTGTACTGCTCGAACAGCTCGTGTCCCGCCGGCAGATCGGCGAAGATTTCGACCATTGTCGCCGCAACCTGTCGGCCCGCGGCGATCAGTCGGCCCGTGAGCTCGGTGCGATCGAGCACCGCGGTCACGGCGGAATTGGTCGCCAGCGCATCGACCTCGAACTCCGGTCGCGTCGGCGTCCCGAACAGCAGGTTCTCGGCGACGGTCGCGTTGGTGTTGTAACGCTCGGGATCGAAGGGCTCGACGAGCGCCTTGAGCTCGGGCGTCCGCAGGCGCTCGGCGACGGCCGTGCGCGCGGTCAGGATCAGCGCCGCGCGCTCCGGCGATCGCGCCGGGTCGATGCGGCCGCGCAGGCCGAGATTGTAGATGTCGTCGATCAGGTCGACGGCGGCGAGCAGCGCCAGCAGGCGCGCATCGAGCGCGCGCGGCTCCTCCGCGCCGGCGGCCGCGATATCGACCCAGCTCGCCTCGGAATCGAGATCGCTGTTGCCCGCCCGTCTGCTCTCGGCGAGCCAGCGCTGGCGGGCGCGCTCGCGCTCCGGGTCGCGCTGCGCCGGCGTCACCGGTCGCTGCTTGAGGCCGTAGAGGAGATTCTCGCGGACACTGGTCGAGAAGACGTAGGCGGACGACCCGACATAGCTCACCCGCGCGCCGAGCGTCGCCTCGCCGAACCGCGCCAGATCCTGGTCGCCCCAGGTGATCCGGCCGCCGCTCGGTATCGCGAGACGCGCCAGCAGCTGGGCGAAGACGTCCTTGCCGCCCGCCGGCGGGCCGATGACGGCCACCCGTTCGCCGGGCGCGAGCGTCACGCTGGCGCTCTCGAGCAGACGCGTCCCGGACTCGTCGACCACGCTGACGCCGATCGCCGAGATCGGCGCCGGAGCCAGCGACGACGGCGCGTCGAGCGGCGCCTGGAGCGCCTCGTCGACCATGTTCTCCGGACGGAACTGCTCGGTGACCTGCTCGTACTTGATCTTCGCGTCCTGGGTCTGCTGGTACCAGTCCAGCAGCTCCTTCCAGGGCGCCGTCATGTCCTTGTTGGCGGTCAGGGCCGCCGTCAGGGCGCCGACGGTGAGTTCGCCGTGGATCACGAGATAGCCGCCGATCGAGTAGAACAGCAGCGGCGCGAGCTGGTTCAGGAAGTTGTTCAGGAACTTCACGAACCCCTTGCGCTGGTAGATCTCGAACCGGATGTCGAAGATCCGGCCGAACATGTCGCCGTAATGGGCGCGCTCGTAGGCCGCGGTGCCGTGGGCGCGGATCTCCTGGATGCCGGCGACCGATTCGCCGATCCGTTCGGAGACGCGGCGGACCGCCTTGACCCGCTCCTTGCCCAGCTGGTTCACCCGCTTCTGCAACCTGGGGATGAGATAGGCCTGCAGCGGATAAAGCGAGATGGCCGCGAGTCCCATGACCGGGTTCTGGATGAACAGGAAGACGACGATCGTCAGCAGCGTGCCGAGCTGGATCAGCGGCTGCGCGAAGGCGTCCCCCATGTACCCGCCGATCGGCTCGACCTCGGCCGTGACCATCGGAATGATCTCGGCGGCCGACACCTTCCGGAAGTGCGGCAGGGGAAAGCGCAGCACACGGCTGACCAGCTCGTAGCGCAGCCGCCGCAGCAGCCGTTCCCCGAGCCGCCCCTTGAGGGTGTTGATGTACTGCTTGAGCCCGCCGTTCACGAGCACGGCCAGCAGGAACATCGAACACAGGAAGAACAGGAACTCGACCCGGGTCATCCCGAAGCCCCAGACCGTCGTCGGCCAGTTCATGCCCCGGCCGACGATGGCCTGGTTCATGATGTTCTTCGGGATGTCCAACGACAGATAGTAGATAGGCAGCGACAACAGCGTGAGCAGGATGACCCAAAGGGTCTCCTTGCGCGCATGCGTGAGCACGAAGCGCTGGATCGTCGGTTCCATGAGCCGTCCGCAAGCCTCGGGAGGAGGTTATCCCTCGCCCCTTGGCGCCACAACCGATGGTGCACGGGCGACGCCACCGCAGGGCAATGCCGGAAATATCGGGGGTACGAACGGTTTTCCCATCGGAACGGAATGGCTTCTGACCGCTGCGCCCCTATGCGATAGTCCGCCGGGGCTAGCATCTGAGCCGGGACGAACCCGTGACCGAGACGGAAACCACACCACCGCGGACGGGTCCGCGAATCCTGATCTACTCGCACGACACGATGGGGCTCGGCCATTTGCGCCGATGCCGGACGATCGCGCATGCGCTGGTCGAGCGGAACAAGGACCTCTCGGTTCTCATCATCTCAGGGTCGCCGATTATCGGCAGTTTCGATTTCAAGGCCCGCGTCGACTTCGTTCGCGTGCCGGGCGTCATCAAGCTGCGCAACGGCGAGTACACCTCGCTCAACCTGCATCTCGACATCCGCGAGACGCTCGCGATCCGCGGCTCGATCATCAGGCACACCGCGGCCGCCTTCGCGCCGGATCTCTTCCTCGTCGACAAGGAGCCGCTCGGCCTGCGCGGCGAGGTCGCCGACACGCTGGCCATGCTGAAATCCCGCGGCGTGCCGCTGGTCCTCGGCCTGCGCGACGTCATGGACGACCCCGCGCTGCTCGAGCCGGAGTGGAAGCGCAAGAACGTCGTCCCGGCCCTGCGCGACCTCTACGACGACATCTGGATCTACGGACTGCCGCAGATATGCGACCCGCTCGCCGGCATCGCGCTGCCAAAAAGCGTCCGCCGCAAGATCAGCTACACCGGCTACCTGCACCGCAACGTGCCGACGACGCCCACGCCGGACGCCTTTGAGGGCTTCGCGAGCGAGCCCTATGTCCTGGTCACGACCGGAGGCGGCGGCGACGGCGACGCCCTGATCGACTGGGTGCTGCGCGCCTACGAGGCGGAGCGGCAGCTTCCGCACCGCGCGATCCTCGTCCTCGGCCCGTTCATGCAGGCCGAGCTGCAGGCCGAATTCATGGCCCGCGTCGAGCGACTGCCGAACGTGAAGGCGATCACCTTCGACACGCGCCTCGAGGCGCTGATGGCGGGTGCCGCCGGCGTCGTGGCGATGGGCGGCTACAACACGTTCTGCGAGATCCTGTCCTTCGACAAACGCGCGATCCTCGTGCCGCGCACCGCGCCGCGCCTGGAGCAGTTCATCCGCGCCCAGCAGGCGCAGGAGCACGGCCTGGTGCGGATGCTCGGCGACGACGGCAAGCGCGACGTGCGCCAGATGGTTCAGGCGTTGCGGGAGCTGCCGTTCCAGCACCTGCCGTCCGAGGTCGTGGTCCCGGGCCTGCTCGACGGACTCGACAACGTGAATCGCCTGACTTCGCGCTGGCTCAGCCAGAAGCCTCGGACCGTCGGCCGG
Source organism: Alphaproteobacteria bacterium (assembly GCA_016793165.1). Classification (GTDB taxonomy): domain Bacteria; phylum Pseudomonadota; class Alphaproteobacteria; order CACIAM-22H2; family CACIAM-22H2; genus CAIOSQ01. The sequence goes on along the minus strand of JAEULA010000091.1, from coordinate 17,390 downwards.
CCGCGGCTCGCTTTCGCCCGCGAATAGCGCCAAGGCGATTGCTCCCGGGGCCCCGCCCCGTCATACCTCCGCGCGATGGTCACCCCGCTCCGATGCCTGCTCCCGTCGTCGCCGTCGTCCTGAAGGGCTGGCCGCGCCTGAGCGAGACCTTCATCGCCCAGGAGCTCGTCGCCCTCGAGCAACGCGGGTTCGCCCTGCGCCTCTATTCCCTGCGGCACCCGACCGACGCCAAGGTGCACGCGATCGCGCAGCGGCTGGTCGCGCCGGTGACCTACCTGCCCGAATACCTGCACCAGGAGCCGACGCGGGTGTGGCGCGGCTGGCGTCGAGCGCGCGCGCTGTCGGGCTACGCCCGCGCCCTGTCGACCTGGCGTGCCGACTTCGCGCGCGACCGCACGCGCAATCGGCTGCGCCGTTTCGGCCAGGCGCTGGTCCTCGCGAGCGAGCTCGGCGACGACGTCTCGCATCTCTACGCGCATTTCCTGCACACGCCGGCCTCGGTCGCGCGCTACGCGGCGCTGATGCGCCGCCTGCCCTGGAGCGTCTCGGCCCACGCCAAGGACATCTGGACGACGCCGGACTGGGAGAAGCGCGAAAAGCTCCTCGATGCGCGCTGGGCGGTGACCTGCACGCGCGAGGGCGCTGCGCATCTCGCGGCGCTCGCGCCGGGCAAGGTCCGCCACGTGCCCCACGGCATCGACCTGACGCGCTTCCCCCCGTTCGGCGATGCCGCCGTCGTGCGCGACGGCTCCGACGCGGGCGACCCGGTGACGATCCTGTCGGTCGGCCGCGCCGTCGAGAAGAAGGGCTACGACGATCTGCTCGACGCCCTCGCGCGCCTGCCCCGCACGCTGCATTGGCGCTTCGTGCATCTCGGCGGCGGGCCGCTGCGCGACGCGCTCAAGGCGAAGGCGGCCGGCCTGGGTCTGGCCGCACGGATCGAATGGCGCGGCCCGGCGACTCAGGACGAGGTGCTGGTCGCGCTGCGTCACGCCGACATCTTCGTCCTTGCGTCGCGCGTCGCCGCGGACGGCGACCGCGACGGCCTGCCCAATGTCCTGCTCGAGGCGATGAGCCAGCGCCGCGCGGTACTCGCCACCGCCGCCGCCGCGATCCCCGAGGCGGTGACGGACGGCCTCACCGGCGCCCTCGTCGCGCCCGGCAGTCCCGACGCGCTCGCGCGCCGGCTCGCCGCGCTGATCGCCGAGCCCTGGGCGCGCGCGCAGTTCGGCGATGCCGCGGCCGAGCGCGTGCGCCGCGACTTCGCTTTCCAGCGCTGCATCGGCGGCATCGTCGACGCCTTCGGCCCGTCCCTGCGTCGCGGGATCGAGCCCTCCCGCGCGGCCGAGTGATGCGGATCGCGTTCTACGCGTCGCTCAAGCCTCCCGACCATCCGACCCCGAGCGGAGACCGCCGCATGGCGCGCCTCCTGCTCGCGGCGCTGCGCGAAGCGGGCCACGAACCGGAGCTCGCCTCGCGGTTCAGGAGCTATGACGGCGCCGGGAATCCGCAGCGGCAGATGCGCCTCGCCGCCGTCGGCCTCGGCCTCGCCAAGCGCCTCGCACGCCAGCTCGCGGCGCGGCCCTTCGAGGGGCGCCCGCGCGTTTGGATCACCTACCACCTCTATTACAAGGCTCCGGACTGGCTCGGACCGCGCGTCGCCTCGGCCCTCGGCATCCCCTACGTGCTCGTCGAGGCGTCGTTCGCGGCGAAGCGCGCCGGCGGCCTGTGGAGCACGAATCACGCCGCGGTCGAAGCCGCGCTCGGGCGCGCGGCAGCCATCGTCTCGATGCACGAGAGCGACGAGGCGGGCGTGGCGCCGGTGGCGGCGCATCCGGGCCGGCTGCACCGCCTCAAGCCGTTCCTCGATCCCGCGCCGTTCGTCGCCGCCGTGCGCGCGCGCGGCGTCGCGCGTCGGGCGCTCGCCCAGGCGGCCGGCCTGAGCGAGTCGGAACCCTGGCTGATCGCGATCGGAATGATGCGTCCGGGCGACAAGCTGGCGTCCTACTCGGTGCTCGGCCGGGCGCTGCAGCAATGCCTCGATCGGCCCTGGCGGCTGATCGTCGTCGGCGACGGCGCGGCGCGGGCGGAGGTGCACGCTGCCCTCGCCCCCCTCGGCGATCGGGTCGTGCATCGCGGCCTCGTTCCCGAAGCGGAGATGCCGGGGCTGATCGCCTGCGCCGATCTGTGCGTCTGGCCCGCGATCAACGAGGCCTACGGGATGGCGCTGCTCGAGGCGCATGCCGCGGCCGTGCCCGTCGTGGCCGGCGATTCCGGCGGCGTGTCCGAAATCGTGCGCGACGGCCGCACCGGCTGGCTCGTGCCCCCCGGCGATGCGGACGCCTTTGCCGCGGCAGTGAACGACGCGCTGTCGGACACCGGTCGCCTGCGCGCACGCGGCACCGCGGCCTGGGCGAAGGTGGGCGCGGAACACAACCTGGCCGGCGCCGGCGCCCAGCTCGACCGCGTCCTGAACGCGGCGCTCCGGGGCGTGCCGTGACGCTCGTCGCGCTGCTCCGGCACGCGCCGACGGACTGGAACCGCGACAAGCGCCTTCAAGGCCGCGCCGACATCGCGATCACGGCATCGTCGCGCGCCGAGCTCGCGACCCGCCGCGTTCCCGCCCCGTACGACAACTGGCGCACGCTCAGCTCGCCCCTCGCCCGCTGCCTCGACACCGCCGCGGCGCTCGGCCTCGTCGTCACGCCGGAGCCGCGTCTCGTCGAGATGGACTGGGGCGCCTATCAGGGCCAGACGATCGACGAGCTGCGGCAGCGGCATGGCGCCGACTTCGGCGCCAACGAGCGGCGCGGGCTCGACATGCTGCCGCCCGGCGGCGAGAGCCCCCGCCAGGTGCAGGCGCGCGTGGCGCCCCTGCTGGCGGCGATCGCGCGCGACGGCCGGCCCACGCTGCTGGTCACGCATCGCGGGGTCATACGCGCCGTCTACGCGGCGGCGGTCGGCTGGACGATGACCGGCGACCCGCCCCACGCGCTGGAGCTCTACGGGACGCTGCAGGTCTTCGCGCTCGACGCGAACGGCGCGCCGCGGATCGAGGCGCTGAACGTCGCGCTGGCGCATCGATAGGATCGCGGCATCCCGATGCCGCCGGATGCGGGCGGACGCGGGAAGGAATCGAGGAGGAGGCCGGTGACGAGCATGCCCGTCGAGCATCAGCGCCACGCCGCCGGCTGGCGCGCGTGACGGCCGCCGGACGGATATCCGTGGCGACGAGCGCGGCGCCGCGCGTGCTTATCCACGTCCAGCATCTGCTGGGCACCGGACATCTGCGGCGCATGTCGGCGATCGGCGCGAGCCTCGCGGCGCGCGGCGCGCGGGTCGAGATCCTGTCGGGCGGGCCGCCGGTGGCGGGGCTCGAGACCGGCGGCGCGACGCTGGTGCAGCTGCCGCCGGCGCGGGCGGCCGACGCCACGTTCAAGCGCCTCGTGCACCCCGACGGCCAGCCGACCGACGCTTCCTGGCAGGCCGAGCGCGCGCGACAGGTGCTGGCGGCCTTCGATCGGCTCGCCCCGGACATCCTGCTGATCGAGCTCTTCCCCTTCGGGCGGCGCTTGATCGAATTCGAGCTGCTGCCCCTGATCGAGCGCGCCGTCGCGCGGACCCCGCGTCCGCTGCTCGCGTGCTCGATCCGCGACGTGCTGGCCTTCAAGCCGGACCCGGCCAAGCGCCAGCGCATGGTCGACCGGGCGCGCCGCTGGTTCGACGTCGTCCTGTTCCACGGCGACAGCGCGTTGCTCCCGCTGGCACGGTCCCTGCCCGAGGCCGATGCGCTCGCCGACCGAATTGTCGAGACCGGCTATGTCCGCAACCAGGGGTCCCGGCGCACGGTCGAGCCCACGCCGACCGGTGAAATCGTCGTGTCGGCCGGCGGCGGCGCGGTGGGCACCCCGCTGATCGAAGCCGCCCTCGCCGCCCGCGAGATCAGCCGGGAGCGCGACCGGCCATGGCGAATCCTGGTCGCAGGCACTGGAATCCTGCCGCGCATCGAGCCGGGGCTGGTGGTCGAGCCGAATCGGCCCGATTTTTCGGCTCTGCTCGCAAGCGCACATCTCTCCGTCAGCCAGGCTGGCTATAATACCGTCGTCGATCTCCTCGAATCACGAGTGCGAGCCTTGCTGGTGCCCTTCGCCGTCCATGCCGAAACCGAGCAGTCCCTTCGCGCCGAGGCGCTCGCGCAGCGCGGGATCGCCGCCATGCTGGCCGAATCCGAGCTTTCGCCGGCGCGCCTCGCCGCCGCCATCGACGCCGCCGCCGCACGCCCGCGCCCGGACCATCACGTCCGCCTCGACGGCGCGGCGTCGAGCGCGGCCGCCCTGCTCGACCGGGTCGGCGCATGACCAGCTGGTCCGCGCTCGACGAGGAGCTCGGCGCCTGGGCGCGCGCCGGGCGCACCGCCATGCTGTGGTGGCGCGACGACGATGCGACCCGGCCGACGCCGGCGCTCGAGCGCCTCCTGGACATCCGCCGTCGCCATGACGTGCCGATCGCGCTTGCGGTCATTCCGGCCCGCGCCGAGGCAGGCCTCGCCGAGCGCCTGCGCCGCGAGCAGGGCGTCGTCGCCTGGCAGCACGGCTGGGCGCACATGAACCACGCGCCGCTGGGCGCTCCCAAGGCCGAGATCGGGCCGCACCGGCCCGCAGCCTGGATCCTCGGCGAGCTGGCGCGCGGCTGGCTGCGTCTCGACGCCGTCTTCGGCGCCGACGGCTGGCGCAAGGTTCTGGTGCCGCCGCACAACCGGATCGCCGAAGCCGTGATCGATGCGCTGCCGGCCGCAGGCTATCGCGGACTGTCCGCCGGCATGGAGCCGCGGCCGAAGGCGCGCGGGCGCGCCATGGTCAACGCCCATGTCGACATCATGAACTGGTCGACGCGCGCCTTCGCCGGCGAGGCCGAGGCGCTCGGCGCGCTGGTCGCGGCGCTGCGCACGCGGCGCGAAGGAACGGTCGATGCCGACGAGCCGGTCGGCTACCTGACCCATCATCTCGCCCACGACGAGGCGGCCTGGAGCTTCACCGACAGCGTTCTCGGCCGCCTCAAGGCCCATGCGGCCGTCCGTTTCCGCGAACCGGACGCGTTGTTCGCATGAGCCGCCACAGCTACCCGGTCAACGCCCTGGTCGGCGACTACGCGCGCGCGACCTTCGGCCTCGTCCTCACCGCGGGGCCGGCCTCGCTCGTTCCGGCGCAATCCTACGCGCTGTGGGCGCTCGTCCCGCTCGCCGCCCTGTTCGCCGTGTTCGCCCTCCGCACGGCGGCGCGCCACCGCACCGTTGTCGAGATGTCGCCGCAGGGCTTGTCGCTTTCGACTTGGCGGCAGGCTAGCCTCGAATGGTCGGCGCTGCGCAGCCTGCGCGTCGACTACTATTCGACGCGTGGCGACCGGTCGGGAGGATGGATGCAGCTCACGGTGAAGGGCGACGGCACGTCGATCCGCGTGGATTCCGCGATCGACGAGTTCGTCGCCATCGCCCGCGCTGCCGCCGACGCGGCGCGCCGCAACGGGGTCGCGGTCTCCGAGGCGACGCGCGTCAACCTGGGCCATCTCGGCATCCCGTTCGATGACTGAGGACCTGCTTCGCGTCGACGACGTCGGGATCGATTTCCGCGTGCACGACACCACGGTGCGCGCGGTCGACGGCGTGAGCTTCCGCGTGCGCCCCGGCTCGACCGTGGCGCTCGTCGGCGAGTCCGGATCGGGCAAGTCGGTGGTCAGCCAGGCGATCATGGGCATCCTGCCCCGTGCCGGCCTGATCTCCCGCGGGAGCATCCGCTTCGCCGATCCCAAGGCCGGCGGCAGCGTCGTCGACATCGCGGCCCTGGACCCTCGCGGCGAGGAGATGCGCGCACTGCGCGGCTCGCGCATCTCGATCGTGTTCCAGGAGCCGATGACCTCGCTCTCGCCGCTGCACACGGTCGGCGAGCAGGTCGGCGAGGCCTTGCGCCTGCACGGCCGGCTCAGCGCCGCCGAGCAGGCCGAGCGCGTCGAGGACATGCTTGCGCGCGTCGGCTTCCCGCAGCCGGCCAAGGCGATGCGCACCTACCCGTTCGAGCTCTCGGGCGGTCTGCGCCAGCGTGCCGTCATCGCGATGGCCCTGGTGTGCCGTCCGGCCCTGGTGATCGCGGACGAGCCGACCACCGCGCTCGACGTCACCATCCAGGCGCAGATCCTCAAGCTGCTGCAGGACCTCCAGCACAGCCTCGGCATGGCGGTGCTGCTGATCACCCACGACCTCGGCGTCGTCGCGAACATGGCCGAGGAGGTCGTGGTCATGTACCGCGGCCGGGTGATGGAGGCGGGCGCGCGCGACGACATCCTGCGCCGGCCGCAGCATCCCTACCTCAAGGCGCTGCTGCGCGCCGTGCCGCGCTTCGACATGAAGCCCGACGAGCGGCTCACGCCGCTGCGCGAGATCAAGCCCGAGACCGGCCACCTCCTCGCGGCGCACGAGCCCTGGCCTGCCGAGGCCGACGCGAAGGGGCCGCTCCTCGCCGTCCGCCACGTGACCAAGAGCTTCACGACGCGACAGGGCGGCTTCTTCGGCGCCAGGGCCGAGAGTCGGGTCCTCGCCGTCGACGACGTCAGCTTCGACCTGCGGCGCGGCGAATGCCTCGGCCTCGTCGGCGAGTCGGGCTGCGGCAAGACGACGATGTCCAAGATCGTGCTGCGCGCGCTGATGCCGGATTCCGGCGAGGTGCTGTTCAACGACCGCGGCGCGGTGCGCGACGTCCACCAGATGTCGCCCGACGACCTCTTCGCGTTCCGGCGGCGGATCCAGTTCATCTTCCAGGACCCGTACTCGTCGCTGAACCCGCGCATGACGGTGTTCGACATCATCGCCGAGCCGCTGGTCATCCACGGCATCGGCGACGACGCCTATCGCAGCGAGATGGTGCGCGAACTGCTGAAGCTGGTCGGGCTCGATCCGCGCTGGGCGAGCCGCTATCCGCATTCCTTCTCCGGCGGCCAGCGCCAGCGCATCGGCATCGCCCGCGCGCTGGCACTGAAGCCGGAGATCCTGCTCTGCGACGAGCCCGTGTCGGCGCTCGACGTCTCGATCCAGGCGCAGATCCTGAACCTGCTCAAGGATCTCAAGCAGAAGCTCGGCCTCACCTACCTGTTCGTCTCCCACAACCTCGCCGTCGTCGACTACATCGCCGATCGCATCGCCGTGATGTGCCGCGGACGCCTGGTCGAGCTCGCGCCGCGCGAGCTGCTGTTCAAGCGGCCGGTGCATCCCTACACGCGCGCGCTGCTGGCCGCCGTGCCGGACCCCGATCCCGACCGGCGGCTCGACCTCTCCGCGCTGATGGAGGGCCGGGCCTCGCGGCCCGACGCCTGGCCGCTGCCCTTCACGCTCGACGGCTCGGCGCACGCGGAGCTGATCGACCTCGGCGACGGGCACCAGGTGCGCGCCCGCGCCGGCGCGCGTGCCGAAGACATTCTCGCGCGGGTGGCCGCATGACCATGAAGCAAGCGATCGCGATCCTGTTCGCACTGGCGCTCGCCGCCACGACGGCCGTCGCCCAGACCTACATCGACAGCCCGGCGCTCGCCGACGACGTCGGGGCCGGCCGCCTGCCGCCGCTCGCGCAGCGCCTGCCGCAGCCGCCGCTGGTCCACGCGCCGGGCGGCGACCTCGCGCCCGGCCAGCACGGCGGCGAGCTTCGCATCATCATGGGCCGCGCGCAGGACGTGCGCATGATGGTCGTCTACGGCTATGCGCGGCTCGTCGGCTACAACACGCGGTTCGAGATCGAGCCGGACATCCTCGAGGCCGTCGACGTCGCCGAGGATCGCGTCTTCACGCTGCGCTTGCGCGCCGGCCATCGCTGGTCCGACGGCCAGCCCTTCACGAGCGCCGATTTCCGCTACTGGTGGGACGACGTCGCAAACAACCGGCAGATCGCGCCGGCCGGCCCGCCCCAGGCCCTGCTGGTCGACGGCAAGCCGCCGAAAGTCGAGTTCCCGGACGAGCGCACCGTGCGCTTCACCTGGGCGAAGCCGAACCCGTATTTCCTGCCCGCGCTCGCCGGCCCGGCGCCGCTCTACATCTACCGCCCCGCGCATTACCTGAAGCAGTTCCACCAGAAATACGCCGACAAGGCGAAGCTGGAGGACCAGGTGAAGGCGCTGCGCGTGCGCAACTGGGCGCAGCTGCACAACCGCATGGACAACATGTACCGGAACGACAATCCGGACCTGCCGACGCTCGAGCCCTGGATGCTGCACACGCGGCCGCCGTCGGAGCGCTTCATCTTCGTGCGCAACCCCTACTTCCACCGCATCGACGCCAACGGCCGGCAGCTGCCGTATGCCGATCGCGTCGCGATGTCGGTCGCCGACGCCAAGCTGATCCCCCTCAAGGTGAACGCCGGCGAGGCCGACCTGCAGGCGCGCGGCCTCGCGTTCAACAACTACACCTTCCTGCGCCAGGCCTCGAAGCGCGGCGAGTTCGACGTGCGGCTGTGGAACACGGCCAAGGGTGCGCAGCTCGCCCTCTATCCCAACCTCAACGCCGAGGATCCGACCTGGCGGGCGCTCAATCGCGACGTCCGCTTCCGGCGTGCGCTCTCGCTCGCGGTCAACCGGCGCGAGATCAACCAGGTCGCCTATTTCGGCCTCGGGCTCGAGGGCCACAACACGGTGCTGCCCGGCAGCCCGCTGTTCGACAAGTCGTTGCGCGAGGCGCGCTTCGACCTCAAGGAGGCGAACCGGCTGCTCGACGCGATGGGCATGACGAAGCGCGACGGTCGCGGCGTGCGCCTGATGCCCGACGGAAAACCGCTGGAGATCACCGTCCACACGGCGGGCGAGGACACCGAGCAGACCGACGTGCTGCAGCTGATCCACGACACGTGGCTCGAGGCCGGCGTGAAGCTCTACATCAAGCCGACCCAGCGCGAGTACTTCCGCAACCTCGTCTTCGCCGGCAAGTCGGTGATGTCGATCTGGGGCGGCGTCGAGAACGGCCTGCCCAATCCCGGGACCAGCCCGGAGGAGTTCGTGCCCGTCAGCCAGCAGCACCTGCAGTGGCCGAAATGGGGACAGTTCGTCGAGACCGGCGGCAAGTCCGGCGAGGCGGTCGACGATCCGGCGGCCAAGGAGCTCGCCGCGCTGAACGAGGAATGGCGCGTCGCCACCGACGACGCCCAGCGCGCGCGGCTGTGGAAGCGGATCCTGGCGATCCACGCCGAGCAGGTGTTCACCATCGGCCTCGTCGCCAACGTGCCGCAGCCGGTCGTCGTCGCGCGCCGGCTTCGCAACGTCCCCGAGGTCGGCATCTACAACTGGGAGCCGGGCTCGTTCTTCGGCATCTACAGGCCCGACTACTTCTGGTTCGCCGACTCGCGGCGCACCGCCGGCGCGCCCTGAGGCGGACGATGCTGGCCTATATCGCGCGACGACTGCTGGTGATGGTGCCGACGCTGGTCGCCATCAGCGCGATCGTGTTCTTCATCATCCAGCTGCCGCCGGGCGACTACCTGTCGACGATGATCGACGAGCTGATCGCGCAGGGGCAGAAGCCGGACTCCGAGCAGATCCTGCGCCTGCGCGAGGAGTTCGGACTCGACCGCTCGCCGATCGAGCAGTATTTCCACTGGGTCGGCGGCATGCTCGTCGGCGACCTCGGCTACTCGTTCGAGTACAACCTGCCCGTCGCCGACGTCGTGGGCGAGCGCCTGGTGATGAGCTTCGTGCTCGCCTTCACCGCGACGCTGTTCACCTACATCGTCGCCTTTCCGATCGGCATCTACTCCGCCGTCCGCCAGTACTCGGTCGGCGACTACGCGCTGACCTTCCTCGGGTTCATCGGCCTCGCCACGCCCAGCTTCCTGATCGCGCTGGTCGTCCTGCATTTCTCGAACACGTGGTTCGGGACGCCGGTCGGCGGCCTCTACGATCCGGCCTATGCCGACCAGCCGATGAGCTGGGCCAAGCTCGTGTCGGTGCTCGGCCATCTCTGGATCCCGATGGTCGTGATCGGCCTGTCCTCGACCGCCGAGATGATCCGGCAGCTGCGCGCCAACCTGCTCGACGAGCTGCAGCGGCCCTATGTCGTCACCGGGCGGTCCAAGGGCATGACCGAGCGCCAGCTGCTGCTGAAGTACCCGCTGCGCATGGCGCTCAACCCGTTCATCGCGGACATCGGCTCGATCCTGCCCAAGCTCATCTCTGGCTCGGCGATCGTCGGTGTCGTGCTCTCGCTGCCTACCAACGGGCCGATGCTGCTGCGCGCGCTGCAGTCGCAGGACATGTACCTCGCCGGCTCCTTCCTGATGATCGAGGCGGTGCTGGTCGTCTTCGGCATCCTGCTCTCGGACGTCGCGCTGGCGCTCCTCGACCCCCGCATCCGCCTCGGCGCGGGATCCGACAAATGAGCACGAAGCTGAAGCACTTCGTCGACGACCGGCCGTTCGACCCGCAGGAGGGCGACCGCCTCTCGCCGGAGCTCGAGAAATTCTACATGTCGTCGCAGTGGCGGATGATGTGGCTGAAGCTGCGCCGCCACCGACTCGCCGTGATCTCGGGCGTGATCCTCGCCCTGTTCTACGCCTCGATCCTGATCAGCGAGCTGCTGGCACCCTACGCGGCGAACAGCCGCCACACCGAGTTCATCTACGCGCCGCCGCAATCCGTGCACCTGTTCCACGACGGCGGCTTCGTCGGGCCCTTCGTCTACGGCTACGACTACAAGCTCGACATGGACACGCTGAAGCGGGAGTACACGCCCAACCCCGCGAAGATCGAGCGCCTGCGCTTCTTCTGCAGCGGCGACCGCTACCACTACCTCGGCCTGGTGGAGATGTCGTTCCACGTCGTGTGCCCGGCCGAGAACGGGACGTTCTTCTGGCTGGGCACCGACCGGCTGGGGCGCGACGTCCTGAGCCGGATCTTCTACGGCGCGCGCATCTCGCTGACGATCGGGGTCGTGGGGATCGCCATCAGCTTCGTCCTCGGCATCATCCTCGGCGGACTCGCGGGCTACTACGGCGGCATGATCGACGCCGCGATCACGCGCGCGATCGAGGTGATCCGCTCCTTCCCCAAGCTGCCGCTGTTCATGGCGCTGTCGGCCGCCCTGCCGGTGTGGCTGTCCCCGATCTGGGTCTATTTCGGCATCACGCTGATCGTCGGCATGATCGACTGGACGGGACTCGCGCGCGCCGTGCGCGCCAAGCTGCTGGCGCTGCGCGAGGAGGATTTCTGCACCGCTGCCGTGCTGATGGGCGCCGCGCCGCGGCGGATCATCGGCCGCCACCTGCTGCCGAGCTTCATCAGCCACCTGATCGCGGTGGCGACGCTGCACATCCCCGAGATGATCCTGGCCGAGACCGCGCTGTCCTTCCTCGGCCTCGGCCTGCGCCCGCCGGTCACCTCCTGGGGCGTGCTGCTGACCGAGGCGCAGAACATCAACGCCGTGGCGCTCTATCCCTGGCTGCTGCTGCCGATGGTGCCGGTCGTCATCACGGTCCTCGCGTTCAACTTCCTCGGCGACGGCCTGCGCGACGCGGCGGATCCGTACAAGTGAACGTTCCTCGCGCGACGGCGGCTCGGCTGCGCGCCCCCGTGCCGGTGCGCGACATCACGCCGGCCGAGGTCCAGGCGCGGCTCTCGCACCGGCTGCGCCAGATCATCGGTCCCGGCCGGCGCGCGACGCTAACGGAGGCCGCACGGCTCACGGGCATCAACGCCCGAACGCTCAAGGCCTACGTGGCCGGCACGGCCTGTCCCAACGTTGCGCGCTACGGCCGGCTGCTGCGCGTCTTCGGGCCCGAAGTCGGGATCGAGCTCGCCTTGATGCTCGGCTGGGAACCGCGCGCGACGAACCCGGCGCTGCCGCAGACCGAGGATCTTCGCGGGCTGCGCGACGCGGTCGCCCAGGCGATCCGCGCGATCGACCTGGTGCTCGCCCACGGCGCGCGCGTCTCGCGCCCGCAGCCCTGAGCTAACGGCCGCCCGGCTTCGTGCGGGCGAGCATCGCGTCGAGGACGGCAAGCGTCCCGACGAGCTGCCCGCGCAGCTTCTCGAGGTCGACGGCACCCGGCGGCAGGCGGATCTCCTCGCGCGGCATCCAGCCATACATCCGGTCGACGTCGCGTGCGAGCTCCGGGCCGAGAACCGCCAGCAGCCGCTTGAACTTCGCAAGGTTCGGACAGGCGGTCCCGGCCGCATAGGCTTGCAGGGACCGGGTATCGATCCCGGTCAGCTTCGCGAGCCCCTTGTAGGACCAGCGTCGCCCGGGCCCCACCATCTTGCGCAGCTGTATGCCCAGTCGCCGCGCGACCTCGGCCGAGGTGATGGCGGATACGGCGAGCGGCAGATGCGGATCGCGATCGGTCATCGGACATCGTCCTGTCGGGCCAATGCCGCGGAGCGTCTGCGCCAGCCGGGCTCGGCACGTCGCCGAGGATAGCGTTTTGCGGCGCTTGCGCATTGAAACGATCGGCGCCCGGCCGGACAGTCCATACCAGGGGAGGAAGCATGGCGATTGCGGCAGCGCAGGATCGCGGGATCCGCCGCCCACGGCGCCGGCGCGTCGAGGCGACGACGGCCTACGGCTTCGTCCTGCCGCTGGTCGCGATCGAGCTTGCCCTGGTCGCCGCACCGCTTCTGCTGGCGGGCTACTACAGCCTCTACCGCGTCGACTATTTCGAGCTGACGCGTTTCCGTGGCCTCGGCAACTACGCGACCGTGCTGGCGTCGCCGATGGTGCTCCAGGCGCTGGGCGCAACCGTCATCTTCACGGTCTTCGCCCTCGCCCTCACCCTCGGCCTCGGCTTCGCGCTGGCCCTGCGCTTCGAGGCCGACACGCGCCGAAGCGTGGTCATGCGGGCGATCGTGCTCGTGCCCTACGTGATCTCGATGCTGGTGGGCTCGCTGCTGCTGCGCTGGATCTATTCGCGCGACGGCGGCCTCTCGACCATGGCCCTGGGCCTGGCCGGCCTCCCGGACTTCGCGATCCTGGCCGATCCCAAGGCGGCGATGGCGGCGCTGGTGTCCAACGCCGTCTGGCGCGACAGCGCCTTCGCCATGATCCTCCTGCTCGCCGGCCTGAAGGCGATCCCGCTCGAGCTCCACGCCGCCGCCCGCGTCGACGGCGCCGGCGCCTGGCTGCGCTTCCGGCGCATCACGCTGCCGCTGCTGCGCGTCCCGATCCTGATCACGCTCGTGCGGCTGATGATCCACTTCGTCAACGTGCTGACCTTCGCGTTGATCCTGACCGGCGGCGGGCCGAACAACGCGACGCAGACGATGGGGCTGGCGATGTACCGGCTCGGCTTCATCGACTTCAAGCTCGGCGAAGCAAACGCGCTCGCCGTGCTGGTCTTCGTCTTCAACGTCGCCCTCATCGCCTGCAACCTCGCCCTCTTCCGCCACCGCCGCGCGCCATGAACCGGGAGATCGTGAACGTGGAGCAGGCAAAGGTGGAACCGCAGAGGACGCAAAAGGGAGGCGGAGGACGCGGTGATCCAGCTCGGCGTGCGAAGCGCGCCAATCCATGCACCGTCGACATTGCGCCGCGCTCGCGCACGGCGCGACAGCTCTACGTTCTCCGCCTCCCTTTTGCGTCCTCCGCGGTTCCACTCTACTCCGATGCGGCGACGCCGAGGTCGAAGGCATGAACGCCACACGCGCACGCAGGCGGCAGCGCGGGCGGCGGGTCGCGTCGCTGGCGGTCGATGCGCTGATCGCGCTGGCGGCGCTCGGGCCGATCCTGTGGGGACTGTCGACGTCGCTGAAGCCTGCACCCGCGATCCTCGCCTATCCGCCGGAGTTCATCCCGAGCGAGCCGACGCTCGAGCACTACGCGCTCCTGTTCCGCACGGGGATCCATCGCTTCGTGCTCAACAGCATCGTCGTGTCGGCGATCTCGGTCGTGCTGTCTCTCGCGATGGGAAGCCTTGCCGCCTACGCGCTGGCCCGGCTCGACTTCCGCGGCCGCTCGGCCCTCATGTTCGCGACGGTCGCGCTGATGAGCATCCCGCTGCCGTCGGTCCTCGTGCCGACCTTCATGCTGCTCGCCAACGTCAACCTGACCAACAGCCTGGTCGGGCTCGGCCTTCTCTACACCGCCTACCAGCTGCCGATCGTGGTGTGGATGCTCTACGGGTATTTCGGCACGCTGCCGATCGAGCTCGAGCGCGCGGCGATGATCGACGGCTGCTCGCGGCTGCGCACACTGCGCAAGATCGTGCTGCCGCTCTCGGGTCCCGGTCTCGTCGCCGCCGGCCTGTTCGTGCTCACCTTCGCCTGGAACGATTTCGTGGTCGCGGTCGCAATGGTCTCGGCCGAGGAGGCGAAGACGCTGCCCGTCGCGATCTACGGCTATCTCGGCTTCTACGGCCGCGAGTGGGGCCCGCTCACCGCCTCGGCGATGCTGTCGATCCTGCCGGTGATCGCGGTCTTCGTCGCGTTCCAGCGCTTCTTCCTGTCCGGCATGACCGGCGGCGGCGTGAAGGGCTGAGGCGATGGCGCGCGTGAGCTTCACCCAGGTCTCCAAGCGCTACGACGACGCCGTCGCGCTCGACCGGCTCGACCTGACGATCGAGGAGGGCGAGTTCGTCGCCCTGCTGGGGCCCTCGGGCTCGGGCAAGACCACGACGCTCAACCTGCTCGCCGGCTTGATCGAGGCCGACGAGGGCGAGATCCGCATCGGCGATCGCGTCGTCAATGACCTCACGCCGGACAAGCGCGACGTGGCGATGGTGTTCCAGAACTACGCGCTCTATCCGCACATGACGGTGTTCGAGAACCTCGAGTTCCCGCTGCAGGCGCGCGACGCGCGGATCGCCACAACCGAGGTCGAAGCGCGCGTCGGGCGTGTCGCCGAGACGCTGGGCCTGGGCGAGCTGCTGCATCGCTATCCCAAGGAGCTCTCCGGCGGGCAGCAGCAGCGCGTGGCGCTGGGCCGCGCGATGATCCGCGATCCCAAGGTCTTCCTGCTCGACGAGCCGCTCTCGAATCTCGACGCGCGGCTGCGGATCCGCATGCGTCGCGACATCAAGGCGCTGCACCAGAAGCTCGGCTCCACGATCGTCTACGTCACGCACGACCAGGCCGAGGCGATGACGCTTGCCGACCGCATCGCGGTCTTCGCCGGCGGCAGGCTCCAGCAGTTCGCCAGTCCGGCGGAGATCTACGGCAGGCCGGCCAATCTGTTCGTCGCCGGCTTCGTGGGCGAACGCGAGCCGTCGCTGCTGACGGGCACGCTGGCGCGTGCCGCCGACCGTCTGCGCTTCACCAGTCCCGAAGGTGAGCTGTTAGTGCCGATCGCCGAGGCACCCCACGTCGCCCACCACGCCGGCCGCGCGACGCTTTGCCTGCGTCCGGAGGCACTCGTGATCGCGTCCGACGGCGAGCCTGCGACGATCACCGAGATCGAGCACGCTGGCGCCGAGGCCTTCGTCTACGCGCGACTCGCCGGGGGCGCCGAACTGTGCGTGCGGGCCGAAGCCGGCGCAGGCCACCGGCCCGGCGACGCCATCCGACTCGCGGTGATCGGCGCGCGTCTGCTCGCCTTCGATCCCGACACGCAATTCTCTCTGGCCCGATGGACCTGAACGATGGCGCGCAAGCTCGAGCATGAATCCTGGGACGTGCTGGTGATCGGCGGCGGGGCGGCCGGCATCGGGGCCGCCGTCGCCGCCGCGCGCAACGGGGCGCGGACGCTGATGGTCGATGCGGGGCCGATGATCGGCGGCGAGCTCGTCTCCGGCATCCCGGTCGACGGTTGCCTGTCGAGCCGCGGCGAATGGGTGGTCGGCGGCGTGGTGCGCGAGCTCTTCGCCGAGTGCGAGCGCCTCGGCGGCTACATCGGCCCGATCAACGATTACCGCTCGCTGCACGTCGTCGCGGTCGATCCCGAGATCATGAAGATCGCGGTCGTAAACCTGGTGCAGCAGGCCGGCGTCCAGATGCGGCTCTACACCTATGCCGACGACGTCGTGATGGAGAAGGGCCGCGTGCGCGGCGTGGTCGTGGTCAACAAGGGCCGTCGCGCGCTGATCGAGGCCAAGGTCGTCATCGACGCCTCGGGCGACGGCGACGTGGCGCTGGCCGCCGGCGCGCCCTTCGACGTCGGCGACGCGAGCAAGGGCGAGCTGCAGCCGGTGACCCTGCTCTTCCGCATGGTCGGCGTCGACGCCGAGCGCCTGCTGCGTTTCGCACGCGATCATCACGAGAACTTCGGCTTCGGCGAATACGAGGGCATCGGCCTGAGCCCGCGAGACTGCGCGGCGGCGCTCTACCGCCAGGGCCTGCCCAAGCTCTTCGTCGTCGCCAACGGCCCGGTGATGCGGGCCGCAATCGCGGCGGGCGAGCTGCACCGCTCCTCGATGATCGGCATCACACCGACCTCGATGGCGCGGCGCGAGGTGAGCCTGAACACCACGCGCGTCGGTCATCTCGATGCGACCGACACGCCCAAGCTCAGCGCCGCCCTGCCCGAGCTGGTCAAGCAGGTCTGGGAATGCGCCGGCTTTCTCAGGAAGCGCATGCCCGGTTTCGAGGAAGCCGTCTTCTCCGGCCTTGCGCCACGCATCGGCATCCGCGAGACGCGCCGCATCCTCGGCGAGTACGTGCTCTCGGACGAGGACGTCGCCGAGGCGCGCAAGCACGCCGACGGCATCGCCAAGGGTGGGCACGAGATCGACGTGCATCTTGCCGGCACCGGCCACATGCGCCGCGCGATCAAGGACGGTGGCTCCTACGACATCCCCTACAGGACGCTGCTGCCGCGCGGGCTCGCCAACATGTTCGTCGTCGGCCGCTGCTTCTCCTCGACGCGGGTCGCGCACTCCTCGGCCCGCGTGATGGGGACGTGCCTCGCCATGGGTCAGGCCGCGGGGACCGCCGCCGCCATGGTCAGCAGCGCCAATGCATGGTCGGGCGACCTGCGCGACGTCGAAGTGCCGCGGCTGCGCGACGTGCTGCGCGCGCAGGGCGCGGTGCTCGAGGGCACGCGATGAACCAGCGCCTTCAGCATCGCCGCTACGACGTCGTCGTGGTCGGCTCCGGCAGCGCCGGACTCGCCGCCTCGATCGCGGCGGCGCGCAACGGCGCGCGCACGCTGCTGATCGATGCCGGCCCGACGATCGGCGGCGAGCTGCTCAGCGGATTGCCGCTCAATGCCTGCCTGAGTGCGCGCGGCGAATGGGTCGTGGGCGGCGTCGTGCGCGAGCTGCTCGATCGCTGCGACTCGATGGGCGGCCTCGTGCCGCCCTATTTCGACTGGCGTGCGCTGTGGCTGGTCTGCGTCGATCCGGAGATCATGAAGCTCGCCTGCGCCATGATGGTCGCCGAGGCCGGCGTCGAGCTGCTGCTCAACTCCTTCGCCGAGGACGTCGTCGTCGAGGACGGCACGATTA
>JAEULA010000079.1 GCA_016793165.1 Alphaproteobacteria bacterium | reverse complement strand
AGGCGGCGAGGCGGGCCCCGAGATCACCGATACCGGCGAATTCCTCCTCGGCGGCGGCGCGGGGATCCGGATCACCGGCGGCGGCGCCGTCGATGTCGAGGCGACCTCCGACGGGATGCAGTTCGCCATCGTCGGCGCCGTCGTCACTGGCGATTCCGGGACGACGGGCATCGGGTTGAGCGCGGTCGTCAACGACATCAAGCGCACGACCGCCGCGTTCATCGGCGCCGACCCGCTTGCGGATCCGACCGTCGCCGCGGCGATCGGCGGGTTGATCGAAGCCGGCGACATCGACATTGCCGGCACCGTCAAAGGCACGGTCGTCGGGATCGCCGCGGCGGGAACAACGGCCGGAAAGAGCGACGGTTCCGGGGGCGAGTCCTGGGACTACGCCACCGGCGGCAAACCGTTGCCGTCATGGGCCGGCAATGGCGCAAGTCCCAAGAGCGGACTCGGCGTTGCCGGCAGCGTGGCGGTCAACGTCGTCGCCGACACGGTGCTCGGCTATGTCAGCACCGCGAGCGCCGACATCGTCGCGAGTTCGTTGGGCGTGAGCGCTGAGAACGATCAGTTCCTGACCGCTCTCAGCGGCGGAGTCACGCGGACCTACCGTGGCCACGCGTCGACCGAAACCGGCACCCGGCTCGGCGGCGCCTTCAGTCTCAATCAGTCGAGCAACGACACGGAGGCCTTCGTCCGGAACGCCAGGATCGCGTTCGCCGGCCCCGACGCCGATCTCTCCGTGCGTGCGGTCAGGGCCGGCGTGGCCATCACGGCCTCGGCGGCATTTTCGTCCGACACGACGAAGGGCGACGGGTTTTCCGGCTCCGTGTCGGTGAATCGGATGGCCGACACCACGCGGGCCCTGGTCGAGGGGGGCGTGGTGTCCGGCGCGCGCGACATCACCGTCGAGGCGACGAATGCCAGCAGCCTCATTTCGCTCGGCGGCGGCATCGCACGGACGGCCGGCAGCCTCGGCGTCGGCGGTTCCGTCGGAGTCAACCAACTCACCGGAACGACGTGGGCGGAAATCTCGAGCGACGGCCCGTCGTCGTCCCTGAGCGGGACGGGCCGGCTGGATGTCGCGGCCCAGCACAATGCGGCGATCTTCGCGGCGGGAATCTCCGCAGGCCAATCGGGATCCAGCACGGGTTCGGCCGGGGCCGCATTCACGCTCGGCGTCAATCTCATCGGCAGCGGAGCCGGAGCGGACGTCAAGGCGCTGGTCAGGAACGTCGACATTGCGATGGGCGGTGCGGTGCGAGTAAGCGCCGGGGACAAGTCGGCAATCCGAGCTCTCGCCGGCACGCTCGGCATCGGCAGCAAGGCCAACGCGTTCGGGATCGGTGTTGCCTGGAACGAGATCGCCGTCGACGTGAGCGCCGCCATCGAAGCTGCGAGCGTGGTGGCGGACAGCATTGCCGTTTCCGCGCGCTCGAGCGAAGGCTCCGGATTCCTCGACGGCAAGATCACGGCCATCGCCGTCGGTGCCGCCGTGAGCAGTTCCGGCACCGTATCGGCGGCCATGTCGGGATCCCTCAACGACATCTCCGGCGCGATCGAGGCAACGGTCACGGACAGCGATCTCGAGGCGAGCAGCGATGTCTACGTGGTCGCCGTCGATGCATCCACGATACGCTCGCTGGTCGGCGGCGCTGCGCTCGCCAAGGGCGGATCGGGCGGCGGCGCCGGATTCGCCGGAAACTACATTTCCCACAGGGTTGCGGCGGAGGTCGTCGATTCGAACGTGTCGAGCGGCGGGGGCACGACCGTCCTCGGCTTTGAGGGGAGCCTCATTCAGGCGCTCGCCGTCGGATTGGCCGGTGCGGAGAAGTTTGCAGGGGCGGGATCGGTGTCGACCGCCATCGTCGCCAGTGACGTGGTCGCAAGGATCGGCGGGAGCGGCGCCGTGTCGGCGGCGGGCTCCGTCACGATCATCGCGAACAACAGTTCCAAGATCGGTTCGATCGCCGGCCAGGTCTCGGCAGGCGGCAAGGCGGGGTTCGGCGCCTCGTCGGGCACCGTGGTGGTGCTCAACACCACGACCGCGGAGATCTCCGGAGATGCGGCCGTCACTGGCGTGACCGGTATTCTCGTCGCCGCCGACTCGGCGATCGACCTCACGAATATCGCGGTGGGCGGCAGCGGCGGCGGCACGGCGGGCATCGCGGGTTCCGCAACGGTCACGGCCGTGAACGACGCGACCGCCGCCTCGATAACCGACGCCACGGCGGCGCGGCCTCCGGGCGCCGAGATCAAGGCGGGCACCGGGGCGGGAACGACGGCCGATCTGACGGTCAGGGCCAGCGGCTCGTTCATCCTGCTCGGCACGGCCGGCGCGCTGGCCGCCGGCGGCACGGCCGGGCTCGGTGTCGGCGTCGACGCGGGCGTGATCACGCGTCAGACACGAGCGACGGTCGGCGCGGGCTCGCGGATCAAGGCCGACCGGGACGTATCGATCACCGCGACCGAGAGCGAACAGATCGTCGCCGCCTCGGTGACGGGGGTCGGCGGCGGCTCCATCGCCGGGGGAGCGACGGCCGGCGTGTCGGTTCTCAATCTGGTAGCCGCGGCGCGCATCGACGACGGCGCGACGGTGGCGGCGCGAAACAATGTCGTGGTGTCGGCGGACCACCGCACGGATGCGACGGCGGTGGCCGGCGCCTTGTCGGTTGCGGGGGGCGTGGCCGTCGGCAACGCCGCGAATATCGGGGTGATCAAGAAGACGACCGAGGCGTCCATCGGCACCGGTGCGAAGGTCACCGCCTTGGCGCTCGGCACGGCCAGCACGGCGAATAGCGGGCTGTTCGCCGTCGGAACCGGCATCGACGCGCAGCGGGAGGCGATCACCGCCACTTTCACGACCGCGGATGTCGACGCGGCGGGCAGGATTGCGAAGAGCGGCCATGGCTTCGCGAACGGCGACCAGGTCGTCTATGCCGCCGACGGCACTCCGCTGAACGGGCTGGAGGGGCAGAGTCTCTACTATGTGATCGTCAACGACAGCGGGCATTTCCAGCTGGCGGCGACGAAGGGCGGACCGGCGATCGCCGTTGCGGCGGGGCGTGCCGGCGCCGCCGATCAGCATTCGGTCCAAAGGGTGATGTCGGTCGGGGTGCCGAGGATCGACAACGCGGCCTTCGGCACCGACGGACACGACATCGACAAGCCCGCCTTCGGAACTCCTCAGACGTCGGCGCAGCGCGGCGTCAGCGTGATCGCCGTGAGCGTCGACGATCTGGCCGGCGTCGGCGCCGCGGTCGGCGCGGCCGGCTCGGTCGCAGCCGGTATCGCCGGCGCGGTCGGCGTGCACACGATCAACACCCTGGCGCATGTCGACGACGACGCGGCGGTGTCGGCAACGCATTCGACGCGGACGCCATCCGTCACCGTGACCGCCAGCCGGACCTACACGAACCTCACCTTGGGTATCGGCGCGCGCGCGAGCGGTAGCTTCGCGGGCGCGGGCGCCGTCGCGGCCCCGGTCCTCATGGGCACGACCAGTGCAATCGTGTCCGGCGCGGACGTCACCGCCTCGGGCGACGTGACGGTCAGCGCCACGGCCAAGGAAAAGATCGTCGCGATCGCGGCAGGATTCTCCGCGTCGGGGTCGCTCGCGATCGCCGGATCCGCCGCCGCCGTCGTGATCGGCAGTGCCGCGAACCCGATGGGCGTGCACGCGGCGATCGACGACGGCGCAAGAATCGATGCCGCCGGCAACGTGCTCGTCGAGGCGCGGAGCGAGACGACGGACTACGCCATCGCTGGCGCGGCGGGGATCGGAGTCGGCGCCGGCGGCGGCGCCGGAGCCGTCGCGCTGACCTTGATCAACAAGGACGTGAGCGCGCGGATCGATGCCTCTTCGGTCGTCGCCGATGGCGATGGCGGTCGATCGATGACCGGCATTCTGAGCGACGGGACACCCTCTACCGGTGCCTATGCGACCCGATCGATGAGCGGCGTCGCGGTCCAGGCGCTGTCGAGCGAGACCGTCTACGACATTGCCGGCAGCGGCGCGGGCGGCGTGTTCGCCGGCGTCGCGGGCGCGGTCTCCGTCGATCTCCTGAACGTCGACGTCGTGGCGACGATCGGCGCCGGCGCGGCGGTGACATCGTCAAGGGACGTCGCCGTCGGCGCGGGCAATTCCGCGTCGATCCTCGCGATTGCCGGTGCGCTCGGCGCCGGTGCCGGTGCGGTCGGCGCGGGCGTCGATGTCGGAATCGTCCGGAACAATACGACCGCCGCGATCGGCGACGCGGCGGTGGTCGCGGCCGGTGCCGTCGGTGTCAACGCGCAGTCGCGGCGGGACATCGAGTCCTACGCGAATGCCGCCGCCGCGGGCGGCCTCGCCCTGGGCGGGGGCGTTTCGGTGCTGTCGCTCGGCGGGAGATTCACCTCCGAGTATACGGCGAGGGACGACGCGAGCGGCTCGGCGCGCGGCGATGCCCTGGATGGCGGAAGCAAGGGCTCCGTCATCGGCATGGTGGACGACGCGATCGGCGGGGCGATCGCGGGGATGCAGGTCGAGGGCGCCGGCGGGCTGGATCCGGTCGATCCGGCCAGCGCCGTCCTGACGGGCAATCGGATCAATTTCGGGACCGCGACGGGTCTGAAGACCGGCGACACGGTCGTCTACGATGCCGGCGGGGGCCGGGCGATCGGCGGGCTCGTCGACGGCCGGACCTATTTCGTCATCGAGACCGCGAGCGCGAACCAAGTTCGTCTTGCCTCGAGCCGCGCGGACGCGCTCAGCGGCAATGCGATCGCATTGAACAGATCGGTCGCGACCGGGACCGCCCATCGCTTCTCCGCCGATGGCGGCGATGTCGGCAACGCTGCGCGGGCGAGCAATGCCGCCGGTCTGCCCGGCGCCGGCGTCCTGTCGGACGTCACCCGCGCGAGTGCCGCGGCGTCGGCGAGCGGCACGAGCGCCGTCGTCGACGGCGAGAGCGCGCGCGGCTCGGCGGATGTCACGGCCGCGTCGATGAGCGTGACGGCCCGCCAGGCCATGAAGGTCACGATCGAGGCTGGTGGTGCTGCCCTTGCCGCGGGAGCCGCCGTCGGCGTCGGCGTCGCCGTGATGACCGTGGAGTCGGACGTCACCGCCGCCATCGGCGCACGCGCGGCCATTCAGGGCACGGGGGCCGGCGCGCTGAACGTCCAGGCGTCGCGCGACGCGACGCTCGCCGCTTTCGGCCTCGCCGGATCGGCGAGCGGGTTCGTGGCGCTGGCCGGAGCGGGCATGTCGCTCACCGATGTCAGCACGGTTGCGTCCTCGATGGGCGCTCGGATCGAGGCGGGGATCGCGGAGGGGGGGACGACGGATCGCCATGCGGTGGCGAGGGAGTTCGGCGCGGTATCGGTCGCCGCGCGACAGAGCGTGACGGGCAAAGCGGCGGCCGGCTCCGCGAGCATCGCCGCCGGCGGCGCGGCTGCCGGCGTATCGGTCACGATCGTCGATCTCGCGGTCAACACGATAGCGGTCGTCGGTGCGTTCGCTGATATCCGCGATGTCGCGAGCGTGACGGTCACAGCGGATCAGATCCAGAGTTTCGGGCCGTTCGTCGACGACCGGCCGATCGGAGTCGGATTGGCGGGCGCCCTCTTCGGCGCAGCGGGTGCGGCGGTGGCGAATGTCGGACTCGGTGGCTCCGTCACGGCTCTCGTCGACGACGACGCTTCGATCGCCGCAACCGGTGCCGTCACGGTGGCGGCCGCAGGCGATATCCAGGCGGGATCGCTGGAACTCGCGGGTGGCGCCGTCGGACTTGTCGCCGTTGGCCTGGTCTTCGGCGGGGTCACGCTCTCGCCGACGGTGACGGCGCGCGTCGGCCGGAATGCTCATGTCGAGGGATCGTCGATCGCCGTGACGTCCGACAACCACGTCTTTGCGACTCTCGGCGTGTCGCCGGCTTCGGGCGGAATCGGACTGGTCGCGGTCGACGGCGTGCGCATCGCCGGCTCGGCCGAGATCGCGACCTCGGTGGAGGTGGACAACGGAGCTGCGCTCACCGCCACGTCGGGCGACGTCGTCGTGCAGAGCAAGGCCACGCCGCACCTCGCCGTCACGGCGGAAGGCGCGTCCTACGGCGGCGTCGCGGTCGGCGTCCAGAGGGCGATCGTCACGATGACGAACGTCAACCGGGTCGCGATCGGCTCCGGGGTCGACATCACTGCGGGCGACGATGTGTCCGTCGTCGCGAACAGCCTTTCCAAGGTCTATGCCGACGCGGAAGGAACCGGTGGCGGCGCGATCACGGTGATGTTCGCCTACAGCACCGCGACACTGACCGACACCACCACGGCTACGATTGGTGCGAATGCGGCGCTGACGGCGGACGACTCCCTGTCGATCTCGGCGCTCGCGTCCCTGCAGGGGCGCTCGAGCTCGGCGTCCGACGGCAGCGGCCTGGGCGTTGGCGCGACGACCGACAGCAAGTTCTTCATCACCAACACGACGACCGCCAGCGTGGGTGCGGGGGCGGAACTGGTCGCCGACCGGATCACGATCCTCGCCGATCTCGTTTCGATCGACACGCAAACCCACGCCGATTCCGAAGTGAAGGCGGCCGTCGATGCGTCGGTGGCGACCGCGATCGTCGATGCCACGACGCACGTCACCGCGACGATCGGCGCCGGGGCGGTGGTTCAGGGCGATCGCTCGGTCGATGTCCGCGCCGTGGCCGATGCGTTCGAGCTGGGTCCCGTTGCGGATGCCGAGAGCCAGGCGCTCGCGGCCGATACCTCGCCGACGGCCAAGACCACCTTCAAGGCGTTCGCCCAGGTCGTGGGCGCCGCGGATGCGGAGCTGCGCACGCGGGCCCTGCTCGTCGAAGCCAATCTTCCGGTCCTGCCGGACTTCGCGCCGTCCGCGAATCGCGACGGCGCATTGATCGATGTGGGGGACGAGCGGGCATCCATGTCCGGTACCTACAGCCGATCGATCGTCTGGGACAGCAAGGTCGTCATGCTCGGCCCTGTCGCGCCGGTGCTGATCGTCGATGCCGACGGCACGATCCATGCCACCGGGCTCACGGCAACCAGCGACGGTTCCACGATCACGGTCTCGCCGATCGCGTATACCGGGCGGCTCAGCGGAACGGCGACATTCAGCATCGATGCCGATCGCGATTTCGGCCCGATCTCGTTCGGCAGATTCCTCGATTCGTCGGCGACACTGACGGGGTCGCCGACCATCGGATTCAGCCGGACGCTGCAGTCCGTCGAGATCGCGAATCATTCGACCAAGAAGCTGTCGATCGGCGCCATCAATCCGCTTAACGCGAGCGTGGATCCGGCGGGCGCCATCACCATCGATGCGCCCCAGCACTCCGGCTTCAGCATGACGAAGACGGCAGTCGTCGGCACGACGCCGATCACGATCCGCAGCACCTCGGCAGCCGACATCGTCCTCACCGGTGCGATTGCCAATGCGGCAGGCACGACATCGATCGCCGCCGACGGCGGCTCGATCCTGGCCAGCGGCACGGGCCAGTCGTTGAGCACCACGACACTGGCGCTCGCGGCGGGCGAGTCGATCGGCAGCGCGACGAGGAAGATTGCGATCACCGCGTCCGACTCGGTCACGGCCGTCGCCTCGGATGGCGTGCGCCTGTCGCAGACGGGCAGCTTGCGGATCGGCCGGATCGCTGCCGGTACATCGGCCGACCTCGCCGCCACCGCTTCGATCCTCGGGGCCGTCGACGTCGAGGTGCCGGCGATCGATGCCCCGGCCGTCACCCTTGCCGCCAACGGCGGCAGCATCGGTTCGACTTCGGCTCCGCTGCGGATCGGTCACGCCGGCGACGGCCGAGTCACGCTGACCGCCAGCGCGAAGACTGGCATGTCGATCCAAGGCGAGGCCGGGGGCTTCACGATCCTTTCTGCCGTCGCGTCGACGAGCGGTGATGTCACGATTGCCGTGCCGGATCGGATCGCGGCGGGCCAGGACATCGTCCTCGGCAGCGCGGGGACGGTCCGTGCGATCAACGGCGCGGTGACGCTGGATGCCGGCGACAACATCGTCACGCCGTCCGGCAGCGCGATCGAGGCGAGTACGACCGTCACGATCAGGGCCGATCAGGGTGCCGCCGACGGCGGATCGGGCGCGGATCTCGATCTTCGCGGCACGATCGCCGGCACCAGCGTTACCATCATGGGCGGCGACGACGCCGATCGGATCGCGCTGACCCGCGTATCGAGCGCGACCACGATCGACACCGGAGCGCAGGACGACCGGATCTTCCTCGGCAGCAATGCGCGGGTCGCAGGAAGCGACGCCGGGACGCTCACGCGATTTGCCGCGCCACTGACCATCGAAGGCGGCTCGAACGGCGTCGGCAGTGGCGATTCGGTCGACATCAACGATGCGGCCGATGGCTTCGATCGCACCGGCATCTATGCCGACGGCGTGCTGACCGGCCTGGGCAACGCGGGGCCGATCACCCTGCGGCCGAGCGTCGAGATCGTCACCGTGACCCTCGGCGACGGCGACAACACGATGGCCGTGCGCAGCAGCGCGGCCGGGACGACGACGCGCGTCAATCTGGGGTCCGGGACCAATGTCGCCACCGCAGGCAATGCGGCGGGCAGGTTGTCGGACATCGACGGCATGGTGATCTTCGACGGCGGCACGGGTTCCAATTCCATCGTCGTCGATGATCGCGCGAACGCGGGCGGCGGCACGGTGAACGGACTGCTTGCCGTCGTGAACGGGTTCGACGCTTTGACCGGCTTCGGCATGGCGGGCGCCGGGGTCAATTGGCTGAACTTCGACCTGGTGACCGTCAAGCTGGGCGCCGCCTACGACTTCGGCATCAACGGATCGCTGGCCGGCGTCGGCCTGGTCTCGATCGACGCGAGCGCAGGGTCGGGCGATCTCACGATCGGCGCGGATCTCGCGGATCTCGATGGCGACGTGTCGATTCGCGGCGCCGGCGCGGGCAAGACCACCTCGCTGATCGTCGCGCCGACGATCGGCTCCACGATCACGCTGGACAGCATCGACGGAATGGGCCGGGTCACGGCGGACGGAGCGACGGGCGAAGTGACGTTCGACGCCAATGTCGACACCGTGACGATCGATCAGAGCGCCAACAGCGCGCGGCTGACGATCGCCGACACGACGCACGCGACGACGGTCAATCTCGGGAACATCGCGCCCAATGCCGAGGACGAGGACGGCAATGCGCTTGGCAATGTGACCGTCACCGGCGCCAGTGCCGCGCTGACGATCACCGGCGGGGCTGCCAACATCGTCACCATCGATCGGAGCGCGAGCTCGGCGGCGATCACGGGCAGGATCGCAAATGGCGCCGTGATCGGCAGCGATCTCGTGATTTCGGGCGTCGTTGGGACCGTCGTGACGCTGTCCGGGATCGGCGAGGTTGACGTCGATCTCGGCTCCGGTGCCGACAAGCTGACGGTCGACGAGTCCGCCGAAGCGACCAAGCTGCTGTTGATCGATGGCGGTGGCGGCGACGACGTCGTGACGCTGACGAAAGTTGCGACCACCGCCGGTCGCCTGCGCAGCGTGAGCGGCGGGGAGGGTTCCGATACGGCAACACTGGCCTTCGGCGGCCTGCCCACCGACGCTTTCAAGTCCGTCGAGGCGCGGGTCGAGACCCTGCTGATCGACAATACCGGCAATGCCGGCGCGACCGCGGTCCCGGTGCTCTGGACGATCTTGAACGGGACCGAGGTGAGCGCGCGGAACTATTCGAATCCGGACGCTCCGGGCGCCAAGATCGTCGTCACGAGCAAGGCCGATCTGGCCGGGTCGGTGCGCATCAACGGCGGCAGCGCCAATGATCGCCTCGACGACACGGTCACCAATCCCGGCGCGGTGGCGGGCGCGATCAATGGCAGCCGGATCCAGCTCGATTTCGCCGGTGCACCGTTGACCACGATCGCGGCGACGCAGCCCTTGGATCTCAGCCGCGCGATCTCGTTCAACACCCTGACGACCGGGGCGAAGAGCGCGACGGGCGAGAACGGCGTGATGAAG
Organism: Alphaproteobacteria bacterium; assembly: GCA_016793165.1. GTDB lineage: Bacteria > Pseudomonadota > Alphaproteobacteria > CACIAM-22H2 > CACIAM-22H2 > CAIOSQ01. The sequence continues at coordinate 55,625 of JAEULA010000079.1, read as the reverse complement.
GTCGCGACCAGCAACGGCAGCGGCTTTCTCCTGGTGGACACGAGTGCGAGCAACCCGGACGTCAGCAGCAATTCGGCCGCGGCGCGGACCAATGGCGAGCGCTTCACCATCACCTCGGTCAGCGGCAACCCTTTCACCTTCTATGGCCTCGGATTCAGTGCCGTCGGCGCGGTTGGGGTTGCGCCGGGTACGATCGCGCTGGACTACACGACCAGCCTCGGCGAGTCGGGAACGATCCTCGTCGGTACACCGGGAAGCGGCGACGGATTCCTCTACGACCTGCTGCAGGTGCCGCTGACCGGGCTGACATCGTTGAGCTTCGTTCCGACGACGCGGCTCGCCGTCGACAATATCATCGGTATCGAGGAGTTGCCGCTGGTCGCCCAGACGGTGCTGCCGATCTTCATCGCGGAGGGCGAGCGGATCACCTTCGACACGGACGAAGGCAAGCTGACCGCTGGCAAGATCAAAGTCGACCTGACCCGTGATGGATTCAGGAACGGCGTGAATGGAGACTTCGTCATCGGCAAGGACGAGGTGTGGCTGGGGACAGGCGACTTCTCCTTCAAGGTCGCGGACAAGATCGGGCGCTTCACCTTGAACGGCGATCTCGTGATCCCGGACGGTGCAAGCGATGCGTCTCCGACCGTGATCACGGCGATCGGATCGAACGCCCTGGCGATCCATGTCGGCGGCGACGCGACCGTCGGGACGAATGTCCGGTTCGATGTGGCCGCTGACGGCACGACGGCCGGCGGAGCTGGCGGTGGCGGAGCCGGCACGGCCGGCGTTGCCGGGGTAGGCGGCGATACCATCGGCGAAGGCGGAGGCGCCGGGGCGGGCGGCGCCGGCGGTGCTGGAGCAAGCGGGCGCGACGACATCGACTTCATCGACGGCAGCAACGGCATCAAGGGCGCGTCCGGCGCTGTCGGGACTCGCGGCGAACGCGGCACCGCTGCGACTGCGGGCACATCGCCCACGAGCGGCGTCAATGCGCCGGGCAGCCAAGGCGAGAGCGGGGATGCCGGCGTTGCCGGAGCCGCAGCCGGTTCGGTCGGCCAGGCTGCCGGCGGCGGCACTGGCGGGACCGGTGGAAACGCGAATACGGCCAAGAACAGAAATGATGCGGAGGATGGCGGTACTGGCGGCGTGGGCCGCGACGGAGCCGATGGCGCGGATGGCGGTGCCGGCGGAAACGGTGCCGAGGGGACCGGCGGCACGATCAACACGGGCGCCGGTGATCTCATATCCGGTGGCGGCGGCGGCGGCTCCGGAGGCAGCGGCGGCGGCGGGACCGCGGGCAACGGCGGCGGTGGCGGCGGCGGCGGCGGTGGTGGCGGCGGCGGCGGTCAGGCCGCGAATACACCTAACGTCAATCGATTTGGCGGCCACGGCGGCGCTGGCGGCGACGGCGTCCCGGGCGGCGATGGCGGCAGTGGTGGCGACGGCGGGACTGGCGGCGATGGCGGCGCCGGTGGCGGCGCGTTCGAGATCGTTGTCCAGGGCAGGTTGACGATCGGCGACGGCGTCGCTGCGAACGCTTTTGGCGGCGACGGCGAAGACGCGACCGCTGCCCAGGGCGGCGCCAGCGGACGAGTGCCATCCTCCTCTCTCTCCGCCAGGGACAACGGCCTCAACGAAGGCAGGACGCTTGGCGAACTGGCCTCGGGTTCCGGCGGCGATGGCGGCAACGGTGGATTCGGGAACTACGGCGGCTTGGGCGGCAGCGGTGGCGACGGCGGTGATGGCGGTCAAGCCGGTGGCGGCGGCGGCGGTGCGGGCGGGACCGTCCGACTGGTGGCGTCCGACCTTCATGTCGCGAGCGGCAATCTGACAGTCGACGTCCACGGGGGTGTCGGTGGAGCGAACAGCGGTTCGGGTCGCGCGAGCGGAGGCGTCGATGGGCGCTTCCTGGTCGCGAGCAACACCAACTTGACTGTCAGTGCGACCGGAGCTGTGACGGGCATCGCCAATATCCCGTCGCCGGTCGGCGGAGCCACGGTGACGCGATCGACGGGTCCGTCGGGCATCAACGCGTTCATCGCCGCGGCGTTCACGGAAACGGTCAGGAACGCGGCCGGGGCGATCATCGATACCAACGATGTCTCCTTCCCGGTCTCCACGCCGAATGTCGTTGGGCTGACGAATGGCGGCGATGTCGGAGGCGTGCTGGCGCTGAACTCGGCGCAGCAGAACCTGCTGATTCACGCTCTGGGGCTCGACGATCCGAACATCGTTCCGGCCGGATCCGATGCGGCGGTGGTCCGCATCAGCAGCGGAACCGTGCTCGACATCGTCGATCCGGAGAACGCCGCGAACGACTTCAGCCTGACGACGAACTACACGGGCTTCGACCTGCTGTTCTTCGTCAATCTGACCAACTCCGTGCTCGGCACGCCACGGCTCGGCGTGATCGATGCCGACTTCGCGACCGATGCTCGGCACGAATACTCGGTGACCAATCCCGCGTTCCTGAAGACCCTGACCACCGGCGGCGTGGAAACGACCACGAATCTCGTCGGCCTGAATCCGCACGCGGCCTGGCTGACTCTGGTCCCGAAGGACGCCGTCCTGAAGGATGCGGATTTCTTCACCTTCAACGCGTCGGTGAAGGACGCGAATGGCAAGACGGCGACGATCAGCAACGTGAAGCTGACGGCCGGCGCCACGGCGAATTCGAACACGTCCGCCGCCTTCCTCGACCTGCCCACGATCGCCTTGCCCGGCGGCGGACATCTCCCGTCGCTGGATTCGGTCGCACTCAGTCCCGACGGCAAGCAGATCTACGGCCTCAGCAAGACGAGCGGCGTGCTCGTCAGCGTCAACACCTCGGACATGAGCGAGCGTCAATACCTTGTCGGCGGCACCGGCACCCTGCCGTCACTGACAGGCGCGACCAGCATAGCGATCGCCCCGGACGGCAAGACCGTCTTTGTCGGCAACGATGCGACCGGCGAGTTGGAGACGTTCAGCCGCGATATCAACGGCGATCTGGTCCATGTCGCCAACACGACCGCCGCCGCCAATGGCTATTTCAGCAGCCTCGCGGTGTCGGGCGACTCGAAGACCGTCATCGCGGTCGGTGCATCCGGCCTGCTGGAATTCACTCGCGCGACGACCGCCGGGGCTCCGACCGCCGTCACGACGGTGAGCAACGACTTGAAGCTGACCAAGGTCCTCCTCGCGGACGACGGCGACCGCGCCCTGTCGGAGAGCGTCGACCTGATGTTCGCCGTCAGCAGCACCACCAACCGCGTCTATTCGCTCGATCCGGGCACGCAGGCGATCCGCTCCACAGTTACGACGGCCGACGGCACCGGATTGAATCGCCCGGTCGACATGACGCTCAGCCCGGACCGGAAGTTCCTCTACGTGGCGAACGAGTCGGGCAACAGCATCTCGGTGTTCGCGGTCGGCGCGCTTGGCGCCCTCGATCACATCCAGACCGTCCGGAACCTGAAGCTGGGCGTCAGCGGCCTGTCGCGGCCCGATGGCATCGCGGCGACCGCCGACGGCGAGTACGTCTTGGTCGCGGCCAGGGGCTCGAATGCCGTGCTGGCATTCGAGCGCCTCGCGGACGGCACGCTCGACACCGGCTCGCTTCAGTTCATGCAGATCCTGCGCAACGACGTGGCGGGCGTTGGTGGCCTGGCCGCGCCGCTGGATGTCGTGGTGGCGCCGCGCAACGCAGCCGGCGATCTTTTCGCCTATGTCGGCAGCCCGGGGGTCGGAGCGCAGAACGGCGGTGTCGCGAAGATCTCCGTCGCGAAGCGGGACGGCTTGGCGCCGCAATCGTCGGTCGTCACGTTCCAGGCGATCGAGACGGTCAACATCACGACCGGCAACGGCGCCGACTCGATTTCGCTGCTGGCGGTGCCGACTCTGACCGCATCGGCCACCCCGGTGCCTGTGCCGACGCTCGGGATCAGCACCGGTGCCGGCGCGGACATCGTGAGCCTGCTCGACATGAGTCTGGCGACGACCATCGATCTGGGTTCCGGCGACAATCGCTTCAGCAGCGGGGCCACCCGGGACGCTTCGGTGCTGAAGGTGACGGCCGGGTCGGGGAACGACCGTTTCGACATCGTCGGACTCGGTTCGGGATCATCCGTCATCCTGACCACCGGCGACGGCATCGACTCCGTCTACGTCAATGGGGAAGGGCTCTCGAGCGAATCGGAGATCGGGCTCGAGGACGGCGGCACCGCCGCCGAGGCCAAGCTGAGCTTCGACTCGCGCAATATCGCCGGATCACCGCAGACCTATTCGCGGACCCCGTTGACCGTCCAGAACAACGGCAGGGGAGCCGTCCGACTCGCCGGCTTCGAGGTCGCCTCTGTGGTCTCCTCGCCGGTGATCACGGTCGGCAGCTTCGCGATCGACGAGGGCGCGGATCTCGTTCTGTCCGCCAGCGTCCTGCCCATGGGCACCCAGAATGCGCTGTTCGAGGACTTGAACTGGGACATCAACGGCGATGGCCGTTATGGCGATGCCATCGGCACCACCGTGACCGTGACATGGGAGGATCTCGCCGCCTTGAACATCACGCGGGCGCGCGACGAGGCCTATCTGGTGGGCGTGACCGCGACCAACGCGGACGGGTTGTCGACGACGATCAACACCACGCTGAAGGTGAATCGCGTCGCGCCGACCGTCACCGCCTCGGGTCCTGCCACGACGAAGGTCGGGTCTCCGGTCATCGTGAATTTCGGTATCGCCCAGGCCGGCGACGAAGCGGCGACCGAGTGGAGGGTGGACTGGGGCGATGGAGTCACCGAATCCCTCGGCGGCACCGCCGCATCGGCGACTCATGTCTACTACGAGCCGGGAACCTACGCGGTCGCGGTCGGGGTCCGCGACGATGCGATGGAGGCGACGGATCCGGATTGGACGGCACCCCCGTTCGAGATCGGCGTGAATGTGCTCGCCTCTCAAGTCAGCGTCGGCGGCGTCTACCGGATCGCGGAGGGCTCCAGCCTGACGATGACCGCCACCGCGCCAGGCACGCCCACGAACTACGCGTGGGATGTCGACGGCGACGGCACCTTCGACGGCTCGTTCACGGGCCGGACCATCACGGTGGGGTGGGCCCAAGGCGGACTGATCACCGACAGCGGCACGTTCAGTCCGAAGGTCAGGGTGACATACGACGACGGGACCGTGGTGACGTCGACGGCGTCGCGGCGGGTGATCGTCGACAACCTTGCGCCCGATCTCGCGATCGCGCCGCCGGCTTCCGTCACGCAGGGAAGCAACGCGACGCTCACCATCGTGCCGGATGACGCCGCCGCGGCGGACGACACGACAGGCTTCATCTACAAGCTCGACTTCGACGACGACGGCGTCTTCGACCACACGACCACTCGATTGACCGGCCCGCAGACCTTCTTGGTTCCCGCGAGCGCGATCGCAAGTCGCGGATCGCATCAGGTCAGCGGCCAGGTGATCGACGACGATGGCGGCATCGCCCGGTTCAGCGCGACCGTTGTCGTGACGGATGTGCCGCAAGTTCTCACGGTCACGGGCAGTTCTACGGTCTCGCAGGGCTCGCCCTACACCCTGATCCTCGACGCGAGCCACCCGCCGCCGCAGATCGTCGAGCGCTGGAACGTCGATTGGGCCGATGGCTCGATCGAGAGCTACACCGGCGCCGAGCAGACCTTGGTTCATGTCTACGCCGTCGCCGGCGACTACCAAATCGGCGTCGAGGCCATCGATTCCGACGGCGTGACCTCCACGACGCATGCGATCACCGTCACCAACCTGGCGCCGAGCCTGAACCTGGCGGCGCCTGCCCCGATTGTCGAAGGCCAATTGGCCCGCCTATCGGGAACGGTGTCGGATCCTGGCGCGCAGGATACGTTCCGCGTCGATATCCGTTGGGGCGACGGACAAACGGAATCGTTGGTCCTGCCCATGGGTGCGACCGAATTCGCCGCGGAGCATCTCTACGCCGATGAAGGCGGCTACATCATCGTCGCAACGGTCGCGGACCAGGGCGGCGCCACGGCGACGGCCTCGACGAGCCTCTCCGTTGCGAGGGCCCCGGCCGTCGCGGTCGATTTCGGCTTCGTCAAGGCGGCAATCGACGAGGGCGGTACGGCCGCTCTTACCGGCGAGATCTCGGATTTGAGCTTGCTGGCGACACCGACGGTGACGATCGACTGGGGCGACGGCACGGCGCCGGTCGTGGTGCCGATCGATCCTGCGACGCGCGGCTTCTTTGCCACCCACGACTATCTCGACAACCCTGCCGGCCGGCCCGACGGCAGCTTCCTAGTCACGGCGACGGTAGCGGCTAGCTCCGGCGAACCGGCAAGCGCCGTCGCGCCGATCTCGGTCAGGAACATCGCGCCGGTCGTCGCGGTGTTCGATGCCGACCGTTCGACGATCGACGAGGGCGAAATCGTCACCGTCGTCGGAAGCTTCTCAGATCGCGGCGCCGTCGACGCGCACTCGGTGTCCATCGACTGGGGTGATGGCACGGTGACGGCCGGTGTCGTCGACGAGGCGGGCCGCTCGTTCACCGGCACGCATGTCTATCTCGACGATCCGGCAGGGTCGGCGTCCGGGACGTTCACGATCCGCGCCGTCATTGCCGACGAAGACGGAGCGACAGGCGAGGCAGCCATCGGCGTCGCGGTCGAGAATCTGGCGCCGACCCTTGGCGAGATCGCTTTGTCGCCGATACTCGTCGCGGCGGGCGGCGTGCTGACGCTCTCCGGCAGCTTTGCCGATGCCGGTGCGGTCGATACGCACACCGTGACGGTCGACTGGGGCGACGCGACCAGCAGTGACGCCGCCGTCGACGAGGCGACGCGCAGCTTCGTGGCGACGCATGTCTATTCCGTGGAGCCCGGTGCCCCGGCGGGAGGCGTCATCCGAACCTATCCGGTCAGCGTCTTGCTCGCCGACAATGCCGGCGCAACGGTCAGCGCAAGCGCGGTGGCATCGGTGAGTGCGACACCGCTGTCGCTCGTCGAGTTCCGGACGATGTCGAGCGCCGTCGACGAAGACGGCATGGTCTTCGTGACCGGAACCTTCGCCGATCCGACTCCCTCGGCCACGCATGGCGTCGTGATCGATTGGGGTGACGGCACGACGAGCACCGGTACCGTCGACGAGGGCGCAAAGAGCTTCGCCGCGTCGCATCGCTATCTCGACAATCCGGCCGGTGCACCGGAAGGCGCATTCGCGATCGGCGGCACGCTGACCGCCTCCGATGGCAGAGTCGCTGCCGCCGCGACCTCGACAATCGTCCGGAACGTGGGGCCGGTGCTCGCGCCTCTCGCCCTGGACGCGACGGCGATCGACGAGAATGGCATCGTCGTCGTGACCGGTGCGTTTGCGGATCCGGGCTCGCTGGATCTGCATAGCGTCTTCATCGATTGGGGGGACGGCACCAGTGAGACCCTGACGCCGGATGGCGCCGTGCGCGACTTCAGCGCGGCGCACCGTTACCTCGACGACAACCCCGGCCGGCCGGGCTACGTGATCATGGCACGGGTCGTCGATCAGGACGGTGGCGAGGGCGCCGCAGCGGCCGCGGTTGCGGTGAGGAATGCCGCACCGATCGTGACGGCGCTCACGACGGACAAGGCGACGATCAACGAAGGCGGTGTGGTCACGATCACCGGCAGCTTTTCCGATGCCGGAACGCTCGACACGCATGCGGCGACCATCAACTGGGGCGATGGATCGAGCTCGGCGGCGACGGTCGACGAAGCGGCCCGGCTCTTCACGGCGACCCATCGCTATCTGAACAACCCGTCCGGCGGCGCGGGAGACGCGTTCGTCGTCAACGCAACGCTCACCGACAATGCCGATGCGGCCGCATCCGCCGCGGCGACGGTGACGGTCCGCAACGTTTCGCCCGTCCTGGTCGCATTGACCAATACGGCGGCGGTACCGGGCGCGATCAAGCCCGGGGAGCCGATGTCGATCGAGGGAACGTTCAGCGATCCCGGGGCGCTCGATGGGCACACGCTGGTGATCAGATGGGGCGACAGCAGTTCCGCGACTCTGGTGCCGATCGCATCGGGTGCTCGCGGCTTCACCGTCGCCCACACCTATCTGACCCAGTCGAATTTCACGATCAGCGTCCAGGTCAAGGACAGCGACAATGCCGCCTCGGCGACGATGACGACGAAGGCCGTCATCGGGACGCCCGCTCCTATCGTGCTGCCCCCGATCGGCACGCCGCCAGTCGTCATCCCGGCGCCGACTGCGACCGCGGGCGCTTCCCTCCCCGCGGCGCCAAGCGCTTCCGCGCCGTCGACCCCGGTGATATCGGCGGTGCCGGTCGGCTCGCCGACGCCCATTGCATCGTCGGTCAGGCTTGGATCGTCCCCGGTCACGGTCGCGAAGCCCGTGCTCCCCAAGGCGACGGTCGTACTGCCCGGTTCGGCGAGCACCATTCAACTTGTGCAGTCCGGCGACGTCCGCATCGTCACGCAGCAGATCGCCGCCAAGCCACCCGCGCCGCCGCCGCCGGCGGTGCAGTTCGACGAGGAGAGCGGCGCCTGGCTTGCCGGCACGTCGCCGGCGACCGGTGACGCGCGGGCCTGGATCGAGGACGACGATCTGGGGGAGCGATGGGCCATGGCCCCGGCCCTCGCCGAGGCGCGGCGCTCCGCCCCACCAGTGGTCAGGAGCTGATCGTGGCGGTGCGCCCCGCCTCATCGCGCCTGGTGGGCGCGGTCGCGACGGGTCCGGGACCCTGTGCTCGAGCTCTCCTGCTCCTGTCGCAACACCATCGATGAGGCATCCTCATGTCCGAAACCGAGACCTCCCGCCCTCCTGCATCCGTTGCGCACGAAGCGCAGCTGCAATGGGATGACACGCGCATGACGACGAGCTTCGCGAATGTCGTGAACATCCATAGTTCGCGCGAGCAGGTCGACCTGTTCTTCGGCACCAATCAGAGTTGGAACAACGGAGCGAGCGGCACGCTCTCGGTGTCGCTCAGCAATCGTGTGATCCTGTCGCCCTTTGCGGCCAAGCGGCTCGCCCTGGCGCTCAACGGGGTCCTGCGCGAGTACGAATCCCGATACGGCGCGCTCGACGTCTGACGGCGTCGGTCATGTCCGGCTCCAATCCTGAAACGCTAGGACCGGCGCCCACGGGACGTGACGGCGCGACGGTGCTGGAGCACGCGCTCTGGCGCGACCTGACCGCAGCGACGGACGACAGGTCCTTTGCGGAGGCGTGGCTGGGCCTGACCTGCCGCATGGTCGCCGGCACGATCGGCGGCGTCCTGGTTTGGCTCGATGCGGGACCGGAGGGTTCTCCGCTGGTCGTCTTCACCCCGGTCGGTGCGCCCGCCGATGCCGGCCTGATCTCGGCGGCACGGGCGGCGATCGACGGCAAGCGCGGACTTGTGCAACCGGCGCCGTCCACCGCTCCTGATGCGCCAACCCGTGTCGCCTATCCGATCCAGATCGACGGCGTCGCCATTGCCGCCATCGCGCTCGACATCTCGACGGCGCCCGGCCGCGATCCGCGTCATGCCATGCGCCAGCTGCAATGGGCCTCCGCCTGGATGAAGGAGCGCCGGCGTGGCGGAGACGCCGCGGCGCTGCGGCATGCCGCCGACCGAACGGGGCTCGCCTTGCAGCTCATTGCGGCGTCCCTCGAGCAACAGGGATTCGTGCCGGCCTGCCGGCTCGCAGCGACCGAAATAGCCAGCCGCCTCGGCTGCGAGCGCGTGAGCATCGGCTTCACAAGACGCCATCAGACGAAAGTCGTCGGCATTTCGCACAGCGCGCAATTCGGAAGGACGATGGATCTCGTCCGGCATCTCGCTGATGCGATGGACGAAGCGATCGATCAGCGCCGCCTCGTGCTGGTTCCCGCCGCCGATGCGGACGACGAGCCTCTGACCCGCGCTCATGCCGAGCTGCTGCGTGCGCATGGCGGTGGCGGCCAGGCGCTGACGATCCCGATGCTCGTCAAAGACAGGGTGGTCGGCGCGGTGACCCTCGAGCGACCACCGGATCAGCCGTTCGACCAGGTCACGGTCGATCTGGCTGAAGCCGTCGTGGCGATCGTGGGTCCGGCCTTGCTGGACAAGCGAGAGATCGACCGTCCGCTGCCGTTGAAGGCGATCGACTCCGTCGGGCGTCTCGCGGTTCGCCTCTTCGGCCCCGGTCACTGGGGCCTGAAGCTTGCCGCGGCCGGCCTGATCGCCTGCGGCCTGTTCGGGGAATTTGCTCGCGGCCCCTACCGGATCAGTGCCGACGCGCGGATCGAAGGCGCCGTCCGCCGGGTCATTGCCGCGCCGTTCGACGGCTTCGTCGCGGACGCCAAGGTCAGGGCGGGAGACATGGTGCGGGCCGGCGCGCCGGTGGTCAGTCTCGATGATCGCGATCTCGTGCTCGAGCGCCTGCGCTGGGTGACGGAGCGCGCGCAGCATCGCGCGGGCTACGACCAGGCCCTGAGCCAGGGACAGCGCGCCGAGACCGCGCGGTTCCGTGCCCTGATCGATCAGGCGAATGCCCAGATCCGCCTCGTAGACGAGCAACTCGCGCGCACCACACTGGCTGCGCCCTTCGACGGGCTCGTGGTGTCCGGCGATCTCAGCCAGTCCATCGGGGCGCCGGTTCGTCGCGGCGACGTGATGTTCGAGATCGCACCGCTCGACGACTATCGCGTCGAGCTGCGTGTGCACGAGAGTCAGATCGCCGACACAACGCCCGGTCAGCGCGGCGCCGTGCTCGTCTCGGCCCTGCCGGACGTGGCGTTGCCGTTCGTCGTCGAGCGCGTGACACCGGTCGCCGAGGCCCGGGACGGACGGATGACATTTCGGGTCGACGCCAGGCTGACGCGCGGCGAGGCGCGCTTGCGACCCGGCATGGAGGGTATTGGCCATATCGAGGCCGGCGACGCGCGCCTCGTCTGGATCTGGATGCGCCCGGTGCTCCATTGGATCCGGATCGAATCCTGGGCGTGGCTCCCGTGAGCGGCGACTCCTTCGCCTCCAGCTGGTATCGGGTCGCCGATCTCAAGCCGCGACTGCGGAGGCATGCCCAGGTGCACCGGCATGTCTATCGCGGACAGGTGTGGTTTGTGCTGCAGGACCACCAGAGCGGCCGCTTCTTTCGCGTCTCTCCGGCGGCCAATCTGATGCTCTGCCGCATGGACGGCCGGCGCACGATGACCGAAATCCTGTCTGCGGTGGGCGAAATGCTCGGCGCCGAACGACCGACCAAAGGAGATGCCGTCCGGCTGCTGGTGCAGCTCCATCAGGGGGATCTCCTCAACGCGGCACTGCCGCCCGACATGGAGGAGCTGGAGCGCCGAGCGGAGCGCGAGAGCAGTCGACGCCTGCTGGCACGCTTGACGAACCCGATGGCGCTGCGATTGCCCGCATTCGATCCCTCGCGCTTCCTCGACGCCACGCTGTGGCTCGCGCGACCCATCTTCACCAAAGCAGGATTCGCGCTCTGGCTGGCCCTCATCGTCGCCGCGGCGATCCTCGGGGCGATGCACTGGCCGGAGCTCACGGCCAATATCAGCGACCGGGTGTTCTCGAGCTACAACGTGCTGATGCTGGCGCTGCTCTATCCGCTGAGCAAGGCGCTGCACGAGCTCGGCCATGCCTACGCGACGCGCCTCGGCGGCGGCGAGGTGCACGAGACCGGCGTCATGCTGCTCGTGTTCTTCCCGGTACCCTATGTCGACGCGTCGTCGTCGAGCGCCTTTCCCGAGCGCTGGCGCCGGATGCTGGTCGGCGCGGCGGGAATCATGACGGAGCTGGCGATCGCGGCACTGGCCATGATCGCGTGGGTCGAGTTGCCGCCGGGCTTGGCGCGCGCGGCGTGCTTCAATCTCATCCTGCTGTGCGGCGTCTCCACGCTCGTCTTCAATGCCAACCCGTTGCTGCGCTTCGACGGGTACTATGTGTTCGGGGATCTGCTCGGGATCGCCAATCTCGACCAGCGCTCGCGGCGCTACATGCTGTACCTGATCCAACGTCGGGCCTTCGGCATGACGGAGAGCCAATCGCCGGTCGTGGCGCCCGGCGAGGCCAAGTGGCTGCTCGGCTACGGCGTGACCGCGACGATCTATCGCCTCAGCGTCACGCTCGCGATCGCCTTTCTCGTCGCCCAGCAATTCCTCGGGCTCGGCATTCTGATCGCCGCGTGGGCCCTGGTGCAGATGCTCGTGCTGCCGCTGCTGCGTGCGATGCGATTCATCCTGTCGAGCCCGGCGCTCGCGCGGCGGCGGCGACGGGCGATGGCCGTGACCGGTGGCGCCTTCGCGGCTGCTGCTGCTGCGCTCTTCGCATTGCCATTGCCCTATGCCGCGGTCGCGCATGGCGTGGTGTGGGTGCCGGAGGAATCCGTCGTGCGGGCCCGAGCCGACGGGTTCGTGCTGCGCCTTCTCGCGACGCCCGATCAGCTTGTCGCGGCGGGGCAACCGGTGATCCAGCTCGAAGACGCCGTAACGTCGGCGCAGGTGGATGTCTATCGAGCGCAAGCCGCGGTGATCGAGAGCCGGTTCAACGCCGTCAATCTCATCGATCGTGCGCAGGCCCGTCTGGCCGAGGAGCAGCTCGGTCGCGCGCGTGCGCAACTCGCACGCGCCGAGCAGCGGGAGCGCGACCTCGTGATCACGGCGGCACAGGCCGGCCGCTTCGTCATGCCCGCGGCGGATACGCTACCCGGCCGCTTCGTGCGCCAAGGCGAGTTGCTGGGATACGTCATCGGCGATGCCGATGTCGGCATTCGTGTCGTGGTCCCTCAGGCGACGATCGACCTCGTGCGCAGCCGGATGATTGGCGTCGAGCTGCGCCACACCGAGACGATTGATCACTCCGTCCCCGCGCGTCTGGCGCGAGAGGTTCCGTCGGCGCTCGACAAGGCGCCGGCGCCGGCATTGGCCGCGACCGGCGGCGGGCCGATGCTGCTCGACCCGTCGAGTCCGCGTGGTGAACGCCCGCTCGAACGGTGGTTCGAGATCGAGGTGCGCCCCGATCGACCCACGCCGGGGGATCGGATCGGCGGTCACGTCTACGCCCGCTTCGATCTCGGCTCGGAGCCGGTCGCATGGCGAATCCTTCGCGCCTTGAGGCAGTCCATGCTTCGGTCGCTCCGTGTCTGATCTCGTTCTTCCCCAACTTCGCGACTTCCCCGAGCGGCATGTTCCGCGCGAGACGCTGCTCGATCGCGCCGCGGCTGCCGCCGTCGCCGCGGCGCGGCGATGGCGACGCGGAGGGGGGCCGACCCCGATCCTCGCTCAGGCCGAAGCCCGAATTGCCTCCATGGAGCGCCTCGACGAAGCCGCCTTCGACAAGGAGATCCGCGCCGCGCGCGCGGCTCTTCGCGCGACGGCCAATCGCTCCGACGCGAGCCTTGCCAACGCCCTCGCCGTCGCGAGCGAAGCCGCGCGCCGAGCGCTCGCCCTGCAGGCTTTTCCGTCGCAGATTCTGGGCGCCGCCGCGGCTCTGCGCGGGATGGCGGTCGAAATGGCGACGGGCGAGGGCAAGACGCTGACCGCTGCGTTGGCGGCATCGGTGTCGGGCCTCGCCGGCACCCCGGCGCATCTCGTGACCGTCAACGGCTACCTCGCAGAGCGCGACGCGCGCGAGATGGGACCCCTCTATCGGCGCCTAGGACTGTCCTGTGGTCTCGTGACGGAGAAGACCGAGCGCCGCGATCGCGCGGCGGCCTATCGCTGCGACATCACCCTATGCACGAGCAAGGAACTCGCCTTCGACTACATGCGCGACCGCCTGGCGCTCGGCCGGCGGCAGGGCGCATTTGGACACAAGGTGGCGAGGCTGTCCGGAGCGAGCGGGACGTCGCTGCTTCGCGGACTGCATTTCGCGATCGTCGACGAGGCTGACAGCGTGCTGATCGACGAGGCGCGAACGCCGCTCATCCTATCGGCCGAGATCCCCGAGGACCGCGACCAGGCGGTGTTCGATCGGGCGCTGAGCCTTGCGGCGGCGATGCGCGAGGGTCGCGACTATCTGTTGCTGGCGCGCGAGCGGCGCATCGCGCTGTTGCCGCATGCGCAGCGGGGCTTGGCGACGGCGGCGGCGCTGGGACCTCCGTGGAACGAAATCGCCGAGCGCGAGCGATTGATCGAGCTGGCGCTCACGGCGCTGCGCGTCGTGCGCCGCGACGAGAATTATCTCGTCCGCGATGGCAAGGCGGAGATCGTCGACGAGTTCACGGGCCGCATCCTGCCGGACCGCACCTGGAGCGAGGGCTTGCAGGAAATGGTGGAGCGCAAGGAAGGCCTCGCGTTGTCGCCACGGCGGTCAACGACCGCGCGCATGACCTATCAGCGCTTCTTTCGGCGGTACCGCTGCCTTGCGGGCATGAGCGGCACGCTGCGCGAAGTGGCCGGCGAACTGTGGCGGACTTACCGCCTTCCAGTTGCCGCGATCGCCCCGCATCGGCCGGATCGCAAGCGGTGGCATGCGATACGTGGATACGTCTCGGGCACCGAGAAGTGGGAGGCCATCGCGCGGCAAATCCGGTCGATCCACGCGCGCCGCGCGCCGGTCCTGATCGGGACCCGGACGGTTGCCGGTGCGGAACGCGCGAGCGCCGTGCTCCGCGCTCACGGTCTACCCCATGTGGTCCTGAGCGCCGCGCAGGATGCCGCCGAGGCTTCGATCATCGCGCAGGCAGGTGCCCGTGGCGCGATCACCGTGGCGACCAACATGGCCGGACGCGGAACGGACATACGTCTCGCCGAGGGCGTGGCCGCGCTGGGTGGACTTCACGTCCTCATCACCGAGCCGCACGAGTCACGCCGTATCGATCGGCAGCTCGCAGGTCGGTGCGGTCGCCAGGGCGACCCGGGAGTCGTCTGCTCTTATGTCGCACTGGATGACGCGTTGCTGGATTGGCATGGACTGTCGTCCGCGAGGCGGGTTGCCGCGCATTGCGGCGGGCCTGTGATCGCAAGGATTGCAAGGATCGCACAGTGGCGTGCCGAGCGGCTGCATGCGCGAATGCGTCGAGATCTTCTTCACTCGGACGAGTTTCTGGGAGACGCAATCGCATTCGCTGGAAAGCCCGAATGAGATGTTGCATGCCCGCCGAGAACGATGAAGATGGCTGGCGGGCCTGCGGCCGAAAATCGCATTGAGCGCAATCTTAGAGGGTAACTCGATGTCACATGTGCGCATGCTCCTTTCAGCCGCCGCGATTGCAGGGGTTCTTTGTGCCGGCGATGCGAAGGCGGCATTGACGCTGTCGTCGCAAACGGGAGTCGTCGACGCATCACCGCTTGTGACGTTCTCGGAGGTACCGGAATCCACCGTCAATCCGGCCTACGCGTTCGCCGGTGCGCCCTTCGACGGGTTGACGATCGCCTTTGCCGGCTACTTTGCCGGCCAGAGTCTGGTCGCCGGGTCGCCGATCTCCCTGAGCGGCTCGCCGACGCCGGGGACTCTCGCGCTGGTTTCCGACATCTTGAGCTATGCCATCACTGCAAACGATGCCGCGTTTGGCAGCAGCCCGGTAATCACGGGCGGTTCCGACGGCGCCTCTTTCGCGTCACCAGTCTCGATTCTATTCGGGTTCGCGGTACCGGTAGTGGCGTTCACGATCGGAGAGTTCGTTGCGGCCGGCCTCACCACGATCGAGGCGTTCGACGCGACCGGGACGTCGTTGGGCGTGGTTCTGAACGACGGTGCCGGTTTGATGGCGCTGGCGCTTTCCAATCCGGGCGGGCCGGACATCGCGGGCTTGTCGATCAGCACGAGCGACCTCGGTGGCGGCTTCAGCATTGACGATCTCTTTGTCGCACGGGCGATCGCGACGCCGGTGCCGGCGCCAACGTCGCTGCTCTTGCTCGCAGCCGGTCTTGCGGGGCTCCACCTCGGGCGGCGGCGCAGCGACGTCCCGGTCAGAGCGTAAGCGCCGTCAACGCGCTTTCGTCTCCGATAGGGCCTTTCAGGAAGATATTGAAGGCCAGGCTGATCCGCGTCTCGTCGTTGTCCTTGGTTTCGACCATGTGCGAGAGACGCGAAGGGAACAGCACGATCTGGCCCGTCTTGACCGCGAAGTACCACGACGTCGCATTGTGTCTGTTCCACTCCGTTGGAACGGGCTGGATCTGCTCGTAGCCGTCCTTGAAGAAGTAGATCCGGTCGGTGGCCTCGTTGGCATTGATGTACAGGACGCCGGAAATGAAACTGTTCGGATGCGCGTGCCGATGATGGTGCTGCCCGAATTTGGTGATGTTCAGCCAAGATTGCGTGATGCACGGCTGGACTTCCGGCCTCGCGCGAACGACCTTGTGAAGATATGTCTGCGCCGCAGACAGTATCTCGCCCCTGAGAATGGACATCGCGTCGCGATCCAGAATGCGACGATCATTGCTGCGGAAGTTTCCCTCCGATAGCTGCATGCAGCGTTGGGTTTCCAACAGGAATGCAGTTTCGGCCGCGGAGAATTCCCGATCGATATCCAGGAACTGGATTGTTGTCGGGAAGATCGAGTGGATCGCCAGTTCTTTCATCTCGTACGACCCGGGCGGGAAAGAATCGGGCTTGCCCTCGCGCGGCAGCGGACCCCTTGTCATGACAGCATCACGACGATAGCGCGATGTCGTGAGACGGGTCGATCCCGTCGACGGATCCATCGACGTTCGAGCTTCCATGAATGTCCGCCGCGAATAAGTTGCGCCGCCACCGATGCGGGTCACGCTGCGGCGCCTCTCGTTCGCGGCGGATGCTAACGCCGGAGTTGTTGAGCGCCTCCGGCCAGGCGCAGCAGTGGATTGAGGATGGCGGAACTTCCGCCGGCCCGCGGTTACTCCCGTCCACGCCCCATTCGCCTGTCGCGATGACCGGGGCGGCTACCTAGCAAAGGACGATCCAGGGATTGTATCAGGCGGCTGCCACCGCATATCTGCCGGATCTCGGCGGTGAGCAGGTCCTCGAGGGCCGATGCGGCGGATGACAGCTTCCGTCCCTTGCGGGTCACCACGTGGATCGTGCGCCACATCACCGGGTCGCCAAGAGGCCTGAACCTGAGCGGCGCGTTGGCGCCGCGCGATCCCATGAGGGCCGGCACGATCGTCACGCCCATCCCTTCCTCGATCATCGCTTCGAGCGTGGACTGGTTCGATACCTCGTAGTTTGGCGATCGCACCGAAGCCGGAAGATTCACGACGCTCTCGAGGATCGGACGCGTGGCCGTTCCCTGCGCGAGGCCGAGAAAGTCGTGGCCGTCGAGATCCGCCCATGTGAGTTGGCGGCGCATGCGCAACAGCTGATGGTCGACGCGCGCCAGCAGCCCGATCTGGTCTCGGAACAGCGGTTTGAAGTCGAGGTCCGGATCGTTGCTGTCCATGCTGCAGAAGCCGAGATCCACTTCGTCGCGCCGTACTCTTCCCCGGACGTCGGAAGAGTTACCGTCGTAGAGGTGGACGCTCGTGTACGGATGCGCGGCGCAGAAGCGGCGGATGACGCCGGGCAGGACCTTCACCGAGACGGAGATGACAGAGGCGATGCCGATTCGGCCGGATCGCCGCTTCGCGAGGGAGCGCGCGTCCTCGATTGCGAGGTCGAAGTCGCCGAGGAGACGGCGCGCCACGGGAACCAAGTCCTGGCCCTGCGGCGTCAGGGAGACCCGACGCGTGGTGCGATCGAACAGGCTCGTGCCGACATGGCCCTCGAGTTGGCGCACCGTCATCGTGAGCGCCGGCTGCGAGATCTTCAGCTCCTCCGCGGCGCGCGTGAAGCTGCCGAGCCTGGCGACGCATTCGAACGCGCGGAGATGGCGGAGGGCGACGCTCATGCCGCTAGCATAATCAAGACTTATAAGTTTTCGCATTCTTCTGGATGGACGATCGCTGGGGTGGATCGCAGAATGCGCGGTGCGGTTCGCCGGAGCGATCACGCCTCCGATGGGTCGTTGCGGCCGAAGCTGTGGTTGGGGGAACCGATGCTGGCCAGGATCGTTTGTCTTTTTTTCGCTGCCCGCGGCCGCAACGGCGTTCGCCGAGGGTGGGTTGGGGCTATTCTCGGGCTGTTGCTTACGATCATGGCCGGCGCGCCGGCGTGGTCCGCGAGCCCGGGCGTCCTCGTGATTGGGGCGGAAGGGACGATCCCGCCCCTCGATCCGCATCGACTGACGGGCACCGTCGGGCTGCGGATCATCGACGCCATCTTCGATCCGCTCGTGCGCGAGGACATGCGTTCCGAGACGAAGGGGGCGCCGGCGCTGACGCCCGGGCTGGCCGAGTCGTGGTCGAGCTCGGCTGATGGCCGCATGCTCACGATGCGGATCCGGACCGGGGTCGTGTTCCACGACGGCACGCCGCTGGATGCCGCGGCGGTGAAGGCGAATTTCGACAGGCTCATCGACAAGGGCTCGGCGACCTACGACGCCCGGGCCGCCGGTGCGATGTCCTTCCTCACCCGCTGGATCGCGTCGACCGACGCGCCCGACGCGGGGTCCTTCGTCATCGCGCTCAAGGAACCGTTCGCCGAGCTGCCCCGCCTGCTGGCCGATCGGCGCATGGGCATCGTCAGTCCGCGCGCCTTGTCCGAGCACAAGGGCGATGCGCTCGGGGCAAATCCGGTGGGCACCGGTCCGTTCACGCTCGACCGGTTCGTGCAGGGACAACAGCTCGATCTCAGGCGATGGGCCCGCTACTGGGGCGGCGCCGTCAAGGTCGAGCGCGTCGTCTTCCGGCAGATCCCGGATCCGACGACGATGGCGACGGCGCTGCAGACGGGCGACATCGACGTGATCCCGAGCGCCAATGCGCAGCAGGTGCAGCAGCTCCAAGGCAAACCGGGCATCGCCATCCAGTATCCCGAACCGCCGAACCAGTACTTCGTCCGTCTCAACACCCGCGTGCAGCCGACGGCGAATGCCGACTTCCGGCGCGCGCTCAACTTCGCGATCAACCGTCAGGCCATCGTCGCGCTCACCGGCGGACAGGTGGCGCCGCTCGGCGGCCCCGTGCCTGGCGGCAACGAAATATTCAGTCCCGGGATGGCCCAGCCCTATGGCTACGACCCCGCGAAGGCGCGGCAGCTTCTGGCGGCCACCGGCATCGCGATGCCGGTGACGATGCGCCTCTACGTGCCGAACAGCGGTCCCGGCCTCACTCTGGCCCCTCAGGTCATCGCGCTGATCCAGCAGGATCTGCGCGCCGTCGGCGTCAACCTCGTACCGCAATTCCTCGAGTTCGCTGCGCTCGTGGCGGCCGAGGGGCCTGGCTATCGCGACGACGTCCACGGCTCGCTCAACGGCTGGGCTACCGGCGTGGAGACGCCGTACTGGCTCGAGCGCATGTTCGGCGGCGCGCAGCAGCCGCCGCAGGGCGTCAATCGAGGGTGGTTCCGGAATGAGAAGCTCGACGCCCTGTTCGACCGTGCGCGCGTCGCGCTCGACACGCCGACGAGGCGGGCGTTGTACGTCGAGGCGGCGGAGCTCGTCGCCGCGGAGGCGCCCTGGGTGTTCCTCTACCAGGACCGCCTGCCGCGCATCTACCGTGAGCGTGTGACCGGACTGGCCGCGGCGCCTTCCGTGTTCTTCGACTATCCCGGCCTCGGGCTGCGCTGACACGCGACGTCGCACGACCCGCGCCGTTCGATCACCTACGAGAGCGAGGACGACATGTTGCAAGGATGGCGAGCACGTATCGGCCAGATCCGCCCGGCCACCGCGATCGAAGGCGCGGAGGAATGGCGCACCGTGACGCCCGTCGGCGTCGCCTATGCGGACGCACGCACGATCGTGCCCAAGGTCGACCAGGGCGGCCTCAAGGTGATGATGGAGCAGGTCGTTACGGCGGCGAAGCAGCTGGCCACGGCCAAGGTCGACATCATCGTGCAGTGCGGCGCACCGGGGATCTTCCTTGAAGGCACCGGGCGCAATGCCGAGGTTGTCCGCCAGATCACCGACGCAACCAACATTCCCGCGATCACGATGATGGAAGCGATGATCGACGCGCTGCGCGCCGTCGGCGCGACGCGGGTCGCCGTCTGCTCGACCTACACGGACTCGGTCAACGCGGCGCTGGGCACGTACCTAGAGGCCCACCAGGTCGGCGTCAGGGCGATGAAGGGGTTGCAGCTCACCGATCCCTATGATTCGAGCCTGCATGGCGACGACGTGTCGTATCGCATGGGCCGCGAGGTCTTCCGCATGGCCGGCGGAAAGGTCGATGCGATCCTCGTCTCGTGCGGGACGTTCCGCACCTTCCAGATGCTCCAGTATCTCGAGAACGATACCGGAGTACCTGTCATCAGCAGCAACCAGGCGTCGCTGTGGCGCGCGCTGCGCGGCTGCGGCTTGAAAGACATCATTCCCAACCTCGGCAGCCTCTGGACCCGAGCCTGATCCATCCGCCGCGTGGCGAGTATCGCGAAGGGCCCATGGCCAAGTCCGCCGCCGACCTGCTCGAGGCCACGGAGCGATGGGCGGGCATGCGGCGACTCTTCGCTAACGGCGGGTTCACCGCCGGGTTCGCCATCATCGCCGCGATCACGCTGTGCGCCGTCTTCGCTGATCTGATCGCGCCGCACGACCCGCTGTTCGCCGATCCGATGCAGCGCTATCGCCCGCCGTTTTCGCAAGGGAGATGGCTCGGGACCGACGAGCTGGGTCGCGACATCCTGAGCCGACTGGTCTTCGGTGCGCGTCTGGCACTGCTGATCGCAGTGGTGCCGACCGCCATCTCGCTGGCGGTGGGCGGCGCCATCGGCCTTATCTCCGGCTATGTCGGCGGGGTGCTCGACGCGGCCCTGATGCGGGCCTTCGACGTCATGTTCGCGTTTCCCGGGATCCTGCTCGCGCTCGCGATCGGCGCGACGCTCGGTCCGGGGATCGAGTCGATGATCATCGCGATGGTCGTCGTGACCGTGCCGACCTTCGGGCGCGTGGTGCGCGGCGGCGTGCTGGCCATCAAGGAGGAGGTGTTCGTCGAG
Source organism: Alphaproteobacteria bacterium (assembly GCA_016793165.1). Taxonomy (GTDB): domain Bacteria; phylum Pseudomonadota; class Alphaproteobacteria; order CACIAM-22H2; family CACIAM-22H2; genus CAIOSQ01. Next base: position 34,711 of record JAEULA010000079.1, on the reverse strand, counting down.
GCGGCGCGTGCGCTCGGCTACGGCCGGACGCGGATCATGCTCCGCCATATCGCGCCGAACGTCCTCGGGGCGCTGATCGTCTACGGCACGCTTCAAACCGGTCGCAACGTGATCCTGGCCGCGAGTCTGAGCTTCCTCGGGCTCGGCCCTCAGCCCCCGACGCCCGATTGGGGGCAGATGCTGAGTTCCGGCCGGACCGCGATCGCGATCGCGCCGCATGTCTCGACCATGCCGGGACTGGCGATCGTGTTGCTGGCGATCGGTTTCAACATGATCGGGGACGGCGCGCGCGACCTGCTCGATCCACGGCTCCGCCGGGAGCAGGACTGATGGGCTGGATGGTCCCGCCATGTTGAGCTTCACGATCAGCCGCGTCATCCAGGCGCTGCCCGTCGTCTTCGGCGTCACGCTTGTGACGTTCCTGCTGACGCAGATCATTCCCGGGGACATCGCGGACACGCTGCTCGGCCCGGCGGCCTCCGAGGAGGCGCGACGTGATCTGCGCGCGGCCCTCGGACTCGATCGCTCGCTGCTGCACCAATACTGGGCCTACCTCCGGCACCTCGCGGTCGGCGATCTCGGCCAGTCCGCCCTCTTCGGCCTTCCGGTCGCGCGGGTCCTCGTCGACCGGCTGGCGAACACGGCGCTGCTTGCGGTATCGGCGACGGCGATCGCATCCGCGGCCGGCATCGCAATCGGCACCTGGGTCGCACTCAAGCCGGGTTCGCCGCGTGACCGCGGCTTGACCGTCGCCGTCCTGTTCCTCAACAGCATGCCGCCGTTCTGGATGGGCCTGCTCCTGGTCCTGGTGTTCGGCCTCGAATTGCAGCTGCTGCCGGTGAGCGGCATGTATGCGGTCGTCGACGGCGGCGGCATCGGCGACCTTGCCGCCCACATGATCCTGCCGACCTTCACCCTGGCCGCGTGGTCGCTGGCGATCATCGCGCGCATGACGCGGTCGTCACTCCTCGAGGTGATCAACAGCGACTACATCCGCACGGCGCGCAGCCGCGGCCTGTCGGAGCGGCGGATCGTGTTCCGCCACGCCCTGCCCAACGCCATCCCGGCGGTCATCACGGTGATCGGCCTGCAGGCCGGCTTCCTGCTGAGCGGCGCGGTACTGACCGAGACGGTCTTCTCGTGGCCCGGCATCGGTCTCGCCATGTTCCAGGCGATCTCGGCGCGCGACATCGCCCTGATCCAGGGCGGCGTGATGCTGCTCGCCATCGTCTTCGTCGTGATCAATTTCGTCGTCGACGTGCTCTATGCCTGCGTCAACCCGAAGATCAAGCTGGGCTGAGATGGAAGCGCCGCTCCTCGACGTCCGCGACCTCGTCGTCTCCTACGGCGCGGCCGGGCGCGAGCGCCGCGTGGTCGACCAGGCATCGCTCGCCGTCGCGCCGGGCGAGTCGGTCGGGATCGTGGGCGAGTCCGGCTGCGGCAAGAGCCAGACGATGCTCGCGGTGCAGCGGCTTCTGCCGCCGGGTGGCCGCATCGCGGCGGCACGGATGAGCTTCGCCGGTCTCGACCTTGCGACCCTCGACGCGGAGTCGATGCGTCGTCTCCGCGGCACCGGTATCGCCTACGTCTCGCAGGATGCCTTGTCGGCGCTCAACCCGGTCATGACCGTCAGCCGGCAGCTCGCCGAGCCGTTGATCGTCGAGCACGGCATGGGGGCGGCGGCGGCGCGCATTCGCTGCCTCGAGCTCCTCGAGCAGGTCGGCATCCCGGCGGCCGAGGCACGGCTCGCCAGCTATCCGCACCAGCTCTCCGGCGGCATGCGCCAGCGGGTTCTGATCGCGATGGCGATCAGCTGCAGGCCGCGGCTGTTGATCGCTGACGAGCCGACGACCGCGCTCGACGTCACCGTCCAGGCCCAGATCATCGAGCTTCTCGATCGGCTGCGGCGCGAGCTCGAGATGGCCTTGATCTTGATCAGCCACGATCTCGGGCTGGTGGCCGGGGTCACCGATCGGGTGGCTATCATGTATGCGGGCAAGATCGTCGAGACCGCGTCGACCGCGGAGGTCTTCGCCAGGCCCGCCCATCCCTACACGCAAGCGCTGCTCGCCGCGATCCCCCGGCTGGATACGTCGCTCGGGGAGCGTCTCTCGCCGATTCCCGGATTGCCGCCGGATGCGGCTCACCGCCCGCCGGGTTGCTCGTTCCAGCCGCGCTGCACGCGCGCCGCCGCGCGCTGCGCCGTCGACAGGCCCGAGCTGAAGCCCATCGACGGCGCGGGCCATCTCGCGCGCTGCTGGATCCCCGGTGAGCCGCTGCCGGGATCGCATGTGTCGACGTCCGCACCGTCGCTCGCGCCTGCCGAGTCCGCGCGCGAGGCGGCGGCGAAGATCGCCGTGCACCAGATCCGCGTCCATTTCCCCGTCCGTCGCGGTATCCTTCGGCGCGCGTCCGGAGTGGTGCGTGCTGTCGACGGCGTATCGTTCGAGATCGCGCGTGGAACGACCGTCGGCCTGGTCGGCGAGAGCGGAAGCGGCAAGAGCACGACCGGCCGCGCGCTGCTCGGCCTGGCGCCGCTTTCCGCAGGACGTGTCGACATGTTCGGCGTCGACATCGCGACGCTCGCGCGATCGCACGACGGGTTGCCGCGCGTCGGTCAGCTGGTCTTCCAGGATCCCTATGCGAGCCTCAATCCGAGAATGACGGTCGGCGAGACGCTGCGCGAGGTCCTCGAGGTGCATCGGATCGTTCCGTCCGGCGGCGCCACGCCTCGCGTGCGCGACCTGCTCGATGCCGTGGGGCTGGGGACCCGCGTCGCGACCCAGCATCCGCATAGGCTCTCCGGCGGACAGCGCCAGCGCGTGGCAATCGCGCGCGCGCTCGCGATCGAGCCGCAATTCGTGGTCTGCGACGAGGTGGTGTCGGCGCTCGACGTGAGCATCCAGGGGCAGATCATCAATCTCCTCCAGGACCTGCAGCGGTGGAAGGGGCTCACCTATCTCTTCATCAGCCATGACCTCAGCGTCGTCCGACACATCTCCGATCGCGTGGTGGTGATGTACGGCGGCAAGGTCATAGAGAACGCCTCGCGCGCCCAGCTTTTCGACGCGCCGCGTCACCCCTACACGCATGCGCTGCTTTCGGCGGTGCCGATTCCGGATCCGCATGTGGAGCGGCGACGCAGGCGGGGCACTGCGCGACTCGACTCGCCGGACCCGACGGTCGCGACGCAGGGCTGTCGGTACCAGCGCTCGTGCCCGTTCGCGACGTCCGAGTGCAGCAGGGACGAGCCGCCGCTCGCCGATGCGGGTAGGGGCCACGAAGTCGCCTGTCACCACTGGCGCTCCGACGCCGTCCGTGCCGCGCTGTCCAATATGGGGTGGAAGGCCGCCGTCGCCTGACGACGGGTACGGCCGACCGGATCGTTCGTATCGAGACTCTGGAACAGGGGGGAGACGAGATGGCGAAGAAGGAACCGAAGGCGGGCCGCGGCCTGCTTGTCGATGCAATGGAGCACAGCTTTCCGGAGCGTCCGCGCTTCGAGGAGTGGCGGCGCGGCGGCGTCGACTGCGTCCACATCACGCTTGCGATCTGGGAGGACGCACGCGACACGCTCAAGGTCATCGGCAAGTGGCATCGGCACTTCGAGGCACATGGCGATCTGATCGCCCTGGCGACGTCGGTCGACGACGTCGAGCGGATCGCGCGCTCGGGCCGCACCGCGGTCGTGTTCGGCTTCCAGAACACCTCGCCGTTCGAGGACGACATCGATCTGGTGCGGACGTTCCATGCGCTGGGCGTCCGCATCGTGCAGCTGACCTACAACATCCAGAACAACGTCGCGAACGGGTGTTGGGAAGACAACGATGCCGGGTTGTCGAAGGTCTTCGGCCGAAATGTCGTGGCCGAGATGAACAAGCTGGGCATGCTCATCGACCTCTCGCATTGCAACGAGCGCACGTGCTTCGACACGATCGAGGCTTCGTCACTGCCGGTCGCGATCACGCACGCCAACCCGTCCGAGTTCGTCGGCATGGAGATCGAGCTCAAGCGCCGCAACAAATCCACTCCGCTGATCAAGGCGCTGGCGAAGCACGGCGGCGTCATCGGTCTCAGCATGTATCCCCGCCTGATGCGCGGGGGATCCGATTCGTCGCTCAAGACCTTCTGCGACATGCTCTGCTGGACCGTCGATCTGGTCGGCGTCGATCACGGAGGCTTCGGCACGGACTTATACACGGGCTGGCCCGAGGCCGAGATCGTATGGTGGCGCGCGGGACGGTTCGCACGTCAGAGTCCCCTCGCCATCAGCCCCAAATTCGCCGAGTGGCCCCGCTGGTTCCGTTCGCCGAGCGACTTCCCGAAGGCCGTCGAAGGCCTCGCGAAGCGCGGTTTCAGCCGGGCCGAGCTCGACAAGATCATCGGCGGGAACTGGATGCGGCTGTTCGGGCAGACCTGGTCGCCGGCGCCATGACCGGCCCGGCGGGTGGAGGCGGGGGATCGAGATGACGGCAATCCGCGTCGAGGCCGCGAACACCCACGACGTCATCGTCGTGGGCGGCGGCCACAATGGACTGGTAGCTGCGGCTTATCTCGCGCGCGCGGGTCGCAAGGTTGCGGTGCTCGAAGCGCGTGATCGCATGGGCGGCGCATGCGCGACGACGGAGTTCATTCCCGGGTACCGTGTCTCGTACCCGAACTCGCCCGGCTCCCTCGAGCCGCGTGTGGTCGCCGATCTCGAGCTCGAACGGTTCGGCCTGCGCTTCTTCAGGCCCGAACTCACGGTCGTGCACGGCTTTCCCGATCGCTGCTTCATCGGATGGCGCGATCGCGCACGGGTCGACCGGCAACTCGACTCCCTTGCCGAGGGGGAATCCGGCCGCTACCACGGATTGCTCGCCGAGCTGGAGGCGTTCGCCGCCGATCTCGGCGTGTCCCTCTTCGAGCCGCCGCCGGATCTCGTTACGCTCGCGCAGCGCATGAAGACGCCTGCCCAGAAGCGAATGTTTGAACGGGTGTTCAACGGCAGTCTGGCCGAGCTTCTGGACGGCGCCTTGCGATCGCACGAGGCGAAGGCGCTGCTCGGCATGGTGGCGACGGCAGGCAATCTCACGCCGATCTCCATGCCGGGCTCGGCGATGGGGCTCATGCTGCGTCCACTGTCGCTTGCGTCGTCTCCCGCGGGTGCGGGCGACGCGCACGACCCGCGCCGGACCGCCTTGCGTGGATCCACCGGCCTGGCGATCGGCGGCATGGGCGCCATCGTCGATGCCCTGGTGGCCGTGCTCCGCAGCCATGCAGCCACGCTGCGAACGGAAGTGCCGGTCGCCAGGGTTCTGCATCGCGACGGTCGCGTATGTGGCGTCGCCACGAGGGCCGGGGAGGAGTTCACCGCCCCGGTCGTGATCTCCGCGCTCAGTCCCAAGCTGCTGTTCCGCGATCTGCTCGACGACGCCGCCGTCGGCGCCGATCTGCGCCGCGAGATCGCCGGCCTCCGGATCCGCGGCTCGGCGTTCAAGATCGCGCTCGCCCTGGACGGGTTGCCGTCCTATCGCGGCCTGCCCGACGATCTGCCATCGACGGTGGCGGCCACGACGCAGTTCCGCATGGGTGCTTCGCTCGATTGGATCGAGTCGTCGATCGTCGATGCGCTGAGCGGTGTCCCCTCGCGAAATCCGATCATCTGGGGACTGATCCCCTCGGCGACCTCTCCTGGTCTCGCCCCGGAAGGCCGGCATCTGATGAGCATCAATCTCTTCCATGCGCCCTACGAGCTGCGCGAAGGCAGCTGGGACACGGAGCGCGATCGATTTGGGAAGCACTGCATAGACGTGCTTACGGAGATGATGCCCGACCTTCCGGACCGCATCGTCGCCACGCGCTTCATGGCGCCGCCGGAGATCGAGACCGATCTCGGGATGGTCGAGGGAAACATCACGCATGGTGACATGCAGCCCCGCCTTCTGTTCGGTGCTCGGCCGCACCGCGCCGTCAGCGATTACCGGACGCCGCTGCGCGGCCTCTATCTCTCCGGTGCCGGGACGTGGCCCGGCGGGTACGTCACCGGTGTCCCGGGACACAACTCGGCGCATGCCGTGCTTGCCGACCAGATTCGAAACTGAAGCAAGAGGAGAGCTGCGATGATGGAGTTCCTGATCAACATCAAGATTAACTGGCCGGAGAACATGGATCCGGTCTTCAAGGAGAAGGTCTCCAAGGAGGAGCGCGCGCACGCCAAGGAGCTGGCCGCCAAGGGGCATCTCGTGCGCATGTGGCGCGTGCCCGGACGGCGCGAGAACTGGGGCCTCTGGCGCGCGGCCGGCGCGACCGAAATGCACGCGATCATCTCCAGCCTGCCGGTCTGGCCGTGGATGGACGTCACGATCCACCCGCTCGCCAAGCATCCGGTGGATCCCAATCCGTTCGAGCAGGGATCGAGCGCGTGATGCGCAACCGTCGTGACGAGCAAGGGAGGATGTCCATGTCGCATTCGTTTCGATTGATGGCCGCGTCCGTCGCCGCAGCCGTTGCCATCTCGGGCGCCGCGATGGCGCAGGAGATCAAGGGGCTTACGATCGGCGGTGGTTCCGTCGGTGCGGACTTCTTTATCCTGGGAGCGGCGCTGCAGAAGGTGCTGAGCGAGGCCTTTCCGTCGGCGCGGATCGAGAACACGTCGACCTCGGGTAGCGTCGAGAACTTCCGCCTGTTGCGGCGCAAGGAGATCGATGTCGGCATCTTCACCAACACTGCGGTGGTGGATGCATGGGACGGGCGCAATGCGTTCGCGAACGAGCCGCCGTTCCAGGAGATCCGATCGATCGCGGGGACGTTCCACTTCACCTACAGCATCATCACCCTCGCCTCGACCAATCTGAAGGCGACGGCGGACTTCAAGGGCAAGCGCGTCGGCATCGGTCCCGATGGCCGCACGCTGAAGCCGCTCTATCAGCCCTGGTTCGAGGCCTCGTCCGGGCTGAGCTACGACACCGACATCCAGCACGTCTTCGCGTCCTATGCCGACATCTACCGGATGCTCGGCGAGGGACGCGTCGACGGCGCGGTCGGCTTCACCTCCGGGTTCAAGATCCCGGCATCGATCCAGGAACTGGCGAGCGGCAAGCCCCTGCGCTGGGTATCGATGGATCCGGCCAAGCTGACGGCGGCCAAGGTCGAGCACATCACCTTCCCTGTCGGCAGCCTGCCGGGGCAGACCGAGCCGGTCACGGCGGCGCGATACGGGCTCGTGGCCATCGGCGCGACTAAGGACATGAGCGACGGGACGGCGTACGCGATCGCGAAGGCGGTCCATCAGAATCTGAAGAAGCTGACCGACCTGCAACCGGCTCTGGCCCAGGCGCTCGCCGATCCGACGACCCTCGCGGGCGACACCGCGCCGTTTCCGTTTCATCCCGGCGCACAGCGCTACTGGACCGAAGCCGGACTCTGGAAGCGCTAGGCCGGAGGGCGTCCAGGGATGGAAGGGGTGCTGCGCCTGAGGCGCGCGCTGACGGTGCTCGCTTGCGTCGGCCTGGGCACGTTTGCGATCGCCAATGTCTGGTACCCGCTGGTGCCGATGCAGGAGCGGGCGCTGCTGGCCTTGATCGGCCTCGGCGCCTTCTTCCTGTCGACACGGTCCGAGCGGCCGGCGGTCGTGATCATCGATGGTGTGCACGCGGTGCTCGCCGTCATCGTCTTCGGCTACGTGGTCCTCTCCTGGCAGGAGCTTCTCGATCGCCAGGGCCTCCCGATCGCGACCGACCTCGTGCTCGGGACGATCGGTGTGTACCTGATCCTCGTCGCCACGGTGCGCAGCCTCGGCAAGTCGCTCGCGATCGTGGTCGGGATCTTCCTGCTCTACACCTTCTTCGGGCAGCACCTGCCAAACTGGCTCGGCGGGCACCGCGGCTACTCGCTCAATCGGATCTTCACCTTCCTGTACACCAACGAGAACGGGATCCTCGGCTTCGCGATCGACGCGTCGCTCAAGTACATGGCCCTGTTCGTGATTCTTGGCCGCGTGCTCGAGCATTCCGGGACGCTCAAGTTCATCATCGGCCTCGCGCGGCTCCTGTTCGGATCGGGAACGACGAGCCCGCCGCTTGTCTGCGTGTTCTCCAGCGCGCTGGTCGGCATGGTCAGCGGCAGTTCCATGGGGAGCGTCTACATCTCCGGAAACATCACGATCCCGATGATGAAGCAGGCCGGGCTCAAGCCGGCGTTGGCTGCGGCGATCGAGGCCACGGCGGCGAACGGCGCGCAGATCATGCCGCCGGTCCTGGGGTTCGCCGTCTTCTTCATGATCTATCTCATCGGTGTCTCGTACACCGACGTGATTTACGCGGCGGCCATCCCCGGCACGCTCTACTTCTTCACCCTCGGCGTGGCCGTGTGGTCGCGCGCGCGGCGGGTTCCTGCCAGGCCGGATCTCGAGTCCATCCTCGGCGCGCGGCCTTCGCTCCGGCAGGTGCTGGTCGATCCCAGCGCGCTGTCCTTCGTGGCGACCGCTGGAACGCTGACATGGTTCCTGGTCGAGCGCGATTCGCTCCAGATCTCCGCCGTGTACGCGATGCTCGTGTGTCTCGCCGTCACCGCATTCGGCCGCGACCGCTACACGCCGCGCAAGGTCTTCGATACCCTGCACGAGAGCGGCCGCGAACTGGTCGAGATCGTGGTGGTGACGCTCGCGCTCGGCCTCATCACCGGTCCGATCCTGCTGACAGGCCTCGGCACCAAGCTGCCGGCATTGATGATCGCCTGGGCGGACGGCAGCGTGACGATGCTCCTGATCACCGCCTTCATCGCCTGCATGATCCTCGGCACCGGCATGCCGACGAGCATGGCCTACGTCATCGTCGCGCTACTGATCACGATTCCGATCACCCAGCTGGGCGTTCCCAAGTTGAGCGCACACATGTTCGTCTTCTATGCCGCTCTCGCCGCGATGATCACTCCTCCCGTGGGCCTCACCTCGTATGCGGCGGCGACGATCGCGAAGGCCGACTACTGGGAAACGGGTTGGCTCGCCTCGGTGCTCGGGATGGTCAAGTATCTCGTGCCGTTCGCCTTCGTCTATCGGCCGGAACTTCTGATGATGGGTGGTGCGCTGCAGATCGTGGCGGTGACGGCATTGACCACGATAGGTCTCTTCGCAATGGCGATCGCGCTGGACCAGTTCCATCGCGGCGACGTCACTGGCCTTTGCCGGCCGATCCCGCTCCTCGTCGGCGGCTTTCTCGTCGCGGTCCCACCGCTCGACTGGACCGTCGTCGGAATCGGACTCGCGACGACTTTGGCGGGCGCGGCGCTCGTCGCGAAGCGCTGGCGCGGAAGAGCAGGCGATCGACCGCCCGGAGCCTGAGCCTCTGCACGCAGCTGCCGGACCATGTGGCTGCGGCTGTCTGCGCAATTCAGATTTGTGGACCGTGACGCCGACGATGTGATGGGCTCCGAAGAGCGTGAGCGTGACCCGCGCGTTTACGGGTGTCCGCGGCGAGACGTGCTTTCCGATGGCCCCCCAACGCGGCTGAGCTCCGGGACCGCGACCTGCGCGGTCCGGCAGGAAGCAAATGATTCTGCCGCGCTCCAGGCAGCGCGCACCGACCCTACTGATTTTGCTCCCCGAGAGAACGCTGCCTGCCGAGAACCGGGCGACGGCAACGCGTGTGATATTGCGATGAACGCTTTCCCCGCTCGCCTCATCTGCAAACACTCTGCAATGTCAGTAGCGAGCATGTCGGGGCACGAGAGCGTAGCGCCGGCCTTTGGATATATTTAATTCCTAGTTCAGCGGGCGAGGGCGTTCAGCCTGCGGCCGGTCAAGCCGAGTTCGTAATGCGCGGGTCGGGAGTTCAATTCCCTTCTGCGGCACCATTCGGACCAAAGGCTTGGGACCGGGCGCGCCGTGACTGCTGGGATCGGGATGGTTCCATTTCCGCCGGAGCTTCTCGCTGACAGGGCCGAACGATCCGATGAGCGCTTGGCTGCTACCGAGCGCCCCTCGATCCGCCTAAGATTGCCCGATGCGGATTCGGATCAACCGGGCGCCGGTGCTCACCCTGTGGGCGGCCGTCGTGGCCGAGCGCCTCGGCCATGATCGCGCCGCGGCCCTTACCTTCGGTCGAGCCGTCGCCGGATTCGCGGCATACGCGAAAGCGAAGCGGCTCGGCCTCGCCGAAGAGAGCCGCGACAGCCCTGCCCAACGGCGCGCGAAGGCGAAGCGGGAGACCGCCGAGATCATGGGACGGTCCATTCCGATCGCGAAGACCAAGGACGGCGTTCGTGCGCTCGACGCCGATGGGAAGCCGATCAACCCCGCGGGCGTCGACCGCTACCTCGACAGCAAGTTCGGCGACGGGCTTGTGCCTGCTCGCGAGGCGATGACGGCGTTGGCCGCGTCCATGACCACGGCCGAGCTGCCGGTGCACGCATTCTCGCTCTACGAGGATTTCCGGCCGACGGTGCCCGAGGGCGTCAAGGGCTGGGGCGCCGCGGGCGAGCTCAATACGGACAAGATCCGCTCGGCCAAGCCTGCGACGTCATTTCCTCGCGGGCGCGCAAAGTCCGGGTGATCGGCGCCGGTGTGCGGTGGTCGCCGGCCAGTCGCTGGTCGTCGTGTGCTGCCGCCGTCGCTGTCGTCGTCGTGACATGCTCCCGCTGGACGTCCTCGATGGGGAGCAAGTCGCTTCGTATGCGACCTTCTCCGAGTTTGATCTGACCGGAAGCTCGCGGTCACAGCGGCGGGCGGCGAGGTCGCGATGATCGTGCCGAGGCCGCGGACGTGACCCGGCATCGGCGCACTGGACCTTCGCCGGCACGGATCGGAGCACTTGGGCGTCGCACGGCGATGGGCAGTCCCCGAGCCACCCGCAGCGATGCGGCATGGCGCGAGGCGATCCGGGATTTGATACCATCACGACAGTGTCGCGCCGGGGCGGCGCGGATGCCGACGCCATTGAGGAGATCACAATGACGGTGCAGAAGGAGCGCGAGGTCTGGTCGCTGGTCGACTCGCGCAGGCAGCGCTACACGGAGCTGAGCGATCGCATCTGGTCCTATGCGGAGCTCGCCTATGCCGAGCATCGCTCGGCGGCCGACATCGAGGCGGTTCTTCGCGCCGAAGGCTTCCGGGTCGAGGCCAATGTCGCCGGCATCCCGACCGCGGTGATGGGCGAAGCGGGCAGCGGCGGCCCCGTGATCGCGATCCTCGGCGAGTACGACGCGCTGCCCGGCCTGTCGCAGGAGGCGGGCAATCCGCTGCACATGCCGCTGCCCGACCAGTGCGGCGGCCACGGCTGCGGCCACAACCTGCTCGGGAGCGGGGCGCTCATGGCAGCGAGCTCGCTCAAGGAGTGGTTGGAGCGCACCGGAACGCCCGGCCGGGTCCGGTTCTACGGCTGCCCCGCCGAGGAAGGCGGCGCCGCCAAGGGCTTCATGGTCCGCGCCGGCGTGTTCCGCGACGTCGACGTCGCGATCTCCTGGCATCCCGGCCCGTGGACCGGCGTGTGGGAGGCCCACTCGCTTGCGAACACGCGCATCGACTTCTCGTTCACGGGCCGCGCCGCGCATGCCGCGACGGCGCCGCATCTCGGCCGCAGCGCGCTCGACGCGGTCGAGCTGATGAATGTCGGCGTCAACTACATGCGCGAGCACATGCCGAGCGACGCGCGCATCCACTACGCGTATCTCGATGCCGGCGGCATCGCGCCCAACGTCGTCCAGGCCCGCGCGAAGGTGCGCTACCTGATCCGCGCCGCCGACCTGCCCGAGATGAACCGGCTGGTCGCGCGGGTGCGCAAGATCGCCCAGGGCGCCGCGCTGATGACCGAGACGGAGTTGGAGACGAAGGTGATCAGCGCCGTCTCGAACCTCCTCGCCAACGAGCCGCTCGAGCGCGCGATGTACGAGGTGATGACGCGGCTCGGTGGCCCGGGCTTCGACATGCGCGATCAGGCCGACGCCGAGCGCTTCCGCCGGTCGGTGACCGATCAGGACATCGCATCCACCTGGAAGCGCATCGGCATGCCCGCGCAGCCCGGCAAGCTCCTCGCCGACATGGTCGTGCCGCTCGAGGCGAAGTCCTCGACCATGGCGGGCTCCACCGATGTCGGCGACGTGAGCTGGGTGGTGCCGACCGTGCAGGCGCGCGGTGCGACGTGCATCCTCGGCACGCCCGGCCATTCCTGGCAGCTCACGGCTCAGGGCAAGCTGCCGATGGCGCACAAGGGCATGGTGCATGCCGCCAAGGTGATGGCCGGCACCGCGATCGAGGTGCTGAGCGATCCCGGCCTGCTTGCGCGCGCCAAGGCGGACCACGCCGCGCGCACAAAGGCGACACCCTATGTCTGCCCGATCCCCGACGATGTCGAGCCGCCCTTCGACATGTCGAAGGGGGCGACGGTCGGAGCCGCCTGAACCGCGCCTGGCGCGGCGGTCGACGCATCCTCGGAGCCTTCCTCGTGCGCGGTTCAGCGGGGCATCGGAGGCGGTCGATGCGCGCGGCGAGAGATGTCGCCGTCAGGCGACGACGGAGTCTCGCCCGGGACCAATGAGTCTCGAGATGCGCTCGACGAGCTCCGCATAGTCGACCGGCTTCAGCCAGTATGCGGTCGGCGACAGGTCGGCGACCGCCTGCATGTCCCGCGGATCGGATAGCGCGGTCAGGAACACGAACGGGATCGACCGTAGCTCCGGGTGCTGCGTCCGCAGCGTCATCAGGACCGCAAAGCCCGACACCGGTGTCATCGAGCGGTCGCTCACGATCAGGTCTGGGCACACCCCGAGGATCAGGTCGAGGCCGCGGGCGCCGTCCATTGCCGTGTGCACGGCGTAGCCCTCGCTGCGGAGAACCTCGGCGAGGTCCTCGAGCAGGACGGGATCGTCGTCAATGATCACGATGGACTTCGTCATCTCGCCCTTTCTCGCCGGCATCGCCCGACCTCGTCGGGAACCTGAACGGCAAGCCCAGCACCATCCGCGTACCCGGTCTCGGCGGCGTCTCGATGCGAACGAAGCCGCCATGCAGCTGCGCGACCCGGCTCACGAGGTAGAGGCCGATGCCCGAGCCGGGCGTCCCGGCCGAGTTGCTCGCACGGTGATAGCGCTCGAAAACCGCCTCGCGCTCGGACTCCGGAATGCCGATCCCGTTGTCCGTCACCGCGACGCGCGCGACATCGCCCTCGGCGGCGGTCTCGATGACGACTTCCGGCGACAATCCGGAGAACTTGATCGCGTTGCTCACGATGTTCTCGACCGCGTGCCCGACCAACGAGCGGTCGCCCTCGATGACAAGCGGCTCGGGCGGATGCGCGATCGAGATCCGCGCCGCGTGATGCACGTCGGCCAGCGCCACGGTGATCTCGTCGACGAGGACGCAGAGGTCGAACGACTCGATCCGCTCCTCGCGCGGCGCGTCCAGGATGTCCGACGCGTTGATCGCCCAGTCGATCGTATCGACGATCCGTTCGACAGCTCGACGTATCCGGTCGAGGCGTGTCGTGACCGTCGACGAGGCGTGGTCTTTGAGCCGTGCGCGCAGGAGCTGACTGGAGCTGTCGATGATCGCGAGCGGGGTTCGGAACTCGTGGTTGGCGATGGCGAGGAAGCGCCTCTGCTCGCGCAGCATCGCGTCCTTTTCGCCGACCGCCCGCTGCAGCGCGGCCTGCTTGGCGTGCAGGTCGGTGACGTCGCGATAGAGCTCGATGATCCCGCCGTCGGGGATGATGCGGCGACAGGCCTCGACCACGCGCCCTTGGGAGGTCCGGAACTCGGCGCATTCGCCGACGAACTCTCCCGTCGCCGAGTCCGCAGCGGTCGTCCCGGTCGCGTCGTCGCCGAACCGCGTGAGGGACAGCCGGGATGTCGCCGCGAGGAGCGCGTCGGTGAAGGCCTCGAGCGGTAGGCCGACCTGCAGGCGGTCCGCGATGTCGGGGATGAGGCGGCACAGCGGCGCGTTCCACTGCTGAAGCCTGCGATCGGCGTCGAAATAGGCGAGGCCTTCACTGAGGTGGTCGATGGCGCCGAGGAACTGCGCCTTGGCGGCGCGTGCGCCCAGGACCAGTTCGGCGTCCCCGGGCCTCAGCCCGTCGAGGTTCCGAACGACGGCAAGGAACTCGAGGGCGTCGCCGGAGCCGAACCGCGCGATCGACGCCTCCGCGGCGAAGATGGAGCCGTCTTTCCGCCGCCCCATGACGTCGGGGCGCCCGCCCATTCGCCGGATCGGCTCGGCCGACGACGCGAACCCGCGGAGATGACGCGCGTGATTCTCTCTCGCGCCCTCCGGCAGGAGGATGTCCAGCTGCCGGCCGACGACTTCGTGCTCGTCATAGCCGAAGAGCTGCCGCGCATTGCGGTTGAAGACGACGATGCGACCTGCTTCGTCGACGATGATCGCCGCGTCGTTGATGCACTCGAGCAGCGCTCCGAGGCGCGCCGTTGCGCGCGGGTCGTCATCGAGCTGGGGCGTCACGCCGCGCCTGTCGACGCGACTTCATGACGATCCGTCTCCACAGTCGATGGCCGTGCGCGGCTTCGCATTCTGTCCTCCCGAGGCGAGTTGTCGCATCGGGGCGATGATTACCGCGAGGCGTTCCAAAGGAGAGTGAAAAGCGGCCGCTCCGATGGGTGCTACCCGTTTGCGATCGCGGAGTGCGCGCGCCGCCACGCTTCCGTCACGACTCGTTCGTCATCGCGGCGAGCATCGCGCGGTTCGACGCCTTGAACTTCCGCATCAGCCGCATGACGTGGTTCTTCGTCGTGTTGTGGGAGATGTTCAGGGTGCGCGAGATCTCCTTGTTCGTATGTCCGCGGCGGATCAGCGACAGGATCTGCTGCTGCTGGTCGGTGACCGACCGGTTCGCCCAGCGAGCCGAGCTGCGGTGCGCGCCCGCGTGGTCGGCGCGCTCAGCGCTTTCGGCCGGTGCGGCGGCGGCCGGTTGCGGGGGCGCGTAGGCGCCGCCGCGCGCGGCGAGCTGCAGCACGGAGAAGACGGCGCTGGGATCGGCATCGGGCGGAATCACGGCCTGGGCCCCGTCGGCGAGCAGCTGCGTCGTCAGCAAGGCGCTCAATGTCCGCGGCACCACCACGAGCGGCGTCCCCGGCAGCATTCGGCGCACGCCGACGAGGCACGAGCGGTTCGCCGCATCATTGATGTAGTCGAGGAAGACGATCATGTCCGGCGCCACCTTCGGAGCGGCGAGCGGGGCGAGCTCAGAGCAGCTTCGGTGAGCGGACGTCAGATCCGCGTCCGAGGCCCGCACGATGTGGAGGGTGAGCCGAGAAAGGAAGCGGATCTCCTTCGGGGCCTGCTCCTCGCGGCCCGACTCCTGCGGCGGATTCAGGAACTCGGATCGGGCCGAGGGAGCCGTGCTCGAGCGCGTCGGCGCGGATGTGGAAGCCGGCGACTCGGATGTCATCGGGAGCTCCATTGCGATGTGACGCCGGTGAAGCGAAGAGCTCGACGATCGCTGTTTCCGGTCGGTGGATTGACGCGAGTTGGGGGCAGGAAGGGTAGGTGTCGCAAACGCCGATCACCATGTCGACGCTTGGGTAGCACCAAAATGGAATTCGGCATCGGGGTCGGGCGCCCCGTCACTTCGCGCGCCGAAGCGATGCGTGCCCCTTTTGTTCGGCGGCTCGAAGGCCGGCGCGTCGGCCACGATCGGGCATTGAG
Source organism: Alphaproteobacteria bacterium (assembly GCA_016793165.1). GTDB lineage: Bacteria > Pseudomonadota > Alphaproteobacteria > CACIAM-22H2 > CACIAM-22H2 > CAIOSQ01. The sequence goes on along the minus strand of JAEULA010000079.1, from coordinate 19,083 downwards.
CTTGGGAGCCATGGATCGAGATCTCCTGGAAGTGCCGTACGGCGCCAGGCGGCCTGTGCCGCCGGCGCAGAGAACGTCGAGGCCGAGCGGCCTCAGACGTGGATGCGCGGCGGCTTCGGAGGAATGTCGATCGGGTCGTCCGGGCGATGCCGTTCGGGCGCCGGCGTCACGAGTGAGCCGAGCTCGGCCTCGAGCGGCATGCGTGTCGCCTCGACGGGAAAGGAGGCGCCGCCGCCGCAGAAGTCGTCCTCGTCGCAGCAAGGGCACGGCGACGGACTCTCTGGCAGGTCAGCGACGATCGAACCGTGATCGGGGGTCGCCGCGCTCACCCGTTCCTCGAGCTCGGGGAGGTCGCCTCTTCGCGTGACCGCGCTCGCCTCGACGTCCCGCTGCGCAGGGCCGGCCTCGGCGGCGCTCCGCTCATGCCCGGGATGCGCGAAGGCCGCCGGCGTCAAGGCGAGCAGCAGAGCGATCGGCAGGAGCGCAAATGTCCTGATGAGGAGGCGGATGAAGCGAGAGACGGCGCAGTGAATCCGCACAATGGATTTGAGAGTAACGAACGAACCTCTCCGATTTCAATACTGAAACCAGATAACGAAGAGGGAATCGGTCGTTGATCGATTACCGACCCCGAGCCATCGGCATTGGGAGGCGCCGACGCACGAAGATCCAGGAAATCTCCAGGACTTCCCCAGGGGGCGGCCAAGCGAGCGCGGACGGGCGCGCCTAGTTTCGCGACGCTCGCAGCGCAACGTCATGACCCTCGAACGGTCGCGGTGACGGCGGCGCCGAGAACATCGCAACCCGCCGCCGGGCCTCCGGGCCCCGCGGTCCGTCCCGAGGAGAAGCCCATGACCACGACCACGCTCGAGAAGCCCGCCGCGCGGCGGCAGCCCGTGCCGATGAACGGCATCGACACGCCCGCGCTGTTCGCCACCATCGGCGCCGTCGGCGAGAAGCCGGCGCTCGCGAAGTTCCAGTTCCGCGCCAACGGCCAGTGGATCAACGGCACGCATATGCGCAGCACGATGACCGGTTTCACCGGCGCCGGCGGCGCGCACAGCCACAAGTCGGCGTACGTGGCCGACGCCGATCATCCAGGGGTGCTGTGCGGAAGCGATAACGCGCCGACGCCCGTCGAGTACCTGCTGCACGCCATCGCTGCGTGCCTCACCGCCGGCATCGCCAACATCGCCGCCGCCCGCGGCGTGAAGCTGCACGCCGTCGAGGCCGACGTCAGCGGCGACATCGACCTGCAGGGGATCCTCGGCCTGTCGGACAAGGTCCGGAACGGGTTCGAATCGATCAAGGTCGACTTCCGGATCGACGCCGACGCGCCGAAGGAGATGCTCGAGAAGCTCGTCGCGCAGTCGGTCGCGCGTTCGGCCGTGTTCGACGTGCTGACGAACGGCGTGCCGGTCTCGGTCGGCCTTCGCGCCTGATGTCGCCGGGACGCCGGCGGCGCGCATCGCGTCACCGCCGCCGGCGGCTCGCCACGGCCGAGGCCTGTCCCTCGGCACCCGTCACCACCGACCACGGAGACTACCGATGAGCGATACGACCATCGTCGACGGCTGGGCCGGCATCGTCGCAGGACGTCCGAAGCCGGGCGACTTCGCCGAGCGCACCCGCCGCACCACCGAGGCCGATGTCATGGCCTTCGCCGACATGACCGGCGATCGCAATCCGCTGCACTTCGACAAGGCGGCGGCAGAGCGCTCGGTGTTCGGGCGCCTGATCGTCCAGGGCGGCGTCACCTCCGGACTCCTCAATGCCATCGTCGCGGAGGACCTGCCCGGTCCCGGCAGCGTCTTCCTCTCGGTCGAGTGGAAATTCGTCAAGGCCGTCGGGATCGGCGAGACGATCACCGGTCGCGTCGAGGTCAAGGACGTGCGGCCCGACAAACCGATCTGCCGGATCGAGACCTCGGTCCGCAATGCGGCCGGCGAGCCGTGCCTGACGGGCACCGCCACCGTCTACACCGTGCCGCTGGCGGCGCGGTAGCGCGTCCGGCCTTCCGACGCGCGTCGCCGAAGATCAAGGGGAACCGCCGTGCTGCGCAATGACGCGATCATCATCGGAGCGGGACAGGCCGGGCTGGCGATGAGCCGCTGCCTGTCCATGCTCGGCGTCGACCACGCCGTCCTCGAGCGCGGCCGCGTCGCCGAGCGCTGGCGCAGCGAGCGCTGGGACTCGCTGCGACTGCTCACGCCGAACTGGATGAGCAGGCTGCCCGGATGGTCCTATGCCGGTGCCGACCCCGACGGCTACATGACGATGCCCGAGGTGACGGCCTACCTCGCCGGCTATGCCCGCGCCTCCGCGGCGCCGGTCGAGACCGACACCGCGGTCCGTGCCGTGTGGCGCGCGCCGGTCGGCTATCGCATCGAGACCGGCCGCGGCATCCGGCATGCCCGCGTCGTCGTCGTCGCGACGGGCGATTGCGACGTCCCGTTCGTGCCGCCGATGGCGCGCCGCGTGTCGAGCGCGCTCGTCCAGGTCACGCCGACGCGCTACCGCAACGCCCGGGAGCTGCCGGCCGGCGGCGTTCTCGTCGTGGGCGCCTCCGCATCGGGGGTCCAGCTCGCCGAGGAGATCCACCGCTCCGGCCGCCCGGTCGCGCTCGCGGTCGGCGACCACACGCGGTTGCCGCGGGTCTATCGCGGTCGCGACATCATGGCGTGGATGGAGCGCATCGGCATCCTCGACCAGACGGTGCGCGACGTGCGCGACATCGCGCGTGCGCGCGCGCAGCCCTCGCTGCAGCTCGTCGGGGACCCCGCGCGCCGCAACATCGACCTGACCACGCTGCAGGCGCAGGGCGTGCGGCTGCTCGGCCGGCTCGTGGACGTCGCGGACGGCGTCCTCCTCCTCGCCGACGACCTCGACGCGTCCGTCGCGGCGGCGCAGGGCACGATGGAACGGATGCTCGCGCGGATCGACCTCGCGGCGGACATCGACGGGGCGCCGCGCGAGGCCTGGCCGGCGCGGTTCGCGCCGGGCACGTCGCCGACGCGCCTCGATCCGGCGGCTGCCGGCATCCGCACGATCGTGTGGGCCACCGGATTCCGGCGCGACTACCGCTGGCTGCGCGTGCCCGTGCTCGATGCCGCGGGCGAGATCCGCCACGACGGCGGCGTCACGCCGGTGCCGGGGCTCTATGTCCTCGGCCTGCGCTTCATGCGCCGTCGGCGCTCGAGCTTCCTCGATGGCGTCGGGCTCGATGCCGCGGCGCTGGCCGCCGACATCCACGAATTCCTCGCCGCCAACGGCCGCGCCTCGGCCTGAGCCAAGGGAGAGCACCATGCTGCAGATGAAACGCTACGACGTGCTCGTCATCGGCGCGCGCTGCGCCGGCGCCGCCACTGCGATGCTGATGGCTCGCCGGGGCCTGCGCGTGCTGGCAGTCGATCGCGGCGGCTACGGCGAGGACACGCTGTCGACCCACGCGCTGATGCGCGGGGCGGTGCTGCAGCTGCATCGCTGGGGGCTGCTGCCGCGGCTCCAGGCTCTCGGCACGCCGCCGGTGCGCCGCACCACGTTCCACTACGGCGACGAGGCCGTCGCGGTCGACATCCGGCCGTCCGACGGCGTCGACGCGTTGTATGCGCCGCGCCGCACGATCCTCGACAGCGTGCTCGTCGATGCCGCCTGCGAGGCCGGCGTCGAGATCCGGCATCACCACAGCCTGGCGGCGCTGGTGCGCGACGGCGAGCGCGTCAGGGGCGCCGTGATCATGGACGAGCGGCAGCAGCCGCTGCGCATCGAGGCCGGGCTCGTGGTCGGCGCGGACGGCGTCGGCTCGACCGTCGCGCGGCTGGTCGATGCGCCGATGACGCGACAGGCGGCGCACACGTCGAGCGTGCTCTACGGCTACTGGTCGGGCCTCGCCGCCCAGGGCTACCACTGGCACTACCGCGACGGCGCGAGTGTCGGCGTGATCGAAACGAATGCCGCGCAGCACTGCGTCTTCGCGGCCGTGCCGCCGTCGCGCTTCCGCGGCGACCTGCTGCGCGATCCGGTCGCGGGCTACCACCGGGTGCTGCGCGAGGTGTCGCCGGCGCTCGGCGAGGCGGTCGAGGCGGCGACGCCGGCGTCGCGCATCTGGCCCTTCGCGGGCCGCAAGGGGTTCTTCCGGCGCGCCACGGGTCCGGGATGGGCCCTGGTCGGCGACGCCGGCTACTTCAAGGATCCGATCACCGCGCACGGCATCACCGATGCGTTGCGCGATGCCGAGCTGCTGGCCGACGCGGCGGCGGCCGGCACCGAGGCGGCGCTCGCGCGCTACGCCGCGCTGCGCGACGAGCTGTCGCTGCCATTGTTCGAGGCGACGGATGCGATCGCGTCGTTCGACTGGGACATGCCGACGCTGGAACGCCTCCACAAGGCACTCAATCAGGCGATGAAGCACGAGGTCGCGCAACTGCTCGCCCGCGGCGAGCCGCCGGTGGTATCGCCGGTCGAATGCGTGCGCACGGCGTCGCCACCGGCGCTCCATGCCGGCGGCCTTTGAGCCGGGCGCGGATGGACAGGCGCGACCGCAATCGCGGGCGATCACGCGCCAGGCGCTAGAAGGCGCCGGGACCGCCCGCCGTGCGCGGCTGCTCGGGGACGCCGGCGCGGCGCAGACCGTCGATGTACCGCTCGACCGCGCGCTCCGGGGTGTGCATGAGGTCGACGAGATCGAGCCGCGCCCGCGCGACGGAGTAGTCGGGCAGGCGCGCCAAGAGCTCGTCGCGCGCGGCCCGCGCGGAGTCGCCGCGGCCGAGCAGGCCGAGGCAGGCGACACGTGTCGCATGCGCCCAGTACGAGGCCCTGGGGTGCTGCACGGCGCGCTCGGCGAACTCGAGCGCCTCGTCGAGCGCGCCGAGCGACAGCAGCGCCATCGCGCGCACGGCATTGAAGGTCCAGATATGGGCGTCGCGCGGGCTGAGACGCGTCGCGCGATCGAGCAGCGCGATGCCCTCGCGCTCGCGTCCTTCGAGCACCAGCGCATCGGCGAGGGCGAACCAGCCCTGGGCGAAGCTGGGATTCAGCGCGACCGACTGCTCGAGCGCGGGGATCGCCTCGGCACGCCGCCCCGTCGCCACCAGCGCGCGGCCGAGCACGCATTGGTTCATGCAGTCGCGGTCATCGAGCGACACCGCGACGCGTGCGCCGTCGAGCGCCGCCTTCAGCAGATCGGGACGGTCCTGCGGCTCGCTCAGCATCGCGGCCTGCAGCCGGACATAGGCGAGCGCGCCGTGCGCGCGGGCGAAGTCGCGGTCGAGCTCGATGGCGCGGCGGAACATCGCCTCGGCCTCCGCCATCCCCGGCTTCGTGAATCCCCAGAGATGCCAGAAGCCGCGCTGATAGCACTCCCAGGCGTCGATGGTCGCCGGCGGCCGGCGGATCGCCGCCTCGCGCTCGATGCGCGACAGCTCGGGCTCGATCACGGCCGCGATCTGGCGCGCCATCGTGTCCTGGACGGCGAGGATGTCGGCCAGCTCGAGGTCGTAGCTCTCCGACCACAGCTGCAATCCGCTCTCGGCGGAGACCAGATCGACGTTGATGCGCAGGCGCTCCCCGGAGATCAGCACGCTGCCCTGGACGAGATAGCGCGCGTCGAGCGCCGCGCCGATGGTGCGGGCGTCGACGTCGCGGTCCTTGAACGCCGCGCCGGAATGGCGGCTCAGCACGTCGAGCCAGCGATTGCGCGCGAGCAGGCGGATGACGTCCTCGGTCAGTCCATAGGTGAAGTACTCGGTGCCGGGGTCGCGCCCGAGATTGACGAAGGGCAGCACGGCGACCGACGGCTTGCGCTCGGTCCGTGGCGCGGCGGCCGGCGTCGCCGTGGCGCCCGGCGTCGGGGAGGCGGCCGCCGCCGCCGCCGCAACGGGCACGGGCGCGGCGGCCGGCGGCGGCAACGTCGCGACGGAAGGTGCGGCTGGCGGCTCGTGCGCCGCCTCGGCCGGCGGCGCCTCGGCGATCTCCTCGACGGGACCGACGAAGCGGAAGCCGCGCCGATGCATCGTCTTGATCATCGCCTGGCGCTCGCCGGTGTCGCCGACGGCCTTGCGCGCGGCGCTGATGCAGCTGCTCAGCGCCGCGTCCGAGACGATGCGGCCGTTCCAGATCACCTCGATCAGCTCGTCCTTGCCGACGACGCGGTCGCGGTTCCGGATGAGGTGGACGAGGAGATCGAGGACCTGGGGCTCCGCATGCACGGCCGCCCCCGCGCGACGGATCTCCTGGCGCCGCAGGTCGAGCTCGTGATCACCGATGACAAGTCGCATGGCGGGCGGATCCAGGGCGGTGTTCGAGTCCCGTCGCCGTCGCAGCGGAAGGCTCGCGCCCGCCGATGCGGTGACCAGCGATTATGCGGTCCGGGGGCCGGGTTTCCAATGCCATCGCGCGGACCGGGCCGGGCGGGCGTCGCCGCGGGCGCGGGTCGCCTTGCGCGGCGGTCTGGCCAGACGCACGGCACTCGTTCAAGCTGATGCCAAAGGGAAGCCACAGCGAGCGAAGCATGGGCAAGCCGGGGGACGCGTCGTGCGCGGCCGAGCACGTCGACGTGCTGATCGTCGGGGCGGGGATCTCCGGCATCGGCAGCGCCTATCACCTGCAGCAGCAATGCCCGGGAACGACCTTCGCGATCCTCGAGAAGATGGAGAGCTTCGGGGGCACCTGGCTCACCCATCGCTACCCCGGCATCCGCTCCGATACCGACCTCTACACCTACGGCTACCGTTTCAAGCCCTGGACCGGCGTGCCGCTCGCCACGGCCGACGAGATCCGCGCCTACATGGCCGAGATCATCGCCGAGAACGGTCTCGCGCGGCACATCCGCTACCGCCACCGGATCGTGACGGCGCGATGGTCGAGCGCCGAGAGGCGCTGGAGCGTCGAGGCGCAGGTCGGCGAGGCGGGCGAGACGCGCCGCTTCACCTGCGGCTTCCTGTGGATGTGCCAGGGCTACTACAGGCACGAGCAGGGCTATACGCCGGACTGGCCGGGCTTCGCGGATTTCGCCGGCCGCGTCGTGCATCCGCAGACTTGGCCCGACGATCTCGACCTGACCGGCCGGAAGGTCGTCGTGATCGGCTCGGGCGCCACCGCCGCGACGCTGATCCCCGCGATCGCCGGGAGCTGCGGCCATGTCACGATGCTGCAGCGCTCGCCGACTTATTTCCGCATCGGCCGCAACGCCGTGCCGATCGCGGACGAGCTGCGCGCCCTCGGCATCGACGAGCGCTGGATCCACGAGATCGTGCGCCGCCGGATCCTGCACGACACGCACGCCTTCCATCGCCGCACCTTCAGCGAGCCCGAGGCGGTGAAGAAGGACATGATCGACGGCATCCGCCGCCATCTCGGTTCCGAGGCGATCGTCGACGAGCATTTCACGCCACGCTATCGGCCCTGGCAGCAGCGGATGGTCTTCGTGCCCGACGCCGACGTGTTCAAGCAGATCGAGGCCGGCCAGGTCTCGGTCGTGACCGACGAGATCGAGCGCTTCGAGCCGAAGGGGATCCGCGTCAGGTCCGGCGCGCTGCTCGAAGCCGACATCGTCGTCACCGCCACCGGCTTCCACCTGAGCGTCATGGGCGACATCGACTTCGTCGTCGACGGCCGCCCGGTCGACTGGCCCGAGACCGTCACCTATCGCGGCATGATGTTCACCGGCGTTCCGAATCTCGCCTGGATCTTCGGCTATTTCCGCGCGTCCTGGACGCTGCGTTCCGACATGGTCGGGGACTTCGTCTGCCGCCTGCTCAACCACATGAAGGCGACGGGCGCGGGCCAGGTCATGCCGATGCTGCGACCCGAGGACGCCGACATGAAGCTCGGCCCGTGGGTCGACCCGGAGAACTTCAACCCCGGCTACATCATGCGACAGCAGCACCTGCTGCCGCGTCGCGGCGACAAGCCGGAATGGCAGCATCTCCACGACTATTGGGCCGAGAAGGACCAGCTGCCGGCGATCGATCTGACCGATCGCGCCTTCGTCTACGCCTGACGCCGCGCCGCCGGCCCTCCGCGGATCGGCATCCTCGCGTCGATCCGCGCGGGGCCGTCCGCTTCAAGCAGGAGTTCGACATGCCATCCGTTCCAGCCGTCGCCGCCGCCGTCGCCGCCGCCTATCGCGGCTTCTCGTCGAGCATCGTGACCGACGCACTCGCCCGCTTCGGCGTCGGCGCGTGGATGGACGACGTGCTGCCGGTGAATCCGGCGTGGCGCGTGTCGGGCCGCGTGCGCACGATGTGCTACGCGCCGCGCTCGGGCATGAAGCACGCCGGGCACACGCTCTACACGATGGCGGAACGGGTGGAGCCGGGCGACGTCGTGATCCTGGCCGCCGCGGGCACGCGCGGCTGGCTGCTCGGCGAGAACATGGCGCATTTCTGCATCAACCATCGCCTCGCCGGCCTCGTCACCGACGGGCGCGTGCGCGACGCGCTGGAGCTCGCGGAGTTGCCGCTGCCGATCTTCTCGGCGGGCACGTCGGCGCGCCCCTCGTCGAGCGAGGTCGAGGTCGTCGCCGTCGACGTCCCGGTGCGCTGTGCCGGCGCCTATGTCCGCCCGGGCGACTTCATCGTCGGCGATCGCGACGGCATCGTCGTCGCGCCGCACGAGGCGATCGAGGCGCTGGTCCTCGAGGCGGAGGAACTGCTCGTGCTCGAGAAGGAGCAGGAGATCGCGATCCGCGACGGCGCGCCGGCGGCCGCGATCGCGGAGATCAGCCGGCGCAAGAAGGTCCGCAAGGGGCCCGCTTTCGACGCCGTCGCGCGCAAGGCGTGACGCGCCGGCCGCGCCGGCCTACAGCGCGGCGACGACGCGATCGCCCATCTCGCGCGTGCCGATGACCGGCTTTCCCTTTTCGGCGATGTCGGCGGTCCGGTAGCCGGCCGCCAGCACGCTGCGGACCGCGCTCTCGACGCGCTCGGCGAGATCGGCGCGATCGCAGGAGTGCCGCAGCAGCATGGCGGCCGAGAGGATCGTCGCCAGCGGATTGGCGACGCCCTTGCCGGCGATGTCGGGCGCCGAGCCGTGCACGGGCTCGTAGAGACCCTGCGAGGTCGCGCCGAGCGACGCCGAGGGCAGCATGCCGATCGAGCCCGTGAGCATCGCGGCCTGGTCGGACAGGATGTCGCCGAACAGGTTCGGCGTCACGATCACGTCGAAGCTCTTCGGCGCGCGCACCAGCGTCATCGCGGCCGCGTCGACATACATGTGGGTGAGCTCGACATCGGGATACTGGCGTCCGACCTCGGTCATCACCTCGCGCCACAGCGCCATCGTCTCCAGCACGTTGGCCTTGTCGACGGAGCAGACCCGGCGGCCGCGGCCGCGGGCGACCTTGAACGCGACATGGCCGATGCGCGCGATCTCGGACTCGCTGTAGCGCATCGTGTTGACGGCGGTGCGCTCGGCGGCTCCTTCGACGCGGCCGCGCGGCGTGCCGTAGTAGATGTCGCCCGTCAGCTCGCGCAGCAGCAGCAGGTCGAGGCCGTCGACGACCTCCGGCTTCAGCGTCGAGGCGTCGCGCAGCTCGGGAAATAGGCGCGCGGGCCGGAAGTTCGCGAACAGGTCGAGCTCCTTGCGCAGCCGCCGCAGGCCGACCCCGGGCAGCTTGTTGTGCGGATGCCTGGCGTATTTCGGGTCGCCGACCGCGCCGAGCAGGATCGCCTCGGCCTTGCGCGCGAGCGCCAGCGTCGGCGCCGGCAGCGGGTCGTCGGCGGCATCGAGGCCGGCGCCGCCGATCGGCGCCTCCTCGAGCGTCGCCTTGAAGCCGTGCCGCTCGAGCGCGCGAAGCACCTTGACGGCCTCGGGGACGATTTCCCGGCCGATGCCGTCGCCGGGCAGGATCGCGATCAACATGCGGGTCCTCGTTGCAGCTTTCGTTTCGACCGGGAGAACGCGGCGCGGGCATGCGCGCCCGCGCCGCGTCGGGTCGCGAGCAGGCCTACTTCTGCGCCGTCTTCTTGAACAGTTCGGTGATGCGCTCGGCCTCGGAGGCCCAGTACTTGGCGAAGCTGGCCGAGTCCATGATCTTCATCTCGAAGCCCATCTTGTCGACCTGCGCGATCCCCTCGGGCGAGGTGCCGATCTTCTTGATCGCCGCCTCGAGCTTCTGCACCGCGTCGCGCGGCGCGCCCTTCGGGAAGCCGAAGCCGCGGCTGACTCCCGACACGACGTTGAAGCCGAGCGACTTCGCGGTCGGCACGCCCGGCGCGAACTTGCTCGGCTCGTCGGAGAACACGGCGAGCAGCCGCACGCGGCCCGCCTGGATCTGGGAGATGTAGTCGCCGACGCTGCCTTGCATGGCGGCGATGTTCTTGCCGAGCATGGAATTCAACGCCGCGCCCGAGTCGTTGTGGAACACCGGGTTGAACTTCACGCCGGCGATCTGCTCCACCGCCGCCACGTCGAGATGCTCGCGGCCCTGCGGGCCGGTGACGCCGACGGTGATTGCGCCGGGTTGCGCCTTCGCGTCCGCGACGAGATCGGTCAGCGTCTTGTACTTGCTGTCCGCCGGCACCGCGATGGCGCCCGGGTCGTAGATGAAGTTCGCGGCGGGCTCGAAGCTGGCGCTCGTGAATCTCGCCTGGCGTGCCGGGTCGAGATGCAGCGTGACCAGCGTCGGCAGCGCGATGATGCCGAAGGTATAGCCGTCGGGTGCGGCATCGGCGATCGCCTGCGTGCCGATCTGCGTTCCGGCGCCGGGCCGGTTGACGATCTGGAACACCGAGCCGGGAAACTCCTTCGCCAGCTGCTCGGTGAGGATGCGGGCGGTCAGGTCCTGGCCGCTGCCGGCGCCGGCGCTGACGATCACGTTCACCGGCTTGCCCTTGGCGGGCCACGAGTCCTGCGCCGCCGACGAGTCGGCGAAGGCGGTCGCAAGGGCCGTGGCGGCGGCCAGGCCGAGCATTGTTCTGCGTGCGAGACGTGTCATGACGATGGGCTCCTCCGGTTTGCTTCGATGGTGATCGGGATCGGTCAGTCCTCGACGTCCTTGCCGAGTCCGCGCCGCAGGCGTCGGACCTGCGCGCGCCACAGCGGCAAGGTGAGCACGAACAGGGCCAGCAGCAGAAGCCCGCCCGAGAGCGGGCCGCGCACCAGCGCCGTGATGTCGCCGCGCGAGATCGTCAGCGTCTGCCGCAGCGCGTTCTCCATCATCGGGCCGATGATCAGGGTCAGCGCGATCGGCGACAGCGGGAAGTCGAGCTTCCGCAGCGCATAGCCGCCGACGCCGAACAGGATCATCACGCCCATGTCGAAGACGCTGTTGTTGACCAGATAGGTCCCCAGGCAGATGAACAGCGCGATGATCGCCGAGAGGATGGCCGGCGGGATCTGCAGGATTCGGATCCAGATCCCGACCAGGGGCAGGTTCATCACCAGCAGGATCACGTTGCCGATGATCATGCTGGCGATGATCGGCCAGACGATCTCCGGATGCTGCTCGAACAGGAGCGGGCCCGGCGCCAGCCCGTTCTTGATGAAGGCGGCGAGCAGGATCGCGACGCTCGGCGAGCCCGGGATGGCGAGGGTGAACAGCGGGATCAGCGCGGCATTGGCATGCGCATTGTTCGCGGTCTCCGGCCCGGCGACGCCCTGGATCGCGCCGCGGCCGAACGCCTCCGGCCGCTTCGAGACGGCCTTCTCGACGCCGTAGGAGATGAACGAGGCCAGCGCCTGGCTCGTGCCCGGGATCAGCCCGAGAACGAAGCCGATGCCCGTCCCGCGCAGGATCGAGCCGTTGGATTCGCGCAGCTCCGCGCGGCTCGGGTAGATGCGCCCGACGCTGTGCGTCGCCATCGTCCCCGTGCGGGCCTCGAGGGAGAGCAGGACCTCGCTGAGGCCGAACAGGCCCATCACGACCGGAACGAACTCGATGCCCCCGAGCAGCGGGGTCAGGCCGAAGGTGAAGCGCGGCGTGCCCATCGTCGGGTCGGTGCCGATCGTGCCGAGCAGCAGCCCGAGCACGCCCATGGCGAGCGCGCGCGGCATCGACGAGCCGGCGAGGAACACGAGGGTCGCCAGGCCCACGGCCAGCAGCGCGAACAGCTCCTGGGGCCCGAACTGCAGCGCCGCCTCGGTCAGCAGCGGCGCGCAGAAGACGAGGGCGAGCACCGCCGCCGTCCCGCCGACGAAGGAGCCGAGCGCCGCGATCGACAGCGCGACGCCGGCGCGCCCCTGGCGCGCCATCTGGTGGCCGTCGAGCATGGTCACGACCGAGGCGGCCTCGCCGGGCACGTTCATCAGGATCGTGGTGATCGTGCCGCCGTAGTAGCTGCCGTAGAAGATCGCGGCGAGCATGATGATCGCACCGGTCGGATCGACCTTCAGCGCGAAGGGCAGCAGGATGATCATGCCGCCCGCCGAGCCGATGCCGGGCAGCACGCCGATCAGCATGCCGACGAAGCAGCCGACGAAGGCGTAGCCGAGATTGGCGGGACTGAGCGCGATCAGCAGGCCGTTGAGGAAATGCGGCAGGACGTCCACGGCGCGCCTCAGAGGCCGAGCGGCAGGAGCAGGTCGTGCGGCGCCCGCGGCAGCGAGACGCCGAGATGATTCATGAAGACGTAGCCGACCCCGGCGCTGGCGACCGCGGCGACGACGACCGCGAGCCCGAATCCGCAGCGGCGGACGAGCAGCAGCACCATCATCATCGGGAAGACGGTGAGCACGAAGCCGAGCCGCTCGATCAGCAGCGCGAAGGCGACGATCGCGCCGAGCGTGACCACGAGATCGAGCCGGGCGCCGCGCGCCGGCCCGAGCGTGCCGCTCAGCGCGGGACGCGCGACGAAGCTGCCGGCGAACAGGCCAATGGCGAGCAGGATCAGCAGGCCCCCGAGCCAGAGCGGGAAGAAGGCCGGGCCCGGCCCGTACGGCGTGTAGTAGACGAGCTGGCGGGCCTGCCAGCACACGACCACGCCGATCGTCCCGATCGCCAGCGTCGCGACGCGATACGCCGCGAGCATGGCCGTCGGCGTGGCGACCGCCGGCGCGCCGTCGTCGGTCGCGCCGCCGGCCGCGTCGTCGGCTCGGCGATCGAAGTCCTGCTGCCCCACGGTCCCTCCGACCCGGAGCTTCGCGGTGCGAGGCCGGGTCGCCGAAAGACTAGGGCGGGTCGCGCGCCGACGACAGGTCGGAATGCGCTCGCGCGCGCCGCTCCGCATTCGCCGCGATCGACGCGCGCGAGGCGGATGATCGATATTCGGACCGGCGCGCCGTCGCAGCACCGGCGGCGGACGGGCCGCGAGCTTGCCCCGGACCCGTCCTGCGCGATCGCAGCGCTCGAGCTGCGCCGATGCCGTCGGGGTTCAGAGCTTCTGCTTCACGTCCCGGGCCGCGTCCTGGACCTTCTCGGCGCCGCGCTCGACGTCCTTGCCGGCGCCTTCGACGGTATTGCAACCGGCGAGAATGCCCAGCGCGACGACTGCGGCCGCGGGAATGATTCGAACGAGGTTTGTGCTCGTCATCGGTTCCTCCTGGAAAAGCTTGCGGGCTTGGCGCCGCGCCGCCCGCACAACGCGCGGATGCGCGATCGGTTCCCGCGCGATGCGACGGAACCCCAGCGCGCCGACCGCGTTCCCCGGCCGTCGCTCATCAATCACCGGGAGCTCGCCATGCTGCACTGGACACTCGTCTTCCTCGTCATTGCGGTGATCGCCGGCCTCCTCGGCTTCGGCGGTATCGCCGGCGCCTCCGCGTCGATCGCCCAGGTGCTCTTCTTCATCTTCCTGATCGGCCTGATTGTCAGCCTGGTCATGTACCTGATGCGCGGTCGCTCGCCCTGATTCCCGACCGAAGCGGCGCCGGAACCGCAGGACCGGCGGCGCGTTGTCCTCCCAGTCGGCGCGCATCACGCGCGGCGATCTCGACATCCACCCGCAAGAAGGGAGATCCGCGATGAATTGGGACCGCATCGAAGGCAACTGGAAGCAGCTCAAGGGCAAGGTCCAGCAGCAGTGGGGCAAGCTCACCGACGACGATATCGACGTGATCGACGGAAAGCAGGCCGAGCTCGTCGGCCGGCTGCAGGAGCGATACGGCCTCGCGAAGGAAGCAGCCCAGCGTCAGGTCGACGACTGGACGCGCGCGACTCGCCTCTGAGTCGCCGCGGCGACCCGCGTCGGGACGCATCCGTGCGATGCGTCCCGATGCGGGCGCATCGGCCGTCTACCCCGTCCCCGTCCTCGGAGAAGTTCCCATGGCTCGCAGCAAGTCGTCGTCGCGTCGTGACATCGCCGTCGAGATCGATTCGCTCAAGGAGCAGCTCGAATCCCTGGCCGCGCTGGTCGACCGCTATCGCGACGACAAGGACATTTCCGTGGCCGCCGACGTGGTCGCCAAGGCGCGCGACTTCATCGCGCGCGCGCGGCAGGCCACGACAAACGCCGCGGAGCAGTCCATCGACACGCTGGTCGATGCCGGCCAGGAGGCCGTCGGCGTCGCGCGCAGCACCGCGTCGGAGGCGATCGACGACCTCGGCGCGACCCTCGCCCGCAACCCGCTCACCGCCGCCGCCGCCGCCGCGGGCCTCGGCCTCGTCGTCGGCCTGATGATGCGGCGCGACTGAACGGCGCGCGAACATGCGCCCCCTTGCGATCCTCGCACTCGGCCTGGCGGAGAACATGCTCGCGCGCTCGGCGCTCGGCATGCGGCGCTCGGCCGAGGCGTTCGCCCTGCGGCTCGGGCTCGTCGCGCTCTGCGTCGTGCTGGGCTGCGCCGGCGGCGGCTTCGTACTCGCCGCGCTCTACGACGTCACGGCGGCGGCCTGGGGCGCGACGCCGGCGAAGCTGGTGATCGGCAGCGTGCTTTCCTGCCTCGGACTGGCCGGCATCCTCGCCCACGTCGTCGCGCGCGGGCGCGACCGGCGGCTGGTCCACCGGATCTGAACGCGGGCCGCCTCGGCGGCTTCCGTCAGCCGACGCGCCCGTTCCGCGCGCCGTTCCTCTCACGAACCCTCGAGACCCGGAGGTTGGTCCATGATCAATCGGCGCTTCCTCGTGCGCCTGCCTGTCGCCCTGGTCGTCATGGCTGCAGCGCCCTCGTTCCTGGAGCTCGCGCCGGCGCGCGCCGGCGACGCCGGGATCGCGATCGCCGATCCCGGCCATGTCGCCTGGCAAAGCGCCGCCGCGGCCCATGGGCTCGATCCGCTGATCCTCTACGCGATCGGCGTCCACGAATCGGGGCGCGGCGATCCGGAGCACCGCCTGCGGCCGTGGCCCTATGCCATCAACACGCCGCGCGGTCCCGTCTACGCCGCCGACGCCGACGCGGCACGGCGCGTGCTGGCAAGCTGGGGGCATGACGGGCGCCTCGATGTCGGCCCGATGCAGGTCAACCTCGGCTTTCACCGTGGCCGCGTCGCGTCGGCGGCGGCGCTGCTCGACCCCGCGACCAACATCCGCATCGCGGCGCGGATCCTTGCCGAGGCGATCGCCGCCGAGGACGGCGACGTCTGGGCCGGCGTCGGCCGGTATCACTCCGCCGATCCGCGCCGCGCGCAGCGCTACGTCGCCGCGGTGAGCGAGACGTTCCGTCGGGTGAAGGCGGCGCAGGACGACGCGGCGGCGGCCAGCGTTCCGCCGCTGCTGCGCGATGGCGCGCGTCGCTGACGGCGCATACGAAAAGGGCCCGGTGCGGGAGGGGGAACGCACCGGGCCCAGGCTCCGAGGAACGGCACTGCCGCCGCCACACTCGGCTCCAGATCCTGATCCGGGGAGAGAGGGCCGGCCGGGATCCACTGCGACGCGGACAGGGGCGTCGCACGAACGAACAACCGCCGGACACGCGATAGGTTCCCGGCGGCCATGCGAATATTCGCCGCTGCGGCTCGGATCGCCCCGGTCACCCGGCACCGCCCAGCGGGAAGACGAGCAGCAGCACCGGGATCGCCGTCGCGACGATCACGAAGTCGAGCGGCAGGCCGAGCCGCCAGAAATCCGCGAAGCGGTATCCGCCGGCGGCCAGGATGAGCGTGTTGTTCTGATGGCCGAAGGGCGTGAGAAAATCGCAGCTCGCGCCGATCGCCACGGCCATGACGAAGGCGTCCGGGTTCAGGCCAAGCGACTGGGCGATGCCGATCGCGATCGGCGCCATCACGATCACGGTCGCGGCGTTGTTGAGCATCGGCGTGATCGCCATCGTCGCGATCAGCACGACGGCGAGGAGCCCCCAGGACGGCAGCACGGAGCTCAACCCGGCGACCCTCCCCGCCAGGAGGTCGGCGAGTCCGGTCGCCTCGAGGACGCCGCCCACGGGAATCATCGCGCCGAGCAGCACGATGATCGGCCAGTCGATCGCCGTGTAGAGCTCGCGCGCGGGCACGATGCGCAGCAGCACGACCGCCACCGCCGCCGCCGCGAAGGCGACGGCGGCACCGGCCAGCCCGGTCGCGACCGCGACGATCGCGGTGGCGAAGACCGCGATCGGCAGCAGCAGCCGGAACGGCTCGAAGGCGATGCGGCGATCGGCAAGCGGCAGGCAGCCGAGCTCGCGGACGGACTCGGCGAGCGAGTCCGGGTCGCCTTCGAGCAGCAGGACGTCGCCGGCGAAGATCGGCGCGTCGCGCAGTCGCGTCGCGAGCGGCCGGCCCTTGCGCGACAGCGCGAGCAGGTTGACGCTCCAGCGGGTGCGAAGATTGAGTCGCCGCGCGGTCTGGCCCTGCAGCCAGCTGTTGGGCGGCACGACGACCTCCACCGTCTCGACGCCGCCCGGCGGGCCGAGCGGCGCCTTCTCGCCGTCGCTGCCATGGGCGGCCGCGATCTCGAGCACGCCCTTGCGCGCGAGCTCCTGCAGCAGCTCGGCCTCGGCCTGGACGATCAGCAGGTCGTTGGCGACCAGCGCGCGATCGGCGAGGCGGCGGCGCATGCTCAGTCCGCTGCGCAGCAGCTTGACGACGAGCAGGCGGTCGGCGTGCTCGGTCTCCAGCGCCTCGACGGTCGCCCCGATCCAGGCCGAGCCCTCGGGGATGCGCAGCTCGGTGACGTAGTGGCCGACGTCGAACAGCTCCATCCCGGACGGCCTGGCGGCGCGGTCGGCGGGCAGCACGAACCGTGCCGCGACGACCATGAACGCGATTCCGGCGACGGTGATCGCGAACCCGACGGGGGTGAAGTCGAAGAACCCGAACGGTGCCTCGCCGTAGCGCGCCCGCGCCGCCGACGCGAGCAGGTTGGGCGGCGTGCCGATCAGCGTGATCGTCCCGCCGAGCATCGTCGAGAACGACAGCGGCATCAGCATCAGCGCCGGCGACGTGCCGCTGCGCCGGGCCATGGTGATGGCGATCGGCATGACGACGGCGAGCGCGCCGACGTTGTTCATGAAGGCGGACAGCGTGGCCCCGACGGTGCAGAGCAGCGCGATGCGCTGCCAGGGCTCCACGGCCACTGCTTCGACACGCTCGCCCAGCGCCTGCACCACGCCGCTGCGCACCAGCGCGTGGCTCAGCACGAGCACCGCGGCGACGGTGACGACCGCCGGATTGCCGAAGCCGTCGAATGCCTTGTCGGGCGCGACGAGGCCGAGCCCGACGCAAGCGAGCAGCGCAAGCATCGCGACGATGTCGTAGCGGATGCGATCCCAGACGAACGCCGCGAGGGTGACCACGAAGATGCTCGCGGCCAGGGCCTGCTGGAGGCTTGTCGGTTCGAAGCTGGGCATCGACAGCGGTAAACGCGCCCGGTGCGCGGAGGTTCCTGCGGGTCGCGCTCTCGATCGTCGGTGGAACCGGCGCCGGCCTCGGTCGTTGAAGCGACGACACGCTCATTCGACGGGAGGTGCCGCCATGCGAATCATCGATCGAGTCCTTGTCGGTCTTCTGCTCGCGGCCGGCGCTTCCGATGCCGCGCTCGCGCTCGACGAAAAGGCCCAGGGCGACGTGCTGTACGTCACCGGCGGCGTCGGCGACGCGGAGATCGCAGAGATCAAGGCGATGGCCCCGCGCTATCCGCTGCAGATCCTGACCGCCGATCGCTCCGGCCAGTACGTTGCGGGCGCGCATGTGACCCTGTCGCGCGGCGGCCGCGACGTCTTCGACGCGACGCTCGACGGCCCCTATCTGCTCGCCAAGCTCGCCCCGGGCAGCTACCGCCTTCGCGCGAGCTTCGAGGGTCGCCAGGTCGAGCGGATGGTCCAGGTGGGCACCCGCAGCCAGGCGATCACGCTCCACTGGTGAGCGCGCTGACGAGCGGCGCGCGGACCCGGCGGCGCCGGGCCCGCGGCGGCCGGCGCGTGTCAGGAGGCGCGGCGCTTGGCGTTCTGCTCGAAGAACAAGGCCTGGCTGACGACCGCCTGGATCACCGAGGGATGGAAAGGCTTGTTGATGAGGTAGGCCGGCTCGGGACGCTCGCCGGTGAGCAGCCGCTCGGGATAGGCGGTGACGAACACGATCGGCACCGAGAAGCTGCCGAGGATCTGGTTCACCGCGTCGATCCCCGAGCTGCCGTCCGCGAGCTGGATGTCGGCGAGGACGAGGCCGGGGCGTGTCGCCTTGGCCTTGGCGACCGCGTCGCGATGGGTGCGCGCGACGCCGACCACCGCGTGGCCGAGGGATTGCATGATGTTCTGGAGGTCGATCGCGATCAGCGGCTCGTCCTCGATGATCAGGACGCTGGTGGCCACCTCGGCGGCGATCTCGAGCGTCGCGGCGGCGGTGAGCCGCTCGAACTCGGCGGGCGTCGTGCCCATGATCGCGGCCGCCTCCCCCGCGGAGAAGCCCTCGACCGTGCGCAGCAGGAACGCCTGGCGCGGGCGGGGCGTCAGGGCCTCCAGCCGGTGTTCGCCCGCCAGGCGCGGGCCGCCGGGCAGGGGCGCGGCGAGGTTTGCCGGGACGCTGTCCCAGATCGCGAGCAGGAGGCGGTAGAGCGCCGTGCGCACATCCCCTTCGGCGGGAATGGTCGTGCCCCCTCCGACGATCGATTCCAGGGCCGCCGCGACATAGGCGTCGCCGGCGGCCTGGGAGCCGCTCAGGAGCCGCGCGAACCGGCGCAGCTGAGGCAGGTGCAACGCAATATGCTCGGACAACCGCATGTGGACCTCTTTGATGGGTCGCCGGACAACGCCGAGGGAACCAAATGGTTCCCTCGG